>JAIYAT010000035.1 GCA_027488905.1 Bacteroidota bacterium
GGATGGAATGGAAGAGACTTCAACAATGGCAAAGATTGTCAGCAAGATGCTTACATCTATCAAATCAATGCCACCAGCTTTAGCGGTAAGAAATACAGCTACAGTGGATCGGTGACGTTAATCAGATAAAACTTAAAAAGGGAGCGTTTAGCTCCCTTTTTTTATGGTCTAAATCGTATGTTATTTTAAGATTTTTTTGGGTTGGATTCAATAACAAAATTATTGAACTTTGTTTAAGAAAACTACCTCAAGGATTTTTAATTTTAGCCATTAATAATGTCACCTCATAAACTAAATAGAAATAGGAAGTATTGGCTGGTAACAGCATTTGTATTTCTTGTTTTTCCTGCGTTTTCCTACAACTTAATTGGAAGTGAATTGTCTTACCAAAGCTTGGGTGGCAAGAACTATTTTTTGAGCGCTAAACTATTTAGAAATTGTAATAGCACACCAATTTGTGCATCTTGTGTTGGCTCAAACAACCTTGATACTTGTAAAATTCCAATTAGGGTGGAAGGTGGATTATTGCCATCAGGAGTTAATCATCAATTGTCTAGTCAGACTTGCGGTAATACCCTTTTTTCGACAGTGCTATTGAGTGCAGGTCCGAATGTGGTTTCATTAGATGTCATTCAACTGTGTGCCACTGAGCGTTCTATTTGTCACAATTGCAATTCAAGAACAGCAGGAAACTTTACGCCAGGAGTTGAGATATACACTTTTACTGGGACTGTAAATTTATCGTCGATACCCTCCAGTTGTTGTTGGGTTAGTTTTGTTACAGGTCCCTTTGCAGGCAGAGACACTAGCAATACAAATTTGCAGAACCCAGGTGGCATTGCTTTTTACAACCATACCGATGTAAACGTTTGTGTTGAACCTAGCAACAGTTCACCAGTATTTACAAACGACTTAAACTTTGTTACCTGCGCTGGGCAACCTTATTCGGGTAGTTTAGGAGCCATAGACCCTGATGGTGATTCTTTAAGTTACCGACTAGGTGAAGCAAAGATTGGCCCTAATACTAACGCGGCATATGTGCCACCCCTTAACAGCATTTTTCCTTTCCCAGTATCAGGCGGCCCCGTTCCGGGGCCTTTTCCACCTTTGCCTCCCCAAGGAATATTCTTTGAAACTTTAGGCAATGGGGTTATTCGGTTTACGCCACAATCTGCTTTTAGTGCTTACCTTGTGATTGAGGTATTGGAATGGCGGCGAATCAATGGAGTAATAACCTTGGTGGGCTTAAGCAGGCATGATGCACAGTTTACCTCCAAGATTTGTCAACCGCCCAATGACCCACCCATCGTGCGCATTTATAAAGAAGATGGAACACTAAACATTCCACAGCCACATTTTAATTTTTCGATGGCAGCCGAGCAGACCTATTGCCTCATACTCTCTGCTTGGGATCGAACCGCTGCTTGGGATACTACCGATTTTAGGTTTACCCAAGCCCCCCAAGGTAAGGAGGAGCTTAACCCCATTTATTTAACTGGTGGGAATTTCACCAAATTGTATAACAATAACAACAGATCCACGCTTGGGCCAAAGTTTGATAGTGTAAAGTTTTGCTGGACGCCGCCAGATTCTTTGGCCAGAAGCATGCCTTATTATTTGGTGGTAAATGCTTTTGATAGAGCATGTCCTATCAAATCCAGAAAAACAGTTGCCTTTGCTTTTGTAGTTCGACCAAAAATACTAGCACAACTCCTAATAAGTAAGCAGAGTAGAACTGTTTATAATTTTTCGTTTCAAACTACTCAAGCGCAAATTATCAATCCTAGTAAAACCTATTATTTGATAGAAAAAACGCCTCAGTCTAATGTATTTGATAGATATGATTCTGTGGCAGTGAACCAACATCTCTTTGACAGCATAGGTTGGCATAAGGTTCGTTTAAACCTAAGTTATGCAAATATGCCTGGGTATCAAAATTCCAATCAAACAAGGGTGATAGAAGATTCGGTATTCATAGCTCCTAATCTTGATTCAGCGGCTCTTCCCATGATACAAGCACAAATTATCACTAGTAAACAAAGTAGAAACGTTTATAATTTTGCGTATCAAACTACTCAAGCGCAATTTATCAATCATAGTAAAACCATTTACTTGATAGAAAAATCGCCTCAGGCAATTGTATTTGATAGATATGATTCTATGGCAGTGAACCAACATCGCTTTCACAGCATAGGTTGGCATAAGGTTCGATTAAATCTGAGTTATGCCAATGTGCCTGGATATCAAAATTCAGATCAAACAACCGTGATAGAAGATTCGGTATACATCATACCACCCTTAAAAGTCAATGTAAAAAATGCTGAAATTTGCGTTGGGTCAACCCTAAACCTGCAAGCAAGTGGCAGCGGAGGAGAGCCTATTGGCCAGGCTTACCGATATACATTTTTTGAGGGTGACTTGCAAAGCACTCAGGTAATAAGAGCTGCAAGTTTTGATTCAAATTTGGTAGTTCCAGCGGGCACTGCCAATACTTTAGGTAAGTATAAAGTGTTGATTCAAGATGCAGCTGGCAACAGCGATTCTGCAATGTTTACAGTTTTTACAAGAGCATTGCCAAGTAAAGAATTACCTCCACTTAAAAATATTTGTGAGGGGGTTTATGATACCTTAGATGCTGGCAATAGCCTATTAAGTATTAGCGCTTGGAGGTGGTTAAGAGCGCCTTCGGCGCTCAGTAAATTAGATTCCCTAACCCAAATACTAAAGATAAAACAAAGAGGCTTGTATGTGGTTCAAAAAACTGATTCGTTTGGTTGCAGTGTATTGGATACTTGCCAAGTTTTTAATATACAACCTTCTGCATTGTTTGCGGTTACGCCTACTTTTGCTTGTGTTGACCCAAGGCGCGCGATTGTGTTTGAAACTAGAAGCAAAGTGTTAAATACCAATCCAGTTGGTACGAAATATAATTGGTTTTTAAATACCAATAACTACCAAGGAATGCCTTTAAATGAAACGCGTGAAGCGCAGGACACTTTGGTACTAAAGTTTAGCCAATGGGGTAAGTATTATATTCATTTGTTGGCCATCAATGGAAAATGCAGAGACACCATAGTTCAACAAGTAAATGCATTGCCAGCGCCAGTGGCTGATTTTGTGAGTCATCCAGATAATATCAGCATCCATCAACCACTTATCAATTTAAACAATCAGAGTGCTATAGCAGATGGGAGTAAATTGTCTTTTGTATGGATATTGCCAAGCTTGGATACCATCAGTCCAATTAGGCAATCGAGTGAGGAATCGCCTCAGAGTATTGCTTTAAAAGAAGATACCATTTGCCAAAAGATAAGATTAATTGCCATAAGTGAAGGCAATTGCAGGGATACCTTTTCGAGGGATTATTGTTTAACTGGAGATTACACCTTATTTATACCCAATGCCTTTAGACCTAGAAACGAGGATGGAAGTGGGGGAGGAAATGATAATTGCCTTTTGGGATGCAATACCACCTTTAAAGTATCGGCAAATTATTTTAAACACATAGAGATTATGGTATTGAATAGAAAAGGAGATTTAGTTTATCAATTTAGTGGCGACGAGAAAGCTTTTGAGCAACATTCGGGTTGGAATGGGCGCGATTTAAACCTAAACAAAGATTGCCAACAAGGCGCTTATGTCTATCGTATTACCCTAACCAACATGCGCGGCAAGCAATATGATTATAGAGGATTGGTGAATTTGATAAGGTAAATTATCTGCAAATCCCATTTGTTTAAATTAACGAAACCCTTTAGGTTTGTTGTCAAATCTCAAACATTATGTCAATTACTACACTCGGTCAGTTTGTTATCGAAAAACAACAAGATTTCTCATATGCAAAAGGCGAATTATCTAGGCTTTTACGCGATATTGGGATTGCCTCTAAAATCATTAGCCGAGAAGTTAATAAGGCTGGTTTGACCCAAATTTTAGGAGAACATGGCTCTGTGAATGTGCAAGGTGAAGATGTTAAAAAATTAGATATTATTGGCAACGAAACCTTTATCTGGGCTTTGGAAAAAGGTGGAGAAGTTTGTGCCATGGCAAGCGAAGAAAATGACGACATGGTATTATTAAACGGAAAGTTTAGTAAAAATGGCAAATATGTAGTGTGTATAGATCCATTGGATGGCTCAAGCAACATTGATGTGAATGTGTCAATTGGAACCATCTTTTCTATCTATCGCAGAATTTCAGAACCTGGCACAGAGGCTAATTTGCAAGATGTTTTGCAGGCGGGTAATCGCTTAGTAGCTGCTGGATATGTGGTTTATGGAACTTCTACCATGCTGGTATATAGCACAGGTAAAGGTGTAAATGGTTTTACATTAGACCCGAGTATTGGCGAATTTTGCCTTAGCCACCCTGATATTAAAACCCCTGCCGATGGAAAGGTTTATTCTTTAAATGAAGGAAACGCAGGCGAGTTTACAGAAGGCTTAAATAATTATTTGGCTTGGGTTAAAGGAACAGATAAGGCAACTTCTCGCCCTTATAGTGCTAGGTATATTGGCTCTATGGTGGCAGATTTCCATAGGAATTTATTAAAAGGTGGGGTATTTATTTATCCACCAACCGCAAAATCTCCTAATGGTAAATTGAGATTATTGTTTGAGTGTATTCCAATGTCGTTTATTGCAGAACAAGCTGGAGGCATTGCAACAACTGGCACCATGCGCGTATTAGATGTAGAACCGACTGAAATCCACCAACGTGTTCCTGTTATCATGGGCTCTGCCAACATGGTTAAAAAGGTTCAGGAGTTTATGTAGAATTATCAGGTTTGGTTTGAACCAAATACAAAAGGCTGTCTTCAAATATTGACGACAGCCTTTGTTTTAAGTGAATAAACTAAATTTATAAAGTGCCTCTTCTGGCTTGTTCGGCTTCTATCGACTCAAACAGGGCCTGAAAATTACCTTTGCCAAACGATTTTGCTCCTTTACGTTGAATGATTTCAAAGAATAGGGTAGGCCTGTCTTCCACAGGTTTGGTAAAGATTTGAAGCAAGTAACCTTCTTCATCTCTGTCTACCATGATGCCCCATTTCTTTAATACTTCCAAATCTTCTTCTATAATGCCAACCCTTTCTTTTACTGAATCGTAGTAAGAACCTGGTACATACAAGAATTCAACACCGCGCCTGCGCATTTCAGAGATGGTAAACACAATATCATTGGTGGCTACGGCAATGTGCTGGCAACCCGGACCTCTATAAAAATCTAAGTATTCCTCTACCTGAGATTTCTTTTTTCCAATAGCTGGTTCATTGATAGGAAACTTAATATACCCATTGCCATTCGTCATTACTTTACTCATTAAGGCGGTGTATTCAGTTGAAATATCCTTATCATCAAAAGTTACTAAATTGGCAAAGCCCATTACTTCTGCATAGAATGCCGACCATTTATTCATGGCACCCAATTCTACATTTCCAACCATGTGGTCTATATACCTAAGTCCAGTATCACCAGGATGGTATTCTGTTTCTAGCTTTACATATCCCGGTAAAAACAAACCTTGGTAGTTTTTGCGTTCAATAAAAACATGAACTGTATCACCATAGGTGTGGATGCCACTCATTCTAACTTCGCCATTTTCATCGCTCACAGTGCAAGGCTGCAAATAAGGTTTTGCTCCTCTTGTGGTGGTTTGCTTAAATGCATCATAGGCATCATTTACCCAAAGGGCAATCACACGCACGCCATCGCCATGCATGCGCAGGTGCTGTGCAATTTCACTTTCTGGATCGAATGGTGTAGTGAGCACCAGTCTTATTTTGCCTTGTTGTAACACATAGGAAGTGCGGTCTCTAACGCCTGTTTCTAAGCCTGCATAAGCTAGGTCTTGAAACCCAAAAGCAGTTTTGTAGAAATGGGCAGCTTGCTTGGCATTGCCAACATAAAGTTCTACATAATCAGTACCATTGATTGGAAGAAAATCTTGTGCTTGCTCAAAGATTTTCTCTCCTGAATAACTATAATTCTTTACTTCTGTTAAATCGGTATGCATAGTTTTATTATTTGAATGGTTTTGTTTTAAGCAATGGTTTCTTCTGGTTTGTGTTCAACCCAAGAATGATAATAATCGGCTTGCTCATATTTTAAAGCTTCTTTGGTAATTTTCACTGGGTTAAAAGGGTCTATCATAACGGCAAGTTCATTGGTTTCTTTTTTACCAATGCTTCGTTCTATAGCACCAGGGTGCGGGCCATGCGGAATGCCACCTGGATGTAAGGTAATCTGGCCTTTCTGAATATTGTTGCGGCTCATAAAATCACCATCTACATAGTACAATAACTCGTCGCTGTCTATATTGCTATGGTGGTAGGGTGCTGGAATGGCATTCGGATGATAATCATACATCCTTGGCACAAACGAACAAATTACAAAGTTCTTTCCTTGGAAGGTTTGGTGAATTGGCGGTGGCATGTGAATTCTGCCTGTGATAGGTTCAAAATTAAAGATAGAAAACGCATAAGGATAGCAATAACCATCCCAACCTACTACGTCAAAGGGATGCGTGCCATATACATAAGGATAAATGAGTCCGCGTTTTTTAATCTTTATCAAAAAGTCTCCAGCTACATCAAAAGTTTCAAGGCTATGCGGGGTGCGAATATCACGTTCGCAAAAAGGGGCATGTTCTAGGTATTGTCCGTAATTGTTTCTATACCTATCTGGGGTTTCGATAGGACCATTAGATTCTACAATTAACAATCTGTTTTTAGTGGTTTCAAACTTAATTTGATACACCATTCCTCTAGGGATAATAAGGTAATCACCATAGGCAAAGTCTAAAGTGCCATACATGGTTTTGAGGGTACCGCTACCTTCATGAATAAATATCATTTCATCGGCATCTGCATTTTTATAGAAGTACTCTTCCATGCTTTGCTCAGGCGCTGCAAGACCAATGCTCATGTCGTTATTTACAAACAATACTTTCCTGCTTTCGAGATAATCGGCGCTAGGTTCAAGCCGATAACCCATGAAACTTCTGGCTTGCAAATTGTCTTCTACAGCTATTTCTGGTCTTACCGAATAGGGTGCTCCAAATTCTTTAACAATGGTAGGTGGATGCAAATGATAAACCAATGAAGATAAGCCTGCAAAGCCCTCGGTGCCAAAGAGCTCCTCGTGATATAACTTGCCATTGGCTTGTCTAAAAACCACATGACGTTTGTTTGGTATTTGTCCTGCTTGTTTATATAAAGGCATAAAAAAATAATTGATGTGGCAAAACTATTTGCAGACGCAACGTAACAATATGATACAGGTCAGGTTTTTTTGTGAGAATGGTCAGGAAGCCATGAAGCTATATTATTCTTTGTTGCAACATTGTAACATTAGTTACTTTAATACCTGATGTATATCACAAGATAAATTGAGTCATCTCATTTTTTTGGTTTCGGTTTGAACCAACCTTTGTTGAATCAAAATTAATCCAACAAACCCTGATGAAAAACATTATAATTTTAGGAGCTGGAACAGGTGGAACCATGATGGCCAATCATTTAAAAAATGAGTTGAACCATAAGGAAGATTGGCACATTACTATAATTGATGAACGTGAGAAGCATTACTATCAGCCTGGATATTTGTTTGTACCTTTTGATATTTATGAACCAGAAGACATTGTTAAACCCATTGAGAAGTTTATTCCAAAAGGCGTAGATTTAATCAAAGGAAAGATAGATTTAATTTTGCCAGAACGCAATGTGGTGAACATGGCTGATGGAAGATCCTTTGCCTATGATATTTTAATTATAGCCACTGGTTCTCGCATTGCACCTGAAGAGATTGCGGGCATGCAAGGTGAAGAATGGCAAAAGAGTGTTTTTGATTTTTACACTTTTGATGGTTGTGTTGCTTTACGTGATAAATTAAGGACTTGGGAAGGTGGCAAATTGGTCGTGCACATTACAGAAATGCCTATTAAATGTCCGGTTGCTCCTTTAGAGTTTGCTTTCCTATTAGACTCATATTTCATCAACAAAGGCATGCGCGATAAAGTAGAAATAACTTATGTTACTCCTTTAAGTGGTGCTTTTACTAAGCCCAAAGCCACTGACGCTTTAGGTCATTTATTGCAAGAAAAAAACATTAAGGTTGAAACCGATTTTGCCATAGAGCAAGTTGACAATGAAAGGAAAGTAATTGTTGATTATGGTGGCAAAGAGGTTCCTTTTGATTTATTGGTTACCGTACCTACCAACAAAGGAGATGATGTAATTGGAAAATCTGGATTGGGAGATGAATTAAACTTTATCCCAACTAACAAAGGTTCATTGCAAAGCATAGCGCATCCCAATATTTTTGTGATTGGTGATGCAAGTAATATTCCAGCTAGTAAGGCGGGCTCTGTTGCTCATTTTGAGGCAGAAATTCTTACCGAAAACATCAATCGTTTCATTGAAGGAAAACCACTTCAAGAAGAATTTGATGGCCATGCCAATTGCTTTGTAGAAACTGGCCACGGCAAAGCCTTGCTAATCGATTTTAACTATACCCATGAGCCAGTTGAAGGAACATTTCCTTTCCCGGGTGTTGGCCCTTTGCGCTTGCTTAAAGAAAGTCGCATGAACCATATGGGCAAGCTTGCCTTTAAATGGATTTATTGGAACATGTTACTCAAAGGAAGTCATATACCATTTGTATCCTCAAAAATGCAGGAGGCAGGCAAACATTTTGAAACAGAAGAAACGCATTAAACAACAATAAAATTAAGATTATGGAAAAAGTAATTGCAGGCAAAAACATTCAAGTGAACGAAGAAGGCTATTTAACAGATTTCTCTCAATGGGATCAAACCGTTGGAGAAGAAATTGCCAAAGAGGCAAACATTACCATGACCTCAAGACATTGGGAAGTGATTAAGTTTTTACAAGACCAACACCAGCAAAAAGTTGCTTTAAGCATTCGAAAGATTGGACAAAGCAAGGTGGTAGATATCAAAGAATTTTATGCTTTGTTTCCACAGGGGCCTTTAAAGGTTTCCACCAAAATTGCTGGAATTCCAAAACCTGCTAGTTGTATTTAATCATTAATAAGCAAAATCATGACAACAGAATTTAATGGCGAAATTAGAAAGATGATGATTATCCTTTCTAAAGCCACCTTGGAAAATGTATATGCTGCCTTTGTTTTGGCAAATGGGGCAAGAATGGAAGGAATTGAGGCTGAGATTTTCTTCACCTTCTTTGGCCTAGAAGCCATTCACGCAAAGAAACTAGAGCATTTGCATATTGCAACAGTGGGTAACCCAGCCATGCACATGCCAACATTATTAGGAGGATTACCTGGTATGGAGTCTTTGGCAACTGCAATGATGAAAAAAGAAATGGAAAGGATTGACATGCCAGATGTACATGAGTTCCTAGATATTTTGGTGGCATCTGGTGTTAAACTTTGGGCTTGCAGATTGGCAATGGACATGTTCCATTACAAAAAAGAAGATATGTATGAGGGAGTAGAAGCTGTTATAACCGTTGGCGATTTCTACAAACAAGGCTCCGGCATTGGTACTCATATGTTGTTTATATAAACGGTGGTTTGTTGTTTGAACAAGTCCGGTAGTCTGGTAGGCTGTCGGACTTTGTTTTTTAAGCTTGTGTGTTTACCTTAGTTGGCTCAAACCTAAACTTATGAAAAAGTACGCACACGAAATTCGCTGGGGTATTTATTTTATCCTCATGCAATTAATTTGGATGGCAGGCGAAAAGCTATTTGGCTTGCACAACGAACATATTTCCGAACATGCTAAGTATAGCATGTTTGTAATGATTCCATCCATTGCCTTATATGTTTTTGCTTTGTTAGAAAAGCGCAAACAGTTGGGTGGTTACATGACTTATATGCAAGGCTTAGTGTCTGGAATATTGGTTTCTGTGGTGGTGATGATTTTAACACCATTTTCTGTATGGGCTTCTAACACAATTATTTCGCCAGATTATTTTGAGAACGTCATCAACTATACAGTGTCTCAACAGATTAAAACACGTGAGCAAGCAGAGGCTTACTTTAACCTGAACAATTACATTTTTGAGTCAACTATGTTTGCACCAATGGCAGGTTTGGTAACCAGTGCAATCGTAGCTGTTTTTGTAAAGAAAAATCCTAAGTAAAGAGGTTTAAATTTCTGGTTTTTGACCCGCTAGTAAGAACATAATAGCCATGCGGGTGGCCACGCCGTTTTCTACTTGGTCGAGGATGATGCTATGTTTACTATCCGCCACGTCTGAGGTAATTTCTACCCCGCGGTTGATAGGTCCTGGGTGCATGATTACAATTTCTTTATTAAGGCTATCAAGTCTTTCTTTGTCTAGGCCATAGAGCATGCTGTATTCTCTTAGACTTGGGAAGTATTTTATGTCTTGTCTTTCTAGTTGTATGCGCAACATGTTGGCCACATCACACCATTGCAGGGCCTTCATTAAGTCGTGTTCAACCCGAACACCTAAACTGCTGATGAATTTAGGAATAAGCGTGGTGGGACCGCAAACCATTACCTCTGCGCCTAATTTTTGAAGACAAAGAATATTAGAAAGGGCAACGCGACTATGGGTAATATCACCCACAATTACCACTTTTTTACCTTTTACACTGCCAAGTTTTTCGCGGATAGAGTAGGCGTCTAGTAAAGCTTGGGTGGGATGTTCATGCGTGCCATCGCCAGCATTTATGATTTGTGCATTTACATGTTTGGCCAAGAAAATGCAAGCCCCAGGTGCGGGATGGCGCATAACCACCATATCTACCTTCATGGCCAAGATATTGTTTACAGTATCTATGAGGGTTTCACCTTTAGAAACAGAAGAGGAAGAGGCTGAAAAATTAACAATATCTGCACTTAACCTTTTTTGAGCCAATTCGAAGGAAATTCGGGTACGGGTAGAGTTTTCAAAAAACACATTGGCAATGGTAACATCCCTTAAAGAAGGCACTTTTTTGAGCGGCCTATTGATGATTTGTTTGAAATTATCTGCTGTTTCAAAAACCAATTGGATATCTGCCGGTGTAAGGTCTTTGATGCCCAATAGATGCTTTTGTGAGAATTTCTTCATGATGCGCGTTGCTTTATTTTGGTTCTGTGGTGATGATACTTACTTGGTCTTTTTTATTATTTTCTTTCCAATCCACAATTACTTTGTCGTGGGCGCGGGTATCTACTTTCAGTCCAACATAATCTGGGTGAATTGGGAGGTCGCGGCTATATTTGCGGTCAACCAAAACCAAAAGTTCAACTTTGGCAGGTCTTCCAAAATCGTTGAGGGCTTCGAGTGCAGCGCGAATGGTGCGGCCTGTATAAAGCACATCATCAATTAATACGATGCGTTTACCTTCAACGTCAAAATCTATTTTGAGTTCGTGGGGTAGAATAGGACTGCTATTTCTTCTAAAATCATCGCGGTAGAAAGAAATATCGAGTTCGCCATAATTAAAAGTTTGCTTACCAAGGGCGGCAGTAAGTTTTTCGCGAATGCGTCGGCTAAGGTAGATGCCGCGTGGCTGCATGCCAATAACGGCAATATTTTTAAAATCGCCAAGGCGTTCTATGAGTTCACAAACCAATCGGTCTAAGGTGATGTCGAGCTGCTTTTTCTCTAATATTACTCTTGAATTCATGTTGCAGGAATTACTCCTTTGCCTTCAAAGATGCGAAATATGGGGGATAAAAAGAAAAATTGTTAACTCCCCATTTCCAAAATTATATCAAACTCCTCCGCTTGCAGAGGCATTACAGAAAGGCGGCCTTGTTTTACCAAACCGATGTTTTGAAGCAAGGGGTGGGCTTTGATTTGCGGCAGTGTAACTGACTTTTTAAGTTTTTTAAAAGGTTTTAACTCTACCACTACCCAATTGGTGTCTTCGGTGGTGGGGTCTTGATAAGCTTCTTTTACTACTTTGGCAATACCCACTACTTCCATGCCTTCGTTGCTGTGATACCACAAAACTAAATCGCCTTTTTTCATGGCGCGCAAGTTGTTTCTGGCTTGGTAGTTTCTAACGCCATCCCAAATGGTTTTTTTATCTATGACAAATTGATCCCAACTATATTTAAATGGTTCTGATTTTACAAGCCAGTATTGCATATACTTATTTGAATGAATATGTTGACGAAAATAGGGCTTTGGAAACTACAAATTATTAGTTTTATAATAGCAGATTGATAAAACTTTCCCTCACCACATATCTAAATCCTCATAATTAAATGGGTCCGAAATAGCCAAGCCTACAAAAATTAAGTTTGGGCGTGTATCATACGCTACATTCAAAACTATTCTGCTAAACAAGGGTACAAAGACACCTGCTGTAAAGGTTGGTTTGAACCGAAGCCTTTCAGGATCTCCTATAAATTCTGTTTCTCCTGGAGCAAAGAATGGCGCGGCTATTTCCAAGGCTTCTCTATACCTAATTATACCTGCACCTAAATAAAATGGGATTTTTTTAGTTACGGGCAAGGCTAGGTTCAAACCGACACTAAAACTGTAGGCACTTTTAGATTTACCAGTTAGCCAACCATTGCTTCTAGCGTTTTCTAAGGTAATTTTACTATAGCCTTCTTGATTCATTAGGTAATTATTGATTCCTAATCTTGCACTAATTCCTATACCTATTTTTCTGTAAGTAACATGGTTAACGCCAATCATATTGTCTCCAACAGGATATACATGCCCGCCAACGGCAGAGTATTTTACAGGTTTACCTTTGTCTTGAGAATAAACATCATAGTTTAATAAGAGCGCACACACAAGAAGGAAACAAAGCTTTTTCATACAAATTCTGTTTTTAGTCTAAATTTGCCCAACGATGCAAATTGATGTTTTAACTTTATTTCCCCAAATTTTTGAGGGTCCTTTTACAGAATCTATCCTAAAAAGAGCTGTGGCCAAAGGACTTGTAAATATTGATTTACACAACATCAGAGATTATTCTTTATCAAAACACAAAAATGTAGACGATTACCCTTTTGGTGGGGGAGCAGGCATGGTAATGAGTGTTGAACCAATCGACCGCTGTTTGGAAGCTTTAAAAGAAAAACGCGTTTATGATGAGGTGATTTATATGAGTCCGGATGGGGAGCCCTTTACGCAGAAAATTGCCAACCAATTGAGTGGCAAAAAGAATTTGGCTTTCTTATGTGGACATTACAAAGGAGTGGACGAAAGGGTGCGAGAACATTTAGTTACGCGCGAGTTAAGCCTAGGGGATTTTGTGTTAACTGGAGGAGAACTTGCCGCAGCAGCTATGATTGATGCCATTGTTAGGTTAATACCAGGAGCCTTAAACGACGAAACCTCTGCCTTGAGCGATTCCTTTCAGGATGATTTGATTAGTCCGCCAGTGTATACCAGGCCAGCAAATTACAAAGGTTGGGAGGTGCCAGAAGTGCTGCTCAGCGGCCATCAAGCTAAGATAGACGAGTGGCGTCATGAGCAGAGTATCCTGCGGACAAAAGAGAGAAGACCAGGATTAATTGAGTAAGGTTAGGAAAATCTTGGAATATTTTTTTTAAGTGTTTTGTTATTTAGTGAAATAAATCTACTTTCGCAGACCAATTTTAGAAAAAGTACACGAACATGGACGCCATAAAATTTGTCGAGCAAGAATTTACACAAGGAAAAACATTCCCAGCTTTTAATGCTGGTGATACAATCAACGTACATTATAAAATCCGCGAGGGTGCTAAAGAACGTATTCAGCAATACCAAGGAATTGTGCTTCAACGCAGAAATTCTGGATTAAACGAAACCATTACAGTTCGTAAAATTTCTAATGGTGTTGGCGTAGAAAGAATCTTCCCTTTATACAGCTTAAACATAGATAAAATTGATTTAATCAGCCGCGGTAAAGTCCGCAGGGCTCGTTTATTCTATCTACGTGCAGCCAAAGGTAAAAACGCCAAGGTTAAAGAAAAAAGAGGGTAAAAATTTAATAACTTTAACAACGGCCCCGGCTCATGAAAATGGGTCGGGGTTTTTGTTTTTTTTGACCATAGACCATAGTCCATAGTCGATAGCAAGAAGGCTATGGTCTATCGTCTATCGACCATGGACTAATAATTTTAATTATAATTGAACAATGAAAGAACTCGCTAAAACATATTCTCCTTTAGATTTTGAGGACAAATGGAACCAATATTGGTTGAAACATAAACTTTTTCATGCAACGCCTAAAGAAGGAGTTGAACCTTATACCATTGTAATTCCACCACCTAATGTGACTGGTGTTTTGCACATGGGACACATGCTCAACAATACCATTCAAGATGTATTGGTGCGCAGAGCCAGAATGCAAGGTAAGAATGCTTGTTGGGTGCCGGGTACAGACCATGCTTCTATTGCTACTGAGGCAAAGGTTGTTCAAATGTTGCGCGAGCAAGGCATTAAGAAATCAGATCTTTCAAGGGAAGATTTTCTTGCGCATGCATGGACTTGGAAAGAGAAATATGGCGGTATCATCCTAGAACAATTAAAGAAGTTAGGTGCCAGCTGCGATTGGGAGCGCACACGCTTTACCATGGAGCCCAAATTGAGCGAAGCGGTTATTGATGTTTTCATCGATTTATATAACAAAGGTCTAATTTACCGTGGCCAACGCATGGTAAACTGGGACCCACAAGGAAAAACAGCCCTAAGCGATGAAGAGGTTATCTACAAAGAAGTACAATCTAAACTTTGTTATGTTCGCTATTTTATGGCGGATGGTTCTGGAAAATATATGACGGTTGCCACTACGCGACCAGAAACTATTTTGGCGGATGTGGCCATTTGTGTTCATCCAAACGATGAGCGTTTTAAACATCTTTTAGGTCAAAAATGCTTGGTACCTTTTATAAACCGAGAAATTCCAATTATTGCAGATGAATACATCGATCCTGAATTTGGAACGGGTTGCTTAAAAGTAACACCTGCGCATGACCAAAATGATTATGCTATTGGACAAAAGCATGGATTAGAAGTAATTGATTTGCTAACTGATGAGGGTATAATCAATGAAAATGCACAAGATGCTAGGTACATTGGTAAAGATAGATTTGCAGTTAGAAAACAAATTGTAATTGACCTTGAAGCTGCTGGACATATTGAAAAAATTGAAGATTATAAAAACCAGGTTGGAACAAGTGAGCGCACAGGTGCAGTTATTGAACCGCGTTTGAGTTTGCAATGGTGGGTGGATATGAAAGCTTTTATGGCTAAAAATCCAGAAGTACTAACTTCAGTAATGAACGATGAAGTGAAGTTTCATCCTGCCAAGATGAAAAACACCTATAGACATTGGATTGAAAACATCAAAGATTGGTGCATCAGCAGGCAATTGTGGTGGGGTCAAAGAATCCCTGCCTGGTATAATGAAAAAGGCGAATTAGTGGCTGTTGCCAAAACCAAGGAGGAAGCAGAAAAAATTCTATTAGCCAAAGGCCAACTGCCAACAGCCCATGGCTTACACCAAGACCAAGACGTACTCGACACTTGGTTTAGCTCATGGCTTTGGCCAATCTCTGTCTTTGATGGATTTGAAGATCCTAAAAATAAGGACATCAGCTATTTTTATCCTACACAAGATTTGGTTACAGCACCAGAAATTATGTTTTTTTGGGTAGCTAGAATGATCATGGCAGGATATGAATGGCGTGGAGAAAAACCATTTAGCAATGTTTATTATACAGGTATTGTGCGCGACAAACAGCGCAGAAAGATGAGCAAGTCTTTAGGTAATTCACCAGACCCACTTGATTTAATAGCGCAGTTTGGGGCAGATGGTGTACGCATGGGAATGCTCATTTGTTCGCCGGCCGGAAACGATATTTTGTTTGATGAAAGTCAGGTTGAGCAGGGTAGAAACTTTGCCAATAAAATTTGGAATGCGTATCGTTTGGTAAATGGTTGGAATCAAAAACCTGATGCTGAAACAGAAAAAGCTGTTATTGAGTCGGCCGAAATGAGCGCCTCTTGGATGCGTGGTAGGATCAACGAAGTACTAAAAGAGTTAGAAGATAAGTTTACTGATTATCGCTTAAGCGAGGCATTAATGAGTGTGTATAAGCTTATTTGGGACGACTTCTGTGCTTGGTATCTAGAGATGATTAAACCGCCTTATGGCGAAGCCATTCATGAAAGCGCCTACAAAGCTTGTGCAGAAATATTTGATGAATTGATGCGCATCCTTCATCCATTTATGCCGTTTATTACAGAAGAAATTTGGCAATCTTTGGCTGTAAGGGGCGAGGGTGCTTCAATCTGTGTGGCGCCTATGCCAAAATATGATGCCACCATCAAGACCTTGGATTTATCCTATGCCATGGAAGCCATTACGCAAATTAGAAACCTAAGAAATGCCAAAGGCTTAAGTCCTAAAGAAACCTTAGACTTTAGCATTAAGACTTTGGAAAAGCAACGATATGAAGCCTATTTAGGATTGATCACTAAACTAGCTAATGTTGAGTTTTTGGGCTTTGATCTTTCAGACAATACAAAAGCAGTAATGGTTCCATGTATCACAGATGAGTTGTTTGTGGTTTTGAACCTAGTGATTGACGTGGCAGCAGAGCGAGAAAAAATTGAAAAGGAAATTGATTACTTACAAGGGTTTATGAAATCGGTGGAAAGCAAACTTAGTAATGAGAAATTTGTGGCAAATGCCAAACCAGATTTAGTTGATAAAGAGCGCAAGAAGCTTTCAGATGCTGAGGCAAAAATCGAAGCATTGCAAAAGAGTTTGAAAACCTTATAAACAAAAAAACCCCGAAATTTCGGGGCTTTTTTTGTTTATAATGAATTATCTTAGTGACTATAAGTAACTACAATTACATCTGAACCATCAGATATTTGCAAGGCAAGTGTATTTGCGTCCAAAGTATTTATGATGGCAGTCTCACCATCTATAACCAATTGGGATTCACTAGCAGCAAATGCCCAAGTAAAAGGCTCTGTTTGAGGATCCGCTGGATCACATTTTGTGGCACCTTCACTAAACAACCCTGCGCCACCAACATTGTATTTTTGTGTGTCATCTTTTTCGCAGGCTTCTAAAAAAGCAGTTCCATCTATGCCATTAACTACTATGGATTTTATTTTCCATGGCGAAGATGTTAAATAATCTGTTTTAGATTTTTTTTCTTCATCTTTCTTACAAGAAGAGATGGTTAAAAATGCCAATGCGGCAATGATTAAAGTTAGTTGTTTCATGATTTTTAAAAGTTTACACAAGTATAAAAAAAAAAGTCAATTAATCAATTTAATTACTAAAACCTTAGCGTGTCATGGTGATAGTAGAAGTATTTCCAGCGTCGGACATCCTTAACACTAGTGTGTTCGCATCCAAAGTTACAATACTCCAAGTTTCTCCCTCCAAGATTAATTGTGTTTCGCTAGCTGCAAATGCCCAAGTAAATTGCTCTGTTTGCTGCTCAGCAGGGTCGCACTTTACGGTTCCAACATTAATTACACCTGTACCTCCTGCATTAAATTTAAAAGTATCATCTTTTAAACAATCCTCTAATTCGTCTACAGGCACATCATCTATAGGATCATAAATGAATGATTTTGGTTTCCAAGCTGAAGAGGTAAGTAAATCCGTTTTAGATTTTTTTTCTTCCTTCTTACAAGCAGATACAGTTAAAAACGCAAATGCAATAAGAATTAATGTGATTTTTTTCATTGGAGTTTAAATTAAGGTTTAAGGATAGTTTGTTTTTTTAGTAAAACAACAATAATAATTTTGAGGTAAAAATCTCATTAAAAATTGTTTTAGCTCACTATTAACCAATCTAATATTATTAAATAAAGTTATATGTAAACAAAGGATAAGTGCAGCTATTTTTGAATTCTTACGGCTAATTATAATTCACCTAGTTAGCATTAGTCAAATAATATCTAGTACGAGGGTCTAATTCCAAATATTAATTATTCTTTAAAATTATTTGACTATCATTAGGATAAGGGAAATTTCTGTAATTTGCGAATTAACCCCATGAAGCAATTATTTTACATCAAATTTGCCTTTCTTTTTATTAGCAATTTTGCTGTATCTTTCGTTCATGCGCAAGTAATAGCCAACTTTTCCGCCAATAAACTCTCAGGTTGCGTTCCTTTACAAGTTGTATTTACTAACCTTTCAACGGGTAATCCAACCAATTATTTATGGGACTTTGGCAATAGCAACAATTCTACACTAACCAACCCTTCTGCAAATTATGTGGTTGCAGGAACCTATACAGTTTCCTTAACAGTTTCAAACGGATTGGGTTCAAACACAAAAACCATAACCAATTACATTACTGTTTACCCCTTGCCAATTGTAAATTTTGATGCCGTTAAACGAATAGGTTGCACACCTTTTAACGTTCAATTTAGAGATTCGAGTAATTCAACTCCTTACCCTATTACCAAATGGTCTTGGGATTTTGGTAATGGAAGTATTTCTACCCTTAGGCATCCTGTAAATACTTATACTTTGGCAGGTTTATATAAGGTGAGTTTGCAAGCCACAGATTTGAATGGTTGCAGTAATACCCAAATTAAAAATAATTACATCCAAGCAGTTACAGCCCCCTTAGCAGACTTTTCAGCCAGTTCAAATTTTGCTTGTACTGTTCCATTTATACCAACCTTTACTTCGAGTGTTAATCCATCTGGAACTTATTCTTATTTATGGGACTTTGGAAATGGAGGAACTGGTGTTGGCGCTTCAACAAACGGAACCTATAATCAAGAAGGTATTTTTACTGTCAAACTTAAAGTTAATTCACCCCAATGCACAGTGGAAGTTGTTAAACCAAGCTTTGTTAAGGTATTTAAAATAACTCCAGACTTTCAAATTGCTGGTACACCAGATTTATGCGAACCAGGTAAGTTAATCATTAACAATACCACAACTTTTGATACAGTAGGAATGGTTTACGACTGGAAACTAAATGGGATTTCGGTTGGAAACTTTAAAAATTTAACACTAAATGATCTCAAGGCTGGAACCTATTCTGTAAGTTTAACAGTATCCATAGGAACATGCACCGCTACTACAGTCAAAAATGCATTTTTTACAGTATTGCCTAGTTCGAAAAGTAATTTTGATGCAGTGCGACGAAAGTATTGCAAGGTGCCAGAAACGGTTCAATTCAGAGATTCTAGTACCAATGCTGTTTCTTGGCTTTGGAATTTTGGTAATGGACAAACAAGTACTTCAAGGCATCCAACTCACCAATATAATAACTTTGGAGACTATACAATAACACTAATTACAACTAGCAGTAATGGGTGCAAAGACACCATGGTGAGAGAAGATTATATTCAATTGCAAAAACCTCTCATTAAACCAAATGGTTCGCCCGACAAAGGTTGTATTCCTTTAAAAGTTGATTTTTCGGTTTCGGATACCAATAACATTGGACTAGGTAATTTTCAATGGACTTTATCTAATGGTAATGTTCCTGCAACAGGGGCAACTCCTAGTTATATTTACACCACTGTTGGAACTTATGTGGTTGATGTTACAGCAACCAATAGTGAAGGATGTATTGCAAAAGGAAAAGATACAATTAGGGCGGGAACACCAATTACTGTTGATTTTTCTAGTCCCAAAAAATTGTATTGTAGAAATGAGCTACCCGTTACCATGTCAGTCAATACCAATCCTAATGTGTCTCCTAATTCCTTTAATTGGGTAATTACAGATTCTCTCAGCAAACAAAATGGTAAAATATTAGATTTTAGAGATACAGGCTGGAAACACATGACTATTGCTGTAGATTATTTAGGTTGTGTAACTACTTTGCACAAAGACAGTGTATTAAGAGTGGTTGGACCAGAGGCTGATTTTGAAGCGCAGTTTAACAGTTGCAGTAAATCTGTTGTAACTTTCAGAAATAGAAGCTTACCATCCTATAACAAGTTTATTTGGGAATTTGGCAATGGCAAAAAAGATAGCAGCTCCTTAAATCCTACTCATATTTTTGATTCTGCAGGAACCTATTCAGTAAAACTCACTATGATTGATACATTGTTGGGTTGTACATCCAGTTATAGCAGAATAGTCATAGTCCCAAAAGATTTTACGCCTTCTTTTAGGATTGAACCAAAAACAGGTTGTGCGCCATTTTCTGCCACTATAACAAACACAAGTGTTCCTTTCTCAGAAGTGGTCTCAAGTCAATTTGTTGTGGGTTCACAATTGTTAACTGGTAATGTTGTAAATGCCTTAATTGGTAACCCTGGAAAGTATTCGGTAACCATGCTCATCACAGATAAAAAAGGTTGCACACATACCCTTACCAAAACAGATTCAATTCAAGCTTATGGTGCTTCGGTTATTCCAATTATTGAACCCATGTTTGGTTGCTCGCCTATGTTGGTTAATGTAAAAGATTCTAGTAAATTAGAAGGAATAGCCATGCGAAGGATTTGGTATTGGGGCAATGGTGATTCTACTGTTTACACACACAATGATTCTATCTATTCAAGGAATCTTTATGTTAAGGGACCAGTTATTCAAAATGATGGTTATACCATTAAATTAGTTATAGAAGATAATTTTGGTTGCAGGCATTTTACCACAAGAAAATTATTCATCGCTAAGCCTACACCATCATTTGTTACCAAGCAAATTAAAACTTGTAATTTAGATTCATTTATTTTCACCCCACCTGCAGATAATCTTTTAGGTTTGACCCCACTGAAGTTTCAGTGGACGATTTTTGGAAACACGCAACAAACCAAAATTGGACGCACACTTTTATTTGGCGACACTTTATTGCCAGTTCAACTTAAAATTACAGATGTTTATGGATGTTCTGATAGCATAGAAATTCCTGTAAAGGTTTTAACTGGCCCACCTAAACCAGATTTTGATGCTACTCCCAAAATAATCAATTGTCCTGGTCCTCCAGTTTATTTTATGGATTTCTCTACACCAGGTTCTTCTCCAATTGCCAAGTGGCGTTGGGAGTTTGGAGATGGTGGCATTTCAGATTTACCTGAACCAAGTCGAATTTATTTGTTGCCTGGATCTTATTCCGTAAAACTAACTTTAACAGATTCCTTAGGCTGCATTGGTGAGAAAACCATTCCAGATTTAGTAGTTATTGGTGGTCCTAAAACTGTTTATAGTATTACACCTAAAGTTGGTTGTGCGCCATTAGAAGTGAGCTTTACTGCTTCAGGAACAAATGTTGCAAAGTATGAATGGGATTTGGCAGATGGCACAAAAGATACTTTTCCAAATTTAAAATATACATATACCCGCGCTGGCATTTATGTACCTAATTTATCTTTGGTTGATTCGTCTGGCTGCAAAGTTGGAATGCCTCCTAAAGATACTTTACAGGTATTTGCTAATCCAATAGTTGATTTTTCAGTAAGCAAGCGCGTGAATTGTTTAGGAAATGAAGTTAAGCTAAGAAGTTTGGTTCAACCCGATACTGGCATAGTATTATATGCCTGGATGCTTGACAATACCAGCATTATTGGAAAAGGGCCACATGATTATTTCTGCAATCGCGTAGGAAATATTCCAGTTTCTCTTTTGGCTATTGATAACAAGGGATGCAGCGGATTTAAGACAGACTCATTTGCTATTTTGGTATTTAAAGATTCCATTCCACCACCTAGACCTGCGGCCTACCGAGCTACTGTAAATACGGATGAAGTTGTTCAGTTTGACCTTAAGCCTACTCAGGTTCCAGATTTAGATTATTATGAAGTTTGGTACAATTATATCTCAGGTTCGCCTACTCAAATGCGCAGTGTAAACAATCCAAATGATACTATTCAATTGTTTAATAACTTGAACACCTTACAGTATACCTACTCTTATCAATTGAAAGCAGTGGATGCTTGTAAAAACATATCTGAGGCAAGCAATACACACACATCTATAGAACTTAAAGCAAAGGGTCTGGTAAATTCAGTTGCATTACAATGGACACCTTATCAGGGTTGGGACAGCGTTTGGAACTATAGCATTTTCAAGTTGAATGAACAAAATGGCGTATTTGAAAAGATTGGTTCAACCCTAGGAAATACTAACACTTTTATAGACACTCAGGTGTTTTGTCACAAGGTGATTCGTTATAAGGTTCGTGGTGAGTTTGATAAGGTAATTAGTTGGAGCGATTCTGCCGCAGCCATTCCTTTGTTTGAACCTAACACCCCGCAAACACGTGCAGTAAGAGCCACCGTGAGAAACAACAATTCAATATTGGTGCAGTGGTGGAAACGCAAACACAATTATAATTTTGAATACCAATTAACCCGCACTTCTAACGATCCAATTCAAACCAATAAAGTCTTTTGGATTAGCAATAAGGACAGTTTTTACATAGATAAAGCAGTGGATGTTCAAAGGTTCTCCTACGCCTATGTAATCCGTTTGAAAGATGAGTGCGGCGGTCTGGGCGAACCAAGTAATTTAGCTCAAAACATTGTGCTTAATCTTAAGGTTGAGAAAAATGATAAGTTAAGTGAAAACCCCGTATTGAGTTGGGCTCCTTACCAAGAATGGGCTTCTGGCGTTGAGCGGTATGAATTGTATTTTATAAATGATAGTCTTGGTGCCGATCAACTGATTGCCACACGTTTTCCTACAGATAGTTTGCAAGCCATTCATGATTACATAAATTTCGACCAAGATGATTACTGCTATTATGTAAAAGCTTACCAAAAAGACAGCAATTGGGTGGAGAGTTATTCTAACTTGAATTGCATGGATACCGAACCACGTTTGTTTGCACCCAATGCTTTTACTGTGAACTATGATAACTTAAATGAGAATTTTACTGTATCAGGAGTGTTTGTAAAAGAATTTGAACTAGACATTTTCGATAGATGGGGCAATTTAATGTTTCATTCCACTGATATAAACCAAGGCTGGGATGGTAAATTTGAAGGGCAAGATGCAAAAAGTGATGTCTATGTTTTTATTGCGAAAGCTTGGGGGAGAAAAGGAAAGTTTGCCAGTTTAAAAGGCAATGTAACCTTGCTCAGGTAAGCAAATTAACTAAAGTTTTAATGCGTCATATTTAGGGTAACCTTATAGGATTGCCCACTTATGCCACCAAAAATTTCTGAACCATCTACCACCTTTGTTAAAATAAGGTTATTGGCATCTAACTTACTTAAATCGTAGGGTAATTTATCAAAAACAAGCTTTGATTCTGTGGCATCAAATGCCCAAATAAATTCATCTATTTGCGGATTTGAGGGGTCACACTTTGTTGGTCCTTCATCGGTAAATGCGGTTCCATTGGGGCTAAATTTTTGAAAGTCATCTTTTTCACATTCTGGCAGGGTTGCATAAAAATCTGTAACGGTGGTATTGCCAATTTTAACTCCTGGATTAATGTTAAAAACCTTTAAATACCATTGGCCACTGCACAAAAATTCTGTTTTACTCTTTTGAGGTTCTTTATTTTCATCCTTTTTACAGGCGTTTATGAACAAATAAAAACATGCCGCTATTAAAATTATATTCTTCATATCTTATTTGAACGTTAAAAGTCTAATGACATACCATCAAAGGTTCCACTACTCATGAGTAGCAAATTTTCTCTGCCAGTATAGTGCTGCTTAATAAAATCATGCAACTCATTTTTATCTGTAAAAACCTGAACATTTTCGCCAAAGCCATTGGCAACTTCCTCTTTACTAAGCATAGGCATTTTCTTAACTTCTAAAGCATGTTTACTAAATAAAACTGCTCTTGTGTCGGCTTGAACTAAAGTGTTTTTATAATGAGGTAAAAAATCTTTATTTAAACTACTAAAGGTATGCAACTCATAAATGGCTATTAATTGACGTTCGGGATAAAGTTCTCTAACTGCGTTAACGGTTGCCTTTAACTTGGAAGGAGCATGTGCAAAATCCCTAATAATTAAACTGCTGTTTGTTTCCTTCAAAGTTTCAAGTCGTTTTGCAGTGCCTTTAAAACTAGCAATAGCCTCAAAAAATTGGCTTTGGTTCAAACCAACCTTTATACATGCATGAAAGGCAGCCATCATATTCTGAAGGTTATGGGTGCCAAAAAAATTGAGTGTTACGGAATTTCCTTCGGGTGTTTCAATTACAAATTTCCCATCTTCAACCTTAAAGCCTGGCGTGTTATAGGGTATTTTTTCACAAGTGGTTTCGGTTTGAACCAAGAGTTTGTTCACCTCTGAATCTGCATTACAATAGATGATAGCGCCACTTGCAGGAATATCTTCTACAAACTTTTTAAACTGCAAAACATAATTCTCAAAGGTTGGAAACACATTGATATGGTCCCAAGCAATGCCAGTAATAATACCAATATCTGCTTGGTATACATGAAACTTTGGCCTTAAATCTAAGGCTGAGGTTAGGTATTCATCACCTTCGAATACTGCAATTTTTGAGGTTTCTGAGAAACCTACCATAGTGTCAAATCCTTCTAATTGAGAGCCGACTAAATAATCAAATGCTACTTGATGATGGTTGAGCACATGCAAAATCATAGCTGTAGTAGTAGTTTTTCCATGGCTTCCACCAACTACAACCCTCAATTTATTTTTGGTTTGCTCGTACATAAACTCTGGAAAAGAGTAGATTTTTAGTCCGAGCTCCTTGGCCTTTAGCAATTCTGGATTGTCTTTGCGAGCATGCATTCCCAAGATAATGGCATCCAATTCTGTTGTGATTAAATCTGTTTGCCAGCCCATTTCTGCGGGAAGTAAGCCGTGTTTTTGCAAGCGAGATTTTGCAGGCTCATATATTTCATCGTCAGTACCCGTAATGGTATGTCCTTTTTGTTTGAGCGCAATTGCCATGTTGTGCATTACCGCGCCACCTATTGAAATTAAATGTATTCTCATGATTTTAGGTCGGCCAAAATACAAACAAAATGATTGTTTTAGTTTTGGAATTTTTATTTAGTTCAGTAAATCTGGTTTAGGATACGAAGTAGCTAAACTTAGTTCAATCTAAAATCAACAGGCAAGGTATACTTAACATTTACGAGTTTGCCATTTTGCTTCCCAGGAATCCAAACAGGCATGCGTTTCAAAACACGAATGGTTTCATCTGCAAATTGTTGAGGCACTTTGTTAACCACTTCAATATTTTTAATTCTCCCTTTGGCATCCACTACAAAAGTTGCAATTACTTTGGCTTCCACCTTTTGCTTGCGCATGTCTAAAGGATAACGAATGTTCTTGCCAAGGTATTTGTACAAGGCTTGCACACCACCTGGAAACTCTGGCATTTGCTCTGCAAAAATGAGAATCTCTTTGTTGTTTTCGTCTCTTTCTTTTTGTGCGAAACCAACAATTGGTAAGGCAAACAAAATCATTAAAAATAGTTTTTTCATGGTCTTTTTTTATGTTAATCTAATTGAAACCTAATTGGTAGGGTAAAACTTACCCTTACTATTTCACCTTCCAATCTTCCTGGCGCCCAGTTGGGCATTTTATTTACAACCCTAAGTGCCTCATCTGTTAATTCTTGATTTGGGTTACTTAGTACTTTAATTTCTTCTAATTTGCCAGTCTTGTTTACCACAAACTGA
The DNA here is from genome assembly GCA_027488905.1 of Bacteroidota bacterium. Taxonomy (GTDB): domain Bacteria; phylum Bacteroidota; class Bacteroidia; order UKL13-3; family UKL13-3; genus B1. The sequence continues at coordinate 25,521 of JAIYAT010000035.1, forward strand.
AGTAAAACTTTTCCTTCAATTTCTAACTGTCTAGCCAAAGGAGGATACTTAATTGTTTCTCCTAAAAATTTGTATAATTCTTCTTCCCCTCCTGGAAACTTTGGCCTCTCAAACCTTGGGAAATAGGTGGTGTCTTTTCCTTCTTTTGTGAAGCATTTCGCTTCATCTACCTTACCATCAAGGTAGAATTCTCTTCTTTTGATTTTTCCGTCAGGATAATAGGTTAACGACTCACCAGTTTCAATTCCTTTTGCATAATTATCGGTCGCATATAAATATCCTGTTGAATCAAATTCTTTCCAAAGTCCTTTTTTGTTGCCTTGAAAAAATTCGCCTTCAAACCATTTTTGACCATTAGCATAATATTCCTCAAATAATCCTTCTGCCTTGTTTTCTTCGTATTTAACTTGGTATTTTAACTTCCCATTTTTATGGTAAGCCTTAAAAATACCAGTTTTTTGTGTGCCTTGTAAATCTTTATAAGCCCCTTCCAAAAGCAATTGGCTAGTAGTTAAATCATAGTCTTTAACATTAATTGTATTTCCATGTTTGCGCACCCGAATGGTTTTAGCATCCTCCTTAAAACAGAGCAAACTATTTTCGTTATAATACAAAGTATCTACAATGAAATTTTCTTGCGCTAAGGTTTGGTTCAAACCGAAAACACAAAAAGAGATTAATAAAATAAAGCAATAGATTTTCATTTTGATATAAAGTAATACAAATTAAAAAAAATATTGCAATTTCCCGCTATGGAATTATTCACTATAGAAACTGGACATTTTAAATTAGATGGAGGTGCTATGTTTGGCGTTGTGCCTAAAAGCATCTGGCATAAACTTAATCCTGCAGACGACAACAACATGATTAGTTTGGCCATGCGTTGCCTTTTGGTTCAAACCGAAAACCGCTTAATTCTTATAGATAACGGCATGGGAAATAAGCAAGACACTAAGTTTTTTGGATATTATTTTTTACATGGCAACCATTCTTTAGATGCTTCCTTGGCAGCAAAGGGATTTACTAGAAATGACATTACAGACATGGTTTTAACGCATTTGCACTTTGACCATTGCGGCGGTAGCATTAATCATAATGCAGATAAAACAAAGTTTGAAACAGCTTTTCCTAATGCAACTTATTGGGTGTCTGAGGCGCATTGGCAAGAGGCTTTGCAACCCAATCCTAGAGAGAAAGCGAGTTTTTTAAAAGAGAATATTTTGCCCATTCAAGAAAGTGGTCAGCTTCAATTATTGCAGCCAGGTCAGCAGTTTCATCCAGAGATAGATTTGCTTTTTTCAAATGGTCATACCCAAAGTATGATGCATCCAATTATTCCATATAAAGGGTCAAAATTAATTTATTTGGCCGATGTAATCCCTACACAGGCGCATATTCCCATACCCTATGTAATGGGATATGATGTTCGTCCATTAGATACCATGAAGGAAAAAAATGATATCTTGAATATGGCGGTTGAAAACAATTGGGTTTTATTTTTTGAGCACGATCCTTTGTTGCAAGCCTGCACGGTTAAACAAACAGAGAAAGGCATTCGTGTTGCTGAGCAAGTAATTATTTCTTAGCTATTTCATTTTTATTCGGATTGAACCGAGGGCCTTCGGCTATTCATAAAGTAGGAATTTCTTCAAAATTTATTTTTTCAATCAAAAATAAATTCCCAATTAAATAACTATAATGGAAGAAAAAAGATAAATTTATGTTTAATAAAAAAGAAATAGATTGTTACTTCCTAGAGGCAAATCCGTAAAGTGGAGGGACAGCTGGTGTGCCTGTTATCTCAAGTTTTACGCCATTGACAATAGAATCTATGGGAGTAATTTTAAATCTTATTAATTCAATTCCATTCCAAAGCATAGAAGTGTCACTTGTTTGTTCATATGTTCCGTAACAATAAAGGCTATCTAAATTGTTTTGTCTTCTTATCCAGCAATAGTTTCCATCACTCTTCAGGTCTAACATTTTGTATCCATTAGAATTAACAGTTGAATCCCTATAATATTTGCCAGATAGTTTATAACTGAAATTATAATTATTCTGGGTGCTTTCCTCCTTTTTACATGAAAAGAGTAGGTTCAAGCCGAGAAATAGTAAAAGTAATTTTTGTGGCATAGCAATGGTTGAGATTCAAAAATATTATTTGATTGCTATAAAACAAATTGCTACAGTAAAACAATAGCAAGCATAAGGGTTAATATGAATATGCCAAATCCGCCTAATTCGGTTTTTTCTACTGGCTTACTGTATTTTATCGGGTCCTTTTTAAGCAAAAGTTTTAATTGAAGGCTGTCAATTTTATTAGCCATAGCTGAACCAAGTTCATTGGCCAATATTTTATTTGTCTGATTATCTATATGCTTTTTATTGTAAGGTGTTTTTGCATAGGCATAAAATAGACTATCTTCTTTATCTGAGGTTTTGCATGCAATTAGTGAAGTAGCATATTGATTTTTTAATTCAATGGAAACAATACATTGTTCCAAATTTATGGTTTGAAGGCTCCCATTGTTTCCAACAACATATTGCTTGTTAACAAGTTGATTAAACAGATTATTAAAAAGTAATTGGTCAAATGTATCTAAAGCATTTGCTGCTGTTTCCTTATATATTGTATCAGGATAAAATGTATAAATTGTATTGTGATTATTATAATTAACTCCAAGCTGCGGTCTATGGTATTCTAAAGCTCCAACTTCTATTGTTTTGCAAGAGTTTAGTACCAAAAATGAGCTTATAATTAGCAAAATATTTTGGGGTTTAATTAGAAAAAAATCACTCATGCTTCAGAAAATATCAATTTTCCTGCCAAAATATTTTTCAAATAGGTAGTTTGTTGTATTTTGCAAGCTCAACAAAAATTATGAATATTACACTACCAGACGGTTCCGTTCGCTCGTATGAACGGGGTACCACCGCCTTTGAGATTGCAAAATCTATTAGCGAAGGACTTGCTAGAAATGTTTTAACTGCAAAGTTTAATGGACAAGTCATTGAATTAAATGACCAATTACTAGAAGATGGCTCACTTGTTTTGTTTACTTGGGATAGCAAAGAGGGTAAAAATGCTTTTTGGCATTCCTCAGCCCATTTAATGGCACAAGCTATTGAGCACTTTTATCCTAAAGTAAATTTAACCATTGGACCTGCAATAGAAAATGGTTTTTATTATGACATTGACTTTCAAGGCGAGGCTTTTTCTGAAAAAGACTTTAAGCGTATTGAAGACAAAATGTTAGAATTTGCCAGGGAAAAAGCAGAGTTCCATAAAAAGGCTGTTTCCAAATCTGAGGCATTATCATTTTATCAAAACAAAGAAAATCCATTCAAAGTTGAATTGATTGAGAATCTAAATGATGGCGAAATAACCTTTTGTACGCATAGTAATTTTACCGACTTATGCAGGGGAGGACATATTCCTAACACAGGATTCATAAAATCAGTGAAACTCATGAATGTTGCTGGAGCGTATTGGAGAGGCAAGGAAACCAATCCGCAGTTAACGCGTGTTTATGGGATAAGTTTTCCAAAGCAATCGGAGTTAAACGAGTACTTGGAAATGCTTGAGGAAGCCAAAAAGCGCGACCATAGAAAACTTGGTAAAGAATTAGAGATTTTTACATTTGATGATGATGTAGGTCCAGGCTTGCCACTTTGGTTGCCAAATGGAGGTGCAATAATTGAATTGCTAGAGAAGTTTGCTAAACAAACAGAAGAGGATGCTGGCTATTCAAGAGTAAAATCTCCGCATATTGCGCGCGAAAGCATGTATATTAAAAGTGGACATTTACCCTATTATAAGGATAGCATGTTTCCTCCAATGGAAATTGATGGCGAGAAATACTATTTAAAAGCCATGAATTGTCCTCATCATCACAAAATTTTTGCAGCAACTCCAAAAAGTTACAGAGATCTTCCACTTCGTTACGCAGAATATGGTACTTGTTACCGCTACGAACAAAGCGGTGAGTTATTTGGATTAATGCGCGTAAGAAGCCTGCAAATGAATGATGCACATATTTATTGCACTGAAGCGCAGTTTGAAGATGAGTTCAAAAAAGTTAACGACCTATATATTAAGTATTTCAGTGTGTTTGGAATTGATAAATATGTCATGCGTTTTTCTAAGCATGATCCAGCTAAGCTAGGACAGAAGTATATCAATTCTCCTGAGTTGTGGGCCAAAACAGAGGAAATGGTTAGAAAAGTTTTGGTAAATCTTGGGGTAAACTTTGTTGAAGTTGAAGATGAAGCAGCTTTTTACGGGCCAAAGATTGATATTCAAATCTATTCTGCAATTGGACGTGAATTTACTTTGGCAACAAATCAGGTAGATTTTGCACAAGCAGATAGGTTTGATTTATTTTTTACGAACGAAAAAAATGAAAAAGAAAGACCACTAATCATTCATAGAGCACCTTTAAGCACGCATGAAAGATTTATTGGGTTTTTATTAGAACATTATGCCGGAAACCTGCCATCTTGGTTAAGTCCTAAACAAGTTTCGATCCTACCAATTAGTGATAAGTATGTTCCTTATGCTCAAAAACTTGTTGGTTTAATGAAAAAGAATGATATTCGCGCCTTATTCGACGACAGAAACGAAAAAATAGGCAAGAAAATCAGGGATGCTGAAGTTAAAAAAATCCCTTTTATGCTTATCATCGGAGAACAAGAAATGCAGGAAGAAAGTGTTTCCGTTAGGAAGCATGGGCATGGTGATGTTGGAAAAATGTCTTTGAATGAATTTTTAGAATATTTTGAGAATCAACTAACAGTAAAACTATAAAAGTCTTTGGCAACACCAACTAATCCGAATCCAGGTGCGGGAAACAGTCCAGCACCGCAACAAAACAGATTTCAGAGCAGAGGCCGCAGGTCTCTTGAACCTGAGCATAAAATCAATCACCTTATCAGAGCTAGTCAGGTTAGGTTGGTAGGAGAAAATATTGAGGTGGGGGTGTATACTTTATCTCAAGCTTTAAAGTTTGCCGATGAGCAAGAATTAGATTTAGTTGAAATTTCACCAAATGCTGATCCACCTGTTTGCAGAGTTATTGACTACAAAAAATTTCTTTACGAGCAAAAAAAGAAAAAGAAAGAGCAGAAAGCTAATCAAGCCAAATCAGAGGTAAAAGAAATTCGTTTTGGTCCAAATACAGACGATCATGACTTTGACTTTAAATATAAACATGCAGAAAACTTCTTAAAGGAAGGACATAAAGTGAGAGCTTATGTGTTTTTCAAAGGTCGTTCTATTGTCTATAAAGAAAGGGGAGAAGTGCTATTGTTGCAATTGGCTCAAAAATTAACTGAAATTGCAAAAATTGAACAATTACCTAGATTGGAAGGTAAAAAAATGTTTCTATTGATGAGTCCGAAAGGAAAAGGAGAAGGGAAAAAGTCGTAATAATAATAGTATAGGAGTAAAAAAGATGCCTAAAGTAAAAACAAACAGCTCTGCGAAAAAGCGTTTTAAGTTAACACCAAGTGGTAAAATTAAACGTGCGCAGGCATTCAAAAATCACATTTTAACTAAGAAAACCACCAAGCAAAAACGCGGCTTAACCAAAATGGTTGTAGTAAGTGATGCCGATATGGGATTAGTTAAAAACCTATTGGGTGTAGGTAAATAACCCAAAAGCTGTAATCAGCGGCCTTAAATTAGGAGGGCCTTAAATTCCTGGTTTTATTTGTTAACCCGAACAAAAGCAAAAAAGTTCCGAATATTTCGGACGCTTAGGTTCAAAAACTAAAAATAATATGCCTCGTTCAGTCAATTCCGTTGCGAGTAGAGCTCGCCGTAAAAAACTCCTCAAATTAGCCAAAGGTTATTGGGGTAAAAGAAAAAATGTATTAACAATTGCCAAACACTCTATAGAAAAGGGTTTAGGTTATGCATACAGAGACCGTAAATCAAAGAAACGTAATTTTCGCAGTTTGTGGATAGTTCGTATTAATGCTGGTTCTCGTATTCACGGTTTAAGTTATAGTCAATTTATGAATCTTGTTCATAAAAAGGGTTTAGGTTTGAACCGAAAAGTATTAGCTGATATGGCGATGAATCATCCTGAAACATTTGCCGAAATCGTAAAATCTGTAAAATAGTATCATTCATTACGACTTTAAAACCTCTTTGGCTTCTTGCTAAGGAGGTTTTTTTTTTGATTGTTTTTTCTATTTTAATTGGCGTCAAAAGTATTTTAATTGCTGGTTTAATATTTAAGTGACAAATACGCTTTTTTTATGCCTTTTTCTATCCTTTTTTTAGAATTATTTACATAAAAAGAGGAAAAAAGCCTATTTGTACTGTTTTTAATTCTCTAGGTATAAAACAACATTAGAAAAGCCTGATTTTATTGACCTTTGAGCTCATTTTTATTTAGGTAAATTGATATTCCACTTAATTAAACTATTAAAAGTTTTAACCTTTGGGTTAAGAATCTTTTTGAGACAAATTCAATTGATTTTGTGTCAGATTGGAGTGTTTTTTCCCAAAATGGTTCTGGCTACTTTTCTTTCACCTTTGACTTGTTTGTTTAAATCTTTGAAAATCAATTATTTGGTTAAAGATTTTTGCAATGGATGGATTTTTGATTCTATCCGCAGATGTCAAATGCCTTCGAGGCAGTTGGAAGGTTCTAATTTTAGATAATAAAACTTATGAAAATAATTAAATTAAAACAAATGTTGAACAAGATTAATGAGGAGAAAATCAATCGATTATTCTCAATTAAACTAGGTTTCTACCTAGGCATGGCAGCATTTTTTGTGTTATTGCAATCCAATGATGCTTTCGCTCAGGAATCTGAAAGAAAAATTCATCCGCAATATTTACAAGCATCCCAATCTTTTAAATCAAAGGTGGGTCAAAACAGGGTAGCAGAATTTAATGCTATTGAAAGTTCATTAACTACTTTTATAGCAAGTGCTGATCCAAAACCTAGTTATGATTATTTTATTGGCGATTTTCAAATTACAACTGCAGAGCTAGTAACTCTTTTAGGGGAACCTGATGTGAAAATTTCAAATGGAATTTGGGTTTATGTTTTGAATCCAAGCCTAAACTGCAAGGTTTTGGTTGGGATTGACCCAAATGGATATTTAAGTTATATAACACGTAAAGAGTGTAATTAATTATCTAAACAAGAACGAAATGAAAAATTCAATTTATAAATATTTGTTACTATTTGTTGTAGGACTTTTCTCCTTTTTAGGATTAGAAGCGCAATACATCTTTACAACAAGTGCAAGCTCAAGTGTAAGTTCTGTTAATACCGGAAGCCAAATTACATACACATTCAATTACTCAACGGCAGCAAATACCACTTCGGGTCAAAACGTAGTTGCAGAATTAAACTTGCCAGATAATTTAATTCCATTTAATGAAAGTAACTTTAACAGCAATGTTTTGTTTGCTCCAACACAGATTTCGTCGGTTACCTATAATTCAGGTTTAAATAAAGTAACCATTAATTATGTTCATCCTTTGCCAGCCGGGGTTACTGGTCAACTTGAATTAAAGTTGAAATATGTAAATGGAACAACTCCAGATGGCTATGCACCAGATTTATTTACAAAAGTAACTTTCACAAATGCAGAAGGTGGCAGCCCAGTTTATTCTGATACCTTAAATATAATTGCAATAGCTTCTTCTCGCTTTACTGTTTCAAAAATTAAGAATTCAGGTGGAGCCATTAACGATTTAACAATATTTAAGATTTCAATTGGTAATAGCAGTCCTAATGCAGGTGCATTACAATTAGAAAATCCTGTTCTTAGAGATACGCTACCAACAGGCGTTACTTTTGTAGAAGCGACCTCATTTTCAGGTTCAAACGCCCCAACCTATGATCCTTTAACTAGAATAATTACTTGGACTTGGTCATCTGGATTATTCAACACAAATTATTCTGGTAATGCTTATGTGGCAGTTAAATATGAAGAACCAACTTATCAGATTGGATGGTCGGCGTGCAATTCTGCTACTTTAAGTGGCGATTATCCAATCCTTCCTTTAGGAACCTCAGATTATACTCAAAAAACAGGTTCTATTTGTTTTGGCGTTGAGTCTCCAACCCCAGATTTGGTTTGTACAGGAGGTGGAATTACTGCTGCCACTGCTAGTTGGTTGAATAAACACGTAATTTCAGGAACTAGTAATAATCAATTTGCTAATGGATGGTCTAACTTGGGTAATACAGAGTTGGATAGTGTAATTTTAACTTACCAGATTGACAAAAGTGTAGATGTTACAACAGTTAAAATAGGAAAATTAGTTGACGGTTTAGCTAGGACGGGTAGAGATACAGTTGATTTGTTTTATAAAACTAACCTAAATTCAAGCTGGACTTTTCAGGGAAATCATATCATTACAGCAGATAAAAACGTTTCATTTACTTCAATTTTGGGCGTGGGAGAATACTTAACAGAAGTAAAATTTAAGATTTATAGTCAGTTACCAATTGGTGGAAGTCAAAGTTTAACCTATAACGGAAATGTTAGGACTTCAGCAACAAATGCTAAGGATGGCAGTCCAATTACAGAAGGAACTACTTATAATACCTCAAATCCAGGAGATGATGGAACAACCATCAGTAACAATTCTCAAGGCTCTTATTACTATGGTGGAATTGGAACAAACTTTTCAAATTGCTCAGGTACGAGTGAAATATTAATTTCAAGACCCGTTTTCAATTCACCTTCAAAATCAATTCTTAATGGCTCTAGTTTTAGGGCTAGTGACACAATCAATTATAGATTTAGTGTTCAGTTAGGGGGAAACATGAGCGCACAAAATGTAGTTTTATATGATACTTTAGATAGCAGATTAACATATATAGCTGGTTCTTCTTCAATCGTAATTTCAGGTAATACAATTGTTCCAACAGTAAATGGTCAAATATTAATTTGGAACTTAGGAACTGTGCCTGCTAATGGCGCTTCATATACTGTTGATTTTAAAGCAGCCATCGCACCTGGTACAGCACCGGGTTCTATAAACAACAAGATGTTTATGTCTGCTGATGCTCCAGCCATATTTCCAAGAGGTACAAATGACAATGAAAGCACATCGGTTATAACTGCAGTTGCCCTAATTGCCTATAAAGCACAAAATGGTTGTGACCCTGGTTTTGTATATTACCCTACCAATGCAATTACGAAGGAAGGTGATATTTTACGTTACAGAGTTACAGTAAAAAATCAAGGTAATGTTGCTGCAAAAGACTTAACCTTAATTGATGTTTTCCCTTTTATAGGTGATTCTAGAAATTCTCAATGGTTTGCTAATTTGGTTGGTCCAGTTATTTTAAATGATCCAAATTCAACAGTATATTACAACGCAGTGGCTAATCCATGTTATGCTGATTTTTCTCCAGAGGTTAACCCTCCTGGATGTAGCAATCCTGTTTGGACGCTTACTCCACCTATAAATATTACTAGTGTAACTGCTATTAAAATTGTTAGGCCAAGTAATTTACCAGCCTTGGACAGCATAGAATTTGAATGGCCAATGCGTGTTCCTGTGGGTACACCTGCTAACATTCAAATGAACAATACGATTTATTATCAAGTGAGCAGAGCAGATATGGCTGGAACCACAGGTAGATTGTTACCTGCTGCTCCAAATCAAGTGGGTATGATTACCAGTTGTGCTCCAATCTTAGGTTCAATTGGTGATTATGTTTGGATCGACCAAAATGGAAACGGCCTTCAGGATGAAGCTGCTAATAAAGGATTGAATGGTGTTAAGGTTTACTTATTTGGAACTGGCCCAGATAACCAAATTGGTGGAGGAGATGATGTTTTATTGGACTCAACCTTTACTGGTAATAATTTCTCAGGAAATCCGGGGTACTACAAGTTCGTTGATTTAGCAGATGGTAAATACTTTGTAAAGTTTGAAACAAAATATGATACCTACAGACTTACCCCAATTAGCAGTCAAAATCCTCAAACTGCTGGAAATAATGATGCAGATTCTAGCGGAAATTCTGGAGTAGTAACCATTAATGTTGCTGCGGGTGGTATTGATAAAGACAATCCAACAATTGATGCTGGTTATTATCCTATTAACACTCCAATTTGTTCAGTTACTAATAATGTAAGTTGTTTTGGTAATGCAAACGGAAATGTTTCTGTAAGTGTGAGTGGTATTCTACCTTACACTTACCAATGGAATACTGGACCTACTACTACTAGTTTAACTAACTTACCAATTGGCACCTACACTGTTGTTGTTAACTATGGCTATGGAATTACCAGATCTTGCAGCGCAACGGTAACTCAACCGGCAGTTTTGGCTAGCACCTTAACAGATTCCAATAATATTAGCTGTAGAGGTGGTCAAAATGGTAGTATCAATATCTCGGTAAGCGGAGGCAATGTTCCTTATGGTTATACTTGGAAGCGTAACGGTATTGATATTGTAAATACAAGCCAAGATTTAAACAATATCCTTCCGGGGGAATACATGGTTACAATCCTAGACAATAAAGGATGTTCAACCAGTAGAACGGTTGTTTTGACCCAACCTTTGGATTCTGTTTCTACAGTTATCACTTCTTCTAATGTTTCTTGTAATGGTTTATTAGATGGTACCATAGCACAAACAGTTAGTGGAGGAACCTCACCTTATAATTTTAGTTGGACAAAATCTGGAGATTTATTGTTTGGTTCAAGCAATGAAGATATTAATACTTTAGCAGCTGGCACTTACTTCTTAGAAATTGAAGATAATAATGGCTGTTTATTACTAGATACCGTAAGCATAACACAGCCAACTGTTCTTTCTGCTACTTTAGATACTGCAATAAATCAAGCTTGTAGTGCAGTTTCATCTGGCTCAATTGAAATTGATGTTGTAGGCGGAACAACGCCATACACATACAAATGGACAAATTCTTCTGCACCTGGTTATTTGCAAACTACACAAGATATTTATAGTTTATATGGTTCTAACTACAGAGGGGTAGTAACTGATAACAATGGTTGCAGAGATACCGTTTTAGTTACCATTGGAAGCCAAGTTGTAGAGGCAGAATTTGATGCCGATCCATTGAATTGTGATGGTACATACGAATTAACCAATAATAGCATTGGTGCAGATAATTATACTTGGTTAATAGAAGGTGTTGCACCAACCGGATTTAATAGGAGAGTGTATTGTACAACTACAGATACTTTAATCATTATGGATTTTAGTCCAGGTGAATATAGAATCACACTTACAGTTAGTAGCAATGAAGGTTGTGTAGATTCATTAACAAAAAATATAATTGTTATGCCGCAACCAATTGCCTTATTTGCTTATGATCCTATACCTTGTACGAGTGGCATTAAGTTTACCAATTTATCGGTAAATGGAGCGATCACAACTTGGAATTTTGGAGATTTGGCTTCTGGCTTAAACAATACTAGCACAAACAATAATCCTACCCATACTTTCAGTTCAAACGGAACTTATAGTGTTACCTTAATTGCTGGCGATGCTGCTGGTTGCAAGGATACCATTGTAAGAGCAATTCCAGTTCAATCTGTTGGTATTACACCAACTGCAGGTTTTTCACACTCAATTCAGACAAGTGCATGTGCAACGCGAGTTTTATTCAACAATACCTCTTTAAATGCCAACACTTACCTTTGGATTTTTGATGATGGAAGTACAAGTAATCTTGCAAATCCTAGTAAGGCTTACCCGGTTGCTGGAACTTATCCAGTTCAATTGATAAGCTTTAGTGCTACGGGTTGTTCCGACACAATTGAACATTCTATTGTAATCGGTTCAAACTCGTATGGTGCAATAGCCAAGTTTGTTGCCAATGACTCGGTTCAGTGTTTGACTAATAATAGGTTTAATTTTATCAATCAATCTTTATACTACGGTCCAGGTTGGGTTTCTAATTACCAATGGAATTTTGGAGATGGTACAACCAATAATACCAACACATTTGTTTACAATAAACAATATGATACAGCAGGTAGTTATCAAGTAAGGTTAATCGCTATTTCACCTAATGGTTGTAGAGATACAGCTTATCAAATGGTTCGAGTTTTACCTGAGGCTGACCCAACTTTCATCATGACAATTGGATGTGGAATGGTTGCAGCCCTAGAACATGCTGTTGATACAAATGTGAGTTATGTTTGGAGTTTTGGTGATGGCAATTTTGCTAGCAACCACTTAGATAGCTTCTCTCATACATTTACTACACCTGGTAAATATAACATCAGACTTACTACCTATACCCAGAATGGTTGCAGCACCACCTATAGCATAGGTACGCTTGCTTCGGATGGCAGGTTGCCAGAGCCTGACTTTTTCTACTATGTAGCTTGTGCTAATAACATTCAATTTAAAAATACATCAGAATGGGGTTCAAGTTATATCTGGGATTTTGGAGATGGTTCTCCTGCAGATTCTAGTTATGAGCCATACCATAGTTATGCAGCTGCTGGAACCTATAACGTAACCCTTACAGTTTATAATTCTCCTCAGTGTTTAAAATCTATTACTTATGCGGTTGTTGCTCCTCAAGGTTTGGGAGTTAGATTACCTAGAGCAAGATTGGCTTATTGGGTAGAGCCTTGCACCAATATTACGCATGCAAGAGATAGCGCATCAAAAGATGCAACAAATTTCAATTGGTACCTAAATAATGTTTGGGTTGCAAATGGCGCAAATGTTGCCATTCCTGATCCAGGTGTTGGCATTTATCAATTGAGAATGATTGCTGACAATGGCGTATGCGCTGATACAACTTATGGTGGTTTTGAGCTTCAAGAAAAGCCAGAGGCGGGTTTCGATTTCCTTTCAAATACTTGTTCAAATACCATCATGGTTAGCAGTAATTCTAAACATGCTACAAGCTACGAATGGAATTTTGATGATGCCGGAACTTTAACAAATACTTCTTATGGTGCTTCTGCATCACACACTTTCAGTGCAAATGGTACTTACAACGTTAGATTAATTGCCTATAACCTTACTGGTTGTGCCGATACTTTGGTTCAAACCATTACTGTTAACAATGGAAATAGTTTAAACAAAGCCAATTTTACTTATATCAACGGTTTATGTAATTGTAAATGCCAGAACACAGTTAAGTTTAACAATTTAACACCTGGAAGTGGAAATACTTATTTCTGGACTTTTGGAGATGGTACTTCTTCGGTTCAAGCCAACCCAAGAAAAGGATTCCCTGCAGCGGGCAACTATATTGTTACATTAACTTCTGTTGATAATACAGGTTGTATGAGTACCAAATCAATGAATGTAAATATTGATGCTTCTGTTAATGGCCCAAGTGCTGCATTTAGCACAGATTTCCAAGTTCAATGCGTAGATAGTAATAGCTATAATTTCTATAATCATTCAGCTTACTTAGGTGCAGGTTGGATTAACAAATACTATTGGTATTTTGGAGATGGAACAATGGATTCAACAAACTCATTTATCTATAACAAAAAATACACAACTGCTGGAAATTATGTGGTGACTTTAGTTGCTGTTGGGGTTGAAGGTTGTAGAGATACCATGAGTATGTTTATTCAAGTTAGACCTCTTCCTTGCACTGGAGTACTTAAACTTGTAAACTTACAAGATGGAACTAATTGGCACATAGATCCAGACATGGGTGGGATATTAAGCAGCTTGAAAGAGGTTAATACTGAACCAAACTTTAGCTTATATCCAAATCCTAACACAGGAAGTTTTAAAATAAATGTAAGCGGATTAAATGCTAAGATTTATGATTTAGAAATTAGAGACATCGCAGGAAGGTTGGTTTTTGAACAACGTGAAATGCTCAATAATGGCTCTGAGAAGTCAGTTTCTGCAAGCAACCTTTCAGATGGAGCTTATTTGGTAAGAATTCTTACAGACGAAGGATTGGTAACAGAAAGAAAGTTTATTGTTGTAAAATAGATTTATTGGATAAAACAAAAAAGGCCGCCTCAAGCTTGCTTGAGGCGGCCTTTTTGTTTTAGCGAATTATTCAGTTGAAAGACTTCCATTCAAGACTATTGGCACATGGGATAAAATAATTACCTTTGCGGTTCTAAGCACTAGTTTTAAATGATGAAAATACAATTGTGGAAACTTGCCGGAATTTTGCTGGTTTTATTTGCTTTAATTGGAGGTTTGGCTCTTCCTGTTCCACAATTGCCTATTTTAGAGCAAAGTATTCGCAATTTGTATTATCATGTACCTATGTGGTTTGGCATGTTAGCCTTATTAATGGCTTCTGGTTTTTATAGTGTTAAAACGCTAAAAGATGGAAATTTTCAAAACGATATAAAAGCGTCGTCTTATGCCGCAATTGGAGTATTATATGGCAGTATTGGATTAACAACTGGGATGATTTGGGCCAGAAATACCTGGGGTGTTTATTGGACCAATGACCCAAAATTAAATAGTGCTGCAATTGGAATGCTCATGTATGCTGCTTATTTTGTGCTAAGAGGCTCTGTAGAAGATGAAGAAAAAAGAGCAAGAATTAGCGCTGTTTATAACCTTTTCGTTTTACCGGTTTATATTGTATTAATTTACATTATGCCAAGATTAACCGCCTCACTCCATCCCGGAAATGGTGGAAACCCCGGTTTTAATAGTTATGATTTAGATAGTAGGTTGAGAATGGTTTTTTATCCTGCTGTTTTAGGTTGGATATTTATTGGGTTTTGGATTGCCGATTTACAGATAAGAATTAAACAAATTGATTTTAAAAAACGTTTAAACGATTAGTATGAAATTTATAATTAATCAAGTTCAACAACATAGTAGCAATATGCCAGATGCTTCTGGTACAGGAAAATTCTATGTAGTCATAGGGGTAATCGCCATTTTGTTTATTGGAATTGCAGCTTATTTAGTGAGCCTCGATCTTAAAATTAAAAAACTTGAAAAATGAAAAAATCTAGCATCATAGGATTAATTATTATTGCCATTGCCATTGCAGCAATTGTTAGCATGTATGGCGATTCTAGCACTTATGAAGACTTTTCGGTTGCAAAAGAAAATCCAGGTAAGGAATACCATGTAGTGGGAACGCTAAATAAGACTAAAGAGAAGCACTACGACCCGCAAAAAGATGCCAATTACTTTACTTTTTATTTAATAGACCAAAAAGGTGCTGAGTGTAAAGTGGTGTACCATAACCCAGAACCACCCGATTTTGATAGGTCTGAGCAAATTGTAATTGTAGGCAGCATGGAAGGTCAAAATTTTGAGGCAAGTAAAATTCTATTAAAGTGCCCTAGCAAATACACAGATAATCAGGTTAAAACCTAAATCGTAAATGTTTCGGTTTGAACCCATCCTGATTACTTTCCTTGTTTCTAAAAGAAATGACTTTCGTTTGACAGCTTAGCTGGTATTTTTACTTTATTTCCTTTTTGGTTACGGTTTACAAGTTCTAAATTCGTCACCCAATTTCAATACATGGATTCAATTCAATTTGTAGGTGAAAACCTATTCTGGGGTAACCTTGGTCATGCAGCAGTTGTTGTTTCATTTGTAACATCAATACTTGCTACACTTTCTTATTTTTTTGCAGAGCGCAATCCCTTAGATGGCTCATGGGCTAAGATTGCTAAGGCTAGTTTTCAATTGCACAGTTTATCGGTACTCACAATTATTGGTTCTTTGTTCTATATCATTTATGCCCATTTATTCGAGTACCATTACGCCTGGCAGCACAGTAGCAGAGACCTTCCAGTTTATTACATGATTTCCTGCTTTTGGGAAGGTCAAGAAGGAAGTTTCTTACTTTGGATATTCTGGCAAATGTTTATCGGTCAGATTTTAGTTAGAACCTCAAAAACTTGGTTGTTTCCAGTTATGGCAGTTTTAATGCTCTCACAAATTGCCTTAACAAGTATGCTGTTAGGAGTTAAGATTTTGGGTTATAAATTAGGTAGTAGTCCTTTTGAGTTACTTAGAAATGCCATGGATGCTCCTATATTTAAAAGGGCAGATTACCTAAGCAAGGTAAAGGATGGTAATGGACTTAATCCTTTACTCCAAAACTATTGGATGGTAATTCATCCTCCAACATTGTTTTTTGGGTTTGCCACAACCATTGTTCCTTTTGCTTATGCCATTGCTGGTTTATGGCGCAAAGAATATGCGGCTTGGCTCAAACCTGCGCTGCCTTGGGCTTTAATTAGTGTGATGGTGCTGGGTGCAGGTATTATTATGGGCGGTTTTTGGGCTTATGAGAGTTTAAGTTTTGGCGGCTATTGGGCTTGGGACCCTGTTGAAAACGCTTCTTTAGTTCCTTGGCTTATCTTAATTGCTGGCGTTCATGTGATGATTATTCATAAAACCACGGGAAATTCTTTTATCGTAGCATTGATTCTTATCCTAGCTACCTTCCTTCTGGTTTTATATGCAACCTTTTTAACCCGTTCTGGTATTCTTGGAAATGCATCAGTGCACTCATTTACCGACCTCGGGATGAGTGGTCAATTGTTGGTTTTTCTTTTTATGTTTATCCTTTTATCTATTTACCTTATTGTGATAAGATGGAAAGAATTGCCGCGCTCGGCTAAAGATGAAGAGATTTATACCCGTGAATTTTGGATGTTTATTGGAAGTTTACTGTTGGTAATTTCTGCCTTTCAGGTAATTTTAACTACTTCTATTCCGGTTTTTAATAAGATATTTTCTGCTAACATGGCGCCACCTGCCGATGTAATTGGTCATTACAATAAATGGCAAATGCCAATAGCCATCTTAATTGGTACTTTAACCTCCATAGCACATTTACTTAAATACAAAGTGAATAAAAAAGAAACCTTAAAGAAAATTGGAATCTATGCAGCGATATCTTTAGTTGTTACCGTAATTTTATTCTTTGGGTTCAAACTAAATAATTATGTTTTTATAGGTTTACTTTTTGCTGGAGTTTTTGCAGTGATTGGAAATTTTGCTATTCTTTTGCCATTTCTACGAGGTAAAATTCAATTGGCTGGCGCAAGTGTTGCACACATTGGGTTTGGCGTTTTATTAATTGGTGTTTTAGTTTCTTCTGCCAACAAAGAAGTTATTTCTATTAATGAAAGTGGAGAAGCCTTGAACCCAGATTTCAATAACAAAGAAAATGTTGAGAATATCTTTTTAGAGCGTGGTAAGCCCAATAAAATGGGTGATTATATCATTACCTATGTTAAAGATTCTCTTCATTGGGTTAATACTTATTATCAAGTAAACTATAAGAAACTAAATAAAAATGGTGAACTTGATTATGAGTTTAACCTGTATCCAAATGGCCAAATCAATCCAAAGTTTGGACTGGTGGCAAACCCTGATACCAAGCACTATTTAAGTCATGATGTATTTACCTATGTAAGCTCTGTGCCCAATGGAAAGTCAGAAGCTAAATTTATCAATGAAAAAATTCACGTGGTTGAAGCAGGAGATACCCTTTATACAAATAATGGATATGCCATCTTGCAAGGTATCAATTCTAATACTGGCGCTGAAAATGTCGATTTGAAAAATTTTCAGGTTTTATTAGGAGCCGAACTTAAGATTTATACCCTAAACGAAACCTATGATGCCATGCCAATGTATGGCGTTGAAAATAATTCTGCTGTGAGCTTTGAAGCTCTAGTGGATGAGGCAAAGCTCAAATTTAGATTTACAGGTGTAGATCCTGAAACTAGAAAAGTAACCATTAGAAGCTACGAAAAAGATACTTCTGGCGAATTTATCATCATGAAAGCCATTGTTTTTCCATGGATAAATTTGGTTTGGGCAGGAACCATCATTATGATTGTTGGATTCTTTTTATCAATATTGAAAAGGATTAAAGACCTAAAGTAAACAATTTTATGGATATACGTAGTAAGACATTTTTTAATTTGAAACTACGTTTACCATACGCTTTAATAGTCTTCGCATGCTTTTCATTATCTTTTGAAGCCATTTCCCAAGGAATAAAGGGATTTGTAGTAAACTCAAAAGGAGAGCCAATTCCGTATGTTAGTATTTACGCTCAACCTGCTAAACGTGGCGCAAATTCAAATGTGGATGGTAGTTTTTTACTTAACCTACCTAAAGGTATTTATGAAATAAGTTTTAGTAGTATTGATTTTAAACCCAAAGTAATTAGGGTAGAGGTTTCGGATCAGTTATCAGATTTAAAGGTTGTTCTTGAAGACCAAAGTTATCAATTAAAAGAAGTTAAAATTCAAGTTAATAATATAGACCCAGCTGTTTATATTATGAGAAAAGCAATTGGTGCAGCGCCATATTATAGGCGTCAAGTTTTAAAATATGCTGCTAAGGTTTACATCAAAGGTTCTGGAAGTATAGATTATGTGCCAAAGCTTTTGAAAGGGATGGTTGAGGAATCTTCTGAAATGAAAGTTGGGAAAACATATGTCACTGAAAGTATTAATGAAGTTCAGTTTTTTCAACCCAATACCTATCGAGAAAAAGTGCTTTCTATGCAAAGCACTATGCCATTTAAAGACGGACCAGAGCCCATGAGAATGGTTCGAGGAAACATTTATAATACAGATTATACAGGCATTATTTCCCCACTTTCTTCACAAGCTTTCTCGGTATATAATTTTTATCTAGAAGGTTCTTTTTATGAAAATGGCAGAGAAATAAACAAGATTAGGATTGAACCTAAACGAAAAGGTGCTGACATGTATTCTGGCTATCTCTACGTAATTGAAAAGCTTTGGTGTTTGCATAGTTGTGTTTTGAATAATTTATCAAATGGCGTAAACAGCTCAGTTAAAATTACTTTTAGTCAATTAGCTGAGCAACCTTTGATTTGGCTGCCAACTACCTATGATTTAAGTTTCAAAGGAAGTTTTATGGGAATTAAAGGCGGATTTAGATACTTAGGGGCAGTAAGTAATTATAAGGTAGTCCTCAATTCAAATCTTAACCATGAATGGTTGAAAGTTGCTACCAAAGAAGCACTTGAATCACAAATTGCTAAAGAAACAATTCCTGTAAAATCAAGGAATCAAACCAAAATTGAAGCATTAGCTGCCAAAGAAAATCTCAATAAAAGAGAAATGCTGCAATTGGCATCGCGTTTAAAAAGAGAATCAGAAAAAAGTTTACCCAAGGATTTAGTGTATGATAGCACTGAGTTGATAATTGATACCTTAGCATTTAAAAAGGACAGTATCTATTGGTTAGAAAATAGGCCTGTTCCATTAATGCGTTCAGAGCAAATAAGTTTTTTACAAAAAGACTCTCTATTCAAAAATACAATTGACACCTTTCCAAAACAGAAGAAAGACAATGATAAATTCAATTTCATTTCTTATTTATGGAAAGGTGATAGCAGCCATTTTTCCACCAATTATTACTTGAACTTTAGCAGTCCTATCAAGGGCTTACGTCTAAATGCTGTAAATGGTATATTTATAAATACCTATGTTAGTTTTGGTTCAAGTAAAGCGTTAAAACCTTGGCGCTATGTGCAAACTTTCCATATTCCATTGCAACGAAACTTGGTTCAAACCAAGGGAGAATTTCATTGGCTATTTAAGCCGTATAAACTTGGCCAAATAAACATATCAGCTGGTATTGTTTTGCAAGATTATAATAAAAAGGGAATTACTCCTTTGGAAGACATTTTTCAATTGCTACTTTTAGGAAACAATTATTCCAAATGGTACATGAATGAATTTGTTGAAGGTTCATTAAATTATGAGGTATCCAATGGTTTGAACTTAAAAATGCGTCTAGGCTATTTTCATAGATATGGGTTAGAAAATCAAACTTATTTTAAGGATAAAGAAAGTTCAAAGCCCTATCAACCTAATCGCCTACCTGCAGATGAAACCTTAGCCAACCATGAAAGTTATCAATTGGGTTTAGGCTTAGCATACAGACCATATCAGCTGTATAGGTTCAAACAGAACAAAAAAGAATACCTAAAGAGCAAGTGGCCCTTGTTGGAAGTAAAATACCAAATAGGGGCAGACAAAATGTTGCAGTTTCATCAATTGGATTTTCAAATGAGTCAACTTTTTAGTCCGCGTCAATGGGTAGAAATCCAATATAAAATGCAAGCAGGATTTTTTTTATCGAATAAGGGTTTATTTCAGCCCGACAAACAATATTTTGCAGGTAATTTATCGGCTATCACGCAAGGGAATTATAAAGAACGGTTTCAAGATTTACCCTATTATTTGCAGGCATCTTCTGAGCAATATATTTCCTTTCACAGTAATTATGCCTTTAAGCGTTTGCTCATAAAGCGTTTGCCTTATCTTAACCTTAGCAATTTTAAGGAAGCCATTTACTTTAATGCACTGCAATCAGATAAGCAACCTTTGTTTTATGAGGCAGGTTATCGAATTACAGAAGTGTTTCGGTTCTTTAGTTTCGGTTTGAACCAAACATTTTATGAAGGAAAGCCTAAGAGTTTAACACTTAGGATTAATATCAATTTATAATTACTAAGGCAAACTATTTTTGAAATCTTGATAGCGTTGCGCGAACAATTCGTCATCTCCACCGCTTCCAAGGCATTTCCAGGTAGCCTCAATGTTTTCAACTCGGTTATCAGGATTAGGGTGAGTGCTAATAAATTCTGGAGGAGAACTTTCACCACCAATTTTTTGGAAAAAGAATTTTGCGCCTTGTGGGTCATATTCTGTTCCGTACAAATACCTAACACTATAATCATCAGCTTCTGTTTCATCTGTTCTACTGAATTTAAGCGATAGAAGCTGGGCTCCAAGTTGAGCTAATTGGTTAGGGTCACCATTACTTAAAATTTCTAATAATAATTGAACACCTGTTTGTTTTAACATCTGATTTGCACTATGTCTTCTGTCTGCATGCGCAATTTCATGGCCCATAACACCTGCAAATTGGGTTTCATTATCTAGAAACTTAATTAAGCCTGTATACACATAAATATAACCACCAGGTGTGCAAAATGCATTTAGTGTTTTATCGTCTTTAATGATTCTAATTCTCCAAGGAAACTCATCTTTGTAATATACCTTTCCCGAATTTAAGATGTTATTTCTAATTCTATAAATGTGCCCATAGGCAACAGAATTAGTGGCAGAATCTAAAATTGGGAAATTAGTTGGGTCACTTTCAATTTGATTAACAGCAGTAAGTCCGAGTTGTTTATCTTGGTTAATGCTCATAAGAATACCAACCGCTCCTCCTGGTGCCTTACCGCCGCAAGGGTCTTCAAAAGCTGCATCCTTGTCGCTTTTGCAAGCAGATAGAATTAATAAAGATACTGTTATGCAAAAAAAGATGTATTTCTTCATGATGACAAATATCGACTATTTTTTAAAAAAAACTTTAAATGTACTACCAACATCGACAATACTTTCTACTTCTATATAACCACCCATAGTTTCTATTTGTGTTTTTGTGAGAAAAAGACCTATTCCTCTCGATTCCTTCTTGTCATGAAAAGTTTGGTACATTCCAAAAATCTTATCTCCATATTTTTGTAAATCAATACCTAAACCATTATCGGTAACTGCCAAAATCACAAATTCTTTGTCCTCTTCAACACTTATCTTTATAAATGAATCCCTTATTGGAGCACTATATTTAATGGAATTTGTAAGTAAATTGAGTACAATGCTATCTAAAAAAGCTGGAACGGCTTTAATGTTTTGGTTTTTTGTAATGTTATTTTCTATGAAAATACCAGCTTTATTTGCCAAACCTAAAACGTTTTCAATCGCTTTTTGAACCACATCCAGCAAAGATAAACTTTCCATTTGCGCAGAAATGTCTTCATTTTCATTGGTCATTTTGGATAAGTTTCCAATTGTATCTAGCAAGTTTTTACTCGCAGTTTTTGTAAATGAAAGTAGTTCCTCCTTTTCCAAACCTTCTTCTGAATCCAGCGCTAACTCAAGTAAACGTTGGATATTGCCAGCATGACTTCTAAGATTATGGTTAACAATATGAGAGTAATTCTTGAACTTAAGATTTTGTGATTTTACCAATGACAAAATTCCTATCAGCTCAGTTTCTGAATTTTTCCTTTTAGTGATATCTTGGTGAATGCCAAACATCAATAAAGGAAGGTTTTCATTGGTTCTAGAAATAACCATTCCATGGTCGTAAACCCAAATCCAATTTCCGTTTTTATGTTTTAATCTTGCTTCCATTTCATAGGTAGGATGAGTTCCATCAAAACATTTTTGTAATCGCTTATTGGATTCCACTAAATCTTCGGGATGTACAAATTTTTCCCAAGTTGCGATATTTATTGGAGCAAGTTCTTCTAAAGTATATCCAATTATTTCTGCCCATTTTTCATTAAAAATGGTTTCACCAGTTTGCACATTCCATTCCCAAGTTCCTAAGCCAGAACCCAAAATCACATGTTCATTTCTTAGTTTTTCTGCCTGAAGGGCAAGTTCAGCTTTTTTTCTTTTACCTATGTCTTGAAAAGTACCAAACAATTTTTTGCACTTTCCATTTTCAAAAATTGTTTGACCAATAGTTCTAACCCATTTCTCATTTCCTTTTTGAGTAATGATTTGAACCTCCAAATCATAACCTTCTCCTAGTGCTATTGCTTTTTCAATGGCTTTAGAAATTGCATCCCTGCTTTCACCTTCTTTATAAAATAGGATGGCAGTTTCTAAGTTAGGACCAAAGGATTCATCTAATTCATGAATAGCTTTAGTAACTCTACTCCAAATAGGAATTTGTGTTGCAAAATCTAATTCCCAATAAC
Source organism: Bacteroidota bacterium (assembly GCA_027488905.1). Classification (GTDB taxonomy): domain Bacteria; phylum Bacteroidota; class Bacteroidia; order UKL13-3; family UKL13-3; genus B1. The sequence continues at coordinate 48,251 of JAIYAT010000035.1, forward strand.
CAATGCTCGCAACTTCATTTGCTTTTTCGGCAAGCCACAAACTTTCTTCCTCTAAATGATTCATTCAAACAAAATTGATTTTTTAAAAAAACATGTTGCTTCAACATATTTTACTAATCAATCCTGTGTAAAGGTAGATTTACGTTGTTTTTTGAACAATGATTTTGGTCAGTTGCATTTATGTTCTTTATTTGGTTTCTAAGACTATAAAAGGGACCAACATTTCTTCCATACTTATACCACCATGTTGAAATGAATTAGTATACATATTTACATGGTAGTTATAATTGTTTGGATAAACCATAAAGTCTTCACCTGTTGCAAAAACATATGAAGTACTTACGTTCTGCTTTGGCAAATAGGCTTCGCTTGGGTTTTTAATCGTAAACAAATCCTTTTCATTATAGTTTAAATTTCTGCCTTGTTTGTACCTTAGGTTTGTGCTGGTATGTCTATCTCCAACGATTTTAATTGGGTTGTTAACCCTAATGCTTCCATGGTCTGTTGTAATTATTACCCTAGCCTTTTTACTTGCAATTTTTTTAATTGCATCAAATAGGGGAGAATGTTCGAACCAACTTGCCGTGATGCTTCTATAGGCTGCTTCATCTTCAGCCAATTCTTTCATAACATTCATCTCGGTTCTGGCATGACTTAGCATATCAACAAAATTATAAACGATTACATTCAAGTGGTTATTCCACATGTTTGGTACTTTGTCTGCCAAATCTTTTCCCGCATTCAAGTTAGTAATTTTGGTATAACTGAATTTATCCTTAATCCCAGCGCGATTAAGTTGCCTTCCCAATAAATCTTCTTCATGAATGTTTTTTCCTTCGTCTTCTTCCTCGTTTACCCAAAGATTTGGATATAGTTTTTCAATTTCACTTGGGAGCATTCCCGCAAAAAATGAATTACGTGCATAATGCGTGGTCGTAGGAAGAATAGTTAGGTATAAATCATCCGTAACAACTGAGAATAATTCATTGAGTTGTTGTTGTATTACTTTCCATTGGTCGAACCTAAAATTGTCAATTAATATAATAAAAGTTGGTGTTTCATCTTTCAATAAAGGAATTATCCTCCTATTAAAAACTGTGTGTGACATTGAGGGGGTTGTATCATCGGACTTCTTTAAAAATTTAAGGTAGTTTTCCTTTACAAATTTTGTCCAACCATTATTGGCATCTCTTTTTTGCATGGCCAAAATTTCGTCCATCCCAGTTTCGCCACTTTTCGCCAATTCTAGTTCCCAATACACAAGTTTTCTGTACATATTTACCCAGCCTTCAAAACTGTTGACATCATATAAATCCATGCTCAACTGTCTAAATTCTTGTTGGTAATTCTGCGCTGTTTTTTCAGTAACCAATTGCCTTCCATCTAGAATTTTCTTGAGAGAAAGCAAAATCTGACTGCTATTTACAGGTTTAATCAAATAATCTGCAATTTGATTTCCAATGGCATCTTCCATAATATGCTCTTCTTCGCTCTTGGTAATCATTATAATTGGAATATCTGGCTTTAGCTGCTTTATTTGAGCCAAGGTTTCAATACCAGAAATTCCTGGCATGTTTTCATCCAAAAAAATTACATCATAGTTTTGGGATTTTACCTTTTCTACTGCGTCTACGCCATTGGTAACTTTATCTACTGTATAACCTTTGTTGCTAAGAAACAGTATGTGAGGCTTAAGAAGATCAATCTCATCGTCGGCCCAGAGTATGGATGCGTTCATATTTTATATATTTGCGAAGTAACGCAATATAATCAATACTAGTGTCGCTTAATAAACTCAAAAATTTTAATGATCCAGTTTATGGATTTGTTAGCATCCCATGTGACTTGGTTTACGATATCATTTCTCATCCTTGGTTTCAGCGTTTAAGAAGAATTAAGCAGTTAGGTTTGTCCAACTATGTATATCCTGGCGCTCAGCACACTCGCTTTCAGCATGTAATTGGCGCTATGAGTTTAACACAAGACGCAATTGCAACCCTTGAGCAAAAAGGAGTTAGGATCAAACCAGAAGAAAAAGAAGCTGTTTATGCTGCAATATTATTACATGATATTGGACATGGTCCTTTTTCGCATACCCTTGAAAATATTTTAGTTAAGGGGATTTCACATGAGCAAATATCCTTGCATTTAATGGAGCAAATGAACCTAGAAATGAATGGAAGGTTAAGTTTATGCATAGAAATCTTTACAAATAAATATCACAAACATTTTCTGCATCAGTTGGTAAGCAGCCAATTAGATATGGATAGGCTAGATTATCTTAGAAGGGATAGCTTTTTTACGGGTGTTCAAGAAGGAGTAGTTGGGCAAGATAGAATTATTAAAATGCTTAATGTGTTTGAAGGAGAATTGGTGGTGGATGAAAAGGGAATTTATAGCATTGAAAAGTTTTTAATTGCTAGAAGATTAATGTATTGGCAAGTTTACCTGCATAAAACGGTGGTTGCCGCAGAAAGTATTTTAATTAAAGCAGTGGAAAGAGCTTTTGTTTTAGCTGCAAATGGTAAGCAGTTATTCGCCTCACCAGCCTTTGCTTATTTTCTAAATAACCAGCCACATGCATCAAGTTTTTTTTCTGATAAAGAAGGAATACAATCATATACACAGCTGGACGACAATGATATAATGACCTCCATTAAGGTTTGGTGTAACCATGAAGATCTCATTTTGAGAGATTTATGTCTTATGCTCAGAGATAGGCAACTTCCAAAAATTGTTTTTTCAAATGAGCCGTTTGAAGAAAGTGAGCTAGAACGTTTAAAAGGTTTTGTTTTGAACCAAAAGAACATCAGTTATGCTGAAAGTGATTATTTTGTTTATACCGACTCTATTAAGAACCGTGCATATAATTTAGACCATTTTCATATAAATATTCTTTATAAAGACGGTACTTTAATGGATATTGCGAAAGCATCTGACCAATATAATATTGAAACACTTGCACGTTCAGTTACCAAGTATTTCCTTTGTTATCCAAAATACCTTGAACCTAAATAATTTTATTACATGCAAATAAGCCTAAATGAACTTGCGAAGTTGTTAAATGGAGAGTTGATAGGAGATGGCGCACAAACCGTTCATACGGTAGCCAAAATAGAAGAAGGATTTGCAGGTGCCTTATCCTTTTTAGCTAACCCCAAATACGAGGAACATTTATACACCACTAAAGCTACTGCTGTCTTGGTAAATAAAACTTTCCAGCCAACATCAGATTATTCTACTAGCCTTATAAAAGTAAATGATTCTTATGCAGCATTTACCTATTTACTTGAAAAGTTTAGTAATCCAAGTGCTCAATTTATTGGGTTTGAACCAATGAGTTTTATAGATGGCACTGCTAAACTAGGCAATGAGGTATATGTTGGTGCATTTGCTTATGTAAGTAAAGGAGCTGTAGTTGGCGATAATAGCAAAATTTTCCCGCAAGTATTTATAGGTACCAATGTAAAAATAGGTTCAAACTGTATTATTTATCCTGGGGTTAAAATTTATCACGATTGTGTGATAGGTGATAATTGTATTATACATGCTAGCAGTGTAATTGGTAGCGATGGATTTGGTTTTGCACCTTTGCCAGATGGCTCATACAAAAAAATACCCCAAACAGGAAATGTAATTGTGGAAGATGATGTTGAAATTGGTTCAAATTGCAGTATTGATCGCGCTACTATGGGTTCAACAATTATTAGAAAAGGGGTGAAGTTGGATAATCTTATTCAAATTGCCCATAATGTTGAAATAGGGGAACATACGGTTATGGCTGGTCAATCTGGAATTGCCGGTTCAACTAAATTGGGTAAATTTGTAGTGGTTGGTGGGCAAGTTGCTATATCTGGTCACCTTCAAATAGCAAATAAAAACCAATTTGGTGGGCAATCTGGAGTAAATACCAATATAAAGGAAGAGGGTAAAAAATGGTTTGGAACACCTGTTTTAGAATTGCGTGATGCTTTGAAAGTTGGCGTTGTTACTAGACGTTTGCCCGAATTATTAAGCCGAATTGAAGCGCTTGAAAAAGAGTTATCGGCTTTTAGAAAAGATTAAAATTTAGAGAAATAATAAAAATAGCGGGCAATTTGCCTGCTTTTCTTTTTTTTGCAGAATAATTATGAAGCAAACAACTATTGCAAAAGCGGTGAGTTTAGAAGGTGTAGGCCTTCATACAGGTCAGAATGTGCATATGACCTTTTTGCCAGCAGCCGATAATTACGGCATTAAGTTTCAACGGGTTGACTTACCAGAACAACCAATTGTAGATGCAGATGTAGACAATGTGGTAGACACCAGCAGAGGCACAACAATTGAACAAAATGGTGCAAGAATCGCTACAGTAGAACATGTTATGGCTGCTTTAGCAGGTTTGGAAATAGACAATTGTCTGGTTCAAATTGATGGGGGAGAAACCCCGATTATGGATGGTAGCTCTAAGTTTTTTATGAAAGCCTTACGTGAAGCAGGTATTACCGAATTAGAAGCAGAGCGTGAATATTTCTCCATTCCACAAAATGTATATTACACAGAAGATGATAGAAATGTGGAAATGATTGCCATGCCTTTAGACGACTATCGTTTAACTGTAATGGTAGATTATAATTCTCCTGTCTTAGGAAGCCAACATGCTTCAATTACTAGTTTAAAGGAATTTGAAAAAGACATCTCAAGTTGTAGAACCTTTTGCTTTTTGCATGAACTTGAATTACTCTATAATAATGGATTAATCAGAGGTGGCGATTTAAACAATGCAATAGTAATTGTAGACAGGGTAATTGAAGACAATGAATTAGACCATTTGGCTAAAATGTTTAATAAGCCTAAGGTTGAAGTAAAAAAGGAAGGCATCTTAAATAATGTTGACTTGCGTTTTCATAATGAACCTGCGCGTCACAAGCTGTTAGATTTAATTGGAGATTTGGCCTTGATCGGTACACCAATCAAAGCACAAATTATGGCTGCAAGGCCTGGTCATGCTGCCAACGTAGCTTTTGGAAAGAAAATCAAAGCCTTAATCAAAAAAACGCGAAATTCACATAAGGTTCCAAAAAACGACCCAAACAAAGCCCCTCTTTATAATTCTCAAGATATTGAGAAATTATTACCTCACAGGTTTCCTTTTTTATTGGTTGATAAGGTTGTAGAAATGGGCCAAAATCACATTGTGGCAGTTAAAAATGTAACGATAAATGAACAATTCTTTCAAGGACATTTCCCTGGAAACCCAGTAATGCCTGGAGTTTTAATTATCGAGGCTATGGCACAAAGTGGTGGAGTCCTTATTTTATCTAAAGTAGAAGACCCAGAAAACTATAACACCTATTTCATGAAAATTGATAATGCAAAGTTCAAAGAAAAAGTTATTCCTGGGGATACCTTGGTGTTTCGACTTGATTTAACTGCCCCAATCCGTAGAGGAATTTGTGTAATGAAAGGCAGTGCTTTTGTAGGCGATAAACTCGTTGCAGAAGCCGAATTAATGGCTTCCGTAGCAAAAAGTAAATAAAATGATTCATAGTTTAGCTTATATAGACCAACAAGCCAAATTAGCAGAAAATGTTGTTGTAGATCCTTTTTCAGTTATTCATAAAGATGTTGAAATTGGGGAAGGTACTTGGATTGGTTCAAACGTAACCATATATCCTGGTGCTAGAATTGGAAAAAATGTTAAGATCTTTCCTGGTGCAGTTATTTCTGCAGTTCCTCAAGATTTAAAATTTGATGGCGAAGAAACGCATGTAATAATTGGTGACAACACTACCATTCGTGAATGTGTTACTATCAATAGAGGCACAAAAGATAAGTTTAAAACAGAAGTTGGTTCAAACTGCCTAATTATGGCTTACTCTCATTTGGCACATGATTGCATTGTAGGCAATAACGTGATAATTGCAAATGGTGTGCAAGCAGCAGGTCATGTTACAATCCAAGATTATGCGAGAATTGGTGGACTATCTGCCATTCATCAATTTGGTATTGTTGGCAGAAACGTTATGATTGAAGGCGGCAGCATGGTTAGCAAAGATGTTCCTCCATTTGTTAAGGCAGGAAGGTATCCTTTAACCTATGAAGGTGTAAATGCAGTTGGATTGAGACGTGCAGGTTTCTCAAATGAGAAAATAAACGAAATTCAAGACATTTACCGTGTGCTTTTTGTACATAATACAAACCTAAGTAAAGCGCTAGAATTGGTTGAGCGTGATTTTGGTTCAACCCTAGAAAGAGATGAAATTTTATCTTTTATCAAGAGCTCAGAACGCGGAGTTCTAAAAGGATTTAGCAGCCGATAAATTTTGGAAGTAATTCTTTCTGATATTGGAAAGCGTTTTAATTCGCAGTGGATATTTAAAGGAATCACGCACACTTTCATGCCTAATAGCACAACTGCGTTAATAGGTAATAACGGTAGCGGTAAATCAACTTTGCTTCAAATTATTTATGGTTTTCAAACCTATAGCCGAGGTAATATCTCTTGGGAAATCAACCATGAAATGCTGAATGACGAATCGCTCCCCGGCAAAATTTCACTTGCAGCCCCTTATTTAGAATTGCCTGAAGAGTTTACTTTAGAAGAGATGCTTAGATTTCACTTTAGCATCGTTCCTGCTAAGACAGCTTATTCAAAAGAAGAAATGCTAAAATCCGCTGGATTAGCAGGGCAAGAGCGAAAATTCATAAAACATTTTTCTTCAGGAATGAAACAAAGGTTAAAGCTATTATTAGCATTTTACAGCAATACTCCTTTGTTATTGCTCGACGAACCTTGCTCTAACTTAGATGAAAATGGTATAAATTGGTATAGAAACATACTTGAAGCAAATATTGGCCAACGAACCATTATCATTGCAAGTAATCAAACGATTGAATACCAGGGCTGTCAAACCATCATAAATGTATCTCAATTTAGGCCTTAATCAGTTTTTGAATTTCCTGAGCACCTTTTAAACCTGCATTTTCATCTCCAAAAAGTGCGCTTAATTCGGCATAATCACTACGCATTTTTTCTAGTTTAGAACCTCCAGGCAAAATTTGTATCAACTCTTCAAGCAAATGCGCCTTGGTATAATCTTTTTGAACCAACTCATTTATTGCCAATCTATCCAAGTTTAGGTTTACCAATGAAACATATTTAACTTTAACAACCCTAATGGCAATATTATAAGAAATAGGATGCGCTGCATAGCCACAAACTTGCGGTACACCCATAATCGCGGTTTCTAAGGAGGCTGTACCACTGCAAACTACTGCTGCGGTTGCATGTTTAAGAATTTGAGCTGTTTCTCCAAACACAATGTTTACGGTTGGGTTTAGCCATTCTTCATAAAATGATTTTTCTAAACCTGGTGCACCTGCAATCAAAAATTGATATTCTGGTAAGTCATTGGCCAAACTTAACATAGGTGGCAACATTCTTTTTACTTCTTGCTTTCTGCTTCCAGGCAACAAAGCTATGATTGGCTTGTGTTTATCTGCCCCAATTTCTTCTAAAAATCCAGGACGAGGAAAAGTTTGTTTGGCTTGTTGAACCAATGGATTTCCTACATAAACCGAGTTTACTTTCCATTTCTTGAAATAGTTTGGTTCGAACGGAAAAATGAGCAAAAGTAAGTCTACATATTTTTCAATTTTATAACCTCTTTTTTCATTCCATGCCCAGATTTTAGGGGCAATATAGTAACATGTTTTTATGCCATTTTCTTTGCCAAACTTAGCCATTCTAAGGTTAAAACCAGGGTAATCAACAAGTATAAGTACATCTGGATTAAATGCTAAAACATGAGATTGGCACCGTTTTAAATTTCCAAAAACTTCTCTAATTCGCATCAATACTTCCACAAAACCCATGATGGTGATGTCTTTGTAATGTTGCAATAAACCTGGTGCAATTTTTTGCATGGCATCGCCACCCCAATATTGAAATTCTGCTTTGGGGTCTTCAACCAAAATTCCTTGCATTAAACTTGCTGCCAAGGCATCTCCACTGGCTTCTCCAGCTATTAAAAAATATTTCATTGTTCAAAAAATGAGACTGTACTTCCTACCCAATTCAAGTCTTTGTTAAAATTAACACCAATCATTTTTCCCCTACTTAAACGTGTTAACGAAATGGCTAATGTTGGTTTTTCGTCTTCATCTGGCCAAAGATACATCATCCTAACTTCACATTTTACCCCGCCTTCAGGTGTGTCTATGGCTTCAGTATAAGTTACTTTTTTCTGAAGTATCCAGTTTTCTGGGTCTTTGATAGATTTGATATCACTTTCGTTTACGTCTATAATTACTCCTGAACCTGCAAAGCTGAAAAGTGGTTTTAAAACATAGTTTTCTAGGTTTTCTGGAATTTCCTTCACCTTGTTTAAAAACTTAGTTTCTGGTACAAAGGCATGTTTTAAAAATGGCATGCTGTATTTACTAATTTGGTAAAACCAATTAGGATGCGATACCCATTCCACCTCTAAGTCGTCAAACAAATTTACCTTGTAAGTAAAATGGGTGTTGTTTTGTAAGTCGTCAAAAATTACACGGTTATAAATTCGTTTTACTTCAATAGTTTTTCCGTTTTTGTGGTAAAACAGTTTTTTTTCGGTTTGAACCAATTCGCTTAAGCACACTACTTCGATGCCCAAAAGTGCTTGAGTAAGGTAAAAATCTACTCGCGTTTTTTGTTTATGTGGTTCTATTTCTAACAGGATAACTTCAGATGGATTATGTTCTCCTAAAATAGTTCTACGCAATAATTCTATATAAAAGGTTTGGTTAAAACCGCCCAATAAATGTGTGTATTGTGAAGTAATGGAGAATTCTTTTTGATAAGCATTGCCTAAATAATTCATCCAACCATACAAGCTGGCAAAGCCTTGCAGTTCTATGAGCTGTGGCTCTAACTCATTGTTTGAGTCTCTGCAAATTGCAAAATCTATACATATAAAATTGCTATGAGAGGAGAGGTTTTTTACATTCAAATCTTCTGGTACCGCTTTTTTACTAGCCTCTAAGAACTCAGCAGATTGAAGTGTGCTAATTATTTCTTGACAAGCGCTTTCTAGTTTTAGTTGTAGTTGTTTTGGAATAAATACTGGACTTTCTGCTACTCTAAAATCTATGGAATGCTGGCAATCTTCTTGCAAGATTTGCAAAAACTTTTCATACTGCTTTCTATCAAAATTAGCATTGATTTTATTCCTAAGTGCTGCTATCATATCTTACTCACCATAGGTTGATTGATTTTTTCATGGGCATTCCTTAGGAAAACTGGTAACATCAATTGCTGTGTCAATGCTATTTTTTTAGGGTCTTCCAAACTTTCAACCATATCATTATATTTCTTTAGACCATAGTTTTGTATGACTAACTCTTTTTTCTCCTTTTCTCCTAAATAATGCAACATTCCTTTGGCATCAGCCTCAGGATGAAATTGTGTGCCAAAAATCTCTGGGGTAAATTCAATAGCCATGGTTGCCCTTTCAAAACTTACTTGTGGCCTATGTTTTTCAATGGCTAAAATTTTAGCACCCATATCTTCAAGTGCTTTAAGGTTGGGTTGAATCACTTGCCATTTTCTTGAATCAACTGCAAAAAATGGGTCGGGTAGGGTAGCTATGATAGCATTGTGCTTTCCTTGCTTTGTAGGATGCATTGGGAATATACCAAATGATTCACTTTGCCTTTTGTTAACTTCTGCTAAATTAAAATGAAAGCACATCAGTTGAAAGCTATGGCAAATCAAAAACAGCCACTTTTTATTTGGTTCAACCCTATTATACTGTATAATTTCTTCAACCAAACTTTTCCATGAAGCTTCCCAACCTTCTGTATCTATTGGGCTTCCTGGTCCTCCGCTGCTTATGTATACATCAAAGGCTAAGTTAGGAATTTCATTTGCTCCTCTAACATCAAATACTTGTTTGTTTATTGATATATTATAAGTTTGGGCAAATGTATCTACCAATTGATGAATGTTACGCATCCCTTGGTTGGGTTCCCCTTTGTACATGTCTAAGATGGCAACTGATAACATAATTTATATGCCTTGCAAGGTAGCATTGGTTATATAATCTACCAATTCTATCCAGTTTTTATTTTGGTAATAAACCTTAAGCTGTCTATCTGCACCAGTGCCTTGCTCCATCATTTTATGTACATAGTTGATATCTTCTCTTGAACCCAAATCATCCACTACATCATCTATAAAATCAAGTAATTCGAGTATGAGTGCTTTTGTTGGAACCTCGGCTTGCTTGCCAAAATCTATCAAAACGCCATCTAACCCATACCTCGAAGCACGCCATTTGTTCTCTGCAATGAGCGCACGTCTGTAATGAATGAACTCCAAATTTTGTTGCTTAAGCTTGCAAAGTTTAGCACATAGAGCCTGAAAAACAGCTGCAATAGCAAGGGTTTCGTCTAAGAGCATTGGAATATCACAAATTCTAAACTCCACAGTATCAAAAACAGGATGAACCCTTAAGTCCCACCAAATTTTCTTAGCATTATCTATGCAACCTGTCTTAACCAAAAGCTTTACATAATTGTCATATTCTTCCCAACTTTCGAAGTAATCAGGAATTCCTGTTCTTGGGAATTTATCAAAAACCTTTGTTCTAAAACTTTTGAAGCCAGTATCTCTGCCTTCCCAGAAAGGGGAGTTTGCAGACAAAGCATATACATGAGGTAAAAAATAGCGCATGGAGTTAGCAATGTGAATGGCTAATTGTTTATTGGGCATTCCCACATGTACATGTAGTCCAAAGATTAAATTGGAACGTGCAGCTTCCTGCATTTCATTCACAATTTGATGGTACCTTGGATTATCAGTAATTAGCTGTGTGCTCCAATGACTAAAGGGATGTGTGCCGCTTGCGCCAATGGTAAAACCCAAATCATTGGCTACGATGTGAATGGTTTTTCTGAGGTTACCTAAATCTTTTCTGGCTTCTGTGGTATTCGCACAAATTCCTGTTCCTGCCTCTACCACGGCCTGGTGCATTTCAGCCTTTACCTGGTCGCCAGTTAAAATTTTTTCGGCCGCTGTTACAATTTTCTGGTCATGCGGTGCCAAAGCCCTAGTCTCTGGATTGATAACCATGTATTCTTCTTCAATTCCAAGGGTAAACTGTTTTGGATCCATATTTTTAGGCTTTGCTTGTTTTGGGTTTGGTAGATTTAGCAGCGGTTTTGACAGGAATAATACTTGGAACTGCAGATTGCATATAGGTTCCCCAAGTTAAGTTATTCTTGCCAGGCTTATGCGCTTTTGCTTTAGCAATGGCAAAATCAGCTGTTGTTTTAACCACCCATTCGAAATTTTCTTCTCCTACTGAGTTTTTATCTGAATCGGGTGCCGGATTACAAAAATCAATGGCATAAGGTATGCCGTCTCTTACTGCAAACTCTACAGTATTAAAATCATATCCTAAACCTTTGCAAAGTAACAGCGTGTAGTTTTCTATAAGTTTAAGCAACTTTTTATTGGTAGTAACATTGTCTACTTGGTATCTCAAATGAGGCTCGTGATGAGGTGCATAAGGCATTATTTTTACATGTTTGCCTCCTACACAGTATACTCGAAAATAGTCTTCATATTTTATTTCCTCTTGCAGCAGCATCACCAATTGCCCCGTTTCTTGATGTTTTTCATAAAAATCTTCAGGGCTTGTTACTTTGTAAACACTTTTCCATCCACCACCAGCATGTGGTTTCATATAAGCTGGAAAGCCAATTTCTGCAAACATAGTTTCCCAATCTAAAGGCATTATCATGTTTCTAAAGCTGTTTTCACTGGTGTCTGAAGGTCTTTCATTGCTTGGTAACAAATAAGTTTTGGGTACTGGTACACCTAATTGAAGGGCAAGACAGTTATTAAAAAACTTTTCATCTGCACTCCACCAAAATGGGTTGTTTACTACAGCTGTTCCTTGTAAAGCTGCGTTTTTAAGGTAGGCGCGGTAAAAGGGAACATCATGACTTATTCTATCAAAAATAACGGCGTAACCGCTGTCTTCTCCTTGAGATAGTTTGTCAATTTTGATAAATTCTGCATGGATATCTTTTTCACCACGATTGTTAATTTCGTCTACAAATGCTTGCGGAAAGGAGTTTTCCATGCCAAATAAAATGCCGATTTTTTTCATAGTATGTTAGATTAATGTGTTTAACGTAATGATAAATAATGTGGAAACATTTCTCGCCAAACTGGCCAATCATGGCCACCAGCGCTTCTAATATCTAGCCAATGTTCAATCCCTTTGCTGGTAAGAATTTCGCTCAAATGAATACTTGCTTCTTTGCAAAAATCTCCTTCAGCGGTACCTAAGATAATTTTCATTTTCCATAAATCTGGGTGTTTGGCATTAGGTAAAAAATCAATTGGGTTATTGTAAAAGACATTATCGTCATAATATCCATCCACTCTTTTGCGTATGTCAAACGCTGCTCCCATGGTAAATAAATGACTCACATCCTCTGGGTGTTTAAAAGCATAATTGGCTGCATGATACCCTCCAAAACTGCATCCTGCCAAGGCAATTTTTCCAAATCCCGAATCCTGCTTGATTTCTGGTACCAATTCTTGGTGCAGCATTTGGTCGAATAAGTTGTGGTTAAAAGCTCTAATCTCTGGACTTACATTTGAATTATACCAACTTAGTTCGTCTATGCTATCTGGGCAATAAATTTTTATGAATCCATTGTTTATATACCATTGTGCAGATTCTATTAATTTAAAATCTCTATTTTCATTGTGTTTACCCATTGAAGTTGGGAATACAACAACGGGTAATCCCGCATGGCCAAACACAAGTGCTTTTAGGTCTATATTTAGTGTTGGGGAATGCCACTTAAAGTAAGTTTCCTTCATAAGCTAATCAATTGTAGTTCAATTTATAATTTTAAATTTGAATAACAAGTAAAGAACTTTCTTAAATAAATTAATTAACACAATCCTTACCTTGCGAGGGTATGTTAAGCCCTACCATTTTTACATTTGATTTATTTTCTAAAAACCTAGAAGCTACTTTTTCCATTCATGTTTATTTGCCACCAAATTTTAACATAAACCATGTTTATCCTTTGTTACTTTTGAATGATGGACAAGACTTAGAGGCAATGGATATGAAAACCATTTTAACCGATGTGTTTCGCCATCAAATTTGTAAACCCTTTGTATTGGCTGGCATTGAGGCAATAGACCGTTTGCAAACCTATGGTGTGGCAGGTATGCCTGATTTTAAAGGACGAGGGGGCAAAGCAATTGAATATACAAACTTTGTTGTTAATGAAGCTTTACCTGCAATTTTAAAAGTTAGTGGTTTGACCCAATTCTCTGAAAAGGCAGTAGGAGGATTTAGCTTAGGTGGCCTTTCTGCTTTTGATTTGGCTTGGGTTCAGCCTGAAACCTTTTCTAAAGTAATGGTTTGCAGCGGAGCATTTTGGTGGAGAAGCAAAGATTTAAAAGAAGGCTATACAGATGCGGATAGAATCATGCATCAAAAGGTATTGAATACCTTAGAAAAGCCTGATCTAAAAATATGGTTGCAAAGTGGAACTTTAGATGAGAAAGAAGACAGAAATCACAATGGAATAATTGATAGTATTGAGGATATGCGCGACTTGGTTCAAGCCTTAAAACAAAAAGGTTTCAAAGAAAATGAAGACTTATTTTTTAAAGAAATGATTGGTGGTAAACACAGCCTAGAAACCTATGGTATTGTGTTTCCCTACTTTGTGCATTGGGCTTTTGGTGAATAGCATTCGGTAATTATTTTATCCATTTTTTAGGATTGGTTGAGGTGTGTAAAATCGCAATTATCAAAATTTGATTTTCTTTAACTATGTAATGTATTCCAAAAGGGAATTTACTCAGAAATGCTACTCTAATTTGCTTATATCTTATTTGAATTAAGTTAGGATTTGATTGTATTAAATCTAAAACACTTATTAGGTTTTGTTCAAATTTATTTCCGAGACCTTCATTTTGACTTTCATACCATAAAAAAGTCTCACGGATTTCAAATTCAGCCTTATTTGAAATAAATAACTCAAAAATCATTTTTTGAATATATCATTTTTAACATCTTTCCAAGGTCTTACTTCCATTTCGCCCGACTCAATCTCATTTAAGCGATATTCTACCTCAGTTATTTGCCAATCAGGAATATCCTCATTAAAAACTGACACATAATTTAAGGTCTTAATTATTTCCATAAAGGAGTTGAGTTTGTCATCTTCAACATTTAAGATTATTTGCGTCATAATAAATTAATGAATAGTGTTTATTTAAAAATAAATTCGAATTTACTAAAAATATTGATTAGCAGTTTCAGTTTTAATAAATTAGTAATTCATATTCTTCAACCTAAATAGCGCTTTTTAATCATTAAGCCACTATTTGTATTCTTGAGTACCCATTACCACTTGGAATAACTTCTACATGCGTGGCAATCCGTTCCTTAAGTTCTGATAAATGTGAGATTACGCCAATTATTTTACCTTCACTTTGCAAGTTAGACAAGGCAGAAAGCGCTACATCTAAATAATCCGAGTCTAAGGTTCCAAAACCTTCATCAATAAAAAGGGTGTCTATACGCATGTTTTTACTCGCCATGTTAGATAGTCCCAATGCCAAGGATAAGGAAACAATAAACTTCTCTCCGCCCGAAAGATTCTGGGCAGTTCGCTCTTCATTGTTTTGAAATTTATCTACCACAGATAATTCAAAGGGATTGCTAATTTCTCCAGTTCTTTTGAGTAAGTATCTTTCCGACATTTTCTGCAACTGTTTGTTGGCCAAAGCTATCAAATGTTCAAACGTTAAGGCTTGCGCAAAATTGCGATATTTTCTGCCATCACTTGCGCCAATGAGCTTATCTAAATTACTCCATTTATTGCAGATTTCTTGTTGTTTTACTTTCTCTTTAAGTTTAATTCCACTTTCCTTTAAAGCTATTGCATTAGCATCTAAAGCTTGTTGGTTCGCACCCATTTTTTGCGAAACAAAATCTGAGTTTTGTTTCTTTTCTTTAAGTGTTATTTCAATTTCTTCAATGGCTTTCTCACTTAGTTTTTGCGATTGCTTTGCTATAAGTTCCTTTTCTTTTTCTTTAATAATTGCCTCAATTTTGGTTAACTCTATACTCGCAGTTTGATTTGATTTGTCTGCTTCATCCCTAACAAATTCAGCTTCTTTAAGTTGACTTTTGAGCATGCTTTCTTCTTTATCAACATGTTTTTCTCCAAATATTTCAAGGCGTGCTAGGGTTAAATCTGACTTTTCAATTTCAAGCTTTTCTCTTTCTTTTTCTTTCTCTTTAAGTTGTGATAGGCCATTGTTAAAATTACTTTCAAAAATCGTTAGTTGGTTGTTTATCGCTTGTTTATCTTTGGTTAATTCTTCAATACTTTTTTGATTGAAGGTCCAATCTTCAAGGCATTTTTTGAGTGATTCGATGGTATCAACCTCATAATATTTTAGCTCATTTAAAAAGGCATTGGTTGCTTGGTTATGCTTTTCATCTAGCGTTTTTGCAATTTCATTTTTACTGACAATATCTTGTTCAATTAAACTCAACTGCATCTTTACATCAATCATTCCTTGCTCTGCTTTTTGCCTTTCTTTTATTAAGATAGGTAGTTGTTGATCGCGCAAGTCAGTTATTTCTTTTTCAATTTCTGTGGCTTTATCAAGGTTGCTTTTTATGTTTTTGAAGTCGATTTGTTTGCTAGTTAAAAGAGTTTGAAGAACTTCAATTTTATTTGACGCTTCAGGATAAATAAAACCATGATTTAAGGCTACTAAGGCTTCCTTATGTGTTAGAATATTTTCAATTAACGCTTGCAATTGCTTTTCGGCTTTGGCTTTTGAGGCTATGTTGTTTTTTCGGTTTGAACCTACTTCGGCAAGTTTAATTTCTTGAGTGGATTTAACTTTTGCTTTTTGGTCGAGTTCCAATTTTAGATTAAACAATGCTTGTTCTTGATTTCCGATTGAGGGAATATTTCCTATAGCATATGGGTGTTCAATTGCTCCGCAAAGCGGACAGGCTTCACCATCTTTTAGGTGTTGTCTATGTTCTGCCAAACTTAAAATGGTTCTATTTAAAAGTATATTTTCTTCTAAGAGTTTAATTTGTAAATTTAGGTTGGTTATGCTTGCAATTTCCGTTTCAATCTGTCCTTTAAGCAAGTAAGTTTCCTTGTCGAACAAAAGCAAATTCTGGTCATATTCTGCTGTTTCACCTTGGCTTTTAAGAATTGCCATTTCTGTTTCTATTAAGCCTTTGAGTTGCGTTCCAAAGTTTGTTATTTTCTCCTTTTCTGATTGTAATTCAGAAAGTTCTTTTCCTGCTAAAACGTTTAGTAATTCTTGTTTTCTTTCCTCAAGCTCCTTGTTCTTTAGGGTTAACTTTTGGTCACTTGTATGATACGAATCATTTGCTAAGGATGCCTCAACTTTCTTTTGAGTAAAGGTTTGGTTCAACCCAACAATTTCATTGTTTAATTTTGTTAACAATTGGTTTTCTGCTTGCAGGGAAAGATGTTCTTTTTCAATTGCAGCAAATTGTGAAAGTAATGTTTCATATTTTAAATGATTTGCTTTCCAATGCTCTTTCTCTATAAGTTTTTTATTGGTTAACAGTAGTTGTTCTTTCTCCTTTTCAATTTTATGATGAAGGCTTTTCGATTCAATTTCTAAGGATGCAAGCGTATCCAAAATTGGTTTTAGTAAATTTTGCCTAATAGTTATTTTAGTATCTAGTTCTCTTACTTGCTTAAAAATTGGTTCATGCTTGCTTAATGTTTCTTTCGAAATCAATACAATGCTTTCTGCTTGGTCTACCTTACTTTTTGTTATTTTTGCAATTTCTTGTAGCGCTGGTAAGTTTTGTTTTGCATCTTGAATTTGCTTTTGTAAAATGCTTAAGTCTAACAGCCATTTTCTTACAGTTTCTAAGTCTTGCAACTCTTTGTCTAAATACTTTTTCTCCTTTTCTAAAAAACTAATTTCGTTTTCTAATGTCTTAGTTTCTTCATCAGAAAGCACTTTAATTGCTTCTACGGCAAGTGAAATTTTTTCAAGTTTTTCTTTTTCAATTCTGTTGCGTTCAAACACTTTCTTAGAAATTTCTCCATAAATTTCTGTCCCAGTTATTTGCTCTAATAACTCACCTTTGTCGTTTTTATCTGCTTGTAGAAAGGCGGCAAAACTTCCTTGGGCAAGCATAATTACTTTGGTAAACTGCTCAAAACTCAATCCAATAATTTCTTCAATTTTCGTATCACAAGCACGAACTTGGTCGGCAATAATTATTCCATCAGCATCTGAAATAATGCGGTTAACTGGTTTTAAGTTTCCTGTTTTTGTTCTCTCTTGCTTCCAAGCGCTTTTCCAGATTTTACCTGCAACTTCAAAAGTAATTTCTGCATAACAATCCTTCTCACCTCTTGTCATTACAGCATTTTCATTGCCCGAAATTTCTACTCTTGGAGTTTTGCCATAAAATGCCAAAGCAATAGCATCTAATATAGAACTCTTGCCAGCACCTGTTTTACCCGTAATGGCAAACAAGCCATCATTGGTAAACACGGAATTTGTAAAATCAATTTCGTTTTCTCCAGCAAGGGAATTGATGTTTTTAAATTTTAGTTTTAAAATTCTCATTAATCAGCACTCCCCACTTTTAAACTGTCTACAATTTCTCGGTAAGATTCTATCAAAGTAGTTTTCTGTTCTTCATTTATGTTGGATTTTTCCAAAAGTTTATTAAATACTTCAGTAGTGTTAAGTTCTTCTAAGGAAAGGGTAGCGTCTTCTAATGATAATTCTTCATTCAAAAATTGTCTGTTTTGAAGTTTTAATACTTCAATATTGCTGTCTTTTTTTTGTTCATTTACCCATGTATGAAAATCTGGAAAAAGTTCATCGCCTTTGTAAATAATTTCTACCCAAACGTTACTTTTTTCTTGTTTCAATTTTTGGAGGCTTTCCAAAATATTAGCTTTGTTACCCGAAATTGATGCAAGTTTTTGAAAGACAGGGATCTCAATGGTTTCAATAGTTCTTCCATTGTTAAAATCAATTATATAAACGCATTTGCTTTGTTTTGCCTCTCCAAAACCCATTGGAATTGGGGAGCCGCAATACCTTATATGCTCCTTAATAGCTGAAGGAACATGGTAATGTCCTAGTGCGACATAATCAAAAGTATCAGGAAAAATATCGCTACCAACAGCTTCTATATTGCCAATGTAAGTTTCGCGCACGCCATCATCTTCGTTTCTTTTCCCTCCAGCAACAGACAAATGTCCTGTAGCAATTATGGGTAGGTTTGAACCAATCTCTATCCGTTTTTGAAAAGCCAAGGCTGCAATTGCCTCGTAATGTTTTTTGATGTTTTCATTAATGCGTTTAGACCTATCACTATAACTTTCTCCTTCTGCAAACCTACTAATATCTCGTTCTCTTAAAAATGGAACACCACAAACAATTGCAATTGGATTTTCTAGTTGGTCCTTTATCACAAGAATTTCATCTTCAATATTCTCTGTAGCATTGCCTATTACGCTAACGTTCAGCGCTGCAAGTATTGCTTTAGGAGCATTCAAAAAACTTGGAGAATCATGATTTCCGCCTACCACAACCACATTTTTACAATCAGTATGTTTGATGTTTATCAAAAAGTCGTAATACATTTTTTGTGAAGTACTACTAGGAGATGCTGTATCAAAAATATCACCAGCTACCAATAATAAATCTATCTTTTGTGCTTGAATGGTGGTGATAAGCCAACTTAAAAATGCTTTGTGTTCCTCTGTGCGCTCTTTTTTAGCATAGAGTGTTCTGCCTAGGTGCCAATCGGAGGTATGAAGTATTCTCATGTACCCGCAAATTGCGCAAAAAAATTAGCTACTCAAATTTTAGTTTTGAACCTATAATACATATAGTTTCCAATCAATGGGTTCTAGGTTTTTGCTGACTAACCATTCATTTGTTGTACTAAAATGTTTACAATCAAAAAAGCCTTTGTGCGCTGAAAGTGGAGAAGGATGTGGTGCTTTTAAGATTAGATGTTTATGTGCATCTATTAAACTTGCTTTACTTTGAGCAAATGCACCCCAAAGCATAAAAATTACATTGACTTTTTGCTCACTGATGGTTTTGATTACTGTATCAGTAAACTCTTCCCATCCTTTCTTTTGGTGACTGCCCGCATTGCCGGCTTCTACAGTTAAGGTTGCATTCAATAGCAACACCCCTCGTTCTGCCCATTTACTTAAATTGCCACTAGCTGGAATCATAAATCCCGGAACATCTGCCATACAAGCTTTAAGGATATTTAACAAAGAGGGAGGATAAGGCACGCCATCATTCACAGAAAAACTTAAGCCATGCGCTTGGTTAGGCCCATGGTAGGGGTCTTGACCTAAAATAACAACTTTTACATCTTCAAACTTGGTTCTGTTAAACGCCTCGAAAATCAAGGGTCCTGGAGGGTAAATAATCTTACCAGCTGCCTTTTCTGTTTTTAAGAACTGACTTAAATTTTTAAAAGAAGGAGCCTCAAAAGCTGGTGCTAGTTTTTCTTTCCAAGAATCCTCTATTTTGACTGAAACATTTGTCATAAGTGCCAAACCTTTTTTATATGAAGCCTTCCAAATTTAATATAAAACAAGGGTTAAATTCAAATACCTTGCATTTGTCGCGTTTGCACTTCACTTTTGCCATATGGAATTGCAAACACTAATTGAAAATGCTTGGGATAACAGAGCATTGTTAAAAGAAGAAAATACTCGATTTGCTATTGAGCAGGTTATTGAACAACTAGATAAAGGAACCTTGCGTGTTGCAGAGCCTATAAATGATGGCTGGCAGGTTAATGATTGGATCAAGAAGGCAGTAATTCTTTATTTTCCAATTCGCCAAATGGAAACTATAGAAGTTGGACCAATGGAGTTTCATGATAAAATGGCACTCAAAAAGAATTATGCAGAACTTGGTGTGCGTGTGGTTCCTCATGGAATTGCACGTTATGGTGCCTTTTTAGCAAAAGGTGTTATCATGATGCCGAGTTATGTAAATATTGGTGCTTATGTTGATGAAGGCACTATGGTAGATACTTGGGCAACCGTTGGTTCTTGTGCACAAATTGGAAAAAACGTTCACTTAAGTGGTGGGGTTGGAATTGGTGGTGTTTTAGAACCTGTTCAAGCCGCACCTGTAATCATTGAAGATAATTGCTTTATTGGATCAAGATGCATTGTTGTAGAAGGAGTGAAGGTAGAAAAGGAAGCAGTGCTTGGTGCAGGTGTTACCTTAACCAGGAGCACCAAAATTATTGATGTTACTGGCAACGAACCTCTCGAGTATAAAGGTATTGTTCCAGCTCGCTCTGTTGTAATTCCAGGATCTTATACTAAAACGTTTGCTGCTGGAGATTTTCAGGTGCCTTGTGCTTTAATTATAGGAAAACGTAAACCAAGCACAGATTTAAAAACATCTTTAAACAATGCCCTTAGAGAGTATAATGTAGCAGTTTAATCATAACCTTAAACGTACACTTAATACTATAGTTCTGCCTGCAGCACTGATACCAGAACGGTAGGTTCTATATCTTTCATCTAGCAAGTTCTCAACTGCTACTTGAAAGTCATAATACTTTTTAAAGGTATAAGAGATTCTAAAATTCAAGGTTTGCCATGCTGGGGAATAAGGCAAGCCGTTTGCATCTTTTGCATATAAAAAAGCACTGCCTTTGGCCTCTTGAGATAAATCATCGTTTTGCATACTAGCTGCCCAGTTTAGGTAGAAGCTTGTTTCCCATTGCTTCGCAGAGTGGCTTAAAACAATGTTGCCAAAACTCGGACTTAAATGCACCATCGGACTTTGGGTACCATCCTCTGTTTCTTCAATTCCATTTTGAAAATTATATGTTCCTCTTAAACTAAATTGAAAAGGCAAAGAAATCCTTGCAATTGCCTGAAAGCCGTAAACCCTTGCAAATGCAGCATTTTGTAAGGTTTGAATCTTACTCATCACGCCATCATATAACAAACTATCCAAGCCATTTACTGTGCTACTTCTTCTAACCATAGCGCCATTTAAGTAAGTATAATATCCGCAAAAGTCTAAAGCCAAATACTTCCATATAAGTAGGTTCAAACCGCTTTCTGCTTGCCAAGCCTGTTCCGCATTTAAATTATTATTTGGTAACAATACCGCTCCTGGTTCCGAGTCAAATACTTTGCCTAAATCATCTACATTTGGTGCTCTAAACCCACTTGATAAATTAAATCTAAAACTGTTTGTGGCTGTTGCATTATAAACCCATCCTAAGGCTCCTGTAAAGGCAGGTTTAAAACTATTTGTATTTTCAAATTGGATGGGGAAGTAATTTGCATTGTTTGAAAAATCAGCATTTACAGCAAAGTAATTTGCCCTAATACCAGCATTTAAATGATGTTTTTGGGCAGGCGTATAATGAAAGGCTGCATATAAAGAACCAGTTTGCCAAAAGGAATTTGGATAACGTGATGGTCCGTTTTCTAACTGCTGAGTATAAATATTTTGGTTGGTGCCCGTTGATTTCACTTGGTTACCAACCCATTCTGCTCCATATCTTAAATTGGTTTTGATTCCAAAGTGTTTTTCAAAATCTAGGTTCAAATTATAAGCATTTACCTTTTCCATTCTGTTTTTCAAGATAGGTTCATTGAAATTTCTATCGTGTCTACTTTCTTGAAATTGTTGGAAAGCCAAATGAATTTTGGCATTATCAAACCAAAAGTTCGCCTTTTTTAAATCGGCTTCTAATAAGTTCATCAACCAAATTTGAGGGCCATAATACCACTCAGCACTATAAGGATTTCCATTAGCTCGCAACCTATTGAGTCGATCGTAACGTGGGTTATTGCTCGATTTTGAATAGTTAGTTGTCCATTCTATTTCCAAATGTTTGTTTGGTTCAAACCGAAACTTTTGCAAAATATTGAATTGCGTGTAGGCTGTTGGCGATTGCAATAACGGCTCATTGATTTGTACTTTTCTATCAAGGGTGTCAAATTTTTGCACAACAAAGGTTTGCAAATAATCATTTGGGCCGTTTGAACCCATTTTTAAATCTCCAAATTGATTGGCTGTGAATGCAGTAAGGGAGGCAAAGTGGGTTGATCCAAGATTGATTCGTCCATGATAAGTGAACTCATTATTGGCTGACGAGAAACGCGTGGCTACTTGTGCTGATGATTTAAATCCATCCTTCTCAAATTTTGGTTGTATGGTTTTAAAACTAATTACACCTCCAATGGCATCGCTTCCATACATTACCGAACCTGGGCCATAACAAATCTCTGCCTTTTCTATAACAAATGGGTCTAATACTATTACTTGTTGAAGGTTTCCTGCTCTAAAAATGGCGGTGTTCATTCTAACTCCGTCAATGGCTAATAACAATCTGTTGGTACCAAAGCCTCTTATCATTGGGCTTCCGCCGCTTTGTTGACTTTTCTGAATAAATACTTCCCCGCCTAATCCAAGTAAATCTGCCGCTGTTTGGGGTTGAAACTGTTTAATTTGTTTTTGAGAAATTACACCTGTTTTGAGTGTTAAAGTTTTAAATGCTGTTGGTAATCTAAACGCATTTATTACTAGCGAATCTAATATATTGGCTTGACCCAATAGTTGAAAAGAAAGTAAACCATAAACAAAAATTAGGAAAAGCCTTTTCATGGCTGACGCGTTAATTCCCTCTGTTCTTGTAATTCTTAAAATTGCGATTCTTTTTAAAATTGCGATTTTTATTATTATTGTTGTTATTGTTGCGTTGGCCACCAAAATTATCAGAGCCAATGTTTTGAACTTTTCTTTGTTGCATGTATTTAAACTGCAAATCTTCACTTTCTTCTAACCTAATTTTTCCTTGACTAAGTTCTGTAAGGTGATGCATTACTTCATCATCCTGAAGCATTTCTAAGTTCCAAGCTTTACTGCTCATTTTCATGAATGATCCAATAGCATTGATATAAGCAGTGCGCTGTGGACCTTCTTCCATCTCAGCCAATTTTTCAATCATTTTTGCAACGGTCTTGCCATAAAATCTATACTTAATTCTCGATTGAGGGTAAGCCATTGGTTCAGGCCGAGTTGAAATTGTTTCTTTGGTTGGAATTGGATATGGAGAATCTACATCCAATTTAAAATCGCTCATAATAAACAAGTGGTCCCAAAGTTTAATTTTATAGTCTGCAACATCCTTAAGTTGAGGATTGAATTGGTTCAAGAGTCGAATAATTTCTTCTGCAATTTTCTGTCTTCTGTCTCTGTTGGGCTCTCCAATGGCTACTTCAATCATGTTTTGAATGATTCTGCCATGTTCTGAAATCCTTAATTTACCTCTTTCGGTATTGTATTGTAAGCTTAAAGTCATGTATGATTGCAATATAAGTTTTTTTTTAAGTTTAATTCATTAATTCTCTTGCTGCGGCTTTCACATTTTCAGATGGATTTTCGCCACTTAACATTCTAGCAATTTCTGTAACTCGTTCTTCGTAACTGAGTGATTTTATATTGGTTTGGGTGATTTCTCCTTCCGAATCTTTGTAAACATACAAATGCTGTTGGGCTTTTCCAGCAATTTGAGGCAAATGGGTAATGGCAATTACTTGATGATTTTTTGCATGTTGTTGCATTACTTGTGCTACTTTTTGCGCTGCTTCCCCAGATATTCCAGTGTCTATTTCATCAAATACAATACTTGGTAGTTGTACCTTATCGGCAATCAAAGATTTAATGCAGAGCATCAACCTACTTAGTTCGCCTCCACTAGCTACTTTGTTGATGGGTTGTGGTTCAAAGCCTTTATTCGCACTAAACAGAAAACTAATCTCTTCTGCACCTTCTGTGGTGTATTTCTCAATTGGTAGCGCTTGCAAATCTATGGCAAAAACTGCATTTGGCAGGGCTACCTGACTTAATAATTCATTTACTTGTTCGCAAGCGTTAGTAAGGGCTGCTTTCCTCGTATTTCTTAAGTTTAACGCAAATTCAACCATATTAGATTTAGACTTCTCCACCAAAGCCTTTGCATCCTCTATTTCGTTTTCTAAACTTCCTAATGCCTCAAACCTTGCCTCAAATGTTTTCATTAAAGCAATAAGCTCAGAGGTGTCTTTAACCTTGTGTTTCTTTTGCAAATGAAAGAGTTGTTGCAACCTGCTTTCTGCTGCTTGAAGCCCTTCGGGGTCAAGTTGCGTTTTGTCTGCCACAGTTTGTAATTCCCTCGAAAGGTCTTTTAAATCCTCTAGATTGGAATCTAATCTTTCTAATAATGACTTTAAAATGGAATGGTGTTTAGCTGCGGCCGCAAGCTGGGAGCGACCTTCACGCAATTGATCTAAAATAGCATGTTCTCCGCCTTCCAATAATCCACTCACAAAACTTGCTGCCACTTGTATGCCTTCTGCGTTGCTTAGCTCATCTAATCGTGTTTCTAGAACTTCTTGTTCACCTTCTTTAGGATTTAACTCCTGTAATTCATTTAATACAAATCTAAGGTAATCTTCATCTTGTCTTGAATTTGCTTCTTTATGTTGCAATTCTTGTAAGGCTAAGAGCGCCTTTTTATAAGATTTAAAAGCGTATTTATAATCAACCAAAACCTCTTGATTATTGGCAATAGCATCTAAAACTTGAAGCTGAAAACTACTTTCATTTAATTCTAGGGTTTGATGCTGTGAAACAATATCAATTAATTGAAGGCCAAATGCTCTTAATACTTGCAATGTAACTGGAGTATCGTTAATAAATGCCCTCGATTTGCCATTTGATGTAAGTTCCCTGCGCACAAGACATGGATTAATTTCATCCAATTCATTTGCTTCAAAGAAATTTTGAAGTTGATAACCCTCAATGGAAAAAGCAGCTTCAATGATGCACTTGTCTTTCCCTTGCATCACGTCTTTTGTATCTGCACGATTGCCTAAAATAAGCCCTAAGGCTCCCATTAAAATGGATTTACCAGCGCCAGTTTCGCCTGTAATAATATTTAGTCCTCTATCAAACTGAATTTGAGAGGCACTGATAATTGCAAAATTTTGAATGCTGAGTGATAATAGCATAATTCCCTACAAATATATCTACTCAAGGATAAGGTCAATGCAGTCTTTTCAACAATACTTATTCAATAATCAATTTTTGTAACACACGTTGTTCGCCCAAAGTACTTTCTATCAAATAGATTCCAGCAGGTATGGTTTGAACCAAAACTTTTGAAGCGGCTCTTTGCGCTAGTGTTTCTTGATATATTTCCTCGCCAAGTAGGTTCAAAATTTTTACTTGAATAGTTTGGTTAAAACCGTTTTCTAATTGAAAATAATCTTTTGCAGGATTTGGGAAAAATTTAACGCCTGTGTAAGTTTGTGCTGTGGTAAACAATCCTGTGGGCCAAACCTGAATGTAATTTTCCTTCGTGAGTGACACAGATCCTGCTGCATTTGTTGCTCGCAGCCTAACAGTAAAATTACCCTTACTAGAAAATTTTACTTTAGGATTTTGACTAAATGCATTTGTACTTTCCACAAATTGAACCCCAGTATTTGGGATAAATGTCCATTGCCAAGCCACTGGATTTCCTGTTGTTTTATCTGTGATTGTAACCGTTTCTGCCATGCTTGGAAGCAGTTTATCTGCTTCAAAATCAACTTCTAATCCTTGTGAAACCGAAATGTAATCTATTCTTGTTGTATCATCAAATCCACCATTGTAATTAACAGCCAGTCTAATAGAATATTTTCCTAAAGCGTCAAAAAGGATTCTAGGGCTTTCACTTTTATTATTTGTACTGGCAACATACTTAAAAGTATTTGGTGTAATTGTCCACGTATATCCCGTTGGAAGACCTAAAGATTGATTATTAAGTGAAATGGTATCTTTTGTTGTGCAAGTAGTTCTATTTGCAGTAAACCTCGCATTGGTTTTATATAATTCTGGTCTATTTATATCCTTATACCTGATTTTTGTTTCTTGAGTAAAGTTATTTACGACAACCTCCATTAATGGGAATTTTTGGTTTTTGCCAAACCAATAATATTCTGTTCGGCTATTTGGAATAGGAATTCCAAAACCATTAATTGAAATCGAATCAAATCCAACAACTTCCGACTTCACTCTGATACAATTAAAGGTGCCATAAGGAGTTGTAATGCTTCCCCAACCGTCCACTTCCGTTTTTCTGGTTCCGGTTTGAACCAAACCGCCTAATCCCAAAAGACTTGCACTACCTTCATAATTTCCTTCTTTGATATAGCCAAAATTGAGTGGAAATTTAAAGATGGTGTCACGTTTAGTATAAACAATGCCAAGTGGTAAGTTTTGCACTGTAGCGCCTTTTCCAACATTTACCAATGCTGAATTATTACTTCTGTAAAATCCAAAAACATTAGAAGCAAACCCTAAGCCTCCAATTGGCACTAAATCCAATTGCTCTGGTAAACCATAATTAGCTGTAAAGAATTGTATAAAATACGGAGTGGCAGTAGGGGAATAGTACCTTTGAATGTCTTGGGTAATAGGTACAATTTTGCTGAAATCCCAAGTTTGGTTGGCTCCAGAATTAGTATAATTGCTAATAGAGTTTGCAACAGAATATCTTAAAGTATCGCCAGCCGCAGGCATGTCCGAATTTTGAATGGTAATTTGGGCTTTTACCTCAACTAGAAATAAAATCGATAGAATTAAAACTTTGATTCTCATTCACAATGTTACATAAATTTAGCAATTTACGTAAATGTAAAAAACGTATTCCTACTTTTATAATAAATTGACTATTGATAAAGCTTAACCATCTTAATTCATTTTAAATAAAACCAAAGGTTCAGCATATTCAGCTAATAGTAAGAGCTCTCTATTAATTTTTGAATTCCATTTCATTTGGTTTGTGAAATTCAATGAATGATTTGTTTCTTCATCATATTGTAGTTGAACTTTTTCACATTCTTTTTTATAAGAATCAAAAATAGCTGCTACTTCTTTGTTTAATTTGGTTGTGTTTATATTTTTATTCTCAAGAAGTTTTTTACGCATTTTTCTGCAATATATTTCAACTATATCAAAGTGTCTGCGTTCATGGTCCAATGCTGTATCTGAAGCTGTTTTTGTCCATGCATCATTACACAAGAAAACAGCTACTATTTTTACTCCTAAACTATCTTTTGAAATCTGTACCGAATTTAACTTAATAGCGTATGCTATTTCTGCCGCATGTTTTGAATAGATCTTGGGTTTCCCTTTAAAATCAGACCAAATAATGTCTCGCTCACCCCATGTGATTTCAGATTCAGCAGGTTTAAAACCGCCAAAAACAAGGATGAGTAAAAAAGCTAAACTGGACAATTGCCAAAACTTAAACTTTCTTAATCCATAAAAAATGCTATCAAGTTTGTACATCTATGTGAATATAATAGTTTTTCAAGAATGTTGCTTGAACAATATTTCACTTAAACGTATTTGAATAAAAAAACCGATTAGATGTTTCTAATCGGTTTTTTTATTCTTGGCATTCGCTAAAGCCTTAACAAACTATGGCGGAGAGTGAGGGATTCGAACCCCCGGACCTACTACAGTCAACAGTTTTCAAGACTGCCGCAATCGACCACTCTGCCAACTCTCCGGTGCAAAAGTAAGCTTCTGAGTTTTTTCTGCCAAATAAAAATCAAAAAAAAACCCGATAAGCTAAGCCTATCGGGTTTTTCTATATTATCTTACTGTTACTCAACCACTATTTTATGTGATAATTTGTTGCCTCCAACATTTAATTCAACAAAATATAGCCCTGAACGAAGATTCATGGTGTTTCTATCTAGCTCCAATTTCTGAATTCCAGCATTTTGGGTGCCACTAAATACGGTTCCCATTTCTTTGCCGGTAATATCATAAACCTTAATCAATACCTCTTCTTTGCTCATTAATTCATAGCTTATTTGTGTAGTATTGTTAAATGGGTTTGGCTGCGTAGTGAATTTTAAATTCTCAGCCAATAATTCTTGGCTCAAACCTGTTGTTAAACCAACACGTACATTGTCAATATAAAAGTTATTACCACCAGCATATTCAAATTCAACTTTGAAAAGAACATTATCTGTTTTCGGTATAGCATTTCCATTAATTCTTACCAATTTCCATTTCGATTTATCAGATGGTATAAAATCTATGGTACTAGCCAAAGTTCCAGCTGTTCCTGTGCCTATTGTCGAAATAGCGCTGCTTCCAACTGTTGACCTAGTTTGCCATGTTTTACCGCAATCTATAGAAGAATAAACTCTTAATTGTTCCTGTGTGTTGCCACCACCAACATTTGCGCTCAAAGTGCCTTGGGCAAATGCATAATAAAATTCAAAGTAAGGATTTGTAATGCCTGTAAAATCAAAACTAGGCGAAATTAATGAAGAAACTGTTCCTACAGATGACAAAGCATTAAAAGGATCTCTCAACAATCGCATACTAGCATTGTTTTCATACGAAATTGGAAAACGTGTAAATTGATTTTTTGGGTTTTCATGAACAAATTTCCATCCTTTTTCTTTCCAATTATTTTGATACCACCAATCGGCCGTGTAATTATCCTTTGGTAAATTAGCCGATTTTGGTTGTATAGTTACATAATCATTTAATACAGTTAATGTAGTTCCGTTCGGTCCTGTTACTTTCAAGGTTACATCATAAGTTCCTGGTGCGTCATACTGAATTTGAGGTGGGTTCAAACCAGTAAATGTTGAAGGTGTGCCACCTTCAAAAGTCCATTCATGAGTGCTAATAGTGCCTCCATAAGAAAAATTTAGGAAACTAATTTTCTGACCAGCACAAGTAACAGGAGTTTGAGTATTAAAAGCTGCTACTGGCGGACAAGTTGCAGGTCCATCAATTATACCTGTAAATCGTAAGTTTTCTTCTGACCAAAGTGTCTTGCGAATATCATTCAAAACCTTGTGCATACGTGCCTTTTGTTCTAAAGTAAACATGTTACTTGCACAATTTCCAATAAAATAATCCATGTAAGCTTCTTGTAAATCTGGTCTATCTGGCTTTTCAGTTGAACAAGTATTGAAACTTTTATTGTTACAACGATTGCGTAATGGCTCGGTAGAACTTGGATTAAAGTATGTAGGAGGAGTATCCATTAAACCATCTCCATCTAACCCGCAACTGTCTGTTGAAATCTGGAAAGGATGATATAAACCTAACCAATGGCCAACTTCATGGGTTGAGGTTGTTACATTAGGCGTTTGTCCTGGTTGAGAAGTTCCTGTGTTTCCAAACTCATTATGAATAACCATGATACCATCTGTTGAAGCTCCGCCTCCAAATCCAAATGGAAATTGAGCATACCCAGCTATACCGATAGAATTTCCTCTATTAATGGTTCTAACAACCCAAATATTAAAATAACGCTTAGTGTCCCAAACACTAGTTTTCTTTAAATCATCATTACCTTTATTTGTTAAAGGAGTATGAATTCTAACTATACCATTAGTACAATTCCCTTGTGGATCTTTTTTTGCTAATCTAAATTCAATTTCTGCATCAGCAGCTAAGTTTTTATAATCATAATAAAAACTATCAGTACTTTCAGGGCTTGCCTTGAACCAACCTGCTCTGCGATTTACTGTATCATTAACATTATTTCTAAATGACTTATTTAAAAAATTAATTTCACTTAAAACTTGAGCCTCACTAATGTTTTCACTACCATTATTATGGAAAACATGCACTACAACAGGAATAATGTACTTTGGAGCCGCTTTTTTACCAAGTTGTTGATTTGTTTTGTAATCCTCTGGTTTATAAGTTGCCTGAAACTGTCTGTAATCAGCTTCAAATTTAGCTTTGGCATCTTTAATTGAAGGATTCTGTTTGATAAGCGTTTCTAAATGTTCGTCTGTACCGCAGCGGTGTTGCTGGGCCATCACTACGTGGCCACTTATTGCCAGCGCACCAATCAGTAATAGTTTTTTCATATTTAGCCTTTTCATTTGACGGGCAAATTAATAATTTATTTATATAAGTCAACCCCATAGGTTGGTTGGTTGCGTCAAATTATGCTCTTTTTTGTTCCCAAACCTCCAAATTAGTCATTTTTCCATCAGCAAAAATTAATCGCACTGCGGTATTTACTTTCTGGAAGCCATGATTTCCGCAAGCTCCAGGGTTTATCAACAACCAATTGTTTATTGGGTCTTTCATAATACGTAAAATGTGAGAATGACCGCAAATCAATAAATCTGGTTTATAATCTTTAATTATTTTCCTAAAACTTGGTGCATAATACTTTGGATATCCTGCAATATGTATAATAAAAACTTTTACTCCTTCTATTTCAAAGAATAAAAATTCTGGATACTTTTTCCTTATAGTTTGCCCATCAATATTTCCATAAACCCCCCTTATAGGTTTCAACTTTTCTATTTTTTCGTCTACTTCAGTACCCCAATCTCCAGCGTGCCAAATCTCATCGCACTCTGCAAAAAAACTTTCTAAAGCCGAATTGAAAAATCCATGTGTGTCGCTTAGAATTCCTATTCGTTTCATAATTTTTTATTCATCTTTGAACCTATGATTAACTTAACAATTATAATAATCGCTGTAACTGCAATAATAAGTATTCAAGCTTTTAGTAATCACAACATGATGAATCGGTTTATTTTGTATCCTTATCAAATGGAGCGAGAAAAGCAGTGGTTTAGGTTTTTATCAAGTGGTTTTTTACATGCAGATTGGATGCATTTAATCATCAATATGTTTGTTTTATATAGCTTCGGCTCAATTGTAGAAACCTATTATGATTACTTTTTTGGTTCAGCCTCAAAAATTATTTTTCTGCTCTTATATCTAAGCAGCATTATAGCTGCCTCTGCAAGTAGTTTTTATAAAAATAAAGACAACCCAAGTTATCGATCTTTAGGAGCTTCAGGGGCTGTTTCTGCAATTACTACAACTAGTATTCTATTCGCGCCTATGGCTAAAATTTACCTTTATGGTATCATTGGTTTACCAAACATTCTAGCTGGTGTTTTATATTTGATTTATTCTCAATATGCTTCGCGAAATTCAAACGATAACATTAATCATGAAGCTCATTTTTATGGTGCTGTATATGGAGTATTATTTACGCTTGTTGCAAAACCTAGAATCTTTTTATATTTCTTGAACCAATTTTAAAACATAAATCCAACTCTTATCATTAATGGATTAGCATAAAAGCTATTTTCATCATGCAAAACATCGTATAGGGCAAATATAAAAACCCCTGTTTTTCCTCCATATCCACCACCTAATAGTAGTTGATTGCTCCAAAAACGTTCATAATTATTTTTTGTTAAATTATAACGTTCATAATTAATGGGTTGCCATTCTCCATGCGCAAAAATTGAGGGCAAAACTTGCTGTCTTGCAAAAATTATGGGTCCATAAATATTGGTAGAATATTTTTGACCTAAATTGTTTTTAACTTGGTAATAAATATAGGTTGCTCCAACACCTGCCATGGTTTTTGGTAGGAAATAATAACCAACCATCGGTTGAAGCATTAAAAAACTAACACCATTTGAAAGAGTACCACCTACATTTCCACCAAACGTTAACTTATCTTTATCAAATCCCTTCTTATCTTTTTCATAAGTTTTTAGTTCTTCTCTCTTCTTAGCCTCCTCTTCATCTAACTGTTGCACTTTTCTTTGGGCTGAACCAAAAGAGCTAAAACCTATTAATAGACCTAATAAGATGACAACTTTTTTCATATTGGGCAAAAATAAATGAATTAAATCAATAAAATTAAGCATATGTTTTATTAATTCGCACTGCATTCAACGCTTAAAAACATGAATAAAGTACACAATTTCTCTGCTGGTCCGGCAATTTTACCCCAATCAGCTATTGATGCTAGTATCCAAGCGCTTCAAAACTTTGGAGGAACTGGTTTATCATTAATCGAAGTTTCTCACAGAGGCAAGGAGTTTGAAGCAGTAGTTGCAGAAGCCTGCAACCTTGTGAAGGAAATCCTTAATCTTGGAGCAGATTATGAAGTGATTTTTCTACAAGGTGGTGCAAGTTTGCAGTTTGATATGATTCCAATGAACTTCCTTGCTCCAGGCAAAACCGCTGCTTACGTTAATACTGGTGTTTGGGCAAGCAGAGCCATAAAAGAGGCAAAAATGTTTGGCGATGTTAATGTTTTGGCTTCAAGTGAAGACAATAATTTCTCATATATACCAAAAGATTATAGTATTCCTGCTGATTCAGCCTATTATCATTGCACTAGTAATAACACCATTTATGGAACTGAAATGTTTGCATTTCCAGAAACCAATGTGCCAATGATTTGTGACATGAGTTCTGATATCTTTAGCAGACCTTTTGATGCTTCAAAATTTGATATGATTTATGCTGGTGCACAAAAAAATATGGGTCCTGCTGGTACTACTTTGGTTATTCTGAAAAAATCGTTTTTGGAGAAGGCAAATGCTAAAGTACCAACCATGCTTAATTATAAAATTCATGTTGAAAACGGAAGTATGTATAACACACCTAGCGTTTTTGCCATTTTTGTTTGCATGCATACTTTGCGCTGGATAAAAGAGATTGGTTTAGAAGCAATGGGAGTTAGAAACAAAGCAAAAGCAGATTTGCTTTATGCAGAAATTGATAGAAATTCTATGTTTACAGGAACTGTTGCAACTGAAGATAGAAGTAGAATGAACGTTAATTTTGTTCTAACCGATAAATCTCATGAAGAGCCTTTTTTAAAGTTCTGTGCAGAAAGAAATTTGAGCGGACTTAAAGGACATCGTTCTGTAGGCGGATTGAGAGCTTCATTATATAATGCCCTAGAAATTGAAAGTGTTCAGGCATTGGTTGATGCAATGCAAACCTATGAAAAATTACAGGCCTAAAACTTAAATTATAAAATCGTATGATAAGAATATTAGCAAATGATGGTATCGACCAAAGCGGAAAGTTTTTGTTAGAAGCAGCAGGATATGAAGTTATAACACAAAAAATTGCACAGGAAGACTTGATTAAAGAATTAAACAACTTTGATGCAATTTTAGTTAGATCAGCAACTAAGGTTCGAAAAGATTTAATGGATGCTTGTCCAAATCTAAAGTTAATTGGAAGAGGTGGGGTAGGAATGGATAATATAGACATTGATTATGCTAAAAACAAAGGAATCAAAGTTGTAAATACACCTGCTTCATCTTCTGTTAGTGTGGCTGAATTAGTATTTGCTCATTTATTTAGTGGAATAAGATTTCTCCAAATTACCAATAGAATAATGCCAAATGAAGGCAATACGAAATTTGGAGACCTTAAAAAGTTATCAAGCAATGGAACTGAGTTGCAAGGTAAAACCATGGGTATTTATGGTTTTGGAAGAATTGGGCAAGAGGTTGCAAAAATGGCAATAGGTTTAGGAATGAAAGTTCTTGCATTTGATCCATATGTAGAGCATGTTGAAATTGCTTTAAACTTGCCAATGCTTGGTTCAAACCAAAGAATAAAAGTACAGTTGAATACTGTAAGCGAACAGTCTGTAGTTGCACAAAGTGATTTTATTACTTTTCATATTCCTTTTAATGAAGGTTCAAAAGCTCCTATAGACAAAGATGTTATTGCTAGAATGAAAAAGGGTGTTGGTTTAATTAATTGTTCTAGAGGAGGTGTTATTTCAGAAAGTGATTTATTAGAAGCGCTTAATTCTGGGCAAGTTGCCTTTGCTGGTTTAGATGTTTTTGAGAAAGAACCTCCAGTTAACATGGCAATCCTACAACACCCGCATGTGAGTTTAAGTCCGCATATTGGAGGTAGTACCAAGGAAGCCCAAAATAGAATCAGTATTGAGTTAGCTGAAAAGGTTATTGAGTTTTTTAAAAATAATTAATGCAATTACAAATGGCAATAGTTAAACCCTTTGCAGCATTGCGTCCAAATAAGGACAAGGCAAAAGATGTTTCATCGCCACCATTTGATGCAGGAGCCAAGGATTTGGCCTTTCATGAAATCATGAATAATCCGTATTCTTATTTAAATGTAGTAAAACCTTATTTACATTTTAAAGGAGAAAAAAAGAATCCAGAAAAGCATTTTCCTTCAGGTTTAGCCTTTTTGAAAAAGCTTATTCAAGAAGGAATCATGATTAAAGAAGATGCACCTGCCTTTTATATTTATAGATTAATTAAGGGAAGTCAGGCTTATGCGGGAATAATTGCCGCTGCATCAGTTGATGATTATTTAGAAAACCGAATCCTAAAACATGAAAACACGCTAACTGAAAAGCAACTTGAAATTGCAGAACACATTAGCTTTTTTAATAATTTAGGTAATCCTGTTTTGCTTACTTATCCGGATGATCAATCCATTGATATGCTAATTGATCAATACATCATGAAGCATGTTCCTGAATATAATTTTATTAGCCAAGACCAAATAAAACATAATTTATGGGTGGTAAGTGAACGAGCTGATATTGAATTATTAGAAGGTAGGTTTGCTGAAATTGAAAAGCTATATATTGCTGATGGGCATCATAGGTCTGCTGGCTCTGCAGAGTTTTGTTTGCAAAAGAGAAAGGGGAACGAAAACTATACAGGATTGGAAAGTTTCAATTTTTTCCCAGTTTGTTTAATTCCTTTTAGTCGACTTACCATTTTTGAATACCATAGGCTAGTAAAGGATAAGGAAAAAGTTGATGATAACAATTTTCTAGAAAAAATAAGGGAATTTTTTAACGCAACTCCAAGTGGACATTTGCCAGTTCAACCTTTACACAAGAAAGAATTTGGGATTTACTTTCACAATAAAGCTTATTTACTTCAATTAAAACCTGAAATTGAAGAAAGCTTAAAAGGCACCTTAGATAACCTTGATGTTAGTATTGTTGAACAATTTATTTTAAACAATATTTTCGGTATTTTAGATAGCAAAACAGACCATCGCCTTTCTTTTATGGATGGCGGAAAAGGAATTGGACATTTGCAGGAAGCAGTTGATTCTGGAGAGTTTGACTTGGCCATCACATTATATCCTACAAGTATTGAAGAAGTAAAAAAGGTTGCTGAAGAAAATCTTATCATGCCGCCTAAATCAACTTGGATTGAACCCAAAATAAGGACTGGTTTAATTGTATTAGACCATTCAGACGATAATGAATAGCAAAGAACAAAAATTAGCTGCATTTGGTCGCTTGTTAGACATCATGGACGAACTTCGAGAAAAATGTCCATGGGATAAAAAGCAAACTAATGAAACACTTCGGCATTTAACTATCGAAGAGACCTATGAATTATCAGATGCCTTGCTTAAAAATGATACCCAAGAAATAAAAAAGGAACTTGGAGATGTTATGTTGCACATAGTGTTTTATGCGCGCATAGCAAGCGAACAAAATCACTTTGATATTGCAGATGTTTTAAATGTATTGTGCGAAAAACTCATCGTAAGACATCCGCATATTTATGGAAATGTGGTTGCAGAAACTGAAGAACAGGTAAAGGAAAATTGGGAACAAATAAAGCTTAAAGAAGGAAATAAGTCCGTTTTAAGTGGAGTTTCAAAGGGCACTCCTTCAATTGTAAAAGCCTATCGCATGCAAGAAAAAGCTGCGCAAGTTGGTTTCGACTGGAACACTGCAGATCAAGTTTGGGATAAAGTGGAAGAGGAATTAATTGAACTGAAAAACGAGTTGGTTCAACCCGAAAACCAAAGGAAAAGCCAAGAAGAATTTGGTGATTTATTATTTGCCTTAATCAACCTCGCACGTAAATCTGGTTTGAACCCAGACGATGCATTAGAATTTACCAACACAAAATTCTTGAATCGATTTATGTTTATTGAGTCTAGGGCAAAGGATATTG
Source organism: Bacteroidota bacterium (assembly GCA_027488905.1). Classification (GTDB taxonomy): domain Bacteria; phylum Bacteroidota; class Bacteroidia; order UKL13-3; family UKL13-3; genus B1. The sequence goes on from JAIYAT010000035.1 coordinate 84,155, forward strand.
GCAAAAGTTTAACAGAAATGAGCCTCGAGGAAATGGATGAGATTTGGAATGAAGCCAAACTAAACCAACTTTGAGTTTACCCATTTTTAAGGGCAAATGAACTTTTGAATGAAATTAGTGTTAATTAAAAAAAGAAACTATGGTAGTCAAAGTTAATGATGTTGAATTCGCAGAAAAATTAAAATCAGAAGAAAAGCTTATTGTTAAATTTTATGCTGATTGGTGCGGCAGTTGCAGATTGTTTGCGCCTAAATTTACAAAGTTAAGTAACAATGAAGCATATACTGGAATAACTTTTCTAGATATCAATGCTGAAGAAAACCCAGAAGCTAGAAAGCTTGCAGGGGTAAATAACTTGCCATTTTTTGCTACTTTCAAAAATGGACAAATTGTAAAGGCTGATAACACTTCGAAAGAGGAAAATGTTGATGCCATGATTAAAGAACTACTTTAATATGAAATTACCTGTAATAAAGAATTTAGCAGAAACCCAAAACCTTGAAGCCTTGAAGCAAGCTGAAGAACTTTTGCTCAATGGTGAAAATTTGCCGTTTGAAGTTGGGGGAGAGGATGAAGGCGAACAACTCACGCATATTTTGGGGGCAATTGATATTTTGGAAAGAGTGAAAAATGAAGGAATTGACCTCAGAACTGCAATTCGTGGCTTTTCTGAACGTGTAAGAAACTCAATTTCATAGTCTTAAAAATGTTGAAATGTTTTATATAAATTTATTAGAATCTGAAACCAATTATACCTCAAAAGGCTATTTTTGCGAGGTTTAAAGAAGAATATGTCATCAGCAATTGATTATACAGCGATTTTTATACAATTTATTGTAGCAATGGGCTTTGTGGTTACCACAATGGTGGTTTCTCATATGGCTGGACCTAAAAGGAAAACTTCTGATAAATTGGCCGTGTTTGAATGTGGTATTGATTCGGAAGGAAATGCGAGAATGCCTTTTTCCATTCGTTATTTTTTAACCGCCATTTTGTTTGTAATGTTTGATGTGGAAGTAATTTTTATGTATCCATGGGCTGTTAATTTTAAGGCTTTAGGTCCAATTGGTTTTTATGAAATGTTATTATTTACAGGAACTTTGCTATTAGGATTTATTTATATTTGGAAAAAAGGTGCCCTTAAGTGGGAATAAACAATAAACAACAAACCGTTATATGTCAACCATACAACTAACTGATGCACCTGCCGGAATTGAAGGGCAAGGCTTTTTTGCCACTAGCTTTGAAAAAGCAGTAGGTTTAGCGAGAGCCAACTCGATATGGCCTTTACCTTTTGCAACTAGCTGCTGCGGTATTGAATTTATGGCTACCATGGCCTCTAATTACGATTTAGCACGTTTTGGTTCAGAAAGAATCTCTTTCTCGCCACGACAAGCAGATTTATTAATGGTTATGGGAACTATTGCTAAGAAAATGGGGCCGGTTTTAAGACAGGTTTATTTGCAAATGGCTGAACCAAGATGGGTTATCGCTGTAGGAGCATGTGCTTCTAGCGGTGGTATATTTGATACATACTCTGTATTGCAAGGCATTGATAAGGTTATTCCTGTTGATGTTTATGTTCCAGGTTGCCCGCCGCGTCCAGAACAAATTATTGATGGTATTACTAAAATTCAAGAGTTGGTGAAAAATGAGCCTATCAGAAGAAGAAATTCACCTGAGTACAAAGCTTTACTAGCCAGTTATGGTATACAATAATGAGCACAATAAGTAACGGATATATCTTAAACGAAGTTTCTGAGCAATTTCCTGATTCAGTGATTGACTCATTAGAATCTTACGGTATGCAAAGTATCGAAGTAAAAGCAAATGATATTGTAGCCATACTTAGTTTCCTTAAATCTCATCCTCAAATTCAAATGAATTTTTTGACTGATGTATGCGGTATTCATTATCCAGACCAAATAGGCAAAGAATTAGGTGCTGTGTATCATTTACACAGTTTTACCAATAATGTTCGGTTGAGATTGAAATGTTTTGTTCCAGCTGAAAAACCAGAAGTGCCTAGTATTACAAGTGTTTTTGAAGCTGCAAACTGGCAAGAACGTGAAACATTTGATTTTTATGGCATTGAATTCGTTGGCCATCCAAATTTAACACGTATCTTAAATGTGGATGAAATGGATTATTTCCCACTTAGAAAGGAATATCCTTTAGAAGATCAAACAAGAACAGATAAAGACGATTCATATTTTGGAAGGTAAACACATGGAAACAATCGAGACTAGCTATGATTATAAACCCGAGTTTACCCAATTAAACCTCGGCCCAACGCATCCTGCAACGCATGGAATTTTTCAAAACATCCTAACAATGGATGGAGAGATTATTGTTAATGCAGAACAAACAGTTGGATACATTCATCGTGCGTTTGAAAAGATAGCAGAGAAAAGACCCTACTACCAAGTAACCCCGCTAACAGACAGGTTAAATTACTGTTCTTCGCCCATTAATAATATGGGATGGCACATGACAGTTGAAAAACTGTTGGGTGTTGAAACACCAAAGCGTGTGGATTATATGCGTATTATTATTATGGAATTTGCGCGTATTGCCGACCATCTAATTTGCAATTCTGTAATTGGAGTGGATGTAGGTGCACTCACCGGTTTTACCTATGTGTTTCAATGGCGCGAAAAGATTTATGATATTTACGAAGAAATCTGCGGTGCCAGGTTAACTACAAATATTGGAAGAATCGGAGGGCTGGAAAGAGATTTTTCTCCAGCATGCCTTAAGAAAATAAAAGAATTTATAGCTGAATTTCCTGCCGCTTTAACTGAATTTACCAATTTATTAGAGCGCAACAGAATTTTTATGGACAGAACCATTGGTGCTGGTCCTATTTCTGTGGACAGAGCTTTAGCTTATGGCTTTACAGGTCCAAACTTACGTGCTGCAGGATTAGATTATGATGTTAGGGTCATGAATCCTTATTGCAGTTATCAGGATTTTGATTTTGTTATTCCAATTGGAACTCAGGGTGACACCTATGATAGATTTATGGTTCGTCAACAAGAAATGTGGGAGAGTTTAAAAATTGTAAAACAAGCCTTTGAAAACCTTCCAGAAGGTAAGTTTTTTGCTGATGTTCCTGATTTCTTCCTGCCTCCTAAAGAAGAAGTTTATCAAAACATGGAAGCTTTAATCTTCCATTTTAAAATTGTGATGGGAGAAGCTGATGTTCCAGTAGGAGAGGTTTACCATGCAGTGGAAGGTGGTAATGGTGAATTAGGTTATTATTTAGTAAGTGATGGCGGCAGAGCAGCATATAGGTTACACTTTAGAAGGCCATGTTTTATTTATTATCAGGCATATCCTGAAATGATAAAAGGCTCTACTTTAAGTGATGCCATAGTTACCATGAGTAGTATGAATGTAATTGCTGGTGAATTAGATGCTTAAGATTGAACCAATGGAGAACGAAGTAAAATTTAATAGTGAATCGCTTGCAGTTATCGAAAAGATAGTAGCAAGATACCCTGAAGGAAAACATAAATCAGCCTTAATACCTGTCTTACATTTGGCTCAAGCCGAATTTGAAGGATGGTTAAGTCCTGCTGCCATGGATGAAGTTGCACGTGTGTTGAACCTAAAACCAATTGAAGTATATGAGGTTGCTAGTTTTTATACAATGTTTAACCTTAGTCCAGTTGGGAAATGTTTAATCGAAGTTTGCAGAACTAGCAGTTGTTGGTTAAGAGGTGCTAATGAAATTGTTGAGCACATCGAAAAGAAACTAAATATTAAAGATGGTGAAACTACTGCCGACGGAATGTTCACTTTGAAAACTGTTGAATGCCTTGGTAGTTGTGGCACAGCACCGATGATGATGATTGGTGCCCAATTTCATGAGAACCTCACTTATGAAAAGGTAGATACTATCTTGGATTCTTGTAAAACAGAAAACAAGCGTAAAACTTATTTCGATAACGTAAATATAGAGCATTATTAATCTGGTATGGGAAAGAAGTTATTATTAGCAAATGATCACGTTCCTGGTATCAAGGGATTTGAAGTATACCGTGCAAATGGTGGATATAAGTCTGTAGAAAAGGCTGTTAAAACTATGAGTCCAGATGCAGTTGTAGAAGAAGTTAAAAAGTCTGGCTTAAGAGGTAGAGGTGGGGCAGGTTTTCCTACTGGAATGAAATGGAGCTTTTTGGCAAAACCAGAAGGTGTTGCACGTTACTTGGTTTGTAATGCAGACGAATCTGAGCCGGGTACTTTTAAAGACCGCTATTTAATGTCTCGTATTCCGCATATTTTAGTGGAAGGCATGATTACTTCTGGATTTGCCTTAGGAGCAACAGCAGGTTATATTTACATAAGAGGAGAGTATTTTTATATCGTTTCCATTTTAGAAAAAGCGATTGAAGAAGCTTATGCCAATGGATTTTTAGGCAAAAATATTTTAGGTTCAGGCTTTAATTATGACCTTTATGTGCATGTAGGCGCTGGTGCTTATATCTGTGGGGAAGAAACCGCATTATTGGAAAGTTTAGAAGGTAAACGAGGCAACCCAAGAATTAAGCCGCCATTTCCAGCGATTGCAGGTTTGTATGGCTGCCCAACGGTGGTGAACAATGTTGAAACAATCGCTGCGGTTGTTCCAATTATCAATGATGGAGGAGAGGCTTATGCTGCAGTGGGTATTGGAAAATCGGCTGGAACAAAATTAATTTCCGCTTCAGGACACATCAATAAACCGGGTGTGTATGAAATTGAAATGGGCATTACAGTAGAAGATTTCATTTATAGTGATGAATATTGTGGAGGAATTAAGAACGGTAAAAAATTGAAGGCTGTTGTTGCTGGAGGTTCATCTGTACCTATTCTTCCTGCAGATAAAATATTAACTACACCATCTGGCGAAAAACGATTAATGAGTTACGAAAGCCTTGCGGATGGCGGATTTGCAAGTGGTACTATGCTTGGATCTGGTGGTTTTATTGTAATGGATGAAACCGCATCTGTGGTAGAAAACCTGCATACTTTTGCTAGGTTTTACCATCATGAAAGCTGCGGACAATGCAGTCCATGCCGCGAAGGAACAGGTTGGATGGAGAAAATTTTACATAAGATTTTGGATGGACATGGAACCGTGGAAGACATCGAATTACTTTGGGAAATTCAGTCAAAAATTGAAGGAAATACCATTTGCCCATTAGGCGATGCAGCTGCTTGGCCTGTGGCTAGTGCCATCAGACATTTCAGAAGCGAGTTTGAGGAATATGTGAAAAATCCAAACAATCTAAAAAAAGTACGTCACTACGATTCTGTAAACCAATTGGTAAGCGCATAAAATTGATTATAAATGGCTAAAGTAACAATAGACGGAAAAACAATAGAGGTAGCAGATGGTACAACCATTTTGCAAGCTGCAAGAATGATTGGTCCGGATGTGGCACCACCCACCATGTGCTACCATAGCAAGTTAAAAACAAGTGGTGGCTATTGTCGCACCTGTTTGGTTGAGGTAACCAAAGGTTCTGAGAAAGATCCTCGTCCTATGCCTAAGTTGGTGGCTTCTTGCCGAACCAATGTAATGGACGGAATGGAAGTTGGTAACCTAACTTCTCCAAAAGTAATTGAAGCTAGAAAAGGTGTAGTTGAATTCTTATTGTTGAACCACCCTTTAGATTGCCCTATTTGCGATCAAGCTGGTGAATGCCATTTGCAAGATTTAGGATACGAGCACGGTTCAGCAAAAACCAGAACTGATTTTGAAAGAAGAACTTTTGAGAAGATTAGTCTTGGAGATAAGATTCAATTACACATGACACGTTGCATACTTTGCTACCGTTGTGTTAAGGTTGCTGACCAAATCACAGACAATAGGGTTCATGGCGTTTTGAACCGAGGAGACCATTCAGAAATATCTACCTATATTGAAAATGTAATTGACAATGATTTCTCTGGAAATGTCATTGATGTTTGTCCAGTTGGCGCATTAACAGATAAAACCTTTAGATTTAAAAGTCGTGTTTGGTTCACAAAACCAGTATGTGCGCACAGAAACTGTGATAAATGCAGTGGGAAGGTTCATCTTTGGTACAAAGGAGAAGAAGTATTAAGAGTAACAGGTAGAAAAGACCAATGGGGTGAAGTGGAAGAGTTCATCTGCAATACTTGTAGGTTCGATAAAAAGAAAACCAGTGATTGGGAAATAGATGGTCCAGCGCCAGTAAACAGACATTCTGTTATCTCTGCAAACCATTATCAAGTTTTGAAAAAAGGTTCAGAGTTTAAATTAAATGATGTTAAACCATTATCAATTACAGAAGGAGAAGGCTCATGAGTGTTTTATTGTTTAAAGTGATTTTGATCGTCCTTATTTTCCTAATAAGTTTAGGACTTGCAGCATACGCTACCTATGGTGAAAGAAAGGTTGCGGCTTTCTTGCAAGATAGGATTGGTCCAGATAGAGCAGGTCCATTTGGTTTATTACAACCAATAGCGGATGGCGTTAAGATGTTCTTGAAGGAAGAGATTATTCCAACTGTTTCTGATAAATTTCTATTCATTTTAGGGCCAAGTTTATTTATGGTTACAGCCTTAATGACTTCTGCTGTTATTCCTTGGGGAACCCCAATGGAGTTTGGAGGAGTTAGTTATCCATTGCAGGTTGCCGATATTAATATCGGAATTTTGTATGTATTAGGGGTTGTTTCTTTAGGTATTTATGGCATTATGTTAGGAGGTTGGTCCTCCAATAATAAATACGCATTATTAGGGGCTATTCGCGCTAGTAGTCAAATGATTAGCTATGAGTTGGCAATGGGAATGAGTGTAATCGCAGTTTTATTAATGACTGATGGTTCTTTAAGCCTAAATGTCATTGTAGAAGGGCAAAAAGGTTTGAATTGGAATGTTTTTTACCAACCTGTTGCTGCCTTAATTTTTATCATTACAGCTTTTGCAGAATGTAATAGAACACCTTTTGATTTACCTGAATCAGAATCTGAATTAATTGGAGGATATCATACGGAGTATTCTTCAATGAAATTAGGGTTATACCTTTTTGCGGAATATGTAAATATGTTTATTTCATCTGCAGTTATTTCTTCCTTGTTTTTTGGAGGTTACAACTTCCCAGGACTAGAATATTTGCAAACTGTTCTACCTACTAATTTGGTAAGCTTAATAAGTTTTGGAGTGTTTTTTGGTAAAATTCTCTTTTTTATATTTTTCTTCATGTGGGTTAGGTGGACAATCCCAAGGTTCCGTTATGATCAATTAATGCGTTTAGGTTGGCAGGTATTAATGCCATTAGCCATTATTAATGTATTAATTACAGGCGCTGTAATTACTTTTTTTGGAAATTAATAGCCTAAATAAAGTTCAAAAATTATGCAATTAACTAATCGTTCGAAAGTAGTGGTGAAAAAGGAGATGAGCTTTGTTGAAAAGCTTTATCTGCCTGCAATCTTCAGTGGATTAGCCATCACAATAAAACATCTCTTTAGGAAAAAGGCAACTTTACGGTATCCTGAGGTAACAAGAGAATTTGCACCTGTTTATAGAGGAATGCATGTCTTAAAAAGAGATGAGCAAGGAAGAGAAAATTGCACAGCCTGCGGATTATGTGCTGTTGCATGCCCTGCAGAAGCAATTACTATGGATGCTGCCGAGCGAAACAAAGGGGAAGAGAACTTGTATAGGGAAGAAAAATATGCAGCCAAATATGAAATTAATATGTTACGCTGCATATATTGCGGACTCTGCGAGGAAGCCTGTCCTAAAGATGCAATTTATCTAACGGATAGAATTGTTCATTCAGAATATACCCGCGGAAAATTTGTATTTGGAAAGGATGTTTTGGTAGAAAAAGTAGATGAGCGGATAGATATTTCCAAAAGAAAAAAATCTTATAAAATCGATTAACCAATTAAGCTAACCCTGACAGATGACAAGTGATATTGTATTTTTTTTATTAGCTGCCGTTTCGGTTTTTACAGCATTGATGGTGGTTTTCTCTAAAAGCCCAATCTATAGTGTAATGTGGCTAATTGCATGTTTTTTTTCGATAGCTGGACATTATGTTATGTTGAATGCGCAATTCCTTGCAATCGTTCATATTATTGTATATGCAGGAGCTATTATGGTTTTAATGCTATTTACAGTAATGCTATTGAACCTAAACAAAGAATCAGAACCTCATAAATCAATTTTTACAAAAGCAACAGCAGTTATTACTGGAGGTATGTTGTTTTTAGTATTATTGGCTGCAATGCGTTCAACCCAACTTGGCGCATATGAAGCACCAGTTACTACCGATGTTGGATTTGTGCAAAAAGTAGGTATGAAATTATTTACAGATTACATGCTGCCTTTTGAAATGACCTCTGTGCTGTTTATTGCAGCAATGATTGGTTCTGTAGTATTAGCAAAAAAGGAGAGAAATTTATGAAAGAAGTAATTACAAATACGCCACCACAGAATTGGTATCTTGTGCTAAGCACTTTGCTTTTTTCTATTGGTGTGATGGGGGTGCTATTAAGAAGAAATGCAATTATTATTTTAATGTGCATTGAATTGATGCTTAATTCAGTAAACCTCCTACTCGTTAGCTTTTCGGCTTACGCAGGCAACACAGATGGACAAGTTTTTGTGTTTTTTATTATGGTGGTAGCTGCAGCAGAAGTTGCGGTTGGCTTAGCTTTACTTGTGAGTATTTATAGAAATCTTGGAAGCACAGATATTGATGTGTTGAGCAAATTAAAGGGATAGGAGGAAAAAGTAATGGAACAATTTATTCAACCAATAAATCTAATAGGACCTTCTTTATTAGTGCCACTTTTGCCCTTATTGGGCTTTATTCTCCTAACCTTTTTTGGGAAACAATTAAAAACTTTTGGACCTTGGATTGCTAGCCTTTTGGTGCTAGGGTCATTTGTTTTATCAGTTTATATTTTTAGTAGCTTAGGAAACGAAAATAACCTTGATTACGACTTGTTTACTTGGTTAAGATGGGGCGACGTAAGCTTAAACTTTGGAATTTTGATTGATCCTTTAAGTTTAATTATGTTATTAGTCGTTACAGGAATAGGCTTTTTGATTCATCTCTATTCCATTGGTTACATGCATCATGATGAAGGTTTTGTAAGATTTTTCGCTTATTTAAATCTGTTTATATTTTTCATGCTGTTGCTTGTAATGGGTAATAGCTATTTAGTCATGTTTATTGGTTGGGAAGGGGTAGGATTATGTTCTTACCTATTAATAGGTTTTTGGTTCACCAATGATGCTTATAACGATGCTGCAAAAAAGGCATTTATCATGAATAGAATTGGCGACTTAGGTTTCCTTTTAGGAATGTTTTTAATGCTGTTTTACCTTGGTGGTTTAGATTATGCAACTGTTTTAGGAAGTGCATCTTCAATGGAAAAAGGAGCACCAATACTTGTGGCCATTACTCTTTTAATGTTTGTAGGTGCAATGGGTAAAAGTGCTCAGATTCCACTTTACACCTGGTTGCCCGATGCAATGGCTGGCCCAACTCCAGTTTCAGCTTTAATTCACGCTGCAACAATGGTTACTGCGGGTATTTACATGATAGTGCGTTCAAATATTCTATACAGTTTAGCCCCATTCACCCTTGAAATTGTAATGTGGGTGGGTGTCGCAACTTCCTTGTTTGCAGCAATTATTGGAATCAAACAAAACGATATTAAGAAAGTCTTGGCCTATTCTACAGTTTCTCAATTAGGTTTAATGTTCGCTGCACTAGGATTAGGTGCCTATACTTCGGGCATGTTTCATGTTGTTACGCATGCTTTCTTTAAAGCATTATTGTTTTTAGGAGCAGGAAGTGTAATTCATGCGATGGGCGGAGAACAAGACATGCGCAGAATGGGAGGTTTATGGAAATATATTAGGCTAACAGCAATTACCTTTCTAATTGGAACATTAGCGATATCCGGAATTTTCCCTTTTGCTGGTTTCTTCTCAAAAGATGAAATTCTTGCCGCTGCATTTCACCATAAAATAGTTTGGGTTTTGTTGAGTGTGAGTTCAATGATTACAGCATTTTATATGTTTAGACTTTTCTTCTTAACCTTCTTTACAACGTTTAGAGGTACTGAAGAAGAAAAACATCATTTACACGAATCTCCTTGGACGATGACATTGCCATTGGCTGTTTTAGCTTTATTTGCTATTGGTGCTGGGTTTTTAGGAATGCCTTCTGTTATGCATATGCCACATTGGTTTAATGGCTTTCTTGCCCCAGTGGTTGAAACCTCAAAAACAATTTTAGGAGAATCACATCATGTAGATCATAGCACTGAAATTATGCTCATGTTGGTTGCAACGGCATTAGCTATTTCTAGTATCGTCATTGCTTATGTGTTCTATATTAGTAAGAAATCTATTCCAGAATCAGATGAAGAAACAAAAGGTTTTGCCAAATGGGTTTCAAATAAATTTTATATTGATGAATTATATGATAGGGTAATCGTAAAGCCCGTAATGGTATTGAGCGATATCTTTCATGTTGTAGTGGATAAGCTAATAATCGACTTATTTGTGAACGCAAGTGCATGGATGGTTGGCTTTACTGGCAGAACGCTTCGTTTGGTTCAAACCGGAAACACTGGATTTTATATTTTTGTAATGGTGATTGCAATGATGGTTTTACTTTTAATTCAATTGGTACAATAATGCTAAGCCTACTTTTACTTTTAATTCCGCTTACTTTCTCCATTGTAATTTGGTTTACAAAAGGGATGGTAAGCCGCGCTGCTGCGCTTGTAGGAACTATTATTCAACTTGCCTTTACTGCCTACTGTTATAATGTATTTCTTGAAGCAGGAAATAAACCTTTTGAGTACATTTATCAAATGGCTGTGAAACCTAATTTGGTGTTCCATTTTTCAATGGATGGTATCAGTATGTTAATGGTTTTATTAACCAATTTATTGCTGCCATTGATTGTTTTAGCTGGATTCTCAAGGTACACTGATAAGGCTAATGTTTTTTATAGCTTAATGTTGCTCATGCAAATGGCTTTAAATGGAGTCTTTATCTCATTTGATGCCTTCGGATATTATATTTTTTGGGAGTTGGCTTTAATTCCGATATACTTCATTGCATTTATTTGGGGAGGGCAGGATAGGGCTGCTGTTACCTTGAAATTCTTTATTTATACCCTAGCTGGAAGTTTGTTAATGCTATTTGGATTTATCTACCTATACACTTATTCTCCTCAAAATTCTTTGGATTGGGAAGTATTAAGGGCTAATCCAATTTGCAGTTGCGAGCAAGGTTGGATTTTTTGGATGCTTTTTGCAGCATTTGCAATTAAAATTCCAATTGTGCCATTTCATACTTGGCAACCTGATACCTATAAAACGGCTCCAACCCAAGGTACTATGTTGTTATCAGGTATTATGCTTAAAATGGGTACTTACAGTTTAATAAGATGGTTGCTCCCAATTGTTCCAGACGGATTTAAAGAATGGCAATATGTTGCAATTACGCTATCTGTGATTGGAGTAGTTTATGCTTCTGTTATTGCCATCATGCAACGCGACATAAAAAAGTTATTGGCCTATTCTTCTATTGCTCACGTTGGATTAATATCGGCAGGTGTGTTTACTATGAGCAGAGTAGGATTACAAGGTAGTTTAGTGCAAATGTTCGCTCATGGTGTAAATGTAGTTGGATTGTTTTTCTGTGCCGAAATAATTATGAACAGAACCGGAAGCAATCAAGTTGAAGGAATTGGAGGCATTAGAAAGATTGCTCCTAGGTTTGCTGGTTGGTTTTTGGTAATAGTTTTAGCCTCTGTTGCCTTGCCGCTTACCAATGGTTTTGTTGGAGAGTTCATGCTATTATATAGCGTATATGGATACAATACATGGCTAAGTGTGTTTGCAGGTCTGACCATTATTTTGGGTGCAGTTTATATGTTTAGGATGTATCAAAAGGTAGTCTTGGGTGAACCAATGCTAGAAAATATGCAGTTTGAAGACCTAAAATGGAATGAGCAATTAGTCCTTGGCATTATTGGAATTTTAATTTTTGCTTTGGGTGTTTATCCTGAACCAATTTTTGAGCTTACCGAACCCGTTTTAAAAACATTAACTCCTTAAGAAACCAAAGTAAATTCAAGTGAATACATTAATATATACCTCTGTTTTGGGATTCTTTTGCATGGTTGCAGAAATTCTCAATTTACGAAAGCTAATTGTTCCAATTGTTGTTTTGGGTTTAGCTATTATTTTTGGTTTGAACCTATTGGACTGGAACCTTAACAAGTCGTTTTTTAATGATATGTTAAGGGTAGACAATTTTTCTGTTGCCTTTAGTGGGTTAGCAATTTTTACTAGTTTATTGGTTTTAATTATGTCTGGTGATTATTATCAAAAAGAACAAGGCTATATCAGTGATTTTACTGCAATTCTAGTTTTTATCCTTGTGGGTGGATTAATGATGTTGTCTTTTGCAAATCTTACCATGCTATTTTTAGGGGTTGAAACACTTTCAATTGCTTTGTACGTAATGGCTGGAAGCAGAAGATTTGATATTCGTTCCAATGAAGCTGGTTTTAAGTATTTTCTAATGGGATCATTCGCCTCTGCCTTTTTGTTATTTGGAATTGCACTCATTTTTGGAACAAGCGGCAGTTTTAATATTTACACCATTGCAGAATATACAGCAAATTCCCAAGGAAACATATCTCCTTTGTTTTATACTGGAATGGTTATGGTAATCTTTGCAATGTTGTTTAAAGTTTCTGCTGCACCTTTTCATTTTTGGGCACCTGATGTTTACGAAGGTGCTCCTGCTTTGATTACAGCCTACATGAGCACCCTTGTTAAGGTTGTTGGCTTTGCTGCTTTATATAAATTACTTACAGTTGTTTTTTATTACACCTCTGTTAAAACAGGTTTAATCTTAAATTTTGTAGCTATTGCAACGCTAATTGTTGGCAATTTAATGGCCTTGGCACAAGATAATTTCAAAAGGCTTTTAGCTTATTCAGGTATTTCTCATGCAGGATACCTAATGCTATTAATGATGGCTTCACATGAACTGCCTACAGGTTCACTTTTATTTTATGGTTTAGGATACGTATTAAGCACATTAGCTGCTTTTGCTATTGCAATACCAGTTTTTGAAGCTGAAGGCTCAGAAAATATTAGTGCCTTTAATGGTTTAGGAAAGAAAAATCCAATACTTGCCGCAGCATTATCCATGGCTATGCTTGGACTAGCTGGCATACCTCCATTTATAGGATTTTTGGGTAAGTACTATATCTTTACTGAATCTTTACAAGCTGGATTTTTTTATACGACACTTATTGCAATAATATGCTCAATAATAGGCGTTTACTATTATTTCAAAGTAATAATAGCCATGTATGGTAAACCTGGAAATGACCAAAAAGTAAGTGTTTCTTTTACTTATGCACTGGTTTTAGGGTTAACATTGGCTTTAAGTCTTTATTTAGGGATTAGACCAGGTGCTATTATTAACATATTTTAAGCCTAATAGCGTTAAGTTTGGTATCTATTAAAATGGTAACATTAAATTAATGGTATATGCAACTTGTATATTCATAAAATATGACTTTTTTTGTAACAATCTAAACATATAAATAGTTAAACACATGAACAAGGTAGCTTCACCTAAACAAGAAAGCGGATTTAAGAAAAACTTTGCCGCATTCACTATTCCAATCCTAGTACTTACAGGTATTCTTATTTACAAATTTGTATTGGGTAATCCGTCAAATTTTGAAGGAAACGATTCTAACAATCACCCAGTAGCAGAGGGTGTACAACATGTACTTGGCTTAATTTACAAAGGAGGATTTATTGTACCTATTCTTTTATCTTTAGTTTTAATGAGTATCACTTTTTCGATTGAGCGTTTTTTAACCATTGGTAAAGCTCAAGGAAAAGGTAGTGCTGAACAATTTGTGCGCAGAGTAATGGGTCATTTAAATACCAATAACACAGACGCAGCAATTGCTGAGTGTGACAAGCAACAAGGTTCAGTAGCAAATATTGTTAGAAGTGCTTTAACAAAATACAAAGCTATGGAAACAGCTGAAGGAATGGATAAAGACCAAAAAATTCTAGCCATCCAAAAAGAAATAGAAGAAGCAACAACATTAGAATTGCCAATGCTTGAGAAAAACTTAGTAATTATCGCTACAATGGCTTCTGTTTCAACTTTGATTGCACTTTTAGGAACGGTAATCGGTATGATCAAGGCGTTTTCGGCCTTAGGTACTGGTGGTGCACCAGATTCAGTTGGTTTGGCAAATGGTATTTCTGAGGCGCTTATTAATACAGCCCTTGGTATCGGTAATTCGGCTGTAGCAATTATTATGTATAATGTTTTCACCACTAAAATTGATAAAATTACTTTTACAATTGATGAGGCTGGTTATAGCATTATCCAAACTTTTGCAGAAAAGCATTCAAAATAGTTTAGTTTCGGTTTGAACCGATCCATAATATCAATCAGGTTTTAAAAATAAAGCAATATGCCTAAAGTAAAAGTACCACGCAAAAGTACGTCAGTAGATATGACAGCCATGACAGATGTGGCTTTCCTTCTGCTAACGTTCTTTATGTTGGCAACTCAGTTCAAGCCTGATGAACCCGTAAGTGTTAATGCTCCTTCTTCTGTGGCAGAAGTGCCACTCCCAGAAACAGACATCATGACCATCACCATTAGTGAAGATGGCCGAGTGTTCTTTTCTATGGAAGGTCAGCAATACAAAGCAACATTACTTGAGAAAATGAGTACAGTAAAAGGTGTAAAATTTACACCAGAAGAAATACAAAATTTCTCTTTAATGTCAAGTTTTGGGGTTCCATTCAATGAACTGCGTTCCGTAATAAATACAAAGGTAGAAGATAGGGGTAAGCTTAACCAAAGCGGCATTCCTAGTGATTCTACAAACAATGAACTGGCCGACTGGATATGGCAAGCACGTTTAACCAATAACATGGTACGTGTAGCTATTAAAGGAGATCAGAATGCCAACTTCCCTGTAGTGAAGCAAGTAATTGCCACCTTACAAGAAAAGAAGGTTAACAGATTTAATTTTATTACCAACCTAACAACCGAATCGGCTGAATAATTATATAAGAATATGGCAGAAATAGAAGGCGGCGGTGGCGGTGGTCATAAAAAAGGAGGAAAAAAACCAAAAGGTAAAAAAATGTCCACTCGTGTGGATTTTACCCCAATGGTAGATTTAGGATTTTTGTTAATCACCTTCTTTATGTTAACCACCTCCATGAATAAGCCCAAAACCATGGAAATTAACATGCCTGTTAAAACTGATAATCAGGAAGAAATTACAAAGGTTAAAGCTTCTCAAGCAATCACTTTGCTGCTTGCTGAGAACGATAAAATTGTATATTATTTTATCAATGACAAAACTGGCGAACCAGAAACCCCAGTGATAACTGATTTTAGTAAAGGCGGGATTAGAGCAACAATTCTCAATAAGAATAAAGAGTTACTTGACAGAGCAAATGCTAATAACTATGATTCTATTCCAATCTTGAAAGAGATGTATAGACTCAATCAAATTCCTGAGGATGAAATGAAGAAAAGAATATCAGGGATTAAGGCAAATAAGGAAGCTTTAATTGTTGTAATTAAAGCTGATGATAAAGCTAAATTTAAAAACTTAGTCGATATCCTTGATGAAATGCTAATCTGTAATATTGGTAGGTATGCTATTGTAGAAATTACGCCAATTGAGCAAGATTTAATTAAGACCGCAATGAATACCATTAATGCAAATTAACTATGGCAGCTAAAACAGATATATTTGATAGCAAATGGGTTGACCTTGTTTTCACTGGCAGAAATCAGAAGTATGGAGCTTATGAGCTCCGCAAAAATGGTGATGGAAATACAATTAAAGGAATTGTTTTATCAATCGTGCTTTTTACTGCAGCTATTTCAGCGCCTGTAGTTCTGAATTACTTGAAATCACAATTGCCTGAAGAAAATGTTGTAAAAGTAGATGATGTTACAACATTGGAAGAGCCACCACCAATTGATAAAAACGAACCACCACCTCCTCCAACAGAACCACCACCACCTTTAAAGAGTACTGTGAAATTTACACCACCTGAAATTAAACCTGATGAAGAGGTTCCAGAAGACGAAGAACCGCCAATTCAAGAAGAAATGAAGGATAAAGATGCTGGTGTAACTACTGTAGAAGGTGACCCAAATGGTGTTGATGCCTCACTTACTGAAGGTGGAGACGGAGATGGCGAAGCTCCAGAAATTTTAACCTTTGCAGAGCAAATGCCAGAATTCCCAGGAGGTGTTGAAGAACTTTACAAATACTTGGGTAAAAATATACAGTATCCTCAAATGGCTAGAGAAAATAGCATTGAAGGTAAGGTAGTTCTAACCTTTGTAGTTGATAAAGATGGAAAAATCTCTAGCATTGAATCTGCTGGAAAAAAATTAGGCTGGGGTTGTGATGAAGAAGCTGTGCGTGTTGTAAAAAGCATGCCAGCATGGACGCCTGGAAAACAAAATGGAAAAGCTGTAATTGTTAAATATACTTTACCGATTCGCTTCCAATTAAATTAATAATAGGCCTGAATCAATTGTATTTTTGAATAATCTATTCAAAACCAATTGGTTCAGGCTTTTGCTTGCTTTGAATATGAATAATGAAACTAATAGTTCGGAGGATTTAAGACAAAATAAGATTAATGGTTTTATGAAGTATTTTCATATTGCCATGGGAATTCTATACATGATTCTAGGAGTGGTTTTTTATTTTTATCCCTTTATTGAAGGTGCAGATAAATGGGTTACTATTGGAATATCACTATTATTAATAGCTTATGGCTTTATAAGATTATGGCGCGTTACTACTCGTTAATAGCATTTTTATTTTTGTTATCGGCTTGTGCTGAATCTCCGGTAAAAACAACTCTAGATACACCAACTTCTGGAAAAATAACTGTAAGTTGTGACGAAAGCTTAAAGCCTATTGTTGAGGCTGAAATTGCTGTATTTCAAATGCAACATCCTAATGCCAAAGTGAATGCCATTTATACCAGTGAGTTCGATGCCATTCAGTTAATGCTAAAGGATAGCGCAAGATTGGCTATTGTTACTAGAGAATTGAATACGCAAGAATTAGATGTTCTTAAATCCCAAAATATTAGTAAGGCTAGGGTTTTTAAGATTGGTTATGATGCTATTGCTTTTATTCTTAACAACCAAAACAAGGATACAAGTTTTTCTTTAGCCCAAATAAAAGGTCTTTTAACTGGAGAGTTGAAAAATTGGAAGCAAATTTCAACTAATAGCAAGCTGGGAGAAATTAAGGTGGTTTTTGACCACGCCAAATCTGGTGCAATTAGATTATTAGAAGACTCTGTCTTATTTGGGTCAAAATTGGGAAGTAATTGTTTCGCTTTAAATACTAATCCAGAAGTAATTAAATATGTCCAAGATAATCCTAATGCCATTGGTATTATTGGCGTTAGCTGGATTAGTGATTTAGATGATGCCCAATCAAAATTTTTCTTGGATAATATTAAGGTTGCTGAGATTGAGCCCATTTTATTGAGGGTTTCAGGTATTACAAATAAACCAATCCAAGGAAATATAGCTTTAAAGCAATATCCTTATTGGCGCCCAATTAAGGTTTTAAGCAGGGAGCTTAGAACAGGACTTGGCACAGGGTTTGCCAGTTTTTTAGAAAGTGAGCCTGGACAAAAAATTATTTTAAAAGGAGGTTTAGTGCCTCACCGTTCTTCAATTAGAACTATTAACATTACAAATTAATATGAAAAGAAGTATTTTAAGCTTAGTGTTTGTTTCTCTTGCTTTTTTTAATGCAATGAGTCAGAGTCTCGAACAAGGTATGAGAGATCTCGATTTTGAAAAGTATGAATCAGCTAGAACTGTATTTAAAAGTTTGGTTTTTAAAGAACCTACTAACGGTGATTACTGGTACTATTTGGGTCAAACCTATACCAACCTTTTAAATTTGGATTCTGCAGCTTTTTGCTATAAGCAAGGTTCAATGATTGCACCAACAAATCCTTCAAATTATGCAGGATTAGGTGAATTGGAGCTTATGTCTGATGATAAAGTAAAAGCAAAAGAGTTTTTTGATAAAGCCCTTTCTTTCAGTAAAAATAGGGCCGGCATTTATACAGACATTCGTGCTATAACTTTGGTTGCTGCTAGCATGGTTAATAATGCAAATTCAAAGTTAATCGATGATGCCGAGAAGTTAATTTTGATGGGATATGAACAAGATAAAAAGAATTATGATTTATTAGTAGCTGGAGGAGACGTTTATCTAGAAAGAAATGATGGAGGAAACTCTGCAACCTTTTATGAGCGTGCCATCAACATCAACCCTAAAAACCCAAAAGCGTATACCCGTGTTTCTGAAATTTGGAAACGAGTTAAAAACTTCGAACAAGCTCAAACTGATTTAAACAGAGCATTTGATAAAGATCAAAATTATGCACCAGCTTGGAAACTTCAGGCAGAGGTATTCTACTCGCAAAGAAAATTTGAAGATGCAAAAAAGGCCTATAGCAGCTATTTGAATAATTCTGAACCAAGTATTGCAAATCAGATTCGTTTCGCAAGAATTCTCTTCTTAAGCAAAGAATTCCAAGAAGCATTAGTTAAAATAGATGAAATCCAAAAGACCGATAAAACCAACTTGTTACTTTATCGTTTAAGAGGATTTTCTGTATGTGAGGTTACGGATGCCAAAGCAGATATAGAATTAGCAAAAAGTGGACTTGCATCTTTAGAGTTCTACATCAGTAAGACAGAAGAAAAGAAATTAACTGTTACTGATTATGAGTATTTGGCCAAACTTGAAGCCAAAGTTGGAGGTAAGGATTCTATTGCTATTATTCATATGAATAAAGCCATTGAAATGAATCCTTACAATACAGACCTTATTGCAGATTTGGCAAAGTTGTACAATAAAATGAAGCGATTCTCGGAGGCTACTTCAACCTTTGAATTGTATTTATCAAAAGCAAAAAAGGTTAATGCTGCAGATTATTTCCTTTATGGTAAGGCAGCCTATTTTGCAAAAGACTTTAGAAAAGCAGATTCAGCATTTACCAAGGTTTCAGAAATGAAAGCGGATTATCCAGATGCATATTTGTGGAGAGGAAATAGCAATTCGTCTTTAGATCCAGATTTTGAATCTGATTTGCCTAAGCAGTTTTATGAGAAATACATTAGCTTGTTAACAGCCGACCCAGAAAAATATGAATCTACTTTAAAAATGAAAAATAAAGCAGGTTTGATAAATGCTTACGGTTACCTCGGGTTTTATTATTATAACCTTGATAAGAAAGCCGAGGCAAAGAATTATTACAAGTTAGTAATAGAGCTTGATCCTAATAACACAAAGGCCCAAACTGTATTGGCAGAACTTAAATAGTCTTATGGTTTAAGAGGCCTTACTCTTACTGCCTTCACATAACGGTTTTTATAATAGGGAGAATCCAAATAGTCAACTCTTACACCGCTACTGGTGCTTGAGTGAATAAACTGAATGGGTTCTCCCTTTTTTGATATCACAATTCCAACATGTCCTATTCCTTTTCGGCGGCTATTTCTGCCTCTAAAAAGTATTAAATCTCCTTTTTCAATTTGCTTTTTAGGTATAATAATACCAATTAATCCTTGAGCTGCTGAAGAATGCGGTAATTTAACTCCAAATTTCTTGTAAACAATCATCGTAAACCCGCTGCAATCAAAACCATTCACAGTTGTGCCACCTCTTTTGTATCTTTTTCCTTTAAATGAAAAGGCGAAGTTAATAACTGAATCTACCGAGAATGGAACGCTGCTTACAGTTAATGAATCACGGTAGGTTTCTGTTTGAACCAATTGATTTTGCAAGTTAATTATCGAGTCAACTTGAGCCAATGAAGGGATGTAAGTTGCTAAATAGCAAACAATCAATGCGATATGTTTTGATAGCCTTGACAATGAAGCGTGAAAATAGTTGAAATTGCTGAAATAAAAATTGTATGTTTGCAGTTAGCTAGGTATGAGGAATATTACTTTTTTAATAGTTATGCTGCTTCTATTTGGAGCATGTGCCAATTCTTATCAAAAGGCACTTAAAAATCCTGATAATAGAGCGAAGCTAGAAATGGCTGATACCTATTATAAAAAAAAGGATTTTGCTAGAGCTATTAGTTTATATGAAATGGTAGAGGATGCCTTTAATGGAACACCCTCGGCAGAGAAAATTTTATACAACAGTGCGCAATGTAATTTCGCTTTAAAACAATATGCTTTAGCTGGATTTCAGTTTAAAACATATTTTGAAAACTTCCCTTCCGCCGAACATGCTGAGGAAGGGCTCTACATGAATGCATATTGTTCCTATTTAGAATCCTATGAATCAGAGTTGGATCAAGCTGATACTTACAAAGCGATTGAGACATTTAAAATATTTTTGAATGTTTATCCAGAAAGTAAGTACATCTCTGAATGTAATAACTATTTGGACAAATTAAGGGGTAAACTAAGCTTAAAAGCATACAATACCGCTAAACTGTACTTCAACATGGGTGAATATAAAAGTGCTATCATTTCCTTAAAAAATGCCTCTAATGATTTCCCAGAAATGGTTCAAAAGGA
The DNA here is from genome assembly GCA_027488905.1 of Bacteroidota bacterium. GTDB lineage: Bacteria > Bacteroidota > Bacteroidia > UKL13-3 > UKL13-3 > B1. Next base: position 104,831 of record JAIYAT010000035.1, read on the forward strand.
AGAAGTTGATTTTTTAATTGTTAAATCCAATTTTTTATTAGCTAAAAATAGCATAGAAACCAAGCAGGAAGAACGCTTTCAAAATACTTTAAGAGCTTTTGAAGATTTTTCAGAGCAATATTTAGAATCCTCAAAATACATGCGAGAGGCAAGAGATATTCAAGTTAAATCTCTTGCAGCATTGAAGAAAATTGAGTCTAATAAAATAAAAAGCTAAATGAAGAATATACTTTGGATTTTATTGGGGGTAGTTGGGTTAGTAATTTTAATATTACTTACAAGGGAAGACAATGTTGTTCCACACTCAACTACATCTATTGATACGATTGATTATAAAGCTGGTATTCCAGTTGAAGAAAGCGGAGAAGTTGGATTCCCAGAGTATATTCCACAAAGTTATACCCGTAAACCAAGTGAAGATTTCTTAGGAAAGCCTTTTGTGAAATGTTTAGAAATGGTTTATGAATGGTCAGACGGCCAATTATATGAGGCCAATGATGGAGACGGAAGTATTGCAAATATGGAATTCGTTGTAAACGGTCGCCACCACCACTTGTTTTTTTTAGATGATAAATGTGTAGAAGACAATATAATAAAGTAATAATAAACCATGGCAAATAATTATCAGAACATCACCAACACAACTATTGCAAGAGATTTTAATGCCCTTGAAAAAGGAACAGATAATATCTACGAGTCAATTGCAATTATTTCAAAGCGTGCTAATCAAATTTCTGCTCAACTTAAAGAAGAATTGCATGCTAAACTTGATGAGTTTAACAATGACAGCGATACTTTAGAGGAAGTATTTGAAAACCGTGAACAAATAGAAATTAGTATGGCCTACGAGCGTTTGCCAAAGCCTACTCTTATTGCAACCGAAGAATTTTTGGCTGGAAAAGTATACCATCGCAATCCTGAAAGGGAAAAACGTTTGGCAGAAGGAAACTAATTTGTAATTTGCCTCCAATGTTGGAAGGTAAAAAAATAATAATTGGAATAAGCGGGAGTATTGCAGCATATAAAACAGCTGCTTTAACCCGCTTATTTGTTAAAGCTGGCGCAGAAGTCAAAATCATAATGACACGCGCTGCCATGGATTTTGTAACACCTATTACACTAGCCACTTTAAGTAAAAATCCTGTTTATTCAGATTTTGTAAAGAATGCAATGGGTGAATGGGTAAATCATGTTGAATTAGGGCTGTGGGCTGATGCAATGCTTATCGCACCAGCTTCTGCAAATACCATTGCAAAAATGGCAAACGGCATTTGTGACAACCTGCTTTTAGCTACCTATCTTAGCGCTAGATGTCCAGTATTTATAGCTCCTGCCATGGATTTAGATATGCTGGCTCACCCTTCTACTCAGGCTAACCTGAAGAAATTAGGTGATTTTGGTAATTATATTATTGATGCTAAAGATGGAGAATTAGCGAGTGGTTTAGAAGGCAAAGGCAGAATGGCTGAACCAACTGAACTGCATTCTGAAATTGAAGTGTTTTTTAGTAAATCTAAGCCTCTCTCTGGTAAAAGGGTTTTGGTTACAGCCGGACCAACCTATGAACACATTGACCCTGTTAGGTTTATTGGAAACCATAGTAGCGGCAAAATGGGTTATGCTATCGCTAATGAGCTTGATGCTCAAGGTGCAGAAGTGGTTTTAATTTCAGGGCCAACATTCTTAAATGTTGGTTCAAACCGAATTAAAAGAATAAGTGTAACAAGTGCTGCTGAAATGTTTGAGGCAACGGTTTCTGAATTTGGAAGGATGGATATTGCTGTTTTAAGTGCTGCTGTTGCTGATTATGCGCCTCAACATAGAAGTGAACAAAAGATTAAAAAGGCAGGTGATGAACTAACTATACAGCTTGCTAAAACTAAGGATATTCTTAAAAAATTGGGAGAGCTCAAAACCGATGATCAACTTTTGCTTGGTTTTGCTTTGGAAACTGAGAATGAGGTATCAAATGCCCTAAAAAAATTAAAAGAAAAAAATCTTGATGCAATAGTGCTCAATTCATTACAAGACAAAGGTGCTGGTTTTGGTCATGATACCAATAAAATTGACATGCTATTTAAAGATGGGAGACATCAAAAATTTGGATTGAAAACTAAACAAGAAGTTGCCAAAGATATCGTTGAGGAAATAATAAAATTAATACATGCCTAAATTAGTCGTTTTATGGTTTGTGCTCTTTGTAGTACAACAATTACCTGCACAGGAGCTAAGTTGCAAGGTTAGAATCAATGATGTTCAGGTTCAAATTTCTGATAAAAGTATATTTCGAAGTTTAGAGCAACGCTTAACTGAGTTTGTAAATAACACCAAATGGACAACTGAAACTTTTTCCAACCAAGAAAAAATTGACTTAAACATCGAAATTATCCTAGGTGGATATGATCAAAACACTTATGAATACAAAGCTTCTGCAATTATTCAAAGCAGGAGACCTGTATTTGGTAGTAGTTACAATACCACTTTGTTTTCATTCAATGATGATAATTTCGACTTTAAATACCAAGACCAGGATAGAATGGATTATCAGGAAGGGGTGTTTACCAATGATGTAGTTTCTTATCTATCATTTTACGTGAATTTTGTGTTAGGAATGGACTTCGATTCCTTTGGGCAAGAAGGTGGAACTATATTTTTTAATAGAGCTTTTCAAATTGCGAACATTGCTCAACAAACAAGTGTTAGAGCAGGGTGGAAGCCATTTGAACGAACTTTAAGGACAAGATATAACCTGATAGATAATATGCTAAATCCTCGTTTTGCACCTATGAGACAGGCTATTTATTTGTATCATCGTAAAGGTTTAGACCAAATGGTAAAAGACCCATTTGCTGCCAGAAAGCAAATAATGCTTTCTTTAACAGAGGTTAAAAAAGTATTCAAGATTGCGCCAAATACTGTTGGACTGCTTATTTTCTTTGAAGCCAAAAGTGATGAATTAGTTAGTATTTATAAAGGTGCTGATGATATTGAAAAACCCAAAGCTGTTGAAATATTAAGTGAAATCAACGTAGGTAACCTAAACAAATACGAAAAAATTAGAGGTGGCTAGTTAGTTGATATCAACTTAATCTCTGTTCGTCTATTTTGAGCTTTTCCTTCAGCCGTTTGATTATCTGCTAATGGTTGGGTTGCTGCATATCCTTTAGAAGTTAAGCGTTCTGCCTTAATGCCATTTGTTACTAAATAACTTAAAACGGCTTTTGCTCTATTGGTTGATAAGGTTGTGTTTTTACTAGCATCGCCTGAATTATCAGTATGTCCGCCAATTTCAATCTTTACAGTTGGGTTAATTGTTAAAAACTGAATTAACTTTTTCAACTCAACCTTAGATTCTTCTTTTAACTCAAATTTATCTACATCAAAAAAGATGTTTTTCAATACAATTTTGGCTCCATTCGTTAATGGTTGTAATGGAACATCCAATTGCAATGGTTTTAAGGCAGATTCTGTTTTTATCTCGAAGTTCTCTGAATAAAATAAATATCCTTTTTGGTCTACATTTAAGGCATAATTCTTATTGGCTTGTAAACAAACTAGGAATTCACCAGAAGTTTTATTGCTAAATGCTTCTACCACAACTTTGCCAGTGGCTAAGTCTATCAATTCTATTTTTGCTGTAATTTTTTTACGTGTTGTTGCATCATAAACTATTCCTTTAACATAAGCCGTTTTCTGAGGTCTAGCTTTCTCATATAGTTCAAATTTATAAATGTCTAATCCTCCTTTGGAGTCAATTCCATCTCTAGCAATGTAAGCATCTATACCATTTGAAGCGATTACCAAGCAGGTTTCATCCTTCATGCTATTTATTGGATAACCTAAGTTTTCTGGTTTGATCCAACGCCCGCTTACTTTCCTCGAAATATATAGGTCAACTCCTCCCATGCCTGGATGCCCATTGCTATTAAAATAAAGCGTTTGATCATCCTTAGCGATATGTGGTGATTGCTCATCTCCACTGGTATTAACATCAGGCCCCATATTGATAGGCGGTGTCCAACGGCCTTCTTTATAGGTAGTATACCAGATATCACTTTTGCCATAACCTCCTGGTCGGTTGCTACTAAAATACAGTGTTTTGCCATCGTAACTTAGGCTAGGTTGACTTTCCCAAGCTATTGTGTTAATTGGTGGACCGAGGTTTATAGGTTCAGCCCAAGTGTTACCATCTAATCTAGATAGGTAAATATCGCAACTGCCATAAGCACCTTCGCGATTACAAGCAGTATAAAAAATGTATTGACCATCTGCTGATAAAGAAATGGTACCTTCATTGCCATCTGTGTTAATAGGGAAACCCATATTGGCCGCAAATGAATACTTATCTCCTTGTTTTTTACTAATGTAGAAATCTTCATTTCTGCCATTAATGAGTCTCGTGAAAATTAAGGTTTGGTCATCTGCTGGAATCCCAGGGAAATATTCATTGTCTGGGGAGTTTATCATGTTTCCTAGGTTAATAGGATTAAATGGAACAGGAGTCTTTATTGCATTTCTTCCAAACTCAGCATTTTGTTTAATTTTATTGATAATGTCTTTTTTACCGTAGTAATCTGGGTAGGTCAGAAATTTTTCTGCAGCTGCTAAGCTTGCTTCATAATTTCCATTCGCATAATAAACTTTGGAAATTCCATAATAGCTCATAGGAAAATCTGGGTTAATACCTTTTATTTTCTCATAAATTGCGATGGCTTCTGGATAATTTTCATCCATGGATTTCATTTCTGCTTTCAACATCCAAGCGTCAATAAAATTAGGGTCTAACACAACTGCCTTGTCTATCCATTGAGAGGCTCTTTGGAAGTCTTGCATTTGAAATGTCTTTAAGGCTTCACCAAAATAGTAATCAGCTTTTTTATCCTTTGTACCACTAAATGGTAATTCTTGACCAAAGCCAAGCGTTGAAATTAAGCAAATTAGAAGTACTAATATTGTTCTTATCATAATTAAAAATGGTATCCTGCAAACTTTGCAAGCAGTTTATAATGTTTAAGTAGGCAATGATTATGCCTAAATGATTGATTTGTGTTTTGGACTTATGGTTAGTTCTAATTTACCTTTTTGTTGTTGCACCAATTGCCAAGTATCGACTTTAAGCGAAATAACTGATAAACCAGAGGTTGGTGTATGTTCTATAAAACTTGGAGTTAACATTCCAACAAGGCTTGTAATAGATGGATTATGGCCAATCAAAAGAACAGTTTTGTAATGATCATCTAATTCTCTAATTACATGCATTAAATCCTTAATTTGAGCTTCATAAATAGAAGATTCAAAAAGTAATTTGTCCTTTTTAAGTTTTAGTTCTAATAACGCAATTTCTGCTGTTTTAAGGGTTCTTTTTGCAGGACTTGCAACAATAAGTTCTGGAATAAATTTGGTTTTACTTAAGGTTTGAATTACCTCTCCTACATCGGTTTTGCCTCTTTCTTCAAGGCCTCTATCATAATCTACGCCACTTGCAACTTCTTTTATGGCTTTGCCATGTCGCATCAAAATTATTGTCTTCACTTATTTAGAATTCAGTAGGGTTAAACATTAGCCAAAATAGCCTTTAAAAATATACAAAACTTAGTGTATTCAAATCAAATTTCTTAAATATTAGCCTAATTGTTTAATCTTCTACCAATTTAGAATAAAAATGAATAAATACTTAAATTTATTATGAAGGATTTCGCATGATGCTTTTTTAAATAGAAATTTAGTTTTGCTGAAATTTTAGATAAAATCTTCGAAAATATTTTTTCATGTTTTGTAATAAAAGATTTTCTTTATACCATTGTTATAGAAGTTAAGCACTTCAATTATGTTAAAAGGTGAAGATATCATTTGCATTACAAATACCAGCTTGTTTGGTAATTACATAAAAGCAGTTGTTCAGATAATGGAGCGTCTCGCAAATGATAATCGTGTTTTGTTTGTAGAATATCCTTACACTATTAAAGATGTTTTTGCAACTTCAAAAGGAAAACAAAAAGCTCCAGTTGCAAGAATGTTAGGTTTTGAGAAGCGCTTACAAGAAGTACAATGCAGCAACGGTTCAAAAATATTTCATTTGGTGATGCCTCCAGGTTTGCCTTTGCGTTTTCTAAAAAGTGAGTTCTTGTTTAATTTGTTGTTACCGATTAATGTATTGATTTATAAATTAACACTTAAGCGTGCAATGAAGCAATTAGGCTTCACTAACCCGATAGTTGTTAATGCCTATAATCCAATTTATGGAGTTGCTTTGCTTAGAAAATTGAATGAAAAGAAGCACATCTATTTTTGTTATGATGGATATGATGTAAATTACTATGGAAAGCGTATTCTTTCATTTGATAAAACCTTTTCAGAAAATGTAGATGCAGTTATAACCACTTCAGATTTTTTAAGAAATGAGAAATTAGTGTTTAATAAAGCGAGTTTTGTGGTAAAAAATGGCGTAGATTTTCCAATATTTTCACCATTTTCTAAAAAAGAAGTTGCGAGTAGAGACAGAAAAATAGTAGGCTATATAGGTAGTTTAGATTCTCGCATTGACATTGATATCGTTGTTTTTGCCATTAAGAGTTTACCTCAATTTGATTTTGAATTTACTGGTGAATTAAGAAATACCCAGATAAAAGAAACGCTTGAAAAATTCCCCAATGTGAAGTTTTATAGTCCAATAAAGTCAAGTGATGTTCCAGCAAAATTAGCTACATATGATGTAGGTATTATTCCTTACCTCGCCATTGACATTAACAAGAATATATATCCTTTAAAGATTAATGAATACTTGGCAGTTGGCGTTCCTATTGTAATGAATAATTTCGCCTTTTTACCAGAATTCAATGGTGTTGTTTCTGTTGCAAGTACAAAAGAGGAATTCGCTCAAATGCTAGTTTCGGAGTTAGAATCAGATACAATTGAAAAGATAAATGCAAGAATTTTATATGCTTCTAAAAATTCGTGGGAAGCCAGAAGCGAAGAATTTGGAAACATTATTAGTAATGTTTAATGGTATTTATTTTATAAATTAAGGACAAACTGATCCTGCCATTATCTTTCTTAGACTTTTACTTAGAATCTAGCCAAAGGAGCTGTATCTAAATCTTCAAATTGATTGGCTAAATATTTATAATGTGCCGTGATACCAACCATTGCTGCATTATCTGTGCAAAATTCAAAAGGAGGTATAAATGCGCTCCATTGGCTCTTTATTCCCTCTGTTTCAATTGCATTTCTTAGTCCACTATTTGCAGAAACACCTCCAGCTAAGGCTATATTTTTTATTCCGGTTTGAACCGACGCCAGTTTCAGTTTTTTCATGAGATGATTGATAATTGCGTCTTGAATTGAGGCACAAATATCATTAAGGTTATCCTTTATAAAATCTTCATTTTCTTTAACCTGTTTTTGCAAAAAATAAAGAATGTTTGTTTTTAAGCCACTAAAGCTAAAGTCTAGTTCTGGAATTTGAGGTTGAGAAAACTTGAAAACCACTTTTCCTTCTTTAGCATATTTGTCAATTAAGGGCCCTCCAGGATATGGTAATCCTAAGAGTTTAGCAGATTTATCAAAAGCTTCACCGGCAGCATCATCAATGGTTTTTCCAATTACCTCAAATGAGAAATAGTCGTCCATTCTTACAATTTGCGTATGTCCGCCACTAACAGTTAGGCATAAAAAAGGAAAGTTTGGTTTTCTTTCAGGAATAAAATGTGCCAAAACATGTGCTTCCATATGGTGCACGCCAATTAAAGGAAGACTTAAGGCATAGGCAAGAGACTTCGCAAAGCTGCTGCCAACCATTAATGAACCAATCAACCCTGGACCTTTAGTAAAAGCAATTGCACTTAAATCTGTTAGGTTCAAACCGGATTTTTTAATTGCTAAATCTACTACTGGCACAATGCTCTGTTGATGCGCTCTGCTGGCTAATTCTGGTACAACACCACCATATAATTCATGAATATGCTGGGAGGAAACAACATTACTTAATACCTTACCATTACTTAAAACAGAAGCTGCCGTATCATCGCAAGAAGATTCAATGGCAAGAATATTGATTGACTGAGTTTGATTGGACAATTTTATTTATTTATCTTCCCCGCAAAACTACATTGCTTAAAAGGTTTATCAAAATATCCTATGTATTATTAGCCAGTTTTATTGGCTTATTAATGCTCCTATATTTACTTTTTAGTAGTTATAGATTTCAGAATTATTTAGTTAATAAGACTTGTGAGTATGTTAATGAAACATACAAGACCCGCATTAGCATTGGAGAAATTAGCTATGATGGTTGGACTTATTTCAGTTTGAGACGAGTTTTTTTAGGTGATCAAAAGCTAGATACAATGGCCTACGTTGGCAGGTTGCAATTTAATATTGCGGGTATTTCTACCGATTCGGGTAAATTTACAATAAGAGATGTTACCCTTGATGAAGGTGTTTGTAAAGTAACTACTTATAAAGACGGAACATATTCACTGGATGTTGTAAATCTATTTTCCAACCCAAATGATACGATAAAAGACACTACAGCTCAGCCTTTTTGGCTAGAACTCAAAAATCTTGAAGTTATGAGTACTCGATTTTTATTGATTGATAGTACTTCAAAATTTGTTACAGAAGGATTTGACCCTTCAAATATGAATTTTAATGAGGTTAATTTTAGATCTAAAAAGTTTACCTTAATTGAGGATTCCCTCATTTTTGACGTTAAAAATTTTAGTTGTAAAGAAAAATGTGGCTTTGAAATAACCCGAATGAAAACTTTCGCTACGGTTTCGGCAAGTATTATTGAACTTAAAGACCTAGAGTTGGTAACGCCAAATAGTAAACTTAGAAACTATTTTAGCCTTAAATCTAAAGGTTGGGAGGCTTATGGAGATTTTATTTCAGACGTTAAGCTATCTGCTAAGCTTCGTCAAAGTGAGTTGGATATGCGTGACATTGCATTTTTTGCCCCTCAGGTTAAAGAATATGACTATAAAGCAAGAATAAGTGCAGATATAAATGGGTCTGTGGATAGACTTTCTGCTAAAAATGTGCTTGCATTAGTAGGCAAGGAAACTAAGTTTACAGGAAATGTTATGTTGAATGGCTTACCCAACATTGAGGAGACCTTTATGGAAATTGGTGTTGATTACGCTTCATCAAACAAAGAAGAATTGTCTAAGATCATTGCAATGGAATTGCCAGATAAAATTGCTGATTTAGGTACAATGGTTTATAAGGGAAAATTCACAGGATTTTATAAAGATTTTGTTACCTATGGGAATTTTGAAACTGCTTTCGGAAATGCCGAAACAGATTTAAACATGAAGCTTTCAGAAGAAACTATGCAATCTGCTTATTCTGGTAAACTTAAATTGATTGGATTTAATTTAGGTGATTTACTAGACATAAATCAAATGGGAAAAGTTAGCCTAACCGCTGAAATGATTGGAGAGGGCTTTGATTTGAACAGTGTTCAAACAAAGCTAACCGCCAACCTACAAAGCCTAGAACTTAATCATTACAATTATCATAATGCAGAATTAGTTGGAAACATTAGTAAAGGTGATGTGAACATGAACCTTAACCTAAATGATACCAATTTAGTCTTAAATAGTTCTTTTCATTTAAACCTAAATAAGCCCTTTACGCAAATACAAGGTGCTGGTTCATTTAAACAAGCCAATTTAAAAGCATTAGGTTTTACGGATACTAATATAAAAATGCAGACTGACTTTAATATTGATTTTAATTTCAAAGATTTAGATAATCATTATGGAGAGATGTCTTTAGATAATTTTCAATATGAAAAATCAGGATACACCTTTAGGGTAAATCAAATAAAATTAGAAAGTGAGAATGAGGACGGTGAGGTGATTAAGATAAACAGCGATTTTTTAAAAGCTGTGGTAAAGGGACAGGTTAATTTATCTGAGCTGCCAACTCAAATTAGTAATTGGTCAAAAACATTCCTGTCCGATTTTATAAAACCCGAATTATATTTAAACAAAGAACAAGAATTTGAATTTAGCTTGAGCCTATTAAGCACAGCTAGCTTGTCTCCCTTGTTTTTTCCAGGATATAACTTAAGTAATTTAGAATTAGAAGGTAGTGTTAGCAGTAAAAATAAATCCTTTGAATTGGCAGGTTATGCTGGAAATATAAATATAGAAGGTTACGTTTTGAACCAACTCACCTTTAGTTTAAATGAGGAATCTTTAACCAAAGGTGAAATGTTGCTTGGGTTTAATAGTTTTGGTAAACCTGATACCTTATTAATTGGTGATTTTGGTTTAAAGGCTGTGGCTTCGCCAAATCATTGGGATTTGCAATACTACATAAGAGATAGTTTAAGTTTACTGCAAGGTGAATTTAAGCATCAAATAGATTTCGAAAATGGAAGTGCCAACATTAATTTTATGGATTGTTGGGTTGGTTCAAACCAAAAAAAATGGGATATAAAAGAAGGCAAACACCTAAATGTACAATTGGATAAAATCGAGGCCCAAAACTTAGTCATATCAAAAGGTAGACAAAGTTTGACATTAGACGGCTTTTATGATTATTCAGGAAATAACAAAAACTTAAGCTGTAAACTAAATGATTTTAATCTAAACTCTTTGAATGATTTTATAAAAGAGCTAGGTGTAGAATTTGGCGGAAATGCTGATGGTTATGTGGTTTATAAAAATTTTGGTGCACGTGATGTTGTTATCAGCGACCTTGATTTAAAAAACTTGTCGCTTGATAAGGATACCTTGGGAGATTACAAACTAAGCATTGCATACAAAGAAGATGGTGAGGATTTATTGATAGACTTAAAAGGCCTAAGTGGAAAAATTGCAAATCTAAAAGCCGTTGGTACCTATGATATTCCTGGAAATTACCTAAACCTAAAATGTGAATTTGACCAATCTAAAATTGTGGCATTCCAAGCTTTTGTAAAGGATTATGTAAAACTATATAATGGTGAGGCTAGTTTAAATGCAATTTTAGAGGGCCCACTTGATGATTTAAAACTAAATGGTTCTTTAGACTTAAAAAATGTTGGGTTTAGGGTAGAATATTTAATGACCCAGTACAAATTTGATATTGCAAAATTAATTCTGGATAACAATCAGATAAAGATTTTACCTTTTAATATTACTGATGAAAAAGGTTCGGTTGCAAAGACTTCTGGTACAATTTCGCATGTTGGATTTAGTGATATAAAATACCAAATTAAAGTTGGACAGTTTAAAAACTTTCAGGTATTGAACACTACTCCAAAAGACAATGAATTATTTCATGGTTCGGCTTATGCAAGTGGAAGTTTTGAACTAAAGGGCGCTGATGAGGATGTATCCATGTACATTAAAGCAAGTGCAGAAAAAGGCACCAAGATTATCATAAATCCTTTTGGTGCAAGCACAGAAACAGGTGAGTCTTATTTGCATTTTGTTTCTTATGATACTATTCAAGCATTCACGGGAAGAAGTATTTCTCAAAAATATGGTGTGGGTGTTTATATGGATATTACTGCAAATACGAATGCTGAAATTCAAGTAATTTTTGATGCGCAATCAGATGATAAAATTCGCGCAAAAGGAATTGGAAACATTAAAATGGATTACCTTCCTGATGGCAATTTTACTATGAAAGGTGAATATACTTTAACAGAAGGAGAATATAGGTTTAGTGCTTTAAATGTAGTAGCCAAAAAATTTGACCTTCAAACGGGAAGTTCTATCCTTTGGACTGGCGATCCTTTAAAAGGACGATTAAACATAACAGGGATTTATAAACTAAAGGCTACAGTTAATACTATTATTAATATGAACTCGGCTTCTGACCCAAATGTTAGGGTGCCAGTAGATTGTTTGATTAAAATTAAGGGTCTTGTTGAGAAACCTGAAATAACCTTTGATATGGCCTTCCCTGAATTGCAAAGTAATATTACTGGGGCAGCCGCCTCCGAGTTAAATGCAGTTGTGGCTAGTTTTAGAAAAGAGCCTGAAATGATGAACCAGCAAATGTTATTCTTGCTGATATCAGGAAGCTTTGTTCCCATCAATAACTCAAACAACTCAAATGCTTCGAGTCTAGGCAATCAAACTCTTTCTGATTTGATAAGCAAGCAAGCTGCAAATTTATTGGGTAAAGCAATTCCTAATTTAGATGTTAGTATGGATGTTTTAACTGCTAGTGACCCTTCTAGAGGTCGAACCTATGTGCTTTCTGCCACTAAAAGATTTTTAGATAATAGACTAGAATTGCAAACTAGTCATGCATTAGACAATACCCAATACAATTATAGTTTAACCTACCAAGTGAAGAAAACAAGTCCAACCCGATTGAAATTATTTAATAAAACAGGATTTGACGCTATCTATAATCGAAATGTTGTTACTTCTGGATTTGGTCTTTATTACAGAAGAGAATTTGATACCTTTCATGATTTTTTAAAACCAAGAAGTAGATTTATTTATTAAATTTAATCCTTTTACGTATGATACCATCAGTAGATTTAGCCGACTTTTTAAGCAATGATCCAATAAGGAAAAATGCCTTTGTAAATGCCTTAGGCGCTGCCTATTCGGATATAGGATTTGTAGCTGTAAAAGGACATTTGTTGGCAGAAGAAACGAATGAAGAGTTATATTCTGCTTGTCAAGCTTTCTTTGCCTTACCTATTGATACGAAGTTAAAATATGAAATTCCAGGATTAGCCGGCCAAAGGGGTTACACCAGCTTTGGAAAAGAACATGCAAAAGGAAGAAATGAAGGCGATTTAAAAGAGTTTTGGCATTTTGGTCAAACCGTTACAGATAAAGATCCAATAGGAGAGGAGTATCCTCAAAATGTGTTTGCAGATGAGGTTCCTTCCTTTAATGAATTTGGTTTAAAAGCTTACCAACAATTAGAAGAAACTGGAAGGTATATGTTAAGAGCAATTGCCTTGCATTTGGGTTTAGATGAATTTTTCTTTGATGATAAAATAAAGAATGGAAATAGCATCTTACGTCCAATTCATTATCCGCCAATTACTGCTGAACCTAAAAGCGCCGTAAGGGCAGCAGAGCACGAGGATATAAACTTAATCACTTTATTGATGGGTGCAAGTGCTGAAGGATTGCAGGTGCTGAATAAACAAAATGAATGGGTTAATATAACTGCCTTGCCAGATCAATTGGTGGTAAATGTAGGAGATATGCTACAGCGCCTTACAAACAATGTTTTAAAAAGCACCACCCATAGAGTAATTAATCCTCCTCGCGAAAAATGGCAAAGTTCTAGGTTTTCAATTCCATTCTTTTTGCATCCACGCAGTGATATGAAATTAAATGTTTTGCCTAGTTGTGTTAGCGAAACCAATCCACCCCAATATTTAGATATTACTGCTGGAGAATATTTGCAAGAAAGATTAAGAGAGATTGGTTTAAGCAAATAATAAATCATGCGTTTCATACATTTACTTTTTTTCCTATTGTATGGAATGGTGTCTATTCTAAATCACTACTTTTTACGAAGTGCAGGTCTAGATTATGGATTATCAAATCAGGCCATATACTTATATGCACATGCAAAAGCTCCAATGGTTACCATGCTTTTGGGAGAACAGCAAGTTTACCATTACATGGGATTGCATGTAAGTATTTGGGTGCCCTTATTGTCTCCATTCTATTGTATCTTTGGCTCCTATACCTTGTTAATTTTCCAAAATATATTCTTGATTTTTGGAGCTGTAGGGTTGGGTAAAACAGCTGCCTTATTTAAGTATAATTCTATTGAACAAACCTTGGTTCAAATCCATTACTATGTTTTTTTTGGTATTTATGCCGCACTTGCAAACGATTATCACGACAATGTGATTGCTGCAAGCTTTTTGCCTTGGTTAATTTTTGGGTATTTAAAACCCAATAAACTCATTTTTTGGATGGCCTTTTTTGCCATGCTTTTCTCCAAAGAGAACATATCCATTTGGCTAATTGCCATAGCTTTTGGATTACTCATTTTACGAATTGATAAAGATAGATTTCAAAAGTTTTTACCGGTTTGGATGATTGCGATTAGCGTAATTTGGTTCATAACTTGTTCCTATTGGATAATGCCGCACTTTAGCCATACGGGTAAATTTGAGCAATTGAACCGTTTTTCGCATCTAGGAAAAAGTCTGCCAGAAATAGTTAAACATGTTTTTACCAATCCTGTAAAAATGTTGAGCATGTTTTTTAAGAGTCATGTTTCTCCTGATGCTGAAGAGGTTATTAAGCAAGAATTTCTATGGGCTTTATTGATTTCTGGCGCTTGGTTATGCATAATAAAACCTGCTTTTCTAGTTATGGCTTTACCTTTATTGATGCAAAAACTTTGGAATAAAGAAACTGCATTTTGGGGAGTAACCTACCATTATCAAGTAGAGTTTGCAGCACTTATTTCATTGGCATTGATTATTTCTTTAAAGGCAGTAACACCAAAATACAGAGTTTGGTTAATCGTATTTATTTGCAGTTGTGCTTTGGGTCAAACCATAACCTTAATGCAAAAAAGAATGGCTTTTTTTGAACCCAAAAAAGAGAATTTGTTTGACCCAAACCATTATAAAGCTGAAAATAATACCCACGAGGTAAGAGCATTTTTAACCCAAATAGATGAGAAGGAAAAGGTTTGTGCTCAAGCCAACTTCTTGCCACATTTAGCCAACAGAGAAGCAGCCTATCATTTTCCTTATTTCGAGAACGCAAATCTCATTATTATGAGTAAAAATACAGGTAGTTATTATCCCTGTTCACCTGAAAAGGGAATGCAGCTATTAGATTCTTTGAGAGATTCAAAAGGATGGGAGATTATTCCCAATCCTAATGCGTTAATTATCTTAAGAAGGAAGTGAATTTGATTCTTTAAGATGAAAGTTTACCAAATCTTCAAGTGGAGACTTAATAACCTTGCCCACATGCATATCATAGCTTAGCGCTACTTCTTCCAATATTTCCTTGAAAATAAAGCCAACTGAGCCTACACAATTAAATTTATAACTTTTATAATCAGGGTATTTAATCACCAAGTTTTTAAAGAAATCCCTAAAAGAATCTCTTACCTTATTTTTGATATAAGGATGGGTTACATATTCATCTGCGAATTTGCAAAAATTGGCTAGATAACGATTTGGAAATTGAGTGGTATAAAGGGTGTGAAATATTTGTTCGTTATCAATAATTTGAAAACGCTCACTAAACCTTGCAGCTAATTCTGGCTCTAATCTGCCGCGCATAAAATCACGCACAATTTTTTTTCCTATGTATGAACCCGAACCTTCATCACCTAATAGATAGCCTAATGAATCTATGTTTAAAGAAACATCATTCCCGTCATACAAACAAGTATTTGTGCCTGTTCCAAGAATGGCAGCAAAGCCAGTAGAATTGCCTAATAAGGCACGGGCAGAAGCCAATAAATCATGACCTACAAATAGGATATCAGTTTTTGGGAATGAACGCAAAAGTGCCTTTCTCACAATTTCTTTCTTTTCTGGTGTGCTGCAACCTGCGCCATAAAAATGAACCTCACTTACCGCACTTGCGTCTAAATCTTTTAACAAATTTTCTGATAATGAATAATAGATTGCTTCTGTATCTATGAAATAGGGATTATATCCAATGGTGTGAAATATTTTTTTATCAGACCCATCTTTATGCACCAAGCACCAATCAGTTTTCGTTGAACCACTATCTGCAATTAATAACATATTGTATTTTTATTTATACGAGTATATTAAAATGGTTTTGATTGCCCAAATGATAAATGTATTCAAATTAAAAAAAAGATTAAAAGTCACGAAGTCAAAGTATTATAAAAATGTCATTGAAATTAGATTTTTCAATACTTATCATTGATTTTCGTAAGCCTACACACTATGATTTTTTCCGGAACAGTTAAGAGCAAATTACCCAATACAGGAACTACTATTTTCTCTGTTATGACTGCACTTGCTCAAGAACACAATTCTATTAATTTAGCTCAAGGTTTCCCTGACTTTGCATGCAGTAAAGAATTGATTTCACTTGTTAATAAGTATATGGTTAAAGGTTTGAACCAATATGCTCCAATGCCAGGTGTTATGAAACTGCGTGAAAGAATTGCAGAGAAAACAGAAAAGCTTTATGGTGCCAAATTTGACCCAGACAAAGAAATTACCATTACTCCAGGAGGAACTCATGCAATTTATGCTGCTATCAGCGCAGTAGTAGGAGAGGGTGATGAAGTAGTTGTTTTAGAACCATGTTATGATAGCTATGTGCCTGCTATTTCCTTAAATGGTGCAAAAGCAGTTTTCTATGAACTTAAATATCCGGATTATAAAGTGGATTGGGAAGAGGTTAAAAAGTTGATTAATTTCAAAACCCGCATGATTATGATAAATACACCGCATAATCCTACAGGTGCCATTTTAACGGATCAAGATATGCTAAAGCTTCAAAAAATATTAGACAATACAGATGTAATTGTGCTAAGTGATGAGGTTTATGAACATATTATTTTTGATAAACAAATCCATCAAAGTGTGGCTAGGTTTCCTAAATTGTCTGAGAGAAGCATCATCATTAGCAGTTTTGGTAAAACTTACCACACCACAGGCTGGAAAATGGGATATGTGTTAGCGCCAGAAAATATTACCAAAGAAATAAGAAAGGTGCATCAATTTATGGCCTTTAGTGCGAATACGCCTATTCAATATGCTTTGGCAGATTATTTAGAAAATGAATCAGCCTATTTATCTCTTGGGCAGTTTTATGAAGAAAAGCGCAATTACTTTCAAAAGTTGGTTCGAGGCTCAAATTTTAAAATTTTACCTTGCCATGGAAGTTATTTTCAATTGCTTAATTATGCTAAAATTACCCAAGAACGGGATATAGAATTTGCCGCACGCTTAACCAAAGAACATAAAATTGCCAGTATTCCTACCTCGGTTTTTTACCATAAAAACAATGACAATAATGTTTTGAGGTTTTGTTTTGCTAAAGAAAACGAAACTTTGGAAAAGGCTGCAGAACAATTAATGAAAGTTTAGCTTGCTGATTTTATTCAGTTATTTAATTGACTGTCATCATAGAATTTTGTATTAGCCTGGTTTAAGTTTGAGTATAAATTTCAAACCATGAGCCAAGTACAAGTTAAATCAATTATGACTGACGAAAACATAATTGTTGCATCAGTTAACAACACAATCAGTGAAGCAATTCATTTTTTTGCAAACAAACATTTACAACATCTTCCAGTTTTAGATGGAGAAAATTTGATTGGAATCATTAGTGTTAATGATGTTGTTCACCTTACTGCCCAAATGTTGGCAAATGGCGAATCTATCAGCAAGGAGATACTCAATAACAAGTATGCTTTAAAAGATATTATGACGCCTAATCCGGTTTGGGTTGCGCCAGAAACAAGTATTGCAGAGGCCTTAAGTATTTTGGTTAAAGGAAACATCCAATGCTTGCCAATTTGTATTGAGAACAAATTAGTTGGAATACTAAGCAGCAAAGATTTAATCAAATTATATTCAAGAGAAGAGAATCCTCCTCATACAAATTTTGAAATTAGTACACCCGGCTTTGGGATATAAGCTGAATGTACCAGTTCCTTTAAAAGTTTGTTTAATTTAACCTTCAATAAATTCTCCCATTTGGGCGAATTTATTGATGCGTTCAGCAATTAAGGTTTCAATAGGTTTAGCCTTTAATACTTCAAGCTCTTTAACCAATGTATCCTTTATGGTTTGATAAGTGCTACTTGTATCAAAATGCGCACCACCTAGCGGTTCAGGAATTACACCATCAATAAGTTTATTGGCCAACATATCTGTAGCAGTTAGTTTTAAGGCCTCTGCTGCCTTTTCTTTATTCTCCCAAGTTCTCCATAGAATAGAAGAACAAGACTCAGGAGAGATAACAGAATACCAAGTGTTCTCCATCATTAGAACCCTGTCGCCAACGCCAATTCCTAAAGCACCACCGCTGGCACCTTCGCCTATAATGATGCAAATAATTGGAACTTTTAAAACACTCATCTCATAAAGGTTCCTAGCAATTGCCTCTCCTTGGCCTCTTTCTTCGGCTTCCAAACCAGGTGAAGCGCCAGGCGTATCAATCATGCAAATTACAGGAATTTCAAAGCGTTCTGCCATTTTCATAAGGCGTAAAGCTTTTCTGTAACCTTCAGGGTTTGGCATTCCAAAATTTCTAAACTGACGTTGTTTGGTGTTTCTTCCTTTTTGTTGACCGATAATCATAACACTTTGGCCATTGAAAGTTGCCAAACCACCCACCATGGCTTTATCATCCTTCACAGTTCTATCCCCATGCAATTCAATAAAGTTTTCGAAGCAATTCTCTACATAATCTAAGGTATAAGGACGGTCTGGATGCCTGCTAATTTGAACCCTTTGCCAACCATTTAAATTACTATAAATACCTTTTTTTGTTTCAAGTATTTTTTGTTCGAGTTCAGCTATTTTAGCACTCATATCTACCTTACCTTTTTCGTGAACTTTGGCAAGTTCAGACAATTGCTCTTCTAGGTCTTGTATAGGTTTTTCAAAGTCGAAATATGACATAATATATAATTGTAATTTTGCTTTAAAGCAGTCGCAAGTTTAATAAAATGCTGGCTTTTTCAAAATTTTTAAAAAAGGACTTGATTTCTTTAAATAGATTTCTATATTTGCACTCCCCAAAAGGAACACTGGTGTGGTAGTTCAGCTGGTTAGAATACCTGCCTGTCACGCAGGGGGTCGCGGGTTCGAGTCCCGTCCGCACCGCAAAAGCCTCAGAGAAATCTGGGGCTTTTTCATTTCGACAAGCTCAATGACCGCATTTCGGCAAGCTCAATGACCGGGTGGTACTTTTTGAGTTTACACAATTTTCTTTACACTACCGAGACGTTATCAGACTCACACTCACACTCACCCTCTTTCTCTTCACTCTTGCTCTATACCTTTTATAGAGTAGCTTCGCACCTCTTATAGAGTAGCTTCGCACCTCTTATGGAGTAGCTTCGCACCTCTTATGGAGTAGCTTCGCACCTCTTATGGAGTAGCTTCGCACCTCTTATGGAGTAGCTCCGCACCTCTTATAGAGTAGCTCCCCACCTCTTATGGAGTAGCTTCCCACCATTTGGGTAGTAGCTTCCCACCATTTGTATAGTAGCTTCCCACCATTTGTATAGTAGCTTCCCACCATTTGTATAGTAGCTTCCCACCATTTGTATAGTAGCTCCCCACCACTTGGGTAGTAGCTTCCCACCATTTGTATAGTAGCTTCCCACCACTTGGGTAGTAGCTTCCCACCATTTGGGTAGTAGCTTCCCACCTCTTATAGAGTAGCTCCCCACCATTTGGGTAGTAGCTTCCCACCATTTGGGTAGTAGCTTCTCAATCTGTGAAAATCTGTGGCATCTGTGAGAAATAAGGTGGCTCACAGATAGCACAGATTAACACAGAAGCACCTCAGCTATCGCTCCATTTTTGGCTGTTGGTTTTTAGCATTTGGCAGTTAGCCATGCCAATGGCCAAAAGCCAACTGCTAAAAGCCGTTCTTGCTTTCCAACAATATTTTATTAACCTTTGATAAGCCCAATTTTTATAGCTTATGAATCCTAAACTCATTTTTAAACCTTTTTACACAAGTCTAAAATTACTTTTGCTTTTGTCTATATTTTTTGGAATTAGCAATTGTAAAAGAGACATTGATGGCCCTTGTGATAAGTCGAATATATACTATGATACCTCTTATTTTGAAAAGAATGAAAGAGACCTACTACCAGATTGGGAAGGAGATTCCCTCTTTTTTTATTCTGATGCAGGCGATACAGCCTATCTGTTTTGCAAATCACAATATTTAGGGATTACTTATGATTACCCTGGTCGTAATGGTTCCACTTGGTGCAGTTGGACCGAAACTTATCCCTATGAATCATTTGGTGCAACTTATAGTTCAAACAATTCAGAATTGAATAATATAAGTATCCAAATTTACAAAGAATCCTATTCAAAATATGACCAAAGCAATCCACCTTTTAGGCAGGCTAAAATTGATATTT
The DNA here is from genome assembly GCA_027488905.1 of Bacteroidota bacterium. GTDB lineage: Bacteria > Bacteroidota > Bacteroidia > UKL13-3 > UKL13-3 > B1. The sequence continues at coordinate 124,892 of JAIYAT010000035.1, forward strand.
CAAAATATGGGATATATGACTTATTAATTTTTGACGGAAAAATTCAACCAGATGATTCCGTTTTGTTAACTAATGGAAAATACGAAGTTGGGATTTTGGATGATGATTCGAAGATAATTAGAACCACAATGAATCTGAATGTTGGTTTAATGATAATGGAGACCAAAAATGTAAAAAAATGGACCTTATTTAGATATACTTTAGTTAATTAATCTTACAAACCTTGTTGGCCTGATGGCTTAATTCTTTGCCAACCGCCAACCACCAACTGCTAAAAGCTAACTTCCAGCAGCCTTTTTTAAATGATATTTTGATAACTTGTAAATATATTGCAAAGGAAAGCCCTGAATAATTTATCGTTTTAAAATGACTTCTCCTTCAGTTTTTACTTCCTTAGATGCCTATGTTGCCAGGTGCATTTCGCTCTCCGAGGCAGACTTTGCTTACTTTCATGCTCAATTAATGGTTAAGCATTACAAAAAGAAAAGTCGATTACTTAGTGCAGGTGAAATTTGCTCCTTCGAAGGGTTTATTACCAAGGGTTGTTGTAGAGTTTACTATTTAAATGAAAAAGGAAACGAAGTTGATTTATATTTTGGAATAGAAGAGTGGTGGGTGAGCGACATGGCCAGTTTTACCCAACAGAAACCATCTAATTTATTTATTGAAACCTTAGAGGATACTGAGTTAATCATCATTAGTTATGAAGCAAAGGAGCGTTTATTCATTAGAATTCCGGCCTTCGAACGTATGTTTCGGTTAATGGTTCAACGTACCCATGAAACCCTCATGAAACGATTAATTTCTTCGTTCAGTGAACCTGCAGAAGAGCGTTACTTAAGCTTTGTCGCCAAATATCCTTCCATTGTTCAGCGTGTGCCTCAACACCTTATTGCAGCCTATTTAGGCATTACCCCAGAGTTCCTATCGAAAATCAGGTCTAAGTTAAAGGCTAAAAATCTTTGATGTTTTTCTTAATCTATTTCAATGTTTAGGTTTTATTCTTGCTTTAATTTTGAACCAAATTTAAATCACCATGAATACTATCATCCATAAAGCTGAAACTCGCGGAAAAGCAGATTTCGGTTGGTTAAAATCCTTTCACACTTTTAGTTTTGGTTCATACCATAACCCAGAAAGAGTGCATTTTGGCGCCTTAAGGGTTTTAAATGATGATACAGTTGCCGCAGCAATGGGTTTTGGCAAACATCCGCATGACAATATGGAAATTATTTCTATTCCCTTAGAAGGCGATTTAGAGCACCAAGACTCTATGGGGAATACTGCTGTGATTAAGCAAGGCGACATTCAAGTGATGAGTGCTGGAACTGGAATTTTTCATAGCGAATACAATCGCAATAAGGATAAACAAACGAAGTTCCTTCAAATTTGGGTTTTTCCAAACCAACGTAACGTTGAACCAAGATACGACCAAAAAACCTTAAACCTTTCAGAAAGGCAAAACAAGTTGCAACTTGTACTCTCGGGAGAACCATCTGCAGATGCTGTTTGGATTTACCAAGATGCAAGATTTTACTTAGGTAAATTCGATAAGGATTTTAATGCATTACATACCCTTAAAAGCAATAGCCATGGCGTTTATGCTTTTATACTTTCAGGAGATTGGAACATCAATGGAAATATTTTAACTTCAAGAGATGGCATCGGAATATCCCAAACTTCAGAAATCTCTGTCACAGCCTTGTCGGATCAAGCCGAAATCTTATTGATGGAATTACCTATGCTAAATGAATAAATTTCTTTAGATTGCCTAACTCTATTATAAGAATTGATGCGCAAATTCATCTCAGAAGAAGATTTGATTCTGGTTTTAAATACCGGCACTGAGGCTGCATTTAATTTATTGTATAATAACTATTCAGCTTCAATCTTTGGATCAATTCTAAAGATAGTTAACAATAGAGAATTAGCAGAAGACATTACCCAAGAGAGCTTTGTAAAAATTTGGAACAACTTTTCATCCTATGATTCCTCAAAGGGTAAACTGTATACATGGATGCTTAATATTGCTAGAAATACAGCCATTGATGCACTCAAAAGCAAACAAGAACGAAACAGCCTTCAAAACCAAGATATAGAAAATTCCGTATATGTAATTGATCAGCAATATCAAACTGATTTCAATACAGATGGTATTGGTTTGAAAAAGATTATTGAAGCATTGCCAAAAGACCAATTGGAAATTCTTCACAAAATGTATTTTGAAGGGTATACACAATCAGAAATTGCAAAAGATTTTGAAATCCCTTTAGGTACTGTCAAAACAAGAGCAAGACAAGCCATACAAAAGTTAAGAGGCGTATTTAATGAAAAACAGAAAGGAGGGATAAGTTGAATTTAATAGAATTTAAAGAAAGTGGTTTGCTTGAATTATATGCATTGAATGCTTGTTCTCCAGAGGAAAAATTATTGGTTGAAAAAAACCTTGTTTTGTATCCAGAGTTATCCGTAGAATTAGATGAAATTAATGCAGCTTTAGAAAATTACTCTGAAATTTATTCGGAAATACCTCCAATTGGACTTGATCAAAAAATTAAAAAACAATTGGTTTTTAAACCAGAATTAAAGGTTTCCCCAAATGTTACTATCAAGGAAGCCAATAAAAATAACTTAAATTTTTATAGGGTTTCATTAGCGGCAAGTCTTCTAGCTGTGTTAGGTTTAAGTATCCTTTTATTCTTTACACAAAATAGATTGAAGGAAACTGAAAATCAATTGGCAATTCTGAACCAAGAAAAAGTACTCCTGTCAGAAAATGTTAATCGCACCTCTTTAGAATTGACTAACTTGAGTCAAAGCTTTAAAAAGATTAGTACTGATGATTTTATTCAAGTTAAACTAACAGGAACAGAGAAGTTTCCTAATGCACAAATGAAGGTTTTTTGGAACAAAGCGTCCAAAGAGACTTTTATTAGTCTTGTACAAATACCAAATTTACCTTTAGGAAAACAATTTCAATTGTGGGCATTGGTAGATGGGAAGCCAATTAATGCAGGCGTATTTGATAGTCTTCAAGGAATCTTAATTCTTAGCGATATTGCTACCACTCAAGCCGACCTTTTTGCAGTTACAATTGAAGATAAAGGCGGAAGTGTCAGTCCAACCCTTAGCGAAATGGTGGTTGCAGGAAAAGTCATAGGCTCGTAATTTTTTTTACAGGATTTAAATCCACCCTTTTTATTTTCTCGTATATGTGTTTGTAATCAATTTATAAAACACATGAAAAATCAAAATCTTAAAAGAACATTACGATTCACGCTTATTTTATTTGTTGGTCTTTTAGCTTCTTTAGCCATTCATTTATTTCTTATCCATAAAGCTAAGGAAAATCAAAAAGTTTTTGCAATGGGCAGGATTGATTTTAAGACCCAAACTGCGCAAGAAAATTTAACAGGAATTAGAGAATATACCGCATCTATAAATGGGATCAGCAATGCCATTTATAATTCTCAAGAGCGCGTATTGGTGTTTATTTATGAACCAAAAATTGTAGATGCAGAAATGGTTTTAAATAAGGTTAAAAATCATTCTAAAGCGCTAGCCACTAGATACATTTCTTCTGAAACTGAGCTCAAATCTGGTTGTCCAGTTGACCTAAATAAATTTTCCTTTTTAGGAAAAGCACTTTCATTTTTAAGTTCTAATTAATCTCTAAACTAAATAAAAACAACATGAAAAAAACAACACTCGCTTTTACCGCAGCATTTTTAATGCTATTAGGCATCTCTTGTCAAAAAGATGAAACGAAAATTGAGCCACAACAAACACCTGCTTCTCTTTATACTAGAGTAGGAGGTAGCACAATGGTTGCAGATCCAAACAATCCTTCTACCATGATTGAGAAAGGAAGGTTAACCCTTCGTGCCGTGGTTGATAGTTCTATCTTAATTATTGCCGCAGATACTCAAATGACAAAATTTTTCCCTACTTTGTTTATGGAATTGGGTTCAGGAAATACCAATGGATTAGCTGCTTTGAGCAAAAACTTTACAGACTTTATGTGTGCTGCTACTGGTTGCAAAAATGCTAGTTATGCCTACATGGGATTAAATATGAAGGATGCTCATAATCCAGCTAAACACAGCCGTATGGGGGTAAAAGCTACATCTGCTGATTTTGATAAGTTTGTAGGACATATTGGATCTGGGTTAGCTAAAAATGGCGTAACTTCAGCTAACAACAAACAATTGGTTGATGATTTAGTAGCTTTATTATACACAACTAAAGCCGATATCGTTCAGCAATAATTACAAACTAACTAACTAGCAGGTTTCATTGCATTTTTGGTTGATATATACTAATTATAGTTTATGCTCCAATATGCAGTGAAACCTGTTTTTGTTAAAACTTGCTATTATCTGTTAAATAGAATTCTCATACCCTTATTGTTTTCATCAAATTTCCCCTCTTTGTAAACTACATTTCCATTTACTAAGGTATGGGTACAACCACTGAGTCAAATTGCGCTCCTTCAAAAGGGCTCCAGCCACATTTATATAAAATATTACTTTTAGAAACCGTGTATTTTTGGTTCAAATCTACCAATACTAAATCTGCAAAAAAGCCTTCTTTAATAAATCCTCTGCGGCCTATTTTAAACAATATTGCTGGGTTGTGACAAGCTTTTTCAACAATTTTTTCTAGGCTAATTTTTCCTTTCTTGTAAAGTTGCAATAAGGCATTTAGGGTGTGTTGAACCAAAGGTCCGCCCGAAGGTGCTTTTAAATAGCTTTGCGACTTTTCTTCCAACGTATGCGGCGCATGGTCGGTTGCTAGCACATCAATTCTCCCATCAATTACTGCCTTTAAAATTTCTTCTCTATCATTTGCAGTTCTTACTGCAGGATTCCATTTTATAAAATTTCCTTTCTCAGCATAGTCTGCATCACTAAACCACAAATGGTGTGTACAAGCTTCTGCAGTATTGCGTTTTTGAACTAGGGGAATGTCATTTCTAAATAAGTCTAGTTCTTTGGCTGTACTAATGTGCAAGATTTTACTTAGGTAAATTCGATATAGATTTTAATGCAATACATACCCTTAAAAGCAATAGCCATGGCGTTTATGCTTTTATACTTTCAGGAGATTGGAACATCAATGGAAATATTTTAGCTTCCAGAGATGGCATCGGAATATCCCAAACTTCAGAAATCTCTGTCACAGCCTTGTCGGATCAAGCCGAAATATTATTGATGGAATTACCTATGCAGGCTTAATTATTTGTAGTCTACGCCAATTCCTTCATAAATAAAGTGCATTAACCAAGCTGGGCCAATCAATAAAAACTGAAGGTCTTTTAAAAAGGAAGGTTTTTTACCTTCTATTTTATGACCCCAAAATTGGCCAATCCAAGCTACTACAAATACTATGAGGGATATTTCTACCACGGGGAAATAATTCTCATATAAATAACGAGCAACTAAATGGCAGAAAAAGGCAAAACCTATTGTTCCAATGGCAAGTTTCCAAGATAGTCTAATATAAAAGATGCTTGCCAGTAAAATAACCGGCGTTGCTAAATGGAATGACACACCACTCAGGGTTAATTTTACGGTGTATAACAAGCCAATGATGCTAAAAAATATGCTAGGAACACATATCCAATGCACCAATTTATTGGTTGGGTTTTGGTGACTTTCGCCATATTCCTCAAACCAAGTATCTATACTTTTCATTTGTTATCTGTTAAATGTTAATCGCATTCCTTTGGCAGTTTCATCAAATTTACCCGCTTGGTAAACTACATTTCCATTAACTAAGGTATGGGTAACCACTGAGTCAAATTGCACTCCTTCAAAAGGGCTCCAGCCACATTTATATAAAATATTACTTTTAGAAACGGTGTATTTTTGGTTCAAATCTACCAATACTAAATCTGCAAAAAAGCCTTCTTTAATAAATCCTCTGCGGTCTATTTCAAATAGAATCGCTGGGTTATGACAAGCTTTTTCAACAATTTTTTCAATACTTATTTTTCCACCCTTGTATAGTTGCAACAAGGCATTTAGGGTGTGTTGAACCAAAGGTCCGCCCGAAGGCGCTTTTAAATAGCTTTGCGACTTTTCTTCCAAGGTATGCGGCGCATGGTCGGTTGCCAGCACATCAATTCTCCCATCAATTACTGCCTTTAAAATTTCTTCCCTATCCTTTGAAGATTTTACTGCAGGATTCCATTTTATAAAATTCCCTTTCTCAGCATAATCTTCCTCGCTAAACCAAAGATGGTGCGTGCAAGCTTCAGCAGTTATGCGTTTTTGAACCAAGGGAATATCATTTCTAAATAAGTCTAGTTCTTTGGCTGTACTAATGTGCAAGATATGTAGGCGCGTATTGTATTTTTTAGCCAAGTCAACTGCAAAGCTAGACGACTTATAACAGGCTTCTTCATTTCTAATTTTAGGGTGCCAACTCGCGTCAATAGCATCGCCATTGGCCGCAATTACCGAAGCTTGATTGGCTTTTACCATTGGGTCGTCTTCGCAATGTGTGGCAATAATTGTTTTTACTTCTTTAAATATTCTTTCTAAAGCCAAAGGGTCATCCACCAGCATATCGCCCGTACTTGAGCCCATAAAAATCTTTACGCCACAGATTTTAGTTTCATCCACTTTAAGAAGTTCCTCAATATTATGGTTAGTAGTACCCATAAAGAAACTATAATTTGCTAAACTAACTTCCGCTGCGCGGGCATATTTCTGTTCTAACAATTCAATGGTTACGGCACTAGGAGAGGTGTTTGGCATTTCCATAAAAGAGGTAACCCCACCAGCAACTGCAGCTTTTGGCTCAGTATACAAATCTCCTTTATAGGTTAAACCAGGTTCTCTAAAATGCACTTGGTCGTCTATTAAACCAGGAATTAATATTTTTCCGCTGGCGTCAATCACTTGGTCGGCAGGCATATTTATCCCTTGCTTTTCAATTTTTTCAATAAAAGCACCTTTTATAAATACATCAGCATGAAATTGTTCACCCTCATTAATCAAGAGTGCATTTTTAATAAGTATTGTTTTCATTTACTGCGAACTTAATAAATATTGTTTCAAACTGTACATTTGTGCCTAAACTACAAACATTGAATTTATCACCAAAGGCCATTGGATGGCTTGCATTCTGGGCTGTTTCCATTTTTTGGGGTACAACCTTTCTTGCTATCAAAATAGGGATATCAACTTTTCCTCCTTTTGCCATGGCTGCGTTTAGGCATACCTCGGCAGGAATTATCTTGATTTCTTATTTTTTAATCAAAGGGCATAAAATACCTAACTTAAAAGCCTTACGCACCTTTTCATTAAATGGATTGTTAATGCTGGCAGGCGGAAATGGCATCATAAGTTGGGCCATGCAATACGTTGGCAGCGGGTTAACTGCCTTAATCTGTGCTTTAACGCCCGTTTGGATTGTGCTCATCAATAGAATTACTGGAGATAAAACACATATTTCTTGGTTGGTGATTTTGGGTTTTGTGATTTGTCTTATCGGGCAAGTTTTATTTTTTAAAGATAAAGTTTCATACTTCGACGACCCAATGTACGCTTGGGGAATTGCTGCTGTAGTACTTTCCAATATTTTATGGGCAATGGGAACCGTGTATTCAAAAAACCATGTTACCAATGTTCCTCCGCTATTTGCAGCCGGTTTGCAAATGATTCCAGGAGGTTTATTATTATTTGTTGTAGCTGCTTTACGAGGTGAGTTAACCGACTTAAACCCAGCTCCACAAGCTATTAATGCATTGATTTACTTGGTTCTATTTGGTTCATTACTCGCCTATAGCGCTTATATGTATGTGATTAAAAATTTGCCAGCCACCATTGTTTCTACTTATGCGTATATAAATACTCTGGTTGCCATTGTACTTGGTTGGTTCTGGTTAGGCGAATCCTTAGATGTTAACACCTTAATTGCCGCAGCGTTTACAATTGGTGGCGTAATTTTGGTGAGTAAAAACGGGTAGTTTGGTTTGAACCCAATTTTCTGTAACTTCTTATATGAATACAGAAACACCCAATAATAACAAGCTCACTGGTCAAAAAGGAGAGGAGTTGGCCACTAATTTTTTAGAAAAAAAGGGATACAAAATCCTTGATACGAATTTTGTTTCAGGTAAGTATGAAATAGATTTAATCTGCGAGTTTCAAAACAAACTAGTATTTGTTGAAGTCAAAACAAGACACAACGCCAAAATAGAACCAGAGTTTGCTGTGAATAGAAGTAAACAACAACACATTGCCAGAGCTGCCGAAGGCTATATGCGGTTAAAAAAGCTCAACCAAGAAATCAGGTTTGATATCATTGCCATCAACCATGGAAATGGGCAAACAGAAATTATTCATTTTGAAGATGCCTTTTACCCCATTTATTATAAGTAGGTAAAATTGGGCTTTTTAGAATTATCCTATATTTGCTCGATGATATTAAGTGTAACTGCTTCTTTGCCCCCTAATTGGTTGGTCATACCTTTTGTTTCTTTGCTATTGATGATTGCAACAGGCCCTGTTTTTTTTCCTCACTTTTGGCATCATCATTATAAAAAACTGAGTATTCTTATTGGAGCTACAGTTGGGTTGTATTATGTTTTTATGCTTCAAAATACTATTTTACCCTTAGAAACAATAGCAGAATACTTATCATTTATTAGCTTACTCACGCTTTTGTATGTTGCAAGTGGTGGTATTTATATATTTCTAGACATAGAATCAAAGGCTATTTCTAATATTATCTTTCTTCTTATTGCAGCCATTTTAACTAATTTAATTGGAACTACAGGCGCATCGGTGCTACTCATTAGGCCATTTATGCGGTTAAACAGATACCGATTAAAGCCTTACCATATTGTATTTTTTATATTTATTGTTTCTAATGTGGGTGGCTCACTTACCCCAATTGGCGACCCACCGCTATTTATGGGCTTTTTAAAGGGCGTTCCTTTTCAATGGACCTTAACGCATCTTTGGAAACCTTGGTTGGTTGCCATTTTTAGCCTTTTAGGGATTTTTTATTATTTCGAGCGTAAAAACAAAGAATTAGATGAGGTGGATAGCAATGTTGAGTATAGCAATCGCATAATCATCACTGGCAAACGGAACTTTTTTTGGCTTTTGGTAGCAGTTGCATCTGTTTTTCTTGACCCCAATATTTTTGATTTTATTCCAGCCATTGAGTTTCATGGTAAGAAAATATCTTTTGTTAGAGAAATCATTCAATTATTAGCCGCATTTTTAAGCTTCAGCTTTGCAAATACCAAAGCAATTAAAAGTAATGAATTTGATTTTGAACCTATCAAAGAGGTGGCCTTTCTTTTTGTTGGAATCTTCTTGAGTATGATGCCTGCCTTGCAACTGCTAGAAGCATTTGCACATGGAGCAGGCAGCAGCATGGTGCTCAATGATTCTATCGTTTATTGGAGCAGCGGTATTTTTAGCAGTGTGCTAGATAATGCGCCAACCTATTTAAATGTAATGACTTTAATTTTATCTAAAGCCGGACTAAGCATCAACGAAATTGCAGATGTAAAGGCCTTTGTAGCAGGCGAGAATTTTAGTCAATTAATGGCACTTTCTACTGGTGCAGTTTTCTTTGGTGCAATGACTTATATAGGAAATGGACCAAACTTTATGGTGAAAGCAATTGCCGAACAAAATGGTGTTAAAATGCCAGATTTTGGCAAGTATATCCTTAAATATAGCCTACCCATTTTACTGCCAGTTTTATTTCTTGTTTGGATACTCTTCTTTATTTAATTTATTTTGCGTCAATATGCTAAACGGAAAAAAGATAATTGTTGTATTACCAGCTTATAATGCAGCTAGAACCTTGGAAAAAACTTACGCAGAGATTCCAATGGAAATTGTAGACGAGGTAATTTTAGTGGATGATGCTAGCCGGGATGAAACTTCAGATCTTGCCAAAAGTATTGGAATTCAACATGTGATTAGGCATGAGAATAACAAAGGTTATGGTGGCAATCAAAAGACATGTTATAACAAAGCCCTTGAACTTAAAGGAGATATTGTAATTATGTTACATCCAGATTACCAATATACACCAAAACTTATTTTAGCCATGAGTAGCATCATTGCAAATGAAGTTTATCCTGTGGTGTTTGGTTCAAGAATTCTAGGTAAAGGCGCCCTAAAAGGTGGAATGCCTATTTATAAATACATTTTTAACAGAATGCTAACCTTGTTCCAAAACATTTTAATGGGACAAAAACTATCTGAATACCACACAGGTTATAGAGCTTTTGATGCCAATGTGCTTAAGGCAGTAAATTTTGATAAATGCAGTGATGATTTCGTTTTTGACAATGAAATAACTGCACAAATCTGTTTAAAAGGTTATGAAATAGCAGAAGTAACTTGTCCAACTAAATACTTTCCAGAAGCTTCTTCTATTAACTTTAAACGCAGTTCAATCTATGGACTAGGCGTGCTAAGAACGAGTATTATGTTTAGGTTGCAGAAGATGGGAATAGTTAATTTTAAACTATTCTCCTAAGGCGTTTTTTAGCTGTACCGTTACAGAAGTTTTGTCCCAATGGAAATTTAAGGCAATTGAATTATTTGAATCAATTGGCGTTAAAAGGATCTCAAATTGCTCTTTAATGGGCGCATCATTAATTGCTTCCACCTCTGTTCTCAAAACATCTTTTGATTTATCTGCTTCTTGTGCACCCCAACGGTCCCAATCGCTATTCACACATATTGTCCAAACTTTTTCTCCTGGATAAGCATATAAAGAATATTTGCCTGCTTCTAACTTTTTATCATTAAAGTAAATAGGAGAGTTTGTTTCAAAAACGGTTGCCTCATTTGCCCCTAAACGCCAATATTCTCCGTATGGTTGCAAGGCTTCTGTTGCTTTATCTCCAAATATAATTCTGCCCTTTGCTGAGGGACGACAATAATCAATCTTAATTTTTAATGGACCTTCTGCATATTCAGCTGTTGCTGATGGGCTGTGTTTTTTTGTGTCTTTTTTGAACCAATTGAAAAAAATAACAATAACAACAACAAATATGGCTGCGATAATAAGCGCTCTTTTTAACATAGGTATTAAACTTTATTCAAATCTAAATATTTATAAATCAGAGTCAAATAGAATCAATTTTTTTGACAAATTCTAACTCTTTAACAGTTAAGTTTTCAAAAACACCAGATTTTAAGTCTTTAAGTTCTAATTCTCCAATACTTGTTCTAATAAGTTTGGTTACATAATTACCTGCTTCAAAGCACATCCTCCGTATTTGTTTGTTCCGTCCTTCTTGTAATTTTACTTCTATAGCATGGCTGTTAATTTCCCTCACCTTTGCCGGTAATGTTTGATATCCATTAAGCAAAATGCCTTGCTCAAAAATCCTAATAAGTGTATCATTTACTTCACTTTCTAGACAAACCAAATATGTTTTCCAAACCGATTTTCCTGGTCTTGTAATCTTGTTTAAAAACTTACCATCATCTGTTAAAATCAAAAGTCCCTCAGATGCTTTGTCTAGCCTTCCGCAAATTTGTAAGCCCTTTAAAGCATCGGGTAGGTTCAAACCTAAAGCATCTTTATCGTCTAATCGCATGCTGCATTCTATACCCAAAGGCTTATAATATTTAACATACTTATAGCTTTTTGAGGACTGAATTACTTGGCCTTTATAAATAACTTCATCCGTTTCTAATACCACACAGTTTGTTTCTGTATGTTGACCATTTAAAAGTACTTCCCCATTCTCTATAGCTAATTTTGCTTGCTTATGGCTTAGTGCGACTTTTTTTACAAGTAGGTTTTGAAGCTTGTTTCTAAAACTCAATGTTCTTCGTTATAATAGATTTTATAAAACTTTCTGCCGTCAGACTCTATGCCTTTTTCAATCATATTCTTATTGCCATGTATATAAATATGAAAGTTTTTGTCGAGTTTCAAAATGCTCTTAAAAACCTTTGCCTGTTTTTTTACTGCCTGCTCAGAAATGTCAAATCCGTCTTTAAGTTCTATTTCATATTCGGTTTGAACCGAATTTTTATAATCTTTAAAAGAAGTCACTAAGCCTTCATTTCCTTCAAAAACTTGTTCTGTGAACAAATGCTCATTAAAGGTTTCGTTTTCCTTAAAAAAAGCTACGGAACGATTCAATAAATCAATTTGGTCTGTTCTGCTTACCTCAAACTCTTTCGGAACTTGTTTGGTTAAAAAGTCTTTGGTTACATGTAAGAAGTTTTGCGTTAAATGGTAAGCATCCGAGCAAGGTTTAATCTTTAAATAGAGGTCTTTCCAATAAGCCGCTTCGCTACTTTTATTGGTTTTATCCGTTACACAAACTCGAAAACCTTTTTCTTCCTCTACATTTATTATCAAACAGCCTTTGTCTAATTTATCAATTGCAATGCCGCTCTCCACTGCTAAGTCATAGTCCTGACCAATTCTGCTAACCTTCAAAAAATGGTCTTTTGTTTCTGCTTTAAAAATGCCAATGGCTTGAACCAAGTTGCCTTGATACTGCATACCATCGAAACTACAAACATAAAAATCGCCTGCCAAAATGTTGGGATGAATTGCAATTTCATATAAGTGCTTAGCCAAATGAATGCTTTGAATATGAAAGGAATCAGGGCGTTCAAACAAATCTTTGGCATAATTAAATACTGGATTTAAAGCGTGATCATCATTGCTAAAACTTAGGTGGTAATATTCTTGCGTTTGAAAAGGCTTTAAAAAATAAGAGAGAAGATGTGCTTCTAAATCCTCGTCTAATGCGGCAACTGACTGTTTAGAAAGCAACAATGGTTCGCCATTTTGCTTATTCCCTGTTTGGTGAACAGATAAATGTTTAATTGAACAAAGAGAAAAATCTAACATAATGGCGAAAGTTAATTTATTTTGAAGCTTTAAATCAAAAGAAAATTGTCCGAAAAAATACTGCTAAATGAAAATGAATTCATTTTAATTCCGCAAAAAGCAATGTTTTGGAGCATAGAAGCTGCTTTGGTATTAAGTGATATTCATTTAGGAAAAGCAACACATTTTCGAAAAAATGGCATTCAGTTTCCCGCCGAAGCAGGCAAGTTCGACCTATTTCAGCTTGAATCTTTAATTTCGATGTATAAGCCCAAAAAGATTTTTGTGGTGGGCGACTTATTTCATTCTCATCTCAACTCCGAATGGGATTGGTTCAAAGATTTTTTGAACCAATATGCTTTTATTAAATTCATCTTGTTGCGCGGAAATCATGATATTTTGCCAGCTTATCAATTAAAATTACCCAACTTAGAAACCGCACATAAATACGTAAGCCATGGTATTTGTTTAATTCATGAACCTCGCGGAGATGAAACTGAATATGTAATTAGTGGTCATATCCATCCAGGATTCACGCTTCGAGGAAAAGCAAAACAGGTATTAAGATTACCTTGCTTCGTTATTGGTTCAAATCGAGCCATACTGCCTGCTTTTGGTGGACTCACAGGCTTGGCAAATTTTGAAAAGCAATTCAATGATAGAATTTGGGTAATTGCAGATAATCAGCTTATTGAGATAACTTCCTTTTGAAGTGAAATTTGTTCTTAGAAGTACTAACTTGCACAACAGAAATATGCAGCTAATTGAATTTACAGAATCTGCCATAGCGGCAATTCAACATTATAAAAATACATTGCAAATTCCTGAAGGTTATGCCTTACGAGTGGGAATTAGACAGAAAAATGCACAAGATAAAGGCTTGGTAATTGGTTTTGATGAAAAATCAGATAAAGACAAACAAGCCTTGGTTCAAGGAGTTGAAGTAATCTATAACGCAGGACAAGTATTCTTTTTTGCTGGCTTGCTTATTGATTTTACCGAAAGAGAGGGAAGAAAAGGTTTTTTCTTTGTTGAAAAGAAAAATACAAATTCTTTAGTTAACTAGCTATGACATTTACCGAAAATTTAAGCATAGCACTCAATTCTATTAAAGGAAACAAGTTAAGAGCAATCATAACTGCCCTTATTATTTCTATTGGTATTATGTCCTTGGTTGGAATTTTAACTGCAATAGATGGCATAAAGGCCGGCATTAATACTTCCTTTTCTAACATGGGAGCAAATTCCTTTAACATTAAAAATAGAGGGCAAAGCATCAAATTTTCAGGAGGCCCAAGAGGGGTTAAAAAGTATAGACCTATCTTAAAAACAGAGGCTGATAAGTTTGTACAAGATTTCAAATTTCCAGCAATCATCTCATTGTCGGTAAATGCAAGCTTTAACAGCACTGTTAAGTTTGGAAACAAAAAAACGGATCCCAATGTGTTAGTTATGGGAGGAGACATCAATTACCTAAAAGTTGCAGGATATGATGTTGCTGAGGGAAGAAACTTTTCTCAACAAGAAATCAATTCAGCTACAAATGTGGCTATCATAGGTTCAGAACTTAAAACTAAACTATTTAAAAGTCTTAATCCTTTGGGAGAAAACATATTTATTGGTGGAGCAAAGTTTCGCGTAATTGGATTATTAAAAAGCAAGGGGAGTAGCATGGGTTTTGGTGGAGATAGAATCATCATTGTGCCAATACAAAATGCTTATCAAACCTTTTCAATGCCAAACATGAGCAGTGTGATTACAGTTGCGGTAAATGATATCAAAACCCTTGATTTTGCAGTTGAAGAAGCTACTTCTGTTTTTAGAAAAGTAAGGCGAATACCAGTTCGTTCAGAAGACAATTTCAATATTTACAAATCTGATAATATTGCTAAAGAATTAATCTCCAATTTAAGTTATGTTACCATCGCAGCAACGGTGATTGGGTTTATAACCCTTATTGGTGCAGCGGTAGGATTAATGAATATCATGTTGGTGTCTGTAACAGAAAGAACCCGTGAAATAGGTATTCGCAAGGCTATTGGTGCCACACAAGAAGTAATACGAAGGCAATTTTTAATGGAGGCAATTGTTATTTGTCAAATTGGTGGAATAGGTGGAATCATCCTTGGGATAATCATTGGAAATGTTGTAACCTCTTTGGTTGGGGTAGGCTTTATAATTCCATGGCTTTGGATTTTAGGTGGTGTTACACTATGTCTTTTGGTTGGACTTGTTAGTGGCATTTATCCGGCAATAAAAGCCAGTAAGCTTGACCCAATTGATGCTTTAAGATTCGAATAAAATGAAAAATACATTTGGTTATTTAAGAGATACTTATCAGAATGGTATCATAATCGCAGCCCTTATTTTTCTTGGGGTTTTGTTAGTTCGACTTTGGTATGTTAGAAAAGAAATTACCACTAGAAGCCTAATTTGGAAAGCTAAAGTTCCAGTTTTAGTATGGATTTTAAAACTAATTTGGCTTATAACTATGCTATTGTTTTTACTTAATATTCCTACTTGGTTTTTAAGCGTAGCAAGTTTCAAACCTTTGGTTCAACCCCTTCTTTACAATACTTTTTTGATAGTGTTAATATCCATTGCTATCATGGAAATTATCCTAAGCTTTACAGTTACCAAAAGCTTGGCCGAGCAATTTATCAAACGAATGGTTTTCCTTTTGATGGCTATTTTTTGTTTGTTTTCATTTGGTTTTGCTGCGTTAATCTTCAAAGGAACTTTTGATTATCCATTAGTGGCTGAATGCAACATCATAGAAATGCCAGTTAAAGGAAAGTGGCTTGCTTTGCATGCGGGCGAGAAACCTTGGGTGAATTATCATGGAAATTACCCTCCACAAAAATTTAGTGTAGACATGGTTAAAGTTGATGATAAGGGTAATTTCTTCAATGAAATGGGTGAGAAGAATGCAGATTTTTTATGCTTTAATGACACTGTATTTTCCCCTGTAAATGGAACTGTAGTTAAAATTGTTAATACCTTTCCAAACCAAGAAATTGCTAATGGACCAGATACCTTTAATACGGCTGGAAATTACATCACTATTCAAATGTCTGAGAATAAATTTCTGTTTTTATCTCATCTTTCTCCAGACAATATAAAAGTAAAAGAGGGTGATACTATAAGGTTGGGAGACCATTTGGCAAGCCTTGGTAATAGTGGTAATTCAACCTTTCCACACTTGCATATAAGAATTCAAAATAAGCCTGCTTACAATGATACAACAGCATTAGGTTTGCCATTTCGTTTCAATCAAATCAATAGAAATAGATTTGGGTTTTGGTCTGGAAAAGGCACACCTTATTTAAATAGAAACGATATTTTTTACAGAGAAAATGAATAGGTTTATCTGGCCCTTGTTGCAACATGTTAATATTTGGTTGTTAGCAGCTACCATTATCAGTATTTTGTTTTTCTTTTTTGCAATGCGCGTGAGGTTTGCTAAACACCCCTCTGTTAAGTCCTATTCACTGTTTTTTTACGCATTTATTTTCTACGCTATTGCAGCAATTTCTTTTGTAGTGCTAAATGCCATGAATAGCTTTTTAAATATAAATGATGGGTTTTACAGCGAGGTATGGTGGTTTCTTCCAATAAACATTTTGGCAGCGATTACAGGATATTTAATAGCATTAATCATTCATACCTCAGCGGTTAAAGTAGCAGAACCTTATACCTATAAACTGATGAACAGTTCGCTATTGATAATTTCCTTAGCCCTAATATTTACGCTTTTGGTTCAACCCATACAAACAACATTTGACCGTGTTTTAAGCTACAACACGCCACCGCCAAAGCCAAAATCAATTAATCTTGCAGCTGTAGAAGAAGTGCAAATAGATTCAGTATTTACAAGTGTTGAAGGCATCCCTTCCCAAATTTTTGATTCAATTCAAATTAGTTATTCCAATCAAAAACTTAAGTTTATAAATCCTGCCAATGGATTTTCCTTTAATTCAAAATTGCTCATTCAGCCTATAGAACAAATTTATGTATTACCAATTACGTCTTTTAAATACCTTGCTGTGCTAGCATTAGCGCCTAGAATTCAAGCGCAATCAGAATTATTATTGATAGATAGCATGGGAACTTGCGTATTCAATCAATCTTATTCAAAGTATTTTAACGTAATAAGTTTGAACGCAAATAACAGTCAGTTGCAAATAAATGAGCGAAATTTAGAAGACAGTGTGCTGCTTGGATTAACCTATCAATTAAGGTAGTTAATCAAGTTGAAATAAGTCGGATGCAATGCCATCTGCATAAAAAAGTGCATTTTCTGCAATCTTGAGTTTATCTTCAACTAGTAGTAATTTTCCTTCCATAATTAATTTTTCTGCTTCATGCAGCAGTTTGTTTTTTCGATTTGAACCAAACCTTTGCGCGAGTAAATCTAAGTTAATACCCCAAACTGTTCGCAAGGAGGTCATAATATATTCATTGAACTTGTTGGATTCTGTAAGAACTTCAGTTGTTAAAGGCAGCTCATTATTTTGTATTGCTTTAAGATATTGTGGGTTATTTGCGATGTTCCAACTTCTTTGGTTGCCATTAAAACTATGAGCAGCCGGCCCAACACCTAAATAATTTTCTCCCCTCCAATAGTTTGTATTATGGAGTGCTAGCTTTTCTGGTTTTGCAAAGTTGGAAATTTCATAATGTATATAGCCAGCTTTTAGCAACATTTCTCTTAAAATCTTAAACTGCACTTCTGCAATTTCTTCTTCAATTGGTGGAATTTTGCCTTTTTCAATCGCATTGGCCATCGCAGTTTTGGGCTCAATGGTTAAACTATAAGCAGAAATGTGTTCAGGAGAATAACTAAGGGCAGTTGCAATGTTAGCAATCCAATCTTCATGTAACAAATTAGGTAGCCCATACATTAAGTCGAGGCTGATGGCATTAAATCCGTGTTTCTTAACTAAACCTAATGCATTTTTTGCTTGGCTAACATCATGTGCACGGTTCATCCAAGCAAGGTCTTGAGCCAAAAAACTTTGAATACCTAAACTTAATCGATTTATTGGTGTGCCTTTCAAATATTCCAGGTATGCTTCCGTTATATCATCAGGATTTGCTTCTATGGTAAATTCCCTTAGCTGAGAAAGGTCGAAATGATTTTTTAAAGTATCTAAAATAATTGAAAGTTCTTCTGGCAATAAAATACTAGGAGTTCCTCCACCAAAATAGATGCTTTCAATAATCTGACCTGATAATTCATGCTTCCTTAAAATTAATTCTTTTGATATTGCTTCGCACAAGCTTAATTTGTGATGTAAGGTGGTACTGAAGTGGAAATTACAATAGTAGCATGCCTTTTTACAAAACGGAATATGAATATAAATACCAGCCATAACTAAGTGCTAATTAATGCTGCAAAATACTAAGATAAAATACCGCTTGTTGTTTAGTCGAATATTATTTGTTGTTTTAGTGTTTGTTTCAGCCATAATTAGTGATTCTTTTGCTCAAAATTCATTGGATACGCTGCAAAAGATGGATAAAAAATTACCTATTAATTTTCTGAATCTAAAAATCATTTCAAATGATTCTTTTGCCAAATCAACCTTTACTAATGTTAAAAAGGCTGAAAATGCTAGTAAATTGAAGATAGCAATGGAAGGCGTGCTAACCCAAATGGAACAAAATGGCTATCCATTTGCCAATTTTTATTTAGATTCAATGTTTGCGGATAATATTGGTTTGAACCTAAATATAAAATTCAACAGTGAGCAGCTCATAACTTATGATAGCCTTGATATTGGAGGGACAGCTAGAATAACCAAAAGCTTTTTGCATAATTATCTTAACATAAAGGTAAATGATCCTTATAACGAAAAGCAAATCAAAAATTTAGAAGCTAGACTAAGTGAGTTGCCATATATAAAAGTAACTCGAGCACCCGGTGTTTACTTTTCTGGTAACAAGGCTAAACCTGTTTTATACTTAGAAAACAGAAAGGCAAGTTCATTTGATGGTATTATTGGTTTTGCTCCAAATAGTCAGCTTAATAATAAACTTGTTATAACTGGCGATCTAAATTTGAAGCTGTTAAATTTGGCAGGCAGTGGAAAGAATTTATCCTTATCCTTTAAAAGTTTTTTAAGTGGCTCACAAGATTTGCAAGCTCAATTCTTTTGGCCATTTTTTTTAAAAACAAAGCTTGGACTAGATTATTCATTTAAGTTATTAAGATTTGACAGTACGTATCTGGAAATATTTAATGATTTAGGATTTCAATATTCAATAGGAGGGGGAAGTTATTTAAAGATGAACCTACAACAGCAGCAGGTTAATGTATTATCTCCAGATACGCAATATGTAAGGCAAACGGGCAAACTACCCTTGTTTACAGACGTTAAAACCACCTATTATGGCTTAGGTGGAAAATTAATCAAGTTAGATTATGCACTTAATCCAAGGCGCGGTTATTTGTTGGAATTTGATTTTGCAACTGGATTAAAAAATATCATTGAAAACAACAGCCTAAAAGAAATAAAATTCAGCACAAGTGAGGGTGGAATTTATGATGTTTACGATTCTATTCAGAAAAACACGATTCAATATAAATCTAATATTAATGCAGCATTTTATATTCCAATTGGGAAAAATTGGGTTTTAGCCAATCAATTGAAAACAGGTTGGGTGTATAATTCTCAGCTCTTTTTAAATGAACTTTACAGAATTGGTGGAATAAAAACTTTAAAAGGCTTTGATGAACAAAGCATATTTGCAAGTACTTTTGCTATATTAAACATTGAAATGAAATATTTATTTCAACAAAATTCTGGATTCCTATTATTTGCGAACGGCGCTTATTATGAGAATAAAGCAAACCCTGCAAAAACCTCTGATTGGCCATATGGCATCGGAGCTGGTATGAATTTAGAAACTGGCGCTGGATTATTTACATTATACTATGCAGTTGGCAGCGAGAAAGGAAATCCACTTGCTTGGAGGTTTGCAAAAATACATTTTGGCTTATTGAACTTTTTTTAATTTGAAAAACCTACTTTCACTTTTTACCTACTTACTTTTTGGACTTAACGCATTGTTGGCTCAAACAGCTACTGTATTGCAAAAAAGTGATAGCATAAAAATCCCTGTTCAAATTAAAATACCTGAAGGAACAAACTTTTTAGATAGCTTACGAAGGGATAATAACTTGCGTAAAATGTTCTTTCTTAATGAACAAATTAGTGGGGAAGAGGTTCAAATGAATGAGTCTGAAAAGACGCGCGATTTGCCTAGGTTAAAATCCATCAGATATAGGTTACCCAAGCGTGAGAATTGGAAATTTTGGATTTTAGTTGGTTCACTTTGTTTTATTTCCTTTATAAGAATTTCTAACATAAAGCGATTTGATGAACAGTTGATGACATCAATTGATTTTAATATTGATTTGAAATTTTCAAGTGAAAAAACAGGAAGTTATTTGTTTAATCATATTGCACTGTTTGCAAACTTTTTGCTTTCATTATCTCTTTTTTGGGTCACTTATATTGAGTACCATAGTTTAGAAGAAAATGTGCAATATTCTTTTAGGCTTTGGCAACAAGTTGGAATATTGTTAGTGCTTTATGCAGGTAAATTCATTATTGGCATTGTGGTTGGTTACATTTTTGAAATGGGTAAATATGCTCAAGTATTTCTATATAACACCCTAGTTGTAAATAATTTTTTGGGTGTGTTGCTTGTTTTTTTTAACTTATTTTATATTTATATACCAACACCTGAAACCCTTATGGTTGTTGAGTCTATTATTTTAATTTTGATTTTTATTGCTATCATTTTCCGAACCATTAAAAATGCATTAATGAGTTTGCAAGCAGGTAATGAACAATTAATCTACATAATTTTATACCTTTGCAGCTTGGAAATTGTGCCTTGGCTAATTTTGTTAAAGTTGTTCATCAATGGCAGGTAGTGTAAAAGCGTCGAAAATAAAAAGTATATTAATTTCTCAACCTCGTCCAGAGAGTGAGAAGTCACCTTGGTTTGAACTTGAAAGAAAGTACAAGCTTAAAATGGATTTTAGGCCTTTTATTCAGGTTGAACCTATTTCTGCAAAAGAATTTAGGCAACAAAGAATAAACATCTTAGACTATACAGCCATCATTTTAAATTCTAGAAATTCTGTTGACCATTTCTTTAGAATGTGCACTGAGATGAAGCAAGAAATGCCTGCAGAAATGAAATACTTTTGCGTAAATGAAAGTATTGCAAATTATCTTGCTAAATACATACAAGTTAGAAAGCGTAAAATATTTGTTGGCAAGGGCACAGAAATGGAACTTTTCCCACTCTTCAAAAATCATTTAACAGAAAAATATCTTTTTGCATGTAGTGATTGGAGAAAGCAAGACATCGAAAAATTCATGAAGAAAAGTAAAATCGAGTTTAAAGAAGGATACTTTTATAAGATAAAATCTTCCGACTTAAGCGATTTAACTCATGTAAATTACGATATCATCGCATTTTTTAGTCCAGCAGATATTCGTTCACTTTTCGAGAATTTTCCAGAGTTCAAACAAAATAAAACATTGATAGCAGGGTTTGGAGCCACCACTATAAAAGCCATGATTGACGCGGGTTTGGTGGCAAATGTTCAAGCACCAACACCACAAACCCCATCTATGATTATGGCCATCGATAAGCATATTGAAGCCCATAATAAAGGGATTTAATGGGTGTCTAGTAATGTATAATTTTTCTTAAATTTTACACAAGGCTTCTTTTATTGCTGATATTTTCTAAATTCGTAATTCAATACAACTAGAGAATTAACGAACTAAAGAATGAAGATACCTTTTACAAAAATTATTTTTGCTACAGTTGTCCTCTTATCAGCTGTTACCTTAAAGGCTCAGCAAGACCCACATTACAGTCAATTTATGTATAATAAATTATTGTTCAATGCTGGTAATGCAGGGGCAACTGATGGGAAAATTTGCGTAAGTTTATTAAACCGTAACCAATGGGTTGGTTTTGGCGGAAAAACATATATAGGTGATGTGCCACAAGGAGATCCACCAAGAAACCTAGTTGGTACTATTAATGCAAGCATTGGGAAAAGTCAAAAGCTTGGCGTTGGGGTAACCATTGTAAATGATGTGCTAGGATTTGAACAAAATTTAGTATTTAGAGGTGCGTTAGCCTATCGTCAGCCCATTGGCACAGGTGGAAATCTTGGAATTGGTATTGGTGTTGGACAAATGCAAAGGTCTTTAGATGGAGACAAATTGAAAGCAATTGATCCAACTGACCCTTTGGTGCCAAAAGGTGTTGTTAAAGGAACGGCCTTAGACCTTGATTTCGGTTTATATTATACTCAAGCTAATTTGTTTGGTTTGGTTGATAATTTTTATGCTGGGCTTTCTGCCACACATTTAAACCAGAATACAATAACATATGAATGGGGAACTTCAACAGTTGGGGGAAGAGCAACAGTAGATTCTAAACTTCACTATTATTTTGTAACCGGTGCAGATTATGATTTAGGAAATGGTTTGGTATTGAACCCAAATGTGTTAGTGAAAAAAGATCCAGGAAAAATACAAGCAGATATCAATTGTATGGCAATATTGAACCAAAGTATCAAAGGTGGTTTAACATGGAGACCAATGGATGCAGTTGTTATTTTGGCTGGCTATGAATTCCCTAAATTCCCTTTATTTGCTGGATATTCCTATGATTTAACCACAACTAAAATCCTTAATTACTCTTCAGGATCACATGAAATAGTATTAAGATATTGCTTTGGGGTTAAGATTCCAGAAAGGGATAAACCTATTAGATCTAGGGTTGGACCGAGGTTCATGTAATAATAATTTTTCAAAAAGTTCGTTTTTATACAAATAATTTATGGCAAAACTTGGTTTATTCATATGAAATCATAATTTTGCCACATTAGCGTAACTAATATTTAACAATACGATGAAGCAATTTAAGTGGTTTTTCTTCCTTTCGTTGGCTGTGGTTCTAGGAAGTTGCAGCAGTAACAATGGGGAATTAAATGGTGTTCCAGGGCGCAGCGCGTGGTTCCATCCGCAACCATTTGGTACAGTTTACATTCCTTCAGGAACAATTCATGTTGGTGCAAACGAACAAGATGTTCCTAATGCAATGATTGCACCTAATAAGCAAATTACAGTAACAGCCTTTTACATGGATGATACTGAAATTACAAATAACGAATACCGTCAATTTGTAGATGAAATCTTGGATTCAATCGTGCGTGAAAAATTAGGAGACAAATTTTATGTTCCTTTGATTGACCCAATCACCGAAGAAGAGATGGAAGGTCATGCCATTGATTACAGATTAAAAATTGAAACCGAAGATTTAAAAAGCGGTGAAATCAATGATTTGTATTATCAAGGTAATGAAATTTACTACCGTACTAAGCAAATAGACGTTAGAAAACTCAAATATCGCTACGACTATGTAGATTATAGAGCAGCTGCTTTGTTACATAAGCAAGATGCCTACAAGCATAGCAGAGCCGAATTCAAAAAAGAAGAGGTAGTAGAGGTTTATCCTGATACACTAGTATTTATGCGTGATTTTACTTACGCTTATAATGAGCCAATTTCTACAATGTATTACTGGCATCCAAAATATGATGATTATCCAGTGGTAGGTGTAAATTGGAAGCAAGCGCGTGCATTCTGTCATTGGAGAACTTTCCATTTGAATGCTTCTTATGCTGAAAATGGCGAAAATTTGGTTACAGCATTTAGATTACCAACCGAATATGAGTGGGAATACGCAGCAAGAGGAGGAAGAGATCAAACAATGTATCCTTGGGGTGGACCTTATGTGCGCAATGCTAAAGGTTGTGCTTTAGCTAACTTTAAACCAGGTCGTGGTGATTACGGCGCGGATGGTGGAGTTTATCCAATTCGTGTAGCATCTTACTTCCCTAATGATTATGGTTTATATGACATGAGCGGTAATGTGGCAGAATGGACTATTTCAGCTTTTGCAGAGTCTGGTCACTTATTTTCACATGATTTAAACTCAGACTACCAGTATGACGCTAAAGATGAGGATAAAGAAACTTTAAAAAGAAAAGTACTACGTGGAGGTTCATGGAAAGATATTGCACATTATATCAGCAATGGTTCTAGAACTTATGAATATCAAGATAGCTGCAATTCTTACACTGGTTTCCGTTGTGTAATGAGTTATGTAGGTCGCTCTAACAGAGACAAAAAGTAAAAATCAATCAATCAATATCAACTAAACTAACTAAACTAAACAATCCTAACAATGAAAAACAGTTTTATGGAAAGCAAAGGCTTTAAGTCTTTCATGGCTAAAGCGTATGGTATCGGAGCAGCAATCGTAATTATCGGTGCATTATTTAAAATTCTACATTGGCCAGGTGCTGATTTCATGTTGATGGTAGGTTTATTAACTGAGGCAGCAATTTTCTTTATTTCAGCTTTCGAACCACCTCATGCAGAACCAGATTGGACATTGGTATATCCTGAATTAGCTGGATTAGAGCCAAAAGAAAAGAAGTCTTCTGCTAATAAAGGTTCAATCACGCAACAATTAGACAAAATGTTGGAAGATGCTAAAATCGGTCCTGATTTGATTAGCAGCTTAGGAAATGGCATGCGTACTTTAAGCGAAAACGTTACAAGTATGAAAGAACTTTCTACTGCTGCAGTAGCTACAGATAATTATACTAAAAATGTACAACAAGCTGCAGATTCTTTAACTGGAATTAACACATCTTACTCTAAAGCTGTTGTAGCAATGGAAGGCATTGTTAACGCTTCAGAAGGATCTCGTGAATACGGTGCACAAATTGAAAAAATGACTAAAAATCTTTCTTCATTGAATTCAATTTACGAATTAGAAATCGCTGAATCTAACAATCATTTAAAATCTATTAATGAATTTGTGAATGGTTTATCTAAAGTAGTTAATACTTTAAATGAAACTTCATCAAATGCGGATCAATTTAAAGGAGAAATGGATAAACTAAACAAGAACATTTCTTCGTTAAACAGTGTATACGGCAACATGCTTGCTGCTATGAACGTTCGCAACTAATTTCAAATTCATTAAATTATTTTAAAACATGGCTGGTGGTAAATTAACAGTAAGACAAAAAATGATCAATATGATGTATTTAGTGCTAACAGCATTGTTGGCGCTAAATGTATCAGCAGAGATCTTAAAGTCTTTTCATATGGTGGAGGTGAGCATGGATAGTGCAGGCCGAAACATTGATGAAAAGAACAAAAATACAATGGCACAAATTGAGAAGTTTCATACAGATCTTCCCAATGATACCAAAGGTACTGAAGCCTACAACAAATCAATCGAGTTAAAGAAGATTGCAGCAGATGGGGTTAAGTATTTTCAAACACTAAAGGACGAATTAATCACCACCGCTGGTGGTCGTAAAGGTTCCGATGAGTTTCCAGAAGGAGACCCTAAAGAAGAATTGGCTCAAGCTAGTAATATTGAATTACATGCCAATTTAATGATTAATCAAGGAAAAGGTTCTGAAGTTAAGGCTAAAATTAATGAGCTTAGAACTAAAATGCTAGCTATTTTACCTGCAGATAAGCAAAAAATGGTAAAATCAGACCTTTTAACCGAAGACCCTAAAGGTGGACAAACTTGGGAATCAGAAATGTTTGAACATACGCCTTTAGCAGCTGTTGTAGCGCTTATGGCTAAAACACAAAATGACATTAAAAACACTGAGTCTCAAATATTAGACTTACTTAAAGGTTCATTAACTGATGATGTTCAAATTGTAACAGATTTTCAAGCACAAATTATACCTACAAGTGGAACTTATATTACATTAGGGAATAAATATGAAGCTGAAATTTTCTTAGCTGCGTCAAGTAGCAGAAGTGAAGCTGATATTACCGTTAATGGTTCTAAAATTACTTCAGAAAAGGGAATTGGTAAATATACCATGACTGCAACAAGAGAAGGTATCAATAAGTTTAAGGCGGTTATTTCAACAGTAAATAGCAGTGGTCAAAAGAAAACTTATGAAAAAGAAGGTGAGTTTTTTGCCTTAGCGCCGATAGCAGTTATTTCTGCTACAAAAATGAATGCTGTATATATTGGTTTAGAAAATCCTATTGCCGTTTCAGTTCCAGGTGTTGGAGCAAATAAAGTAAATGTTTCTTGTACAGCAGGAGGTACTTTGAAAAAGAAAAAGGATGGAGAATTTGACTTATTAGTAGATGGTTCTCAACGTACCATTACAATTACAGCATCAGTAGATGGAAAGACAATGGGAATAAAAGAATATCGTGTTCGTCAAGTTCCAAAGCCTACGATTATGTTAGGTTCTATAGATGGGTCATCTCCAACAGTAACAATGGGTCAAATTAAATCTTCAAACTTTGTTTTGACTGTGTTAAAAGATTTTGTTTTTGAAGGAGTTAAATATACACCAACTGATTGGAACTTAGTTTATAAACCTAAAAATGGTCAGGCCTCTGTAGAAAAAGGAAATAGTGAGCAATTGACGCCAAGAGCAAAATCTATGTTAAATTCTGCAAGACCTGGTGATCTTTATATCTTAATGGGTATTAAAGCTAAAGGACCTGCTGGTGTTGTGCCTGTGCCAGGGTCTTTAGCTGTGGAAATTAGAAATTAATTGAAAATTTGTAAGCAATGAAAAGAATATTTGGAATCTTAGTTTTGATAGTACTTGCTTTGCCTTCTATGGCACAAGGTGTATATGATGATTTTATATACAACAGACAAGCAGTATCTGAGCGTAAGGTTATTCCATGGCCTTACCTTCGTGAAGCAGATGTAATGTATGCAAAGCGTGTTGTAAGAATGATTGATGTGAGAGAAAAAACCAATCAACCCATGGCTTGGCCTAAAAACCCTTTAAGTATAGTTTTATACAATGCTGTAAAAAAGGGCGAATTGGTTCCATATCGTGATGATTCATTGGCCACGCAAATGTCAATTGAAGAGTTCTTAGCGCTTGGAACTGACACGGAATATGTAGAAGTTCCAATTGATCCAGAAGATCCTACTTTTACTAAATTAGATACTATTGTAAATCCAATGATTCCTGAACTTAGAATCACTAAGTTTAGAATTGTAGAAGATTGGATTTTTGACAAGAAACATTCACAAATGTTTGTTCGTATAGTTTCTATTTCGCCACAGTATAGAGTAACGCTTGGTGGAGTAGATTTAGGAGAACAAGATTTGTGTGTATTTAAGTATCATTCATCTGATGGAAACGACTTAAGACACTTCTTAATTAATTTTGAAGTATTTAACAGACAAAATGATGCAGCAAGGTTAACCTATGACGATTGGTTTGAGCAGCGCCTTTTTAATGGTTAC
Organism: Bacteroidota bacterium; assembly: GCA_027488905.1. Taxonomy (GTDB): domain Bacteria; phylum Bacteroidota; class Bacteroidia; order UKL13-3; family UKL13-3; genus B1. Next base: position 152,123 of record JAIYAT010000035.1, read on the forward strand.
ATTATTAAGGAAGCTAATCAACAAGATATGTATATTCGTCAATATGCTGAATTTAAAGATAATGGTGTTGCAGCATTACTTGAAGGTGAAAGAATTAAACAAGAGCTTTTTGAAAAAGAGCACGACCTTTGGGAGTATTAATATTTAAAATTTTCATGAAAAGGGGGTTGCTTATTTTAAGTAACCCCCTTTTTTTATTCTTATTTTTTTCTTAATGTTGATAGCTTGTGGATACTAATTTCCCTGTTTTTACTTACTTTGCTTAGATAAATTGATACAGTGACTGAATCGGAATTAAAAATTGCCTACTTTATTAAACACTATTTGTTTAGCCATAACGAATTATGTGTTGCGGGTATAGGTAGGTTTGTTTGTGAGGTTTCTGATTTTATGGTTGATCCAATTTCTAAAATTGTTTCACCAAAGAAAAAAAGTATTAATTTTTCTCAAGGAGATTTTGAAACTACGCCTGACTTCATTACTTTTTTAAAGGATTATAGTAATATTAGTTACCTAGAGGATAAGTTAAATTTATTTGGACTTTCTTTAAGAGCAGCTATACTGCCAGGTAAGCGATTTGAAATAGATGGTTTTGGTTATTTTAAATTCAATATTTTAGGTGAATTGGATTTTGAACCTATAAAGAATTTAAGTTTTGAAAAATCATCATTCGGACTAGATACTGTGCATTTTGCTGCAAATTTACATAAGGTTAAACGAATGGATGTTAGCCTTGAAGATGAAGAAGATGCAGCTTTAACTCAGATGCGCGAATCTGCTTTGAAGGAGTTAAAAGTGATGTTGGATCAAGCTAAAATTTCTGAAAGTGTAAATGAAAGAAAAAGTAGCAAATTGTTTCCAGTAATTACTACCGTTTTAATTCTGATTTTATTGGTAAATCTTGGTTTGTATTTATACAGCGGACCAGTTGATCATTTAAAAACCCAAGTAGCCACCATGGGTGTTTTTGGGAAGACTGGAGAAGTTATTGAAAGTACAGTGAGTGAATCTTTAAAAGTTGATTCAATTCTACCTGAAGAGAAGTCAATTTCTAAAGAAAGTATAATAATTGAAGATTTAACGCAATTGCCTATTCATGTCGCATTAACCTTTCATAAAGATTCATTTTATTTTGATAGCTTAGACTATAGCGTTTTTGATTTGGTTCAAACCAAAATTACTACAGCTGAACCACAAACGATAATAGTACAAGAAAACATTAAAAACGATGTTGTTATTAAACAAAAGGAAGAAGTAACTCGAAAAGTTGAGAGCCAACCATTGCTTATAGAAGATGAGGAAATTGAAATTGTCAATGTGGATGCCTCAGTAAATAATATTTCAGCTGGGTTTTATGTTATTGCAGGTGCTTTTAAGGAAGAAGACAATGCAAAAAATTTAACCGTCAAATTAAGAAAAAATAGCTTTAAAGAAGCTGTTTCCGTTAAACCAGAACAATATCCATTTCATTTGGTTGCTTATGTTAAAAAGGTCAGTTTAGACAAAGCAAAGTCCGCAGCCGAACAAATAAAGCTTTCTGGTAAAAATGTTTGGATATACGCAGCAAATTAAGCTCTAGGTCGCCACAAAATCTCTTCGGCACCTGCATTTTGAACTACATATCTTGAAAGCATAAATAGGTAGTCACTTAACCTGTTTACATATCTAATAATAATCTCAGGTACTTCTGACTCTAGAGACAATAAAACAATTATTCTTTCTGCTCTTCGGCAAATGCATCTAGCCACGTGACAATGCGAAGCGGTCACATTTCCACCCGGTAAAACAAAGTTTTTAAGTTGAGGAAGTGATTCTTCCATGCCATCCATCTCTTTTTCTAAAAGCAAAATATCAGATTCGTGAATGTCTGGAACCTTCATTTTTGACTTTTCTGGGTCGCTTGCTAAAACTGCCCCAACAGTAAATAGTCTATCTTGAATTTCGTATATTACTTCCTTTGCTTTAGGGATTTCTATTTGGTCTTTAATTAAACCTAAATAAGAATTTAGCTCATCAATTGTACCATAACTTTCAATTCTAAGATGTGATTTGAGCACCCGAACTCCACCAATTAATGAGGTTTCACCTGTGTCACCTGTTTTGGTGTAGATTTTAAAAGTCATATATTAATAATTATTGTTGATGAATTAACATCGTTTAATCAATTAAGTTTAGCTAAACTTATTCCCTAGACAAACTATACACTACACCCAAAGATAGAATTTGAGAAAACTGAGTATTTTTATCTTGGTCAGGGTCTTTAATAACATTTATTTGCAAGTTTGTACTGATATATTTTGTTGCTTTCAATGTTAAGTTAGCATTGAAAATATGGACCATTGCCATATCCATTCCAACGCCTGATTCAGTAGCTTTGATATAATCTAAGTTACTCATGTATCTCAGTTTTAGATTTATATTTTGAGCAAGGTTTTTATCAAAATTGGCAATAAATTGAAGAACCGCTTGGTTTCTTAACTTATCACCAGGTTTTTTTAAACCATAAAGTCCAGCATTAGATATTCTTTCATCTAAAACAAAAGTTTGTCTTAAAGTTCCAACCCCAAAACGCATCCAAAGGTAATCTATTGGCTTGTATTCAAAACCTAAAGAAGAGGTTAAATAGGCAGGAGCAAAAAGCGAAGATATTAAGGAATCTTGACTAGGCTCAACCGCACTTTTTGTTTTATGGTCGTATCCTTCAATAAATTGAGATAGGAAATTCATTGAAGCAAAGAAGTTCCACTTATTGTTTATGATATAACCGGCTTTGAAATCATAAAAAAGTCTATCTGCATTTTTCCTTCTACCCTCATTTTGAATTTCCTGAAAACCCAATTGAACTTGAAAGTCTGAGGTAAAGTCCCACTTTTTACCTTTGTATTTAGCAACATAATTGGTAAAGCCACCAAATGCATAACTATTGAAACCTCCGCTTGTCCAATTGTCACTAAATGTTGACTGATTTAGGTTGAACCCAGCTTGAAAATTATGCTTTACTTTTCTTGGTTTAGGCGTTAAGGTTGAGTCTACTTGTGCAAATGTGGTGGAAACTAGAATCAAAAGAAAGGTGGTAAGTAGTAATTTTTTCATTGTTAAATAATTAAGCTGTTTGCATATTTCCTAACATTTTTTGAAGTTGTTCAAGAACATAATCTATTTCTTGAATTGTATTTTGTTTGCCAAAAGAGAACCTTACACTTGGTCTATTGGGGTCTACTTTTAATGCAGCTAAAACATGGGAGCCAACATTTGAACCAGAAGAACATGCACTTCCGCCAGAAGCTGAAATGCCAGCAATATCTAATTTAAACAGAATCATTTCTGCAATTGGTGTAGGAGGGAAGTTGACATTAAGTACTGTATAAAGCGAATTACCTTGCGCATCTCCATTGAAAATAATGCCTGGAATCATTTCATTTAACTTTCCAATCATATAATTTTTCAAACCTGCGATATGATTCTTTTTTTCGTGGAGGCTTGCGTAGGCAATTTCCATTGCTTTTGCTAAACCAACTATTCCATAAACATTTTCGGTGCCACCACGCATATTTCTTTCTTGCGCTCCTCCAGTAATAAACGGATGAATTTTTGTTGTATGGTTTATATAAATAAAGCCAACACCTTTTGGGCCATTAAATTTATGAGCTGCGCATGCTAAAAAATCTATATTTAAATTTTGTAAATCAAAGGAGTAATGTCCAATGGTTTGAACTGTATCGCAATGAAACAAAGCTTGGTATTGCTTGCATAAGTCACCAACCTTCTCAATGTCTAGTAGATTTCCAATTTCATTGTTTGCATGCATTAAACTAACCAAAACATTTGAATGACTAGAAAGTAGTTCTTCTAAATGTGAAAGATCTATATGACCATTTGGAAGCAAGTTTACCAAATGTAAATTTACTTTTCCTTGATGTGCAAGTTCTTCTATGGTATGGCTTACGGCATGGTGTTCAATTGCTGAGGTAATAATATTTCTAACACCTTTATCTTCAACAGACTTACGAATGGCCATGTTATCTGCCTCTGTGCCACCGCTGGTAAAAAAGATTTCTCCAGGTGTACAATTTAATAATTGAGCAACTTTTTTGCGGGAGTCTTCAATAATAGTCCTTACAATTCTGCCATGCGAATGTGTAGAAGATGGATTACCAAACTCTTCGCACATTACTTTATACATTTCTTTTGCCACTTCAGCATCAAGCGGCGTTGTAGCTGCATTATCTAAATATACCTTCATATTATGCTTTTAAGGTTTGAAAGCCGATTAATTTATAAACAAGTTTAGCCATGGTAAATTCGGTCAAGATATTTCCTTTGATAGGAGCAATTTCCACAACATCAAATCCCACTACATTTCTATTGGCAAATACGGATTTTAAGAACTCAAGGGTTTCTTGCCACAACATACCATTTGGTTCAGCAGTTCCTACTGCAGGAACAATCGATGGATCAAATCCATCTGCATCGATACTAATATAAACATTTTCACCAAGAGTTTTTAGTGCTTCTGCAGCCCATTTGGGGTTATTTCTAACTTGATGTGCGTAAAAAGTATGAATATTAGTGCTGCTTTTAATCAATTCTGATTCTTCAATACATTGTGCTCTAATTCCAACTTGCGTTAAAGGTACGTTTATTTCATGCACCCTTGCCATTACAGAAGCATGTGAATAAGGATTTCCATGGTATTCCATTCTTAAATCACTGTGAGCATCAATTTGTAGTACATGTACGTCTGGCACAAATTGTTTAACCGCTCTAACCGTGCCAAAAGTAATGGTATGTTCTGAACCTAAGGTTATAGGAAACTTATTTTGAGACAATAATTTTAAGGTGTTTTTTTCGATAAGCTTAACTGCTTTTTCATTAACCTTATCTTCAAAATCCATTGGAGGCAAAGTACAAATACCACCTTTTTTAAAGGTTTCTTGATCCAATTCTTCATCATAGAATTCTACAAAATGTGAGGCTTTCAAAATAGCTTCAGGCCCCTTTTTGGATCCACTTATATAGGAAGAAGTATGCTCATAGGGTGCGGATTGTATAACATATTTTGCCTTATCGAAACTAAAATAAGCGTCATCCTCTATGGCTAAAAAGTTCTTTTTATGATTGTAGCACTTCATATAATTTTAAAATATCTCTGTTGGAATTGGAAATTCATTATCAATATCTGTGAGCACATAAGGCTCACCTTTTGTAATACAAATGGTATGTTCAAATTGTGCAGATAGTTTACCATCAATTGTTCTTGCCGTCCAGCCATCTTTCTTATCTACTTTTGACCTGGCTTTTCCAGCATTAATCATTGGCTCTATGGTGAAAATCATTCCAGGTTTAAGTATTGGCCCAGTGCCTTTCTCGGCAATGTGACAAACTTCTGGTTCCTCATGAAATTTAATCCCAACACCATGTCCACAAAACTCATAAACAGTGCTATAGCCATGTGCAGTTGCATGTTTATTTATAAAATAACCAATATTATTAAGTGGATTACCTTCTTTACATTGTTGAATACCTAGGTTCAAACATTCTTTTGCTACCTTAACTAACTTTTGGGCATGTTCCGTAACACTCCCAACTGTATACATTTTTGAAGTATCTCCAAAGTATCCGTTTAATATGGTAGTTACGTCAATATTAACTATATCACCTTCTCTTAATTCGTATTTTCCAGGAATGCCATGGCAAATTACATCATTTACTGATATGCAAGTTTCTTTTGGATACCCATTATATCCTAAGGTGGCAGGAACGGCGCCATTATCTTTCATAAATTGAGCACAAATTGAATTTAAAAATTCAGTGCTTACCCCAGGTTTAACGTAGGATTCAATCATTTCAAGCGTTTGTGCTGCTAATATCGAACTCGCCCTAATGCCTTCGATTTGTTCGAGGCTTTTGATAATTATCTTACTGCCCGTATCTCTAAATGCCAAAATAAAAATTAATTAGAAATTAGGCTTATAAGGTGCCTAATATTTGATGAATTTCTTCTATAGATGAATTTACTAATGTTTGAACTTTTTCAATTAAAGGTTCAATCGCATCAGTATGTTGGCCGTTTTTGCCAATTTGTTCTAGGCTGCGGATTGTATCAAACAGTTGATTTGCCCCTAACATTTGTATGGGCGCTTTCATTTTGTGTGCAAGATTGCCAATTCCATTAATGTCTCCATTGCTCAATAAAGCAGGAAAAAGTGAGGCTTCTTGAGCAGTTGTGTTTACATAAAGTTCTAGCATTTCCTTTATGAAGCTTGAATCTCCACCAGAGATTTCTTGTAAGTAGCTTAAATCTATATTGTTAGCCATAATGATAAATTCAGTACAACTATACAAAAAAAACTTGTTACTTGCGCAAAACATTCGCACAATGAAACAAGGCATTTGTTCCTTAAGTTTATTGCCTTTACGGTCTGAACCAAGTTCCAAAAGTGAAATGGTTTCTCAATTGTTGTTTGGAGAGATTTATAACATCCTTGAAGAGAGGGAAGAATGGTTTTTTATAGAAAATCAATCAGACAAATACAAGGGTTGGATTAATCATTTACAATTTGAACCTTTACTCGAACTCCCATTATCGAGTAAGTTGTTAAGCAATTTTCCTTTTGTTAAAGCGCTCAATTTGGAGAAAAATGAAAATGTTTTTTTACCAACTGCTGCAATTGTATATGATTTTTATATAGAAGAACAGCAGTTTCATTTTAAGCTAAACGGCATGCGATATTTGGTTCAAACCGAAACTAAAATTGAAAATTTCTCAACAATGAGTGATGTTTTAAAATTAGCAATGGAGTTTTTGAACGTTCCTTATTTATGGGGAGGCAAAAGCGCATTTGGAATAGATTGTTCTGGATTTACTCAAATTTTGTATAAAACAATGGGTATTCAGTTACCAAGAGACGCATGGCAACAAGCAGTGATAGGTAAGAGTAAAACTTTTTTGGAAGAAATTCTTGCAGGTGATTTGCTTTTTTTTGGGGATGAAGCTGAAAAAATAACACACGTAGGAATGGCTATTGGAGATAATAAAATTATTCATGCTGCTGGCAAAGTAAGAATTGATGCTTTAGACAGTTATGGGATCTTTAATGTTGAAAAAAAGAAACATACGCACATATTGAGAAACATAAGACAAATTGTATAAAACATAAATCAATATAAAAAGTTAAACACTATATAAATTTTAAAACTATGAGCTTAAAAATTGGAGACAAAGCGCCTGCATTTAAATTAGTTGATTCTGATAAAAAAGAAGTTTCACTAAGCGATTTTTCAGGTAAAAATTTAATTGTACACTTCTTTCCTGCTGCCTTTACTGGCGTATGTACAACTCAATTATGTACGGTTAGAGATGCAATTAGTCTTTATCACAATGATTCTTGTGAGGTTGTTGCAATTTCTGTTGATTTACCTTTTACCTTAGGTAAATTCAAAGAATTACAAAATTTAAACTTTACTTTATTATCTGATTTCAATAAAGAAGCATCAAGGGCTTACGGTGCTATTTATGAAGATTGGATTTTAGGACTTAAGGGCGTTAGTAAAAGATCTGCCTTTGTGATTGACAAAGAAGGGATGATTCAATACGCAGAAGTATTGGAGAATGCTGGTGAGCTTCCAAATTTCGAAGCTATCAACCAAACCTTACTTAATTTAGCTTAATATTAGGTTGACGCAAAAGTGATTGCAAAAAAATGTGTAATCACTTTTGCGTTTTTAAAAGCAAATACTATATTTGCACCCCATCAAAGATGGTTTCGTAGCTCAACTGAATAGAGCATCTGACTACGGATCAGAAGGTTACAGGTTTGAATCCTGTCGAGACCACTAAAGCCCCGATTTTTTCGGGGTTTTTTTTGCCTCGACTTCGCTCGGCAACCATGTCTTTAGGTCGGCAACCATGTCTAAAGGTCGGCAACCATGTCTAAAGGTCGGCAACCATGTCTTTAGGTCGGCAACAAGGTATTAATTCGGAATAATGGTTGTCGATTCGCTTCAAATCCTTTGATTTGGCAATTTTGATTTAGTTTTTGTAACCTTTAATCAAGTTAATTGAAGTTGGAATTTTAGCTAAAATTTTGGAATACGTTAATTAGTTATGAAATTGCCCACATGAAGATTTTAAAAGTATTACTAATTTTTTGTGTTGGGTTTGGTTTGATCCAACATCAGTTATATGCCCAAAATACTGTAAACATAATTCCAAAACCTTCTGATTTAGTTGATTTTGGGGTTAAAAATGTTTTTCAAATTAACAAAAACACCAAATTGATTTATAAGGGAGCTAATGATTCTTTAATGAGAAGCATTTCTGTTTTTAAATCGAATATTGAAGCCATAAGCGGCATCAAACTAAAAAAGGGAAAAGCAAAACATAATTATATTTATGTAAATATTACTGCACTAACTGCAAGCAAACATCCAGAGGCTTATCGTTTAGCAATTGATTCAAATGGAATTAATATTGAAGCCAACACTACCATTGGAATCTTTTATGGATTTCAAACTATACTTCAATTATTACCTGCATCCAAAAGTAATAGCTTATTAGAATTACCCAAAATTAGCCTTGTTGATTACCCTAGATTTTCTTGGCGTGGCATGCATCTAGACGTAGTGAGACATTTCTTTACAGTAGGGCAAGTGAAGCAATATTTAGACTTAATGGCAATGTATAAAATGAATACTTTTCATTGGCATTTAACAGACGACCAAGGTTGGCGCATTGAAATTAAGAAGTATCCTAAACTTACTGAAACAGGAGCTTGGAGAGTAGATAGGAGGGCATGGCATTTTAATGATAGGCCAACAGCCCAACTAGGAGAAGTTGCAAATTATGGTGGTTATTATACCCAAGAGCAAGTAAAAGAAATAGTTGCATATGCCGCAGCAAGAATGATAACCGTAGTACCTGAAATTGAATTACCTGGACATAGTGCTGCGGCCATAGCTGCTTATCCTTTTCTTAGTTGCAAAGGAGAAATGCAATTACCTTTAACAGGTGGTGATTACTTAGGTAAGTCCTCAAATTATTGTGCAGGCAAGGAAGAAACATTTAGTTTTTTAACTGATGTTATTTCAGAGGTGATGCCTTTATTTCCTTCCAAGTATTTTCATATAGGAGGAGATGAGGTAGAAAAGGAACCTTGGAAAGAATGTGCGGCTTGTCAGAAAAGAATCAAAGATGAGCAATTGAAAGATGAGTTAGAATTACAAAGTTATTTTGTAAAGCGAATAGGTAAGTTTATAAAAGCTAATGGTAAGAAAATGATAGGATGGGATGAAATCCTAGAGGGAGGATTAGCAAGTGATGCAGTTGTAATGAGTTGGCGCGGAGAAAGCGGCGGCGTAGCCGCCGCCAAACAGCAACACGAAGTAATTATGACGCCAGGTGTTCCTTGTTATTTTGACCATTACCAAGCCGACCCAGAAACAGAGCCAAAAGCCATTGGAGGTTTTAACTCTCTTAAACGCGTGTATGATTATGAACCTATTCCTGCCGAATTAGGTGATTCCTTAAGTCATTTTGTATTGGGAGCCCAAGCCAATGTTTGGACAGAATACATGCCTAGCTTTAATCATGTGATGTATATGATATTGCCAAGAATGCCTGCAATGGCCGAGGTGTTGTGGTCGCCAAAGTCCAAGCGAAATTGGTTGGAATTTTATCCGAGAATTGAAGCACATCAAATGAGGTTTGCAGAAATGGGACTCAATTATTGCAAAGGAAATTTTAAAGTAGACATTCAAACATTTGTGCATCAAAATAAATTGAAAGCAATACTTAAATCAGAAATTCCAAACGCGAATATTATTTATAGTTTAACTGGCAAAACAACCAATTCTCCTTATAAAGATACTATATCAATTGATTCTAGTGGTACTATAAAGGCATGGCTTTACAGAAACAAACATCAATTAAGCATATTGCCAAGTGAACAAAAGTATGTTTTGCACAAGGCAATTGGTTCAAAAATAACCTATGATAAACCTGTGAGTAAAATCTATCCAGCAGAAGGTGAAAGCACCTTGGTAAATGGCATCTTTGGACCATTGGCAACTCGCAGCAGCTGGCATTCAATCAATAAATCTGATCTATCGCTAACCATGGAGCTTCCTCAGGTTACTGATGTTAATAGCATTTATATCAACTTTCTTCACTTCTATAAGGCTTGGGTATTTGCACCACAGCAAGTGGAGTTTTCTTATTCTTTAGATGGCATCAAATGGTCGGATGTTATTATCACTGTAAACCAAACACCAATGGTAGAGACCAATCCTATAACCCAACAATTTGGTATAACATTAAAAGCAGTCAAGGCAAAGTTTATTAAGATTAAAGCAAAGAACATAGGGATTTGTCCTCCTGGGCATCCCGGAGAAGGCCAAGGAGCATGGTTGTTTGCGGATGAAATTGTCGTGGAATAATTTGTTAAAATAAATCTTGCAACAATTATTTATGTTATTATCTTCGCATCCCCGTTGCCCAGATGGCGGAATTGGTAGACGCGCTGGTCTCAAACACCAGTGAGCTCACCCTCGTGCCGGTTCGACCCCGGCTCTGGGTACGAAAGGCCTAAGTAACTAAAGTTACTTGGGCCTTTGTTTTTTATACTGATATTGCTAAACTAATTTAGCTTCATGAATTTGCTTCAAAAAGAAATAAAAGGAATAGTTTTATCAATAAGCATTGGCCTTATAGCGTATTTCTCTTCGGTATTTTTACCATCTTTTTTCAATAGCATTTTGCTAGCCCTCCTATTAGGAATGTTACTTGGAAATTTTATAACTGTTCCAGACGCTTTTCAATCTGGAATTGGTTTTACCAGCAGTAAAATGTTAGAGTTGTCCATACTTTTTTTAGCCTTTAGTATTAATTATTCAAACATTGCAAGCCTTGGATGGAAGAGTTTTAGCCTGATTGGACTGGTTGTTTTAATCATTCTTTTTTTAACATATTATTTAGCCATAAAATTCAAATGCCCTGGTTCTTCAGGCTGGTTAGTAGGGTTTGGAACAGCAATTTGTGGCAGTTCAGCAATTGCTGCTTTGGCACCTTCAACAACAGAAAACAAAGATGATATTGCAATTTCAATGGCAGTAGTTAACCTATTTGGTAGTTTAGGGATGATAGTGCTTCCATTTGTTTTGGTAAATTTCGGTTTGAACCAAACGCAAATGGGCTTTTTAATTGGAGGCTCATTGCATTCTGTAGGCAATGTTGCTGGCGCTGGATATTCGATGGGTTCTGAGGTTGGATTAGCAGCAATTACTATAAAACTGGCTAGAGTAGCCTTACTTTCTCCTGCCTTATTATTTTTTAATTATTTGGTTAATAAAGGTAATTCAAAAGGCAATTCTTTTAATCTTCCTTGGTATTTATGGAGTTTCATTGGTATTACAATTTTAACATCTCTATTTCCAATACCTAAAGTGATTTTGGATGTTTTTGAAACAGGTGGTAAAGTTATTTTAACCATAGCTATGGCTGCAATAGGACTTAAAGTTAGTTTTAAAAAGTTGTTTTATTCGGGCAAAAAGGGAATCGTATTTGGATTGTTTATCTTTGTAGTTCAATTGTTATTGCTTTCTGCTCTTGTAGTTTTTGTTTAAGCAAAATCTACTTCTATTTTGTGATTGAGTATATCTAAACTACCTTCACACACTTAATTAAATTGAATTATGACGCCACAACAGCAAACCTTATTAAAGAATTTTGGCATCACAGCCTTAAATGAAATGCAGGTGGCCATGCAACATGCTTTTGAAGCTGATTCAGATATTATCCTAATTTCTCCCACTGGTTCTGGAAAAACCTTAGCCTTTCTTTTGCCCATTGCTTCCAATTTGGATAAAGATTTAAAAGAGGTAATTCAAACCGTTATAGTGGTACCTACAAGAGAACTTGCTTTGCAAATTGAAATGGTTTTCAAGCAAATGGCCAGTGGGTTTAAAATCACTTGTGTATATGGCGGACATAAAACTCGCATAGAGGAAAGCAGTTTAAGTGTTCCACCAACAGTTTTGGTTGGCACGCCGGGTAGAATTTCCTATCATATAAGAAATGAAAACATTTCAATCGCCAAGGCGAAGTACCTGGTTTTAGACGAGTTTGATAAGTCGTTAGAATCTGGATTTAAAGATGAAATGGAGTATATCGTAAACAACTCCAAAACCTTGAAAAAAAGACTGTTTACTTCGGCTACACCTTTAGAGAAAATCCCTGCATTTATTGGAAAAAGAAGGATTTTTGAACTCAACTTTACACAAGGTCTCCAGCAACCTATCGAAAACCTTAGCCTTAAATATGTTCATGTAAAAGGAGATGATAAACTCGAGGCATTAATACTTTTGCTTGGTGCATTAAGAGAAAAATCAATTATTATTTTTTGCAACCACAGAGATGCAGTAAATAGAATTTCACTTCAACTCAAAAAAATGAATTTTCTACATGGCTATTACCATGGAGGCTTAGAGCAAATAGACCGTGAAAAGACTTTGATTTTGTTTAGAAATGGAAGCATTCGAGTTTTAGTTTCAACCGATTTAGGTTCAAGAGGCTTAGATATTCCCGAAATAGACGTTGTAATACATTATCAACTTCCTTTGAAAGAAGATGCTATGATTCATAGAAATGGCAGAACTGCTAGGATGAATGCCGATGGAGAAGCTTATTTTTTATTAGATGTTAATGAAAAGCTGCCTCACTTTTTAAAGGATAAACCTCAGGAAGTAAAGCTTCCAACCAAACAGGAAAATTTGCAAATGCCTTCCTTTAGAACTTTATATATAAATGTTGGTAAAAAGGATAAAATAAGCAAAGTGGATATTGCTGGTTGGTTGCACCAAAAAGGGTTATTGGAAAAAGACGAATTAGGGAGAATTGACATTTTAGACAACTCCTCTTATGCTGCAATTTCATCCCCTGTTTTTAAGGCTGCTTTAACCAAAATTAAAGAAGAAAAGTTAAAAGGTAAAAAAGTTAAAGTTGAGGAGGCCTATCTTACAAACCTGATTTAGTTTTAATGCATGCTTGCATATTGGTTCAAACCATAACTAATTGCAAGATGAATTTTAGTAAATTTCTATTTGGCATTTGCCTTTTTATTTTTTTGGCATTTCCCGAAAAGGCTGCGGCTTGGGGATTTTTTGCGCATAAGCAAATCAACAGATTGGCAGTGTTCTCATTGCCAGAAGAAATGTTTGGATTTTATAAAAGAAATATAGAATACCTATCTGAGCATGCAGTAGACCCAGACAAGAGGAGGTATTTGATGGAAGGAGAGGATGTAAAACATTATATCGACATAGACCATTTTGAAAAAGTGCTTCCCATTGATACCATCCCAATGAAGTATAAAGATGCTATTGAAAAGTTGGGTAAAGATACTATTCATGCCTATGGGATAGTTCCTTGGAACATACAATGGATGATGAGAAAACTCACAACAGCCTTTGAACAACATGATGTTGGGAGGGTTCTCAAACTTTCTGCCGAATTAGGGCATTATGTTGGCGATGCCCATGTGCCATTGCATACAACAGAAAACTATAATGGCCAATTAAGCGGACAGCATGGTATTCATGGATTTTTTGAATCAAGGTTACCTGAGCTGTTTTTTGATACTTATTCATTTTTTGTGGGCAAAGCCAATTATATTGAAAATCCTTTGGCTTCAGGTTGGCAAGCAGTTTCAGGAAGTTTTTTTTATGTTCCAATGGTCTTTGCAACTGAAAGATTGGTTCAAACCGAAACCCCAGAAGACCAAAAATTTGGGTATGAGCAAAAAAATAATAGTTCACAAAAAGTTTACTCAAAAAGGATTTCAACTGCCTACCATCAGAAACTTGAAGGCATTGTAGAGCAAAGGATGCAAGCAGCTGTTATGGCTGTAGCTTCTTATTGGTACACAGCCTGGGTAGATGCAGGGCAGCCAAAAATTGATCAATGGAACTTACTTGAAACACCCTTGTTTTTACAAGATTCAATTGAAATTGCACCTGTAAAACCCGTTTTGGGAAGGGAAGAATGAGCATATGGGAAAAGGTGTGCATAACTTGTTTTGTGGCCTTTGGTGAGCACCTCTATTTTTGTTTGGAAAGAATAGGTCTTGAATTCAAATTCATTTTAATGATTTAAACGAAATATGTCGATGAAGTTTATTGTAAATAGCAGTGTTTTACTGCGTCAGCTTAGCTATATTGATGGGGTTGTTGTTGCAAAACCTATCATACCCATTCTAAACAATTTTTTGTTTACCATAAATGATGGAATGCTTTCTATTTATTCGACAGATTTAGAAACAACCATGAGCACTAGCATTAAGGTTGATGCCAAGGAAAATGTTTCTATTGCTATTCCATCTAAAACTACAATGGAGTTGCTAAAAACTTTAGCAGACCAACCTTTGGCTTTTTCAATTAATGAAGAAAAGGGAACTGTAGAAATAAAATACGAAACTGGAAGGTTTAAATTAACTGCGCAGCGCAGCGATGAGTTCCCTAAGACACCTCAATTGGAAGATTTGAACTCATTTGAAATTCCAGCAAAAGTTTTGCAGAAGGCTGTTGCTAAATCTGTTTTTGCCACAAGTTCTGATGAAATTAGGTTGAACCTAACTGGAGTTTATCTTCAATTGTTTAAAAACAATATAACTTTTGTAGCAACAGATGCTAATCGCTTGGTTAGATTTACAAGGAATGATGTTAAGCCAGGTGCAGAAGATGCCTTGATATTGCCAAAAAAGGCATTAAATCTTTTAAAATCATCTTTGCCATCTGATGATACAATGGTAAAAGTTTCGTTTAACAGACAAAATGCGCAGTTTCAGTTTGGTGAGCAAAGTTTAACTTGTCGTTTAATTGATGAAAAGTACCCTGATTATAAAGCTGTGATTCCAACCGAAAATCCAAATAGGTTAACAGTGGATAGGGGAGATTTCTTAATGGCAGTTAGACGTGTTTCTATTACCTCAAATAAGTCTACCCATCAAATTCGTTTAAAAATGACAAGCAGCGAATTAACCATTAGTGCAGAGGATATTGATTTCGAAAACGAATCAGTTGAAAAGATGGCTTGCTCATATCTTGGAGATGATATGGAAATTGGGTTCAATTCTAAATATTTATTAGAAATGCTTAATAACATGGATGCAGCCATGATAACCATTGAATTATCTCAGCCAAACAGAGCAGGTGTAATACTCCCGGCTGAGCAAGAAACAGATGAAGATATCCTAATGTTAATTATGCCAATGATGTTAAACAATTATTAATTGTTTAGTTAATCGGTATTTTGCCTACTTGTAATCTGTCATTAAAACGCTTGATGATTTTTCTAAACTCATCAGGCGTGTAAGTATTTGCTTTTACTCTTCTAAAGTAGTTCATAGGGTCTCCACCTACAAATATTCCCATCGAATTTTGGTTTAAATTATAGGGTTTGCCCATTTGTACAAATGATTTGTTATATACAAACAACCCATAATTAGGCTTATTAGTTATATCCGAAATGTCTTCAATAAATGAGGCGATAAAGTAATCCCCTGAATCTAGGGTTGCTCCTGAAATAATGTTTAATCTATCGTCTACAAATACATTTTCAAAATCACCTTTAGCAACTTTTTGAGCATCCGTATTCATGAAAAATTGAAGTTTACAAAAGTTGAAATTGTTTCTAAACTCCTGAATAATTGTTTTGTTGGTTTGCTCCTGCATTTTATAAACTTGGTCGGCTTCAGAAACTAGACCATTTATTTTAAGGTCGGCGATAAGCTTTTCATCTGGTGTTTCCAACATGACTAACATAGTACCTTTGCTTAGTTGAGTTAATTCCTTAACTAAGGATTGTTCTGTTGTTACTATTTTATCACGTATTCTTATACCGCTTAATTTTAGTGCAACCTCTATGGTGCTCGGTCTGCCTAAATATTTAATAGTGCTGATTTGGTTTGAAAAGCTATAAACATACCGCAATTCTATGCTTGCAACGGCCCCTAAACTTACATTTACGCCGGCAAATGCTCCGAAATCGAAATCACCTGCTTTGTTTAAGTTATAAGTGTCATTGTTCAGAATTCTATAATTTCCATCCTGCATTGCTTGAGTTTCTGTATATAACACATAAGATGGTCGAACACCAAGATATAATCTAAGGTCATCTGACATTCTATCTGGAATAAAATTAAGATAGAGGTTTAGGTCGGCAAAATTTGTTTTATATCTTCTATCTTGGTTTTCATCACGCGCGCCAATACTACTAAAACCAGCTTCTACAGTATAATCTAGGCTGTTTAAGAATCTATTTACATTATAAGGAGTGATGGGTCTTTGGTAAAAGACACCAAAACCTCCAAGTGTTCTTGCAAGTAAATCTGGATTTTTAACATTGATAGTTGGGAAATTAGTTAAAAGTGAAATGCCAAAATTTGGTTCAAATCCTTTGCCTCCTTGCGCCAAAGCTTGCATGGCAAAAAGTATCATAATAAAGTGGAAAGCTAGTTTTTTCATAACCTTGGTTTAATTAAGAAGTCAATATTTTTCTTGAGCCCGTTGTATTTGGCGCGTGAAAGTGCTGAATTTTTAAATAATCTCCCAAAAGTATCTTCAGTAATTTCAATCCAATCTTGAGTTTTCATTTCTAAGAACTCAGGTTTCGGTTTGAACCTAGGTTCTTGATGCGGTTTAGCGAAGCGGTTCCAAGGGCATACATCCATGCATACATCACAACCAAAAATCCAATTTTCCCAAGTTTCTTTAAATTGGGGAGGTATTTCTTCTTTAAGTTCAATCGTTAAATAGCTGATACATTTTGAACCATCAACTTTGTGAGGTTCATAAATAGCTTTTGTGGGGCAGGCCTCCATACAGGCATTGCAGGTGCCGCAATGGTCTGTGGTAATAGTATCATTATCTAATTCCAAATCTATGATAAGCTCACTTAGAAAGAAGTAGCTTCCAGCTTGTTTTTGAATTAGGTTTCCGTTTTTGCCAAGCCAGCCTAATCCAGATTTTATGGCCCAAGCCTTTTCTAATATTGGTGCAGAATCTACAAAAGCCCTGCCTTCTACCTTCCCAATAGTATTTTGGATGATATTTAGCAATTCAAACAACTTGTCTTTTATAACAATATGGTAATCTTCGCCATAGGCATAAGTCGAAATTTTAAGTTGGTCATTAGGAAGTTTTTCATTGGCTTTATAATTGAATAAAAGCGAAACAACAGATTTTGCACCAGGCACAAGCAAAGTTGGATCTAGTCTTTTGTCGAAATAATTTTCCATGTATTTCATTTGGCCATTTCTCTCTTCTTTTAACCATTTTTCAAGGCGAGGTGCTTCCTCCTCTAAAAAGGCAGCCTTAGAAATACCACAAGCAGAAAATCCCAAAACCAGGGCTTGAGATTTGATAAAATCAGTTTGTTGAGTGCGATTCACGGATATCAACTAAAGTCGCAATATAACAAAAGAGGAGGCTTTTGGCCTCCTCTTTTTAAAGATTATATACTTCATTTACATTGTTTTGCCTTCTCTTTTACTTTTGGCATTTTCTTTCTTTTCTTGTCTCATCTTTTCCTTTTCTTCCTTATAAATCTTTTGTTGATCGGCATTTAGAATTGCAATGATTTCAGCATCTGCTTTCTCAAGGTAAGTTTTCATGATTTCTCGTTTTTCTTTTTGAGAGGCATCTGCGGGTAAACTCTGCATTTTTTGTTTTGCCTCAGTTCGGTTTCTTTTTGTGATTTCATCAAATTGTTCGGATTGTTTAGCATCTAAATTAAGCTTAGCTTTTAATTCAGATTTTCTTTCTTCCATTTTGGCTTTGGCTTCTCCATTTCCTTTAGACCTTCCTTGAGAAAAGCCATTCAGGTTAAGTAGCATAAATACTGCAAACAATGCAGTAAAGAACTTTAAATTTAAGTTTTTCATAATTATTTAAAATATAAATATTGGATTAGATAAACTGTAAAAGGTTTAATTAAAAAAATAGAAACATTGAATCACAAATGGTGGGAAATTATGTTAGTTAATTATTACCTTAAATTGATATTAATGGATATATTTGATAACTAAATTAGCTGAGAATTGTCGATATTTCTAAAAGGAGTTTTAACATTTTTTGCATTGATAATATGCAATGGTCTGCTTTTGGGTCAAACCGAAAAAAAAGACTCATTAGTATGGGATGGCTCTAAGTATGTGCCATTTTCAAGCATACCTGTTGATACGATATTATTTGATTTTGACAAAGATCTTAGCTTACAAATTCAGCCAATAGATTCAATTCTTAAATATGCATTATTATATTCACCTACTTTAAAATTTGAAGATGCAGCCATTCAAAAATCAATGTATAATTTAAAGTATACCAGATTTCTATGGATGAATGGAATAACAGGTTTTTATAATTACAGTTTTGGTAACCAAACCAATCTAAATTCAATAGATAATAATTCTGCGATATTAAACAATAGTTTAGGTTTAGGTTATAGGTATGGCTTTAATGTGGTAATTCCATTGACAGAGTTTTTTGGCAGACCCAATCGTATGAAGCAATTACGAGCGGAAAATCAGATGGCAATTCATAATCGAGAATTACAACAAATTGAAGTAGAACAGCGCGTTATTTCAGCATACTTTAATTTACTAAATGCACAAAAGCAAATGAAAATTAAAGAGCAAGATACTGAAAGTGCAAGGTTAACGGTTGAAATTGCTACGATTGAAATGCGAAGAGGAAAAATTCGTCCATCCGATTTATCTCGATTAAAAAATGTTCATGCTTTAGCAGAGTCAAGTCTTGAAATGTCTAGAAGAGATTTTATGATTTATTATTATCAATTAGAATCTTTAGTTGGAAGAAAATTAAGTAAATTTAAAAAGTAGCAGCTGAACATTCATGACATTAATAGGTTTTTTTAGAATTATCATTAATAAACTAAGGTGGTTGGTTTTATTTCCTTCCATGTTGGCCGCTATGGTAATTTATTTAACTCGTGACCTGCCTAAGGAATATCAAACATCTGCTACGGTTTATACAGGTTTGGCTTCAGGTTATAGTATTACGGATGATGGCAGCGAAAAGGTGGATTATTTTGCGGTTAATAACGCTTTTGACAACTTAATAACCACAGTGAAGTCTAGAGAGACTATGGAGGAAGTTTCTATCAAACTTATTGCCCAACACTTACTTTTGAAGGAGCCAAACAATGATATACTTGGGGTAAAAGGTTTTGAAGAAATCCATAGAATTTTAGACATGAGCGAAATTTCTAAGCTCATCGTGCCAGGTAATTTCGAGAAAACAGTTGAAAGACTTTACTCAATTAAGGACAGCAGTAATAGCAATGTGGTTCAATATCTTTTAACAGATGGATCTAGTCCATATGCTATTTCTAAGATAACTGGAAACCTTTCTGTTGCTAGAAAGAGCAGTTCAGATATGTTAGAATTGGGTTATAAAACGAATGACCCAGCTGTGTGTGTGCATACCTTGAAATTTTTAATAGAGGCCTTTGCTATCCGATATAAGAACATAAAAGGCTCCGAAACAGTAAATGTAGTAAATTATTTTGAAGAGCAGCTAAATTCGGCATTTGACCGACTTCAGGGTTCAGAAAATAAATTAAGAGATTATGGGGTAAATAATAATATCATCAGTTATTCCGAGCAGGCAAAGTTTGTGGCAGAATCAAAAGAAGATTTATCAACAGAGTTCTACAAAGAAAAAATGAAGTTTGAAGCGGCGCAAAAAGCCATTGAGCGGATAGAAGAAAAAATGAGTAGTTACAGTGACTTTGTTTCTTCTAATGTTGACTTAATGGATTTAAGGCAAGAATTATCAAACCTAAATTATAAAATCACAAATGCACAAATTTTCAAATATGATATTGAAAGTATAGGTGCTTTGCAAGACAAGGCGGATAAAATAAAAATTGAGTTAAAAGAGAAAGCTAGAGAATATTACGAGTTTAATAATTCCATAGAATGGGTGCCTCAAGAAGCTTTATTAAATGAGTGGCTAAGTAAAGCTCTAGAATTGGAGGAAAGCAAAGGCCGATTGCAAGTTTTTGAAGACCGATTAAAACAATATGATGGCATTTATAAAGAATTTGCACCATTAGGTTCAGATATTAGTAGATTAGAGCGTGAAGTTGGCGTCCAAGAGAAGCAGTATCTTTCTGTTTTACACGGTTTGAACCTAGCTAGGTTGCGTCAACAAAATTTAGAAATGAGTAATCAGCTTAAAACGGTAGACAATCCATATTTTCCGTTAAACCCTAATGCATCAAAAAGGGGGCTATTAATTGTAGTTTCATTTATTGCTGGTTTTGTAATTTTACTCAGTTATTATGTAGGAGGAGCAATTTTGGACAACACGATTAAATCACCAGATAGGGTTGCGAAAATGATTGATTTGCCATTGCTTAGTGCATTCCCAGAACATGACCTTAAAATTGTGAAGGGGGTTAAAGTTGAAGAAATGCGTAATGGCTTATTACAACAAGTTATTAATACAATTTTTATTGACTTGAAGAAAATTGACCCACAAGCAAAACGTTATACAATTATTATATTTAGCACTCAAAGCGGAGTAGGAAAGAGTTATGTTGCAGAAAGTATAGTTAATAAATTGAGTAGGATTAGAAAGAAGGTAATTTATTTATATCCTGAGGTAAGCTCAAAATCTGGTAAATATTTGGAGAAAAACAATTCAAAATTGTTAAAATACAAGTACAAAGTAAACGACGGGATAATTGATTACAATAGTGTTTTAGATTTCATCAATTTGGCTGAAACAGCTTCTCCCGATATGAATGATGTTTCCTACAATGTGATTGAAATACCTAAGTTAAGCAAATATCCAATTCCAGCTAATTTGGTTGAGCAAGCGCAATATTCGATTTTAGTAGCTGATGCAAGTCGTTCATGGACAAGCGCTGACAACTTTTTAATTAATACCTATTTAAAGTTGGCAAGTGGGAAGGTGAGTGTGCTATTAAATCATGTTGCCCCAGATTTACTTGAACCAATTTATGGAGAAATTCCTAAAAGACGGTCGGAAATACGCAAACGTTTGAAGTCTCTTTTAGGCGGTGATAAATATTAATTCTAGCATCCTTGTTTACTATCAATGAAAATAAATACACCAAAGAAATAGTTCCGCTGATAGGCTTTTTGCTATTAGCGGCTATCATGGGTTTTATCATTAAAAAGGGGCAGGTTGCTAGTGCGGGATTTTTTATTGCGCTGCCATTTATTTTGGCCTTACTAGTTTGGATTTTTCGAGATCCTAAAGTTGGCGTGTTATCTGTTTTGCATTTTTCTTTTTTGGTTAATGGTTTAGGGCGTTTTTCACCTGCAGGCATACCTTTTGGATTATTTGTGGATGGCCTTTTAATTCTAACAATTATTGCAACCATTTTTAAAGTAAATAAGAAACAAGCTGGATTAATGCAAAATCCACTTTTTTATATTTTATTGATTTGGTTTTTGTACACCTTATTTGAATTGGTAAATCCAGAAGCCAGAAGTAAGGAAGCTTGGTTTTACGCAGTAAGAGGGGTTTCACTTTACCAAATACAACTCGTTCCTTTGATACTTATACTAATGAATACCAAGGCTGATATGGACCAATTTATTAAAATTTGGTTTATTTGGTCTCTTGTCGCAGCAATTTATGGTTTTAAAATGAATATCTTGGGTCCAAATGTTGGAGAACGGAAATGGTTGGATGAGGGAGGGAAGATTACCCATGAGATTCATGGACGACTTAGGATTTTCTCTTTTTATTGTGACGCAGGACAATTTGGTGCTGCAATGGCTCATACTACGCTAAGTGCCTTGTTAATGGCAATTGGACCTTATCCTAAAAAGCAAAAGCAATTTTATTGGTTTATAACAGCCTTTTGCTTTTGGGGTTATGCGCTTTCTGGGTCGCGCGGACCTTTATTTGTGCTGGCAGCAGGTGGTTTTTTATATTTATTTTTGATTGGCAATTTTAGAATTGTAATGCTTGGAATAGCCATTGGTGGATTACTTTTTGGAATATTAAAGTATACCTCAATAGGGAGTTCTAATTACCAAATTCAACGCATGCGAACGGCGCTCGACCCCAATGATGCGTCATTAATAGTGCGCATTGAAAATCAAAAAAAGCTAGCTGTTTATCTTTCTTCAAGACCAATGGGAGGTGGCATTGGGTCTGGAGGATTTTGGGGTAATAGGTTTTCGCCAGGTTCTTTTTTATCTCAAGTCGCTTTAGATAGTTGGTATGTGAAAATTTGGGTTGAAACAGGGATTATAGGGCTGGTCCTACATATTGCAAGTTTAATTTTAATTTTGATCATTGGAATAATTAATATTTTTAAATTAAAAGATCCTGATATACGACAGCGCCTGGTGGCATTAATATGCGGATATTTTGGAATTGTTTTTGCAAGTTATGGGAATCAAATTTTAGGACAAATGCCAACAGGCACGGTGATTAATTTTACAATGGTTTACATGTTCTTGTGCATTAAATGGGATAATGAAATCACCGAAAAGAAAAATCTTGGTTCAAACCAAAAACAGATAAACGACAAGCTAGAGGTTGAGAATTTTAAGCTACCCTTTGAAGTAGGAAATAGACTTGAAAGAAGGGTAAAAGTAAAGGTTATTTAATTTGGCAATGCTTGAATTGGAAAGTTAGCATCTTTCCATTTTTTAATGCCACCATCTAAATCTACCACATGCATAAAACCTTTCTTTGACATAAGTTCTGCAGCTTCACTGCTTCTGCCGCCAGATGCACAATAAATATAGTAGGTTTTAGATTTATCTAAGTTATTTAATGTTACTTCAAAATTTTCAGAGAAAAAATCTATTAATAATGCTTCTGGGATTATGCCCTTTTTATGTTCAGAGGCAGTTCTGATATCAATTAAAACACCTGGTTGAGTTTTTAATTTTTCTGCAAATTCTTTTGGACCAAGTAATTCAAGAATTGGCGTTTTTTCTGTGCTTTGAACTTGATTTGCATCCTGAGAACATGCATTAAATAAGGAAGAAACAAATATTAGCAATAGGTAGAATTTAATGCGCATAAAAATATGTTTTTATTGATAGACAAACTTAATAATTTGTGCCCTCAAATGAAAATTACTTTTCTAGGTACTGGCACTTCGCAAGGTGTGCCTATCATTGCATGTGATTGTGTGGTTTGTAGTTCTACTGAAACAAAAGACAATAGACTACGCTCTAGTATTTTAGTGCAGTTTAATGACTTTAATATTGTGGTTGATACTGGCCCAGATTTTAGGCAGCAAATGCTTAACTGTGGAATTAAGCACCTTGATGCAATATTGTTTACCCATGGGCATAGAGATCATACTGCTGGATTAGATGATATTAGAGGATTTAACTTTAGAATGAAAAAGGCAATTGATGTGTATTGCGAAAAAAGGGTAGAAGAGGCAATTCGTAAAGAATTCTTTTATGCCTTTGAAGAGCCAAAATATCCAGGAGTGCCAGAAATGACAATACATTCAATTGATAATGAACCTTTCATTTTAAGTGATGAAATGATTATTCCAATTCAAGTATTTCATCATAAACTACCAGTTTTAGGTTTTAGGTTTAGAGATTTTGTTTATATAACTGATGCAAATCGAATTGAACCTAGTGAATTAGAAAAAGCAAAAGGATGTGAGGTTTTGGTATTAAATGCTCTAAGACGTGAACCACATATATCTCATTTCACATTGGCTGAGGCAATAGACATCGTTAAGTTGGTTCAACCCAAAGTGGCATATTTTACACATATTAGCCATCAATTGGGTTTGCACGAGGAGCTTGAAAAAGAATTGCCTAATAATATTCATTTGGCATATGACGGCTTAGAATTAGTTTTTGCATGAGGTCTCTACATCAACATGCTTCGATTATCCCACTTTTAGCAGAAAATTTGAATGAAGTACTTTTAGGATTTTATTTACAAGATGCCTTTGCTGCTAATAAGGAAGAATTGAACTTAATTTTTGTAAAAGAAAAGGAGCAGTTGAGTTTAGCGTTAAATGTGGAAGCGAAAACTGGACTTTTGTTCTTTTATGATAAAGAGTTAATCAGAGAGGGAGGGGCAATGCCTTTGTTTAAAAGTTTAATTGGGCAATGTATAACATCGGTTGTGGCTCATTTAAATAACCGCTCTTTTGCAATAAAATTTGAAAATAAACAACAATTGATTTTTAAGTTGTATAGCGGCTTAAGCAACGTGCTTTTAGCAGATGATGAAAAAGTGTTAAGCCTCTTTAGAAGCAGCATTCAAAATGATAAAAATAGCAACCTTAATGATTTGAACCAAAGCCATGTTGTTACACCTATTACAGCTGATTCTTACTTTTATATAGGCCAAATAGTAGAAGGTTTGAAAAAGGAATTGTCTTTTCTAACAGAACCTCAGGGAACAGTTGTTTGGCAAGGTTCGCATATTATTGAAGGTTTACATGAGTTTGCTTCACAATATCTTCAACAGTTTAAGTATCAAACCTTAAAAGCTGAATTAGAGCAAAAGTTTAGCAGACAATTAAAAGGTAAAAAAGCAGCATTAATTGCAGCAGAAAAAAGGCTCATACAGCTTGATGAAGAGATTCCACCTGAAGAGTTAGGTCATATCTTAATGGCCAATTTACATCAAATAAAAAAAGGTGAAACAGAGGTGAGCTTATTTGATTTTTATCGAAATCAACCTCTTGAAATAAAACTTAAAAAAGATTTATCGCCAGCAGATAATGCTGCTTATTATTACAAGAAAGCAAAGAATAGAAGTGTAGAAAAACATCAATTTGAGAAGCGGGTGCTTCAATTGAATGCTGAAATTAGCAATTTAGAAATACTGGTTGAAAAAGTTGCTTCGGCGCAAAAATTAAAGGAATTGAGATCAGTCCAACCAGAGACAAAACAGCAAAAGCGTTCGGTTCAACCCGATAAATTTAAGCATTTTACCCTAAAGGAATTTGATATTTACATTGGAAAAAGTGCAGAAAACAATGACGAGTTAACGCAACGATTTGCAAAGAAAGATGATTTGTGGCTGCATGCTAGAGGAGTTGGTGGCAGTCATGTAGTTATTAAGAAGAAACCAGCTAAAGATTTTCCAAAGGAGGTAATTGAATATGCAGCACAATTGGCAGCTTATTATTCTAAAGCAAAGGGCAGCGGCTTGGTTCCTGTGATTTATACACCGAAAAAGTTTGTTAGAAAACCCAAGGGTGCTAATTTAGGTCAGGTGCTTGTTGAGAAGGAAGAGGTAATTATGGTTGAACCTAAAAAGCCAGAGGGTGATTGAATTGAGTTAAAAGCATTTTAAAAAAAAGCCCTTACTTTCGTAAAGGCTTTTGGGTGGAATACCGGGCTCGAACCGGCGACCTCCTGAACCACAATCAGGCGCTCTAACCAACTGAGCTAAAACCACCATTAAAGGGATGCAAATTTAGTACTCAAAGAAGAATTTCAAAATATTTTTTTATTTAATTCTCATTTCTACCACATCCCAATTCAATACACTCCAGAAAGCAGTTACATAATCTGCTCTTTTATTCTGATATTTAAGATAATAGGCATGTTCCCAAACATCTATTCCAAACAAAATTTTTATTTTATTTTGCGACTCTTTAGGTGCATTCATCAATGGATTCTCTTGATTTGGCGAATTAACAATCTTCAATTGGTTGTTTTGAAGGATAACCCAGCACCAACCAGAACCAAAAATTGACAAAGCCATTTTGTTAAATGTATTTTGAAACATCTCTACACTTCCAAAACTTTTTATTGCAAGAGCTGTGAAATTCTCTCCCATCGAAGTTCCAACCTTTAGTTGTTCCCAGAAAAAACTATGGTTCCAATGACCGCCACCATGGTTGCGTAATACTGGAATTAACTCTTTTGTTTGCTTGTCTAAATCATGAAACAATTCTTCTAAACTTTTCTGCAACGCTGCTGGTTCTTTGCTAAGTCCTTCATTCAGTTTTGTGATATAAGCTTGATGGTGTTTGGTGTGATGGATTTCCATCGTTTGCGCATCTATAAAGGGTTCTAAGGCATTATAAGCATATCCAAGTTTTGGCAATTCATATTTGCCATTTATAGGTTTCATCTCATCTGGCACTAAATAATCATTGGTGTTTTTTGCTTTTAGAATGTTCGTTCCAGCAAATATTCCAAGGCCTAGACCAAGTGATGTTTTGAGAAATTCTTTTCTTTCCATAAATCTTTTATTTATTCGAACCTAAGTAAATGGATTCACAAACTCAAAACAAAGTTTTGGTCTAATCAATTATAAATTCTTACCCTAAAGCCAAACCTAAAAGCTCTTAATGGAATGGGGTTGTTTGGTGTTAGGTAGAAGCCTTTGTTCGTCCAATCCATATTTACATGTTCCATTTTTAGGAAGAAAACGGCTGTTAATACCTTGAAATTTAGAAATGCGTCAATTAAAGGGTAATTGCCAATAGTGTAATTATCTTGCAAGTAAAAGGCACGCGCAGCAGGATTCCAAGCGTAAGCTTCCCAAGAAGTGTTGTAATTAATGTTGGTACCTAATTCTATCTCTAGGGCTTTTTTAAATAATTCTGCATGCAAGAAATAACGAATATTTCCACCCATTTGTGGTAACCTTAAATAACCTCTATTTGAGGCCTGTAAAAAGAAATTATGTTCTAACCATAATATTCCAATTTGAAATGTTTTACTGGCTTCTAGCGTATTAACCAATAGAATTTCATTGCTTTGTTGTGGCTTGACATTTTGATTGAAATACACCCAGTTAGCAACTATGTATTGGTTGAACCTAAGATGAAAATTATGTCTAAATCCTCTTGTGCTTAAACCTGCTCTCCAGTTTAGTACATTGATTTTTGAATAGCTATTTGTCCAATTAAAAGTATTTGAATAAAAACGACTTAATGTATAATCCACTTCTCTCAATTGGTTTGAAAGCCCAGCAGAAATAGAGAATTTTTTACTTCTAAAAAGTAAGTCACCACCTAGTTTTATATCATTTTGATTGTAACCAAATGGCGTATAAGCTGCCAAAATTGAAACACCTATGTTGTTATCTGATTTTGGCAGTCTTTCTAATCTAAACTCACCCCAAAAGTTTTGCAAGTTTTCACCATAATTTTGCATTTGGGTTTGAATAATTTGGTGATGTGCAGAGAATGAAACTAGGCTTTGATGCCTTTCATTGGTTTTGCTCCAAAGGTTATAGGCCAAGCTATTGGTAAAGGTTCTTGCCGAAATAGAGTCGAAAAATATGCCAGTTGAATCCAATAACTTTGAAGGAAATAGATAGGATGTATCTCCTAATAAGTTGTCTAAAAAATAGGCTTCTTTATGATAGTTGAAGGTATGAGAGATAAAACCATTTCGCTGTATGATTGCACTTGAGTCTTCGTCTGTGTATTCCCAAGTTTTGTGACCCAAATAATAATATTGTTTTAATTGAAAATTTGTGGATTTATATCTGCTTTGCGCACCAGTTAATCTAACATCTGAAGATTTATCTGTGCCTGTTAAGGTTTCAAAAAGCGAATCGCTACGCAGGCCTCCATTTTCGTTGTTGATACCTCTATTTCTAATAAAACTTGTGAGTAGGCCATATCTTTGATCTTTAGAAAAATAACTAGCAAACAAACTAGTGTAGTAACCACTTGTTTTTTGGTTCACAAAGAATCCTTCGTTTGTTATTCTATCATAGTGTCCGCCAATATTAATGCGCGGACTTAAATTTAAGGCAGCTTTAATTCCAAATTGCAGAAATTCTCTTTGACCTTGAGTATAAGTGATATCCGCGTAGGGTTTTTTGGTCAAGAAATATTGAATATCAGAAGGCTTTTTGAAATAGGTTTCATATGGGTTAAAGGTGAAATTAAACCCCATTTCTTTATCAAAATTAAAAAAGGCATTTCTGTGGGCTGAACCAATATTCCCAAGGTCTTGAAAGGCTAAAGTTTTTTTATATAGCGGATGATATATTTCGTCTTTTTTGATGAGCGTATCCACAATTACATAAGGAAGATTTCTATCAAGATTATGTTCTGTTGTATAAAAAGTGATAAACTTTTCAAGCGCAGCAGAATCAATTTGGGCTTTTGCGTTAGGGAAGTATGCAGCAAAAGTCAAAATTATAAAATAGTAAATCTTAAATTTTCTACTCACAGTTTAATCAGCTTCTTTTTAATTGATTGATTCCCGTTTTCTATGTTAACTAGATAGACACCAGGTGACCAATTTTCAATGGACGTTTCAAATGTAGGTTGGGAGATTGGTTTCTGCAAAATCAATTCACCTAAACTATTATAAATTTTTACAATTGAATTGGCGCTTGGTTCAAACCCAATTGTTAGTTGAAAACTTGAGGAAGCTGGGTTTGGATAGATTTTAACTTGAGGAGCATCTAAAGTATTTGGTAAGCCTGTTAGTTCTTTGGAAGGTTTAAGTGTAAAAATACCTTCTTGCATGTCGCTTGCAGCAATGGTGCCTGAAGGAAACCAAGGATATAAACCCCAGCAGCCGTTAAAACCTTCATAACTAGCAGGAGGAAATGGGAAAGTTCTATAATACCCAACTTGAACAGGATTAAATGGGTTTTTCAAATCAAAAATTACCACTCCTTCATGGTAATAAGAAACATAAGCAAAATCTCCCACCCAAAAGGCATTATGTGCTGTTGCATTGGTGCTTGCTTCAAATTTGCTCACTAGTTTAGGGTCATAAATATTGCTTACGTCAAATATTTTAATTGCCAAACCATTTGGAACTTCGTCTGTAAACATGATGTATTTTCCGTTTGGAGAGAGCCAACTGCTATGATTGTAGCCGTTTTCTGGGTAATCTGCAATTACTGTTATTAAGGCTTGTTTATTTAAATTCCTTAAATCAAAAACCCATAAACCTGTGTATTCAGTCGAGCACCAAGCTGTATCATTTCTAACATAGACTTCGTGAACACTTTTAAAGGCTTCGATATTTCCATTAAATTTAGGGACATTTAAACTTCCTATTTTTATAGGAATTTCTGGGTTTTCTAGGCTAATGACATCCATTGCATTGGTAACGCCATATTTAGTCCTATTAATGCACATATACAGTCTTTTGCTTTCAGCTTCAATAAAAATACTATGCGTATTATGAGCAATTGTGTCGCTATCATAAACTTTATGAGCAGAGTCTGGTAAAAAGCTTAAATCAAAGACCTGCAAACTTCCTAATTGTTTATTATCACTAACGCAATATACATAATGACTGTAGCATTCTAAATCTCTATTTACCATTTGTTTAGATTTACCATCTTCAACATCACACAAAACAATATTTTGAGGATTTGTGATGTCAAAGAAATAAATGCTATCTGTGCTTCCAGCAATGATATATTCTCTTTTGTTGAGAGTATCTACATAACCTGTAAGGTCGCTCCAGATTTGAGTTCCATTAATTCTTGGTAAATTTGGATTTTGCCAATGGTCTAGGAGTTTTATGTTTAAAGACTTATCCTGCGCAAAGGTTTGGTTCAAGCCGAAAAAAAAGAATACAATGTAAAGATACTTTACCATTTGATAATCTTTTTGGTTTGATTGCCTTTTTCATTGAAAACGTTCAAGAAATAGACGCCAGCAGCTAAATGACTCAAATCAATTTGGTTTCGGTTTGAACCAAGTGTACCATGCAATTCTTGGATTCCTGAAATATTAAATAGAGTAAAATCATATACACCATTTTCTAATCCAGAAATAAAAACATTATCGCGGGTTGGGTTAGGGAAAAAACCAAAGTCAAGGTTATTTGAAATAATGTTTTCGTTGCCTACCAAGCTGCTATCAATTTCAAAAACAAAAATTCCTGAAGTTAAGTCGCTTGCAATAATATGCTTGCTTGGCAAGAAAGGGTAGATACCCCAGCAACCTTTAAATCCTCCGTATTGTTCGGGCTCAACGGGGTGTGTATCATACCAAGCAACTTGGTAAGGTTTTGAAGGGTCTTTAACATTATAAACTCTTACACCATCATGATAAGAAGAAACATAGGCAAAATCACCATACCAAAAAGCATTATGCGGCATTGCAGATGGATTGCTATTAAACATACTAACAAAGCGCGGTTCTGTGAAATTTTTTAAGTCGTAAATTTTTATATCTAGTCCTGTATTTTCATCCGTAAACATGATGTATCTGCCAGTTTTATCTAACCAACTAGAGTGGTTATAACCTCTATCTGGGTAGGAGTTGATGATGTTAATTAATCTTTGATTTGATAGGTTTTTCAAATCAAAAATAAAGAGACCCGAATTTTCACAACTAAGGTAAACTGTATCATTTCTAACATACATTTCGTGAACAGCATTGAACAAGTCAAAATTATTTGGATCCTTTGGCACTTGTAATTCTGCTAAAAACAGCGGGTTTTCTGGGTTTTCCAAGCTTAAAACATCCAATGCTGAGAAACCTCCAGGTTTTGAATTCATGCTCATGTACAATCTCTTAGATTGAGAATCCACAAAAATGGTATGTGTAAAAGTGCCTAAAGCATTGCTTTCATAAACTTTATGGACCGAATCAGGAAGGTATTGTAAATCAAAAATTTGAAGTGCGCCTATTCCAGATGCTTGGTCGGAAACGCAATATGCATAATGTTTATAGGTTTCATAATCTCTGTTTCTTGCAAAACGAGATGAGCCATGTTGTCTGGCAACTAATTTTATTTGAGTAGGAATTGTAATATCGAAAAAATAAACGCTATCAGTTGTACCTGCAATAATATATTCTTTGTTTTTAATTGGGTCGAACCAACCTGTTAAATCGTTCCAAATGTCTGTTACGTCTACCTTTGGCAGGAGTGAGTCATTATAATTAGAAAGAAGTTTCATTTTATAGGCTTGTTGCCCATTTGCTATAAAATG
This sequence comes from Bacteroidota bacterium, assembly GCA_027488905.1. Taxonomy (GTDB): domain Bacteria; phylum Bacteroidota; class Bacteroidia; order UKL13-3; family UKL13-3; genus B1. The sequence continues at coordinate 183,065 of JAIYAT010000035.1, forward strand.
GAATAGGATTATAGAGACAAATAACAGTGGTTTTTTCATGGATAAGGTTAACTAAACATCTTTCTGTAAGTATAATGAATTTTGCTGGTTTTTGCACCAAGGGATTGAATAAGACTTTGCATTTTGGGATTAAAATCGCCTATCCATGCAAGTTCACATGTTTTGAATTGCTTGGTTTTTTGCATAGCCGCATAAAATTTCATAATCATTCCTGTTTCAAGACCTTGGTTTTGGTAGGCGGGAATTACACCAAAAACGATGCCTCGCATTCTATTCAGCTTTTCAAAATAGCGAAAGAAAAGAAACTTCAACTTTCCATACCAATTTAAGTCTCCATTAACATGTTTAAATAGCTGATTAACTTCAGGAATGGCTATAAAAAAACCAGCTGCTTGGTTATTAGCATATGCGAACCAAATTCCTTCTTCAAGTAGAATTGGTTTTAGTGAATTTAATGTAATTAAAATTCGATCTAGCGTAATGGGTACATAGTCGTGACGATGCTGCCAGGCTTGGTTGTAAATAGACACAAAGTCATTCGCAAATCGGTCAAGTTCTTTAATTTTAAAATGTTCAAAATGGAAGTTTTGATTCTGAAAAACTCTATTTGCCATGTTTTGAAATCTATCAATATTAAAGGTTTCAACAGAAATTTCTGAGGTAAGTTGTTGAAAAAGGAGCTGATAAGAATTACTTTCAAACAAGTTTTGGTAATAGATGGGATTATAATTTTCTTGGTAGGAGGGAATGGCATTTGCAGTAGTTAATAAACCCCAATATTTATCTCGCTCGCCAAAGTTTATTGGACCATCTACGCCAATAAATCCTAGATTTTTTAACCATGTTTCTGCAGTTTCTAATAAAATTTTAGCCGCTTCATAATTGTCGATTGATTCGAAGAAACCAATACCACCAATTTTAGATTTTAGTTGATTGGCATCATAAAAGGCAGCAATTCTGCCAATAATTTTTTTTGAATCATTTAGTATTAGCCATGCCTTTATTTTTCCATCCTTTAATAAACTGTTGGTTTGCGGATTAAAAATAGGGAAGAGGTCTTGTTGCAAATGAGGAATATAATTTTTATCATTTGAATAAAAACTTGGAGCACAGTGCACAAAATCTTTTAGCAGCTTCTTTGTATTAACTTCTATGACATGCATATGATGCGAATTTCGATATATACTTCACAAAACCCAAATATCTGTTTTGCACTCTTAGCCCAATTGATTAATTTGCTCAAAATTTTAAATTATGTTGAATATAGGCGACAGGTTACCAGATTTTAAATTAAAGGGATTTGACGGTAAGGATTACACACAATTTGATTATGCAGATAAGTACGCCTTAGCGGTTATATTTACTTGCAATAGCTCACCCATATCAAAGGCCTATGGTCAAAGGTTAATTGATTTGTTCGAAAAATATGAAGAGGATAGTATGGGAATTGTTGGAATTAATTCTAATGATGCCATTCAATCACCAGAAGATAGTTTTGAGCAAATGAAATTTGTAGCCGAGCGTCTTGGATTGGATGACATGCATTTTTTATATTTACAAGACGAAACACAAGAAGTGGCAATGCGTTTTGGGGCAAAAGTAAATCCAGAAGTATTTTTGTTTAACCGTAAAAGAGAATTGGTTTATAAAGGAGCAATAGATGATTGCTGGGAAAACGAAGCCATGGTTACGGCTGTTTACTTGGAGGATGCAATTGAAGAAGCTTTGGATGGAATGGAGATTGACTACCCAGAAATTCCTGCAGTAGGGACTCCAATCATTTGGAAAAAATAAAAAACACTCGCTTTTTTAGGCAAAGTATGCTTGGTAAGGTAGTTATTATTACAGGAGCATCTTCTGGAATTGGAGAAGCATGTGCATATGCCTTCGCAAAGGAGGGGGCGAAATTGGTATTATCTGCTCGCAATAAAGAAAAGTTAAATCTTATTGGTCAAAAATTAATTTCTCAAGGCATAGAAGTCCTTCTAGTTCCATGCGATGTTAGGAATGAAATTGAATGCAAACAACTAATAGAAAGTGCATTTGCCTATTTTGGTAAAATTGATGTATTAATAAACAATGCTGGGATAAGCATGCGTGCGCTCTTCAAAGATGTTGAGATTGGGGTAATGGAGCAACTTATGCAAACCAATTTTTGGGGTGCGGTTTATTGCACAAAATATGCCTTGCCTTACTTGTTAGAAAGCAAAGGCTCTGTGATTGGAGTTAACTCTTGGGCCGGGTTTACTGGCCTTCCTGCACGTACAGGATATACAGCGTCCAAGTTTGCATTACTTGGTTTTTTAGAGGCCTTACGGGTTGAGAATTTAAAAACAGGTTTGCATGTTGGCAGCATTTTTCCAGGTTATACCACTTCAAACATTCGAAATACTGCATTAAATGCTAGAGGTGAGGCACAATTGGAAAGTCCGCTTGAAGAAAAGAAATTAATGCCAGCTGCTGAGGTAGCGTCTGAAATTGTGAATATGGTTAGAAAAAGGCGCAAGTATCACATATTAACGTTTACTGGTAAATTGATGTATTGGGTAAACAAGTTGTTTCCAGATTATGTAGACAGAAAGGTTTTTGAAGTTGTTTCGCGGGAGAAGGACTCTCCCTTTCACTAGGTTGTATTGGTGTTAAACCAAAGAAGGCGCGGCCTGCGGCCGCGCCCTACTATATATGAACAGCATTTCTGCCATTCCCAACCCCCACCATTTGAGGGGGAACATGGGAATATTAAACGTCTATTTTTGCGTAACGTGCATTGGCTTCAATAAATTCCCTTCTTGGTGGAACTTCATCGCCCATTAACATGCTAAAGATATGATCTGCTTCTGCAGCGCTGTCTAAACTTACACGCTTTAAAGTTCTTGTGTCTGGGTTCATGGTAGTTGACCATAACTGCTCTGCATTCATTTCTCCTAAACCCTTATACCTTTGAATGTTTACTGTGTCTGGGTTGGCGCCTTTTGCAATGCGCATTACTGCTTCTTCACGTTGTGCTTCTGTCCAGCAATATTCTTCATCTTTACCTTTCTTAACCAAATACAAAGGTGGTTGAGCAATATAAATATAGCCGAACTCAATGAGCTCCTTCATATAACGGAAGAACAAGGTTAAAATTAAAGTTCTAATGTGAGAGCCATCCACATCCGCATCGGTCATGATGATGATTTTGTGGTAGCGCAATTTAACAATGTTAAGTGCTTTTCCATCGTCTGGAGTGCCAATTGTAACGCCTAATGCAGTGAACATGTTACGAATTTCTTCGTTTTCATATATCTTATGTTCAAGTGCTTTTTCTACATTTAGGATTTTTCCTCTTAAAGGCAGAATGGCTTGGAAGGCTCTGTTTCTTCCTTGTTTTGCAGTTCCACCAGCAGAGTCACCCTCAACCAAATAGATTTCGCAAAGTGCTGGATCGCTTTCTTGGCAGTCGGCAAGTTTTCCTGGCAAGCCAGAACCTGTTAAGGCACCTTTGCGTTGTACCATTTCTCTTGCTTTGCGGGCTGCGGCCCTTGCAGTGGCAGCAAGCACTACTTTTTGAACAATTAATTTAGCCTCACGTGGGTTTTCTTCCAAATAGTTGTTTAACATTTCGCCAACACATTGGTCAACTGCACCAGTAACGTCATTGTTACCTAACTTGGTTTTGGTCTGGCCTTCGAATTGGGGCTCTTGAACCTTAACGGAAATTACGCCAGTTAAACCTTCTCTAAAGTCGTCGCCACTGATTTCAATTTTTACGTTTTTTAGCAAGCCTTCTTTATCGGCATATGCTTTTAATGTTCTGGTTAGGGCTCTTCTGAATCCAGCTACGTGCGTACCACCTTCAATCGTGTTTATGTTATTTACATAAGAGTGAAGGTTCTCAGTATAACCATGGTTATAGGTCATGGCCACTTCAACAGGAACGCCATTCTTTTCACCTTCTACATAAATAGGAGCTGGCAAAAGTTTTTCCCTAGTTCCATCTAGGTAGTTAACAAATTCTACTAAGCCACCTTCAGATAAAAATTCTTCCTCTTTTATATTTCCAGCCTCATCTAAGCGCAAATCTCTTAAAAAGATATGAATTCCACGATTTAGGAAAGAAAGCTCGCGTAACCTTGCCGCAAGGGTTTCATACTTGTATTCGGTAGTAGTGAAGATGCTACCATCTGGTTCAAAATAAATGGTTGTACCATTTTTGGCTGATTCGCCAATTATTTTAACATCATACAATGGTTTACCACAACTGTATTCTTGCTGCCATTCTTTTCCATCTCTATGCACGGTAGCGCGCAATAAGGTAGAAAGTGCATTTACGCAACTCACACCCACACCATGCAAACCGCCTGAAACTTTATAAGTGTCTTTGTCAAACTTACCACCCGCATGAAGCACAGTCATTACAACCTCTAATGCCGATTTTCCTTCTTTGGCGTGCATTCCTGTTGGAATTCCCCTTCCGTCATCTTCAACGGTGATAGAGTTGTTAGGATTGATAGTTACAGTTATTTTTTTACAATATCCTGCTAAAGCTTCATCAATAGAATTATCCACCACCTCATAAACAAGGTGATGCAAACCCCTAGCGCCAACATCACCTATATACATTGCCGGACGTTTACGTACGGCTTCTAAACCTTCTAGCACCTGAATATTATCAGCGCCATAATTACCTTTGTCGATTGCTTCGTTACTCATTCTTAACTCAATATTATCAAAGCGTAAAAATAAGCTTAACTCTTGTTTGAACCAAATTTTTCAAGGGTTTTAAGCCACTTGTTATCCACATTTTATCCTTTTCTAACTTGCTGTAAAAAAGGTCTTTTGGTTCAAACCGAACCTAAATTTTTGAGATACTCCTCCCATGGTTTAAAAACCGCTTCATTTACCTTCATTTCTCCGCTTACTAACTTGTTGAAATTGTGGATAGAGAACTGCTCATAATGTGCTATTTTTTGCAGAGCATCATCTGCGAATAAGTTTGTATTTCTTATCAAATGTTGGGCAACATTGTATTGTGGCTGCATTTTGCCATCGTCTATTTTGATGCAAACGCCCAGCTTTAGGGATTGAATCCCTAAGCAGAAAATACCCTCTGCACCAGTTTTACCAATAATTTCTGGCGCACAAACTTCCATCATATCAGTGCAATATCTTCCGCTACCTGCCACCATAAAAGGGTTTGCGCTTATGGCGTCTATCAAGTATTTACAAGCATTTTGTCTTTTCTCTTCAAACTTAGTGGGATAAATTAAATTCCTAAAACAAAGAGCTTGGTTATAAACGGGAATACTGTAAATAGGCGCTGTGCAGCCATCTAAAGCCGTTGTCATTTCTGCGCGTGGGTACTCATAAAAGGCTTCAACATAATCTAAAATGAGTTGCTGAATGGGATGTTGTGGATTTAAATAATCCTCGGTTTCATATCCCAATAACTTACACAAAGCAAGCATACCGGCATGTTTGCCGCTGCAATTGTTATGAATATGATGTGGTTTCAGGTTGTTTTTAATTAAGTTATTTGCATCTTTTTTGCTGCTTGGATATTGTGCCCCACAATTTAAATAGGATTCGTCTAAGCCAATTTTAGCCAATATACTTTTTACTTCAATTAGATGCGCCTCTTCTGCATTGTGCGAACCACACATCACAGCAATTTCTGAGGGAGTGAACCCAAATTTCTCCAAACCTCCCAGTTCTATTAAGGGTAGGGCTTGAACAAATTTCATGGCAGAGCGTGGGTAACACATTTGCATGGGATTGCCTAGGCTAAACACAATGTCGCCAAATTCATCTACCACACAAACTGCGCCTCTATGAAAACTTTCTAAAATACCTGCTCTATATACTTCTACTAAGATGGGATTGCTTTGATTTTCGTCTGAATACATAAGGCGAAAATAAGAAATTATTAATATGTGCTTTTTGTTTTAAAACAAATAAATCCAAGTTTCGTGTTTTTTTAAATTGTCAAATTGGGTATATTCGATAGATAATAATAAAAAAATTAATGTTTAAAATAGGCTTCGCTTTATTTGTTGTTTTGATATTGGCCTCCTGCGGATATGGATGGGATTCTGTTTACGGCTATTCTGCAGAAGAATATACCCATATGATTAAGCCTATGGACAATTTAACAATCATAAAATCTATAGAATATCCAGAAGCCTCAAAGCTAATAACATATGATTCTGCCGGGGCGCAAAGGTTACTTGTTTCAGCCTATGCAAATACACTAGTTAAAATAACTACCAATAAAGGTGTATTTGAATTGTTGTTAAATCCAAATGTTACGAACTACTCAGACCCTTCTGCAATTTCCTACTCAGGGTATAGCATCTTAAATCATAATTTTAATGAATATATAAAAACACCAATAATTAAAAAAAAATACGATTATACTTGGTTATGTTCAGATACTCTATATTTTAAATGAAGCAGTCTATTATAGCTTTCCTAACTATCGTTTTCGGTTTGAACCAAACCTTCGGACAGGTCTTTTTATCAGAAAGGCCTCAAAAGTTTATTGGGGCAGTACTTACAACGGATGCTGGTAAACCCATAGAACTTAGATTCGCTTATTTAAGGCCAAGTGGTATAGGAGGTTTTCAATTTAAAGTATCGCCTGGATATAAAAGAGTAGATTTATTTACTGGAATAAACATTTATTCAGACTACTATGCAAATGGCTTAGGTGAAGTTAAAACCACTAAGGAGTTGAAATTCTTTTTCATGGAACCAGGAGTTTTATTTTTAACAAGTAAAAGTGAGTTTAAACGAACTTTTTTCGCTATAAACTTTCCGATGGGATTCAGCAAAATGAAAATTTATAAGCAATTTTTCAATGACCCTGTCTTTGACAATCAAACGAAGGTTGAATTCGACCCCAATATCAAAATGAATTATTCAGCTGAAATAGAGTTTTTATGGGCCTTTAACTTAAGTAATAAATCATTTCTAGAAACAGGTGTTTCTTTTACTTTACCGATTAAAAGTCAAGAATTGTTTGGTGCCTCTGGAACAAAAATAAACTATAACAATTATATTCCAGGAGCTACTACTTTTCCTTTTTTGAATATCAGTTGCTCTTATAATTTTGCTCTACCAGAATGATTAAGAAACTTTTTGTAATAGCATTTTTATGTGCGATTCATTTAATGGTTTTGGGCCAAACTAACACAAATCTTGTTAGATCCTCTTTTAAGAAGACCTATACTATCAGACAAGGTAACAATGTTTTTGTACAACACATTACAGATGCGCCAGGTGAGGTACGGAAACTTAGAATATTAGATTTAAACGATTCGTTTATCACTTTGCGCCAAGACCAACATACAGCCTTGATTTTTCCAATTTCGGAAATAAGTGGCTTTTGGATTATCAATGGGAAGGCAAAGGTTAAAATGTTTGCAAAAACCACAGTTGGTTTAGCTTGGTTTATTGTAGGTTTGAGCCTATTTATTGTTTTAGTTGATGATGGAGAAGGCTATTTTAATCCATATTTCCTCAATCAAATGGCACATGTGGCAGCAGCAGCAGGTGGAATTTACATGGTTCTAAGCTCAAATGCCAAATCCAATGCTTCCAAGATAGATTTACAACGAGACAACATCATTTTTATAGGCAATGCAAGGTAAAATACTACTTCTAGTTTTGATGCTTAGTATTAGCCAAGTTAAGGCGCAATTGGGTAAAGTTCCTCACGCAACATTTTATAATAAGCTTAATGGAAAGAATGCACAATTAGGATTCAATAAAAATTACTACATAAAATTAAAGCCAAGTGCAATTGATAAATTATACAATTTTAAAATTGAAAGTGGCAATCACGCTTATCTTAGATTAATTAACCAAATAGGAGATACCCTAGTTTTTAATGAGGGTAAACTGCTTGCAAATGACATAGAAAAACTATTTAGTTCTAATACCGCAACAGGCTGGTATGTTTCTATGGCGCTTACTATTTATGTGCCTTTTCTAGTTACCTATACATATATTCAGCCAGATGATAAGGTTATTATGGCAATTTTCTTTCCGCCAGCATTAATAATTACTAATAGCCTTTTAGCTGCTTACCAAAGAAAGCAAATTCAGGTAATGCAGTATGAATTAATCCCCCAAAATATTTTGGGAAAAGAGCCAAAAAAGAGATGGTACCAGTTTTGAGTGAGCACTTTTTTAATTCTAAGTTTCTAGCTAAATTATTTACTTTCGATTTACTTTAAAATCTTTAGCCGTTTAAAATGAAATCTAAAATTAGCTACCCAATTAAAGCTCCTCTTATTTTTCTATTTGTGTTTAATGTATTGGTGGCTAAAATCAACGCCCAAGATCAACTATTTTTGATTGGGCATTTAGAAGTAGTTTTAATTAAGGTTATAGAGATAAAAAAGAATGAGGTAGCTTTTAAATATTGGCCGATAGAAGAGAACCCTGAAATTAGGATTGAGCCAAAATCTAGCATACATAAAATAATATTTGAAAGCGGAAGTATCTTTATTTTTAATGATGTGTTATTGCCAAAACAAGTTTTGCAATATGAGCAAAGAAGAACAGCAATAAAAATAAAACCACTTGCAATTTTAAATAGTGCAATTTCACTTTCTGTAGAACATTTAATCAGGCCTAGGCTAAGTTTTGAGGGGAGTATTTGTTACCTAGGTCTTGGTGACTATGAAAGTCGAAACTTATATTTCAATAGTATTATTTCAGTAAAAGGTGGTTTTATTAAGGCAGGTGTAAAACTCATTGATACACCTAAAAAAAGTAAGAAAGTTAATCGGTATATGCATGTTTTAAAAGGAGCTTATTTTAAGCCAGAATTGGTATACCTTAATCATACCAATATCTATTCGGATGGTTTTGGTTTTCAGAGTACAGCTGTAGAAGTTAACTATTCAGGTGCTGGTCTTTTCCTGAATTTTGGAAGGCAATGGGTGTTTAATGACAATTTTTTAATCGACATTTATCTAGGCCCTGGATTGGGTTATAAAAATGTAAATAAAATCCCTTCAATAATGACAACGAATATAAAGGTAGATTTAGATGTCTTTGATTCGGGTGGTTTTGGGTTTATAGAATTATCGGAAACGCCAGGAGTTGCTATACCATGTTTCCAAAGTGGGTTCAAAATAGGTTTCTTGATAGGAAAAAAAAGTAACAAATAATTTAAATTGATTTATATATTTGATTAAACCATCATGAAAATGAATAAAGTTTATTTAGTATTAATTCTGATTCAATTTTATTCTTGTGGTAGTGGTGATGATTACTACAGCTATAATAACTATTATAAAAGGTATGGCTATTTACATTACATTAAACCTTCAGATACTGCTATTCAAATTTCAAAAATCCATTATGTAGGTGCTAATAGGGTGGATAATGTAAGCATTAATCATAATATTCCTTTGTTTGTTTCATTGTTTGAGAATACCCACATCATCATTGAAACCAATAAAGGAAGTTACTATGCAATTTTGCAACCCAAAACTGATTACCGAACAGGCCAAAATTATGACCCAGGTACACAGAATATTTATACTGTGAAGGAAAGCAATTTCAATAAGCATAGCATTACAAATTTTGTATTAACTAAAATTGATTCAGCCAAAGGGTACTTTTTTGCAACTGATACCTTGCTATTTAAATGAAGTACTTGGTTTACATACTTTTGTTGTTTTTTGGTTTGAACCAAACTAAGGCACAGGTTTTTTTAATTAAAGAACCGCAACATTGCATAGGAATAGGTTTTGTATCTGACGATGGCAAACCGATTGAATTTCGTTATACGTATTTAAAGAAAAATGGGCCAATTAGTTTTCAACTAAAAGCGGCAAAAGGCTTTAAAAACATCTCTATTAAGTATGGTCCATATGAAGAAATCTTGTTCGGAGGAAGTTTAACAAGTACTAAAAGAATAAGCTTTTGGGTTTTTGAGCCTGGTATTATGCTTCATTTGGGGAATAAGAACTTTAAAAGGAGTTTTATAGCGGTTAATTTTCCTGTTGGCTTAGGCAAGGTTAAAACCTTTAATCAATTTAAGGATGACCCAGTTTATGGAAATAGTTTAATAACTCAAGCTGACCCAAAAACTTACTTAAATTATTCCTTGGAATTTGAACTTATATGGTCCTTTAACCTCATGAAAAAATCATTTTTGGACTTGGGTTTTTCAATTGGCATTCCTATAAAGTCTTATGAGGTATTTCCAGGTTCAGAGCCAAAGTATTATCAATATGTACCAGGAGCCAATGTGTTTCCTTTTGTAAACATGTGCGTCTCATACAATTTTAGTTTAAGTAAATGAGAAAAAGAATAATTTTACTTGGAGCGTTTTTGCTACTTATACTTCAACTAGGGTTGGGTCAAACCAAATCTATAAACGGAAACTTTGTTTATAAACCAACCCATAAATTAAAAAGTGGAATGAGTGTGTATGTGCAGCATATTACTGATGCGCCAGGGATAAAAAATCAATATAGACTCATTGATTTAAATGATTCCAACGTAACTTTAAAGTCAAGGGATAATTCAATTTTAGTTTTACAGAACAATGAAATTTCTGGGTTTTGGTACGTTAACTATAAAACAAAAATCACCACTGGACTGAAAATTTCTGGAGGTGTTTTGTTTTTTATACTCACTATTCCGTATTTATCTAGTGAATTGTATGTTGGAGCAAGTGTTGCGGAAATATTAGTAACCTATGCCCTAACATTAACCTTGGCAGCACCTTCTGCAATATTTTTTGCTACTTCAGAAAACAAATATTCGGCTATTAAGCTAAATTTAAACGGCGATAATATTAAGTTCAAGAAGAAATGAAAAGTGCAACACTAGTTGTTTTCTTGTTCATTATGCCTTTGCTATTATTAGCGCAACTTGGGGCAGGAGCAAAGGTGAGTTTTTATATGCCAATTCTTGGGAAACATTTAGAGCTTAAGGTTAACAAGACCTATTATTTCAGTTTAAACCAAAAGGGCATGCAAAAACTATCGTTGCCAATTGGCGAAAGTCGACATAGGTTTATGAAAATAACTAATCAAATAGGAGACACCCTCATTTTTGAAGAAGGAAAGTTATTTAAAGAAGATTTAGATTCAGTACTCTATGTAAATCCCAAAAGGTATTGGTTTGTTGTAGCAGCGGGATATGCTTATGTACCATTTACTATAACCTATACTTACCTATTGCCAGAGGTTAAAGAATATTTATACTTATTAGTGCCTCCAATTACTGCAATACCTTATATCTTGTTATCAAGAGTGAAGAAAAAGTTTATTAACCTAAAGGATTACGAATTAATACCACAAAATATTCATGGTAAACCGCCTCAAAAGGGATGGTAGTTTTTCTAATAGATTAGGCGAGTATCCCTTTACCTTCTCTAATCACCTCAATTTCGTCTGTAGTGCAATTTACAATAGTAGAAGGGATATTTCCGCCAGCTCCACCATCGATAACCATGTCTACTTGGCGTTCAAACTTTTCATGAATTTCTTCTGGGTCTGTCATGTACTCAATTATTTCATCCTCGTGATGTATGGTAGTAACAACTAAGGGTTGACCCAATTCTTTGATGAGGGTTTGGGCAATCACATTATCTGGAACGCGAATCCCTATCGTTTTTTTATTGCCTCCAAAGTATTTGCCTACTTGGTTGTTGGCATTTAATATAAAAGTAAAGGCTCCAGGAAGACTTGCTTTCAGGAGCCTAAATACATTTTTATCTATGTGTGAAGTGTAATCAGATATGGAGGATAAATCTGCACACAATAAAGAATAGTTTACCTTTTCAATTCGCTTACCAGACAATTTACTCATGCGTTCGATGGCTTTCTTGCTTTCAAGTTTACAAGCCATTGCATAGATAGTATCTGTTGGCAAAATTATTACCCCATCCTTGTTCAAAACCTCAATCACTTTTTTTATGTCACGAGGATTAGGATTATCAGGATGTAAGGTAAGTAACATTTTAGCTAAGCGTGCCAGCTACTGCTTTTTGCACTAAATCTGCCGCTTCTTTTAAGATAATCGCTGAATAAACCTTTAATCCTGATTCATCTATCAATTTCTTAGCTTCAGCAGCATTTGTACCTTGCAAACGAACGATAATTGGAACAGGGATGTTGCCAATGCTTTGGTAAGCATCTACAACGCCTTGCGCAACACGGTCGCAACGTACTATACCACCAAAAATATTAATTAAAATTGCTTTAACATTTGGATCTTTAAGGATGATACGGAAACCAGCTTCAACTGTTTTTGCGTTTGCTGAACCACCTACATCTAAGAAGTTTGCAGGATCACCCCCAGATAATTTAATGATGTCCATGGTAGCCATAGCTAAGCCAGCACCATTTACCATACAACCTACATTTCCATCAAGCTTAACAAAGTTTAAGTTAAACGCTGCTGCTTCAACTTCTGTTGGATCTTCTTCTGCTTCATCTCTCATAGCAGCGTAATCTGCATGACGATAAAGAGCATTATCATCAATATTTACTTTTCCATCTACAGCAATGATTTTGTTATCAGAAGTGCGTAAAACTGGATTAATTTCAAACATCGCTGCATCAGATTTGTCATAAGCAGTATAAAGCGCAGTAACAAACTTTACCATTTGCTTAAATGACTCACCTTCACAACCTAAGTTAAATGCAATTTTACGTGCTTGAAATCCTTGTAAACCAACCTTTGGGTCAATAGTTTCTTTAAAAATTAAGTGCGGCGCTGTTTCTGCCACATGCTCAATATCCATTCCACCTTCAGTAGAATAAACAATAATATTTTTCCCTTGTGAACGATCCAACATTACGCTCATGTAGTATTCTTTTGGTTCAGCCACACCAGGATAGTAAACATCTTGAGCAACTAAAACTTTACTAACTAACTTACCTTTAGGACCTGTTTGTATAGTTACTAGTGTTCCACCTAAAAGATTTCCTGCAATTTCTTTGGCCTTATCTGCATTCTTTGCAACTGCCACACCGCGTTGGTCTTTTCCAACTATTGTGCCTTTACCGCGTCCACCAGCGTGGATTTGAGCTTTTACAACAACAAAATCGCTGCCATATTGCTCTTTTAGTTTTAAAGCAGCAGAATGGGCTTCATCTGCAGTCTCGGCAACAATGCCTTCTTGTACAGCTACACCAAATGATTTTAAAATCTGTTTGGCTTGGTATTCGTGAATATTCATTTCAGAAAAATTTAGTGCGAAAATACATTTTCAGCCAACAATTGAAAGAAAAAAGAATAAACTATTGTAAGTTAACATTAAAATTAATGCTTTTACTCCATAACAGGTGCTTCTTTTTGGGTTGAAGTATCTGAACTAGACTTATTAGAAGAATGTCTATGTTTTCTGTGAGTGCGAGATGAACTGTGTTTTTTATCTAAAGAAGAAATTCCTCCATTGTCCTTTTCTGCACTAAAACCTTTCAAAAACAGCAGAAACCAACCTGCAATAAAGGAAACCCCACCTGCTGGAGTAATTGCACCCAGAAAAGTTAGTTTTTCACCTGCCCAAATTTCACTTGTAGCTAAAAGTAACAGACTCCCAGAAAAAAGTGCGATGCCTAAAATAAATAGGTTTAAGGATAGATTTAACTTCTTTTCGTCAAACTTTCTGTGCATTAATCCCAAAAGTATTAATGCAGAAGCATGAATAATTAGATAACGCACGGCTGTTTCCCAAACTTCTATGTGTTTTTCTTCTACAAGATCTTTAAGACCATGCGCTCCAAAGGCCCCTAATCCAACAGCTATTGCCATGAATAAAAATCCTAACCTTACAAATTTTCTATGTGTATGCTTCATCGGAAGTTAGTTTAAACTTGTTAACAAATTAAGTGCAACTAATTGTTTTGACAAATTAATTTTGACCACATTCATGAATAAGCAATTAGTAAGTTTAATAAGTATAACATTCTCAATAGTTTTAGCTATTGGAGCATGGCTGTACTTTACAAAAATTGACGATAAACGTATCAATCCAATCTTAGCCCTGCCCGATAACATGGCTTTGGCCATTGAAACAGACAATAGTCATCAAAGACTAAAACAACTTAGTAATCCAGAATTTATGGATAGGTTGTTTATGAATGAAACCCTCCGTTTAAACTATCAAAATTTGCTTTATATCGATAGTTTACTTCAAGAAAATGCCGAAATTTCAAATTGGTTCAACAATGGTAAAGCAGTATATTCAATACATGCTTTTGAAAATGGAAGTTCCGGAATTCTGCTAAGTATTCAGACTTTGGAGGATATTGACCCTGATTTGTTACAAGAATTTTTTCAAAAACATTTTCCTGCAAGGTTCAAAATGAGTAAAAGGAAGTTTGTAAATGAAGAATTATATGATTTCACAGATTTTAAATCAGATTACAGTTTTACAATTGGTTTCAGAAATAAACTCATGTTTTTCTCCCCAAATGGCAACTTGGTAGAATCTGCTATTGTGAAGATAGGACAGCTCAATACAAGCCAACTAACAGAGGATAAGCTTTCATTTGTTAGGAAAAATGGAAATGGTATCTTATTTCATTTAAATTATAAAAACTTGGGGAAATTAATTAAAAGTCAAACGCAAGACCAATTAGCTTTACCCTTTGATATAATAGGAAACTTTGCTGAACGAGCTGCTTATGAAGTTGAGATAGAAGATGAGGAAATAATGTTAAAAGGTGCTGCTATAACACATGAAACAAATTTCCAATTTTTAGATTTGTTAAATGCACAAGCCCCCATTAAAAACACGCTGACAGAACATTTGCCTTCTGGGTTAAATTATGCAATGATACTTGGGTTTAATGGATACCGCAATTGGCATAAGAATGTGCAAGAATATTTAATGAGCAAAGGGTTATACCAAAACTATAAGAACTATGCGGATAGCATTGAAAAGAACTTTCAAATTAAATTTGTGGAAAAATTTCCAGCATATTTTAACAAGCATGTAGCCTTGCTTTCTGCCAATGAACCAGGATTATGGAAAGACTCTTGCTATGTAATTGCAGTTGAAATAAATGAATCTGAAAAAGCTTTGGCGCTTTTGAAACAAATGGAAGAGGCATGGAAACTCAAAAATAATTCAGACACTATAAAGGTAAATAATGATTCAATTTATTTGGCTAGCCAATGTCACTTAGGAGATATTCTTAAATATTACTTTACCGATTTATTCGAAGGATTTTCTGCTGATTATTATATTTACCATTTGGGCTATATTTACTTTGCCAATAATCCTAAAATACTTCAAAGATTTCAAGAGAAATGGAATTTGAAAAGACTTTTAATGGAAGAACCAAATTATAAAGCCTTTGAAAACAAATTAGTTAGTGCTAGTAATCTAGAACTATCTATATACAATGACCACGCCCCAAAATATGCTTTAAACTTTGTTACAGAAAATTGGATTAACTTAATCAATAGAAATATGGGCACTTTCAAAAGAGCTCAATATACTTCTATTCAATTTGCAGGAAGCAATGACAAAGTTTTTGCTACTCAATGTTACATAAGGTTTAATACTAATAAACCTGAAAAGAACGAACAAGTTTGGGAAATTCAAATAGACACTGGACTTGCAATTGCTCCTTTTGTGGTGCAACATCATGGTCTTTTGGCGCCTGTTGTCCTAATTCAAGATTTAAAAAACCAACTTTATATGATTGACAGAGAAGGTAAACAACTCTGGAAAATAACATTGGATGGTCCTATCTTATCTGATATTAAAGAGCTAGATATATTTAAAAATGGTCGTAAATACTATGCCTTTAATACGTCAAAACAAATCTTTTTAATTGATGAAAATGGCAAAAATTTGGCAGGCTGGCCTGCTTGGATTCCAACAGGCACCAAATATCCTGTTGCAATAATAGACCCAAATCACGACAAGAACTACCAATTCATTGCAACTGGACAATATTACAAAGTAAGCGCTTTTTCGGCTCAAGGCAGACTTTTACCAGGCTGGAATCCAAAAGAAGTATTTCCAAATTTGGTTCAAACCTTAACCTATTTAACCTATAATGGACAAGGCTTATTAACCGCATTAAATGAACAAGGTTACTTTAGCTGCTTTACGCTACAAGCCAAAAGCTTCAATGTTATACCTAAAGATTCTATGGTAATCTTTAGGCAGGCATCACTTGCACAAAAAGATACTGGAACTATAGAGATTTTAGCCCAAGATTCATTGCAAACTTATCAGATAGAAATTAGTAGCACTAAGCCAATTAAGCAATCAATTTACCCAATAAAACCAATAAAAACAGAAGAGAAAGTTTACCCAATACCTGTTTTTGGACCTGTTTTGAAAGGCAATATTTTTAATGAAGCAGACGAATGGATGATATTTGCCGATGAAACCAATAAATTAAAATTGTACCATTTGCGTTAATGTTTTGAAAAAGTCTGCATCCTTAATAAACTATGTGTTATTGCCAGCTTTTGGACTGTTCTTACTTTGGCTAAGCCTTAAAGGAACTGATTTTAAAGAGATAAAGCAGGTACTGATTTCAGGTAATTATTGGATAATGATTCCAGTATTAATTGTGTCAATTTTGGTTTACATTTTTAGGGTTGCTCGTTGGAAAATATTGTATAAAGGAATTCACCTAGAGGCAAAGCCAAATGTACTTTTTGCTGCATTGGCAACAGGCTATTTGGTAAATTTTGCAATCCCACGATTAGGCGAATTAACTAGAGCAGTAATATTAAAACGACAACAGAATTTTCAAGTAAACCATAGCTTATCTACAATTGTCTTTGAGCGAATAATCGACGTACTATGTTTAATGCTCATCATTATGGTAGCTTTTCTTGCAGAACTCGGAAAAGCAGAATCAATTTTCAAGCATTTTACAGAAAATGTAGATTGGTTCAACCCGAAAAAAATAATCTTTGTTGGTGCTGCACTAATAATAGGAAGCTTAGTTTTATTAGCCTTGCGCAAGTATAAAACTCAAATAGGCGAGTGGGTTCAAACCATTATAGAGAATATGTTTGTGCTTCTAAAAATGAAAGGTAAAGCTGGATTTTTAATCTATACGCTTTTTATTTGGATTGGCTTTTATCTAATGACATATCTATGGTTCTTTATGTTTGAAAGCTCTTCAAAACTATCAGCTTACGATGCCTTTATTGTAATGGTTTTGGGTGTTATTGCCAGAACACTCCCAATACAAGCGGGCTCTGCGGGTGCCTATCATTATGTGGTTAGTAGCGCCTTAGTTTTAATGGGTTTGAACCTAGCAACTGGTAATGCTTTAGCCATAGTGATACATGGTTTTCAAACAGTCTTCACCATTATTTTTGGCTTTTCTGCTTACCTTTGGCTACTCAATCAAAAAAATGAATAAACTAAACTATATTTTCTTCTTGGTTTTCGGTTTGAACCTAAGTACAGTTGCTGCTCAGAACTTCCCTAAACTAGGAAACGACACCTTATTGGATGTGGCTTGTTGGAATGTAGAATGGTTTGGTGATACAGGCAATGGCCCTAGTGATGAAACAACACAATTTAACAATGTAAAAGCCTTATTAGAAAAAACAGAATTTGACATCTTGGGCTTGTGCGAAATAAGTAATTTAACTAGTTACAACAATCTAAGCACGCAGCTTTCAAGTAAATATGAAACTTATATATCTACCTTTTCTGCCACGCAGAAAATGGCTTTATATTGGCGTAAAAGCATGTTTGATGTGATTGGTTTTGAAACACTCAATATACTTGCTACCGAGAATTTTACTTTCGCATCAAGACCGCCCTTACAGGTTTGCCTTAAAACAAAAACAGGTAATAAAATAGATACCATATACTTTATTGTAGTTCATTTAAAAGCCATTGCCGACCAAGATTCATATAACCGAAGAAAGGCAGCTTCTGCTTTGCTTAAAACTTACGTAGAAACTACACTAAAAGATAAAAAATATATTATTTTGGGTGATTGGAATGACGACTTAGACGCCTCCACTTATCAGTCGGCAGAAACGCCATTTAAGAATTTCTTAGATGCTAAATATACCTTTCCAAGTAAGGAGTTAACCGATGCTGGAAAATCCAGTTATGCCTTTAATACCAATATGATTGACCATATTATGAATAGCAAAACCTTGGATTCTTTTTATTTAAAAGGTTCTGCAAAGGTGTTTGATAATGCTGCCACATACGCTACAAACTTTAGCAATACCACCTCAGACCATTGGCCTGTGTATGCCTTTTATGATTGGAAAAAGCTTACTACTTTAACAATACCAATTGGAAATGAAAGTTATGAAAAGCTAGCTGAAGTAAAAGCATGGCCAAACCCATTTAGTAATGAAATTACCATTCAATTAAGTGCTGCTGGATTTGAAGTGCAAGTTTTTAATATAAATGGAAAAAAGTTGTATGAGGTATTTACAACACAAACAGAAAAGACTATAAATACAGAAGATTTTCCCTCAGGCGTATATTTTATAAGTGTAAATAAGAAAGGCCAAACTTTTCATGCCAAAATGATTAAGTAAGCATAATGTTTGCATAACAAGTAAATTAAAATAGGTATATAAGTTTGTTGACTGAAGGTGTAATACTAAAGCTCAATGAACTTAGAAAATCTTAAATATGAAAGCGAAACAGTTTGCTCGCGGTGTAAGGCTCAAAAAGAATTAGTTAGGATAAAGAGAAGCTTTTTGGAACGTTTGATATTTCCAAATAAGGGAAAATTCAAATGCCTGAAATGTTATAAAATAACCTACCAAAGGTTGACACCAAATTTAATTGGCAACTAAATTACACCTTGAGGCTTACTCCAAGGTTTTACTGTGATCCATTACATACTTCCAAATTTCAATTACCTCTTCAATGTTTACTTCGTAAGGCTTGTATAAAGGATTGTTTGAAACTAAGACCAACTTCTTGCTTTTGGCAATTTCATTGTACACACGCTTAAAAACAATACCATCTTCTTTGGTAAGGATAACATAGCAAAGGCCATCTTTTAGGCTGAACCAATCTTCTACATACTCGCAAGTAACATAGGTTTTATCCTGAATGGGAAGCATAGAATCTCCACTAATCTGGAAGCTTCTGTACTTTTTACGATGGTCTAAAAAGGGTAGGCTAAACTGCGGTAATTCAGATATAAACTTGCTGTCTGAATAGCCAGCTGTATAGCCAGCCCTAGCTTTTTCAGAAACTAACTCAATGTTTTCTCTATTGTCTGGCGTAACCGTGGTAGCAATTACGCGGAGATATTTCCCTTTAATATAATCTTCTAAGCCTCGCTCCAATTCAGAGACTTTTGACTCTTGCATACGTGTGAGGTCTATGCGAAGCAAGGTGTCTAAGCTAATTCTAAAAAAGTCTGAAATGCGCATGGCCATATCTAAGGGAGGAGAAGCCACATTGTTCTCGTAGCTATTAAGCACAGAGCGCTTTGAGTCTAGGGCAACGGCCATTTCTTCCTGACTCATACTTCTTCGTTTCCGTAGAAACTTTATATTGCTAGATAAATACATAACAAACGCAAGGTAGTAATTGACAGATTAAATGTCAATATAATGTTATTTATATTAACATTTATATTTTAAAACATTAGCAATAAGAGGTTTAAAATTTAAAAATCTTAGTAAAAGTGCGTTTTTAAAAGCAAAATTTTACCATTGTTTCCTAATGTTTAGAAATGTAGGTTGTTAAATGATTTCAACTTGCATAATTACTTTTTAAGTGTTAATTTATAAGACTCAAAACTGTTACTTTAATTAACATGTCTTTAAAGCAAATTGCCCATTTAGATTTGGATACTTTTTTTGTGTCGGCGGAGCGCTTAGAGAATACTGCGCTTTTTGGAAAGCCAATTATCATTGGAGGCTTTTCGGACAGAGGAGTGGTGGCCAGTTGCAGTTACGAAGCCAGAAAGTTTGGCGTTCACTCTGCCATGCCGGGTAAATTGGCACGCCGCCTTTGCCCGCAAGCCATTTGGATTAGAGGCGATATGGATAAGTATAGCAAGCTCTCGCATACCGTAACCGAAATTATTGAAGAAGAAGCGCCTTTGGTAGAAAAAGCATCCATAGATGAGCATTACTTAGATGTGAGTGGAATGGATAGGTTTTTTGGCACGTATAAATGGATGCAAGCGCTTAAGCATAAAGTTATAAGAGAAACAGGCTTACCCATTTCTTTTGGTTTATCGGTTAATAAAACGGTTTCTAAGATTGCCACTGGAGAGTCTAAGCCCAATGGGCAATTGCAGGTACCATCGCCCGAGGTTAAGCCGTTTTTGTATCCCTTGTCTATTCGTAAAATTCCGGGTATTGGCGATAAATCCTATCACACCCTGCGTGATATGGGCATTGTATACATCGAAACCTTGGCCAATATGCCGCTAGAGCTATTGGGCAAAGTGATGGGAGAGAACGGCAAGGCCATTTGGGAAAAGGCCAACGGCATAGACACCCGGCCCATAGAACCTTATCATGCCCAAAAGTCTATTGGTGCCGAGCAAACCTTTGAGATAGACACTACCGACATGAAGTTTTTGCACAATGTATTGTCTAAAATGGTGCAAGACATTTGCTTTGACATGCGCAAACAAAACAGGCTGTGCGCTACGGTAACGGTTAAATTGAGGTACACCGATTTTCAAACACATACCATGCAAGCAAGGGTTCCTTATACGTCATACGACCATGTGATATTGAACAAGGCCAAAGAACTGCTGCAAAAGCTGTACGACCGAAGGCTATTGGTACGATTGGTAGGAGTGAAGGTAAGCAATTTGGTGTATGGCGCGCAGCAAATAGATTTATTTGAAGACAGTGAAGAACTAGTGAAACTATATCAAGCTTTAGATAGCATTAAATTTTGGTATGGCAAAGATGCCGTAGGAAGGGGCGGGGTAGAGCAAAATCACCGAAAGATAAAGCCCGAAAAAGAAACTTAGCTGAGGTAGCGGTTTACTTCTTGTTCTAGCTTTTGCTTGACGTCTGACCAGGAAGTATTGATTAACATTTCTGGCATTGGATTTTGTTCAGCATCTTCAAAGTAGTTCAAGCTTTTGAGTGCTAAATAAATAGATCCATCTGAATATTTACTTTCAAATAAACCTAGAATTTCTTCAAGAGAAAATCGTTTTAACAATTCAAATAAATCAATAAAGTCTTTTTTTGTTCCTCGTCCTGTTATAGCTGAAATTTTCATTGCAGCAATATCTTCTGGCTGGGCAAGCCTCAAGCCATCTTCTAGTAAAGTTGGGCTGATCCAAGGATAGTGATAGTTGACAATATCAACTTTGATTCCATTCACACTAAAAATATGTATTTTTGCAGAACGCTTTAAATGGCTTGACTTCCCGCAGGTCGAAAGTAAATTGTAGTAATGCTAAAGAATTTGCCAGAAGACAATACATTAGAACTCCTGATGCTACAATAAATCTAACAATAGAAGGTGATGATCAAACTCCTGATGGTAGTTTTACCATTGAATTTACTAATTTTGTAACTATTGAAATCCCAAGAATGCAAGTAAAAAATGTGAGTGAAGGTTTTAAAGGAAATAATTATTATTTAGAATTTAAATAACTAAAATAATGATAAGCAAACTAATTTTTTTAATTTATATCACAAATTTTTAACTAAACTAATTCCCTTTTTGCAAGTGCATGAACCAATGGTAAAATTATCTGCCTTTGGGTCGAACCAAACCATAAACACAATTAGGATTTTATCCTTGAGATGAGTATTTTAACCATTCATCAAGAATAGTTTAATTAATCTTATATAAATATAACCTTCTGTGAGAAAGAGATGTTGTATAAGTTTTGAGCATCTCTAAACCAATCTGTTTGTTGTTTAAAATTGGTACAGCAGAAATAACATGGGTCGCTTTCATTTTCTTGGCCTGATCAAAATTATAGTCTAAGTTTCTAATCTTATTGGTATCCGTCTTACCATATTGTTTTATGTTATCTAACTCCACAGAAAAACTATAACACCTGCTCGCATATTTGGTATAATAATTATATAGCCCAGCGGTATCTTTCGCAATCTCCTTCTCAATGATCTTATAGAAATCCCATTTATACGATTTTAAAAAGTTATTCTGATAGCTATCTAGGGTTCTAATCCCATTAAATTGAACTATGTTGGGATAAATACCCAAACAAAGTGCATTGCTTTTTTCGGTTACCAATTCAGGATGTTCATGTAAAACCTCTTTGAACAATTCTTCATCCATCGTTAAGCGAAAATTTAGTTCTTCTGTTTTTTGTCCAAACAAAATATTCATGTTAACCATATACTCCGTATTATATTTAAATGTGCTTATGATTGCCAAGGCCCATACAAGAAAAGTTAAGACACCTGCAATTATGTTCTTTTGGCTCAGCCGATCATAAATTGAGGCCATAAGTAAAACCAAAATAAATGGGGTGAGAAGGTAAAACCTCGAAAAATTAAATGATCGTATACTAAGAGGTAGCAAGTTAAAATTAAAGAAGCATTCGAATAGCGTAATTGCCAAAAACAATCCAACCAATATCAATTGAAGAGTATTGGGTTTCGTTCTAAAAATAAACAAAAGCAAAAGTGCTAAACCGATGGGATACATCTCAATGATTCCAGCATGAGAATATGTCGTCTTTAACAGCCTAGTTTGTAATTTATATATGGCAGCATTTAAATCAGCCGTAGCCCAATAAACCTTTTCCCAATCTTGTCTATGAGAAACCAAGCCACTAAAAAACATGTTATAAAACAAGGGAAACTCCAATAGGATACTAACGCTTGTAAATAGCAGCATAGCTAGGATATATGACTTGTTTATTTTTTTTGTTTGAAAGTAATAATAGAAGCCAATACCTGCAATGATGGGTAAAAAGAAAGGCACAGACATAACAAAATAATTATAAAATGGAAACAAAAAAAGTAAAATCCAATCCAGCCTTGTACCTTTTTGCTTGGCAAAATTTAAAAATATATAAAGAAGTAAAGGTTGTCCAGCTGTACACAATCCATAATTAGAATAATGTGAAATTAGCGCAAAAACCATCGAAAACATAGCTGCTGGTGTTCTCCTAATGTTGAAATGTTGAATGGCCAAAACATAAAATCCAACAAACCCGATTAGATGTACTAGATAGCTATTAAAAATATGGGCATTAATCGGACTGAACAAAGCATACCACAAAAATGTTAAATTGATTCCCGACCTAAAAAAGCTCCGTGGAATGCCATTCATTGCACCATAAACGTTCTCTTTCAGATTAAATCCAAGTGCATTACCCGATTCAACCAATAATTTTATATAGCAAAACTCACTATCAAGATTATCATGATACAAAATATAAGAGTTATCTCCCATGAAAAACCATATCAAATAACCCAAGGTAAGTATGAGAGTCCCAAAGTAAAAGAGTTTGTTGCGTTTAAAATGTTCCATATTCATGGCTACTTTGTAATAGTACAATAATATCAGAAATGAAATTAAAAATATACTAAATATAATCACAAGCGGTGCATTGTTTTAAGTTCTTTGAAACCGCTGATAATCCATTTTACAGCCGATTTAAAATCAGTGAACTTGAGCCATAGGCATTAAGGTGCCTTAATTTCAAGTATTCTATTAATTTTATTTCTATTTGTGGCGTCGATTGAATTTTCAAATCTTAAGCATTCTGCATGGGATCTTTTGAAAATTCCCAATAATACTAATGAATTAACAAATGAGCCAAACCAGTCTTTAGGCACAGATTTTTCTATAAATAATATTGGAAATACAATTTATCTTCTATGCCTAAAAACTTTCATAGATTTACATTTTACCCTTTACCTTCTTTTTCTAGGGCAATAGCTTCTAATAAATAGGTTTTTATAGTGTCGGTTTGATCCAAAATCTGCGCATGCTATGTAAATTTAAGGATGCCACTTGCAACGCATGCAACCATCTACCAAATATTGTGCGACACTGCTAACCATGTTCTTGTGCTTATAAATGTTTTGACTTTATTTAATAGCTATATTAAAACTGATAATGTTGCCCCCGTATTCCAAAAATAAGGAAAATCTCATGTTAA
This sequence comes from Bacteroidota bacterium, assembly GCA_027488905.1. Classification (GTDB taxonomy): domain Bacteria; phylum Bacteroidota; class Bacteroidia; order UKL13-3; family UKL13-3; genus B1. The sequence goes on from JAIYAT010000035.1 coordinate 207,127, forward strand.
TATAATAAATTAAGCGGTTATATAGTATACAGAAAACACGACAGATTTTGTAATTTCTTAAAAAACCAAATTCTTCTTTAGACTCGATACCCCAATTGTAAAATTAATAAATAACCAAATTAATTAATCCTTAAGGCAACGACAAGAAAACCCCGTCATCTTAGCGTAGAAGAACCTATAAACACTGCCATTCTCGAAATACAGGCCAGGGCCCCATGCAATGTCTGTATCTCGTTCCGTTGAACTCCACCAATAACTGTACAAACCAATGCCATTAAATCTTCCATCGTAACTACGGGAGCCACTTGGAAGACCTGAAAAACTACTACTGTTTGTTGCAGCTGTATTAGGTGCATTCCATTTGGCAATGCTTTTCATTTTGCCACCCGCAACGCTCTCGCCACCTAAAAAGTTTGTTAGTTGTGTCCACTCGGCATCGCTTGGCAGATGCCAGCCTTGAGGGCAAGCTGTTTTGGCTGTTTCCCAATCATATAATCTGCCATAATTAGCACAATTAGAAGGGTTATTGCCATAACACCAGCTGTTTCCAATGGCATAATTCAAGTTTTCTGCAAACCACCATTGCTCGCCAATTTTTACTATACCATAAACTTGTCCATCTCTAGGGTCAGTAAAGGTTTTAGGGATATTGGTATCCTCGTTCTTCTTGCAAGCATTAAAAGTTAAAATGAATGTCGAGGCAATTACTGCAAATGCAATGAGCTGAGTTAATTTATTTTCTTTGGTAAGCACATCTCAAAAATACAATATTTATTTTTGATTCGGGAAAAGCTATCTACGAATTCGATATGAAGTTTAACTATAACCTACTTGCTTTCAGCTTTCAATTGCTCAGTTGAAAAATACTTGCTTTGTTTTTTAGTTTTTTTTGTTATATTAATTAACTTATTATAGTTAACAATATTAACAAATGCTTTGGAACATTCACACTTACTACAGTTTACGCTTTGGAACTTTCTCTGTTGAGGAGTTGGTTCAAACCGCCAAAAACTTAGGCTTTACCACCTTGGGAATTACCGATATCAATTGCTCTACTGGCATTTTTGAATTTGTAAAATGCTGCGAACAACATGGCATTAAACCCGTTGCTGGCATAGAATTTAGAGAGGGTAGCCACCTTGTGTTTACGGCCGTGGCTAAAAGTATTGATGGTATCGAAGAAATTAACCGCATGCTTTCTGAGTTTAATTTATATGGTAAATCTTACATCGATAGCGCTAGACACTTGAAGAACAGCTTTGTGGTGTATCCTTTGTCTAATTACCCTGCCACCCTCCAAAGCCACGAACTCATTGGCGTAAGGTTATCTGAGTTGAACCGACTGATACGAAACGACCTCAGCAAAATTAAGCATAAGCTTATCTTGCAACAACCCGTTACGTTTAAAGATGCCAGTAGCTATACGGTTCACCTACACCTTCGTGCCATTGATAATAACGTGTTGTTAAGTAGGCTTGAACCAAATTCCATTGCTGCTGCCGATGAATATTTGATTTCAGAGGCGGATATCATTCATACCTGCCGACACCATCACTACCTCATTAGCAACACCCTTGCGTTTTTAGACAGGTGCCAAATTACTTTCGACTTTCACACGCATAAAAACAAAAAAGTATATTCATCTTCGGTGTACGACGACAAAGAGCTGTTGGCCAAATTGGCTTGGGACGGACTAGAATACCGCTATGGTACCAATCATTCTGTTGCGCGCCAAAGGGTACAGAAGGAGTTAGAAATTATTGATAGACTGGGCTTCTCGGCTTATTTTTTAATTACTTGGGACATCATTCGCTATTCTATGTCTAAGGGGTTTTACCATGTGGGGCGGGGCAGTGGAGCCAACAGCGTGGTGGCCTATTGCCTTAGAATTACCGATGTAGATCCCATAGAGTTGAACCTGTATTTTGAGCGTTTCCTAAACCCCAAGCGTACCTCGCCTCCAGATTTTGACATTGACTATAGTTGGAAAGAACGTCCGCAAGTGCACGATTATATCTTTAAACGCTATGGCAGAGATCACACCGCTTTGCTAGGCACCATGTCTACGTTTAGGAGCAGCTCTATCTTTAGAGAACTTGGTAAAGTATATGGCTTGCCCAAAAGAGAGATAGATATTTTGAGCGATTACCCGCACAAAGCAGATAGAAACTCGCCCATCATTGCACGCATCTTGCACATGGCCGATAAAATACAAGACTTCCCTAATCACCGCTCCATCCATGCTGGGGGCGTACTCATTTCAGAAGAACCTATCTTTAAATACTCGGCACTTGATTTGCCTCCAGTGGGCTTGCCAACCGTGCAGTGGGATATGTACATGTCTGAAGACCTTGGCTTCGAAAAATTTGATATCCTTTCTCAAAGAGGCATTGGTCATATTAAAGATGCGGCCGACTTGGTTTGGAAAAACCAGCGCATAAAAGTGGATGTGCACGATGTAGCAAGCTTTAAAAACGACCCGCTCATTAAGCAGCAACTTAAAGAAGCGAACAGCATTGGTTGTTTTTATATAGAAAGTCCTGCCATGAGCGGATTGCTGAAGAAGCTGAAGTGCGACACTTATATTCACTTGGTGGCTGCAAGCTCAATCATTAGGCCAGGTGTGGCAAAATCGGGTATGATGAAAGCTTATATTCACCGCTTTCACCATCCAGAAAGCATAGAATATTTACACCCAGTGATGAAGGAGCAGTTGGAAGAAACATATGGCGTAATGGTGTTTCAGGAAGACGTGTTAAAAGTATGCCACCATTTTGCTGGACTTGATTTGGCAGATGCAGATGTGTTGCGCAGAGCCATGAGCGGCAAGTTTAGGTCTAAAGCAGAGTTTCAGCGCATCATTGACAAGTTTTTTGCAGGTTGCAAGGCTAATGGGCATCCCGAAGAAATTAGCAAAGAAGTATGGCGACAAGTAGAAAGCTTTGCTGGCTACTCGTTTAGCAAAGCACATTCTGCCTCCTTTGCGGTAGAAAGTTTTCAAAGCTTGTTTCTAAAAACATATTACCCTAAAGAATTTATGGTAGCTGTAATTAATAATTTTGGAGGCTTTTACAAAACCTGGGTGTATGTGCAAGAACTACTTAAAACTGGCGTAAACCTTCATGTGCCCGACATTAATGAGTCTGAACAGTTAACCGTAATCAAAGGCAATGAGGTTTACTTGGGTTTTGGATTAATAGAAAGCTTAGAGCATAAAACCATAGAAGCTTTGTTAGTAGAGCGCAATTTTAATGGACCCTTTGCCAGTTTATCCGACTTTATGGACAGGGTGCGCGTAAGTGTCATACAAACCAAAATTCTAATAAAAGTGGGAGCATTTTCATTTACAGGTTTGGGTAAAAAGCAATTGATGTGGCAAGCACACATGTTTTTTAATGAGAAGCAGGGCTTAGGTTCAACCCGAAAACAATTAACCGCAAATACTAGCAGTAGCTATACTGCGCAAAACGGACAACCAACCTTATTGGCTGAAACACTACAAACCATATTGTTTGAGAAGCCTCACAAAGAATTTACCTTACCTAGTCTGGTGCACAATGCCATAGAAGACGCCTATGACGAAATTGAGTTATTGGGTTTCTCTGTGAGTATGACAGACTTTGAACTACTAGAAGAAAATCTACAGCTACTTGAGGAGAAGCGTCAAGTTCTATTATCAGCCAAGCAACTCAATCATTATTTGCACAAGAATGTGCACATTATTGGCAATTACGTAACCACCAAAGGTGTTAAAACCAGTAGGGGAGATTATATGGCGTTTGGAACTTTTTACGATACCGAAAGCAATTTTTTTGACACCACGCATTTTCCACCTAGCCTTAAGGATAGCCCTTTTGCAGGTAAGGGCGTTTATTTGATACAAGGCAGGGTGGTAGAAGAGTTTGGCTTTTATTCTCTTGAAGTAGCGCAAATGAAAAAACTTGCAACCAAGCCCGACCCGCGGTATTAATCTCTTCTCTTTCTCTTCATGCTTAGCATGTTATTTTTTTATAAATTTAATTGTTTGGTGTTTTTCTTGATGTGTCAACTGAAGCAGATATACGCCGGGTAATAATGTTTCTGTGTTTAACATCTCGGTTTGGTTCAACCTAAAATTAAACGCCCCACTTTGCATGGTTTCGCCTAATAAATTGCAGATGGTGTATTGGCAAGTAGATAAGCTGTTTTCAACTGTGCTTATCATGAGTACATCGCTGCAAGGGTTAGGCGAGATGTTGAAATAGTTTGATCCAATGGGTTCCCAAATGCCTGTGGTTGACTTTTTAAAAACCAGTTCAAAGCGGTTGTCGCCTTTAGTGCTAGCATCAGGGCTAATAGTAAAATCATAACTAAAATTGGCGCTAAGATTTTGGATTTTTTGCAGATACTTATCCTTGAGCGCAATAGCAATGTCTGGGTTGAATGTTTCTAACTCTGTAAATTTTAGTTGAAAATTTCCTGTAACATCAGATTGCACCGAAAGTGGCACTATTACTGCATCTTGGCTTATGTCTGGTAGCGTTTGAATGGCAAGTCGATTGGTATCCTTTAGGCTACATATGCCAAAAATGTTAGAACCTAAACTATTGGCATCATAGTTTAAGTCATATGCTTTTTGCCCATCTGGTCTAAACCTAATAACGATATCGTCTGCGTGCACACCATTAAGTTGCAAGGCCACACGCAGGTGATTACTCTGAGATTTTTTGAAAAACCCACCTGTTTGATTGGTTACTTTATATGATTGGGTAAAAGTGAGGGTAGTCCATGAGGTGGTTCTTATAAAGAATGCCTGTCCAGAGCGGATAATGGCATCTGTCATACCATTGGTGCCACTACCATTGTTCCAAGTGGCATATACCGTTCCGCTTGTAGAGGCAGTTACTGCTGGATCATATATCCAAATGGTATTGGTGATATTAGACCTAGCGCTGGCCCAGCCACTTGCATCCCAATTGATGGCGCAGGCATAAGGGTTTCCAATGAGGTTATAGCCTGTAGGTAATGTTGCAGTAGTTACATTGCCAGTTGCAAGCGAACCAGTAGCGCGCAAAACGGTTGGGTTGGGCGTTGGATTTGGAATAGCATTTAAATCGATGGTTCTATCGCCTCTTATTAACACCCTATAGCCTACGCCCGGGGTCAGGCCAGTGGTTTTTGTATTGGTTATGGCTCGCCATGTTGGTGTAACAAAGGTAAACATGGAGCTTCCTCCAATGATTGTTCTGTCTAAGCCTGTTGTGGCATCATTACCTGGCGTAGCACTGGCAATACCAGTTATGTGTGTTCCGCATCCCGAGATAGCAGCACCACTTTCTTGCCAATTGCTCCAAATATCTGCTGTTGTTACTGGCGATGCTAAGAATCGGTAGGCCCTGCGTGTATTTGGAATGTATCGTTCTACCGTAACATTTCCAGAAATGGTGGCTCCATTGGTATTGCCAATATAGGCAGATCCCGTGCTATTGGATTTTAATGTTAGATTACCCGCTATGGTAAGTGACTTGGTGCCAGCTGCATGAAAGGTAATGCTACCAGTTGGTGGTATTATTAAGGCATTTCCAATAGTCATGCTGGCATCCGAACCTGTGCCCATAACAATATGGTGAAAGATATTGCTTGAGCCAGGATTGGATTGGTCGAATAACAATGTTCCTACATAATTAGCTATTGTTAAGGTACTTGTGCTTGAGCCTCTAATTACACCTCCATTAGTCGTAACATTACCATTGATGGTTAAATTTTTTCCAGCATCTAAAATATACCTTCCACCAACCATATTGGCGCTTCCTATTACCTGATTTACATTAGCATAAAACAAACTACCGCTATCTAGCTGTAATAGCGCTCCTGTTGCCATGGTAATCGCATGGTTGGCATTAAATATAGCATCTCTTTGTATAACCAATCTGGCACCTTCTGTTCCAAATGTATAGTTGGCAGTTGTGGTCATCACATGACCGCCTTGTACCACATAATAATTGGGTGAGTTTAAATTAATGGCGTTGGTGCCACTTCCATCTGGTCTAGAGTTCCATTTATTTGCTATAAATGGATCACCACCGCTTTGTGAGTAATAACTAAGGTGGGCACCCGAATAAACCCAATTTGAGTTGCTGCCAGTTAGGGTAAAATTCTCTAATGTACCATGGAATGCATTTGATGTTATATCTGTTAGAGTTGCACCACTACTAGTATTAAATTGATAATTGGCAATTAAACCAGAGGTACTTGCACTTAGCTCGGTGTTTTTTTGATTGGCAATTTCGCTAGAAGTTCGGGCAGTATTCCATATACGCATCTCATCTATGATACCATTGAAAAATAAAGACTCATTTCGGTCTGTTCCTATGAGCAGGGAAGCACTGTTGCTAATATTATTTCGTATCGAATCATGTTTAATACTTGCCTCTAGAACACCATCTACAAAAAGCCTGCAAACCGTGTCTGTTCGGCTTACTACAAGTGCTACATGGTGCCATGCGTCGTCATTTAAATAGCTTAGTCCAATAAAGCCATTTGATACCCCAATGAGCGCGTTTCCCGTATTTATGCTGGCTGTAATTCGATTATCAAACAATGATAGTTGATAACCTTGCCATGAGCCACCTGTGCTCGCCTTTCCAATAATCACGGTATTGTTAGCTTGACTGCCATCCAATTTTATCCATGTCTCGATGGTAAAATTTAGAGTATTTCCGAAATTCAGTGTTGTGGCATTTGGAATAATCACTTTGTCATTGATACCATCAAAATCCAATGCATATTGATTTTGCGCTTTACCACCTATTGCTAAACCAATTAAGCTTAATAGCAAGTATCCATATTTCATATTCTGCACGTTGTTATTTATTTGTTTTCTGAACTATTTTTCTGATATTAAACACACTTCATATAGTTTCAGGGCAATGATATTGGCAGTGTTTGCGGACTTCCACCTTTTTATGTAAGGCAGTGATTAAACCACGAATGCAGTTGTAATTTTGATACTAATGGGAAGGAGTTACAGTTATTTTTAACTAAACAACCATTTAATGTTACCAGATTCTGTGATTTTGAGTAGTCATTAATTTTGACATTAATAACATGAATTTCAACACAAAGGCTTGTCAGATATAGATAAATTCCCTTTTATTGGCAAAAAAATCCTTCTTAAATTTGGGAATTTTACAGGTGAATTTTATGCGGATTTAATCGCATTTGTGGTGTTGTTAATTGTGGAAAACTTGCTTGGTTCAAAAAAATACAACTTGCAGGCAAAATACTGCTATCTAAAATGTATTTTTTTTGAACCTATCAATAGTTAAGCAAATCATTTATGGTTTGCTTTAATTCTAAGATTACCTGCTTTGGCACTTCTCCGATTTTTTCTTTAAGCCTACTTTTAGCAAGACTTCGGATGTGTATTACCATGATTTCTGACGTGTTTGTTAACCCATTTTGTTTGTTGGGTTCAAGAATGGGATCGCCTTTATAATTTTTCAATTTTGAAGTAAGTGGGCAGCATACCACCACTGGTGCATAGGTATTGGCCAAGTTTCCACTCACAATTACAACTGGCCTAAAACCAGCTTGTTCGCTTCCTTCTGTTGGGTTAAGGTTGGCATTCCAAATTTCCCCTTGCCTCATCCTTGTGTGTTTATTTCTTGCAGGTATTCTGCCATGCCTTCTTCTGCCATCATTAAAACGTCAGTATCATCAGCCATTGCTTTGTAAGATTTTATGTACTCGGCTTTGTTGAGTTGATCCAAATAGATGCGCAGTGCCTTCTCAATGAGCTTGTTTTTAGGCATCGATAAATTATTTGCCGCTTCTTGCAACTTCTTGAGGAGGTCATCAGGCAATGTGCTAGTGAAGGTTGACATAATTTTAAAGGTTATTTGCCATACAAAAATATAATTCATAAATATAAAATACAAATAAACATATAATATTACCTTTGGATTGCTTATTTTAGACTCATCTTCCACTCATCAAACTTTATTTGGCTCAAATCGATACTTTGTTTTAATTGCATTCAAAACAATATTACATGAAGCCAATTTCCTTCCTTCTTGCCTTACTGATTACCTTATCTGCCTGCGCTAGTTCAAAAAAAAAGAAACCCACCACAACTGCGCAAACACCTTCTGTTTCAAAAACAACAACTATTGCTGAAAAAATAAAATCCTGCAAAAAGCTTGATGGCCTTTTTCCGCTTTATCAAGATACAGCCAATGGAAATGTTTATTTTTTGCTTAAAAATGAGCAATTAGATAAAGAGTATATTTACTTTTCTTATACCGTAGATGGGGTAGTGGCAGCTGGACATTTTAGAGGAAGCTTTAGAGATAACAAGGTATTTAACATTACTCGCTATTTTGATAAAATTGAGTTTTCTGTAATTAATACTGGCTTTTATTTTGATCCGACTAATCCTATACACAAAGCCGCACAAGCAAATATTAGCAAAGCTGTTTTGAGTTCTCAAAAAATTGTCGCAGAAGACACAAAAAAAGGTGAAATGCTGTTAGACGGTAATAGCCTCTTTTTAAGTGAGAGTCTCCAACAAATTAAGCCTTCTTCAATGCCAGGTTTTCAAGGATTTCAACTGGGTCAATTAAGTAAGGAAAAAACCAAGTTTGTAAGTTTACGCAATTACGAGAAAAACACCGACGTAATTGTTGAATATGTTTATGATAATCCTTATCCCACCCAAGGCGGGGGTAAGGAAGTAACAGACGAACGTGCTGTGAGCATTACAGTTCAACATACCTTAATTGAAGCGCCTAACAACAGTTTTAAACCAAGATTAGACGACCCGCGTATCGGCTATTTCTCTGAGCAGGTAAATGACATGACTACCACCGAAGCCGTTAACTATAAAGACTTAATTCACCGTTGGCATCTTGAAAAGAAAGATCCCTCTGCTGCCATTTCTGAGCCAGTAGAACCTATTGTTTGGTGGATAGAAAATACAACTCCACAAGAGTTTAGGGCCACTATTAAAGAAGCTGGTGAAAAATGGAATTTAGCCTTTGAAAAAGCTGGCTTTAAAAATGCAGTTATTTTGAAAGAACAGCCTGACTCAGCCGATTGGGATGCAGGCGATATCCGTTACAATGTTTTACGTTGGACCAGCTCGCCACAACCTCCATTTGGCGGGTATGGACCAAGTTTTGTTGACCCAAGAACTGGGCAAATTTTGGGTGCTGATATTATGTTGGAGTATATTTTTGTTACCAATCGTTTAAAACAAGAAGACCTATTTGTGAATGGCAATAATGCTTCACAAGCTCTTAAAGCGATGCATTTTTGCGATGCAGGCGAATACCTGCACCAAACTTCTTTGTTTGGCAAACAGGTTCTTGAAGCTCAAGGTTTAAGCGATATTGATAAAAGAGAATACTTGAAACAATCTTTATACTATTTGGTATTGCACGAAATGGGACATACGCTTGGCCTTAATCATAACATGAAAGCTAGCCAAATGTTGAGTCCTACCGAATTACACAACAAGTCACTAACCCAAAAGATAGGTTTAACTGCCTCTGTAATGGATTACCCTGCAGCTAATGTAGCCTTAGACAAAAGCAAACAAGGTGATTATTTCACCACCCGCCCCGGTCCATACGATTTATGGGCAATTGAGTTTGGTTATACACCCTCTTTGCTTGACCCAAATGCAGAAGCAGAGCGCAGTTTGAAATTACTTTCAAAATCGGGAGATAGTTTGCTAATTTTTGGGAATGATGCAGACGATATGCGTGGCGTAGGTTCTGGTATTGACCCAAGAGTGAATGTGAACGATTTAAGTGACGATGCTATTAGATATTCTATTGAAAGAATGAAGTTGAGTTTAGACTTAACTGCTAAACTTAAAGCAAAATACATTAAACCAAATCAAAGCTATCAAGAGTTAAGGCAAGCCTATAATATTGTTCAAAATGAGTATTTCCAAGCAGCCAATGTAACTGTAAAATATATTGGTGGAGTTTATGTTAATCGTGTGTTTGCCAATCAGCCGGGTGCTGGAAAAGCTTTTGTGCCTGTTCCTCTTGCCGATCAACGTCGCGCTATGAATGCACTTTCGATATACGCATTTTCTGCCAATGCCTTTGGTGTTCAAAACGAGCTATATCCATATCTTCAGCCACAGCGTCGCGGATTCGGATTTTTTGGTTCAAACGAAGACCCTAAAATTCACGAGCGTATCCTAGACTATCAAAAAATGTTGTTAATGCATTTACTAAGTCCAACTGTTCACAAAAGGATGAGCGATACTAGGCTATATGGAAACACTTACTCGGTAATGAGCATGATGTCCGACTTAACCAGTGCCATCATGAAAGGCGAAAATGGGGTAGTGCCAACCTTGAGATTTAATCTACAAGTAACCTACACAGAAATGCTTATTCAAGTATTTTCAAGCAAAGCCTTTGATGGTAGTTCTCAAGCGGCTGCATTGGCGCAGTTAAAAAGTATTGAGAAATTACCAGCTGTAGGCTCAGAAGAATACAAAGCGCATATAGAATTGCTTAAGAATAAAATTAAAGTAGCCCTTGAAAAATAGTGCATCTATTTGAATATTAAATAAATGTATATTTTTTATTAATTTTCAGAGGCAAACGGTAAATGTGACCTTACATTTGCATCCAGAATTTTTGGTATTTGGGTAAATTATGCCCTTTTCAATGATTCTATTTACTCTTTAAACAGTTTTTTACATAATGAAATTAAGCCAATTTAAATTTGCCTTCAATGAAAGCCTAATTGCCAAACACCCTACTGATGCTCGCGATGAATCTAAATTAATGGTTGTAAATCGTAGCACAGGTAAAATAGAGCACAAAAAATTCTCTGACATATTAGGTATGTTCTCAGACAGAGATGTAATGATTCTTAATAACACTAAAGTTTTTCCAGCTCGTTTATATGGTTCTAAAGAGAAAACTGGTGCTAAGATTGAAGTTTTCTTGTTGCGTGAATTAAACAAAGAAATGAAACTCTGGGATGTTTTGGTTGATCCAGCGCGTAAAATTAGAGTTGGGAATAAGCTTTATTTTGGAAATGACGATTTAGTAGCGGAAGTTGTAGACAATACTACCAGCAGAGGACGAACCATTCGTTTTCTATTTGATGGTAGCGATGAGGAATTACGCAAACTAATTGACAAGTTAGGCGAAATGCCACTTCCAAAATATATGGATAGGCCTGTAGAGAAAGCTGATAAAGACCGTTTCAATACCATTTTTGCTAGTAGAGTAGGCGCTGTTATTCCTCCTACAGCAGGACTTCACTTTAGCAGGGAGTTAATGATGCGTTTAGAAATTAAAGGTGTTCGATTTGCAGAATTAACTTTGCACAATGGTTTGGGTTCTTTTAGAACTGTAGAAGTTGAAGACCTGACTAAACATAAAATGGATTCAGAGTTTTATGAAGTGCCACAAGTAACAACTGATATTGTAAATAATGCTATTAACGAAAAGCGCAAGATTGTTGCTGTTGGAAACTCAGTTATGAGAGCCTTAGAATCCTCTGTTTCCTCTGCAGATAGATTAAACCCTTTGAGCGGTTGGACAGATAAGTTTCTTTTTCCTCCACATGATTTCAAAATCGCTAATGTTTTGATTTCAAATTTTCACCCACCAGAGTCTACCTTGTTAATGGCTACTGCTGCTTTTGCTGGATTTGAATTACTAGAAGAAGCATACAATGAAGCCATTAAAAAGAAATACCGTTTCCTTGCTTATGGAGACGCCATGATAATCATTTAATTTTAATCATGAATAGGCATGCCATCATTGTTGCTGGGGGGAAAGGCTTGCGCATGGGAGCTCAAATACCTAAGCAATTTCTTGAACTCAATGGCATGCCTGTTCTTATGCATACTATCAAATCGTTTCGGTTTGACCCAAATATATTTGTAACTGTAGTTTTGCCTTCCGACCAGTTTGAATATTGGAATTGGCTTTGTCAAAAACATCGTTTCAACTTGCCTCATCAATTGGTAAAAGGCGGAGACACTCGCTTTCAATCTGTGCGCAATGGACTAAAATCTCTCCCCCAAAATGCAGATTTAGTAGCTATTCATGATGGTGTTAGACCTATTTTAAGCCAACTAATTATTGAAAATGGATTTGAAGTTGCTAGTCAAAAAGGAAATGCCATTGCAGTGGTTCGACTTAAAGATTCTATTCGTAAACAAGAATTAACAGGTAATAACCACAGTGTTAATCGTGCTAATTATTTCTTGGTTCAAACCCCACAAACTTTTGAATATAAGGTTCTTTGGGAGGCATATCAACAAGCAGAAGACGATAACTTCACAGACGATGCCTCAGTGGTTGAAGCAATGGGAGAGAAAATAAATCTTATTGAAGGAGATTATAAAAACATCAAAATTACTACACCAGAAGATTTGCTTGTAGCAGCAGTTTTCTTACAATAAACCCTTTGCAAGCAAATAAGGGATAATTAACCAAAGCAATCCTTTGATAAGAAAAAAGAAGAATCCAGCCACTCCAATTTTCTTAATCCATGTCACCATTTTCCCACGTTCTTTATGAGGAACTGGGCATTGTAGCGGTTTTTCTTTAACGGTTTCGGTAATTGGATGCTGCATAAAACTTAAACACAACAAAGGTAATTGAGTTTAGCACTTTTACAAATTTGACAAAAGGATCATTAATTTTACTTTTTAGCAAACCTGTAAATGGTTACAATGCTCTTTTTTGTATCTAAGCTGAGTATAATTAATGTTTCATTTCCTGCAGCGTCAAGGTCTATGTCTATTACATCTGAGTTTTGCTGCTCACAGGTTGGCTTCAAAATAGTTGACATTTGTAGCTTATTTAACCTGCTATACATATTGCTATTGTCTACACAATAATTATCATAATTTAAACTTTCAAAAGTTCCATTCTGAATTTCATTGAAAAGCACATTTCCTTGCCCATCAAAAACCAATAACTGATTAACAGTTTCCTCAAATGGATTAAACTCTGTATTTGCAACCGAAACAATTACCTGACTACCTTTATGAAATACCTTTGGCGGCACAGGTGCTCCAACTGCATTCATATCTACCAGTCCATATTTTGAATTTTCTTTAATCACAAACTCTTTTTGCCATGACCTTAGCAATAGGTTATTGTTTTTTCCCAATCCAAATGAAGCGGTCATAAAAGCAGGAGTTCCAGCTCTATTGATTAAACAAGAAACAATAAAACTTTGTGTTGTAGTATTCAGGCTTAAACTGACGTCTTTTCCTAATAAACTTGAACCTGGCAATAAAAAATTATCCAATAATAATTCCCTAAAAAGTTGAAAATCCTCATCATAAAAAGTGATATGATAAGCAATAGCACTAGGGTTAAACTGCGAGTTTGCACCCTTTCTTGCCATGATATAATAACCCATATGTTGTCCAATAAACCGCCATTCTCCTTTGAAATTCATAGACTTTAAAGGTTCAGAACTTGGTCTTTGCCAATCTATTTCTTGAAAATCATTGTCTTTTGAATTTAATAAATTTGAAGAAAACAAATGCAAATCTCCAAGTCCGTCATAGGTTTCAAATACTACATCGCCTAGATAAGTAAAGTGTAATCTTTCAATTTGATTTTGGGTCAAACCAACTATATTTAAATCTAATTTCTTTTTAAAAAGCTCCTTTCCCGTGAAATCTAATACCCTAAAAATGTATTTCTCTGAATCTACATCCTGAACAAATAGATAGTTTTTGTTTGAGGTTATTTTTAAAACACCTGTAGTAGTGATTTTAAAATTTGCCCTTTTGCTGAGGTCCTTACTATAATATAAAAGATTGTGCAACAGTTCTTTTCCGCCTTCATTAAGTTCCTTGTTTTCATTAAATCCTAATACAAACCCTTGCTCTCCTAAGTCGAAATAGGAATTGCAAAAACCACCTGCCGATTTAGTATTTATTACTAATTTCGTTTGCGCGCCAGCTAATGCGGCTATAATCAGCAATTGTAACAGGATTATTAGTCTTTTCATTATGAGCATTTCAATCGGTCAAATTTCACAAAAAAGCCATCATTTAAAAATGATGCCTTTTAACATTTTACCAAAACTGTCTATTTAAAAATATTAATTTGTTTTTCTCCTTAACTGCCAATTACTTGGGTCGTTTTTTACCTCGGTTTGAACCGAGCTGCCTTGGTTCAGAAATAAATGACCAGCGCTAAAAGCTGCTGCTGAATGTAAGTCTGGACGCGTTTGATTCAATATTTCTGGCTCATAGTACTTTTCAATGAATTTAGTGTCAAAATCTCCTTTTAAAAATGCCTCGTGATGCATTACAAAATTTCCAAAAGGAAGGGTAGTAGCAATACCGCTAATTTGATAATCGGCTATTGCCCTAATCATTCTTTGTATTGCCTCTTCACGCGTTGCTCCAAAAGTTACTAATTTTGCTATCATTGGATCATACTGAATTGGGATTTCCATGCCTGCCTCAAAACTATCATCAACACGAACACCTAAACCTTGCGGCAGTTTATAAGTTAGAAGCTTGCCAATATCTGGAAGGAAGTTATTTTGAGGGTCTTCTGCACAAACTCTTAATTCCATCGCATGGCCATGAATTTTTAAATCTTCTTGAGCATAACCCAATTTTTCACCCCTTGCCACCTTTATTTGTTCTTTCACTAAATCTAGACCTACTATTTGCTCTGTAACAGGGTGTTCCACTTGAAGCCTAGTATTCATTTCTAGAAAATAGAAGTTCAATTCATGGTCAACTAAAAACTCCACCGTACCAGCGCCATAATAATTTGCAGCTTTGGCAACATTAACAGCCGCTTCTCCCATGGCCTTTCTAATTTCAGGCGTAAGACAACTTGAAGGAGCCTCTTCTACCAATTTTTGATGGCGCCTTTGAATGCTACATTCTCTTTCAAATAGATATACAACATTTCCGTGTTGATCGCCAAGTATTTGAATTTCTATGTGCTTAGGCGAGCCTACAAATTTTTCAATAAATACACTATCATCACCAAAGGAAGCAAGTGCTTCTGACTGCGCCATCCTAATTGCCTCTTCGAATTCCGACTCATCATTTACAAGTCGCATTCCCTTTCCACCACCGCCAGCAGAGGCTTTAATTAAAACTGGATATCCAATTGCATCTGCAATTTTCTTACCTTCTTTTATATCTCTTAAAGCTTCATGGGTGCCAGGGACTAAAGGTACATTGAATTTTGCAACAGCTTGTTTAGCCTCAATCTTACTGCCCATGATTTCCATGCTTTCAGCTGATGGCCCAATAAATATAAGCCCTGCTTCTTTTACTCTTCGAGCAAAATGTGCATTCTCACTTAAAAATCCATAACCTGGGTGAATAGCATCTGCGCCTGTTTGCTTTGCCACTTCAATAATTTTATCGCCTAAAAGATAACTTTGGTTGCTGGGTGGTGGACCAATACAAACAGCCTCGTCAGCATATCTTACGTGTAATGCTTTTCTATCTGCCTCACTAAATACAGCCACGGTTTTAATGCCCATTTCTTTGGCTGTGCGCATTACTCTTAAAGCAATTTCGCCTCTATTTGCAATTAGAATCTTTTTCATGATGGGCAAATGTATAAAGATTTGATTGAATTCTTAACTTGCACCTCAAATGAAAATTGGCATTAAACAACTACTGCTTAAAGAACTTTTAATCGAATGGCGTCAGCGGTATGCTATTAATGGAATTCTACTTCAAGTAATCTCCTCTGTTTTTGTTGTTTTTCTTGCCTTAAAGGCAGTTAATGCTAATACTTGGAATGGCATATTCTGGATTATCATGCTTTTTGTAAGTATTAATTCAATTGCAAAAAGTTTTATTGGAGAAAGCAAAGGTAAAAACCTTTACTACCATGGTTTGGTGAAACCACAAGTGTTGCTAATCTCTAAATTCATTTATAATGGGCTACTAAATATACTATTGGCTATTTTATGTTTAACTACTTTCAGCCTTTGGATGGGTAATGAAATTCAAAATGAACTTTTGTATTACTCAGCCACACTTTTAGGCTGTCTTGGATTTGCAGCCACGTTTACCATGCTTTCTGCCATCGCCTCGAAGGCTGGAAACAGTAATTTATTAATGTCAGTGCTTAGCTTGCCCATTATTATTCCTTTACTTTTGGTATTAATTAAAGCTTGCAAACGCGCAATGGACGGCTTAGATACTGATTTAATCCTAAAAGATTTAGGGGTGTTACTTCTTTTTAATATACTTATTGTATCATTAGCTTACTTACTCTTTCCTTCAATTTGGAAGGAGTAAAAAAAATTAATCCTTGTTTTGGAGATTACTTTTTTCTGAGTTGAATACTTCTGCTCAGTTGAAATAACCAAAAATAAATCTATACTTTTGCAACTCAATCATACGGGCTTTTTACCCGATAATGTTTTGTTTATGAGTAAAAAAGGAAGAATATTAGTCGCCATGAGCGGCGGAATTGACAGTACCGTTGCAGCTGTTATGCTAGCAGAAGAAGGGTATGAAGTAGTAGGAGTTACCATGAAAACATGGGATTACCAAAACAGCGGTGGCAGTAAAAAAGAAACAGGCTGTTGCAGTCTCGATTCAATTAACGATGCACGTGCCATTGCCGTTAAATATGGTATTCACCATTTAATATTAGATATCAGAGATGAATTTGGTGATTTTGTAATCGATAATTTTGTTGAGGAATATCTCGCCGGAAGAACCCCAAACCCTTGTGTGTTATGCAATACCCACATCAAATGGGAAGCACTATTGAAAAGAGCCAACCAATTAGATTGTGAATTTATTGCCACCGGGCATTATGCACAAATCAGGCAAGAGAATAACAGATTTGTTGTGAGCAAAGGCTTAGATCATAATAAAGATCAAAGTTATGTTTTATGGGGTTTGACCCAAGAAAGTTTGGGTCGAACCAAATTCCCTTTAGGTGGATTTCATAAATCAGAAATCAAACAAATGGCGCTTGATAGAGGCTTTGACGAATTGGTTAAAAAACCAGAAAGTTATGAAATTTGCTTTGTACCTGACAATGATTACCGTGGTTTTCTTAAAAGAAAAGTTGAAGGTTTAGAGGAAAAAGTTGATGGTGGATTATTTGTGGACGCCACTGGTAAAATTCTTGGCAAGCATCGTGGGTACCCATTTTACACTGTGGGACAGCGAAAAGGTTTAGAAATTGCCTTAGGTGAACCCATGTTTGTACTAGAAATTAAGCCCGAAACAAATACAGTTATTTTGGGAAGAGAGGAGGAGTTGAACCGAAATGGAATGTGGGTAAGAAACATTAATTTGCAAAAGTATGCTCAAATAAACCAACCTATGGAAGCGTTAACAAAAGTTAGATACAAAGACCCTGGTTCTATTGCCAATATTATGCAAGAGGAAACACGCATGAAAGTTGAATTTAATTCGAAAGTTAAAGGCATTGCGCCTGGCCAAAGTGCAGTATTCTATGAAGGAAATGATGTAATTGGTGGTGGCTGGATTCAATCAAGTTTTGATTTATAAGCATGAAGTTATCAATTGGATTTGCTTGTTTGGTTTTATTATTTTCAAATAGTTGTAAAACCAATGGAGACGATAGAGTTATACCACCCTCATTAGGTTATGAATACTTTCCATTAGAAAAAGGACTAACAAGAATTTACCAAGTTGATTCAATTGCTTATGATGATAACACAGGTAGAATAGATACTTTTCAATTTTATATCAAAGAAATTGTTTCAGAAACTATTTTGGGTCAAACCGAAACCAATGCACATACCGAAATACTTAGATATGCCAGCGCAGATACAAATGGCATCTGGCAGCCACGTTCAGGCAATTTTGCTTTGCAAACCCCTAATAATTTGCAAGTAGTTGAAGATAATATTCGATATGTAAAACTTACTTTTCCGCTAGGCAATATTGCATCTTGGAATGGAAACATGTACAATAGTCTTGGCCGAAGAACTTTCCTGTTTCAGAAAAAAGACTTCTTTTATACTTTAGAAAGCGGAATGTCATTTTCAAATTGTGCACAAATTCAGGAGGCAAACATCAATAATGCCATTGAAGAGATTTTTGTGAAAAGTATTTATGCTGAAAACATTGGTTTAATAGAGTTTACCAGTATTAATATTAATACGCAAGGGGTTAAAAAGAGCGGTTTTTCGTTTAAACAAGTGCTTATTTCACATTCAAAATAATGTCAAAATACTTTTCTGTTTTTGTTATTTTTATTTTTTTCGGTTTGAGCCAAACCTTCGGACAACAGTTTTATTATTTCGTTGGGTTCAAGGATAAGCCTTATTATAAGGAAATTGTTTTTAGTCCTTCTTTATACCTATCCCCAAAAGCCATAGAGAGGAGAACCATCAATGGAGTACCTTTAAATCCAAATGATGTACCGCCAGATACTTCATACATAAATGCTTTGGCAAAACTGCCTTTATATATTCATGCCAAAAGCAGGTGGTTCAATGGTTGTGTAGTATTAGTAAATAACAAATCAATTGAAAGTGAAATTAAGTTACTTCCTTTTGTAAGTTCAGTTAAATACTTGGGTCCTGCCAACTTTTTAAGCGAAGAAAAAGGATCCAGAGAAGCATCAATAAAAACGCAACTAAGTATTTTAGAGCAATCCTTCACTTCGCGTAAAACAGCAACTGACAGTATCTTTTCAGGGAAAAGCCATCCTCAAATATCTTTAATTAATGCTGATAGTTTATTGATGGGTGAAGTGAATGGAGAAGGTGTTTTAATTGCTGTTTTAGATGCTGGTTTTTATAATTTAGATCTGATTCCAGCCTTTAAACACTTATTCAAAGAAAAAAGAATTATTGCCGCTTGGGATTTAGTAGCTAACGAAGAAGATGTTTTTAATGATGATGACCATGGCTTGGCAGTTATGAGTTGCTTAGCCGCTTGGCAACCAGGTAAAATTATGGGAACTGCGCCAAAAGCAAATTATCTTTTACTTAGAACAGAAAACTCTTACAGCGAATATTTATCTGAAGAATATTTTTGGGCTATTGCAGCCGAATACGCAGATAGTGCTGGTGCTGATATCATAAATTCGTCCCTAGGCTACACAAAACATGATGAAAAATCAATGGGGCATAAGTATTCAGAATTGGATGGAAAAACAACAATTATCACACAGGCGGCAGAAATAGCAGCTTCTAAAGGTGTAATTGTGGTGGCAAGTGCTGGAAATGAAGGAGATAAATCGTGGCGTCAAATTAGTGCACCTGCCGATGGCCCAAATGTAGTGGCAGTTGGAGCCGTTGATAAAGATGGGCAATATGTAGGATTTAGTTCTGTAGGTCCAACCGCCGACAAACGCCTAAAACCTGATTTAGCCGCAATGGGGAAAAATGCTGCCTTAATTGACAAAAATGGAACAATTTACGAGGGAAATGGCACATCTTATGCCTGTCCGATTGTTAGTGGAACATTTGCCCAAATAATGCAATTGGCACCAAATGCAGGTAGTAACAAGATAAAAGAAGCCTTAAGATTAAGCTCTTTAACATTTTATGAGCCAGATAAATACATAGGTGCTGGGGTGCCAAATGTTAATTTAGCTGCTAAAATGGTGAAAGCCTTTGGAGATTCTATTATTGACATTGAAACTTCTGAAGATAGTAAGCATTTATTAATTGCTTTAAATACAAGAAGAACTCAAAAAGTTGAATTGAAAATAATTCATTCTATCAGTGGAGAACTTTCAAGTGAATCAGTAACTTTACAAAAAGGTTTGAACCGAGTGGCAATTAAAATAAACAAAAAACGACCAAAAGGCTTGTGCCGTTTGATCGTTTCTTTTGGACAGAGAAGCTCTGAAGTAGTATTTATGCTTTAATCTTTTCTGATTGGAGAGAAGGAATATTTACTTGTAATAAGTAGAATGAACCAAAAAGAATAGCGCTATATACCAAATCAGACAAAAATGTATTTTGAAAGAAAGGCCATCCTGCTACATAACTATTGATTAATCCAGCAAAATCATGTGTGTAAATTGGTCCTAAGGAAGTTGGATAAAAGAACACACAATTGGTAATTAAGAAGAAAGCTATAGAAGAAGCTATG
This sequence comes from Bacteroidota bacterium, assembly GCA_027488905.1. Taxonomy (GTDB): domain Bacteria; phylum Bacteroidota; class Bacteroidia; order UKL13-3; family UKL13-3; genus B1. The sequence goes on from JAIYAT010000035.1 coordinate 227,204, forward strand.
GCTGAAAATCCAACATTGTACCAAGTTATATTTTTACGTAATTGAGTACCTATAAATATAGAAGTTACAAAACCAGCATAAGTAATTAGCATTTCTGGGCCATAAAAACCAAGGAATAAGTCACTAATTAGCATAGCGGCTAAAGGTAACAAATATGCCAAAACTCTTTTGCTTAGATAGGCACCTCCAAATAAGGCTATGGCTCCAATCGGAGAGAAGTTTGGCGCGTGTGGTAACAAACGCAATAAGGCGGCACTAAAAATAAGTGCCACGATGGTTAATAATCTATTGTTCATGTTTAAGTTTTTCCAATATGCGAAAATAAAAAGCTTTTCCTTTAAACCAAAAACAAAGCATATAGTTGTTAACAACATTAGGGGAAAACTAAAATTATACCGCTCCCATAAAACTTAGTCCTTTTAAATTAATGTGTTGTTGCCCTAGTTCTAAAGTCTTTAATTTGCGTTACTAACCAATCTAAATTCCAATGAAAAAAGGACTTTTACTTGCCGGTGTGCTAGCGTTCTCAGGAATTGCCTCAAATATTTGGGCGCAAACTCCTGCTGCTGCAACGGCCAACCCAAATCAAACCCAACTACTTGAAAAAGTAGCTGCTAATCCAGGTGAGCTAAAAATTTCTTACGAGAAGTACAGATTACCCAATGGACTTACACTAATTATTCATGAGGATCATTCAGACCCAATTGTGCATGTAGAGGTAACCTACCACGTTGGATCAGCGCGTGAGTCTGCTGGAAAATCAGGGTTTGCACATTTCTTTGAGCACATGATGTTCCAAGGTTCTGTTAATGTAAAAGACGAAGAGCACTTTAAAATAGTGTCTGGTGCAGGCGGGCAAATGAATGGAACTACAAACCGCGACCGTACAAACTATTTTGAAACAATGCCTTCAAATTATCTTGAAACTGCTTTGTGGCTAGAGGCTGATAGAATGGGCTTTTTACTAGATTCTGTTACTCAAAAGAAATTTGAAGTTCAACGTGCAACTGTAAAAAATGAAAAAGGACAGCGTGTAGACAATGTTCCTTACGGTAAAGTTGACGAAATAAAAGATGCAGCATTATATCCAAAAGGACATTCTTACAATTGGCCTGTAATTGGCTATTTAGAAGATTTAGACCGCGTAGATGTTGAAGATCTTAAGAACTTCTTTATGCGTTGGTATGGACCAAACAATGCTTGTTTAGTTGTAGCTGGTGATGTTAACCCTTCAGATGTAATCAAATTAGCAGAAAAGTATTTTGGACCAATTCCTAGAGGTCCAGAAGTGAAACCTATGCGCCTAGAGCCTGTTAGGTTGCCAGACACACGTTACAGTAATTATGCCGACAATGTGTTTGCTCCAATGCATATGTTTGTATGGCCTTCTCCTAAAGCATATTCTCCTGATGAACCAGCAATGGATGTTTTAGGATATATTCTTGGTACTGGAAATAACTCAATTATTTATAAAACGTTTACAAAACCAGAAAGAGCATTCCAAGCATACAGTTACAACTACAGTTCTGAGTTAGCAGGTGAGCTTGCAATAGCTTTTATAGCTAATCCATTTTTTGACGGTGAAAATGATTTTGAGAAGAATCTTCAAACCATGTTCAATGAATTTGATACAAAAGGTATTTCTGATGATGACCTAAATCGCGCCAAAGGACAATTTGAAACCAATATTTATGGCGTAATGAACAGTGTTGGTTCAAAAGCATCTATCCTAAGTCAAACTTGGTATTTAAGCCATGGAAACCCTAGATTAGAGAAAAACTACAATTTAAATGACGAATTGGCGCGCTACCAAAAAGTAACTAAAGAAGATGTTATGCGTGTTTTCCGTCAATATGTTAAGGGAAAGAATTATGTTATGGTTACAGCATTCCCTAAACGTGGAAATGCAGCAGTAAACAAAGAAGAAACCAAAGAAACTACAACTTCTGGAACTGCTGTTAAATCAGAATTAGAGTATAAAGGTTTAAGCTACACTTCTCCAAAAGACAACTTTGATAGAAGCAAAAGACCAGAACCAGGACCAGCTAAAATCACCAATGTGCCTGATTTCTATACTACTAATTGGACAAACGGTCTTAAAGTTATTGGTACTGTAACCAAAGAAACGCCAATGGTTACTATTTTGCTTAACATGAAAGGCGGTAATATAGCTGCTGGTGACCCTGCAAAAGCTGGCCTTGCCTCTATTACTTCTTACATGATGCAAGAAGCAACTCAAAATTATACCAGTGAAGCTTTTGAAAACGAACTTTCTAAACTAGGTGCTTCAATTAATTTTGGGGCAGGAACAGATAACCATTACATGCAGGTTGTTGCTCCTAAGAAAAACCTAGATGCTACTTTAAAATTAGTAGAAGAGAAACTATTGCGTCCTAAATTCAATCAAGATGAGTTCAAACTAAATCAATCTCAAGCTTACCAAGGTGTAAATGCAGAAAAATATGATGCTGGTGCAACTGCAGATTTAGCTTTCGCAAAATTGGTTTATGGAAAATCTATTGCAGCTGAGCCTGTAAGTGGAACTTTGAAAACTATTAAATCGTTTACTTTAAAGGATGTTCAAAACTTTTATGACCGTTACTTTGCACCTGATTTTGCAACGTTAACCATTGTAGGTGATGTGAACGAGCAAGAAATCATGGGTAAACTAAAATTCTTGCAAGATTGGAAAAAGAAAGGCGTGGTAATTCCTGCAGTTCCAACACCTGTTGTTGCAGCCGGCTCTAATAAAAATGTAATGTTGGTAGATAAATACAAAGCAGCACAATCTGAAATTCGTGTAGGTATGTTAGGTCAGAAATACGATTTTAATGGCAAGTACTTTAAAACAGGCGCTATGAACTTCCCACTTGGAGGAGCATTCAACAGTCGTTTAAATTTAAATCTACGCGAAGACAAAGGTTTCACTTATGGCATTCGTTCATATAATTCTGGATATAAAGACAGAGTAGGTGTTTTCCAAATTGCGACAGGTGTGCGCACCTCTGCAACTGATAGTGCTTTGCGTGAAATTATGTATGAGGTTTCTAACTACAGAGACAATGGAATTACAGATGAAGAATTACAATTCATGAAAAATTCTATTACCCAAAGTGATGCGCTTAGGTATGAATCTAATTTCCAAAAAGCATCTTTCTTAAACAGACTTTTAGATCTTGAATTGCCAAAAGATTATATCGCCCAACAAAATGCAACTGTTAAATCTTTAACCAAAGAAGAAATTAACGCATTGGCTAAAGAGGTGCTAAAACTTGAGCAAATGACTATTCTAATTGTAGGTGACAAAGAAAAAATCAAAGCACCATTAGAAAAATCAGGTTACAAAATAACTGATTACAAAGAAGTTGAAGTTGCTTCTTACGAGAAGAACTAATTAATTTCAATTATATTTATAAGGGTCGGCAAACATTTGCCGGCCCTTTCTTATTTTTATAGGGTGTCAATTCAACAAATCAAAGATTGGTTCAAAAAAAACAATAGAAAGCCATTTCCTTTTCAGGAAGAGGCGTGGGAGGCCTTTCTGAGTGGACATAGTGGTTTGGTTAATGCCCCAACAGGAAGCGGTAAAACCTATTCGTTGGCTCTTCCAATATTGTTACATTGTAAAAACTCGAAAAAATCTGGATTAAAAGCAATATGGATTACACCTATTCGCGCCTTAAGTCTTGATATTGCAAATGCATTTAAGTCTGCCGCCGAAGCAATAGCGCCAAATGTTACAATTGAAGTAAGAAATGGAGATACCAGTGTTAAAGATAGAAAAAGGCAAAAAGAAAAAATGCCTGATATTTTAATTACAACCCCAGAAAGCTTACATCTACTCATTTCATCAAAGAACAGTTATACTGAATTAGCATCGGTTCAAACCGTAATTATAGATGAATGGCATGAATTATTGGGAAGTAAAAGGGGAGTGCAAATTGAACTTGCATTGGCTTGGTTAAAATCTTGGTTGCCCCAGCTTCAAATTTGGGGAATTAGCGCAACCATTGGCAACTTGGATCAGGCATTAGAAGTATTATTAGGAAATCATTTTGAACCAAACAATATAAAATTAATAAAGGCTCACCACAAAAAGAAAATTGAAATAATTAGCGTTTTGCCCGAGCAAATAGATGAATTGCCGTGGGCAGGTCATTTAGGTTTAAAGCTTTTGACACATGTTTTACCCATACTTTCCCAAGCTAAAACTACTTTGCTTTTTACCAATACAAGGGCTCAAACAGAGATTTGGTATCAAGCATTACTCGAACAAAATCCTATGCTTGCTGGCCAAATGGCCATGCACCATGGCTCCTTAAGTCAGGAAATTAGAAATTGGGTAGAGGAACAAATTCATGCCGGATATTTAAAACTGGTGGTTTGCACTTCGAGCCTTGATTTAGGCGTTGATTTTAGACCAGTGGAGCAAATCATTCAAATTGGCAGTCCAAAAGGTATTGCAAGATTTTTGCAAAGAGCGGGGAGAAGTGGACATCAGCCGGGAGCTGTTTCAAAAATTTATTTTGTACCTACGCATGCCATTGAACTATTGGAATTGGAAGCCATTAGAGAGGCAATTGAGAAAGAACATATTGAAAGTAGAATCCCCCTAATCAGGTGTTTTGATGTGCTTTCTCAATTCTTATTAACATTGGGCATTGGACCAGGTTTTAAGTCAGAAGAAATGTTTGGAATAGCTCAAAAAACTTATTGCTTTCAAACTATCAATTATTCTGAATGGAATTGGCTCATGCAATACTTAGTAGCAGGAGGGAAGAGCTTGGAAGCTTATAATGAATTCTCAAAGTTACAACAAAATGAAGAGGGAAATTGGCATCTTCTGGGTCGTAAAGAGTCAATGCAACATAGGCTTAGCATGGGAACTATAGTTGGAAGCAATGCTATGAGTGTAAAATTTTTAAGTGGCGGCACCTTAGGAACAATTGAAGAATATTTTGCAGCTAATCTTGCCGTTGGAGATGTATTTGGATTTGCGGGCAAGAACCTCGAAATGGTTCAAATAAAAGACAATACAGTTTTGGTTCGGAAATCAAATTCAAAAGCAAGTAAAATTCCGAGTTGGCAAGGAGGGAGAATGCCTTTGAGTCTAGAACTTGGCAATTTATTAAGGGATAAATTCGGTTTGAACCGAAGCGATGAATCTATAGAATATGCCCTAATTAAACCATTACTGGAAAAGCAAAAAGAAATTTCTTTTCTACCAAGCCCAAATCAATTCTTAATTGAGCAATTAGAAAGCAAAGAAGGCTTTCATTTATTCTTTTATCCGTTTGAAGGAAGATTAGTTCATGAAGGGCTTTCTGCACTTGCCTCTTATAGAATTGCAAAACAAATCCCTATTAGTATTTCAATGGCTATGAATGATTATGGGTTTGAATTATTAAGTGATCAATTATTAGAAGCTGAGGAAATAATGAGCTTTGATGTTTTCTCAGAAGATAACCTCAGAAATGATTTATTGAACAGTTTAAATTCAGGCGAAATGGCCAAAAGAAAATTCAGAGACATCGCTCATATTGCAGGACTTATTTTCAGAGGGTATCCTGGAAAGCCAGTAAAATCAAGACATTTGCAGGCCAATAGTAGCTTGTTTTTTGAGGTTTTTAAAACTTATGAGCCAGATAATTTATTGTATCAACAAGCATTCGAAGAAGTGTTAGAACAACAGTATGAAGAATTGAGATTGCGCTCAACCCTTAAAAGAATTGGTAGAAGTGAGGTTGTTATAAAAAAGCTGGAAAGGCCAGGGCCATTAGCGTTTCCAATTTTAGTAGATAGATTAAGGCAAAGTGTGACCTCCGAAACACTAGCAGACAGAGTAAAACGTTTAGAATTGAGTTTTATTAATAAAAAAGACAAAAAGAAAAAGTAGGTTTGAACCAAGTGAAAAATCCGATTACTTTTGCAATAAATAAATTTATAAATTCGACTAAAATTTTTAAACTTTCATACATGAAGAAACTGATGTTATTTGCGTTGCTGGCAATTAGCTTAGCCGCAGGAGCCCAAACTAATCGCGTTAATGATGCAGCAATTTATTTGCGCAATGGAGAAATTGAAGATGCAAAAAAAGCTGCTGAGGAGGCCATTGAGCATCCTGATACAAAAGCAGACGTAAAGGCTTGGTATTATTATGTATCCATTTTAGATACTATAATTAAGAATCCAACTGCTTATTCAAAACTAGCAGATAATGTGAATGAAAAGTTTTATGGAGCTTGCATGAATTGTGTGAAATTCGATGCCAAAAACAAATATGGATACTATTGCAAAGAACAGGCTTTAATTAATAGTGCATTTTTGAGTTTTAATTCAGGTATTGCCGCTTATGAAGCAAAGGATTATGCAAAAGCAATTGCTTATTATCAAATGGTATTAGATGTTATCCCATTTGACAAGAATGAAGATTTAAAGAAAAACAACCTGTCTGAAAAGAACATTTATTTATACATGGCTTATTCTGCGGTTCAATCCAAAAACAATGAGAAGGCTAAAATTTATTTGGGTAAATTAATTGAAATGAATTATGATGACCATTTGATTTTCTCACAAATGGTAAATATTCATTTAGAAGAAGGCGATACAACAAAAGCTTTGACTGTTTTAGATGATGCCCGCAAACGTTATCCATCTGAAAAGGATTTGATTAATCAAGAGTTGAATATTTACCTTGCTGCTGGTAAGCAAGAAGTTTTAATTGATAAAATAACTGCAGCCTTAGAATTAAATCCTGATGATGCAACTTTACTATACGTTCGCGGTAATATCTATGATAACTTTAGCAATGACTTTAATAAGAGATATAGAGCTCAAAGAGATTCAGTAAGCATTTGGAAGCGTAAAGCAAATACAGAAAAGGTTCCGGCTAAAAAGACAATATTTATTACAAATGCAGGAAATTGCCAAAAAAGAGCTGATGCTTTACTTGTGACAAGCAAAGAATACGCCGCAAAGGCAGAAATTGATTACAAGAAAGTAGTAGAATTAAACCCAGAATACATTGATGCCTTTTTTAATTTAGGAGCACTTACCAACAATAAGAGTACAGAAATCGCTGAGAAAATAAATAACTTACCAAATAATATTTCGCAAGCTGAGTATGATAAAAGATTAGCACCACTTAAAAAGGAACAAATAGTAATCCTAAATCAAGCCTTAAGTTATTTTAATCAAGCACTTTCAATAGCAGAAGCAAAGCCAGAAGACACAGATGCCGCTAAAAAGGAAAAAAGAGCATATTTAATTGATATTTTATACAGTATTCAACAGGTTTATGCTAATTTAGGTGATGAAAAGAAAACGATGGAAGTTATGAATAGAAGAAAAGAATTAGAGTAGACTCAAGGTTATAAATAGATAAAAAGGTGCTTGAGTTTTCAAGCACCTTTTTTTATTTAAATCTTAAGGATTCAAACTAAATAGGGAGGAACTAGTTTGAATTAAATCTTAATCAAATAATAGGAATGTAATTAGCAATACGATTTTGATACTCCTATTTAACATAATATTAATTATAGGGTAAAACATACTAGCTGTTTATACTCGTTTTCATAGGTGTATTTCTAAGCAAACTTAAAATTAGATCCAATTACTTCAGCTTTAGAACCTTCTTTAATGGTGAATGTAATCTTGGTGCCATTGCCTAACTTACTTTCTGCAGTAATCTTACCACCATTGGCTTCGGTAAACATTTTACTTAATTTTAAACCTAAGCCAGTTCCTTTTTCTTTTTTGGTACCCTCGGTAGTTTTACCCATCACAAATATTTGGCTAAGTTGAGCTTCACTCATACCAATACCCTCATCGATAACTTGAATTTCTATTTCTCCGCGATAATTTTTGAAATTATTTATTGTAATGATAGATCCGGTATCTGAAAATTTGATGGCATTGTTAACCAAATTCCTAAGGATAATATAAAACAAATCCTTGTCACCAAAAGCATACATTAAATCAGAAGCGTTGTTTTGAATAAAAATTTTCTTCTTTTTAATAGAATTCTGGCTACCCTCAATAATGGTTTGAACAGCCTTGTTTACTTCAAAATTTATATTGTTCACATGTAAGCCACCCATTTGGCTCCTAGCCCAAAACAAAATATTCTCAACTAGTGCCGCCGTTTCCTCCATTTGGGAACTTGCAACCTTTATCAGTTCTTCCTTTTGCGTTTTGCTAATTTCGTCGTCAATTAATAGATCGAACAACCCTTTAGCGTTATTTATTGGTCCGCGTAAATCATGACCCAAAGTAGCAAAAATGCTGTTTTTATAGGTATCCAAGTCCTTTAAAGCGCCAAATTGCAATTGAATTACTTCGTTTTTCGCTTCAATTTCACTTCTTATGCGATTGTTTTGTTCTTTAAAATAAATTGAAAATTCTCCGAGGATTATCCCAGAAATAATAATTGAAATAATTATATCTAATAACTGGATTTCCCTAGACGAATATGGAACAACCTCTTCTGGGTATTTAAAATAGTAGATAAGCATTGATATCAAACCAATGTAAATAACAGATATCATATAATAATAATGCCTTCTGTTTAGAAAGTAGGCTAAATATACGGGCACTGAAAGAAAGTAAAGTAGAATAGGTCCTTCAAATCCACCGTTCAAAGGCCAAAACAAAATTAAGAAAAATAGGATTGTTGCCGCCAATAATATCCCATCAGTGCATGTAGCCTTCTTATTTTTTCTAACTCGAAAAAAGTAAGCTGTTGTTATTAAAGTAATAAGAAGACAAAAGAAGCTGAGTAATAAATCAAATCCTAGTAAATAATTGCTAATCACGCCTGTAAAAGATGCAATAGCGATAGCAGAAGAAACAATTAAAAATAGCCTAGAGGTAACATCGTCTTGCGATATCCCATTGTAAAACCATTTTAAAAATGTTTCTTTTGCCTTCAAAGTTTAAAATTTATTATTCTGGTGAATCAGTATCTATTATAGCATCATCAGAACCTTCAATTTGCTCACCCTCAATTCCTTCTTCCTCTTCTACCCCAGGTATATAATTAATTTTAGCCACACTTGCGATTTCATCTTTATCGCCAATATTAATTAAACGAACCCCTTGAGTAACCCTGCCTAAAATACGAAGTTCCTTTACACTTAATCTAATGGTTATGCCACTTTTATTAATAATCATGATATCATTGGTATCATCAACATCTTTGATGGTTACCAATTTACCTGTCTTATCAGTAACTTTCATGGCGCTTACACCTTTTCCGCCCCTATTTGTAATTCTGTAATCTTCTACCTCTGAGCGTTTTCCCATACCATTTTCAGTTACCACTAAAACATTAGTTTTAGAAGCATCCTCAATTGAAGCCATACCAATTACTTCATCCCCTTCTTCTAATCTGATTGCCCTCACTCCTGTTGCGTTTCTACCCATTGGTCTTACTGTGCCTTCATTGAACCTAATGGCTTTACCCTCACGACTGGCAATAATAATCTCACTGGTGCCATTGGTTAATCTTGCTTCAACCAAATTATCTCCTTCTCTTACATTTATGGCATTAATACCATTTGCCCTTGGTCTGCTATATGCTTCTAGAGTAGTTTTCTTTATGGTTCCTTTTTGGGTTACCATTATGATATTATTTTGATTGATGTATTCCTCATCTACCAATGTTCTTACACATAAAAATGCTTTTACCTTTTCTTCTACAGGAATATTTATTAGATTTTGAACCGCTCTTCCTTTGGTATTCTTCTCTCCTTCAGGAATTTCATAAACTCTTAACCAGAAACATCTTCCTTGTTCAGTAAACAACATCAAGTAATTATGATTGGTTGCCATGAAAATATGTTCAACAAAATCTTCCTGACGTTTTGCAACGCCCTTACTACCTCTACCTCCTCTGGCTTGTGTTCTATATTCATTTAATGAAGTACGTTTTACATATCCCAAATGTGAAATGGTAATTACCACCTCTTCATCTGGAATTAAATCTTCCATACTCATTTCATTGCCAGCCATTTCTATAACTGACCTGCGTTCATCTCCGTATTTGCTCTTCATCTCAGCTAATTCGTCTTTGATGATTTGCATTCTGAGTGGTTCATTGCTAAGAATCTCTTGTAATCTAGCAATTAACTCCATGATTTGAGCATACTCTTCTTTTATTTTGTCGCGTTCAAGACCTGTTAATCTTTGCAAACGCATATCAAGTATAGCTTTTGATTGGATATCAGAAAGCTTAAATCGCTCCATTAAGCCATTTTTAGCTTCTTCAGGTGTTGTAGCTGCCCTGATTAGCGCAATTACTTCATCTAAATGATCAAGCGCAATTAATAATCCTTCTAAAATATGCGCACGTTTTTGAGCCTCTTCTAAATCGTACTGCGTACGCTTTATAATTACTTGATGCCTGTGCTCTACAAAATGAACAATTAAGTCTTTTAGATTTAAAGTTTCTGGTCGGCCTTTTACCAACGCAACATTATTAACACTGAAAGAGGTTTGCAACTGTGTGTATTTGAATAGTTTATTCAATACAACATTTGGCACAGCATCTCTTTTCAAATCAAATACCATGCGCATACCATCTCTATCACTTTCATCACGCACATCGCTAATGCCTTCAATTACCTTTTCATTAACCAAATCGGCAATTTGTTTAATCAAAGTGGCCTTGTTAACTTGGTAAGGAATCTCATGCACAACAATTTGGTCTTTGCCAGTTTTTGAAGTTTCAAATCCAGCTTGCGCACGCATTACTATTCTGCCTCTACCAGTTTCAAAAGCTTGCTTTACGCCCTCATATCCGTAAATAATGCCACCTGTTGGGAAATCTGGCGCTTTAATGTACTTCATTAAATCGGCAATGGTAATTTCGCGATTGTCGATATAAGCCACGATGCCATCCACAACTTCCGACAAATTATGCGGAGCCATATTGGTTGCCATACCTACCGCAATCCCTGAAGCACCGTTCATTAGCAAATTTGGAACTTTTGCTGGGAGCACAGTAGGTTCAGTTAAACTATCGTCAAAATTTGATCTGAAATCAACCGTGTTTTTTTCAATATCAGTTAATAGTTCTTCAGCAATTTTTCTTAACCTAGCTTCGGTATAACGCATTGCTGCAGGTGGATCACCATCTACTGAACCAAAGTTTCCTTGGCCATCTACCAACATATAGCGCATGTTCCACTCCTGCGCCATCCTTACCATGGTATCATAAACCGAACTGTCTCCATGCGGATGATATTTACCTAAAACCTCCCCAACAATACGTGCACTCTTCTTATAGGGCCTGTTTGAAGCCAAACCCAATTCTGTCATACCATACAATACCCTGCGATGCACAGGCTTTAATCCATCTCGCACATCTGGTAAAGCTCTACTCACAATAACCGACATCGAATAATCGATGTAGGCGGTTTTCATTTCATCTTCGATGTTAATCTGTATAATTCTATCTTCTGCCATAATTCTTTTTAAATTAAGCGCCTAATTCAATTCAACTTTGAAACAAACTAAGCCACTTATTTCCTATAAATCATTGCAAAATAAGGATTAGATAACGATTTGTACATATAAAATTCCCACAAATTTGATAGTGAATGTGGATAAGCATTTAAAGGTTTTTATCTTTATATTTGAGGTAATATGATTTCAAAATTTAAGACAAATTTCTTAGCCCTTTTGCTAAGTATTCTTTACCTAAACATTAATGCCCAAAGAATTGATTCTATTGATGTTGTACACTATAATCTCAACCTTAAAATACAGCAATTGCCAACAAAGCAAATTCATGGCTTTGCCAAGCTAAAAGTTAAAGTAAATTTTGCCGGTTTGAACCGATTTTATTTAGACCTTCAAAAACTTTCAGTGGATAGTATTTTATTGAAAGATAAAAAAGTTTCATTTACGCGTTCCGATTCAACAATATTGGTTCAAACCGAAACCATATTAAACGTAGGTGACACCTTTGATTTGCAAGTATTTTATGCTGGGACACCAGTTACCGACCCGCGTTGGGGTGGATTTTTCTTCAGTGGGAATTACGCTTACAATATGGGTGTTGGAATGGGTTCAAACCCTCCTACTTTTGGAAGATGCTGGTTTCCTTGTATCGACAATTTTACCGATCGTGCAACATACGAATTTCATATCACTACAGATTCAGGATTTATGGCAGTATGCTGTGGCTTGCAATCTCCTGCTTCCATAAACACGGATGGCTCGATAACTTGGAATTGGAACCTATCACAAACTATCCCAACCTATTTAGCAAATGTTGCTGTAAGTAAATATGTGCTCCTAAATAGCAGTTATGCTGGCTTGCAAAGAAATATTCCTATGATATTGGCCGTTAGTCCTTCCGATACCTCAAAAGCAAAGGCTTCCTTTTCTCGTTTGGCTAATGCGATGCAGTGTTTTGAAGATAAATTTGGCCCTTATCTATTTGACCGTGTTGGATTTGTTGGAGTTCCATTTAATTCAGGTGCAATGGAACATGCCTGTAATATTTCATACCCGCTATATGCGGTTGATGGTGCCGCAACCTATGAAACCTTAATGGCTCACGAACTATCCCATCATTGGTGGGGTAATTTGGTGACCACCAGAACCGCCTCTGATATGTGGTTGAATGAAGGTTGGGCAAGTTATTGCGAGGCCTTGTTTCTTGAATGTGTTTACGGGAAAAACGCCTATGATGAAAAAATAGCTTCTGAATTGTTTGATGCCTTGAGAAACGCAACAGTCAGAGATCAGGGCTATAAGCCTGTTTCTGGCGTTCCTCTTGCCCAAACCTATGGCACACATGTTTACACAAAAGGTGGCTTAATGGCGCATAATCTAAGGTTGTTAATGGGCGACCAAAACTTTTTTGCAGCTTGTAGAAGCTATTTATCGGCCCATAAGTTTAAAGATGTAAGCTCAATTGATTTGAAAAATGAATTTCAAAAGTTCACCAACCAAGATTTAAACTCATTTTTTAATTCATTCATTTTTGATAAGGGGCATTTAGATGCGCAATATTATTCATCCAATACAAATACAGGTGCTATTTCGGGTAATGTTATGTCGAGATACAAAACACAATTTGCCAATAGCCTATTACTTCACCTTGGTATTTATTATAAAGATGGTAGTAAAAAACTTCTACCAAAGTTAATAGCTGCTCCAAACAGCGCTGGTACTTTTAATTTTAATATCTCTAAAGAAGATCTAGATAATATAGCTTTTTTAGTAGTAAATGAAAATTCCGGAATGGCCTTAGGAAGTATTTCAGAGGCCAGATGGATTAAAACTATGGGTGTCCAAAATTTCGCAAGCACACTTTTTACCGCTACTGTTCAAACTAATTCAGATTCAAGCTTTCTGCATGTTCAACACCATTATGCTGGCCCTTGGATTGCATCGAACCAATTACCAGCAAACGTTTTTGTAAGTGCTGAAAGGTTTTGGCAAGTAAATGGTATTTTGAGTAAAGATTTTAAAGCCACCGCTTTTTTTAATTATGATGGATCAGCAAATAGCAGACTAGATGCCGAATTAATAGGCTTAACAGAGGATAGTTTGGTTTTACTCTACCGCAGCTCCCCTGCTGAAAAATTTAAAATAATTACAGATTTAACCTTTCAACCAGGCCCAAGTAAAACTGATAAGGTGGGCAGATTTTGGGTAAATGACTTGAAAATTGGAGAATATGCATTTGGTTATAAAGCGGTATCTACCTCAATTTTTGAAAACGAGTCTGAGATTGAAAAGTTATTAGTTTATCCTAATCCTTCTGAGACTGGCAAATACACCATTGATTTACCTTTAATGGATAAAACTGCCCAATTGAGTGTTTTTACGAATGAAGGTAAATTAATTCTAACCAAGAGCATTAAAAAGAATCTTCAAAATACAGAAATAGACTTAGGTGAAATTTCTAACATCAATTTAGCATATGTAATTCTTGAGGTTGGAAACAAAAAATACAAAGCCACACTTCTAAGTAAATGAAAAAAGCCTCAGTTGCTCCTATTTCTTTAAGTAAATTCAATAATGGTATCTTTTCACAAGAGGAGGATTTATTAGCCATTGAAGAACCAATGGAGATAAGGTTGATTCATGGCCCCTCAACTCATCGAGAAACCTTGGCAGTTTCTGTTACCATGCGAACCCCTGGAAACGACTTTGAATTAGCTGTTGGATTTTTATTTACAGAAGGTATTATTCAAAGTTTTGATGAAATAATCCATGTCAGGTATTGTCATTCTGATGCAGAAAATTCAAAAGCCTTTAATGTGGTAAAAGTTGAAATCAGTGAGGAAGTTCAAATTAATAAATCCACACTTCAAAGAAATTTCTATACTACTTCAAGCTGCGGAGTTTGTGGGAAAGCAAGCATCGACAGTATAAAACAGCATTGCGACAGATTAGAAATATTAAGTTTCCGGGTTGAACCAAATGTACTTTTAAGTTTATCAGAAAAACTTGCTTCGGTTCAAACCGTATTTAAACACACTGGCGGCATACATGCGAGTGCTTTGTTTGATAGCAAAGGAAATTTGCTTTTTCACAGAGAAGATGTGGGTCGCCACAATGCTTTAGACAAACTCATTGGTTACCTTATTTCCCAGAAAGAAATCAATCCAAATGAAACCATTTTACTATTAAGCGGTAGAGCGAGTTTTGAGTTGGTTCAAAAAGCGGCAATGGCTAAAATTCCTGTAATTGCAGCAGTGGGTGCTCCAAGCAGTTTGGCTGTAAGCACAGCAAGTGAATTTGGAATAAGCCTTTATGGATTTTTACGAGAAGGCAAATACAACCAATATACTTAATTTTTAAATGTAAAAGACGTTTATACTTATTATTTAATTGATTTGGATAAATCTATTACCACTTCTTCGTAAACTTTGCAAGGATTAAGTTCGAAACCTTGATGGTTCTTTCTTTCTCGATCAAAATAACTAGATCCCAATCTCCATTCATTATAAACTGGCGTTTTAACCGTTTGGCTTGTTTTGCTATAACTTAATAAACTTGCTTTTTCTATTGTATCAAGAATTTGACCATCTTTAAAGGGGCCAATAACATAAGGGGCCTCCATTTTATATGGAGGTATAAAATTACTGGCTGTTATACCATAAAATAGTGTATCTGTATTCGAATAAGGTTTTTTCGTACCTATCTTGTAGATAACATAACTATTAATACCCTTAACAATATTACCCAGATTTACGGACTTATTAAGGGGTAAATCAGAAACTAAAGAAGTATTTGCATATCCAGCTACAAAAGAAATAGAAAGGTTGCCATTAATTAAATCTGAAACAGTTTCATAGGTTCCAGAAAATTCCCCTTTGTCATTTGTGGTAAGCGCTAATTCAAAGGATTCTTCAAATAAACTATTGGTATTATATTCTAAAATAAGCGGATAATTAGCAAAAGGGGTTTTTTTCTCACAATCTTTATAAAGCACGCCATTAACTGCAAATTTCTCCTTTTCCTTTTTACAAGAAAAAAGTAAAAGCACTATAAATACTAAAGTAAATAACCGCATATTCAAATTTAAAAAAAATAATGATTAAATCAACTCTTCTTCTAACTCCTCCTCATAAACGCTATCCTTTTCGATTCTTAAGTTATCAATAATAAAGTTTTGCCTATCCATGGTATTTTTGCCCATGTAATATTCTAACATCTTTTGAATAGATAACTCTGGATTGAGCACAACAGGTTGCAGTTTCATGTCTTCGCCAATGAACAAACCAAATTCTTCAGGAGAAATTTCACCTAATCCTTTAAACCTTGTTATCTCTGGTCGTGTACCTAATTTAGTAATAGCCTTTTGCTTTTCTTCTTCGCTGTAACAGTAGAAAGTCTTTTGTTTATTTCTGACCCTAAACAAAGGTGTTTCTAGTATAAAAAGGTGCCCATTTTTTGCCAAATCTGGGAAAAACTGTAGAAAGAAAGTAAGCAACAATAAACGAATATGCATGCCATCAACATCGGCATCGGTTGCGATTACAATTCTATTATACCTCAAATCTTCAATGCTTTCTTCGATGTTTAAAGCATGTTGAAGCAGGTTAAATTCCTCATTTTCATAAACAATCTTCTTTGTTAAACCATACGAATTAAGGGGTTTACCTCTTAGCGAAAAAACTGCTTGCGTTTCTACATTTCTACTTTTGGTAATAGAACCACTTGCCGAGTCTCCTTCTGTGATGAATAAAGTGGTTTCAAGTTTTTTCTCCTCATTTTTGCCTTCATTAAAATGTAAGCGGCAATCTCTAAGTTTTTTGTTGTGCAAATTGGCTTTTTTAGCCCTTTCGTTGGCTAGTTTTTTAATGCCAGCCATTTCTTTGCGTTCTCTTTCACTTTGATTGATTCGGCGTTGAAGCGCATCAGCAGTTTCTGGGTGTTTATGCAAATAATCATCAAGACTTTTCTTTAAAAAGTCGATGATAAATTGCTTAACTGTTGGCGAATCTGTTGGCGCCATATTAACAGAACCAAGTTTTGTTTTAGTTTGACTTTCAAAAACTGGTTCTTGAACTCTTAAACTAACAGCTGCAATAATACTAGCCCTGATGTCGGCTAAATCGAAATCTTTTTTATAAAAATCCCTTACAGTTTTTGCGAAGGCTTCTCTAAATGCATTAAGATGGGTGCCTCCCATTGTGGTATGCTGACCATTTACAAACGAGTAGTATTCCTCGCCATATTGATTTTCGTGGGTAATAGCAACCTCAATATCTTCGCCTTTTAAGTGAATAATTGGATAACGTAATTCTTCTTCAGTGGTTTTTCGCTTTAATAAATCTAGTAAGCCATCTTTAGAATAGAACTTTTTATCGTTGAACCAAATGGTTAAACCCGAATTTAGGTAAACATAATTCCAAAGCAAGTTTTCGATATACTCATTTACAAACCTAAAATGCTTAAAAATAGTATCATCTGCAATAAAAGTGATTGCTGTTCCATTAGGTTCTATGGTATCTTGAAGCTTGTGGTCTTGGGCTAATTGACCTTTTTCAAATTCAGCAATTTTAGTTTTACCTTCTCTAAAACTTTGTGCTTTAAAAAAGATAGAAAGTGCATTAACTGCTTTTGTACCCACACCGTTTAATCCAACCGACTTTTTAAATGCAGCTGAATCATATTTACCACCTGTGTTTATTTGGGAGACACATTCAATAACTTTTCCCAAAGGAATGCCACGCCCATAATCTCTAACGATTACTTTATTATCTACAATTTTGATATCGATTTGCTTGCCATTTCCCATAACAAACTCATCAATGGAATTATCGATAATCTCTTTAAGTAAAATGTAAATACCATCATCCATGGCACTTCCATCCCCTAGTTTTCCAATGTACATACCTGGCCTAAGCCTAATATGTTCTCGCCAATCTAGTGATCGAATACTACTTTCGTCGTATTTAACTTCTTCCTCTGCCATAAACCCATTTTAATCTTGTAAAAATACAATTCAAATAATTAGCTTATTTAATGTCTTATTCACAAAACCTGTGGAAAACAAAAAAGCCTTCTCGATTTCTCGAGAAGGCTTTCAAATATAATGTTGTTTAACTAGCGAATTGCTGCTTGAAACAATGCATTGTTAAAGAAGTTTCTAAATTCTAGATCTTCTTTAGCCATATTTCTAGCGTCATTGCTTAATTGTACAGCTTTTGCAAGATTTGTAGTGCACACATCTTGGTTATTCATTCTAGCACCTGCAATAGCTCTCACATAATAGTGCTTCCAAGTTAAATCATCTGGGTTTACCTTATCGATAGTATTTTTAGCACCATTTGCATCTCCATTTAGTATTTGGGCCAAAGCTAAGTTATAAGGACTTTTGCCGCTTTTGGTTAAGTTGCTAACAGCTGAAGAATAATTTCCACGCTTGATATCCATTAAACCTTTGTTTAAAGATGTATTAGCGCCATTGCTTTCAGCTTTTGCCAAATATTCATTGGCTTTTGCCAAATTACCTTGCATGCGAGCTAATGCTGATAAGTTTACAAGCACAACTCCATTATTTGGTGCAATTGCGGCCGCTTTTTCTAGGTTAGAAATTGCTTCAACATTTTTATTTTGAGCATAATTTAAAAGAGCTAAGTCGTTGAAACCTCTCCAATCAGAAGAGAAATAAGTATTGTAAGCATTCAATACTTCTTCTTTTTTAGTTAAGTCTGTTGTGATTCTGCTTAAGTGATATAATTCCATTTGGCTCAATTCTGCATATTTACCATAGAAGTTCATCAAAGTGGCATCATCTTTAAATGGCTTACCACCAATTACCAATAATTCAGAACGTCGAAGTTTAGGTAAAAAATTATCTGCAGCATATTTCCAAGAATCAACATGGTTTCTGCGCAATAAACTTTCGCGTTCTTCATCGCTGATTCCTTTGTTATTAATTATTTGAAGCATTGCATCTTTGTCTGCTAAGTTTGAGGTAGCGAGCATTTCACCAAAACCTTTCCAATCTTCTGCTAACATATAACCCATACTAAAGTTAGAGTCATTTACTTCTGAAAAGCCTAATTTCTTAAGCTCTTTGCGGAAATATGCAAAAGTGCTTGCAGAACGGCCACTTGAAAGGTTATTATTTCTGCTTAATTCACCATCAGGTGATGCAAATGCATTAATTGAAATTCCTTTTACTATCCAATTCGGATCTTTTTTCAATAAATTTTTAAGTTCAGCAATTTGAGTTTTATTACTCAAATTCTTACCAGCCTTATAATTCAAATTAAATTTTTCAACATCCATTGGGAAATAGATACTTACTGATTTTGGATTAAGTTCTTGTTGGTAAACATCTTCAGAAATTTGAGTTTCATTATTGTATTGAACCAAATTAGCAGTAGTAATAGTACCTAAAACCATGATACTATCTGGAACTGGCAATACTTTATCTTCAAAAGTAAATTTAGGAAGAAGCTTAACATTTTTTAAATCAGAGGTATAAGCAATTTTGTCTGTGTAAGTAACAGATCCTCCTGTTTTGCTATTAATCGTAAAATCAGCACTTCCTTCAGCTTTTTCACCTTTTAATTTAATTGCTTTTAATGGGATTTCTTTCCCTTCAGCAGTTTTTAAATAAGGTTGAAAGCCTACAATAGCTTTTGCTTTCATAGATTTCTCCGGAATGGTACCAGAAATAGTTACTAATACAGAATCTCCTTTTAATTCAAGTGGATTAGGAGTTACTGAATAGTTGTTTTTCGAGAAGTTAACCGTTCCACATGCAGATGCAAAAATTGAAAGGGCTAAACCAATAGGGAGAACTTTTTGTGAAAAATCCTTCATTGTTAATTATGTTTGTTGCGCAATATTAAGTTTTTGAGGTTAAAAAAGAAATAAATACTTTGTATATAATTAAAATCAAAGGCAAAGCCAAAATTCCAGACTATCTTCAAGTAAGAGATGACAACTTCACGCTCATCGCTTATACGCGCACAGATCGTCCAGAAAAAGCGCTCGAAAAATGCGGCTTAGGCGAACGAATTGAAGAAATTAAAGCTAAAATGAATGAAATTTCTTTTGGCAAAATGACTAAAATTTAAAATGAATTTGGAAGACAGTATTATCAAATACCATCAAGTTAGCTTGTTTCAACAAAACAACCTTGTATTATCTGATGTTAACCTAGAACTTAAACAAGGTGAATTTCTGTACCTTATTGGGACAACCGGAAGTGGAAAAAGCACCCTGCTTAAATCTTTGTATGCCGAATTGCCAATAGAAAGAGGCGAGGCTTCTATTTCTGGGTTTAATCTTAGAAAAATTAAGAAATCTGAAATCCCCTACCTAAGAAGAAAAATTGGAATTGTATTTCAAGATTTTCAACTGCTATTCGACAGAGATATTGAAGATAACCTGGAATTTGTATTAAAAGCCACAGGCTGGAAAAATAAAACCGAAATGTCGGCTCGTATTAATGAGGTGCTAAGTCTTGTTGGTATTGAAACAAAAATGCATAAAATGCCTAATGAACTTAGTGGCGGTGAACAACAAAGATTAGTAATCGCAAGGGCTTTACTTAATAAACCTTCCCTAATTTTGGCAGATGAACCTACTGGTAACCTCGACCCAAAAACAAGTGATGAAATTTTAAGTCTATTACATAAGATTAGCAAAGAAGGAACAAGTGTATTAATGGCTACTCATGATTATAGAATTTTGGAGAAATTCCCTGCTAAGGTTATTAAATGCGAAGATGGATTTTTGCAGGTTAATGCCTAGCAATTAAGTTCATTATAATTTTTGCACTTGCTACATTGCAAAAACTTTTTGAAACAATTTCTTTACGTTTTTCAATTTCATTAGCTTCAAATGGCTTTAGCATTAATTCATCTAATTTAATTGCCATTTCCTTTCCTGTTTCTGCTAAGGTTACTGCCATAGTTAAACCTGCAGCTTCCACCATTTGACGGTTTGCCAATAAGTGTTTTCCTAAAAACAAACAATTTACTAGTTTTAATTTAATTCCTGTTGGCTGAAATGTTGGCAATAAATTCACTTGCGCAGTTTGAATAAGATGATCAATTTCTTTTGGACTAAACCCTTCAACTAAACTTACATTTTTGGATTGGAGGATAAGCGACTTTAAACTCTCCTTTGCGCCATCGCCAGCTATTACAAGCTTTGCACTCGAATGCGGCATAACTTCCTTTAGCAAAAACATCGCCGAAACATGGTTTTCAACCACACTAAGTTTCCCATGATAAAAAGCAAAATCTCCCATTTCAGGGTTTATCGAAACTTGGGATTGAGCATGAAACGGTGGAACTAAAATAACTTTATCTCCAAACCTCTCCATTAACTCTATTTTATCCTTTAAGGAAATCGCTAGTATTTTATCCGCGTGGTTTAAGATTGGTTCAAACCGAAACAAAAGTACACCCTCTATAATAAGATACAGTTTTTTTAGTAACGACTCCTCACCTTTTGCTAATAATTTGTAATAGTCATGCTCAATATTATGCATTCTCACGATTTTGAAACGAGACTTTAAATCAGGATGGTTTAGAAAAAAACAACTATGCAATGCTTCAAAAAGTATTGGAAAATTATTAGATTTTAGGTTGTTTAACAACTCTTTGCTTCCTCTGCTGCTAACAATAAAGGGTTTAAAAGACAAATTGAAACCGCTTCGTTTGTAATAAAACACCTTTTCGCAATACTCTTCTAATTCAAGGGATGGTTTTCGGTTTCCATATTGAAAGACATGCAAATATATCTTAAAACCAGCCTTATGAAGTGCGGTAATTTTATAAAAAACATCAATAACACCGCCATAATTGGCCGGAAATGGAATGTCAAAACTTACAATATTAATTTCGTTCAAAACTATAATGCTTCAAAAATCCTTTTCAATTTTTCGGATTCAAGCTGCAAATTATATGCTTTAGCAGCCAATCTGCAATTCTTTTGTAGTTTTTTGTATAACTCGCTATCCTCAAGTAAATTCTGAATGGCAAAAGCAATTTCCGTTGTTTTCGCATCGCAAAATACAGTAACTTCAAATTGTTTATTAATGCCAATATACTCTGGAAAAGGTGGACAAAGTTGAGGAATTTCAGCATGCATATAATCAAAAAATTTATTTGCCAATGAGAAGTAATAACTTCTGCTTTCTTCTTCTAATAAATTATAGCCTAACCAAGCTTTTTGAGTAAATTCTGGTAACTCTGTAGGCCTTATCCAACCTGTAAATTCAACCTTATCTGTTAGGTTTTCGGTTTGAACCAATTGTCGAAGCGACCTACTTAAATCTCCTTCTCCAATTAAAATCAATTTACAATCAACTTCTTTCATAGCTAAAATCAATTGTTCTAAGGCTCTACCTTTGTTTAGCGCACCTTGGTAAACAATAAACTTTTCCTCTTTAATTATATTATTAGGTAGATTTTGCAATAAAGGAACATTTCTAATTACCCCAAAAGGATGAGTATATTTTAGAGACAATTCAATTGCCAAAGCCTCACCAACAGTATAAGCCACATCTGCATAAGGAATGCAGGTTTTTGCAATTTTATCCCAAATCAATTTGGTAGTTGTTCTATTGATTAACTCAGGAACTTCCGTAAAATATTCATGAGAATCAAATACTAATTTTGAATGATGAACTATTGAAGCTAAAGTGTTTGGTAGAAGGGTATCTAAGTCAACCGACAAATAAATAGCTGATTTTGTCTTAAGTAAAAACAATAAAAGCCTAAAATTAAATTCTAAATAAAAAAGCTTACCCCTTTCAAAAAAGCAGTTTAATCTTACTTGAGAGAAAGCTTGTTGACTTAAAGCTGTGGAGCTTTTTTTGTTTCTGCCAACCAAAATTACAGTAAATCCCGCATCAACTAAAATGCCTGCATGCCTTTGCATCCGTTGGTCGTAATTTAAGTCATTCGTTACGCTGATAACTATTCTTTTGCCTTTATCCAACTTATTTCTTGCTTTTCATTTATCAATAAAATACCTTTATCTGCCAAGTACCTGCAAACTATTAACAAATCCGATGATGCAGTTAATCCCATTAAATTGCTCAACTCTTTGATATCGTAACTTTTATTCCAATTCAAGTTGCTTAATTTAGTTTCAATTAATTTAAATTTATCATTCGGTAATCCTTCCCTTTTCCTTTCAAAACAAACATCACATGTGCCACAATCAACAATATTTGTTTCTCCGAAATAAGTTAAAATTTGTCTACTCCTGCAAATATGATTATTTCTTCCAAATGAAATCATAGCTTCCAATTTTTCCATTTCGTCTTGTTTGCGCTCTAACAGTAACTTTGTGTTTAACTGCAGGAAATTTTTATCAATACGCTCATGATTAAAAGTTAGTTTAGCTAATCCTGTGCTTGGTAAAAACTCAAGAATGCCATTAGAATGCATTTTTTCAAGTTCTGTTTTCAATTGTAATTCACTTAAATTACATTTCATGGCCAATAGGTTGGTTTGAACCGAAACAAGGGAATCAAACAGGCCTCCATAATTTCTCAACAATATTTGCAGGATTGAAAACCATAAGGCATTGTTTGTTTCCAAGTTGAAAATTTCTTGAGCGGAAATCGTTAGTTTTATCTTATTGGGTTCAAAATTACTATCCGAAACACGCAACACCTCAGAAATTGAAAGCAGCTTTAAAGCTGCTGCAACATTAACTGGATTTTGTTTTATAGCACTTGCAAATTGAAGTAAATCAAAGTTTAAGTCCTCAGAAATCTGTTCTCCAATAGAAATTTGAAAAAAATGATTCAATTGCTCGTAAACATCTCTTAAATATTGAATTTCTGGGAATTGTTGTTCTAATTTAGCCTTTGCTTGAATTGCATCTGAATCATGAAAAAACAATAAGCAATAGGCTGAATTTCCGTTTCTCCCAGCTCTGCCTGCTTCTTGGTAATAGGCTTCCAAACAATCTGGAATCTCAAAATGAACTACAAGCTTACAATCAGGTTTATCAATGCCCATTCCAAACGCATTGGTGCAAACCATTATTTGAATTTTATTTTTTATCCAATCTTCTTGTCTTTTAGATCTGATATCAGGATTTAATCCTGCATGATAAAAGGAAGCTTTAATACCGTTTTGAATTAAAAAGTCTGCAATTTCCTCGGTTTTCTTCCTATTTCGAACATAAACTAGTCCGCTTTCTGAAATTTTTTTAACTGCATTAATTAATTTTCCATATTTATCCTCTGCATTTCTTACAATATAATGAAGATTGGTTCTTTCAAAGCTTTTCTTAAACACCAAAGGTATTTTAAAATCCAATTGAAGCATAATGTCTTCAATAACCTTTGGCGTAGCGCTTGCAGTAAGCGCCAGAACAGGCACATTTGAAATTAATGCTCTAATTTCCTTTAACCGCCGATACTCTGGTCTAAAGTCGTGCCCCCATTGGCTAATGCAATGAGCTTCATCTATCGCCAAAAGTGAAATTGGCAAGGCATGCAGATTATCTTTAAAGAGTTGGGTGCCTAGCCTTTCTGGAGAAACATATAGAAACTTAACTCCACCAAATTGGCAATTTTCGAAAATAATTTTAATTTCATTGGCGCTCATGCCAGAGTAGATAGCATTTGCACTAATGCCTTTCGAACGCAAATTTTCAACTTGGTCTTTCATTAGTGCAATTAATGGTGAAACAACAATGCAAAGTCCAGTTTTTGCTAAGCCAGGCACTTGAAAGCAAATAGATTTCCCACCACCAGTAGGCAATAAAGCCAATACATCTTTGTTATCTAGTGTGGCCTCAATAATACTTTGTTGAGGCAATCTAAATTCATCGTATCCCCAATATGACTTTAGAATTTGATGTATTTTCAAGTTAGTACTCAATAATACCGTCTTTTATAAATAATTGCCTGTCGCTTCTATTGGCTAATGCTTGATTATGGGTAACTATTACAAATGTTTGATTAAACTGCTTTCTCAGGTCAAAGAACAAATCATGTAATTCATTTGCTGCTTTTGAGTCCAAATTTCCACTTGGTTCATCAGCCAAAATAACTGTTGGATTGTTTATTAGCGCTCTTGCAACAGCAACTCTTTGTTGCTCACCACCGCTCAATGCCGCAGGCTTATGGTTGATCCTATCTTTTAGGCCTAATAAATCAAGTAATTCTAAACTTCTATTTTTTGAGGCTTCATCTTGCTTACCGCCAATCCAAGCTGGTAAGCAAACATTTTCCCAAGCATTAAACTCAGGCAACAATTGATGAAACTGAAAAATAAATCCAATATGCTGATTTCTGAACTTTGCAAGCTTATTGCCGCTTAACTTTGTAACTTCTTGATTTGCAATAATTAAAGACCCAGTATCTGTTTGATCTAAAGTGCCAAGGATTTGAAGTAATGTAGTTTTTCCGGCACCAGATGCGCCAACAATGGAAACGATTTCACCTTGATTAATTGTTAAATTTATTCCTTTTAAAACTGGTAAATCTCCATAAGACTTGTATAAACCTTGTGCCACAATCATATTTTCAATAATACTATAATCAACAATATTAATCATGTCTTTTATAGAATAATCAAAACTTATTTCCCATTGTTTGCAAAAATATTATTCTAAAATTTGTATATTAAAACTGTAAATAAGACACAAAATATAGCTCTTTATGAAATAGTTAACACTTTTACAGCAAAGGTAGAAATGAAGCAAGCAAAGAAAATTAAGAACTTTATATATTTGCTTTTTAGCGTTAATATTCTCTTGATGAAAAAAACAATATTTTATGCCTCATTATTGGCATTTGTAGTACTTGGTTCAGCCATGATTTATAAAAATTTGAAAGGAATCGATGAAAGTGCAATCGATAAAACGGTGGTTCCTGGAGAGGATTTTTACCGATATGCGAATGGGACATGGCTAAAAAATAATCCTGTGCCTGCCAGTGAAAGCAGATGGGGAAGTTTTAATCAAGTGGCCGAAAGGAATAACGAAGTTTTACGTCAAATTTTAGAATCGGCTGCAGCTAATAAATCGTCAAAGCCCGAGAGTGCTGAGCAAAAAGTTGGTACTTTTTATAGGTTATTTATTGATACCTTAAAAAGAGATAAGCAAGGCATTCAACCCATATTACCGCTACTTGGTTCTATCAATAGAATTAGTAATTCCAAAGAATTAATGTCTGTTGTAGCTGATTTAAATAGTAAAGGAATTAGAAGTTTTTTTGGATTTTATGTATCGCAAGATTTAAAAGATAGTAAAACTTATATTCCTTACATGTCCCAAGGCGGCTTAGGTTTACCAGATCGCGACTATTACCTAAAAGATGATTTAAAGTCGAAAAAAATCAGAGAGGAATATCTATTGCATGTTAAGAGGATTTTTGAATTGTATGGTTACAACGTTGAAAATAATCAACAGACAATTGTAAGTTTTGAGACAGAATTAGCAAAAGTTTCCATGTCGAGAACAGAAAGAAGAAACCAAGAAAAGCAATATAATAAAAGGCGCTTAAGAAATGCATTAGAAGAATATCCAAACCTAAACTTTCAGGTTTATTTGCAAGGAATTGGAATTACTGCTTTTGATAGCTTAATAGTTTCTCAACCAGATTTCTTTGCACAACTAAATTTTCTTTTAGGAAATACACCTTTAGAGGAGTTAAAAACTTATTTACGTTGGTGTTTATTTAACCAAAGCGCCCCCTATTTAGACTCAAAACTAGAGAACCAGCATTTTTATTTTTACAGTACAGTCTTAACTGGAACAAAAGAACAAAAACCGCTTTGGAAAAGAGGAATCGCCGCAGCCAACGGAACTGTAGGCGAGCTTTTAGGTCAATTATTTGTTGCAAAAGTATTTACTCCAGCATCGAAAGTTAGAGTAAATGCAATGGTTGATGATATCATTCTTGCCTTTGAACAAAGAATTAAAAACTTAGATTGGATGAGCGCAGAAACTAAAACAAAAGCACTTGAAAAATTAGCCTCATTCAATAGAAAATTTGGATATCCAGATAAGTGGAAAGATTACTCAGAATTAGCCATAAAAGAGGATTCTTATATTGAAAATGTTTTCAGAGCTAGTGAATTTAGTTTCAAAGATAATATTGCGAACTTAGGCAAACCTATAGACCGAAACCGTTGGGGCATGCTTCCTCAAACAGTAAATGCTTATTACAGCGCCACATTAAACGAAATTGTTTTCCCTGCTGCCATTATGCAACCTCCTTTTTTTGATGCCAATGCTGATGATGCTGTAAATTATGGTAGCATTGGAGCTGTAATTGGACATGAGTTGACGCATGGATTTGACGACCAAGGTTCTAAATATGGACCTGATGGAAATTTAAAAAGCTGGTGGACTGAAAATGATAAAAAGCAATTTGAGACCAGAACCAAAGTTTTAGTCGACCAATTCAATAACTTTTTTGTAAGTGATAGCCTACATATTAATGGAGAGTTAACCTTAGGAGAAAATATTGCAGACTTAGGAGGTTTAACCATAGCCTACGAGGCATTTAAAATGCGTCAAATAAAAAGTCCAGGTAAGATTATCAATGGCTATACACCTGAACAAAGGTTTTTTATTGGATTTGCCCAAATTTGGAAAAATAATGTTAGACCAGAAGCGCTAAGACAATTAATTTTGACTGACCCTCATTCACCTGGTGAATTTAGAGTTCTTGGGACTTTGGGCAATATGCCGCAGTTTTATGAAGTTTTCAATGTAAAAGAAGGTCAAAAAATGTATCGCAGTCCAGAAACCCGCGCAAATATTTGGTAAGATGAAAAAATATCATTCAACTTTTTATGTCCTACTTGTAATCTTATTTAGTTCTTGCGGCAACTCCTGGATTCCATTGAGTTTAGATGATACTTTAGGAAGTAATAGTGCTGAACAAATAAATAACGGCATGCCCGGTATGGAAGTGCTAGATGAAACTGATTACCCTGAAGCATACGAGTATTTAAATGATCTAAAATCTAAAATACTTGCTTCTGGAAAAGTAAAACATGGCGAAGACTTTAAATGGGAGTTAAAAATCATTAAAGATGATTCTGTATTAAATGCATTTTGTTTGCCTGGTGGCTATATTTATGTTTATACCGGATTGATGAAATACCTTGAAACTGAGCATGCATTGGCAGGGGTTATTGGTCATGAGATGGCACATGCAGACCTTAGGCATGGAACCACCCAATTGGTGAAAAATATGGGTTTAAGCTTAGCCCTTCAACTTATTTTTGGTGGAGATGCCTCGCAATTGGTTAATATAGGTGCAAACCTCATTTCGCTTTCCTTTAGCAGAAGTGATGAAAAAGATGCAGATATGAAATCTGTTGAGTATTTATATAATACAGAACTTGATGCAAGAGGCACAGGTGTGTTTTTTGAGAAAATACAAAAAGATGGAAAAAACCCTGAAATAGTAGAATTTCTTAGCACGCATCCTAATCCAGATAATAGGGTTGAAGAAATAAACAACAAATGGATAGAGTTGGGCGGAAAAGAGGGATTGGAGAACAGACAGAAATACCAATCTATGCTAAAGACTTTAAACTATTAATTAATTAAATATCAGGTATTTAATAATATAAATCTCCTATTTAAGTTTAAATTCTATTTGAAGCCTAATATCAGATAGTTTTTCTTTCATACTTAATGTTAAACTTTGATTTTCATATAGAAGCTGGTCTAAATCATTTAGATAACTTATTTCTCGATGAACTATTTTATGGTAAGACAAGACTTGTTCTGTTCGTTCTTCTATAAGATTTAATAGCGTCTTAATTGATTCTAATTCAGCTGTTATAGTACTAAAATCAGGTTTTTGAGCCTCAACTCTTTGTGGTTGACCTTTACCTAACAACAACCAATCAGGATTTAAATCTGGAAACTTTGTTAAAAGCTTCTGTATAAGCTCTAAACCAGGCTTGTTCCTACCTGAACTTATATGAGTTAGCACAGGTAAAGATATCTCTAATAGGGTTGCAAACGTACTTTTAGAAAGCTGCTTACTTTCCATTACACTTAACACACGTTTATTTAGTTCATCCATACAATTAGTTGATTTACAATAGTAAAGCGCAAATATAAACATATGTTTATACAAATGTAAAGTTGTTAAACATTTGTTAAACAATGAATAAACATATGTAAAACTTAATCATTAAGCTTTACATCACTAAAAATGAGCTATCAATTTGATATTTAATGATTTAACAATGTATTATTATCAAGTTAAAACATATGTAAACAAACAAAAACATATGTAAAACAACCTTGTTTAACAAAAAATCAAACAATTGTTAGACTTAAATCCTTTATTGAATATGAAAGAAAAAGTAATTGAATATAAAACTGTAATAGCCCGTCCACTCAAAGAGGTTTTTGAATTCTTTAGTAAGGCTGAAAATTTAGATTCTTTAACCCCACCTCATTTAAAGTTTAAAATTATTACCCCAACCCCTATACCAATGTTTGCTGGTCAATTAATAAAATATAAAATATCATTGTTTGGAATTCCATTTTATTGGAAAACCAGAATTACAGAATGGATTCCGGGAAAGAAATTTGCGGATGAACAATTAAGTGGGCCCTATATAAAATGGTATCATGAACACTTATTTGAAGAAATTAATGGGTCAACTCATATGGTTGATAGAATAACATACCTATCCAAAGGATGGATTTTTGCCCCATTGCTGCATTGGCTGTTTGTTGATAAAAATGTAATAGGGATATTTGAATACAGAGAACAAAGATTGAAGGAGCTTTTTAAATAGCACCGCTAAACTTCGTTTTGAAACAAAAGCTTTTGCTTTCGTTTGCGCCTAAATTGCAAATACCTTCTTTATCGTTTATCCTTCCCATAAACCCAATTCTGTCTGTAATTCCAGCCCAAGGCTCTAAGCAGATAAATTTTTGATGAGGGTGCTTAGACCAAATACCAAAAAAGGGAAATTCCTCAAAACACATTTTCACTTGCCAATTTGATTTTTTGTGTCTGATTGAAATTTCATTTGAATTAAGATTTTTAAATATTATAGCATCTTTATCAAAACTATTTGCATTTAGTTCTAATTCATTTGAAATAGATAACCCAACAGTGGTTGTCTGCCCAGTTTGCAAACCATCCATAATCAAAAATCTCTGGAGATTTTGTTCAGCTTGATTAAAATGTATACTAAAGTTTTCTAGATTTTCATCTGGTAATAAAAATGCAGGATGTGCACCTATTGAAAAGTATTGAATTTCTTTGCCTGAATTGTGAACGGTGTAGGTTGTCTCTAATTGGTTTTCAATAAGCTTATATTCAATGAATAGCTTAAATTCAAAAGGGTATACTTTTAAGGTATCTTCATTGCTTTCAAGCAAAAATCGAATTACATCACTGTAAATCTCAACTGCTTCAAATTCTAAATCTCGGGCAAAACCATGTTGACCCAAACTATAAAATGAACCTTCATATTGAAATTGATTTTCATTTAACTTTCCTACAATTGGAAATAACACAGGCGCATG
The DNA here is from genome assembly GCA_027488905.1 of Bacteroidota bacterium. Classification (GTDB taxonomy): domain Bacteria; phylum Bacteroidota; class Bacteroidia; order UKL13-3; family UKL13-3; genus B1. Next base: position 257,192 of record JAIYAT010000035.1, read on the forward strand.
TCTGTTCCATACCTCTTGGTTTCCATCCCAGATAAACTCCTCTCCTGTTTGAATATGTTTAATGGATACGATTTCAGCACCTTTGCTCGAAATGTTAACCATAAGCGAATCTGATTTTAATTGATGTATAGTCATTTAAAATATAATTTTAGTTAAGCCTTGAAAAATTTAGTACCTAAGCAATTAAGTAAATATTTCTTTGAGAAGTATATTTTTTTATATTTGATTTCATTTTAAAAGCATGGCCCAAATCTTAAGATTTTTAATGGTAATTCTTGTGACCGTTATATTAGTTGTAATAGTTACAGATTTTGAATCAGTTACCAATGGATTTGCCTCATTTGTGGATGGAGTTTCTGCATTATTAGGTAGAGGCAGGTAAGAATTATTTGATATTATTAGCTAAAGCATGCATCTTCGCGCCTCATTGCCGTGGTGGTGAAATTGGTAGACATGCCATCTTGAGGGGGTGGTGCTCGCAAGGGCGTAGGAGTTCGAGTCTCCTTCACGGCACTTTAGCTGTTTGATTTTCAAACAGCTTTTTTTTCGACTAATTTTTTCGAAATTTTCACATCCAATTTAAGGATTCTGTTTTCTATTTTAAGCTTTTTAAACAAAAAAAGCTGCCCTATTATAAGGCAGCTTTTAGTTAATTTTTTTCGAAAAGACTAAATTAGTCGATAATTTGAGTACGCTCAGTGTTTGGCGACTTTACCTTAACCAATTGAGTATTAACTTTGATTCTAATATTACGTAGGTCTGAAGTAACTTTATTTCTTCTGTCTTTTCTTTTTAAACGAGTGGTTGCCATAAGATTAATTTTGTGCGAAAATAGTAGTTTTTTCTTTCCTTGCAACTAATATCCTAAAATATTTAACATACTTTCAGGTTTTTGCTCTTCTGCAAAAACTTCATAACTCAAAGAACCATCTTCATTCCTGTCTATTAATATATGTTTAGGTGCAGGAATTAAACAATGTTGAATACCACCATAACCGCCCAAACTTTCTTGATAAGCACCAGTGTGGAAAAATCCCATGTGAAGCACCTCTCCAGGTTTAATTTTTGGCATAAACACTTGATTAGTATTGGTATCCGAATTATAAAAATCTTGTGAGTCACAAGTTAATCCACCTAAATTAATCCTTTGAAATTCTTTATCCCATTGATTAACGGCCAATAAAATAAACTTCTGTCCAATTCCCCAAGTATCTGGTAATGTGGTAATAAAAGAACTGTTTATCATGTACCATAATTCTTTATCATTCTGTTCCTTTTGCCCAATGATTGAATATAAACTTCCTCCGCTTTCTCCAACTGTAAACGAGCCAAATTCGGTAAGCAAATTTGGTTCAGCCACTCCTCTATTTTCACAAATGGCCTTTATATAATAAACTATTTGATCAATCATATAAGCATAATCAAACTCAACCCCCAAAGAAGTATAAATTGGCATTCCACCGCCAATGTCTAGTGATTCAAGTTCTGGACATACTTCCTTAACGTCACAATAAACATTTACTAATCTGGTTAACTCACTCCAAAAATAGGTTGTATCTCTAATGCCAGAATTTACAAAGAAATGAAGTAGTTTAAGTTTGAAATTTGGATGACTTTTAATTTTGTTTAGGTATAAATCAACAATCTTCTTGCTGCTCATTCCTAATCTTGAGGTATAAACTAAAAAGTTTGGCTCTTCCTCGGTTGCAATCCTAATCCCAAGGTTTGTGGGTTGAGTAGTTTTAGACTCAATTAAATCAATTTCTTCAGGATTATCTAAAACACAAACTAAATTATTAAACCCATCGCTAACCATGTTAGCAATGTTTTGTGCATAAGCTTCAGTCTTAAAACCATTGCATACAATAAATTGGCTTTTATGAAATAGTCCCTTTTCTTCTAATCTTCTAACAATAGATAAATCAAAGGCAGAGCTAGTTTCTATATCAACCTTATTTTTAAGAACCTCCTTTAACACAAAGCTAAAATGAGAACTTTTAGTACAATAACAATAATTATAGGTTCCTTTATATTGATGTTTCTCAAAGGCAGTTTCAAAATAATCCCTAGCCTTCTTTATTTGGGAACCAATTTTTGGCAAGTATGTAAACTTTAATGGGGTTCCATATTTCTCAATTAACTCCATCAAATCAATTTCGTGAAAATAAAGATGATTATTCTTCTCTTCAAATCCATGACGTGGAAAGAAAAATGTTTGATGAATTAAATCGGTGTACCTGTTTTTTAAGTTTGGATTATTCAATGTTAGAAAATTTTCACAAGATTAAGCAATCTTAAACTTTCTAACATCAACAAATGATGAAGTAAAAATAAATGTGGTTGTAAATTTCAAAAGCTATATTTGCTGTCCACCGTCCTATGGAGGTTTTGTGAAAAATGTTGAAATAATTACCATTGAGTCTGATTTTGGAGCAGGAAAAAAAGGAGCAAAACTAGGTCCGCAAGCTTTTCTCAATTGCTTCAATTCCAATTTAAAAAATAAGCTTCCAATCACAAGAATTGAAAGCAATCACTTAGAGGAAGAAGAGCCATATCCTGGGAATTTTGCTAAGAACATTGAATCTATTTTTGAGGTTCAAAAATTAGCTTTATCGGCCATTGAGAATGCAATTGAGGCAAACTCATTACCTTGGATTATCAGCGGAGACCACAGCAATGGCTTAGCTGGAATTAGTGCTTATAGAAATTTATATCCTAATAATACCTTAGGTGTAATCTGGATTGATGCCCATGCTGATTTGCACACTCCTTTTACTTCTCCTAGTGGAAACATGCATGGAATGCCGCTAGCTGCTGCGCTTGGTTTAAGAAAAACCGCAACAGGCAAAAATAACCTCGACAAAGAATCCATGCTACTTTGGGACAACCTAATCAATTTAGGTTCAAACCGAATTAACCCAAAAATTACTCCCAATAATCTTGTATTTCTTGAATTAAGAGATCTAGAAACCGAAGAGATTGAATTGCTAGAAAACCTTCAAATTAAGAATTACACCCCTGAAAAACGTAAACAATTAGGGTTGAACCAATTATTGGAAGAAATAAATACTCAATTGGCAAATTGCGACCATATTTTAGTCTCATTTGACGTGGATAGCCTTGACCCAACCATTTCATTTGGTACCGGTACTCCAGTGCCTGGAGGTTTGTTGTGGGATGAAGCTGTTGATTTGCTGAGTGCTTTGCTTCAATCTCCAAAACTAATTGCATTTGAAACCACTGAGATAAATCCACTTTTGGACAGAGCAAATCCTATGGAGGAAGTTTCTGCAAAACTGATAGAAGAAGTTTTTGAAAAGTCTGGTTTTTTAAACTAGATTTTTCAAAAATTCCATTGTATCTATTCCATCTGCATAATCCCATAATTCGGGTTGCTGACTTTTACCAAAATCTACCAAATAGTCTGCTGTACCAACCCCACATTGAATGATTTCTTTATTTGTTTCTAAGTATGCTTTAACTTCCTCTTCGGTATCATAAAAGGAAAACAATAAAACGCTCAAAGGAGAAGCCAATCCATCATCTTGCTTTAAGATTAAAAAGCCATTATCTAAATGTGGCGTTAGGTTCATTAAGAAAATTGCCTTGTGATAAGTGTAGTTATTGGCGTATTTGTTATGATTTATAATATCCTTGTATTTTTCAAAAGCGAGAAACAATGGCTCTAGGTTATAACCATGTGGCAGTAGTAGTTTAGACACATTGCGACAGCCTAATCCGAAGTAAAAAAACACATCATCCGCAAGAGAATCTAGTTCTAATTCTGTTTCTTTACCAGTAATAATGGCCAAACTATTTCTTGTCCTTCTTAACAGGTTTGGTTTATCTTTAAAATAATACTCAAAATACCTATTGGTATTATTGCTTCCTGTAGCAATAACGGCATCAAAATTCTTAAGTTGCCTTTCCTCGGCAAATCCAATTAAATCCTTAAACTCAGGTTCAATTGCAATTAATTGCTCAATGGTCCACTTCATTAACTCACTGTCATCTGAAGATAATTTTATCAGCGCTTTGTTTCCAGAAATTAGCACACACAACAAATCATGAAATCCAACTAAAGGGATGTTCCCCGCCATTATAATGGCTACAATTTTAGGTTCGGTTTGAACCGAAAGTTTATATGGGGTTAACCACTTTGTCAAATTTTCATTTTTCAATAAATTTCCCCAAGCCTTGATGGCCTGCAATTGCATTTGAATAGTAAACCATTGGTTATGTATAAACGCTTGATTTAAAACAGGCAAATCATCCTGCACTTGCGTAAAAGTGTCTCCAAGTTTTGAAAATGCCAATATTCTTTGTGAATAATTCATACTATTTAGACTAGTTCTATTTTTTTGATTCTGTCAACAAAGCTAAACTTGCAGTTGTTATTAAACTAAAATAATTTACTGAAAAATGGCTATAATGATTACAGACGAATGCATCAACTGCGGTGCATGCGAACCGGAATGTCCTAACAATGCAATTTACGAAGCTGGAGCTGAATGGGCATGGGCAGATGGAAATAGTTTAACAGGTTCTTTAACCATTGAGGATGAAACTGTTGAAGTAACACATAGGTTCAAACCAAAATCTGATGATACCTATTACATTGTTACAGGAAAATGTACCGAATGTGTAGGTTTTCATGAAGAACCTCAGTGTGCTGCGGTTTGCCCAGTTGATTGCTGCGTGCCAGATCCAGACAATGTAGAAACGCAAGAGATTCTATTAGGAAAGAAAAACAGAATGCATTTGTAAAATAAAAAAAGCCCTCCAAAGGGCTTTTTTTTATCTAGAATAATTTGGTTTGAGATTCTACAAAGGGCAGTAAGACCTGCGGCACATTGCTGACTTTACTGCTTATAAGTTTGCTAATTTTATAAGCTTGCATTTTCTCTTCTTCTATCAGATTTATCTCATTAAGGATTTCTGAAGCATTAATTGTTTGGTTCAACCATAATTGCTCCGCCTCATTGGATAATATAAATGGCATTCGCTTTTTTGTATTATGAATTTCCGACATTAAGCCATTTGCTTCCGTGGTTACGATACTAAAAGTTCGAACCGTTTGTTGATTTTCGGGATTTATCCAATTTTCTGAAAGTCCAGCTGCCGAGAAAATGTGCCTATTTTTTAAATGAATAAAATAGGGCTGCTTTTCCTTGGCATTTATTTGCTGCCATTCAAAAAAACCTGTTAATGGAATTAAACACCTTTGCGAAACAACAGCTTGCTTAAAGGATGGCTTCTCTAAAAGAGTTTCTATTTTGGCATTTAAGGTATTTAGTTTAATGCTTTCAGCTTCCTCTTGAGACTTTATCCAGCTTGGAATTAACCCCCAATTTGCAAATGAAAAAGAATTTGGATTTTCTTGTGAAAGGATTGGAAGTAATGGGAAGTTGAATCCATTAAGATGATATCCAACAATGTTTGTGGGTGAAAAAAACGAAGGAAATTCTCCTAAAAAAGGCTTTTGATAATGATTAGATAACTGCTCAAAGGTGGCAGCAACAGAAGAATGATAACACATATCAAACTAAAATTCAATAAAACCTGAGCTATTACTCAGCGTCTTTATTGGTATTTTCTGAATTTTCAGGCTTCTCCTCTCCTTTTAAATAACTTGGCAAGTTTAATCCTGCCATATTAAAAAGGTCGTTCAATGGAGGAACAGTTTTCATCATATTTGAAACAAAGTTTGAAGTGCTACTGCCTCCATTTTCTGCATTGTTGCCCGAATCCCAAACAGTAATTTTATCAATCTTGATATTTTTAACCGCTTCAACTTGTGTTTTAACCAACTCTGGAAGTTTTTCAATAAGTAATAATTGGAAGGCTTTGGTTGGGTCGCCACCAGCAGCTTTTACTACTTGTTCGTAACCTTCAGCCTGCTTTGTTAAGATTTCAAACAAACCTTTTGCTTCAGCTTCCATTTTAGAATAAATGGCATCGGCTTGACCTTTTGCATTCTCTCTAATTCTTTCAGCTTCTGCTTGGGCTTCAATAATAGCGCGCTCTTTGGCAATTTCTGCAGGAACAATAATATTAGCTATTTGGGTAGAGCGCTCTCTTTCAGAACGTGCTAACTCAGCTTTCTGCTCCGCCACATATGCTTCTTCTAAAGCTCTTGCTTGTTGAACCTTTTCAGCCGTAATAGCTATTCTTAAAGATTCAGCTTCTTTTTCTCTTCTTAATGCTTCTGAATTAGCAATTGCAATTTTTGCTTCGTTTTCTCCTTTGATAGCAATTGCATTGGCTTCTGAAGTCTTAATCCTTGTATCTCTTTCAGCTTCTGCTTTTCCAATTGATTCGTCTTTCGAAGCAGAAGCAATGCTAACTTCTCTGTCTTTCTTGGTGATGGCAATCTTTACATCACGGTCGCGGTGCGTTTCTGCAATTTGCGTATCTTTTTCTCTATCTGCTAAAGCCTTACCCGTTTCACCAATTTTTTCTTGTTCGGCAACAGAAACCTTAGCTTCATTTATGGCTTTTGCAGCCGCTTCTTTTCCTAATGCCTCAATGTATCCAGATTCATCTTTAATGTCGGTTACGTTTACATTAATCAACTTTAAACCAATTTTCTTGAGTTCGCTGTCAACATTCTTAGAAATATTATCTAAGAATTTGTCACGATCCGAATTGATTTCCTCGATGGTCATGGTTGCAATAACCAATCGTAATTGACCAAAAAGAATGTCTTTTGCCAATTCTTGAATTTGCTCAGAAGTTAATCCTAAAAGGCGTTCAGCAGCTGTATTCATGCTATCTGGCTCGGTAGAAATAGCAATGGTAAACCTACATGGAACATCTACGCGAATATTTTGTCTGCTTAACGCATTGGTTAAATTAGCTTCTATGGAAATTGGTTTTAAATCTAAAAATGCATAATCTTGAATAACAGGCCAAATAAAAGCGCCACCACCATGAATACACTTAGCCGATGTTCCTCCAGTTTTGCCATAAACTACCAATATTTTATCTGAAGGGCAGCGTTTATATCGGTTTACAATTGCATAAATGGTTACAAAGACAACTGCAACAAAAATTAAAATAAGGATAAAGGGTGACATATATGTTTGTTATTTTTTAACGAGTAATAATCCAGATTCATCGGCATTAATTACAGTAACTAATGTTCCTGTTTCAATGGCATCGCCCTCGGTATAGGCCTCTAGTTCATGTGTAGAGCCTTTTATGCTTATTAAAACTTTGCCTTTGCCAGATTTATTGGATGGGATTTTTAAATACACTTCGGCTGTTTTACCTTCAGTTTCTTTATAAGCAAAAGTATTATCCTCTGCCAATTTATTTACTTGAATAAGAATAAAAACAAAAACTAACATAAAGACCACGCCAATCAAAAATGATATTGAAACCAACAACCAAATGGAGGCAATTTGATGGTAAAATGTAATTCCTGACCAAGCAAACCCGAGTAGGAAGTTGATTAAATTTCTAAAGGTAAACAGTTGAAAAGGCATGTCGCCTTCTAGGTTGCTGTCAAAATCTGCCTCAGTTCCATCTGTGGCATCTCCACCAAAGAAAGTCATGATGGTTTGAACCAAAAATATCAATGTTACAACAATTGCAACATACCAGAGTGCGCGCAAGTTTGGCTCAAGTTGGTTTAAATATTCTAACATAGGCTATGGTTAGGAAGATATTAAAAAAGGGTTAGGTTTATAAAGTCAAAAATAGCAATAAAATCAAAACTTAATATATTTAATATAAACGCTTACTTAAACGGATTAAACACAAACACTAAATCGGCAACACCCGAATCTTTACCCAATTGCAAGGTATCTATGTTTAAGTGGTAATGCTTTGTACTTTCAAGCAATAGTAAAAATGCCTTTTCTTGCTCTATGTCTTCGCAATTTTTTCGGGTTGAACCAAGATTTGATACCCTAAAAGTTTGATTGGGTAAAAACTCAAAAGATCCATTAAAAGCATTACATTTCCCATAACCTTTGAAGGTTTTCATTGAATCATCAAACAATAAAAATGGTTCTTTAGAACTTAAAGGTCCATTCACATTTAAGCCCATCATTTCGGATAATTCCCAATATTTATTTCCTAAACTTGTTTCTAACTTAGCAAATTTAAATTGCAAGGAATCCTCCCCTACATTTGGATTAGCATTTTCATCTAATTGCAATAATCCGCCAGCAATAACTTTATAATGGCTAACTTTTTCTCCTAAAGTAGGGTCACCAATTTTAAAGATCTTGTCTTGCTCAACCCACTGGATAAAACCTTTGAATTCTACAATTTCCTTGCTTTTCCCTTTGTAACTATATTTTAAAATATAGCTTAAATCCTCATTAATTTGCAGCATGGTAATAAGTTCATCACAATCGCTACAAGGCAATGATGCCAAATACCTACCCTCCCATTTCTCTTCTTGTTGATACATTTCCTTCATATTAGGAGCAACCGGACCAGTAGAATTTGGGTTAGCATTATCATCACAAGCAACACATAAAAACATTGCAATGAAGCTTAAGCACAAATAGAATGACTTTAGCATTATTTATTATTTTGGCTGAAATATACAAAAACCACTTAATTTTCATATTACCTTCGCCCTATGCATATTGTAGTTAATACAAGGCTTTTAATCAAAGATAAGTTAGATGGAATTGGCTGGTTTACCTTCCAAACCATGAAGCGTTTGGTTCAAACCAACTCTACTTGCAAATTCACTTTTTTATTTGATAGGCCTTATGCGCCAGAATTTATTTTTGGCAGCAATGTAACAGCTATAGTGCTGTCTCCACCTGCCCGACATCCATTTTTGTATATCTTGTATTTTGAGTTTGCCGTAAAACGATTTCTAAAAAAAGCTAAACCCGATTTATTTGTGAGCACAGATGGTTTTTTGGTGTTAGATAATTCCATAAAACAACTTCCAGTATTGCATGATATCAACTTTTTGCATCACCCAATGGATTTAAAATATGCCTATAGAAAGTATTACAACTTTTTCTTTCCAAAGTTTGCTAAGGTAGCTACACGCATTGCTACTGTTAGCAATTACAGCAAAAGCGACATTGTAAAAAACTATCAAATAAACACCTCAAAAATTGATGTGGTTTACAATGGAATTAATGATGGGTACTGTGTTTTAGGTTTAAATCAAATTGCAAGTACCCAAGAAAAATATACCCATGGAAATCCTTATTTTGTATTTGTGGGTTCTCAAAGTCCTCGCAAAAATTTAGCAAGATTGATAAAAGCTTATTCCCAATTTAGAGAAAATCAAGCAACATCATTTCACCTTGTATTAGCTGGCAGTTCGTTTTGGGGTGATGCAAGTTTAAAAGCAGTTTGGGAACAATCAAAATACAAAGCAGATATTCATTTTACAGGCAGATTAAATCAGGATGAATTAACCAAAGTGGTTGGCGCTAGTTTTGCCTTGTGTTTTATTCCTTACTACGAAGGCTTTGGAATTCCAATGATTGAAGCAATGGCTGCTGGTGTTCCAGTGATTGCTGCAAATACTTCTTGTTTGCCAGAAATTGCTGGTGAGGCTGCCTTATTTGTAAATCCATTTGATGAAGTTGCCATTGCAGCCGCTATGCAAAAGTTAGCAACAGATCCAAAACTTCAAGCTGCCTTGATTGAAAAGGGATTGGTTCAAGCCGAAAAATACAGCTGGGATAAAACAGCGGAATTGTTATGGGAAAGCATGCAAAAAGCAATAGCAAACTCATAAACTTAAACCTAAAGTTAGATAAAAACTTCTTGCATCTGAAGGTATAATTCCAGGCCCAGGGTACGCATCTGCCCTTCTGGTAAAATAAGCTTGATTAGTTAAATTGTTACAGCTAAGTTCAACACTATATCTACTAATTTTATAACTCATAGAAAGATCTGCCACCGAGTATGCTGGTATTAACCCATTGACTCCACCACTCACTTTTTCTGCATTGGTAGCATCTGTAAAATGTGCTGCAACCTTGTTGGTTTGAAGTGTGCTTGCAAAACCTTTGTATTTATAACTTATTCCGATTCTGCCCATAAAAGGTGCTGCCATCTCAACTTGATTGCTTTCTATAGATTTATCCTTTGCATTGATATAAATGGCGTTTACAAAGGCCAAGTTAAAGAATAAGTTTAACTTGGATTTAGCCTTTTCGCCTTTCCATAAGCGAAGAATATCTGCTTCGGTAAAGCATTCAATGCCCGTATTTCTTGAATCTGCAATATTTGTTCTGAACCTATAATCTTGATAAAGTGGAGGTACATCTGCACGAAGTATTTGCCCAATTCGGTCTTTGTAAGAAAGTAAAAATACACTGATATCGAAGTTGAAGAAGTTATTATAGTTGCCTCTAATGCCCCAATCGCTACTAAAACCATGTTCATCCTTCATATTGGCATCTACTTTAATGTTTGGATTTACTATTCGTAAATCGTTAAAGTTAACAGCGCGGTAGTTTTGAGTAAAATTTGCATAAGACTCTAGCCATGGATTAATTTTATAACTTATGCCAATGCCCGCAAATACAAAGGATCTAACCGAATTTTGTTTGTCATAAAAACTTGTATCAGCAATGATGTTTCCAGCAAAATCTCTGCTAATTGTTCTAAAAAAACCAGTGGAAGCAGTGTTAATGTATTCAGCTCTAACACCTGGCGTAATACTCCAACGGGCATTGAGTCTAAAGATGTTTTCTGCAAACCATGCGGCATTGATATTGGTAAAAAGATAATCTGAGTTTTCTGGCTTTGCAGGATTAAGCAAGGTAAAATCTGGTCCACTGCCATTATTACCATCACCTTGTATAGAGCGGGTTGAACCAACATAAATGCGAGTTCCAGTTAAAACAGATTGAGGCTGACCATAGATTTTATAGTGCGCCAACAACCTCGTTTCATTTCCTATGTTTAAAAACTTGCCATCAATGAGTGTTCTATTAGCACCTAAATCAGCCACATTTGGGCTACTTAGGTTTCCAAGAGAAAGTCTTTGGGATGAAAGTGCAAAGGTTTTTGAACTTAGTTTTAAGTTTGAATTGAACTTATAAACTATTTCCAAGGAAGCTAGATTCCAATCTACTTTAAACCAATTTCTTTTGCGAAGCGATTGTTGTGGATTGTTTAAAAACTGTGCATCTGTAAGTCCACCTGGTTGTTGCGCCAAGTAGTTCATGCGAGTATAATCAGTTTGAAGGCTAAGTTTTTCATTAAACTGATAAGTCAAAGCAGTATAAAATGTATTAACAGTAAACGACGAATTTGGACGCCAGCCATTGCTTTGCTTGTGATTATAGAAAGCATAATAATTAAGCTTTTTATTGAGTATTGTACCGCCAATGCTATTAAATGTCCCAAAAAAACCAAAGGAACCTAAGGTTTGGCGCGAAACCAAAGATATTGGCTTTAGGGTATTCCCTTTTTTCATTACAAAATTGAGCATGCCACCAAACTGGGTTCCAAATTGCAATGCAGATGCACCCCGAACCACTTCAATAGCATCAAGTGCTTCAACTGGAGGGGTATAATAACTTTCTGGATAACCTAGGGCATCAGCGCTAATGTCGTAGCCGTTTTGGCGGGTATTAAAATTAGAAGTTCTATTTGGACTTAAGCCCCTACCTCCAACACCCAATTGTAATCCAGCTTGATCGCTTTCCCAAATATTTATTCCTGGCACTTTCCCAAATATTTGTCGAGCATTGTTAGTGGCAAGGTTTGCTTGCAAGTCTTTTAGTACAATCAACTCAGATTTTTTGGCTTCAAAAATTCCAAAACCATTAATGCTGTTAAGTCGGCCAATTCCGCTGGTTTCGCGCTTACTATTAGTTATAATGAATTCCTCTAAATAGTTCATTTTACTGCGCTGTAAGCTGTCTTTGCCTATGGTCAAGGAATCTGTTTGGGAAAACAAATTTCCTCCCAAGAACAGCAATGGCCATAAAATGTAAATCTTAATTTTCAAGCGGTTTGATCCAAGTTTTAGATGCCCAAGAATCTCTTAAGTTCAAAAGATTTTCTTGAGGATTAATGAGTAATTGACTAGGTCGGGCATTTAGGGTAACATATACTTCTGCACGAACTTTTGAAACAGCGAGACCTTTAGTTTCATAATATTTTTTTAGGAATTGAGCGTATTGTAAAATCATATCTGGCTGCATGGCCATTTGTTTCTCTTGATGAGCATTAAGAAAATCTGTATTATCAACAACTCCTTCTTTGTTAGTGTTTTCATCTAACACATAAAAAGTAGCAGTGCCTGCCTTTTCAAAAAGCATTACACGCCAACCAAATCGGTAGCCTTCCTCTGTCCAAAAGTGATTACCGGGGTAAAGCAAGTATCTCCAAGGAAAAAGCAAATGAAAGCTAATCCAAATTAGGAGGCTCAATTTTATCAATGTAGGTTTAGCAGAAATAACAGTTGCATCGGTGTTTGGTTCAAACCGAAACCAAGGAATAAACCTTGCAAAAAAACGGATGAGTTTAAAATGAAAATTACTGCTAAAGAAAATGAGCGTAGAAAATGTCATGACCAAAGGAAAAACACCAATTTGAAAAAGGTAACCAGTCAGACAATGAAACACAACAATACAAAACCAAGCCCAAATTCTAGTGCTTGAAAATAGCAGTAAAAATCCAACAAAAACATCAAACAACATTCCAGTCCAGCTAAACAAGTAAGCAGTGATTTCCTGTTTAAAAAAAGCACCCAAAACAGGCATGTCGCTATGGGCTGGTAGCCATATTTTAAGAGGCATTGCGTGAATGAGCCAATCATAATTTATTTTGGCAATTCCTGCAAAAAAATACACTACTATCAATTGAAATTTAAGGATATTTATGGAAAAAGCTGGGACCTTTTTTTGTGCTGTTTTTGGATTTCTAAAGACATCAAAAGCATAGGCTTTATTGGCAGGAAGAAACATCATTAAGAAGGCAATGATGCTTACAAAATAATAATGGTTTAGGTAATAAGTTAGGTCGATGAGTTCGCACCAAGTAAAGCAAATGAAGAATACAATAGTTGCAATTCTATAATAAGCACCCAAGAAAATACCAAAAGAAGCCAATAGCATTAAGGCATGCAAGGCATACATAAAAACTTCGGGCATAAGTGGCACCCACTCAAATCCAAAATATTTAAATTGGATTTTTGTATCAACAAAATGTAGGTCTACCCAACCTAATAATAAAAACCTAAGCGTGCTGATGAAGGTAGTTAAGCCAAAAATAATTCTGAATCCAACAAGTGGTGAGATTTCAATTTCCTTAAATAAAAGACGATTTATTTTCTTGTCATCAATCTCCATCTCCGCTGCTGTAAGTAATTGCGATGCCTATTAAGCTAGATAAATCGCTTTTAAAGAAACGCGTATGTTTTTGCATTTCGGTGTGAACCAAATTTACCTTTTCAAAATCTTCGGTGATGGCTTTGCTCAAAGGCTTGTCTGGTATAGCGTCAAAGGCTTGGTCAATAGCAAACATCTGTTGCTGGGTTGAAACAATTAATTCCTGTCCGCCACTTACACTTTCGAGATATTCTTTAAAGCCACTCCTTCTTGGACCGATGAGCCCTGTACCTTCCCAAATATTTTTGAGTTGTTGCCAATGCGCTTTTGCCAATTGCAATGATATGCCACTATAAAATCCTTCTACATTTTGAGGCAAAGGATTGGTTTGGCCAGGACGCAGTCCAAGAGGAATACCAAATTTGAAGTTTTTTAGTCCTTCATAACTTTTTAGAAATTCATTATAATACAAAGAGATTGAACTGCCTATATCTGTTCCATCATTTTCTTGAAATGAAGACATTTCCTGCCCAATCCAAACATCATTCACAATAGCAATTTGGCTGAAGGCTGTTTCGATGCAAGCTTCAAGGTATTTTGCCCGCCATTCATCCTTTTCGAAAAGTTGCAAAACTTCTTGTGGACTTTGGTTTAGGCCAAACAATAAATACTCAATGCCAAATAAACCCCGTGAATCTCTATCAAAATTGGCAAGAGAAATATCTTTTGAAAGAATATAATTTTCTATTTTGTTAACACTAACTGGAAAAGTTGCTAATTCTTCATTAAGTGATTTTTTAGATCCCATTTCGCCCGCTGGTCCGAAGTTAAACATACAAACAGTTTGCCAAGCAAAGGCTGCGGTAGTCCAATATTTTTGTGCTTCTTGCAAATTAGTAACATTTTGATTGTTCTTAAACGTTAATATTGCTTTTTCTAAGTCATTAATAGCACTTTTTGTTTGGTAAAAAGCCGGAGCAATAATGTTTTCTGCAGATTGCTTTAGGAAGGCTTTTCTGTTAAAAGAATTGTTTTCATTTCCCTTGTCTTTGCTTTGACAAGAAGCTATAAATAAAAGGATAATTAAAGAAAATGTTTTGTACATGGCTTTATCTATTTTGTTCGTTTACCCAGTTCTTTTTAAAATCGGCAATTTCTTCATTGGTAAATTTAAATTCGGTTTGAACCAAACTGATGATTTGATTAATTTTACTAACTTGGTTTACTCTATCAGAAATGAATAATAATGGATTTCCTAATGCGTCTGGTTTTGACTGCAATAAGTCTAATAATTGTATGGATTTTTCAAAACTCATAGTTTTTCTAGACATATCCACCCAACCTGTAGCAAAACCAGCGCATTCGGCCATGGCATGCAAAGTAGCAGCTTTTTGGGCTTCGGTCATTTCTGTTTGAGACATGTTTGAAATGGATGCATGACAATAATTGATAACTGTTGCAAAAGTTGCTTTTTCAAGGATGTCTTTAATTGCATTTCTAGCTTCGTCTCTTTCCTTGTTGTAATCAGAACCAGCCTTTAATGCTGCTTGTAATTTTAAAAAGTTATATTTTATCTGTGAATAATATCCAGTACCATCATTTTTGTCTCTGCGTGCAATGTAATTAGCCATATACCTATCAGCATAGGCGCCATGTTTTGCAGCCCCACTATTTTTAAATTGTGGTGTTAATCCGATATAAAACATGGCTTGATCCAAAGTTTTCAAAGTAGGTTCATTGATAACAAGCAGTTGAATAGCCATTTTTGAAAAGTAAGAACCAAATAAATTCTTTTCTGCCATTTGTTCGGATTCATGGCCTTTATCTGTAAATAAGTAGCCACCATAAGTTCCGCCTAAACCATTGCTAGAATCAGGATTAAAAGTATTTCCAGAAGCAATGGATGCCTTTTTTAACCAACCCTTTTCAAAGTCCATTAAAAAGTCTACATTATATAGATTAATATTTGTATAAACCGTAACACCATTTTGATCAGTTAAGAACTTTGCCAATTTATCCCCATCCAATTTAACCCCATTGGTTCTTCCCCTTTTCAATTCTGTAACAAGTTCATCAAATGATTTTGAGTAAGGCAGTAATTCGGCAATATTTGATTGGTAATTAGTAGTATCATAATTTGCTTCAATAACTAACTCCTTCTTGGCGTTAATTGCGTCCTTTTTACAAGAAAAAATGGTTGAGATTATTGCTAAGCAAATAATGACTTGAGTAAGGTTATTTTTCATGTATTTTTATTTAGAACAGTTTTAAATAAACGACAATGCAAATCTAACAAGCGTTAAATAAGATGCAAGATTAATTGTAGATTAATTCTAAATAGCAAACTTAACATATTGAATTATAGCTTTTAAAATACTCATAATAATTAAAAAACTGACAAAAGTCATGAACTACAAATAAGATTCATGCAGATTGATTTGCTTTTATTTTCTTTGCAGTAGATGAGTAAAGAGATAATTGTTAGTGGTATTCGCCCAACTGGAAATTTGCATTTAGGCAATTATTTGGGTGCAGTACAGAATTTCGTAAAAATGCAATACGAACACAATTGCTATTTTTTTATTGCCGATTATCATAGTTTAACTACACATCCAAATCCACAAGATTTGCATCAAAATGTGAGGCAGGTATTGGTGGAATATTTGGCTTGTGGACTTAACCCAGATGCTTGTACACTTTATGTACAAAGTGATTTACCACAGATTCCAGAGCTATATATGTTGCTTAACATGCATGCGTATATGGGAGAATTGGAAAGGGTGGCATCCTTTAAAGAGAAAGCAAGAACACAACCCAATAACATTAATGCAGGTTTATTAACTTATCCCGTATTAATGGCAGCTGATATCATTATTCATAAGGCTACCAAGGTACCAGTTGGTAAAGACCAAGAGCAGCATTTAGAAATGGCCAGAACCTTTGGCAATCGATTTAATAGGATGTATGGAAAAGAAATTTTTCCTGAGCCTTATGCTTTTAATTTTGGAAAGGAATTGGTGAAAATTCCGGGTTTACAAGGTGGTGGCAAAATGAGTAAGAGTGATGGGGATAATAATGTTATCAATTTGATAGATTCTCCAGAGCTTATAAGAAAGAAGATGAGTCGTGCAGTAACAGATACGGGGCCTTCGGAGCCCAATACGGGGCCTTCGGCGCCTGTACAAAACCTCTTCGACCTCATGAAAATTGTTTCTACTGAAGATAAACTTAGCTTCTACCAACAAGCTTATGCTAATTGTAACATTAGGTATGGCGACTTTAAAAAGGATTTGGCAGAAGATATGGTAACTTTTCTAACACCAGTGCGTGAGAAAATTGCAGACATTCAATCGAATAATGAGCTCCTAAAGAAAGTAGCCAAAACTGGTAAAGAAAAAGCCGCTGATAGCGCTGATAAAACCATTGCAGAATGCAGAGAAGCAATAGGTTTTAGAGGGTTTTAGGTCACTTCTTCGGCAACAACTTCGGCAACAATGCCTCTTTACCTTCCTTTTTCATTTTGACAGCTTCTTGAACAACTTCCTTATCTATTGCCTTGTCTACTTCCTGCTTAAACATGTCCAATAAATCAACGTCTGCTACAATTAAAATGATAGCAATGACGCATAAAAAACCAATACTGGCAAGTGTCATTAATAATTTTGCTGCTTCTTTTTGCTTGTCCATACTAATTATGTTTTTTGCTTTTTCTTTTGCGCTGAAGGAAACAATACATTGTTTAAAATGAGTCGATAGCCAGGTGAATTTGGATGCAAGTTTAAATCGGTTGGCGGCTCTCCTACCTGGTGCTGGTAATCTTCTGGATCGTGACCACTGTAAAACGTCCAGGTGCCCTTGCCAGCAGTTCCATGAATATAACGGGCTTCGTTTAACGACTTATTCTCTCCTAAAATCAATACTTCTGATTTAATATATGGTTTTCTAAAAGCAGTAGTTTGACCCCAAAAGCCTTTTACAGTGCTCGTATGATTCTGATTTAACATGGTTGGTACCATATCCCACTTGGCGCTAAACTCAAATAAAGAAAATACATCATTTTCCTCCGTCACTGGCCTTGTGCCTTGCATGGCATCGATGTAACTGTGCTCATAAACCATTGGATCAAGGTAAAGTTTATAATCTTTAAAGGCGAAGCTTCTGCTAAAATCTAGCTTATTATCTGCCGACCAATCGGCTGGGTCTCCATCAAAAACTTGGTCACAAATATCAATTCCATCTGCTGCCATTGCAATGTCCCAAGTATCGGTTGCACTGCACATCGCAAACATAAAACCACCGCCTAAAACATAGTCTCTTATTTTCTTTGCAACTGCAAGTTTCAATTCACTTACTTTAGCAAATCCTTGTTTGGCGGCCATTGATTCGGCTTCCCTCACCTCTGCTTGATACCACGCAGCATTGGAGTATGCCGAATAAAACTTTCCATATTGGCCCGTAAAATCTTCATGATGCACATGCAACCAATCATATAAGGGAAGCTTGTTTTCTAATACTTCATCATCATAAATAACATCGTAAGGGATTTCTGCATAGGTTAAAACCAAAGTAACTGCATCGTCCCAAGGTTGTTTGGTTTTTGGACTATAAACGGCAATTTTTGGGGCCTTGAGTAACTTCACTAATTCCATGTTAACATCAGGTTTGGCAATTTGAAGCAGTATTTCAGAAACCTGACCTTCGCTTATAATTTCATAACTAATGCTCCTTACCCTACATTCTTTTTCTATGGCATCGTTGAGCATTATCATAAAACTTCCGCCTTTGTAATTCAAAAGCCATTCAACTTCTTTGTCTTGTTTAAGCACCCAAAATGCCAATCCATACGCTTTTAAGTGATTCTTTTGAGCAGCATCCATAGGAATTAAAATCCTTGTGGCATGAGCCATTGAAGTACTTAACAACAAAATAAGGAAAAGGAATTTTCGCATGATTCAAATATGCTATTTTGTAGCGATACTTTTAGAAATCAAATCATAAATTTCTGATAATTTTGGTTCATTTACCAATATTTTACGATGAATTTCCATGCTATTTTCATCTCCCCTGCTGGCTGGCCCAGTTTGCGCCTCGGCAGGACTTAATACTTTTAACTTTTCGGTAGTTTCATTAATAAGAGGCAATAAATATTTGAAATCAAGTTGGTTTTTGCCCAAAAAATCATGCATCAATGAAAACAAATGATTGCTAAAATTATTCACAAATACTGCTGCTAAATGTAAATGCTGTCTTTGCCCTTCACTCACCATAATGGCCTTCTGCCCTAGTGTATCTGCCACCACTTCAAGAATTCTTTTGTTCTCTTCATTAGAGGCTTCAATGGCAATAGGAATTTCTTTAAAGTTAAGTGTTCTAGGTTCGCTAAAGGTTTGTATAGGCCAAAAAACACCATAATTAGCATGCTTCTTTAGAAGGGTTGCAGGCAAAATTCCAGAACAATGCACCACAATAGCTTGTGTGTTAATTGTTGCAGCTAAGCCTTCAACCGCATTGTCAGAAATAGCTAAAAATACTATGTCGGTTTGAACCGAGGCCGCCTGCAGCGAATCTGCAATTGGAACTTTGAAGGTTTTGGCTAGCCCTTCTGCTTTTTGGGTATTTCTAGCCCATAAGGCTGTAACCTCAAAATGTCCTTGGCAACAAGCACGAAGTAAATTCTGTGCTAACTTTCCACTTCCAATAATTGCTACTTTTATCATGTCTTGGTTCAAAACTAAATAATTAAATGACTTCTTATTACCCAATTAGGCATAGTTACCCGAAAATTGTGCATATTTTCATTCCTACCTAAACAGGTTTTTAAATATTTTCGAAGTCGAAATAACAGCATATATGATTAGTAACCACGAAATAGACTACCGCATTTTTGGTAGCGAAATGCAATGTGTAGAAATTGAACTAGACCCAAATGAAACCGTAATGGCAGAGCCGGGCTCGTTTATGATGATGAACGACGGGGTTCAAATGAATACCATTTTTGGAGATGGCTCACAGCAACAAAGTGGTATTTTTGGTAAGCTTATGTCGGCTGGCAAAAGGTTGTTAACAGGTGAAAGTCTATTCATGACTGCCTATACCAACTTAGGTTCAGGCAAAAAAACAGTAACCTTCGCCTCCCCATACCCTGGAAAAATTATTCCAATAGATTTAAGCAAAATGGGTGGTAAAATGACCTGCCAAAAAGATTCGTTTTTATGCGCAGCTAAAGGTGTGAGTGTTGGTATAGAGTTTCAAAAGAAACTTGGTACAGGCTTGTTTGGTGGCGAAGGCTTTATCATGCAAAAATTAGAAGGTGATGGAATGGCCTTTGTGCATGCAGGCGGACATGTTGAAGAAAGAGAACTAATGCCAGGAGAAATATTAAAAGTGGATACTGGTTGTATTGTGGCCTTTACCAAAGAAATTGACTACGATATTCAGTTTGTTGGCGGTATTAAAAACACCTTGTTTGGTGGTGAGGGTGTCTTCTTTGCAACACTTAAAGGACCAGGAAAAGTTTGGATTCAATCTTTACCCATTAGCAGGTTGGCTGGAAGAATATTGCAATATGGCAGTGTAGGCGGCAGACGAGAAGAAGGCGGAATTTTAGGCGGATTAGGCAATATCCTAGATGGCGATGGATATTAAGAAGATTGATGTCCATGCGCATATTCTCCCTGAGTTTATGCCTAACCTTAAAGACCGTTATGGCTATGGAAATGAATTTATTTATTTAGATCATTTTCAACCCGGTCGTGCAAATATGATGAAAGCTGATGGCACTTTCTTTAGAACCATCGACGAACTTTGCTGGAACCCAGAATCTATCATTGACCACATGGACAAACATGGGGTTGAGTTAATGGCATTATCCATTGTTCCGGTTTTATTTTATTATTGGGCAAAGCCAGAACACACCCATGAATGGGCACAGTATTACAATAACCATGTGGCAAAAATTCAAGAAACCTACCCCACTCGTTTTGTGGGTTTAGGAACGCTGCCCATGCAAGATATTACAAGGGCTTGTGAAGAATTGTCGCGTTGTAAGTATGAGTTGAACCTACCTGGTGTTGAAATAGGAACGCATATAGAACATAGAAATTTGGACGATCCTTATTATTATCCTTTTTATGAAACCGCAGAGAAGTTGGGCATGTGCATTTTTGTGCATCCTTGGGACATGATGGGGCAAGAAAAAATGCCTAATTACTTTTTGCCTTGGCTAGTGGGAATGCCTGCAGAAACTTCTTTGGCTATTTGCAGCATGATGTTTGGTGGCATCTTTGATAAATACCCAAAGTTAAGAGTATTATTTGCCCATGGTGGAGGCTGCTTTCCGCAAACCATTGGCAGAATTAGCCATGCTTACCATGCCAGACCAGATTTATGCAATGTGCATAAGGTGGCTGACCCAAGAACTTATACCGATAAATTCTACATTGACTCTTTGGTTCACGACGACGAAACCTTTGAATTTTTATTGAAAATGTTTGGGCCAGATAAAATTGCCATGGGCTCTGACTTCCCTTTCCCATTGGGCGATTTAGAACATGGAAAGTTTATTGAGTTAATGAAAGATTTGTCTGAAGAAACCAAACTAAAACTACTCAGAACTACTGCTTTGGAATGGTTGGGAATTGATTTGGGGGAATAAGGAGTTGAGCGATTTAAGTTTATAAACTAGATTAGAAAACGATTATTTTCTTTACTAGTTCGGTATGCTGTTTAGTTTGAATTTTAATATAATACATACCTGAACTAAGTGCGGAAATATCAATAAAATCGTTATTTACAGAACCTGTTAAATGAATATTTTGGCCAAACACGTTTCCAATGGTATAAGTTGCTCCAATGAGTTGACTAACTCCTTCTATTCTCAACTTTCTCAACTCCTGATTGATTTGAATTGAAATATTAGATTCATTAGCTAAAGCTTTGTTTAATCCAGTAGTCATTGCATTTTCAGCATATTCTATGTAATCATTATAATCAGCATATAACTGCACGGCTCTAGCTACATGCCATAAAGAACCTTGTATATACCAATGATAATATATATAGGGAGCACCAGTTGGGCTATTGTTGGAAATCCAATCCAAATTTCCATCTTTTACGAATACAGAATCTCTGAAAATAATATCAATTCGCTCCAGAATAGCAGGAAAAGTTCCGAATGGTAAAATGATATTACCAGATGCTATAACCTTTGCATTTGCCGTATGATTTAAAATATGATAGACTGAATCAACCTCTAATCCATCATAAACACCTCTATATCGTGGTGTATGGATGCTAGCTTGCGAATATGTGCTATCACCTAATTTGTAAGGAAATAATTTCAAGAGTCGATCAGGGCGCGTTCGTCCTTCAAAGGCTCCAACGAAAGGATTGAAAATTATAACTTCACCTAATTCGTAAACACCTTTGTTTTCTACTTTATAAAATGAAGGACCAACTTTACTAAATGGTATTACCGCCATTGTAGCTGATTCATAGCTATTAAAATTCAAAGTATTTGGGTCTACGTAATTAATAGTATCATATCTTTCTTTAGGTAGTTTTGTAAAATCCCAAATATTGTTTGTTCCAAGTTTAGAGAAAGTAAAACGATTTAACGAAAGAGTATCTTCATAAATTTGAGACATTACCATACTTGAACCAAACTTAGGTACATCACTTTGCGTTAAAACAACTTGGCTAGTTAGGCTATTTGCCTGAAAGAAAAATAATAAAGCTGCTAAGAATAATTTGATTTGCTTAAGCAAATCAAGTCGGGTTGAATATTTCATATTGTTTTCAAGGCATTTGGTTCAAACCAAAATTAGGAGAAATAATTAGCATAAAAAACAATTGAATGACAGAAAGCCTTCTTTTTTCGAATGAAATAGCAGAAGATTTAGGTCAATACTTCGTAAATTCAATCAATTCAATTGGCATAAAACGTCTAACAATTCACTCCTAATCTACAAATTAACCTAAATTCGTTGATTATATTCTACAAATTTGCGTTAATTAGTAGAATACAATCTATATATTTGCGTGAATTTGTAGATTTGAATGGTTTAGTAATGCTTAACATATGAAAGTTAGTCGATTGTTGAAAGAGAAAATTCTAGCAAAATGGGACGACCGAAAAGTAATCATCGTTTCTGGTCCAAGGCAGGTAGGTAAGACTACTCTCTTGACAGAAATATGTAAAGAAAAAGGGGAATGTCTCTTTTTAAATGGGGATGATTTTTCTGTTCATAATTTGCTTAAGGAATTTACAAAATCCAAGTGGCTCTCCATTATTGGTAAGTATAAAATTTTATTTATAGACGAAGCGCAAAGAATTCCTAATATAGGCTTGGGTGTAAAAATTATTTACGATCAAATACCAGATGTTAAAGTAATCCTATCAGGTTCCTCGGCCATAGATTTAAATTCTCAAACCAAAGAGTCTTTAACTGGCAGAAAGTGGGAGTTTCATTTATACCCAATTGCATGGAAGGAATGGGTAGATCAAATTAACTATATAAATGCCCAAAGTGATTTGGAAAACAGACTAATATATGGCATGTATCCAGATGTTTTAACCCATGAATCAGATAAGAAAGAAATTTTAATGGAACTTACTAGCAGCTATTTGTTTAAAGATTTATTGGAGTACAATGGCATTAGAAACCCTAAAATTCTCAATGATTTGTTGAAAGCTTTGGCTTTACAATTAGGCAATGAAGTTTCTTATAACGAACTCTCTCAGTTGCTGCAAGTAGATAGGGCAACTGTAGAGAAGTACATAGACTTGTTAGAAAAAACCTTTGTCATATTTAAGCTTCCGGCGTTAAACAATAACCAACGCAATGAAATAAAAAACTCGAGAAAGATATATTTTTATGACAATGGCGTTAGGAATGCCATCATTCAAAATTTCACTCCATTGTCTTTAAGAAACGATGTAGGTGCACTTTGGGAAAACTTTCTAATTTCGGAGAGGGTTAAGAAGCATGCTTACCAAAGACAAACAGTTTTTCAATCTTTTTGGAGAAATTACCATGGGCAAGAAGTGGATTATATCGAAACCATTGATGGAATTCAGAATGCTTATGAATTTAAGTGGAACGAAAAAAGAAAATCAAAAGTTCCGGCTGGATTTCAGAAAAATTATCCAGAAAGCAATTTTACTAACATCAATCGCTCCAACTTTGACGACTTTGTTTTTTAATTTTAAAATTAAAGCATGATTATTGAAACTATAAATACATCTAAAACATCTAGCATGAATACACCAGAAAAAATTGAATGTCTAATTGTAGGGTCAGGGCCTGCAGGATATACCGCCGCAATATACGCCGCACGTGCCGATATGAAACCAGTTATGTATGCAGGAATGCAGCCGGGCGGTCAACTTACTATCACAACTGATGTTGAGAATTATCCAGGGTATCCTGAGGGTATCATGGGGCCAGAAATGATGGAACTGTTTCGCAAACAAGCTGAGCGCTTTGGAACGGATGTTCGCTATGGTATGATTACCTCAGTTGACTTTAGCGGCAAGCCACCCTTTAAATTGATTGCAGATGAGAAGCATGAAATTTTGGCCGAGACTGTCATTATTGCTACCGGTGCAAGTGCCAAATGGTTAGGCATTCCTTCAGAAGAAAAATTAAATGGACGCGGAGTAAGTGCTTGTGCAGTTTGTGATGGCTTTTTCTTTAGAGGTAAAGATGTGGCTATTGTTGGTGCTGGAGATACTGCTTGTGAAGAAGCTTCTTACCTTGCTAAAATTTGTAGCAAAGTATATATGATTGTAAGACGTGATGAATTTAGAGCTTCCAAAGCCATGCAACACCGCGTTTTAAACACGCCAAACATTGAAGTTATATTTAATGCGGTTACAGAAGAAATCCTTGGAGAAAATGCAGTTGAAGGTGCTCGCTTAAAGGTTGGTTCAAACGGAGAAACCAGAACCATTGATGTTAAAGGATTTTTTGTGGCTATCGGCCATCAGCCAAACACAGGGATTTTTAAAGACTATTTGGATATGGATGAAACAGGATATTTGTTAACCATTCCAGGAACCACTAAAACCAATGTTGAAGGCGTTTTTGCCTGTGGCGATGCTCAAGACAAAGTTTACAGACAAGCGGTTACAGCGGCTGGTAGTGGTTGTATGGCAGCACTCGATGCAGAACGCTATTTGGCAGCAAAACATTCACCTGTAGAAGCATAAGTATGAATTGGATTGTCTTATCTGAGATGGATCAATTGGATTATATTGATGAAATTAGTGCTACAAAACCTGTTTTAATTTTTAAACACAGCACACGTTGTAGCATTAGTTCAACCGCACTCACTAGGTTCGAAAGAAACTATAAAGCGGTTGATGAAGCAATAATGTTTGCTTATTATTTGGATTTACTTAAGTTTCGTTCAATATCTAATGAAATTGAAAACAGATATCAAGTGGAACATCAATCGCCACAAACCTTGTTAATTAAAGGTGGCAAATGCGTTCATACAAGTTCACACATTGAGATTGATTACAAAGAAATAATCGAATTAATGAATTAAAAAAAAGGGGCACATAGCCCCTTTTTTTGTTAATTATAACGCTTAGAATAATTTGGGTTGATCCGAATCAGGTTTTGGCTTATTGGATTTTCCTGATGATTTAGGCTGTTCAAATTCTTCCTCATCAGCCAATAACTTCTTTATTTTCTCTTCTTCTGCTTGAAACAAATCTAGGTTAACTGGAATTTCTTCTGCCTCTAAGTTTTCCTGCAATTGCTCCTCAATTTCATCTTGAGGGTCTGGTGGTAATAACTCAATTTGGTTCAAATCGCTACCGCAAAACTTGTTGCCTATTGCCTTCCAACCCTTCACCTCTATGGCTTCTGCCAAATTGATTTGCTCTTCTCTCAGCAATTTTCCTTTACCAGCAGAAAGAATAACTATTGGATTTTTAAAATCTGTAGCCAACAAAATGTAATTATCCTTTTCCTCAGGGATACTCATAAACTTTTTGTTCTGCGTAAGGGTTTCAATTAAAAATCTTTTGAGATTATACTGTTTTCCTTTGGCATCAAAATATATAACGACAATAGGCCTATTAGGTTTAAACTTACTGATATGAATCAATTGGTCGGCTTCAAAATGATTAGACAAATCAAAATTGCAAAGCTCATAATTTCCATCCTTGTAAAAGGCAATTACTTGGTCTGAACCACTGAAATTGCCAACAAAATTCCCATGTTGATTGGTATTTAATCTTCCAATGGCTGGGTCGTACCAAATATCAATACCTCCTAAAGTTGAGACACCTTTAGATTTTAACTTAATTCCCTTTACTAAATATTTACTTACAATATTGCCTTGCACTGCCCTGCCTTTGATGGCCAATTCACTGAAATCAAAATCGAAACTTAATTTTCTAGCATGACTCAATGGACTCAAAGTAATGCTTACCACTTCGGCCTCCCCGCTAGGGTTTGCGGTAAAATATAAAATTCTGGAGCCTGAAGAACCTTGGGTCAAATCGTATTCTTTATCTCTTGTGATACCAGTTACAGGAAAACGTTTGGCGTAACTCACCTTAGTTTTTCCATCTAAGTATATCAAGTTATAAATGCGCCTTTCATCATTCTTTCTAAATACATCAACATGAATGATGTCTTTCCCCATAAAGGCTTTATCTTGAACCTTACTTACCACCATGGTTCCGTCTTTCCTAAAAACAATAACGTCGTCAAGGTCGGAACACTCAGTTACAAAATCATCTTTTTTCAATCCAAAACCAACAAAACCTTCTGCCTTGTTTACATATAATTTTTGGTTGGCAATCGCTACCTGCTTTGAATCGATGGTATCAAAGGTTCTGATTTCAGTGCGTCTTTCTTTGCCTTTACCATACTTTTTAAGAAGGTTTTCGAAATATTTAATGGCATAGGCTTGAATATTTTCTAGGTTACTAGTCACCTCCGCAAGCAGATTCTCTATGCCGCGCATGATTTCATCGGCCTTAAACGAATCATACTTACTGATGCGCTTAATTTTGATTTCGGTTAACCTTAGAATATCATCTTCTGTTAATTCCCTTCTAAAAAGCTTTTTGTATTTATTCATACCCTTCCAAATGGTATCAATAACTTCTTCAAAACTTTCGCATTCTTCTATTTCTCGGTAAATCCTTTTTTCAATAAAAATCTTTTCAATGCTGCTATAATGCCATTGCTCTTCTAACTCCTTCTTTTTAATCTCAAGCTCTTGTCGCAGTAAATCCTTTGTCTTTTCTGTAGAGATTTTGAGCAACTCATCTACACCCACAAATATGGGTTTATCCTCTACAATGATACAAGCATTTGGAGATATACTTACCTCACAATCTGTGAAGGCATAAAGCGCATCAATGGTTTTATCAGGTGAAACACCTGCAGTGAGTTGCACTTCAATTTCTACATCCTTGGCGGTATTATCAATTACCTTTTTGATTTTTATTTTGCCAGAATCATTTGCCTTGATAATAGAATCGATTAATTGATTGGTGGTAACACTAAAAGGTACATCTTTAATAAAAAGTGTTTTGCTATCTTTCTCTTCTATTTTTGCCCTGACCCTAATTTTACCGCCCTTTTTTCCTTGGTTGTAATTGGTTACATCTACCAAGCCACCTGTTAGAAAATCTGGGTATAAATCAAATTTCTTCCCTTTGAGGTAATCAATGCTAGCAGTAAGTAATTCACAGAAATTATGTGGCATCACTTTGGTTGCCAAACCTACAGCAATACCTTCAACTCCTTGCGCCAGTAGCAAAGGAAACTTCATTGGCAAAGTTATAGGTTCTTTTTTTCTGCCATCATAAGAGTTTTGCCATAAGGTAGTTTGCTTGTTAAAAGCAACTTCTAAGGCAAATTTTGATAACCTAGCTTCAATATACCTAGGCGCTGCTGCCGAATCTCCTGTTCTATTATCGCCCCAGTTTCCTTGTGTTTCTATTAATAATTCTTTTTGACCCAAATTAACCATGGCATCACCAATAGCAGCGTCGCCATGTGGATGGTATTGCATGGTTTGTCCAATGACATTAGCCACTTTATTAAACCTGCCGTCATCCATTTCTTTCATGGAATGCAGGATTCTTCTTTGCACAGGCTTAAGGCCGTCCTCAATTGCTGGAACAGCTCTTTCTAAAATTACATAGGAGGCATAATCCAAAAACCAATTCTGATACAATCCACTTACCTGGGTAATGTGGTATTCCTTGCCATTTGCATCAGTTTGACCTTCAGGATTTTCGTTAAATTTATTCTCTTCCATTTCACTGTATCACTCAACAACAAATCTATTTATATTTAGTAATAGACTATCCACAAAATCAGGTGGAAATTTGAAAAAAATTTTACTTTTGAAAAAAAACTTATGAAAGCTCCTGCTACTGTTGAAGATTACCTAGCTTCTTTGCCAGAAGATAGAAAACCAGCTATCGAAAAATTAATGGATTTGTGCAGAAAAGCTTTGCCAGATGCGCAAGAATGTATCAGCTATGGCATGATTGGCTATGTTGTGCCATTTTCTATATATCCAGACGGATATCATTGTGACACTTCATTGCCTTTGCCATTTGTGGCAATAGCTTCTCAAAAAAGTCATATTGGATTGTACCACATGGGTGTTTATGCCAAACCAGAACTTTTAAATTGGTTTCAAGAAGAATTCCCAAAACATTCAAAGCGCAAACTAGATATGGGAAAAAGCTGTATTAGGTTTAAAAAACCTGAGGATATTCCTTATGCTTTTTTAGCTGAGTTTATGTCTAAAATGTCGGTTCAAGATTGGATTAAAATTTATGAAACCAATTACAAGAAATAAGCTATCGTAAAATAAATTTCTTGTAAGTAATTCCGTAACCTGTAAAAGACCCAATTGCACCAGAAATATTTGACTTAACTGCGACTGGCGTAGAAAATGGCCCGCCATTATTTGCTGCATTTCTAAAGGAATCCCAAAATAAAAACTCCTTTCTTCCTATTTCTGCCATGAAATAGTGCACAGTGTCACCGTATTTAAATGGGTTCAACAAAACAAAGGGTCTTTTTTGATTATTGATACGCTCATCATCAAATGTATAAAACCTATCGGCTATACCCCAACCCGTAAAAATTGAATCATAGTTGTTCAATAGGGCAAATCTGTAGTTATTTTGCTCAGGTCCGTCGAACCAATCTAGGTAAATGTAGGCATTTGTATCTTTTCCATTTTGTTCGAACCAAAAACTAGTGCTATCTAATTTTAAGGGTTTAGGAATGATTGTTTTCCCACTAATTTTCCTTCCGTCTTCCAATTCTATTTCCAATAAATATGGTTTTTCAATTTTTCCTTGAAAAAACGGATTGATGTAAACGCCAGGGGCCAAGGTATCAAACAAGTCTATAAACGCTTGCCTATCTGCAATGTTAAAACTTGTATCTGTTCCAGTAATCTTGCCTTCGGTTATATATACTTTGGCTCCAGAAACTGAATTTAAAGATAAATCTGGTTTGAAATAGTCAACCGTTTTTGAAATGATAACATAGTTTAAAGTAGAAACTAATTGATTAATGGATGCTTCAACCACTATTTCTTCTTTAGAGGGTGGTAAATTAATATCAATTTCTTTTTCGCAGGCTGTTATTGATAGTAAAGCGCTTACTCCAAATAACCCTAAATGAAAATATGTTCTTAACTTTCTCAAAATCTGAAATTCCATTGTATTGATGGGACTATTGGGAATAAATAAACCATATAAGCTTTTACTTCGTTTTTTTCTATGTCTGGTAAGAAGTAAATAAAATAAGGGTTAGCACGATTGTAGACATTGTAAATACTGAAATTCCAACTGCTTTCAAACTTATTTGTTTGCTTTACAATATACGTAGCACTTATGTCCATTCTATGGTATGCAGGCAATCTAAAGCTGTTTATCTTATCATATTTATCTACAAAAACATATTTAGGCTCTCCTGTATTTGGGTCAACCCCAAACCTGTAAGCATACCTAGCATCTGGCAATGTGGTGGCATTACCAGTGCCATACACAAATACAAAATTACCACTCCATTTTTTATTGAATTGATAGCTAAGTAATAAAGACAAATCATGGGTTCTATCATAGCGATAAAAAAAGGCTTGACCAGCGTTCAATTCATCAAATTGTCTTGTTGTCCTGCTCCAAGTATACCCAACCCAACCATTGAGTCTACCTGCCTTTTTTCTTACAAAAAACTCTGCACCATAACTCAAACCTTCACCAAAAATCATCTCTCCTTCTAGGTTTTGATTAAAGAACAAATTAGCACCCGGTCTAAATTCTATTTGATTATACATCGGTTTATAATACAACTCCACACTGCTTTCATACATATTTTGCTGAAAATTGCGGAAATACCCTAAAGCATACTGATAAGCCAATTGCGGTTTAATTAGACTGCTACTTGGCACCCAAAGATCAAACGGAAACTGGGCTCCACTGGTAGTGGCCAAATGCAAAAATTGATAGGTTTGGGTAAAGGAAGCTTTAACAGAGGATGCATCATTGATAACAAAAGTGCCACTAAATCTTGGTTCAAGCCGAGGATAAAAAGCAATACTTTCTCCACTAGCATATTCCTTGCTAACACCGCTAGGAAGTTGGTTATCGTTATCAAAAATTTCCTGTTTATAGGGTCCAACTAAATTAAAAGCAACTGCTCTCAAACCATAGTTAAGGGTAATTCGATGATTTACTTGCCATTCATCTGAAAAATATATTGCACCTTCATGTGCAAACTGTTTATTTATTTCATCAGAAATATCTGCAGTTCCCACATTACCACTTAAAATTCCAGGTTGAAACGTATGGAAGGTATAATTGAACCCAAACTTAACCAAATGTTTAGGGTGTGCAAACCAAGTAAAATCAGATTTTAGGTTCCAATCTTGAAGGCCACTTCTTAGTTTAAAACCTCCAATTCCAAAATCAAAATCATTAAATAATTCATATCTATTAAAAATCGCACTTGTGTTAACAAAGAGTTTTGGACTAAAAACGTGATTCCATCTAAGTGTTCCAGTAGAATTACCCCAGCCAAAATTAAACTTAACATTTCTATTAACTTCACTTTGATAATCTAAAATATCTCTTCCAAAATACCCACTAACAAAAATTCTGTCTTTATCCCCTAAAATGAAATTCATTTTTAGGTTCATATCGTAAAAGTAATAACTGTTTCCTTTGATTTCTTCTGGTAAGAACGGCTTTGCAAGAATGTCAATATAAGTTCTTCTGGCAGAAACTAAGAAACTACTTTTTTCCTTTTCAATAGGCCCTTCGGCACTTAAACGTGTTGAAATTAAACCGATTCCGCCACTGTATTTATACTGCGTATTATTGCCTTCACGCATGTTTACATTGAGAATTGAAGAAAGTCTTCCGCCATAATTAGCAGGGATTCCACCTTTAATTATTTCGATGTTTTTAACAGCATCTGAATTAAACACAGATAAGAACCCAAATAAATGAGAAGGATTATACACAACAGCCTCATCCATTAGAATTAGGTTTTGGTCGGGCCCACCACCCCGCACATAAAAGCCAGTACTCGCTTCTCCTCCACTTTTTATACCTGGCAGTAAGGTAATTGCTTTTAAAACATCAGGTTCTCCGAAAATCACAGGCAAGGATTTTATCTTCTCACCACTTAGCTCTATCTTGCTCATTTCGTTGCTTTTAACATTTTTGTCTTGTCTATCTGCATTAATTACTACCTCTTTAACTTCTAGATTTAAGGGGGATAGTGCAATCTTTAGTTGTTGATTTTTAATTTCAGTAATTGAAACTAGTTTGCTCCTGTACCCGATATAACTAATTAAAACTTTTTTAGTTGCATTAGGTAACGACAAAGAAAAATAGCCATAAGTATTGGTAACAGTACCTATAGAAGTTTCAGGAATCCTAATGGCAGCGCCAATTAAAGTTTCACCTGTTGCACTGTCTTTTACATAACCAGCAATAGAAAAGGTTTGAGCGAATGCTTGATTTAAGAAAGTAACAAAAAATAAAAGTAAAAAGTATATCCTAAGCATATCAGTTCCTAACAAAGCAAAGGAACGTAATGTTTATGTACTTATTATTAGAAAATATTTTTAATGATCAGCAGTTTTGCTTTTACTAAACATGCTTTTAATTTTTACTGCAGGCACCCAAATTTTTGAAAGTACATACTTAAGCGGATGTTGTTTTTTCTCCACATGCCAAACAGTAGTTCTAGCTGATTCCATGTGTTGTTTGTGAGGTGTGTAGGCGTAGGCAGCAATTGAAGTTCTATATTTCCCTTCAGGAAAATCGATTGGATCATACCCATGTAAAGTATAAGAACGGCAATGCATGATGGCAAGTCTATTAAACGGTACATCAACGGCGGTTTTCTCGCCTGTTCTGCCATCTTCTAGTCGCAGCTCACCACCATGTTCTTTCTTCCAATCTTTGTTGATATATAGTAGTAAATTTAAATTTCTATACCAATCTTCATGCAATGGATGGTAATTAAAATCGGCATGCATATCTAAAAAGCTGCCTTTCCTGCCTTGGTGAATACCGCCACCATAAAAAGTTGGGTCAATAAAAACCTCTTCATTGGTTATGTAACAAATAAGTTGTTTGAACCTATCGCTAATTAAGTCTTCATGTAATTCTTTAAAAAGTCCGCCCAATTCGTGGTACTTGCTCTTTTCGAATTTGTTTTTGGCAAATACATAATCCGCACTTGGCGTATCAATTTCTGGAATTGAATAATACAACTGAGTTAGTTTTTCCTCGTCACACAGCCCGTCAATCCCGATATGAGGAAATGGTTTGGCTTCTAAAAATTGCTTACGTAACTGCTCTTTGTTTGCTTCTAAATAATCAAAACGAATCATAACATTGGTTTTTTATTCGACTGCAATTTGCCTTAGAATCCTTTTATTTCAAATGATTAAACTCATAAAATTTAATGTCTTTTATAGGTTTTTGGTTTGAACCATGTCTTAACGTTTACTAATTTTATTCTGGGTTATTGCGCTTTGTCTTGAGCACCTAAATCTATCAATTTCCTGATTTCTTTTCTTAGCATGTTTCTGGCTAATACCCGAGTTTACACGTTTTCTCCATAGGTTGAAACTAGAACGCTTTAAATTTAAACGCATTACCTTAATAACCTCTGCTTCACTTAAACCGAATTGTGCTAAAATAGCTTCAAATGGGGTTCTATCCTCCCATGCCATTTCAATTATTCTATCTACATCCTCTTGCTTTACCATGCAATATAAACCATAATCTTAGGATTTTGGTTCACTTATAAACAAAATAAGTTTCCTAATTATTTTTTTCGGATATTTTCGCCATAGATTTATGAGAAACTTGTTGCCTTTTTTGTTCGTTTTTTTAGCTAACCTTTCACACTTATTTGCACAAGATAAGGTGGATAGCCTTAGGATTGGGCTGCAAAAGGCCAAATCGAATATTGAGAAAATAGACCTTCAGAATAAGTTAGCTATTGAGTTAAAATCTACCAACCTAAAAGAATCCTTTGTTTTAAGCCAAATTGCACTTAACGAAGCCATTAGCATTGGGTATCCAAAAGGAGTTGGGGTGGCACAAAGTAATATGGGCTTATTTTATTATTTGATTAATAATATTGATAGTGCTACCTATTTTAATAAAAAAGCTATAACTCAATTGTTAAATTGCGGAGATAGCTTAGAGATTAGCAGAAATTATAACCGCTTAGGGGTTGATTTATATATTGCTGGAAAAACCAATGAAGCCGCAGAAAATTATCTTTTGGCCATTAACTTCAGTAATAATTCAAGATTAAAAGCAAATGCTTTTAATAATTTAGGTATGATTAGTAAACACAATGGTGATCATTCTCAAGCCATTTATTATCATTCACAAGCACTTGGAATATATGAGTTATTAGACGACAAATTATTTCAATCACGAACTTATAGTAATTTAGGAGGATGTTATTTAATAAAGAAAAATTATATAGCCGCAGAAGAGAACTACCAAATTGCAGAAAAATTAGGAAGAGAAATAAATGACAATGATTGCATTGCACAAGCTTTAAACGGCTTGGGTATTGTTGCATCAAAGAAAGGAGAATTAGCAAAATCAATGGCCTATTTTGAGAATTCAGCGGTTATATACAAGGCGCTTAATTTTCAAAAGGAGTATGCCCAACAAATGGTAAACTTGGGAGATATTTTTACACAAAAATCAGACTATGCCAAAGCTATATCCTATTACAATAATTCGAGAATCATTTTTGAGCAAGTAAAAGACAAACAAAGTCTTTCAGCAGTATACAATAACCTAGGGAATCTTTATAATAAAAGAAAGGACAATAAGCAAGCGGTTGTTTATTTTGAAAAGGCAATTGCTTTGGCTGAATTCTCCAACGAGCAGAATTTTAAGGTGATAATAGCAAAAAACCTTAGTAGTATTTATGAGGAAATGGGCAATACTAATAAGGCCCTTGAATACAGAAAGCTTTACGATACCTATAAAGAAGCCGTAATTAATGTAGCCGAAAATGTTAAATACCTAGAGATAGACAAGACCTTAGAAGTTTCCAAAAAGGAGAAACAACTTGTGCAACAAAATTTACAAATCGATAAAATGCAAATAAATAGGGTTTGGCTACTTGGCTTGTTGATAGCAAGTTTAATGGTAGTTTTTGTTTTATACGGTTTGAACCAAATAAGAAAGAAAAAACAACAAAAGTTAGAGCAGAATATAGATTCGATTTCAAAACAAATTGAATCCCTAAAATCTGAAAACCATCAGCTAAAAGACCAACTTGTTTTAACTGCGAACGAATTAAATAATTTAACTCATAAATATAGCGGTAACAAAGAAAATTTGCCTGAAAACCTTGTAAATCTTTCTAAAAGAGAATATGAGGTATTATTGTTTATTGCAGAAGGACTTACCGATAAGGAAATATCAGAGAAAATATTTGTTAGCATCAATACAGTTAGAACTCACACACGCAGGATTTACGACAAACTACTTGTAAACAATAGATTAGAAGCTGTTTCAATGTTAAATAAATATCATTTAACAGGAGAATAAATTTGAACAAATAGATACATTTGTTTCATATTACTCAAATAATGAAACAAGTTATACTCACCGTACTGATTGTTTTAACAGTTTTAGTTTCTAAAGCACAACTCTCGCCACCAAAAACCGAAGGCTTGTTTGGAGGTAGCATCCTAGACATTACTGGATATGCTAAATCTATCGATACTACTGTGATTTTTGTGTCAACTGAAAGTCCGAATTCAGTATTTAAATCAAAAATCAGAACCACGTCATTAGGTTTATCAGCAGATAGCTTTGAGGTATTACCTTCTCTTTCTGCTTCAAAAGGTTTTGGTTCAAACCTAAACTCATTAGCTTATGATGCAATTAATAAGTATTTATTTTTTGGACACCAAAGTGGTTTGTATTACACTACAGAAATTGCTACCCTACCGGTAAAAATTGAGAACTTTGGCACTCAAACTATTTTTATTAAGGATTCTATTTTACTCTATTTTCAAAATAATATTTTAAATTATAAGAAAATCCGACTTGGAAATATTATCAATTCTGGATTCTCTGGTTATAATTTGCCTGGGGCTGCAAACAACTTTTCCATTGCTATTAACCCAATAACGCAGTTTGTATATGTTTTATCAAAAGGAAACACCCCTGTTCTATACAAATCTTCAGTGGCTTATTTTAATTTAACAAGTACCAGTAATTTCTTACCCATAAGCATAAGTGGTTCTTGGCCTGGAGTGTTATGGGAAGGAGTTGGCATTGCACCAGATGGAAGAATTTTTATTGGAGGAGCCGATAATACTGGAAAGAAAGTTCTTTATTCCGACAATGAAAGTACTTGGAATTTTGTGAATACCACCATTGCTGGTAAAGGTATTAGCAAATTTGCATTTTCTGGCAATTCAACTAGTTATTTAACGCATTATTCAACAGCAGTTTCTTTAAATAAAGGTTTAAACTGGAAAGGACTTGGGAGTGTTTTTCAAGAAACGCATCCAAATGATGGAAATGTATTTATTTCGCCTATTTCACAAAATTGCATTTTTTTCAATACAGACGCAGGATTAGGGGCCTCAGCAAATAATGGTGATTCTATTTTTGATATTAATAACGGAATCGAAGCTCTTCAAATTAATGGACTTGACATGAACCTAAGTAAAACCGGAGCATGGATTGCCTCTAAAGCAGGTTTAAAGAAAATTACAAATTACCAATCCACACAGAAAAAATGGTCAAAATCAATGTTTCCGAATGGAGATGGCTCTCCTTATTATAGTGTGGCGCTTGTTTCAAATGATACAAACCGTGTTTATGCTGGAAATATTCGTATTTATAAAAGTAATGATGGAGGAAAAATATGGAGTCAAGTATTTTCACCTGAAGGCCCACCCTATAATTTTCCATCTTTTAATTTAAAAGTTACCAAAATAGCAATTTGCCCATTTGATACAAATTTGATTTTGGCCTCCTACGCTGCAGAATTACCCACAAAAGGAGGCTTATTTTATTCAATGAATGCAGGAAATACCTGGACACAATTGAGAATTGCTAGCACGAGTATTGGCCAAGACATTAATATTAATGATATAGTCATCACAAAAGAAATTTCAGACACAATTGCTTACATAGCACTTAATTATGATAGTACAAACCCTTTGTTTAATAATGTTTTTAGATTAATAAAAAGGGGCAATGGTTGGTTGGTCAATCAAAATATGGATGCGCCAAATATGGCTATTGGCGTGGGCTCGTTAGCACAAATAGAAGATTTAGAATTGAACCTAAACGCAGATACCTTGTTTGCTTCTGGAATAAATTATGCAAGTAGCAGTGCCCAGTATC
This sequence comes from Bacteroidota bacterium, assembly GCA_027488905.1. Classification (GTDB taxonomy): domain Bacteria; phylum Bacteroidota; class Bacteroidia; order UKL13-3; family UKL13-3; genus B1. The sequence goes on from JAIYAT010000035.1 coordinate 293,405, forward strand.
AAATTTACTTTAAAGCAATCAACTTTCTTAATAAGTGGGAGCAATTAAAAATGAACGGTTTCCCTTCTTATTTTGGAAGTAAAGTTAAAATTGCCTTAGGAAAAGATACTTTGTATGCAGCAGTTAAAGAAGATTTAATGGTGTTTCCAGTAAAGGATAGTATTTGGTTTAGAGCTTACCAATACCCAGTTGGTTCAGTTATTAACTTCTTATATTATGATGAACTATTGGCGGGAACAGGGGTTGGTTTATACGGACATTTAGGCACTCCAGCAGAATGTCGTCCTAAAATTAACAATTTTAATCCTTCGATTTGTTATAATGAGTTTATTGGCTTGCCAGATTCTAGCCAGGTTAATACCTCTGGGCGTTATCAGTTTCTTTATAAAAGTAAAAATGGATGTGATAGTATCGTTACCATTACACTAACAGTTAATAGGCCTGATGTCTCAATTTCTGTAAGACAAGATACGCTCATTTCTAATGAAACCAATGCTACTCAATACCAATGGTTAAATTGTAATACAGGATTTTCAATAGTTCCTGGCGCAGTTACAAGGGATTTTAAACCAAACCAATCTGGAAATTATGCAGTTAAAGTGAGTAAGGCCTTTTGCACAGATACCTCCGATTGTTTTTTTGTACAAGCAAACGGTCTTTTAAACCAAAAGCAAAGCAACTTAAATATTTATCCAAATCCATGTTCTGGTTTACTAAAAATTGAAGGTAGTCAAACCCATGTTTTAAATTTAAGTTTAATAAATGTTTTTGGCAGTGTTGTTCTGAATCAAAACATTATACCAGCCTCCAGTCCAATTCTAGATCTTTCTCATTTACCTATTGGCATTTATATTTTGAGATTGAATTCGCTCAATAATGCAGATGATGTTATTTTAAATAGGAGAATATTAGTTTTGGATCAACCCTAAATCAAAACCATGTCCTTATTACTAATGAAAGGGCATAATTTATGCTTAAACACTGAAATTCAATAGGTTATAATTTAGATGATGACAAGAAATCATCATTTATAATGACAGGCAAAATTACCCATCGAGGTAAATTTGTTCAAAATTTCTAAGATATGAAAAACAAAATTACTCAATTGGCGAGACGTGCCTGGTTGGCAATTTCGCTATTAGCTTCCTTTGAGTTAGCCGCTCAACTTAGTGCTCCAAAAGTAGAAAATGTTTGGGGTGCAAGGGTATTATCCATTACTGGGTACGCCAAAAATGCAGACACTACCCGATTGTACATTTCAACAGAAAGTGCCAATTCTATTTTCTACTCAGACATTTACAATCCTTCAGGACCTTCCTTTAACTTTTCTACCTGGAAGAAAGTTGCAAGTGCAGATGCCAATGATAATTTAGGTGGAACTTTCCAACAACTAGGGGTCCATAATCAAAGTGGCACATTGTTTTGCATTAACAACACAGGTTTATATGCATTACATCCAGATAGTAGTTTACATACAAGAATTGAAACTAATAATGTAAACGCACTTATGGTAAAAGACTCTATTTTAATTTACGTAACAGGCAATCAGGTATTTTGGGGCAATATAGATGCAAGCGGTAAGTATACCAAAAACAGCGCTGCTCCAAGAAATATAAGTATTTTTGTTAATCAAATTGCAATTAATCCAAGCAATAACTTAGTTTATTTTTTTCAAAAATTGGGAACAGGAGCACAAATTACAAAAACAAATCATACCTATTTTGATCTAAAAAATACAACCACTTTTACAAATATTATAATGGGCACTTTGCCAACTGGAACGCAGTATTCAGCATTTGGAATTAGCCCCACTGGAAGAATAATATTAGGAGGATCTAAGTCACCAGGAGCTCCTGAAAAAACTTTCAGATATACAGATGATGAGATAACATGGAATAATGCAAACTTTCCAAATACTACCAATGGTGTTTCTGGAACCAATTTCGGTTTTGCTGGCAGTGCAAGTAATTATTATACTTATCATTCAGATGGTTATTCTGCAAATAAAGGACTCAATTGGGTTGAATTTGGGAGTACTGGAAAAACTACCAATCCAAATGATGGGGAGGTTTTTTGTGACCCAAATGATACCAATGTGGTATATTTCACCTCGGATTTAGGTATAGCGGTTTCCCTTAACCGTGGCAGTAGTTCTACAGATTTATCAGAAGGTTTAGAGGCTGTTCAGGTGCAAGATTTTGATATGACTGCAGATAAACAAACCGCCTGGATTGCAGCAAAATCTGGAATTAGAAAAGTAAGCAGGTATAAAACTGCAAGTCCAATTTGGTCAGGTGCACTATGGCCTGGAGGCGATGGCTCTCCTTATTATTCAATTGCCATGAAGCAATCAGACACCAATACTGTTTACGCAGGAAATCTAAGGGTATATAAAACTAGCAATGGCGGAATAAGCTGGAACCAAGCATTTACGCCAGAAACAAGTCCTTATTTCTTTCCATCGGTAGGCACAACCGTTAACTCGTTAGAAGTAGCCTTTTTTAATGAAAATATAGTTTTTGCTGGATTTAGTATACAGGATAGTAGCAAAGGAGGCTTATTTTATTCAATGAATGCTGGCAGTAGTTGGAGTCAAATTTTGCTAGAAGCATCAAGCATCGGCAAGGATGTAGACGTTACAGACATTGCTTTTAACATTGAAGGAACAGATACCGTTGCCTATGTTACTGTGGCCTACGATTTAAGTAAACCTCAAGGCAGAAGTGTTTATAGGGTTTTAAAAAGCGGCAGCACTTGGACAGGTTCTCAAAATATGAATGGCGCCTTTACTTCAACAGGAACTGTAATAGTTGCCTCACTTGAAGATGTATTGGTGAGCGCAACTAGAGATACCTTATATGTAACTGGCACAGATGCTGGCATTAATCATCCAATTACTTATTATAAAATTATCAGTGGTTCCAACAAATGGACACCAATGACAACCTCGGGTTATCCCTTTGTAAATGGTAAAAAAGGTAAAGCAGTTGCCTTAGGTGGTGATACTGTATTTTGTGCGGTTGATGAAGCTATTTACATGTATATATGGGGAGCAACATCTTGGACCTTAGGATATTCTTATCCAGTTGGCACACAAATTAACTTTTTATATTATGATGAGTTACTAGCAGGAACAAGCACTGGTCTTTATGGGCATTTAACTCAAACGAAAGCTACCTCATGTTACATCACCAAAAATATTAAGGGCGTAGTTTGTGGCAATTCTCCTTTTAACTTCAATGGAAAAAGTTATAATAACCCTGGAACTTTCAAGGACACATTATTTGTGACAATTGGATGTGATACTGTTTATCAAATAACTATCCTTAAACCCAATTTACAACCAATTACTATCAATTCGCAAGCTTGTTTTGGAGAATCAGTTAAATTACCTAATGGCACAATATTCATAGCAGATTTATCAAAAATTGATACATTTAATTTTAGAGCAAGCCATGGTTGTGATAGTATTGTTATTTTTAATTTAACAGTAACTAAACTCAACGTTAAGGTTTTTCAAGGTGCGAACTCCTTAGAGGCTGAAATGCCCGCTGCAACTTACCAATGGCTAGATTGTAAAAAGGGAAAAGCAATAATTCCAGGAGCATTCGAAAAGATTTTTAAACCTTTAGAAAGTGGTGAGTACGCAGTTGAAATCAAGTATAATAATTGCACCGATACCTCAGATTGCCTTGTTTTCAATAGTGTGGGTGCGGGTGAGCTTGGTTCAAACCGACTAAATATTTTCCCAAATCCTACTTTAAATAATGTATGGATAAATACAAGTATGAAAGGAAAAGTTAAAACAATAATTGTAGACATCAATGGTAAAATAGTTTTTGAAAATAGTTTTGAACAAGAATGTATTATCGACTTAAGTTTACTTCCTGTGGGTGTTTATCAAATGATTTTAAACAATGAGTCTGGGGAAAACCTGATTCGAAAAATCTTAAAACAATAAATGGGTTTAAGTAAAAAGGCTGTCTAGAATGACAGCCTTTTTATTTATAAAATAATTTCAATAATTCGGTATGAACCAAACTCATATGCCCAAATAACCTCAAGCCATGAACTCCCCTTTTTAAAACTCATTTTAAACTTGGAAGCAGAATTTTTAATAGGAATAATGGTCTGCTTATATTGCTTTGGATTAATTGTATCTGATAAATTTACTTGGCTTAAGGACTCTTTAAAGAGCTTAAAAATACCCGAAGCATCACTAGAAGTTTCTAAATTCCAAGCATTTTCAAATTTGTATTTGCGCGATGATTTCTGAATGATCAAACTAGGAGAAACAAACTCTGAAAGCGCCTCGAAATCATTTTTAACTTGCAAATCATATATGGATTTTAAGGAAGGAATAGCCAATTCAATTGTATTTGATTCATAATTGGGTTCAAACAATTTTATAGCCCAAAGTATTCCTTTGCTATCTAAATCTAAGGAAAATGAGTACTGTTCATAGACCCATTTTTCGCCGTATTCTCCAATACTTACTTTGTCTGAAGGCCTTCCGAGTAATTTTAGAATTTCAGATTTTTTCATGCCAAAATTCAAATTGTTGAAGCCAGATGGCAAAAGTTGGGTTTGGGAAGAGAGCATTATAGAACTGACATTATGGTTTTTCTCTTTGTTATATTCAAAAACAATAATCCAATCCTCTCCCATTGGATGTGCGAAAGCTTCAATGGGATTGCCAGTCATACTTGTATCAGAAAGATAAGGTTTCCCTAATACTTTTCTAGGAATATCCTTGCCTTGCCCAATGGCAAAACCAGCTAAACTTCTATTATTTTTTTGGCCATAAATTAGGTTTGAACCAAGTAAGAGAATCAGAAAGATACCTTTCATCAAAAGTTAATAAGTATAAAAGGAGAAAACTCCTCTTCCTCCATTTGCAAAAATCCCTTCAATGACCACCTGACCTCTAACTGTTTCCAAAGCTTTAATTAAATCTTCAACTTTGTCGTAATTTTTTCTATTCAAAGATGTAATTACAAAACCTTCTTGAATGCCCATGCTTGCAATTCTTCCTTGTCTAATATTACTAATACGATAGGCACTTGTTGCACCCAATTTTTCACGTTCATTTTTAGGCAAAGGTTGGAAATCTGCACCAAGGATATCAGAACTAATAGTACCCTTTTTCATGATGGCGGTAGTACCTTCACGATTCAACAAAGAAAGTGTAGTTTCGATTTCTTTACCATCACGTTTGTAAGTAATAATGATTTTATCACCAGGTCTTCGGTAAGCAATTTGTTCATCAAAAATTGCTTTGCTATCAATTGCTTTTCCGTTTGATTTTAGAATAATATCCCCTGACCTAAGTCCGGCTTGGTCTGCTGGCCCATCTGCTAAAACATGTTCTACTAAAATTCCAATGTTGTTAGTTATAGAATATTTTTGTGCTATTGCCCCATCAATATCCTTTACATCCATGCCTGTAAAACCTCTTTGAACTTCTTTGAATTCAATCAAATCTTTGATAATTTTTGCAACGATGTTTACAGGAATTGCAAATCCATACCCATTGTATGAGCCTGTATTGCTTGCAATAGCTGTATTAATACCTACTAGCCTTCCTTCTAAATCTACTAAAGCTCCACCGCTGTTCCCTGGGTTAATTGCTGCATCAGTTTGAATGAAGCTTTCGATAGGAAATTGATTATTAACAATATTAATATTTCTACCTTTTGCACTCACAATACCAGCTGTAACCGTAGAAGTTAAGTTAAAAGGGTTCCCAACAGCTAAAACCCATTCTCCAACTTTTAATTGGTCTGAATTACCAAGAATAATTTTGGGTAAATCTTTTGCATCAATTTTTAGGAGCGCTAAATCAGTAGAGGGGTCTGAACCAATCATTTTGGCTGTGTAAGATTGTTTATTGTTATTAGTAATTACCTCAATAACATTTGCATTATTAACCACATGTAAATTAGTTACTATATATCCATCATCTGAAATGATAACACCAGATCCAGAACTTGCCACAGGCCCACGTCTACCAAAGAAATCCATACCATTCCAGAAGTCATAAAATGGGTCCTGATAGCGTTGATTAGTTAAAGTTTTTATAAATACGACTGCATGTAAAGATGCCTCAGAAGCTTTGGTAAAATCAAAGGTACCAGGGGCCATGCCTTTATAATTAACCATATTTGCGTTGCTTTCAGATGGAGTTATGGTTTGAAACACCACTTGTTTTTTTGAGAATAAATTAATCGAAAATGCTCCTAAAATGCCTCCTGCAAATCCTAGTGCAATCATTTGCCATTTTTTCATATCTATTAGATTATAGTTTCTGTCATTGTTACTTATTCTAAGAAAGTAATCGAACTTTACTTAATGTTTTCCATTAAACAAGTACTGAACCAATTATGCAGCTTCTGACAAAATTTACCTGTAAAATGATTATTCGACAATATTAGCTTTAAGAATAAGTATTAGTTCTGGTTGAATTGGGTCATTTGTGATGAGTTTAACTGTCTTTGTATCTGGACCATCCATATTTGCATTATTCCAGGTAATTTTTAAAGTAGCAGTTTCACCTTTTTTGATAACACGTCTAGATAAGTCAGTGGATAAACAAGTACATCCCTTTATTATTCTTCTAATTTCTAAATCTTTTTTGCCCTTATTTTTAATTTCAAAAACCCCTGATGGAGAGGAAAATATTGCTATGTTTCCAAAATCAATGGTATTATTTTTAACATAATATTTAGGTGCTTCCTTTAGTGCTTTTTTATCTAAACTTCCAAAATCCTCAATGATATTTGCAGTGATTGTAAAAACCTTTACGGGCAAGGTATCGTCATTTGTGTGAATTTTTATTTCTTGACGAATTGGCCCAAATTCGATTGGTTTTTTAGGAAAATACTTAACCTTTAATGTGTATTCAGAGTTTGGAAGCACATTATCATAAGTTTTGATCACTTGAATATTAGGTGGACTTTCAATTTTATAAAAGTATATGCGCTTATTACTCAAATTAAAAAAATCTAACTCCAAACTATCATATCCATTATAACTCACTTGGTTTAATTCTATTAAATTATTGGGAACCGCCAAGCTACCATATCGATAAATGAACCTATCGCTTTGTTTTAATTTAGTGGCATGAACCACCCCTCTAACTTTAATATCAATTAAATTAGGGGCGCCACTACTATATACAGAAATGCTTTTTTCAAATGGTCCTTGCTTGCCTTCTGGTTCAAATACAGCAAAAACAGAACCTGTATCCCCCGGATTAACTTGGCCGAGAGTCCAATTGGTAGATGTGCAACCGCAGGAAGTTTTGACATCTACAATTTTAACTGGGGCGTTACCCATATTAATATATTTAAATTCATGTTTTACGCTTCCACCAAGTTCATTGATATTACCAAAATCGAAACTTGTATATAAGAATTCTATACTCCCTTTCGCGCCAACGTCTTTCTTGTTCTGCGCAGTTAAATTAAAACTTGCTGTTATGAATAAACAAAATAGTATTTTCCTCATATGTTTCTTAATAATGACATTTAGACTATGTTAAACTTAAATTAGTTGCAATTTTATAATAATTCAAAGGCATCTGCATCTTCTTGCACTGGAAACTGTTGCCTATAATTTTCTACTACACTTTTATCGAGTGAGACGATAGTAAGCTCTTTTGAGTCTTTAGCATCAAAAACAAGTTCTCCCATAGGATTTATAACGCGCGAATCTCCAGAATGGTTTATACTAGTAATGTCTAACCCAACTCTATTAACGGCGGCAAGATAACATTGGTTCTCAATTGCCCTAGCTAAAGTTAAAGCTTTCCAATGAGCGGCTCGTCTTTCTGGCCAATTGGCAACCAATAGAATTAAGTCATAATTAAACTCTTTAGTTCTTCTCATCCAAATTGGAAACCTTAAATCATAGCAAACAAACGGTGCAATTTTCCAACCTTTATAATTTATTATTTGATGTGCAGTTCCTTTTGAATAATGCAATTGTTCCTCTCCCATTCTAAACAAATGGGCCTTATCATAAAATTGAAAATCACAAGATGGGTCAATCCAAAAAAACCTATTAAAATACACGCCATCTATTGCTACCATTATACTACCACAAATTGCGACATTTTTATCTGCGGCCCACCTTTTAAGAGTTTTAAAAGTTTGCTCTTGATTGTTTAATGCAAATTTTTCAGGTTGCATGCTAAAACCTGTGGTAAACATTTCTGGTAACATAATTAGGTCAACCTTTTGGTTCAAACCATAAATTAAACTTTCAAAATGCAAGAGATTTGCTAGCACATTTTCCCAATGCAAATCTTGTTGTAGCAATACTATTTTAAGTTCATTTGATTCCATTAGATTAAATTTAATAAGGCTTCCATTCCTTCACTTGCGCTTTTTGGAATATGGTTTATTTTATGATTGGTATAAATGCTAACTGGTTTGGGGTCAATAATATAAACAGGAACATTTGTATTTACATATTTAACCAATCCAGCCGCTGGATAAACTTGCAATGAAGTTCCAATAATAAGAAACAAGTCGGCTTGCTTGCAGATTTCAGCAGCATTTTCAATCATAGGAACAGCCTCTCCAAACCAAACTATATGCGGTCTAAGTTGGGAACCAAGTTCGCAAGTATCACCCAAATTGAGCATGTCACCTTTTATGTTGTAAACTAGATTGGGATTTTTTGTACTTCTAGATTTGAGTAATTCTCCATGCAAATGAAGCACATTTGTGCTACCAGCGCGTTCATGCAAATCATCTACATTTTGAGTTACAATACTTACTTTAAACTTGCTTTCTAAATCTTTTAAGCTAATATGAGCCTGATTGGGTTTGGCTTCCAAGCAAGTTTTTCTCCTTAAATTGTAAAAATTCAATACCAATTCTGGGTTTCTCTCAAAGGCCTCAGGTGTGGCTACATCCTCAACTTTATGGCCTTCCCAAAGGCCTCCGCTATCTCTAAAGGTTTGTATACCACTTTCTGCACTAATTCCTGCTCCACTTAAAACAACCAAATGGGGCTTTATTTTGTCATTCATATGCTGTAAATTTACAAATTGATTTTTAGCCGCACAATAATAACCTGAAAACAAATCATACATATCTAATTATCTTGCTATTGTTTTGCAGTTGGTCTTCGGATTTAATTGCAATCAATTTGCCCCGCAATTATATAGAGTTTATTGAGAATAAAGGGCAATGGGAGAACAATGTAATTTTTAAGGCCGATATACCTATTGGGAACCTATTTATTGAAAAAAATCAACTCACCTATCTTTTTGCAGACAAGGAAGCTACGCATGAATACCAGCATGGAAAAAAGATTGAAAAAGCTCATTTTCATTCAGTAAAGGTTAAGTTTATTGGTTCAAATCCTAATCCCCAAATATTAAGGTTTGAACCAAATGAAGCATATTATAATTACTTTATTGGAGATGCTTCAAAACATGCAAGTAATGTGCATGGGTTTAAGAGGATTATATTGTCTAATATTTATCCTGGAATTGACTTAGAACTATTGTCTAAAGGAAGCAGTATAAAGATAAACTTTATTGTTAAACCAGGGGCCAACCCAAATCAAATTGCCTTAGAATATAATGGGGCCGACAAGCTTTCATTAAATGGCGGACAACTAAAAATTGAAACTTCAATGGGGACAATCATTGAGGAGAATCCAGTGAGCTTTCAGACCATAAACGGAGTTGAAAAGACCATTAAAACAAAGTTTAAATTAGAAGGAAATATTGTAAAGTTTATCACAAATAATTACAACAAATTCCTACCCATTCAAATAGATCCTGAAGTTGTATTTGGAACATACATGGGCAGTGCTGCAGATAATTTTGGTTTTGCTGCTAGTTATGATTTAAATGGAAATGCGCTTGGTGCAGGAACAGTTTACGCAGCAAATTTCCCTTTTACTACAGGAGCTTTTGATGTAAGCTTTGCAGACGGAAGTGGTGCAGATGGAGAATATGCAAGAGATGCATTTATTGCTAAGTTTAATCCAAATGGCACTGCATTAATTTTTGCTTCATTTTTAGGAGGAAGTCACAATGAACAGCCCCATTCTGTAACAACCATGCCAGCTACAGGAGAAATAATCATCTTTGGAACCACTCATTCCAATAATTTTCCAACAAGTGCAAATGGTCACGACCGCAGCTATGGCGGGAATTATGATATTTTTATTACAAAATTAAATGCAAATGGTAATACCCTTTTAGCCTCTACGTTTTTAGGTGGTATTAATGATGATGGAATAAATGGTAATTCAATTGGAAACTTTTCTTCTCAGCCAAACAATTTACCGTATAATTATGCAGATTGCTTTAGAGGTGAAGTAATAGTAGATTTAACAGGAAATATTATCATATCATCTTGCACTAAATCAAGTCATCTTCAAGGGATTTCTCTTATAAATGCAGCACAGCCAATATATGGCGGCGGTGCTCAAGACGGATTGCTAGTTAAATACAATGCTAATTTAACTACAATTTTATTTAGCACTTTTGTGGGCGGAAGTAACGCCGATGCAGCATATTCAGTTTGCATCAATAAATCAAATGAAATTATCGTTGGTGGTGGAACCAACAGTGTAAACCTAGCATTTTCTACAACTAATAATCATCAAGGTGGAACAGATGGATTTATTGGAAAATATGGTAGCAATGGCGTTAGACAACGAATAGTGTATGCTGGTACACCTTCATACGACCAAGTATTCTTTGTCGCTACGGATGAAAATAACTCAATTTATTCCATGGGTCAAACCGAAGGAACAATGCCTTTGTCAAGTCAAGCCTTTGGAATTCCCAATGGCAAACATTTTATCCAACAATACAACTCAGATTTAACTAGTTTAACCAAGGCTTCTACCTTTGGTAAAATTGGTTCAACTAAACCTAGCCTATCGCCTTCAGCATTTATGGTTGATAAATGCGGTAGAGTTTATATTAGTGGCTGGGGAGGTGGTTCAAACCAAAGTTATCAAGCAGGCCTAGATAATCTTTTTGGGTTTCAAACCTCAGGAGATGCCTTTCAAAAAACTACAGATGGTTCGGATTTCTACCTAATGGTTTTGTCACCTAGCTTGGGTACCCTGTTATATGCAACCTATTATGGGGGAAGCACTAGTCAAGAACATGTAGATGGTGGCACAAGTCATTTTGACCCTAGTGGAATTGTATATCAAAGCGTTTGTGCAGGATGTGGTGGATTTAGTGATTTTCCAACTACTCAGAATGCATATTCAAGAACTAACCCTGGTAAAAGAGCATTTAATACGAGTGTTGGGGGATGTAACCTTGGCTTGTTTAAGTTTGATATGCGTACCTATTTGTTGCCTCCGCAAATGTTGGACACTGTTTTAATTTTAAGTGCTGGAAGTGCTTTGGAATATGATTTCTATGCCACTGATGCGGGTGGAGATATGTTAACTATGAGTGCAACTGGAGATATTTTAACCAAATCGCCCAATCCAGCTAGTTTAAGTGTTATCAGTAGTACACCAGGAATGTTATGGGGAAGGTTAAATTGGCAATCACTATGTTCCGACTTAGGTTCAGACACCTTTACCATAGAAGTTACCATACAAGATGCTGCTTGTCCAATCCCAAATTTTAAGGTAGCTAAAATAAAAATACTTATAAAAACAGAGCCCTTAGCTCCTCCCTTTCCCCAGTGTCTAAAATCATTAAACAACAATGTGCTTGCCTTGGATTGGACCGCACCTAATCCAAGTTCAGATTTTCAGAAATACTTTATCTTTCGATCAGTAAATGGCTCAGCGATGCAATTGCTTGATTCAATAGAAACACAATCAACATCAAACTATATAGATACAAAGGCCTTTGATAATTTTGATAAAAATTACTGTTTTCAATTGATTAGCATCAATACTTGTAGAATTAGTGGCGATACCTCATTAAAAATTTGTTCATTAACTGCAATTGACACAATTGACAATAAAAAAACTTTTTCCAATTTAGAAACTGAAATTATTAGGGTTACGGCATTTGATACCATTTTTAAGCAGATAAACATAACTTCATCTTTGTCAACAGATTTATTATTCATTAATCTTTCTGGTCAATTCATCGACATGAATTTAGGGGCAACCAATATTGATAATGGAATTGGGAATGCCACCGCAACCGTTTCATGGGTGCCAACTTGCGGAAATATTAGCAAAGACACCATAGAGCTTTTGATACAAGTAAGAGACAATGCCTGCCCTAATGCAAAAATTGGTATTAAACGTGTTTTGTTTTTGGTTGACCCAATGCCGCAGCCTAAATCGCCAAGAATTTATTGTCCAAAAGTAGTGAGTGCAGATACTGTAAACATAGAATGGCCACCCTATCCAATTAACAATTTCACTAAAGAAATTTACTTATTTAGAGAAGTAAATGGCGATAGAAAGCAAATAGCAACACTCTCAAATCTCAATCAGACCACCTATATAGATGTGTTTAAATTTGATGAATCTACTAGTACTTGTTATAGCATGAGTTCAAGGGATATTTGCAATTTCCACAGTGATACAAGTAGTATTAGTTGCGTAGCATATCAGCCTGTTCCAGCAGATAATTTAAAACTATATACAGTTTCGGTTCAAAACGATAAAGAGATAAAATTAACTTGGCAAGCCGCAAATGCCGATAGTTTTTGGCGTTATTTGATTTACAGAAAGGTAGGTAGAAACGGTTTTACTTTTGAGAAACTTGGTGAAATTAGAAATTTAAATGATACCAGTTTTATTGATAAGAAAGTTAATGTAGATGAAACAAGTTACTGCTACAAATTAATTAATGTAGACCTTTGCGGCAATGTGAGCATAGATGATAAAGAAGCTTGTTCAATTGTTTTATCAGGAAGTACAGTTCCTTTTGTACATTCCCTCAATTGGTTACCATATGAATATTGGAATGTAGGTACGCAAGGTTATGATGTATTGAGAACAGAGCCTGGTTTAAATAAAGATGTTTTGATTAAAAATACCCAATCAAAGAACACCTTTACAAAAGATGAAAATCTTAATTACGATAATGGCCTATATTTATATAAGGTTATTGCTTATGAAAATCTAAATGGCGACCAACAAATTAGTGAATCAAATACCATTGAACTGATTCAGAATCCCATTGTTTATGCCCCAAATGCCTATACTGAAAATGGAGATGGTTTAAATGATAAATTCCAAACAGTACCAGTTTTTGTGAAAGATTACCAAATACAGGTTTTCAATCGTTGGGGCGAACGTGTTTTTGAATCCAAAAGTAAATACGACTTTTTTGATAGCAATTTTAAGAATACCGAATCAAAATCAGATGTGTATTTTTATATTATTAACTATACAGGCTGGAATGGCTTGGCTTATACCAAAAAAGGCAACTTTACGATTTTACGTTAAGCTTGGAATTTTTCTCTTAGTTTTATCCTAGTTAAATGTCTTTTTGTATCTAAAGAAAAGTCGTTATCCATCATCCATTGGTAATAACTTGGTTCTGCTTTGAGCACTTGCAACACAGGTTTATTTTTGTGTTTACCAAAGTTGAAAACCTCCACCCCTTTGTCATTAAAAATCATTCTTCCAGCTAAATCAACATTATTACTTTGCCCTGAAAATTGGTGTAAATATTCAATATTGTTTTGCAGTTGAGGATATCTTTCTACTTGAGATTTTAGAACTTCCCAAGTTGCTTTTGTATCGGCTTCTGCGCTATGGGCATTTTCTAAATCCTTATTGCAATAAAATTTATACGCAGCTTTTAAATTTCGAGGTTCCATCATGTGAAAAATACGCTGAGCATCAACAAATTTTCTATTCTCAGGATCAAAATCAATTCCCGCTCTAAGAAACTCCTCAACCAACATCGGGAAATCGAATTTATTAGAATTGAAACCACCAAAATCACAACCTTGCATAAATAAAGCAAATTCTCTCGCAACATTTGCAAAGGTTGGCATATCTGCTACATCTGCATCACTAATGCCATGAATGGCGGTTACTTCTGCTGGAATGAGCATTTGAGGATTAATTCTTTGGGTTCTAATCGCCTCTTCACCATTAGGAAATATTTTTATGCAAGAAATTTCAACTATTCTGTCTTTCGAAATACTTACACCAGTTGTCTCTAAATCAAATATGATTAAAGGTCTATTAAGGTTTAATGGCAACATGGTTAAAGTTCGTCTTTATCTAATACGTTTGAATCTGCATCTGATTCACCTTCTTCACCGTTGTCAAACAACCCAAATTCATCTGCTTCATCATCTGAAATTTCACCAGGAATTTCTTCAGAACGGTTTAGATAATTCTTTGTGATTTCATCAAATTCATTGTCATCCACCAATCCAAACTTTTGAACCTTATCATATTGCTTTGGCGCTGGACCAACACTTTTGAATAAATTTGGATAGGTCGTTTTGGGGTTTTCAGTTATCGAAATACTTGTAAGTTCAATTAATAAAGTCCAACATTCTATAAAATCATAAACGTATAAAATCTTCTGATGTGGGTCAACAATATACTGACTTAATTTTGCTTTTGCCATTATAGGCAAAGGGTTTTCAGGATTTTCAGTCATATCCTCTAAAGTGATTTCCTGTCCCTTTTTCCAGCTATCAGTGCTCATATAAAATGAGGCCAATTGCTTTTCATCAAATCCAATTGAAGCTAGGATTGCTTTATGGAAATCTAAAAAAGTTTGGGTCGATTTAATTTCAATCACCCGATAAATGTCTTCATATTCTTCGAAAGATACTTTGAATTTATATACTGCCATGACGATGTTTTTCAGAGTCGCGAATTTCTGCTATTTTTTGTTTTGAGCAAGAAATAATTCGCAACCCTGAAAATAATCTAACTTACTGAAAAATAAGCACAAATTGCCAAAGTAAGCCAAATTAGGCCTTTAATTAGAAAAAAAACAAAGGCCCAAATACCTATTTTCTTTATTTTTTCTGGTTTGAACCAACCCATAAATAACATTTTAGTTGGAAATGATTTCATACGTTTTAAAACTTGAGGTCATAGGAGGCTCCTTACCTTCCTTTTTTGCAATAGCAATGTCTTCAAAACCCCTTTTATGTCCTTCGGTAAATTCTGGAGATTTTGTCCACGTTTTAAAAGCTTCTTCAGAGCTCCAATAGCTAACAATTAGATATTGTCCGTTTTGCTCTTGTGGTTTTAGTACATACATTTTGATAAAGCCGTTCATGTTATCAATTGCATGTGCACGAGAAGCAAATAATTGCTCAAACCTTTCTTGGTAATGAGATTGACAGGAAATGTAATTTACTGCCACAAATTCTTTTAACTTACTCATAATTAATGATTATTATTTTTATTTAGTCTAAATTAACATAACAAAGGTATGATTTAAACCGAAAAATCAAATCAGAAAATAAAAAATCAATAGAGGAATGTACCTTTGAAGGGCGAAATAGGCTATCGCTGCAATTAAACCTGCAGAGGAAAGTCCGGGCAACTTAAGCAGCATACTTCCTAACGGGAAGGTCTTTGAGATAAAAACAAAGAACAGAAAGTGCCACAGAAAACAAACTACCAAAATGCTTGCGTTTTGGAAAAGGTGAAAAGGCGGGGTAAGAGCCCACCGGGTGTTTAGTAATAAACATTGCATGGCAAACCTTATGCGTTGCAAGGCCAAATAGGCAGTAATTCTTCGCAAGAAGAAAGGTTCGCTTAATCTTTCGGTTCAAACCGAGTTACTGCGGGTAGGCTGCTACATTTTGTTAGTGATAACAAGAGCAGATAAATGATAGTCGTCTTGTTTACAAGATTACAGAACCCGGCTTATTGTTTTGCTAGATAAAGGGGCTTTAAACAGCCCCTTTTCCATTAATACCCATATCCCCAATCGTCTGCTCTTCTATTACCAAGGATTTTGTAATCTTTCTGCTCAATAGCTTTTACAACCTTATTTCTATCCAAATATAAACTTCGAGTATGTGTGCTATACATTGCTAAACCTATGTGAAAAAAAACACTGCAAACAATCATCACCTTAAAATAAACTAGCCATTTAGGATAACGCTCTAAAAAATATTGGTAGGCATAAAAGGAATATAAAACAGGAAGAGGTAATAACATATAAAATGTGTGTGAGGATGGACCTTTTACCGAAAAGAAAAAACTGGCAAACAACATTAACCAAGTAAAGAATACAATCCACTTTAGCCAAGAAAAGCGAGGTTTATTCTTAATGAGAAAAAATGAAAAGACAAAAAGCCCAATTTGCGCAAACCCAGTTAATAGCAGTATAACAGCAAATGGTGTCATCCATAATTGATCTTTTAAAACCATCAATCTTTCTGCGGTACCTCCACCTAACATATAAGGAATTTCATATGAAGCAAAAGATAAAAATCGCATCAAAATAGTTATGAAATTTTCAAAGTTCTTCCAATTTACTACCACATTTGAGGCAACGCTTTTTGCCATAACATCCGGATGAAGTAAAGTAGGAATTAGTGTGGCTGAACCAATGAGTAAACCAATCAAGTAAGTTGATAATGGTAAAAAAATCGCTCTTTTGTTGTTTATAAAATGAATCACAAAGGCAAAACCAGCAAAAGGAATTAACAAGACATAAGACAGATGTAATTGCATGATAAAAGTAGTAGTAATACCCATGATTAAGCCGGCTAACCAAGGTTTTATGACTTGTTTTGAGAATTGCGGAATTAACTCTAAAAAGGATATAAAAAAAGGAATTGAAAACAATAATGCATAGGATGGATTGCAAATTCGCGTGGTATAATTTAAGGTCCAAGGCAAGGTAAAAACTAAAAGGTATAACCAAGGCTTAGGCAAATTTGGTGTGAGTTTATGACCATAATTAATCAAACCCAAAATCGAAAAAAAAGATAAAATGTTTAGTAGAATAAAGGGTGATTCTGGTATTGGTAAAACAAAAAAGGAAGCGCCAACTAAAATAGATTGTAAAGCCCCAGGTATTTGTGTTTGAGTATAAACCACATCTGGACCATAAGTTGGCCAAATTCCAGTTGTATACCACTTTAATCCTAATAAATAAATTTGCAATTCATCAGGAAACCAAAATTCGGAGGTAAATCCAAACACTAACCTAAAGGCAAAAATTGCAATTAATAAATAGAAAATCTTTTTTTTAAGCATATTCAAAAATATTCTCAATTATTTATCAAGCCATTAGTTTCATATCAACATATGTTTAAAAATATTACTAAATTAAGTATTTTTAATTGATAAAATTCCGAAAACCTTTTAAAATCAATCTTTGGATTATGGCAAAAAAAGTGGCTATTAAAAAAACACCAAAAAAAAGTGTTTTAAAAACAAAGGAACAAAGTCTTAAAAAAATATTCGTATTAGATACATCTGTAATTCTATATGATAATAAATCGATTAAAAACTTTGAAGAGCATGATGTTGCCATTCCAATTACAGTGTTGGAAGAATTGGATAATTTTAAGAAAGGCAATGATACTATAAATTTTGAAGCACGGGAGTTTATACGATATGTAGACAAGCTTTCTGCAGAACACACTCTCACCAATTGGATTCCTATTAATGGACCAACTAAAGGTAGTTTCAAAGTGGTCATGAATGAGAAAGTAAAAGTAGATGCTCAAGTTGTTTTTGGTGAAAGAAAAGCAGATCATAGGATCTTAAATGCAGCATTAGCGCTTAAAGATCAATTTCCTGATAGACCAGTAATACTTGTAACCAAAGATGTAAATCTTAGGTTGAAAGCAAAATCTTTAAGTTTGCAAGCAGAAGATTATGAAACTGGTAAAATTAAAAACATTGATACACTTAGAACTGGCAGAACAATCATAGAAAAAGTTAAAGCCAGTGTCATAGATGAAATTTATGTTAGAGGTTTTTCCTCAGCAGCATTAACCATTAAAACTAAGCCAACTGCCAATCACTTTTACATTTTAAAAAACAGCAATAATTCAATCTTAACCTGGTATAATAGAGAAACAGATTGTTTAGAAAGGGTTCAAAAAACCTCTGCTTACGGCATCAAACCAAGAAATGCAGAACAGGCTTTTGCCTTGCACGCAGTAATGAATCCTGCCATTAAATTGGTTTCAATTCAAGGAGTTGCAGGAACTGGAAAAACACTTTTGGCATTGGCAGCTGCATTGGCTCAAAAACAAGAATATAGACAAATTTATTTAGCAAGACCAATTATTCCATTAAGCAACAAAGACATTGGCTATTTACCTGGAGATATAAAATCTAAAGTTAATCCTTACATGGAACCACTTTGGGATAACCTTAAACTTATTCAAAATCAATGGAAGGAAACTGATAAAGAATATCATAAAATCACAGAAATGATTAATCAAGAAAAGCTTGTGGTTACTCCGCTCGCTTATATTAGAGGAAGGAGTTTATCTAATATCATTTTTATCATTGACGAAGCGCAAAATCTCACTCCGCTAGAGGTTAAGACAATTATTACTAGAGCAGGTGAAGGCACAAAAATCATTTTCACAGGAGATATCTTTCAAATTGATACTCCTTATTTAGATTCGCAGTCCAATGGTCTCTCCTATTTAATAGATAGAATTAAAGATAATCCCTTATATGCACATATTACCCTAGAAAAAGGTGAGCGCTCAGAGTTAGCAAATCTTGCCAATAGTTTACTTTAGATTAACAACTTTTCTTGTTACTATAGGTTTTATGCATATGCTATCAAACAACAATTACAACAATAGTGAAAGGCGTTTTCTGGAAGGACCAAGGTCTAGATTACAAGAACTTTTTTTCTTATTCAAAGTTTTCAAAGAATTTATTAAAGGCTATCGCGCATTGCATTTTTTAGGACCTTGTATTACAGTTTTTGGTAGTGCCAGATTCAAAGAAGATAATATTTATTACCAACAAGCCAGAGAAATTGGAGCAAAACTTACAGAGCTGGGATTTGCAGTGATGACAGGGGGCGGACCTGGCATTATGGAAGCCGCAAACAGAGGCGCCTTCGAAAATAACGGGTTTAGTGTAGGTTGTAATATCGAATTGCCACATGAGCAAAAAGAAAACCCCTATCTGCACAAATGGGTGGATTTTAGATACTTTTTTGTTAGAAAAACGCTTTTAATAAAATACTCTTATGGCTTTGTAATTATGCCAGGTGGTTGGGGAACTATGGATGAAATGTTTGAAGCACTCACTTTAATTCAAACTGGTAAAATCAAGGAATTCCCCGTTGTTTTAATTGGCAAAGAATATTGGAAAAACTTAATCGAATTAACTGCTGATATGATAAAATATCAAACAGTATCTTCAACAGAAATCAAAGAATACTTATTAATAACAGATGATGTGGATGAAGCAATTGCACATGTTAAAAAATTTGCAATAGAAAAGTTTAAGCTCAAAAAAGCTAAGCCAATGAAACCCTTTAGTTTACTAGGCGAGCGCTAAGGTTTGGGTTTGAACCAAATCTATTTCCAATTTAAAGTATTAATCAATTGAATCATATCTTCCTTTAAATGCTTCAAAACGGGTGCAATAGAATCTTGATTAGTTTTGGAATTAAAATATAAAGAACCACGTAAAAAATGATGTGTACTATCTGTTACATAAAACTGAGCGTTTGTTGCTGTACTACCATCTAACTCATAGAAAATACCATGAAACTGATTGGTATTAATATAATTTTCAATTATTTGATCCGCTCTCATTACATGCTTAAATACCATTTGACGTGAGTCGTTGAGTAATTTAAATAGTTCTTCTCTATTTTCTACAGACTTATAACTCAAATGTAAAGTAGCACCAAATGGCTTATATTCTATGTTATACCAACATTCTTCAGCATTGGGATAGGAATTAGGTTCAACCACCACATAATTAGGCTGCTCAAAACTATAATTGCATTGGGTCAAAACATATTTTTGCTGCACCCTTTCTGGAAAGTTGATTCTTTGAAAACCTCTCTGTCTAGGTGTTGCAAGGTTCTTTTCATCCTCACAAGCTCCAAGCAAAGTCACAGAGATTAACAATAAAATATAGCTTAATTTCTTCATGAATTGTTTGGTTCAAGCATAACCTTAACTCTTTTAATTTTTCTTGCGTCTACAGATTCTATTTTGAAAGTAAAATTTCCAAATTTTAATTCTTGACCCAATCTAGGTAAATCTCTATTTAATTCTAACAATAAACCACCTAAAGTTTCGGCTTCATTTCTTACTTCTTCAAAAACCGAAGATTCAACCTCCATGTATTTACATACATCATTGATTAGCATTTTTGCTTCGAAAACAAATGTATTCTTATTTATGCGAGTAAACACATGTTCATCTTCATCAAATTCATCCTGAATTTCACCAAATACCTCCTCAACTATATCTTCCATGCTCACCAATCCGCTAGTGCCTCCAAATTCATCTACTACAATAGCTAAGTGCATTCTTTTGGTTTGAAATTCTTTAAGTAAATCATCGATTTTCTTGCTTTCTGGAACAAAAAAGGCTGGTCTAAGTAACTTTCTCCAATCATAACTAGCTTCTTCATCCATATGTGTAAGCAAATCTTTTGTAAAAAGTACACCTTTAATTTGGTCGAGGTTGTTTTCATAAACTGGAATTCTAGAATAACCAGAATCAACAATATGAAGCATTAATTGATTGAAATTTAAAGTGTATTCAGCACCAACAATATCCGGACGTTGCTGCATAATCTGCTTCACATTCGTGTTTCCAAAATTAACTACACTTTTTAATATACTCTTTTCCTGCTTGGGTGTATCCTTTTCAGAGGTAATTTCTATGGCATGTGTTAATTCATCAGCAGAAAAAATATGTCCTTTTCTGGTTATTCTTTTATCAATAATACTGGTAGAATGTTCCAATACACTAACTAAAGGTCTAAGTACAAAATAAGTTCTATACAAAGGCACAGCTAGTAATTCAGCTACTTTTTCATTGTGTTTAAAGGAATATATTTTAGGAATTACCTCGCCAAATAATACCAACATAAAGGTAACTAAAACTAATTCGAGTACAACACCAAGCCATGGATATACTTCAAAATCAAAAATTGTATGAAACATGGCACTGGTAACCATTACTACTGCAATGTTTACGAAAGTATTTGCAATCAATATAGTTGCAAGAAGCTTTTTAGGATTCCTAGTAAGAAAATTTATGGCTTCTGACTTAGGTCCAGGAATTTCTTGCAGATTTTCTAGTTGGGTAGTATTTAAAGAAAATAAAGCGTTTTCTGAACCGGAGAAACATGCCGAACAGAAAATCAAAGCTACAATACCAATAATTGAGAGTATAATTGAGATGCTGTCTGATGAAGAAAATTCAGGGTTGAAAATTTGTAACAGCGCGCTAAGTGGAGGTTCTCCCATTTTTAATTAATATAAAGTACAAAGTTAAGTATTGCAAGCATTTAACAAAATTTTGGTTCATGTGAACTATGATTTTTCTCTTTCCAAGTCTTTAGGTAAATTTAGGAACTGAACATTTGAAGCCTTAATTTTTTTTCGTTGTACTTCCATTCCTGCTTTATCTTTAAGCGTTTCGGTTCTAATACGACCTTCTACATAAACTTGACTTCCTTTTCTGAGGTAACCTTTAATGTTTAGTTGTTCTAAATTTTTCGCCAATTGATCCCAAGCTTCAATCATATGCCACTCAGTTTCCACTTTTTTCTCCCCATTTTTATCTAGATAATACTCGTTTGTAGCAATTGAGAAATTACAAACTACTCTGTTATTTTCTAAGTATCTTACAATTGGGTCTTGACCCAAATTGCCAATTAGCATTACTTTATTTAAAGACATTTGTAACTAGTGAAATAAGATTTTGGCTGTTTTTACAATGTTTTTTTGCATATCATTAGAACTACCTTTTTCAACGGCATGAATGGCAAATTCATTGTTAAATATTTGTCCAGTTGCGGTTAACAGCCTAATTTTCTCTTTGGTTTGAACCAATAACTCTCGCTCTAATTTACCTGATGCAATGTTTATCTTTATAGCACAAGCTTGTCCTTTCTTAGCTACATCCTTATTTTCAAGCATTGTAAAACTTGACTTATCCATAGGATTGTTTTTTATATGATTATTTAAAATCATGTAAAATTCACCGTTATAAGTATTAGAAATTGGGCTAAAAGGACCGTTTTCTGTAAAAACTGGTATTGATTGGATTATTGCATTTCCATCTAATGTTTGATGAATCATCAAATAATAATTTTCAAATTTGATATTTGGCTTAGGTATTTGCCCCTTTTTGCTTTTAACAAATTTTTCTTCATAAAATGAACCTAAAATTAGAGCACCAAGCTTTGTTAATTCCAATTTCTTAAGGTCGAAATTTCGCTGTCTTTTGCTTAAAGATAATTCATTGGGGTCGGCAATTATTTGAATGTCCTTTAATAAAGAAAATCCCCCCTTTTCAAACACTTTTAAGCTAATGAGTGGTTTGTCACTTTCATCCTCTTGCGTGCAAAAAGCAAATGCAAATACACTTATATTTTCAGCAAATAACAGCTGTCTACCATATTTTGGATTATGATTTAGAACTACTTTATTTAAATCATTTAATTTATAAACATGGGTATGAAATAATATAGTTTTGGATTTTTTCTCAAGACCTGTATTGGTTATGAATACAATATCTCCCTCGTTTGACAAAATGCAATTTTGAATATTAAAAGTCTGTTCGTTTACATCAAACTTAATTCGCTGGCTTTGAATAAGCTCCATTTTATCTGATAAAATGGTAATGCCAATTTCAGGTTTATTTGTATTAGTAAACTGTAGATTACTAAGTTCAGTTAAACTTTCACCAGGCAAAAAAAGTAAAGCAGTAAACAGACTATTTGCATTTCCAAAACTGCCAGGTATTACAAAGGGAACTCCTTTATTTTTTTCATTATTTAGGGGTACTTCAATTTCTTTCAAACTTCCTTTCAACTCACCTTCCTTTGAAATTTTTCCAGCGTAAAAGATATTTTTACCTATAGCTAAATTCCCAATTCCAATAAAATAAATATTTCCATCCTGGTATCTCGCAGAGGCGAGACTCACTCTTTCACCCTTTTTACCAGCACCAATATTTACTAAAATAGACTTTGTTTTGTTGTTGTTTAGATTGGTTATTTCTAGGATAGGCAGCCATTCCTCTGATTGAAATCCTGAACGGTCCAATTTCAATTGGTAGTTGAAATCATTTTCTTGAAAATTACAGAGGCTTTTTTCTTGGATTAAGGTTTTTTTAGAATCAATAGGAAGCCATTGCAAATTAACCATTGATTGAGCTTCCAAAATATTGATAACAAAGAAAAAAAGAAGAAGAACTAAAACTAATTTACGCATGCTCAAATTTAATCAAGATTATGTAGAATTTTAAGTTATCCGAAAACAAACTGAAGATATTTTTCAAATAATCGAGAAACTGGTAAACTATGAATTTCTTTTTGATTTATCCATAAATAGTTAAGCTCATCAGAAAATTTCAATTGATTTTTAGGTTCAAACCGGTAAAAAGTTGCTTGAATTTTCTGGTGTGTCAAAATATGGTTTTGAACCCAAAATGGCTTCAATTCCATTTTATTTAATATTATTCCAAAGTTTATTTCAATATCTATTATCAATGAATCTAAACTTGGAACTTCATCATATACAATAAGAGGCAAATCATATAAATTTTGCCAAATTCCACCCTTAGGTCGCTTAAAAACAACTGTTTTTGAACCCTTTAGAAAATGAAAATAATAAAAGTACTTACTTTTCACCTTCAACTTTTTCTCTTTTATAGGCAAATTTTGCATTAAATTATGGTTGTAAGCCTTACAATTACTAGCAATTGGGCAATTTTGGCAACTTGGGTTCTTAGGTAAACAAATTGTGGCACCTAATTCCATTATTGCTTGATTGTGCAAGGCTGGATTAGATTTATTGAGAAAATCAGAAGCTAAACTTTCAAATATTTTTTTTCCATTAGTAGTATTAATTGGCTCCTTTTCAAGATAAAAACGAGATAGAACTCTAAACACATTACCATCCAAAACCGCAACAGGCTCATCAAATGAAAAACTAGCAATAGCCGCAGCAGTATATGAGCCAATTCCTTTAAGTTTAATCAATTCCTTATAACTAGTTGGAAAGAAACCATTAAGTTCACTTGAAATATATTTTGCGGTATAATGCAAATTTCTTCCTCTACTATAATACCCTAATCCTTGCCAAAGTTTAAGTACATTTTGTTCGGAGTCATTTGCTAGTAATTGAACATTTGGATAAATTTGGATAAATTTTTCAAAATAGGGCAAACCTTGAGCTACTCTGGTTTGTTGGAGTATAATTTCGGACAACCAAATGATATAAGGATCTTTTGTTTCTCGCCAAGGCAAAATACGGTGGTTTTCGATGTACCACGAAATCAGTTTTTTATGAGTCATAAATTTGCTTTCGCAAGAAAAATGAAAGATTTTACAAAAAAAACAATATTTTTAAGTTATAATTTATACATTTGCAACCCCTTAAGGGAAAAGCAAAGAGTTCATATTCATAATATTAAAGACCTAATAATTAAACAATAACATGACCAAAGCAGAAATTATCCAAGAGATTTCATTAAAAACGGGAGTAGACAAGAACCAAGTTCAAGAAGTTGTGGAGTCATTTTTCAAGGTAGTTCGTAACAACATGACAGAGGGAAAGAATGTGTATTTCCGTGGTTTCGGATCTTTTATCATTAAGAGACGTGCAAAAAAGATTGCGAGAAATATTTCTAAGAACACTGCCATGGTTATCGACGAACATTACATTCCTTCTTTTAAGCCTGCAAAAACATTTGTAGACAAAATTAAGAAAAGTGAAGCTGTAAAAACCAATGCAGCAAAAAGAGAAGCTGAAGCAAAACAGGCACTTAAAGAAGCTTAATGCAATTTAATAAGGCACAAATCATTATTATAGCGGTGTTGTTATCACTGGTAGGAATTCTTATTTATTTAAATTTTAAGAGTTCTACCAGTGAAATCTTACCCGAGGTAAAGAGCCCTGCAGAAACAGTAGTTTATCAATTTGATTTTGATGCTTATGTCGCTAGCATTAAGGATTCAGTGAATCCAGATTTATGGGCAAGTTTAAAGGAATCTATGGTTCAGGCCGATTCTAATGAAGCTAGACTGTTTATGTTGTCTGATTTATCAAGAAAGTTTGATTCATTAGGATTTCCGTTGGTTGGTGCACATTATTTTTCTAAATTAGCGAAACGAATTAACGATGAAAATTCTTGGTTCAACGCAGGATTAAGATATTATGAATTTGCTGCAACTAGCGAAGATACTGCCATGCAAATGTATGCTACAAAAGAGGCTATTGTTGCTTTTGAAAAGGTAATTGCTCTAAACGAAAATAATATTGAAGCGAAAAATGCCTTGGCAATTTGTTATATTCAAAATGATATGGACATTATGAAAGGTGTTCAATTGTTGAAAGATGTAACCAAAAGAGATTCTAACAATATAGAAGCAAATTATACTTTAGGTATGCTGTCAATGCGCAGCGGCCAAGCAGATAAAGCTGTAGGAAGATTTGAAACATTGGTTAAATTGCAACCGATGAACCCTGAGTTTCACTATTATTTAGGTGAAGCTTATAATCAAATGGGTAAAAAGAAAGAGGCACTCAGAGAATACGAAACGTTTAAAACGTTAGTACCTGATGAGGGTGCAAAAAAGAACATTGAAGTCACTATTAATAACCTTAAAAATTCTAACTAATTATGCCAAGTGGTAAGAAAAGAAAACGTCATAAAATCGCTACTCACAAGCGTAAGAAGCGTTTACGTAAAAACAGACATAAGAAAAAATAATGTCAATTAATCGAAAAAGAAGCGAATTTAAAGTTACGCTTCTTTTTCGTATTTAAACCAAAGTTATTCCCTTTACCCTCTCCAAACTAGCAACATAAACGTTGCCTAAAATTTTATTGAAGTGAATCAAGAATTGATCATAAATTTAAACCCATCTGGGGGAATAGACATTGCCATCCTTAAGGAGAGGAAACTTGTTGAACTACATCATGAGAAAGTAGATAGCAGTTTTCAAGTTGGAGATATATATTTAGGTTCGGCTGGGAAAATAATGGGTGGGCTTAACGCCGCTTTTGTTGATGTAGGGCATGAAAAGGATGCCTTTTTACATTATTTGGATTTAGGTCCACAGTTCGAATCTTTGCAGAAATTTACCAGAATTCTTAGAAGTAGTCAACCCAAAGATTACAGCCTTACCAAAGAACATATAGAACCTGATATAAACAAGGCCGGTAAAATAGCTGATGTTGTAAAAAGAAGTCAGCAGTTATTGGTTCAAATTACCAAAGAACCCATTTCAAATAAAGGTCCTCGTTTAACTTCTGAATTGTCTTTAGCAGGTAGATTTTTAGTCTTAATGCCATTTGACAATGCGGTAAGTATATCTAAAAAAATTGCAAAGCAAGAAGAGCGAAAAAGGTTGAAAGATGCTGTAAATGCCATACGACCTAACAATTTTGGTGTTATTATTAGAACCAACGCCGAAGGGGAAAATATTGATGACCTTCAAAATGACCTAAAAGACTTATTAGGGAAATGGCAAGAGATGTGTGAGCAACTTAAAAGCGCAACACCTCCGCAAAAAGTTCTTGGCGAAAATGATAGAACTTTAACTTTGGTGAGAGATTTAGTGAATGATAGTTTCACCGCAATTCATACCAATGATTTGTTTCTAGCCAATAAAATTAAAGCTTATTTAAGAAGTAAATCTTCAGAACTAGAAAGTATAGTTAAACATTACAGCGGTAAACTTCCAATATTTGAAAACTTTGGAGTTGAAAAACAAATTAAAACAAGTTTTGGCAAAGAGGTAAATTTTCTAAGTGGTTCTTATTTAATTGTAGAACATACTGAAGCCTTGCATGTAATTGATGTAAATTCTGGAAACACATCAAATAAAGGAGGCAATCAAGAAGAAAATGCTCTTAGGGTAAACTTAGAAGCATGCGAAGAAATTGCTAGACAACTGCGATTAAGAGATTTGGGAGGTATCATAGTAATTGATTTAATTGACTTAAAAACAGCAGGTAATAGAAAACTTGTTTATGAAAAGTTAAAAGAGGCCATGAAAGGTGATAGAGCAAAGCACAAGATTTTGCCTATGAGTCCTTTTGGTTTGATCCAAATAACCAGACAACGCGTAAGGCCAGAAATGGCAGTTGTTACCAATGAAAAATGCCCAACTTGTTTAGGAAGTGGCGAAATTGCTTCAAGTGTAAGTATTACGGATGATATTGAAAGTCATGTAAAATATTTAATTGAAAACTTACATCTTAAGAATTTTACCATAGAAGTACATCCCTTTTTAGCATCATTTTTAAAAGGAGGCTTTTGGAATTCACCTAGAATGAAGTGGTTCAGAACCTATAAGCAATGGATAAAAGTTAAACCAAATTCCTCTTTACATTTGGTTAACTACAAGTTTATAAACGACCATGGAGATGAGGTCATACTATAATTAGAAAAAAACATTTTTTTGCTCATTTTATTTATAATTCCTTAGGGATAAGTAACAATTTCTTTGCATTAAGTTAACTTTAATCAAATACCTAAACTCAATATTTGTTTAGTGCAGAAGGCTTATTTTTTATTGATATTTAAGGAATTACAGCCTACTTAACACAATTTTTATTTTATTTATTATCATAACTCATGCTTTCATTGTGAGTTACTTGGCGAAGCTTTATGAAATTACTTAGCAAACCTATTTGTTTATTTAGTTCCTTTCTCCTTTTATTTTTTGGTTCATGTCTTAATTCAAAAAGAATCAGCAACTTCAACCAACTTAAAGACAAGGGTTATATTGATTTAAACTACAAACAATCATCCTTTACCTTTTCAGCTGGAGACATTGTAAAAATAAATTTGGCAAATGTTGATTTACAAACGTTGGCAATATTTACCAACTTTAATAACGCTGGTGGAGGTTTAGTTAATCATTCAGGATTTCTTCAACTTCCAACTTTAGGATTAATTATGGTTAAAGATAAATCAGAATTTGAGTTAAAAACTGAAATTGAAAATTTGCTTAAAGATAAGAAAATAGCATCTAACCCAGCAGTTGAAATAATGGTTATGAATAAGGGGATCTCAATTTTAGGAGAGGTAAGCAGGCCTGGAAGAATTCCATTTCAAGGCAATGGGCTAACATTTCCTGAGGCTCTTGCTTTGGCTGGAGATTTTACAGGTTATGCAAAGAGAAATAATATTTTATTGATTCGACAAGAAGAGAACGGACTTAAGTATCATCGCTTTAGTATCAATGATTCAAGTGCCTTTTCGAATCAAGTTTATTTCTTAAAACAAAATGATATAATTTATATTGAACCAAATTCGGCTAAGGTCTTTACTACCAGTCAAAGCCGAGCTATATTAGGATTTATAACTGGTGTTGTTAGTTTATTTATAATTGTTACTACTTTAAGATAAATCATGTTAGATAATAGTAATAATCCATTTGAATCTAAGAAAACAGAAAGTTTACTCGCAACTTTAATCTATAAATTCCTGCCTTATTGGAATGTTTTCGCCATTGCCATAGTTCTTTCAGTTATTATTTCTTGGGTTTATTTAAAAATGCAAACTCCAATTTATGATGCTAGCGCCCAAATACTTTTAAAGGATAATAAATCAGAAAGTGTAGAAACCAAATTTTTAGAAGAAATGGTGAGCATGGACCTCAATAGAATTGTTGAAAATGAGGTGGAATTAATTAAATCAAATAGGGTATTAAGTCAGGTAGTTTTAGAATTAAAGCTGTATGGATTAACCTTTTTTAAAGGGAAGTTCAGAGATATCCCCTCATACAACCAATTCTCACTTTCAATTGAAAGTCAGACTCCAGAAAATCTTGCAGACATAGAAACTAAAGTTTTTTATAGTCATAAAAAGGGTACTAATGAAATTAATATAGAAGGTAAAACCTATCCATTAGATAGTTTTGTTAAAACACCCTATGGCATTTTAAAATTTCATTTAGAAAACAAGAACATTGAGTTAAATGAAAAAGATGGGTATTTCTTCCAATTGATTTCGGTTAAAACTGCTATTAAACGAATTTTAGAAGGCTTAAAAATTTCTACTAATTCTAAACAAACTAATGTTATTAACCTAAAATACTTAGATCAAATACCTGTCAGAGCTGAAAAAACATTGAATAGTATTATATCAAACTATACTAAAACAGTAATTGAAAATAAAAACAGAAAAGCTAGAAATACCATTGATTTTTTAGCAAAGCGAATAGAATTTGTCAATAAGGATTTAATTAGCCTAGATAATCAAATTCAATTAGTTGAAAATGGAAGTGCAGGAGTTAACATAATAGACATAGAAAACAATTTCCAGTCTAGAACAAATCTATTAAACCAGGAGTTAGCTGGAATTGAGATAAAGTTTCTGATATTAAGAGAACTTGAAAGGCAAATAAATGGCAAAAACGAGCAAATCATCAATAGCTTAGCAGTTGCTGATGTGTCTGATCCTATTTTAGTTAAATCCCTCTCTAATTTATCAGAATTAGTGATTTTAAAAAGAGAAAATGAAGTATTGTTTGGTTCAAACGCCCCTACTACTCTATCAATTGTAGAAAAGATTTCAACTTTACAAAAAGAAATAAAAACAAGTTTAAATGGGATTAGAATAAACCTCGAAATTAAGAAGGCTGAGTTTGAAAATGAATATGCCAAACTTTATAAAACAATGATTGGCATTCCGGTTAAAGGACAAGTTATTCTAGAACTTAAAAGGCAGCAATCCATTAAAAATAATATTTACATCTTTTTGTTACAAAAGCTTGAAGAGGCAGAGTTAGCATTTGCAGCAACTGTTTCTGATGGAATCGTTTTAGCAAATGCTGTTGCAGGCTTCCAACCTATTAAACCTGTATCTTCATCGGTTTATATTTTAGGCATAGCATTAGGTATAATTAGTGTTTTGCTATTTATATTTTTAAAAGAGGATTTGAACCCAAATGTGCTATTTAGAGCTGAAATTGAGAACAGAACAAGTACGCGAATAATAGCAGAGATTTCTTTTAATAATGATGAAAACCAAATAGCCATTTTCGAAGGGAAAAAGACTGTAATTGCAGAACAATTCAGAGCATTAAGAACTTCAATTATGGAAACCTTGGCCAATGTAAATGGTGGTAAAACAATTTTATTTACATCATCATTTTCAGGAGAAGGTAAAAGCTTCTTATGTGTAAACCTTGCTTCTAGTTTAGCTTTAACGGGTAAAAAAGTTGTTATTTTAGAACTAGATTTAAGAAAACCCAAAGTATTTGTTTTATTAAATACACCAAGGGAACCTGGAATAACGAATTACCTTGCTGGAAAGGCAACATTTGATGAAATACAAAAAGATGTTAAGTATTCTGATAATCTCAAAGTGATTACGGCGGGTATTGTTCCAGCAAATCCTACCGAGCTAATTATGAGTGATAAATTGGCAGAGTTATTATCTGAATTAAAAACAAAATATGATTATTTAATTATTGACTCCCCTCCTATTGGATTAGTTACAGATTCTAGACTTCTTAGCCGATTCTCTGATATATGTCTGTATGTTGTTAGGTATAATTTTACACCTAAAAACTTTTTGAGTTTGGTTCAAAAAATGAATAAAAATGAAGAGTTAACCAACTTAAATTTAATTTACAATGGCTTGCAAAAACGAGGTTTTGGAAATTACAATTATGGATATGGTTATGGATATGGCTACGGATATGGGTATGGTTATAAATATGGAGGAGAATACCTTGAGGATGAAAAATCATCTGTAAGTAAAAAATGGCATTCTTTAGTTGGTAGAATTTTGAAAAGAGGTTAGTTGATGAAAGATGATTGGGAATTTGATGAAAAAGGAAACTCTATAAAACTCAGTTTTAAAGAGCTTTTTGGAAGGTCTAATCTCTTGTGGATGCTTATAAAACGAGATTTTATTTCGTATTATAAACAAACGGTTTTAGGTCCGCTTTGGATTTTACTGCAACCTTTGTTTTCTAGTCTAATATTTGGACTTGTGTTTGGTAAATTTGGCAAATTTGGCAGTAATGGAATGCCGATTTCTCAATTTTATTTAAGTGGTTTCATTTTATGGGGATTTTTTGCAGAGTGTATAACAAAAACCTCAAGCTTGTTTAGGGATAATATGAATCTGTTTGGAAAAGTATATTTCCCAAGGATTATTATTCCAATCGGGATAATTGGGTCAGCTTTGATTAGACTTTTTCTTCAACTCATTTTATTAATGATTATTACAATATGGCTTTCATTTAATGGTATTGAATTTAAATGGGGTTTGCAGCTTTTATTTTTACCTATTAGTATTTTAATGATTGCAATGTTGGGATTGGGATTTGGGTTAATAGTTGCATCTGCAACCACTCGGTATAGGGATTTGGCATTAATTATAAACTTTGGACTTCAATTGTTACTTTTTTCTACAACGGTTATCTACCCAGCTTCAAGTTTGCCCCCACCATATAGTTTTATAGTTGAATTGAACCCCATTTCAGTTTGCATAGATATGTTTAGAATAGGTTTTGGTGCTCCGAATAATATTAAACTATCAAGCATATTGGTAAGTGCTTTTTTTCTTATTGTTTCCCCAATTTTAGGTTATACACTTTTTCATAAAGTTGAGAAAAATTTTATAGATACAATTTAATGAAAGCGCTAGTTGCTGAAAACATAAGTAAAATTTATCGAAAGGGTTCGATTGGCAGTGGCAGTTTGGCAAAGGAGCTAGAATCTAGCATCAAGGGTATATTTCATAAGAAAAGCAATGAAATTATTGAAAAGCATTTTCATAAAAGTTTGGATCAAATCAACTTTGAAATTGAAGATGGAGATCGTGTAGGTATTATTGGAAAAAATGGTGCAGGAAAAAGCACCTTGTTAAAAATCATAAGCAGAATTACAACTCCCACACATGGTAAAATTAAAGGACATGGTAGGGTAGCAAGTTTATTAGAAGTAGGAACGGGGTTTCATCCTGAACTTACAGGTTTAGAAAACATATTTCTAAATGGATCTATAATTGGAATGAAGAACTCGGAAATTAAGGCCAATTTAGATAGCATTATTTCTTTTTCAGGCGTTGAATCATACATTAATACACCCGTGAAAAGATATTCATCAGGAATGTATGTGCGATTGGCATTCTCAATTGCAGCGCATTTACAATCCGAGATATTAATAGTTGATGAGGTGCTTGCAGTTGGTGATTTAGAATTCCAAAAAATGTGTCTAGACAAAATGAAAGAGTTAAGTGTTTCGGAAGGGAAAACAATCATGTTTGTTAGCCACAACCTAAATTCAGTTTCTACCTTATGCAATAATAGCATGTTACTAGAATCTGGTAAATTATTACAATTTGGCAAAACAGAAGAAGTAATTAACACCTACATTCAAAAAAACAGTATAAGCAAGCCATTGAATGAAAGAACAGATATTAGAGGTAATCAAAAAATTAGACTTACACAATTCAGGTGGTTCAATCAGAATGAACAAATTATAGTTTCGGGTAAGGATACTTTTTTAGAATTGACCCTATTTTCAAGTTTGACCCAAACTACAAATGTTGATATTTCAGTTCCAATTGATCACCAAGAAGGATTTAGGATTTCGATTTTGAATAATACCCTTATCAGTCAAAGCTGCCTTGTAAAGCAAGGTGAAAACATTATTACCTTTAAAATAAGTAATCTACCTCTTCCTATGGGTGTTTATCCATGCACTTTCTATTTGGCATCTTCTGGAGAAATCTTCGAATGGATAAAAGATGCTTTCAACTTAGAAGTGTTTGGAGAATCTTATTACCCAAATGGAAATTCACTCCCTAAAAAGCAAGGTTTTGTTTATTTGCCCTTTTCTATTAATTCTGATTAAAAAGTAATATTAATAAGATTTAGGTATTCGCAACAAGGTTTTAATTTTAACTCCTAGAATATTTGAATACGGATTTAGAGTGTCAACCCTATTCAATCTATATAGAATTGCAAATGTTTATGGAGTTGAAGACAATCCAAAATGGTCTGCTATAGTTATTTAATTAAGTGATAGGAAGGCACAAATTGAATTATCAAAAGATAATACCTAAATAAATTCCATTAAAAGTTTAAACAAACGCTTCGACTTAATTCTAATAAATGGTAAGTTTAGAGAATAATGTTTAAAAATGTTCTTAGACTATTTAAATGCAGATGGCTATATCGAAATAGACTTTCATGGATTTGGCTTTAGAAATAATTACACCCAGACCATAAGTTTAATTTTTAAGCGATTTGTTT
This sequence comes from Bacteroidota bacterium, assembly GCA_027488905.1. Lineage (GTDB taxonomy): Bacteria > Bacteroidota > Bacteroidia > UKL13-3 > UKL13-3 > B1. The sequence goes on from JAIYAT010000035.1 coordinate 326,786, forward strand.
TATTTTCAAAAAGCCATCAACCTTTGACACCAAAAGAAGAAGGATTCTAAAAGTGAAAAATAAGAATGCTACAATTGAAATCGTAATACTTTATAGCCTAATTGTAATTGGCTTTGCAATGTCTTTTTACCAATATTTTTATAATAGAAGTCTTTGGCTAGACGAAGCCTTTTTGGCAAATAATATTATTAAAAAGTCATGGTTAGAACTTGGTGGAACCTTAGAATATAACACAGCTTCTCCTTTTTTATATTCCATTATTTTAAAAACTTTCGGTTCAATCTTTTGCTTTAAGGATTATGTTTTAAGAATCCCCTCTTTGATGGCCTTTATCTTAGGAATATTTCTAATCAAAAAATATTTAGATAGAGACCAAATTCAAATATCAACTCAGATTATTATTTTTTCCCTGATATTTTTTAATCCATTTTTTATTAGATACAGCTCAGAGCTTAAGCAATACATGATGGACTTTTTAGCTGTTGGAGTTTATTTGCTTTTGGTTCAAAAAATAAAGTATGATGTTAGTTCCAGTAAGACTGATGCAATTATATTAGTTGCATTTTGTTTTTTATCCCATGCTGCAATTCTGCTAACTATTTCATTTTCAATATTGCATTTTATTAATTTTTTAAAGAATAGAAGAACTTTAAAGTTTGATATTCTTTTTTACTTAATCATTTTTGCAGGATTTATACTTATTTATTTTACCCAATTTGCAATCAATAACAACAAGGATTTTCAATATCAATATTGGGTTAAAGCAGGTGCGTTTTTACCAATTGGTAGCGGCGCAGAGGCTATATTTAGTTTCTTGGTTCAAAAATATAAAATGGTTTGTTATGATATGATACCCATGTTACCTAAACTCAATATATATGGATTTTCTATAGCTATCATTGGTTTAATAGGTTTTATCATATGCAAAAAATATACGAAATTGATAATCTTTATCACGCCAATTTTTATTCATCTTACGGTTTCAGGGGTTGGTGTTTATCCTTTTGAAAAAAGATATGTTTTATACCTTGCGGTATTAACAATAATAGGTGTAGCAATAGGAATTCAATATTTGGTTCAAGCAAAATTAAGCAAGTGGTTTAAGTCTGTAAATTGGATAATTATAACATCTTTAGTCGTGTTAATTACAATTGGATTTTCAAAAATTTCTTTTCCGATAGAAGTAGAAGAACTAAAACCTCTATTAGTAAAATTGGATAGATTAAAAAAGAAAGAAGATGTAGTATTTGTATATTATTGCTCGCAACCCATTTTAGAATTTTATCAATTGTCAAGTGGTTTGCTGAAAAACCTAAGTTATGTAACTTTAGAAGAAAACCGAACAAATCCCAAAAAATATGAAATATATTTTTCGTCGGTCGGGAATTCTGGCTGGGTTTTACTTTCTCATATCTATCCAGGAGAAAAGGAAATTATTTTAAATATTTTAAGCAAAAATGGGATGAAAATAAATTCAATAGATTACACAAAAGCCTGCATGCTTATTCAATACCAAAAGAAATGAATTTAGCCCCTATTTTATTATTGGTTTACAATAGGCCTGAAACTACAAAAACATTGGTCAATTGTTTGTTGGCTCAACCCAATATAAACCAATTTGAAATTTATGTATTTTCTGATGGTCCCAAATCTGAAAATGATGTAGAAAAAATATTAGAGGTTAGACACATCCTTCAAGGGTTACATATTTGCAAAAACTTAAGTAAACATTATTCAGAAATAAACATAGGACTTTCAGAATCGGTTATAAAAGGAATTAATACTGTTTTTGAAAGCCATGAAAAAATTATTGTGCTAGAAGATGACCTTGAGATTTCTCCTTTCTTTTTCAATTACATGAATTATTACCTTTCCTATTATGAAACATTTGAAAGGGTTGGAACAATTCAAGGATTTCAATTTCCAATTAAAGTAAATTGGAAGGAACCTGTTTTCCTTGATGAATTTGTTAATTGTTGGGGCTGGGGTACTTGGAAAAATCGTTGGACACATTTTGAACCAAATGGAAGAATACTTTTAAACGAGCTAAATGAAAGAAATTTAACTTATGAGTTTAATGGAAAAAATTCATACCCATTTATGGTTTTATTAGAAGACCAAGTTAATGGAAGGGTAAATTCTTGGGCAATTAGATGGTATGCGAGTTTGTTTTTGAAAGGATATGTTCATTTGTATCCAAATAAATCTTTAGTTATCAATAATGGGTTAGATGGAAACGGCACACATGGCGAAAAGAAATGGTTTGTGCAAACTTTAAATAAAGATGAATTCCAGCTACTAACCCCAGAACCAATATTGAATTTAAAAGCAAGGCAAGCTGTAATTAAATATAGAAAACAAATTCGTTTTGAATTAAAACTATCCAATTTAAAAAAACGCTTTTTAATTAACATTTTGAGACCAATATTGAAAGCATTAAGATTAAATGGGCAAGATTCTATTTAGCTATTCTCTGTTTGAACCTAAATCTTTATTTAGCGAAAAAAGATCTCATGATAAGCATAACACAGCTTTAAGATACTGGTATAATCTGCCACTAATACCTGCAATCAATAATATTCTTTTCCCAAATTCAGAAACACGATTGTATGTTTCAAAATCCATTTGGGAAAATCCTTTAAGCGAAGTAATTTCTTTTTTAGTTGAACAATTTGAATCTTTTAAAGTTGTTTCAAAGGAAGATAATTACAATACAATAGAGCCAACATTTTGGCGGTTTGAACCAATATTTGATAAAGCTTATGAAACTGTATTTACAAGAGATATTGATTCTTTACCAAGCAAAGAAGAGTTTTTATTAAGCTCTTATTTTTTGTCAAATCCAAACCATTCAATTCAAACTATAAGGAGCCATCCTAACCATGTATTTCCAATTACAATAATGTTGGCAGGGTTAAGTGGTTTTAAACCTAATAAGATTTCATTTCTAGAGGGAAAAAGTTATCAGCAGTTTTGTGAAACTTATCTTTCTGATGAATATGGTTCGGATCAGAAAGCGCTTATAAACTTTTTCACAAAGGACAAAGATTATATTAGAAGCCAATTTTTGGATTGTAGAATCAATAAAATGGCAAAATTACCAAAGCCATTGATTGATTGCAATGAGTTAGTTTATGATAAAAAATTTGAAAAGAGTTTTCAAATATATCATGCTACAGAACTAATTAAATGGTTAGAGAAGAATATTGCTTGGAGCGGAGAACCAATCGATATAAGGGGTTTACCGATGTCTGATTTTCTTCAATTGAATTACCCAGAAATAAAAATACTCCTTTCTTCTCTTTCTCTTTGTTCAAATAAAATTAGAGATTTTTACTTTTTCAAGAATGAAAATCTTTATTCCTAGCAATGACTTCACAAGATTTAAAACTGAGTATAATCATTCCAAACTTTAACTCTGGAAGTACCTTAGAGCAAACATTAGGATCAATCATAAACCAAAAATACCCAAACCTAGAAATAATTGTAATAGATGGAAATAGCACTGATAACAGCCTTGAAGTCATTAAAAAACATGAGAAACACCTCACATATTGGGTAAGTGAAAAAGATAATGGCCAAGCACATGCAATTAATAAGGGACTAAAAGTTGTAACTGGTGACTATGTTTCTTTTATGAATGCTGATGATTTATATTTAGATGGCGCTTTCAAACAAATAAATCTTATTGGTTCAAAGTATAAGTATGATTTTATCTTCGGAAACGTGAAGTCTGGAGAAACGCTAAAAAATTCAATTACCATAAAAAACACTTTATCCACTTTAGATTTAGACAAGCTATTGTTATTCTTTTTTAATGTTAGGTTCATTGTTCCTTCTCAAAGTGTATGGATAAATTTGGCATTTTTAAGGAAAAATCAACTTGATACTTTAGATGAAACATTAAACTACTGCATGGATTTAGATTGGTATTGTCGTATTTCTATGTTTGACCCAAAGACTTATAAAATAGAAATTCCAAATTCATTCTTTAGGCTTGCGGGTAATACTAAAACACTTAAAAACAGTAAAGCGATGAAGGAAGAATCATTGCAAGTGGCACATAAATATTTAAAAGTATTGAATTCCAATCAAGCAAGTTATTGGTATAAACATTTGTTATTAGATAAAATAATAAGAAAAATTTACAAGAAGAAAATAGAAAATCGATTTGGGGTGCATTTTTGGTTGATAAGAAAAACGGGTATAATCGCCTTATTTGATAAAAGATTCTTAGGCCTTTTAAAATCGAGTATTTGAGATGAAATTGGAAATTTTACATCGCTTACGGTGGTTAAAACAAATGATTTATGCAACAGATATCTCTGTTGCAGGAGGATATCATTTAGGAAATGCAGGTGATATCTTGATGGGAAAATCGGTTCAACAATTACTTAAAAAATTTAACAAATTAGGGAGTTTACAAACTTTATATAATTTAAGTATATGGCCAAAAGCTAAAAAGGTAATATTAGGAGGAGGCGCAATAGGCTATTCTAAACCACTTGAAGAATTAACAAACACTTATCCTGATCCTTCTAAAGTATTAGTGCTTGGAGTGGATTTTAATGAATCAAGCTATTCTTCTGAGCTGATTAGTTATTTGAAAGCTATTCCAGTTTTAGTAACTAGGTCTGAAGCTAATGGAAAATATCTAAATTTACTTTTAGGAAGAAATGACATTTTAAGCCTTCCTGATTTAGGTTTTATTTGGCAAAATGAAAATTTCTTGGCCAATAGAACAAATCCAAAAGATAAAAAATTGGTAGTTAATTTAATGCCAATTTATGTTGAGAAATTCCAAAATAGCTACAGACCTATTGAACAATATAGAAACGAAAGACCTGAGGTTTATTCGAATATCGAAAAGATTTTCGCAAACTATTTAAATTGGGCAGAAGGAATTATTTCTAGCTATAGAGCAGATGGATTTAGCATAACTGCAATTCCATTTACGCCAGCAGATGAAGAATTAATGTTGGGGTTATCCTTTCTAAAAAAATCAGAAGTTCTTCCATATGATTCTAATATTTTAAATAGCCTTGAAATTATGATTAATGCAAGTACTATTTTATGTACCCGTTTTCATGCTACGCTTATTGGAATAAGAAGTTTTTCAGAGATTATTCCGTTTGCGTATGCCCATAAAAATGAAGAGCTATTGCATTCAATTGGCATAACTTCGGAACAAATTGTTACCCCTTTAAAAATGATTGGGGACTATAATTCTTTAAAAGACTCATTTAGGGTTGAACCAACTACCGTGATTCAATTGGAGCAAAAAGCGTATAATTCTTATTACTCCTTAGTTGAAAATTTCCTAAAAAATCAATGATAAACTACAGCATTATCATTCCAACATTTAGAAGAGAAAAAGAGCTGATAAATTGCCTAGAATTACTTTACCCTCAATTGAATGTAAAATTAGGGATTGAAATCATTGTAAGTTCAGATGATACAGTTTCGGATAATTTGCTAGAAAAATTTAATTGGGTAACTTTTTTAAATGGACCAAGGAAAGGTCCGGCTGCAAACAGAAATTCAGCTGCAAAAAATGCAAAAGGAGCTTGGTTATTTTTTATTGATGACGATTGTTTACCTCAATCTAATTGGTTAAATGAAGCAATTGTAGCAACCAAAGATGAACAAGGCGTATTTTGCATTGAAGGCAAAACATTGGCCATTGGGGAAAAGAAATGCTTTGATGAAGTAGCACCTATCAATGAAAATGGAGGAAAGTTATGGTCATGTAATTTCGGAATCAAAAAAGATATTTTTCTTCAGATTGGGGGATTTGATGAACAATTCCCTATTGCTACAATGGAAGACATTGACTTTAAAATAAGGTTTGAGAGCATTGGTGAGATAAGGTTTGTGAGTGAAATGTTGGCATATCACCCTTGGAGAAGAAAAAAGGCATTTGGAAATTTTAACCAAAGACTTTTATCCCAAAAGCAATTTAAAAATAAACATTATAACCAATCAATTTCAAAATTTAGAATTCAAAGAATTAGTATATTTATTAATTCTATTCCAATTAATATCATTCAATTGTTTAAATATCAAGGAAGAGGTTTTGCTTTCTTCTTAGATAAAACCATCATGAATTTTTGTATGATTTTTATTTAAATGTTAAAAACATTTCAACACAAATTATCATTCTATATTAGGTTCAACACCTACAAAAAACTTAGAAAATTACTAAGAACTTTATTGTATAAATTCTTAGGAATGAAAGTTGGCAATGGCACGTTATTGCCAAAAATTGGAGTAAGTTGGCCACATCAAGTTTCAATAGGAAATTATTGCAGATTAGAAAATGGCATTTCATTTAAGTTTGATGGTATTTATAAAGATGGACCAAATATCATAATTGAAAACAATGTTTTTCTAGGTGCAAATGTTGAGTTTAATATTAGAAAAAAAATAAGTATTGGAGCGGACTGTTTAATAGGGTCAAATTGTAAGTTTATAGACCATGATCATGGATTCAAATTAAATGAATTAATTAGAAGTCAGGTAGGAACAGAACAAGCTATTTTTATTGGAAAAGATGTTTGGCTAGGCAGTAATGTTTTAGTACTTAAAGGTGTTTTCATAGGTGATGGTGCAATTATTGGCGCAAATTCATTGGTAAATAAAACTATTCCTGCCAATGAAATTTGGGCTGGCAACCCTATTAAATTCATAAAATCAAGACAATGAGAATAGCATTTCTTGTTGGGTCAATGAATACAAAAACAAATGGCGTTGCCGCATATACAAAATTACTTTCCGAGCAACTAAAAGCGATTGGTCATACTGTTACAATAATTGTTTTAAATGAAAAAGATTCAGAAAGCGTATCTAAAGATATTTACACTATAGAAAAAAGTTTATCGACAGTAAAGCGATTTTCATTATTGGATAATATACTTAAGCAATTGAATCCAGATGTTATCTCAATTCAATTTGTACCTTATAGTTATCATAAAAAGGGCTTGTCAATAGAATTGCTAATTTTCACTCAAATTCTAAAAAAATTCAAAGTTCATCTAATGATTCATGAGCCTTGGATTGAAATAACAAAGCAAACTAGCTTAAAAAACAGAATAGTTTCAATCCTTCAAAAATCTTTGCTTTTTGGAATTCTTAAGAATATTAAACCTGTTTTAATTACGAGTACAATTCCGCATTATGTAAAAATGACAAGAAGAAATGTGAAGTTACTTCCCTTAATAAGCAATATTCCTTTTCAACCTAATTTAAACTTAAAGGCAAGAACTGAAAATGAATTGAAATGCATTTTTTTTGGCAATTTCAGTTTTGATACCAAGGGTTTTAAATCACAACTAAATTGGATCAAACAGTATTGTTTTGAAAATGATTTGGCCCCTAAAATAACTTTAGTGGGAGATAATGGAATTCAAAAAGCTAAGAATATACATCTCATAAAAAATATTATTGGAGTAAATAACCTACTGGATTTAGGTTGGCTAACCGAGAAAGATATCTCATACTTGCTACAAGAACAAGACTTAGGAATATCTAGGGCTACATTAAGTCTTTTTGGAAAAAGTGGTTCTACTTTGGCCATGTTAGAGCACGGACTGCCAGTACTTTTAAGAGGCATAGAAGAAACAAATGCAGCTAAATTATCAAATTCAGATTTTGCAAAACAACTTATACAAATTTCAGAAGGTTTTGATTATAAAATGTGTCGGTTTGAACCAAAAATTGATGCTACCAATACCCATTCATTAAAATTTTTAAGCTTTATAAATGAATCATTATTACCTAGCTGAAGGCTTGAAGAAAAATAATTTGGGAGACATCATTCAAGGGATGTCTGCGCGAGCTTACTTGGGTGAAAACGCAATTTGTTTGGATAGAGAAAAACTAAATGAATTTGAGGGAGAAAAAGGAATTCTAATAGCGAATGGTTGGTTTATGCATGATTACAATGCATTTCCACCAGCAGAAAAACTAACCCCATTTTACATTAGTTTTCATTTAGCTAGCATTAAACTGCTTTTTAGTAAAGCAAACAGAAAACACTTTAGAAAATTTGGTCCTGTTGGTTGTAGAGACAGAAAAACTCAAATATACTTTCTACTGAATGGCATTCCAGCTTATTATTCAGGATGTTTAACTGTAACTTTTAATAAAAGGAAATCAGCTTTTAAAAGAACCTTCAAGGATTCAATTGTAATGGTAGACAATGTAGACCACCAATTTCCAAAGGAGGTAATTGATAAGATTAAGGAAATCGGTAAGAAAGAAATAAGTTTATTTAATCATGACCCAATTCATAATGAAAATGATTTTGATAGTTACCTAATTGAAAATGAGGCCTACATTAATAAGTTAATGGAAGAATACAGTGGTTCAAGTGTGGTTATAACTAATAAATTACATTGTGCCTTACCTTGCTTGTCTTTAGGAATAAAAGTAATTTTTATACATCCAAATCCTAAGGATGGAAGATTAAACATTCTTGGCAAATTCATACCCATTTATTCCTATACAGAGGTATTAAGTTGGGATAAAATTCCAAATTATAAAGTAAATCAAAGGGTATTGAAAACCATTCAGTTTAAGTTAGAAAGACTAACAACATGCTTTGTTGAAAACAAGGTTAACCCATTTAAAAAATCAACTAATTTGAGCGACAACATAGAAAAGTATTTCGTCAATATTATTGCTTTTGCACTTAGTAGTTTTGGATATTTAATAAGAAAATACAAATCCTTTGAAAAGTAATAACAAACCAAAAGTATTAATTTATTGCACGCGCTTGCTTGAGGCTGGTGGAATAGAAAGTCATGTTCATTCTTTTGTTAATGAGTTAGCCAATGATTTGGATATATATTTAGTTGTGCTAGACTCTAGATTAAATAATGTACAGAAAGCAAATTATCAAAAAAAATGCAAGAAAACTTGGATAATTAAAAAGGGAGGATTCATTGAAAGGCTTTTCTTTCTTTTTATAGTTTTAATAAAGGTTCGAACAATAAGGTATGATTATTTTTACTCAAATGGCCAGGGTGATAGTATAAGTTTTACCAGGAAAATGCTAAGTAAAAAGACAGTATGGGTACATCATCATCATACTGCTGTTTCAAAAGGCTTGTTGAATGATTGGTCTCCAGAATACTACTATACCTTAAAAAATTCTGATATTTTAAATGCTTGTTCAAAATCAATAGCAGAGGAACTAGAGGCAATTACCTTAAGAAAATCATTGTGTGTTCCTTGTTTTTCATATCCAATTAAAACTTCTAATAGATTTAACATTAGTTCTCCAATAAAGCTTGGTTTCTTTGGCAGATTGATTCCAGAAAAGGGAATTACGCAACTTTGTCGAATATCAAAAGTTCTAGACCCTTCTTTGTTAGAGATTCATATTTGGGGTAAAGGAGAAATTTATGATGATATTTTTTTTAAAAACTACCCAAGTATAAATTTTCATGGTCCTTTTGAAGGCAAAGACGAACTTAGTGTTGTTCTAAATTTGATAGACGCCTTCATACTGATTAGTGAACATCCTGAGGGATTGCCAATAAGTTTATTGGAAGTAATGGGAGCTGGAAAACCTTGGATAGCTACAAACATTGGAGGTATAAGAGATATAGTGGTTGAAGAATATAGAAATTACCTATTGCCACAAAATTTACCAGAGGAAGATTTGGTTGTTCATATTTATAATTTTATTGAAGGATTAATCAATCGTGCAAATATTTCTGAAATACAAATAAAAAAGTATGATGAAAGCTACTCCCCTTCAAAGGTTAGTGAGGATTGGCTCAAGATTTTTTCCATATAATAATGTTAATTCTTTCTCACCCAACCGGTAACCAATTTGTAAGAAATGCAGTAGATGCATTTCATGAATCTAAGATTTTGAAAGAATTTTTAACTGGATATGCAGGCTTTACTTCGAATCCAATTCATAATTTTTTAAAGACTTTTATAAAGGATTTTAGCAGAAGAGAATACCCAGAGGTATTTAAAGAAAATACTATTGTAAAGCCTTCAGATGAATTAATTAGGCTTTTTATTCAAAGAAGTAAATATTTAAAAAAGATAAGCCCAATAAATTCATACTTTTCAATTGATAATAATTTTCATAGACATGATTTGTTTGTTGCCCAAAGAATTGCTAAAGGCATACAGAATTTAAAAATGGTTTACGCATATGAGGACGCTGCGTTCCAAACTTTTAAAATTGCCAAAGAAAAAAACTTAATACGATTTTATGACCTTCCAATTGGATATTGGAAAGCAGGTCAACATTGGCAGGAAATTGCTGCAAAAAACCAACCTTATTTGCTAAACACAATTCGAGGATTATCTGAATCGGTTCAAAAAATAGAAAGTAAAGAAAATGAACTTCAACTAGCTAATCACATCATTGTTGCAAGTAACTTTACAAAATCCACTTTGATTGAAACTCCCTATTACGAAAAAACCATTGTGATACCTTATGGGTTTCCTCAACCTGTTTTGGCCAAAAAACAGCTGTCTATAAAAAAGCTTAAAGTACTATTTGTTGGTGGTTTAACACAAAGGAAAGGAATTGGCGAGGTTTTGGATAGCGTGAAATCATTTCAAAATCAAATTGAATTAACTATTGTAGGTCAACTAACTGGAAAAACCAATCTAGAATTAATAAATAAGTTAAAACAATATCATTGGATCAATTCTCTGCCTCATTCTGAAATATTAAAAGTGATGGATGAACATGATGTTTTACTTTTCCCATCATGGTTTGAAGGCTTTGGCTTGGTAATTAGCGAGGCTATGTCTAGAGGACTTCCAGTGATAACAACTCCAAATACTGGAGCAAATGAGTTTATAAAGAATGGTATTAATGGTTGGTTAATTAATCCTGGAGAAACGGATAAAATAGAAAGCATACTAGATGATGTGTTAGCCAATCGCTCAAAACTAATAGAAATGAGTAAGGCAGCGATAATTACTGCTAACGAAAGACCTTGGTCGCATTATAAAAGCGATTTAGCAAACTTTGTCATACAACAAAATGTTTGAGTATAAAGAAATAAAACAAGGCTTGTGGTTATACATTTTGCTGCTAATTTTTGAGGGAGCACTAAGAAAATGGGTGTTGCCACAATTTTCAGATGTATTATTAATTATAAGAGATCCACTAGCATTATTCTTGTTAGTAAAGGCTTCCACGCTTAAAATATATTATTCAAACACTTTCCTTATACAAATTTGGGTAATAGCAATTATATCTTTAGGATTTACGCTAACATTAGGACATCAAAACCTTAATGTTGCAATTTACGGTATAAGAGTATTTTTGTTACACCTACCACTTGCATTTTTAATGGGACATGTTTTTGACAAGAATGATGTCATAAAGGTTGGTAAGTTTTTTCTCTACCTGTCAATTCCAATGACAATTTTATTAATTGCACAATTCTTTAGTCCACAAACTGCTTGGGTTAATCGCGGGGTTGGGGGAGATTTATCAGGTGCAGGTTTTGATGGAGCGCTAGGGTACTTAAGACCGCCTGGGACATTTTCATTCACCAACGGTACAAGCTCTTTTTATGGATTGTTAGCTGCATTTTTACTTTACTTTTTATTTGTATCGGAAACAATTCCCGTTTTATTACTGGTATTATCAGGAATTTCACTTTTAATAGCAATTCCTATAAGCATTAGTAGAACACTTTTATTTATGGTAACGGCAAGTGTAGTTATTGTGGTACCTGCACTTTATAAATTTAAAGATAAGATAAACAAAATATTCAGCATTGGAATATCATTGCTCATTGTTTATTTATGCTTAAATATGTTTAGTTTTTTCGATACAGTATTAAATGTATTTAACACTAGATTTGAAAGAGCTAATGAATCTGAAGGAGGTCTTGAATCTGTTTTATTGGATAGGTATTTAGGAGGGTTAGCTTCTGCATTAATGGAAGCCCCCAACAAAAAGATTTCTGGTGTTGGATTAGGATATGGGACAAATGTTGGTAGTGTCCTTTTAACCAATAATAAAAGCTTTCTTATTTCTGAAGGAGAATGGGGAAGAATGATTGGTGAAATGGGGCCAATTTTGGGTATTTGGATGATTTTAATTAGATTATTTATTGGATTAAAAACCACCATTCATTCCTATAGAATGTTAAGTGAAAACAATTTTCTCTCTTGGACATTACTTCCATACATGTTATTAAACTTTACGCAAGGAAGTTGGAACCAACCTACGGCAATGGGATTTAGCATTATTTCTTTGGGATTACTAATCGCCTCTTTTAAGTCTACCACTAATTAGAAATTTATACTTTTGAAAGTTTTACTAATTGGAAATTACGCTGGAGATAAGCAAGAGAGCATGGGTAGATATGCCAATATGGTTCAAACAGAATTAATCAAAAAATCTATTCAAGTTAATTTGATTTATCCTCCTCTCCTATTTGGTATTTTTTATAGAAAAACCAAGGTAAACAAATGGGTTGGTTATATAGATAAATATATTGTTGCGCCAATTTATTTATTATTCATTTCAATATTTAACTCAAACTACGATATCATTCATATATGCGACCATTCGAATGCCATTTATAGGAAACTTTTTGACCCCAAAAAACTTGTAATTACATGTCATGATGTTTTAGCTATTAGAGGGGCCTTGGGTTATGCAGATGCACACTGTAAAGCTACAAGAGCAGGAGTAATTTTGCAAAAGTGGATTTTAAACAACTTAATTAATATTGATAAAATAGCTTGTGTTTCTAAAACCACTTTAAAACAGTTAATTGAATTAATCTCAGCTAATCAAGCTGTTCAAAAACAATGGAAATATGTTCCAAATACTTTTAATCAAAGTTTTGAACCAATTGAAATTGAATCATTAAAGGCAACTATAAGAAAATTTAATTTAACAAATACTTCCTATTTGCTTCATGTTGGTTCAGACCTAGAAAGAAAAAATAGAAGCGTACTTTTAGAATTATTAAGTAAAAAAAAGGATATTCAACTTGTGGTTACCCATCCCTTTAATTTAGATTTACTGGATTATAAAACACATGCAAATAGAATAAGTATCCTAACAAATTTAACAAGCCAAGAGCTCGCTGCTATTTACCAAGGAGCATTTGCTTTTGTGTTTCCCTCTTTATCAGAAGGATTTGGATGGCCCATTATAGAGGCTCAAAAATCTGGCATCCCAGTGATTTGTTCTGATATTCCTATTCACAGAGAAATTGCTGGCGATGCTGCAATATTTGTTGATTCAAAAAATATAAATGAATTTGTTTTAGCGCTTGATTCCCTTAACAATCAAGAAAAAAGAAAATCTCTAGTTTTAAACGGTTTAGAAAATATTAAAAAATACGAAAAACATATTTTTATTGATAGTTTAATTGATTTATATAATACTAATGAAGTTCTTTATTAAATTAATAAGTATTTTTCTTCCTTGGCCAATTAAAAGAAGGTTACTAAAACAGTATTTTGGATTTAAGCTTGATCCAAACGCCTACATTGGATTAAGCTGGATTTACCCAGACAATTTACAAATGGCAAATGGTGCAAGAATTGAACATTTTAATGTCGCAATTCATCTTGATAATATTACTTTACTAGAAAATGCTCGAATTGGCAGAAACAATTGGATAACAGGCATGTCAACTAAAAGTGAAAAACATTTTACCCATCAAACAGACAGAATTGCATCTTTAATTGTTGGTAAGGAATCTGCCATTACCAAAAACCATCATATAGATTGCACCAACTTAATTAAAATAGGAGATTTCTCAATTGTTGGTGGTTATCAATCCCAGTTTCTTACACATTCAATTGATTTTATAAATAACAGGCAACATAGTAATCCTATCATTATTGGAAACTATTGCTTTGTTGGAACAAAAAGTATTTTGATAGGTGGCGCAGTTTTACCAGATCATTCAATTCTTGGGGCCAACTCCTTATTGAACAAAAGTTTTGATAAGCCTTATTTTTTATATGCCGGTTCACCGGCTATTGAGGTAAAATCAATTCCCATGGATGCTAAATATTTTTTAAGAACAAAGGGATTTGTCAACTAGAATTAAAATACTAAGAGTAATACCTACACTAAATCCTGCAAGTGGCGGTCCTGCACAGCATATCAAACTGATAACGCCTTTCTTAAATAAATTAAATATTGAAACAACAGTAGTTTCCTTAGATGAACCATCGGATAGCTTCTTAGAAAACCTTAGTTTCAAAATTATTCCAATGGGAAGACCAAGCAGTCCCTGGCAATACAATAAAAAACTATACCAAAAGCTGCAAGAGATAATTGCAGAATATGACTTAGTTATTCAACATGGATTATGGTTATACCATGGGTATGCTATTAAAAAGGCTTTAAAAAACAAATCAAACCCTTCAAAAACGCCTTTATTTATATATCCTCATGGCATGCTTGACCCATATTACCAAGTTGAAAAAAAGAGGTGGTTAAAGGCATTAAGAAACAAACTATACTTTTGGTTAATTGAGAAAAATATTCTTACAAATGCTAGTGCACTAATATTTACTAGTGAAATAGAGTTAAAGACCCATGAAGCAAGTTTTGGGAAAATAAATGGTCCTCAAAAAATAAACCTTGGATATACTTCTCGAGCAATAGAAAAAATTGAAGTGCAACGGAATAACAACTTGTTGTTTTTTGGAAGAATAGATCCTAAAAAAGGGATAGATGAATTGTTAATTGCATGGTCAAAGTTTAAGTCAAATTCACCAAATAAAAGTACTTTGTTAATTGCTGGTCCGGGTTGGCAAAGCATGTATGGCTTTAAGTTAAGCCGGAGAATTAATAAAGATGAAATACTTTCCAAAACAGTAACTATTTTGGAACAACAAGAACAAAATCAAATTCAATATTTGTTAAATAGCTCAAAGGCATCAGTATTATGGAGCAAGCATGAAAATTTCGCCCAAGCTATTTCAGAATCATTATCGGTTGGTACACCTGTTTTAGTTTCAAAAGGGGTTAATATATTCAAAGAAATTGAAAATAACAGAGCTGGGTTTGTTGAAAATTCAGACTGGGAAGGTGCATTTCAGGCAATTAAAAAGTTATATGAATTAAACGATTCTGAATACAATAACTATTCAAACAACGCAATCGAACTATTTCAAATGAATTTTCATCCTTCCTTATATGCAAAACGTTTAAGGCAATATTTTGAGCTTACGTTAGGAATTAAACCATGAAAGTCACCCTTCTATTGACTTCTTGTATTCAACCTAATCAATTTAAAGAAAAGGTAAAAAGAAATGAACCCATTCAAAGGTTAAACGACTATTTATCTGCCATAGAAAAATGGAATCTTCATAAATGGCCATGTGAAGTGAGAATTGTTTATATAGACAACTCGGGTTACCCACTTCATGAAATCAAACAAAAAATCAATCCTTCATTTAATCCCATTCTCCTATCCTATCAGGCAGAAATTGCACCTGAAGGTATGCATTACGGCTACAGTGAAATTGAAATGATAACTAAATCAATTTTACGAGAAAACTTTTGGGAGGAAAATGATTGGGTAATCAAAATTACAGGAAGACTTTATTTTCCAGCCATTAACCTTTTAATAAATCAACTAACTTCTAAAAAAGATTGGGTAAGTGATGTTAGAGCAAAAAAATGGAATAAATCAGGATACAGCTATATTCCATCTTCAATTTTTGCTTTTAAAGTTGGTTTTTTCAAAAAGCATCTATTAGAGGCCAAAACAGAAATGGTTCAATTAAACTTAAGTCATTTAGAGTTGTACCTATTTCATAAAATCAATCCAATATACCAGAAGGAAAAGCAAAAAATAATGATTCGTTTACCATTTAATTTAAACCCAGAAGGAGTTGGTGCTCATTGGAATAAAACTTATGGAAACGCTTCCGACCGTTTGGTTCAAACAGCCAGAACCATCTTAAGAAAAGCTGCACCATTTTTATGGGTTTAGGTAGGCACAAATCTATATTTAGGTTTCGGTTTGAACCAATTAAAAGTTATCGAGAAATAAACTGATTAAGAGCCTCTTTGTAATGATAATATTGTTGTTTCCAAAAATTTTGACCGATGGTCCATTGGTGTGTTTCAAAGGACACAGCATCAGGTTTTGGACCATTAAAATGTAAAACTTTAATTTCATTTGAAGCTTTTAATAATTCTTTTTTAGTGCTTGAGGATTGGCTGATTAAATTAAAAAACCTGATTTGAAAATTGAATCTGTAGTCTTTTGAAATTTCAATTTTATGTTTCATTGCATAAAGTAAAATTATCTCCTGATCGCTGCTACAAACCGATTGAAACTGTTTCAAAATTGCTAAAATTTCACGCTCATGATTTCCATCACGCAACTTCTCTGGAATTACCATTACGCCAGAGTTGGCAGAAACAAATGGCTTTGGTAGTATTCCAAATTGAAGTAATTTAAAAAGCCAATAACCTATCAACAAAGACTTTTTAGGTTGAGCTTGGCTAATATTAAAGTAAGGTAATAGTCTAGCATTATTTGCGCTACATATAAAAAACTTATTTCCTTGAAGTAATTCATCAAGTGGTTTCAAAACCAAGGTATCGGCATCTAAGAATAACAAATTTTTGTAGTTGTTAAAGTCTTCGCTAAATAGATGCAAAGAAAAATAACCTGTTTCAATAAAATCTTTTGATTTGAAATAAGTTATGCCTTGCTTCACTAATTCATAGAATTTAAGTTCTTTAGGGTTGTAATGTTTAACAGACACCTTTTTAAAATTGCCAAGGTAAATAATTGACTCTTGGGTTAAATCGGGGTGGGCATAAACAACAATATCTGGAGAATTAGGCCAATTGATAAAGATTGAACCCAACAATGCTTTTAAATGTTCGAAGAACTTTTGATTAATCGCAATAACAATAATATCAGGTTTTGGGGGCATAGGTCCATTTAATATTCAAATGCAAATGTATAATTTTAAAAAAGAGGTTAACATAAATACTAGAGTTGGTCCCTCATTTTCACTTTCTAATAAATTTATGCGGTTAATTTGGAATATTACCTATTTGATTTTTTTTAAGTATTCTCCAAGACCTTTTCATGCCTGGAGAAGAGTAATACTAAGAATCTTTGGAGCTAAAATTGGAAAGAATACAAATGTTTATCCAAGTGTAAAAATATGGGCACCTTGGAATTTGGTTATTGGAACTGATTGTGGCATTGGCGATGAGGTAGAATTATATTCAATGGATTTAATTCAGATAGGTAATAAAACAGTTATTTCTCAAGGCTCATTTATTTGCTGCGGAACACATGATTACGATGACCCTGGATTTCGATTGATTAAAAAACCTATAATAATTGGGAATGAAGTTTGGATTGCAGTTCGCGTATTTGTTCACCCAGGAATTACAATTGAGGATGGCTGTATAGTAGGAGCGGCATCGGTTGTGACAAAAAACTTATCGAAATGGACTGTGTATGCAGGTTTTCCTTGCAAACCGATTAAAGAGAGAAGGGTTTTAAACTAAGATGTTAACTATTGTAATTCCAGTCAAAAACGAAGAAGGCAATCTTTTGGATTGTTTAAATTCTATTGGAAAGGGCTTTGCGGATAAGATTGTGGTAATTGACTCTGATAGCTTGGATCAAACCAAAAATATTGCATTGAATTGGGGAGCAGAATTATTGAATTTTAGTTGGGATGGCAAATTTCCGAAAAAAAGGAATTGGTATTTAATCAACCATGCGAAAGAAGATGAGTGGATTTTATTTCTTGATGCGGATGAAAGATTAACCGAATCTGTTAAGCATGAAATCAACAAAAACATTAAAAATAATTCAATAATTGGCTATTGGATTCCATATACAATTTACATAGAAGATAAAGTTTTAAAATTTGGATATCCTTTAAAGAAATTAGCACTTTTTAAAACTGGAAGTGGTCTTTATGAGCAAGTTAATGAGGAATCATGGTCACATTTAGATATGGAGGTACATGAGCATCCCATATTAAAAGGTGAAATTAATAAATTAAAATTCAAAATTGAACATAGGGTTAACATTAATACCTCAAATTGGAAGGCTAAACATTTGGCTTATGCAAAATGGGAAGCAAAAAGATTTTATGATATTAAAAAGATAGAAAATGCAATGGATTTTACCTTTTCACAAAAATTGAAATACCTAATTTTAAAAACGCCATTTGCAGGGGCAATTTTCTTTCTAGGTTCAACCCTTGTTTATCTTGGGATTTTGGATGGAATAAATGGAATTAGATATGCAATGGTTAAAGCTCAATATTTTAATAGTATTAGAAAAGAATTTAACAAAATAAAAAATTGAAGAGGAAGGATATTTTATTCATTGGCATAAATTTTTTTCCTGAACCTACTGGAATAGGCAAGTATTCTGGAGAAATGGTAGAATGGCTTTCAAAGCAAGGAAAGGAAATTGAAGTAATAACTGGATTTCCATATTATCCTTATTGGAAATTAGATAAAAAATATAATTGGTATAAAAAGGAAGAAGTTTTTGGGTCAAAAGTAAAAGTACATAGATGTCCATTATATGTACCTCAGAGACCAACAGGGTTGAACAGGATATATCAGGAGTTGTCATTTTTTGCATTTGCTTTACCCAAAGTAATTTTCTTATCAATCAAATTAAAGCCAAAGTTCATTGTTTGTATTGCTCCGCCATTTCATTTAGGATTATTGGGATACATTTCAAAAGTACTTTCTGGAGGAAAGCTGTTTTATCATATTCAAGACCTTCAGATTGAAGCGGCAAAGTCTTTAAACATGATTAAGCAAGAATGGCTTATTCGCAGTCTATTAAGAGTTGAAAAATTTATATTAAGTAAGTCAAATTTTATTAGTTCAATTCATCCAAACATGATTAGCGAAATAAAATCCAAGACAACGCTTGAAGTTGGGCTTTTACCTAATTGGACGAATTTACAATTACTTTATCCAATTGTAGATAAAACCAGGTTGCGAGAGATGTATGGCTTTCCCCTAAACAAGAAAATATTTTTGTATTCGGGAAGTGTTGGAGAAAAACAAGGTATTGAGTTAGTTTTTAACTTTGCAAAAAAATTCAATAATGATGATAGCATTTTGTTTATTGTAGCAGGCAATGGCCCTTATCATAATCAACTTAAGGAAACTATTCAAAAGGAAGGAATAAAAAACATTATTGCACGCAATTTAGTGCCAACTAGTGAATTAAATACTTGGCTTAATTTAGCAGATTATCATTTAATATTCCAGCGAAATGAAACGAGTAATTATCTATTTCCAAGTAAACTTGTTTCTATTTTAAGTGTTGGAGGAATATGTATTGCATTTGTACCTGATACTAATAAAATGGGCAAAATGCTTATTGATAATGAGATTGGTTATGTTATTTCGGAGGTAGATCCAATAATTATTTATCAAAAATTAACCAAAATTATTGCGACTGATTGCAGCCGAATTCAAATAAACTCAAGAGAATTTGCGATTTCGAACTTTAACAAAGAGAAAATTTTAGAAAATTGGGTCAATCAGACTTTATTGACATAAAAATAATATTATACCATCAAAAAATTAACTTCTTAATAATTAATTTGCTAAATGCCAAAAATATTAAAATCTTCAAATCTAATAGTTCTTTGCGTTTTAATGATTCTTTCAAGTGCATTGAAAGCGCAAGATTTTTATAAAGGAAATCCTTGGCTCTTTAATTATAATGTGAATATAGTGATTGAAGATGCTGAACAATTTAGAAGTTATTTTAATGGAAAAAAGATTGTTTGGAATATTAGTCCTTTTAATTTTTGTGCAGAAAAACGTTTAAATAAAGGAAAAGCATTTTTCATAAATGTGGGTTCAAGCCTTTACCCATTAAACCAACAAATAGATGGAAAAACGCTCAAAAAGCCAGTAGATGTATTTTCAATTGAGGGTGGTTTAAAATTTAATTTCAATTACCTTGTTAAGGAGGATAACAAATTCGATCCTTACATACAAATTGATGCAGGTTTTTGGACGAGAGGAAACAAGGCATATCCTTCTATTGGCGTTGGTTTTGGCTTTAATCATTGGTTCTCAAACACCTTTGGCATTAGAGCTAATATTCAATATAAAGATATTGTTAATGCATTCGAAATTAATCTTCCAGATAGAAGGGTTTCAAATTCAAGTAATGCAAAAACAAGTAATGATGGATTAGTTGTTGTTGGGTTTGGAATAGTTCATATTGTTAACTAGCTTCATTTGAATAATTTACCAAATTGAGTAATCTTATATTAACAATCTGATAATATAAAGTTTAATTAGTTTAAATCTTAGCATCAAATCAAGAGTATACTATTGCCCCATAGTAAAAAAAATGGGGAAACGTTTCCATAAAAACTCACTGTACATTCTCATCCTAAGATCCTCCATTTTGGTGATGGATCTGATAGGTATTAACCTAATTTTTGAGTTAATGCTTTGGATGTTTGATTTTTCAAGTAGTTCATTAAAAAATGAAACTTCATTACCCTTAGTTCATCTAATTTTATCACTAACTTGGTTTATTCCTTCCATGTATTTTAAAACATATGAAGGAAATTTAAAAATTGCATACAATTTAAAAAACTCTGTTTATCAATTATTTGTACATATTTTAGTTTTGATCCTAATCTCAAAGTTGTTTGGATTAGACTTTTTTGATTATTTATTTTTTAGTTACTACTCTTTAATATCAATAGCATATTTGCCATTTAGCAGATATGCTATTGCTTTTTATTTAAACAGGATTGATAATCTGATTCCAATTAGAAAAAGGGTAACTATTATTGGAACCAAACCACTTATTACTCAGTTAAAAGGTTTTCTAGAGGCAGAACATTCTGGATATAGATTACTTAAATTGAATTTTCCAAAAACAGAAGGTGAAACAAAACTAGCCTATTTAATTAAGGCAATAGAAAAGGCCAAGGACGCTAATATTAGCAATATTTACTCCTTTATAAATTTGGAAAATGATGCAGATATCAATGCTGTTGTTTCCTTATCTGAAAAGTATTTTATTCGTTTTAGGTTTATTAAGGATTTTACAAGTCAGACCTCAAAGGGTATAGTTATTAATAGCGAAGCTGATATTCCATTAGTAGAAAATATAAAAATTCCCCTAGAAGAATTAGACAATAGAATAAGAAAACGTCTCTTTGATATTATTTTGAGTTTGTTAGTGGTTGTATTTATTCTATCCTGGTTTTGGCCAATTATGGCACTTATTATAAAGTTAGACTCAAGGGGTCCTGTTTTGTTTAAACAGAAAAGGACTGGAAGAAACAACCAACCTTTTGTGTGCTATAAATTTAGAACAATGTGTTTGAACACTACTTCAGACACTCAACAAGCTGTTCCAAATGATCACAGATTTACAAGAGTTGGCAAAATATTAAGGCAAACAAATTTAGATGAATTACCTCAGTTTATAAATGTACTTAAAGGAGATATGAGCATTATCGGACCACGACCGCACATGTTAACCCAAACTAGTCATTATGAAGGGATTGTTGAATCTTACACGAAAAGACATTTCATTAAACCTGGTATCAGTGGTTGGGCTCAAATAAATGGCCTAAGAGGGAATTTAGATAAGAGATTAATGGAAGTTCGGGTACAATATGATTTAGATTATATTAGAAATTGGAACCTTTGGGTTGATCTTGATATTGTCATTAAAACGATAATTCTAACTATTACTGGAGACGAAAATGCCTACTAAAAATTATAAATACTCAATAAAATATATAATGAGAATCGCTATTATCAATTTAATCATATTAATTGGGTTGTTTATAAATCCCTTATCTGTGAACTCACAGGATCTAGGAAAAATAAAAGGAAAGGTTGTTTCTGATAAAGGTGAAGAATTAATAGGGGCAATTGTTTCAATAGAAGGAACTACAAAGGGTGCGTCAACAGATTTTAATGGTGAGTATATAATTAACTCTATTCCTGTTGGCCCCTATAAAATTAACTGTAGATATGTTGGTTTTGAAAGTAAATCTGAAAATGTGGTAATTAAAAAAGGTGAAATTACTATTTTGAACTTTGTACTTGGTGAGAAAAGAAATGTGATGGAGGAAGTTAAAATTACAGCTAAAGCAAAGAAAGAGAATGTAAGCGCCTTGTTAATTCTTCAAAAAAATTCAGTATCAGTAAGCGATGGTATCTCATCAGAATCAATTAGAAAAAGTCCAGATAAGGCAACAAGTGATGTAATTAAAAGGATAAGTGGAGCAAGTATTCAGGATAATAAATTTGCCATTATTAGGGGATTGAATGAGCGTTATAATAGTGCATTTATTAATTCTGCCCCCCTACCAAGCTCTGAAACAGATAGGAAAGCATTTGCATTTGATATTTTTCCATCTAATATGCTTGAAAACCTTATCATTTATAAAACTGCAACACCTGATCAAACTGGAGAATTTGGTGGTGGGATAATTAGTGTAAATACTAAAGGAATTCCAGATGAAAACTTTAATTCTATAAATATCAGTTTAGGTTACAACACCTTAACAACTTTCAAAGACAAAACCACTTACAAGGGGGGAAAGTGGGATTGGTTGGGATTTGATGATGGCACAAGAGGTGTTCCAGAGGGTTTGCCTGGCTTAAATGAATGGCCAGCTTCGAGGGATGAAAAGGCAGAGTTGGCAAAAAAAGTACCTAATGATTGGGGAACTTATAATAATAAAATCTTTTTACCTTCAGGTAGTTTGCAATTTACCATGGGAAGAGTTTATAAAAAAAATGAGGTAGATAAATTTGGGTTTTTGTTTTCTTTGACTTATAGTAACTCACCAACAAGGTTTACTCAGAAATTATTTGACTTTGACGAGGCTGCAAATTTTCAATTACAAACCGACTTAAACGATGATAATTTTGTAGACAGAATATTGGGTGGAAGTATGTTAAATTTTTCCTATAAACCAAGCAATAAATCTACCATAAGTTTCAAAAACATATTTAGTATAAATACAGAAAATAGAGTTGTAACAAGAATCGGAGGGTTTAATTTGAACCAATTAGAACCTTTAAATACAAGAAGTAACCTATATTGGTTTACCTCAAATGTTATTTTGTCAAATCAAATACAAGGTGACCATTTTTTATCAAAGACAAAAACTAAACTCAATTGGGTCGTTTCAAATAGTTATGTTCAAAGATTGATGCCAGGCATGCGTCGTTTGCTTTATTCTCAAGTGGAAGGGCAGCCAAGTATTGCCAATATTGCAACCAACGCGGATTTTTCACCTTCCACTGGCGGTACCTTTTTGAATACTACCAATAATGAGAACATCAGGAGTGCACAAATTGACTTGTCTGAAAATATTGATTTTAGTAAGCGTTTTAAAAATGCTGTAAAGATTGGATTTTCTGTTCAAAAACGTGAACGCGACTTCAGGGCACGTAAAATGAATTTTGCTAAAATACAACAAGCAGGAGGAGGTATTGAGTTTGATGATTCTTTGTTAATCCTCGGTGATCGTGAAATTTTTGATCCTTCCAATATGGGAATTCAACCAAATGGTAAAGGTGGATTTATGCTAGAGCAAATTGTAAATCCATATGATAAATATGATGCTTCTTCATTTACCTATGCAAGGTATTTGATGGTTGATACCAAAGTTGGAAATATGTTTAGGGCAATTTATGGCTTAAGATTAGAATCATTTTACATGAATTTACAATCCACCCGAGATGATAGATCTCCTGTGGATGTAAATACTTTGGTCGTAGATTATCTTCCTTCTTTAAACATCATACAATCCTTAAATGAAAAGCAAAATTTAAGGTTCTCTTATTCAAAAACACTAAATAGACCTGAGTTTAGAGAACTTGCCCCTTTTGTATTTTATGATTTTACAAATAGGTTTACCTATTCTGGAAATGATACCATTCAAAGGTGTGTTATCCATAATTTAGATTTAAGGTACGAATTGTTTCCAGGGAAAAATCAAATTTTATCAGGTAGTGTGTTTTATAAAAGTTTTATCAATCCAATTGAGCAAAGGAGTAATCCAAACGCAGCTAGAGAGGTAACCTATGTAAACGCTGAAAAAGCTGAAAACTATGGAGTAGAATTTGAATTTAGGGCACTTTTATCAAGCTTACTTAAAAGCGATACAATTTCATGGTTGGATTATTTAACTGTGTATTCTAATTTGGCAATCATCAATTCAAAGGTAATTCTATCCGAAAAAAACAAAGCAATAGAGGCGGATAGAAGACTACAAGGGCAATCTAATTATGTATTTAATGCTGGAATTCAATATCAAGATTTTAAATCTGGTTTTTCAGCAACACTAAGTGCTAACCGTGTTGGAGATAGAATTTCAATCGTTGGTAATGTTATTGAACCAGACTTATGGGAAAAAGGGAGAACTGTCATCGATTTGCAGATTGGTAAAAACTTTTTCAAAAATAAACTTGATGTAAGGTTAAATATAAAAGATTTATTAATCCAGGATCAGGTATTTTATAATGATATGGATAAAAATCAGAAGTATAATGCTGATAAAGATTATATTATCATTTCTAGAAATTTTGGTAATGAAATTTCAATTAGTGCTACTCTCAAGTTCTAGCAAGTAGTTCCTTAACCTAAACTTAAATTTAAGTTAACTTCAATCTTTTTTAGAGGTAATCTTGGGAGCTTTTATTTGAAGTACATTCAAATAAAAAAATGAAAAAAATCTCAACTTTATTATTTGCACTTATGCTAACGGTGTTAGTATTTGCGCAAACACGCACACTACAGCCTGTTACATACAGGGGTGCATTCGAACCTAATGCAGCTAGATGGACTGATGGCTGGACAAATTTTTCTCCAAATGCAGTTAAGTATGATTCAATTCAAACTGCTAGAGGTGTAATTCAAGTCTCTACTTCTATCACTAAAAACACAACTTGGTTAGCCAGTAAGGTTTATCAGTTAAATGGCCCTATTTATGTTAAAAACGGTTTCACATTAACCATTCAACCTGGATGTGTTATCAGAGGTAATTCGAACGTTTCAAATTCATGTTTAATTGTATCAAGAGGTGGTAAAATTAATGCAGTCGGTACTTCTAGCAATCCAATTGTTTTTACTTCTTCAAAAGCAGATGGACAAAGAAACCTTGGTGATTGGGGTGGTGTAATTATCTTAGGTAAAGCAAAAATCAACGCTGTTGGTGGCGTTTCAAATATCGAAGGTTTAGCTGCATCTTCAGATAATGAATTTGGAGGAACAGATGACGAAGATAATTCAGGTTCTTTCGCTTATTGTAGAATTGAGTTCGGTGGATATATTTTCTCACCAGACAAAGAAATCAATGGTTTAACTATGGGTGGTGTTGGTCGTAAAACTAGAATTGACCACGTACAAACTTCATTTATTAATGATGATGCTTTCGAGTGGTTTGGTGGTACTGTAAATTGTTCTCATTTAGTTGCTTACCAAAATTTAGATGATGATTTGGATACTGATTTTGGATATAGCGGAACTGTTCAGTTTGCTTTAGTGGTGAGAAATAAAATTTATTTTGATCCTTCTAATAATTCAACTTCGGAAGGTTTTGAGTCTGATAATGACCCAGATGGAACAAGCAATTCAATCACGCCAAGAACAAATGCTATTTTTTCTAACATTACTTTAGTTGGTCCTTACAGAAACGACACAACTTCTATTAGTTCTAAATTTCAAAGAGCATTGCGTATTCGTAGAGCATCTAATCTAAGAGTAGTTAATTCTGTATTTACAGATTTTCCTAATGGTTTGCATTTTGATGGAGATCGTGCTGCAGAAAACTCAATTGCAACTGACCCTAATGGTGCAAGCGCTGCTTGCCGTTATAATGTTTTTGCAACTATAAAAAATAAGAGTGGTGCCACGCCATCAGCTTCGAGAAGACCAATTCAAACTAACAGCAGATACACTGCATTAATTGGTACAATATCGGCAACAAAATTAGATTCATTATTTGATGCTTGGAATAATACAGACTTTGGTTATAACTCAAATGGATTATTTGCTGATAATATTACTTCATCAAATTTTGACATGGATTACCGTCCAGGTGCAAGTTCTCCTTTAGCTACTGGCGCAAACTTTACAGATGCTTTCATCGAGCCTCGCACTAGAATTGGTTTAGGTGCGGTAAATATTAACCAAGATACAATTGAAATTGGAAATATTTCATCTGCAACTGCAGTTGTTTTAACTGTAGGTTCAATTGCAAACGCTGATTCTTACAACTGGACTGTACCAGCTGGAGTTACCATTGTAAGCGGTCAAGGTACCCAAACCTTAACAGTTAACTTTAATGATCCAGCTAAATTTGCTACAACTATTGCAAAACCAGCTAAAATCTATTGCCAAGCAAGTAATAATGCTTCTTTAACATTATCTACTAGAGATTCAGTTCGTATTGCTAAAACTAGACCTGGATTTTCAATTCTTGCCTTAACTTCAAATGCAAATAACAATTTAGCTGATGGTTTCTGGACTTCAACTGCTACAGCTTCTGCAGCTTCTCAAAGAATAGTTAATGTTGCTAGTACTACAGACCTAAGAGTTGGTGCAGTTGTTAAAATTATTCCTGGTACTGGTGCTGGAGCAATTGGAAATAATAATACTGTTGATTCAATCATTAACGGTACTTCATTTAGATTAAGAAGTAACATTACAACAGCTATCGTAGCTGGTGTAGTTTTAAAAGCATATTACTTCCCGCAAGGAACTTCTACTGTTTACCGCTCTGGAACTGGTGCTATTGGCACTGCTGCTGGTACATTAACAATGATAACTGTAGATTCTACAACCAAAGTTAACAATGGTAGTATCAGAGAAGGTATGTTAGTAGTTGTAACTGCTGGAACAGGTGTATTAAGAGCAGGTACAGTTGTTACTAAAGTTCTAAACAGCACTCAATTCATCATCTCATCAAATCCTACAACTGCATTAAGTAATAATGCAGTAATCTCTGGATATCCATTACCAATTAATACATGTCCAATTGCTGTAAGCACAGGTTTAACTTCAGAAGTTGATTTTACAGTTGTTGCACCAACCGCTTCAAACATCCTTGGTTATAGATTTGATGCTCCTCCTACTGGTAGAGTTTCTAGAGTTGGTTCAAACCTACAAACTGATTATAAAACTACCCGTTTAGGTTTTGTTTTAACTAGTGCTAACAACGTAGGTATGGTATTCGATCCAACCTTTACAAGTGGTACAGTTAAGGTAACTCCATACAACAATGCAGGTGTAGGAAGAGCATTTAGCTTAAGAGTAAGTAAATTAAATACTGGTATCTTCAAAGTAACTAGCTCTGGAGCAGCAATTAAAAATACAACTGTTGTATATACTGCACAATTATCTAACGGAGATGCTGCTACTTCATACAAGTGGACTATTCCTGCTAACACAACTGCATTAAGTGGTTCAGTTTCTGGTTTAGTTGTTACAACAACTACTGATACATTATCTTTAGCATTCGGCAACTTGTTTAAAGCTGGTAGCTTAAAAGTTGAAGCAGTTAATGCTTGTGGAACTGGAAAAGCTTCATCATTCACATTGAATGGTACTGGTCCTTTAGCTAAAAATGGTACTTTTGAATTAGCTGAAGAAAATTCAGAAGTTGCATTAGATTATTCATTAAATGTATATCCTAATCCTAGCAATGGTTCATTTAAAGTTGCCGTAAACACAGAAAGCACTTCAAATGCAACTGTTACTGTATTGAACCTATTAGGTCAAGTTGTTTACACAACAGAAGTTGAAAATAACAATGGTTTAATCTACACTGAAATTAACAAAAACTTCGAAAAAGGAGTTTACTTAATCAAAGTTGAGATTGAAAACGAAACTAAAGTTAACAAAATGATTGTTGAATAATCATTTTTCAATTCATACTAAAAGGCCCGCCATTTGGCGGGCCTTTTTTGTTTACCAGAAGTTAACATTCAAAACACATATTGCATTAATGAAACATTTATTGATTTCCCTTTTCCTATTTGCAATTATAATTTCATGCAAAAAAGAAACTGATAAACCTATCGTAAAGGTTCAAAACAAAATCCCAACTTATCCGTGGCGAATTAAAGAACATTGGATTGATGAAAGCATTTGCAGAAAATATGTTTATACTGTTAATAATCGTATTTCTCAAATCAAGATAAGCCAAAATGATGTGGAACTTGAGACTATCACTTACTCCTATTCTGGCAATAATGCCATAGTAACAAGTAGTAAAAACAGTAACCAATATTCCTATTACTTAAACCTAAAAGGTTTGGCAGATAGTTGTGAATTTGTGTTTCCTGGTTATGTTTATAACAAAACCATATTTTTATATGACTCTGAAAATAAAATCATTAGGAAATTAGAATCAGGCAATGTTGTTTCTTTGCCATTCCAACAAAGAACTGAATATTTTTATGATGGTTTGAACCTAATCAGAGAAAAATTATACCAAGAGGAAAATGAAACAATTATTGACTATGAGTATGATAATACACTGGTTAACAAACTTCAAGGGACTGATTTTTTAGAGAAATTCCTAACGGTTCAACCAAAAATGTTAACAAAAGCAATTTTTGGAGAAGAGGAAGAAAACACCTATTCCTATGAAATAGAATCAGATTCTGTAATTATACGAATTGATAATTACTCAAATGGCTCATCAAGTACCAATAAATATTATTTAGAATCTGTAAAATAATAACTAATATTTAATAATTAGAATACAGTTAAACTAGAAATTGCTCCTGATATTTAATTATGTATAAAAAAATACTCTTTATTGTTTTAGTGTTCCTCAACCTAAAAGCTTCAGCATTCTCAGTAGCCCCAGCAGATACCACCACGCATAAATTCAATTTAGCCTTTTCTTTAAACGCTGGTTCAGCTGGCTTGGGCGTTGAATTGCTTTCAAAGCCTTTTAAACAAGTAGGTTTTAGAATTGGTCATTTCACTGGAAAATTTGTAGGCAGATACTACACCGTTTTTGAAAATAAAAGTATTTTGGTTGAAGGAAAGTTTGATTATTCTATGACAAACTTATTCATAGACTACTACCCTTTTAAGAAATCTACATTTAGAATTACAGCAGGGGCTTCTTTTAACCAAAATAAATATAAAACTATTTTGTCTCCAGATGATGCACAAAAAATTGGATACATATTTTATAGCCCTGAAAAGTTAGGAAATGTAGTGCTTACTGCCAAAGGAAATGAAATTAGTCCGTATTTGGGATTTGGATTTGGTAATAATGTTCCAAAATACAGGGTTGGCTTAGCTGTTGATTTAGGTTTGTTTTATCAAGGAAAATCTAAATTTGATGTTGAAGGTAATGGTAGCTTTAAACCCAGCGGAACCTCAGAAAATGAGGCAATTTTAGAAGATGCATTTCGTCAATTTGTTGTTTATCCATTTGTAAACTTTAGTTTAAGATTTAGAATAATAAAATGATTAAACAAATCAATTTTTTGTTTGCAGTTGCAACAACTGTTATACTTTTGGGTTTAAGTTCTTGTAAATTCCCAAACGAAAAGGTAAATGAATTTAAACTCAATATTGATGGATCAATAGTTAATCCGTTAATTCAGGTAAAAATAAACACTGAAGATTCAGTAGCTGCTGAGAAACTTATCCTATATCTTTCTGGTGCTGATGCAAAATGGTTTTATGACTTAGAAGGAAAAACAAACTATAATGCAGAAGGCGGCACATTTTATTTGGTGATGCATCCAGATGCAAATCCAACTCAAAATAAGCCTTACAAAATTACTTTGAATCTCAATAAAGAAGGATACATTCCTATCAAGCAAGACCTCTTTATTACCTCTACTACACAAAAGCTAACTTTTTCTTTAACCCTAAAAAAGTTATCAAATGCTCCTTCAGGCTATATTTCAAAATCAATTTCTTTAAATTTTCTTGGAAAAAAGAGAACAGATACTGTGGTTTTTAATTTTTCTAGGCCGGATGGAATAAATTTTAATTTTAAAATGCCAACCAAAGGATTGGTATTTCTAAGGAGCAGCAATTTTAAATTTTTGCCACCAACTAGCAATAAATCTCTTTCAGAAGTTCTTCCAGACGATGCAATCTACACTTTAGATTTACCTAACAATCCTTATAAAAATTTACTAAGTATCGTTAGAAGTCAAATCAAAGGGTTGGCTGATCCAAAAGAAACCACAAGCGAAATACCTATTGCTTCTGGAACTTATACTACTACCACTTTGGCTGCTTATTTAAAAACTGATTTAAGTCCGATTGAAAAACCAAGGTTAACTTTTGATACAATTCCTTTAACCAATGTTAGGGTTCAAATGGTTTCTAGTCCAACTGCTAGGCAATTTAACTTCGTTGATGAAAATGGCATTTTTCAGACTAATCTGCACATTTTTGAAGGAGATTTGGTTGCAATACCAGAACTCACTTTTTATGATGCAAGAACAGGTACACCCATAACGCCATATTATCCAAATGGAGATAATGGTATTTTAACAGAAATTGATTTGCCAGAAAACAACTATAAGATGTTTGTGGAAGGAATTGGGTATAGCGGTGTTATAGATAATCCTTTTTTAGTGAGGAGAGTTGTTAGTTTGAACCCAAATACCTTTACACCAAATGATTTTGGAGGATATACCTTAAGAATATCTAACAATTTACTGAGGAGTAATTTATTCTTTTATAAGACCTCTTCACTTGGCTGTGATTCAAAAATCTTAAATATAAAGTCTCCAAATATCCCATTAAATTCTGGATTCAGTGGAAGTGTTCAAATCATACAAGGTGATTTTTCATTAAGTGCCGAATTGTTATTTAATGCACCTGAATTGCAAATTCCAGTTTCATCAGCTTTAGCAGTTACCTCACAAATCATTGGAAAAATAAATCATTCCTATCAATCTTGCCAAGGAAGTGGAATGTTATTTAATCAAACTATTGATAATGTTAAGATTTGCGACGAAATAAACTTACAAAGAGATGTAGTAATCCCGTTTGATGGCATAAGCTATTTAAGTTCAATTCCAAAACTAGAAACCATAAAAGCTACGGCAAAAATTCAATGTCCTTCTGGTAGTTTTATCACGCCTCCTGCCTTAGATTTCAAATTTTGGAAATTGGGTTGTGTTCAAAAAAGCTTGATTAGAATTGAAGGCGGACAGTTTTATGCAAATAGTCTTATTGAGAATAATTCAGCTTATGTTCTGCAATATGATAGAATTTCATCTGCAGGGAAACCAACTACGGTGTATGATACACTATATTTTGACCCTACAGTTCCAAATAAATTAATTGTAGATGAGGTTAGAAATTATTGGTATGGTTACCTTACTTATAAAGCTCAAGAAGGTTACACTTTAGATATTACGCTGGATAACAAAAAGTTAAGATATCCAATTCCAAATTGTAATTAAGTTTTTTAATTAACTTTAAAATCTGTTAAAGGTGGTTCACCAAGCAGATACAACAACTTTAGTATATCTTGTTGCCTTTGAAGTTTGTTTTGCTTTTCATAAGCAGAGGCAAGATTTCTTAAGACTCTTTTTATGATATCAAGGTTTGAGCAAGGAACCAAAAAATCTGGTCTAGCATCGATGTTTATTTGGGATAAAAAATGTTGAAGGTTTCCCTTTGTAAAAATTGCTCCACCATTAAACGCATTAATGTAAAACAGCACTTTTCCTTTTTCAGCATTGAGCAATTCTTCAATATCATTAAATCGCATGCCAACATTGCTTCGACCTATTTCTTCTGTGTAAGCCAAAACAAAGTGTTGAGGAAGGTTTACGCCATAAATTGGAATATTTAATTTTTGAGCAATCAGGATATAAACAACTGCCATTAAAATTGGATTTCCTCTTTTACTTTCTAAAACTTGATTGATAAAAGAATTCGATGGATCATGGTAATTGTCTACATTGCCCTTAAATCCATTCACTTCATACAGCACATAATTAATTATGCGCACTTTTTCATATGGACTGAGTTCGTAGTTCATTTCTAACCAAACATCTAATCTCAGTTTTTCTATTATACTTACAATGCTTTGTTTTTCTAATTCTGGAAATCTATATCTAGCAATTAGGTACATTCCTTCTAAAAGGTCATGATCCCCTGTTTTGAACCAATTATTAAAGTGGAAATATAGCTCATTATAGTGCAACTGGTGAACAATATTTTCAAGTCGCTGTTGGTGCTCAAAATCCTTTAATTCGCCCCATTCCATCTCTAAAAATGGAATAATTTCAACACCTAATGAAAGCAGTTTAGCGCTGATTTGCTCAAAAACCTCTGGGTCATCATCATCCAAAAGGGTAATCAACGATTTTAATTCAGCTTCCGACATCATCAAAATTTTGGTTCAAACCGAAAATTACTTTGCCTTCTTTTTTGCTGCAGTTTTCTTTGAAGCAGTTTTCTTTGAAGCAGTCTTTTTAGCAGCAACTTTTTTCGCAGGTGTTTTACTTGCAGTACTTTTGCTATTTTTTGCTTCAGCTTGAATTATTTGCATAACTGCCTCAAAACTCAAATCGTCTGCTTTTTGCCCTTTTGGAATCCTATAATTGTCCTTTCCTTTAACTATGTAAGGGCCCCATCTGCCATTTAAAATTTTCACCTCTTCATCTTCAGCAAAGATTTTAACCAATTTATTGGCATCTGAAATTCTTTTGGCTTCAATTAATTCTATGGCTCTGGCTAAATCAACTGCAAACACATCGTCTGTTTTGGGAATGCTTATAAATTTGCTATTATGAACTAAATAGGGTCCAAATCTTCCGATTGACGCTTTGATGTCTTTTTCCTCAAATTCACCAACTACACGTGGAAGTTTAAATAAATCAATGGCTTCTGGTAATGAAATAGTTTCAATGAGTTGACCACTTCTAAGATTTGCATACCTAGGTTTTGCATTTTCATCATCTGAATTCTCACCAATTTGTGCGTATGGACCATAACGTCCTATTTTAGCATATACGTTTTTACCAGACTCTGGATCAATGCCTAATAGCCTTTCTGCATTTTGTCTTTCTGCGTTAGCACTAGTATTAGTTACGATGGTATGAAAAGGGCCATAGAACTTTTCAATCATTTTATTCCAAACCAATTGGCCTCGTGCAATTTTATCAAACTCCTCTTCAACGCTAGCAGTAAACCCAAAATCCATGATTTGTTCAAAGTGTTTACTTAAAAAATCTGTAACTAACATCCCAATATCACTTGGGAAAAGTTTAGATTTTTCACTTGCATACTTTTCAATTCTCACTTCTCTGCCAATATCATTTTTTTCAAGGGTGAGTTGTACAAAATTTCTTTCCTTTCCTTCTCTGTCTTCTTTAACTACATATCCCCTCTTTTGAATAGTTGAAATAGTTGGAGCATAAGTTGAAGGTCTGCCAATCCCTAGTTCTTCCATGCGTTTTACCAATGAAGCTTCGGTATATCTTGCAGAAGGTCTGGTAAATTTTTCAGTAGCTTGTACTTGAACCAAGTTTAAATTTTCACCTACCTTTAGCGGTGGTAGCATTTTACTGCTTTCTTCATCCTGATCATCATCTGTACTTTCAAGATATACCTTAAGAAAACCATCAAATTTAAGCACTTCTCCAGTAGCCATTAATAATTCTGGTGCGCCAGAAATAGAAATAGTTGCTACAGTTTTTTCAATTTGGGCTTTGGCCATTTGAGAGGCAATGGCGCGTTTATAAATTAAATCGTAAAGGCGCTTTTCTTGGTTAGTTCCATCAATCTCAACATTTTCGAAATAGGTTGGACGTATAGCCTCGTGAGCCTCTTGTGCACTATCATTTTTAGTTGTATAGCGGGTTGGTCTGCTATATTGTGTTCCAAAATTAGTTGAGATATAATCCTTAGCCGCGCCAATGGCAAGTTCAGATAGGTTTACACTATCTGTTCTCATATAGGTAATTAATCCGTGCTCATAAAGCTTCTGTGCAATGCTCATGGTTGTACTAACACCATAACCTAACTTTCTACTGGCTTCTTGTTGCAATGTAGAAGTTGTAAACGGCGGTGCTGGAGATTTCTCGCTTGGCTTTACTTCCAAATTCTGAATAGTAAAAGTTGCGCCTTTGCATTTTTCTAAAAATGCTAAGGCGTCGGCTTCTTTCTCATATCGTTTACCTAACTCGGCCTCCATAGCCTTTCCAGCAACATTGAAACGCGCAATTACTCGAAAGGCTGAATGATAATTAAATGTATTTATTTCACGTTCTCTTTCTACGATAAGCTTTACGGCCACAGATTGTACTCTCCCTGCACTTAAATTTGCTTTCACTTTTCGCCAAAGCACAGGAGAAAGTTCAAAACCTACTAATCTATCTAATACACGTCTTGCTTGCTGCGCATCTACTAAATTCTTATCTATTCCTCTAGGGTTATCAATTGCTTTTAGAATAGCAGGTTTAGTAATTTCATGAAATACAATTCGCCTGGTTTTCTTGTCATCTAGGTTAAGCACTTCGCTTAGGTGCCAGCTAATGGCCTCCCCTTCTCGGTCCTCATCGGAAGCTAACCAAACAAGTTCTGCGTCCTTACTTAACTTTTTTAATTCTGCAACTATTCCCTTTTTATCCTCACTTACTTCATAATGTGGTTTAAAGTTATTTGCAATATCAATTGCTTCATCTCCTTTCGACAAGTCTCTGATGTGTCCAAAACACGACTTCACAGTAAAATCCTTTCCCAAGAATTTTTCAATGGTTTTTGCCTTGGCAGGCGACTCAACAATAACTAAGTTCTTACTCATTTTACTTTCTTCCTAATCCAACTCAAACACAAATATCCCTTTTTGGGCTTACAATATCTAAATTCCATTCATTAAAAAAAACAAAAGCCGCATTACTGCGGCTTTTAAATATAATAAGTAGGAAATTATTCAATCATTAACTTGTGTAGAAATCTTCCACTTTCTGCCTGCAATTCAATTATATATAAATTTGCAGGTAACCCTTCTAAAGAAGTTTCAACCTCATTTGGGCCGGCATTAAGTCTTTGGTCTAATATTTCTTTTACGAGTCTTCCTTGCAAATCTTTAAGCAAAATTGTAATAGTTTGCGGTGTTTCCAACTCAAAAACAAAATTACATTTAGAATTTGCTGGGTTGGGGTAGGCATTAAATTTTAAAGTAGACTTAAGCAAATCTTCCAAACTAGTTGGTTCCGTTATTGCAAAGTCATCAATGTAAATATTGTTTCCTCTTAAAGATTGCAATTCAAATCTTATTCTACAATTTGTATAAGATTTATAGGCTGACAAATCAATTGAATATTTTTTCCATTGATTTGATGCTGGTGTAAAAGGACTTGTGGAAGGGCTTCCAGTTTCCATTTCGGTTGCAGTAATTGTTCTTAATAAGACTTCTGAACGACCATAACTATTTGAAATAAAAACTCTCAATCGATCTCCACTTGCAGTTGTTCTTTTAGAATAAGCAATTTGAAAGGTAAGACGAGGAGATGATAAGGCACTTATGTCTAAATCAGGTGAACTAAAAGCATTTCTAACGTTTGTTCTCCAATTTTGAAGGTTCATCGAAGCCATGCAACCTACTACACCATCACTTCCTGAAAACACTGCATTATATTGCCAACCACTATCTCCAGGGCTCATATAATTTTCTAATCGCCAACCTGTACCAGCCAAGGATGAACTGAAGTTAAAAGTATATGGTGCTTTTCTTGAAGCCGCAGTTAATGTTTTATACGTACCATTACTATTTAAACCAGCAGCGCTGAGGTTATTTGTACTGTAAACATTAGAACGATAGAAAGCCATTTGGCCATCAACCTTAGTTTTTTGACCTGCAGTAAACATATCCATACAATTTCCATTTGCATAGTCCATGTAATTTTTAATTAGGTCTGCTTTATCATTTGTTTCTGTGCAAGAATTTCGGCTATTTGGACATCCATTTGTTGCACTTGCCACAGGAGGGGTATCACAAACTTCATCACCTTGGGATGCACATGTGGACGCAGTGGTGCCTACACATCCATTTTGGAAAGGATGATACAAGCCAAGCCAATGTCCGGCTTCATGTGTTACTGTTCTTCCAGCCTGCCCAACACTTGCCATTTCAATGATGCCTAATTGGTCGGCACGACACATTATTCCATCCGTAGAGGTATTTGAATTGATTTGAAAAGGAAATTGAGCGTAGCCAAGAATAGTACTATTAGGATCATTATCTGCAATGTTACTTACTACCCAAACATTAAAGTACTTTCGAGCATCCCAATAACTAAGGCCTTTGTGACTATTGCCTGCATTGTCTGTTCCGATACTATAAACTCTATTTACGCCATTAGAAGGCTGTCCATTTGGATCAAACTGTGCCAATCTAAATTCGTATTCCATATCAGCTGACGACGGATCTGTGCTGGTACCTCCATTAGTGCCTGCTAACTTTCTAAAATCTTCATTTAATATTCTGATAGCATCATTAACCTGAGTTTGAGAAATATTCTCTAACCCATTTTTATGAATAATATGAAATACAACTGGAATATATCTAACTACCCCTTTTTTCCTTAATTGGGGTGTGAAATTTAATCCAATTTGTGTTGCTTCATCCTTAGCCTTAATTAGCTCTGGATTTAATTTTACAGCCTCTAAATATAACTCATCCGTTTTGCAAGGAACAATAGTTTGACTGTAAGACAAAAAGTTCAAAAAGACAAAAGATGCAACAATGATAATTTTTTTCATTCGCTTAATTTGGTTCAAATATTTAAATAAAAGACAAACAAAGATACTAAAATAGTTGAATTTGATTAGGTAGGTTTCTAAGATAATGGTCAACCAAAACCAAAGCAGCCATTGCTTCAACTATCGGAACAGCTCTTGGAACCACGCATGGGTCATGCCTCCCCTTGATTTGCAAACTCACATTCTCTAATTTTTCATTGAGTGTTTGTTGCACATTTTTTACACTCGCAACTGGTTTAAATGCAACATTAAAGTAAATCAACTCCCCATTGCTTATGCCTCCTTGCACCCCTCCGCTATTATTGGTTATGGTTTTTACTTCGGTTTGAACCAAATGAAATGCATCATTTTGAAGGGAACCTTTGGATTTTGCGCCATTAAAACCCTCTCCTATTTCAAAACCTTTCGCTGCATTTATACTTAGCATTGCCTTCCCTAAATCAGCATGGAGTTTGTCAAAAACAGGTTCTCCCCAACCTACTTTTACACCTTTACAAACACAAATAATTTTACCCCCTAAACTATCTCCAACTGCTGAAGCGGCTTCAATGATACTTAGCATTTGAGGCTCTAAAATTGGATCAGCACATCTTATTAAACTTTGCTCAGATGCCATAAAATCAATTTCATCAGGTTTCAATTTGCTTTCTAATTCTCCTACCGCAAAAACGCTAGCTTGAATGCTTACACCAAGCACCTTTAAAATCATTTTTGCAAAACTACCTGCAATTACGCGAGCCACTGTTTCCCTAGCAGATTGTCTTCCACCGCCTCTAAAATCTCTTATGCCATACTTAACTTGATAGGTATAATCGGCATGAGATGGTCTAAAAACATCGGCCAAATGAGCATAGTCTTCAGATTTTTGATTAGTATTTCTTACAATGATGGCAATTGGTGTTCCTAAGGTTTTTCCTTCAAAAACACCACTTAAAATTTCAAACTCTTCTAACTCGTTTCTGCTAGTGGTGTAGATGGATTGCCCAGGTTTACGTCTCTGTAAATCTACTTTTAAAAGTTCAAAATCAACAGGCATATTTGGCAAACAACCATCAATAACCACACCGATGGCTGGGCCATGACTCTCACCAAAACTTGTAATTTTAAATATTTCGCCAAAGGTATTTCCTGCCATATTGATTAAGTTAAAGGAGCAGCATTTGTATTCAATTTCCCTTTGGCAAAATCGGCTGCAAAATCTATAAACACTTTGTAAGCAGGAGTAAATGAAAACTTGCCGTCACCATTTCTTTCAACAATGTTTCTTCTTGCCAAAGTTCTAATAAAATCTCGACGGGATTCGCCAGAACGCAATTGATTATTATTGGCAATTAACTCGGCGTACGCACTATTTTCAAAGTAGTTATCTAATTTTTCATGTTCAAAATCGGCATACTGAATTTCTTCTAAGAAGTTTTTACTGTCTTTATCCAATTCATAACATAAAATAGCAAAAAACATGCAAATATCCCTGCTTAACATTTCGCCAGTTTCGTAGCTTAGCAAAAACGCAAAATCACTTTTCAACTCAAGTTCATATCCAAAACTCTCTTTAAAAAACTTCTCATAAAAAGCTAAGTTATCTTTGAGCGAAACAAATTTTGGGTCGCTTGCCAAAATAAATTTTCCATTCATTAAGTCGCCTACAATTTCTTTATGATATCTAGGATAATCCATATTTTGTTACTTTTAATTTTGGTACACGTAAGGTCATTTGATTGGTTTGAATAAGTTGTCTATCTGAATCACTTTCAATCTCTACGTTTATTCCTTCTTCAAACAAAAGTGTGGTTAAGGCAAAAAACTTATCGGTTTCGATATACTGAAAATCGGACTTTAGGGTCAAACCACACCATTCAAAAAAACTATTTAATGGCAATTCTGATAAAAGCCTGTTTTTATATAAGTCCTTGTTAAAAATCCATTTATCCGTTAATTGTTGTGGGTCTTCTAGAAAAACATTCTCCTCAACAGCAAACTGTTCTAAATACTCCTTTGCATTTAAATACATATCATTGCTATAGGGATAGGTTCTTTCTACTTTAAAAACCTTTGGCAAGGGCGCCTTGTAAGGGGATTTTAAAAATTCTATCCAACCAGTTAATATGGTTGATTCTGTTCTAATACGGTCTATTAATGGCAATAATTCATTTGTGAGAAGTTTATTTTGCTTCAATAAATCATCATTGGTTTGAACCAAAAATGTATATAACTTTTCGAACTGATGCCTTAAATTTTCCTCTTCGAAATTCAGTCGCCTTACATTAACATATTCAGAGATATCAAACAATTTATTGGTGATTGAATCCTTGTGATTGATATCAAGAATATTGTTTAGCGGCGTTATATAATAGTCTATCCAAAAACTAGCTTTCCTAACCTTTTCTTGATAGTCTAACTTTTCAACATTAGATTTAAGTTCACGCGTTTCATTTAATAGCCTGATTGTGTTTTTCTCAACAGCCTCACTAAACTCCTTTATTTCGTTATATAAATCGCTTACGCGTTGCCCCAAAATTAATCTATCGCCTCCAATTCCTTCTCTAATTTTCCTAAATAGCACACCAATTGATTGTTCGTACTTTTGAATTGTCTCTGGAAGTAATGGTCTAAATTCATTTAAGATAAATTCAAAAAGCTTATAATAAGTATCTCTAAACTCGTAATCGTCTCCTAGTTTGCGAATGATTTTATAGTCGAGCAACTGACTTAAAATATCATCACCATTGGTTTTAAAAATCTCATGTAGGATTTCCTTTCTGATGATTCCTTCCTTGGTTTGAACATCAAAAATTTTCTTGATGATTTCAAAGTAATTGGCAAGAAAATTTAAAATGGTTTTTGGTTCAGCCTTCATTTTAAAAATCTTTAGTTTGCAGTTGCACTTCTCTCACCATACATAGCATTAACCTTTTCATTGATATTTATTTTTCCAGCATTTGGATAAATAAAATAATACTTACCAAACCCAGGAACAGCATCTGGGGCTGCAAAAATAGGAATAAAGTTATGCTCTTTGCAAAAGCGAACAAGCTCTGGTCTGTTTTGCTTGTCAATAGTTGCAACCTCATCAATAAAGAGTGCAATTCTATTTTCATCATCAAAAATAGCTAATCGGTTAATGATGGTCATGATGATAATTAGGCGAATCATTTTATCGGTACCATCCGATTCAATTTGTTCATTCAAATCTACTTGCTTGGTGTTGCCTTTGCGCGTTAGGTTCAAACTTATATCAAATAAATCATCAAACTCAATTT
The DNA here is from genome assembly GCA_027488905.1 of Bacteroidota bacterium. Taxonomy (GTDB): domain Bacteria; phylum Bacteroidota; class Bacteroidia; order UKL13-3; family UKL13-3; genus B1. The sequence continues at coordinate 366,816 of JAIYAT010000035.1, forward strand.
TCTTGGCATTATCTAAATAGGCATCTAAAACTTTTAGGTTTTCTGAGTGGTCAAATTCAAACATAAGCTGTCCTCTAACTTGTTGAATTTGGCTTATTTTCTTCACCTCCTCAACTAACTTCTTATTGTCTATCAATTCAATTGTGAGTGATTCAATATCAGAAATTCTTGCCTGGGAAAGCTTTGAATTAAACTTATTGTATACAAATTCTTTGAACTCTTCATAGCGTTTAAGTAAAGTGTAAGCTGGGTTTGCAAATTGCGTTGAAATACTCTCTAACAAACTGGATATTGAACGTTCCTTGTCTTCTAGCAATGAAATTTCCTCTTCTACATAATGAATAAAATCCATTTCATCTGCAAATGTAGATTGCAATTTATCCCTTAGTTTCTCAAAAAGTTTGTCTTTAATAGCTTTTAAATCATGTCGATCAGCAATATTTATTTGTATTTTTTTATAAAGATTATCTAAATCATCAGAACTTTGAAACTCTTCCCCTGCCAAACCAAATTGTTCAAGGTTTTGTTTATATTCTTGAATCTCCCTTATTCTTCTTTCTCTCTTGTCTTTGTCTACTATTAATTCTTGAACATCTAACTGCTTTTTGGCAATGTCCTTTGCTAATCTGGCTTGCTCAGTTTCTATTCTCTGCTTTTCCTCATTAAGAAGTTTTAGATCAACCTTTAATTTGTCTATGTTTTTTTGGAGGGTTGGCTTAGACTTAATTTTATTTAATTTAACTTTTATGATTTCAATGTCAGCGTTTACTTGGTTCAAGGCTTGATGAGATTTTTCTAAATTATGTGCTACTTCAAATAAAGCCTCTTGACTTTTAAGCTCCATTTTAGTGTTTTGTAATTCATCATTTATCTCTTCTATACTTCTAAAATCAACAAGTTCCAGGTTCTTAGACAAATCAATTTCTCCATCAAAAATGCTTAATTTATCTGAAACCTTATGAATTGCCTTCAACACCTGATTACCAGGTAAACTCTTCACTTGTTCGCTTAAAATAGCATTTAGAAACTTTCGATTCTCTTTGTTTCCAGAAATTTTATTAATCAATAGATTACTATAATTTTCTATTTGATTTTCGCTTCGACTGATTTGGGCTTTAAGTTGATTAATTCTTTGGTCGATATGTTGACTATTTAGCTTTTGAATTTCAACCATGGTAATCCTCGATTCAATTTCTTTTCGTCTTTTATCCAAGTTTTCCAAAGACTCATTAAGCAGCTCAATTGGTTCAAAAGAATTGATAATGTTTAGGTCTGTTTCCTTTTCATTTAAAGACTCAGCTTTACTATTTATTTCAGTTTCTTTGTTACCAATCTTTCTATCAAAATCGGCTTTTTGAGGAATCAAGTTTTCGTTGATTTCAGTATTTATTTTTGCAATATTTTGGTTGCGTTCAGCCAATTGACTTTGTAAAGTTGGTAAGGTAGTATCATAATTGTGCGAAAAAGCGTAATAGAATTGATTGATAATTCTTGCTTTGGCATTATACTGACTCATAACCTCTCTAAACTCATCAAACTCATTCTTAACTGATTTTAGATTCCTTATTTCATTATTGATTTTCCTTAAGTCGATGATATCCTTTTTGTTCTTTTGGGAAAAATTTAAACCTTCATTCTCACGATTATCAGCAACAATTAAAGCTTCTTTAAGGTTCTTATTGGTAATAAGTTTTGTATTAATTAAGTAGCGATAAATTCTTGAAAAGTTATTGCTTAAACCATCAGATTTAACATTGTCATCTAGCCAAACTACCCCATGGTTTCTTTTGCCTCGTTGATATACGGTATTGAAAACTTCACGTTTATCTTTAAATGGAATAAGCTCCATTCCCTCGCGAGCTAAAGCCTCCTGAACCTCGTCAAACTTTAAAAGTCGCTTATTTTCATCTACAAAAAAATGTTCCTTGTATTCAGAATTAAATTGAAAATATTCTAATTCAGAGTCACTATTTCGTTTTACTAAAATACAATAATAAGATTTTTTGAATATCTCAAAAACGATATAACTCTGGTTAGGATTTGGGAAATAATGATGTAAGGTTTCTTTATCACCTCTTCTTTGTCCGCTAAAAGTCATTTTATTTCCATCTATGATAAACAAAAAATTTAAAGCATAAATGAGGGTACTTTTTCCTATATTGTTTGGACCAACCAATTGTAGACTATCACAGTCATTAATCCGAATTTCTGCCTTTCCGTATACTTTAGAATTTAAAATGGTAAGAGAAGTTAACATGCTTTATACTTAAAATAGTTAAGCAAGATAAGTAGCATAATTGGCAAGAAACACACATCTAATTCACAGTTTGCTGTCAATTCAAAATCCTTAAAACCAGTAAATTATGTTTTTAAACAATTTTCAAGCTTTTTAAATGATTGAAGATTAATTACTCATAATAAATTTTGTTTCGGTTTGAACCAAAAGGCCCAATTTGATTTTTTTTTAAAAAAAGCTTCAATTGGAATTTAATTAACATACCCTTGCTTAATGCAATTTATTAATATTTAAATTTGGTATCGAAAATCATTTTTCTGAATAGCATTCAATACTATTAAGTAAAAAAATAATCGATTGTTAAAACGATAAAATAATAAAAATAAATGAAAGGCTTAAATGAGGCAGAAGTAAACAAGGCTAGAGAAGTATTTGGTCCGAATGAACTTAAAGGCAAGCCAAAGCCAAGTCGAATTACCGTATTTTTTAGTCAGTTTAAAGATACAATGATAGTTATTTTGATGGCTGCTGCATTGTTATCTGGCATTATTGGAGACCTTACAGATACTATCATTATTATTATAATTATTGTTTTAAATGCCATTGTTGGTTTTGTTCAAGAATCAAAAGCAGAAAAGGCTTTAGAGGCACTCAAGAAAATGAGTACTACACAGGCTAAAGTAATTCGAGATGGGACAGAACAAATCATAGATTCGGTTGAAATTGTCCCTGATGATATTGTTATATTAGAAGCTGGTAACTTGGTTCCAGCCGACATACATCTATTAGAGGCACATTTTTTAAAAGTAGATGAGTCTTCTTTAACAGGTGAATCAGTTGCAGTTGATAAAAAGGTTAATACTATTAGTTTAAACGAAAAATCTACAGACACTATCAATTATATATTCAAAGGAACACAAGTTACCCATGGAAGAGCAGTTGGAATTGTAGTTGCTACAGGCATGAATACCGAAATTGGCAAGATAGCAGGTATGCTAGATGAAAAGGAAACTGCAACCCCTTTACAAATTAGAATGAAAAAGTTTGGAAAAAATCTCTCCTACCTTGTTTTGCTTATTTGTGTTGTACTTGTGATAAGTGGATTGTTCAGAGGGGAGGATTTTTTAGATGTTTTATTGTTAGCCTTAAGTTTGGCAGTAGCTGCAATTCCTGAAGCCATGCCAGTTTTAATTACCATAGCCTTGGCTGGCGGTGCGGCTAAATTAGCAAAAAAGAATGCACTAATTAAAAAATTACCAGCCGTAGAAACACTTGGCTCAGTCAACTTTATTTGTAGCGATAAAACTGGAACACTCACGCTTAATCAAATGGAAGTTGTGAATGAGTATAAGTGTGAATCTTCCTTAGATAAAGACAATGTTGAAACTTTGGCCTTACTTATGTCCTTAAATCATGATGTTAAAAAAGATAGCAATAACGCATTGATTGGAGAATCAACTGAGGTTTCATTAGTAAAGCAATCACTAAAAAAAATAGGTGAAAAAAAGTATTTAACACTTTATAACCAATACCCACGGGTGGCAGAAATACCTTTTGATTCGGATAGGAAATGCATGACAACAGTTCATCAATTTGAAGAGAAATTCCTAGTAATTTCAAAGGGAGCAAGCGAAGTAATTGCAAAAAGTTTAGCTTCCCAAGAAAAGAAAAATTGGTTAAAAGAAAATGCTGAAAATCTAGCCTTAGAAGGGAAAAGAGTAATTGCATATTCTTATAAATTCTTAGATAAACTTCCTACAAATATAACCTCAGATAATCTAGAACATGAACAATTTTTAGTTGGATTAGTGGGTATAATTGACCCTCCAAGACCAGAGGCAAAGCAAGCTATAGCTGAATGTAAACAAGCTGGCATAATCCCAGTCATGATTACAGGTGACCACCCATTAACAGCAAAGACCATAGCTAAAGAATTGGGAATTTTGGGCAAAGATGATCTTACATTAACGGGTGAAGAGCTCTCAAAAATAGAAGAAGATAAATTCTTAGAAATGGTTGAAAAGGTTCGTGTTTATGCGCGAGTAAGCCCTGGACAAAAACTAAGTATTGTAAAAGCCCTTCAAAATAAAGGAAATTTTGTGTCGATGACTGGAGATGGTGTAAATGATGCTCCTTCTTTAAAGGCTGCAAATATTGGTGTTGCAATGGGTATTAACGGAACAGATGTGAGTAAAGAAGCTTCAGATTTAATCTTACTTGATGATAACTTTGCCAGCATTGTTAATGCAGTAAAAGAAGGTCGGAGGATTTATGATAACATTAGAAAGTTTGTAAAGTATATTATGACATGTAATGGAGCAGAAATATGGGCCATACTTTTGGCTCCTCTTTTAGGCTTACCTATTCCTCTGCTGCCCATTCATATTCTTTGGATAAACCTTGTAACTGATGGCTTACCAGCTTTAGCCTTAGCCAGTGAAAAAGCAGAACTAAATATTATGAGTAGACCGCCTAGGCCTAGCCATGAATCCATATTTGCAAAAGGATTAGGCTATCATATTTTATGGGTGGGTATGCTTATGGCTGGTGTAACTTTATTTACACAATGGTATTGTATGAAAAGCGATATGGTACATTGGCAAACGATGGTATTTACTGTTTTAGCTTTTTCTCAATTAGGGCATGTTTTAGCAGTTAGAAGTGATCATACATTTCTTTATAAACAAGGAATCACAAGTAACATGCCTTTACTATTGTCAGTTTTGGGAACCTTCTTGTTGCAATTAGCTGTTATTTATATACCAATTTTAAATACACTTTTTAAAACTAGTCCCTTAACAATAAGTGAATTAGTTTTCACCATTCTTATGGCAATAATCGTATTTCATGCAGTTGAATTTGAGAAGTTTTTAAAGGTTAAACTATTTTATCCTCTTAATCGCCAAAAGATATAATTCATTTTGTGAATCCAAATCTAATGCGGTTTGGTAGTACTTTTCGGCTTTGTCTTTATCTCCTTTTTCTTCCATCAGCAAACCTTTCATATACCACGCTTTAGCATAATTAGGATTGAGTTTGGTAACAATTTCCCAATTCTCCATCGCTTTTGCTAAATACCCAGATTCATAATTAATGTATCCAACATTGTAATAAACAAGAAAATTTGTTGGATCCATCTTTATGATTTTCTTGTATTCTACCATTGCTGAGGCATAATTTTCTGTTCTTTGCAAATAAACTGCTTTGGCAAAATATGGCTCAACTAAATTCGGTTTGAGTTTAATGGCAGCATCAAAATAACCTAAAGCTAGTTTGCTTTTTTGGGCGGCATATAAATTGGCAACGTAAAGTGCAGATTCATAATCTGTAGGATCAGTTTCTATGGCAGTTTGAAAATGGTAAATAGCACGACTAGTATCTCCAGTCTCCCGATAATTCATACCTAACATATGATACAAATATGGGTTGGTTTTATCTTCCTTTAAAAGTTTAGTAAACAGGTCTAATGATTTTTGATGCTCTTTTACAAGAAAATATAAATCAGCTAGTTTAAGCATAGCATCTTTGTTATCTGGGTTCAACAAAATAGCTTTTTCATAGGATTGAGCGGCATTTTTAGTCTGATTCATGGCATATTGGGTTCGGCCTAATGTAAAAAAATATACATCTCTTGTAGAATCTATCTGGATTGCAGAGATTAAATCTGCCTCGGCTCTAGCTAGGTATTTACTGTTAATGTAAACTTCTGCCCTTCTATAGAAATTTTCAGGATTGGCGGGGTCTGCATCGATTTCTTTACTAATTTCTCTTGCCAAGGTGGCATTGGCAGTACTATCATTTGGATCAGGTAAATTTGTATTCTTAGGAACATCCTTACAAGATAAAATTAACAAAAGGCTAATAAAAATCATTTTTTGAACGAAGGCATTCAGTTGCATTTTCATATTTTTGAGGGTTCAAACATAAGTCAACCAAAATTAATACTAAGTATGCCATTTTATTACCGATTAGGAAAAATTCCACAAAAAAGACATACCCAATTCAGAAAAGAAGATGGAAGCCTTTACTCGGAAGAACTTATTTCTACCGAAGGCTTTAGCAGTTTGTATTCTTTAGTATACCATTCTCATCCGCCTACCTTGGTAAAGGAAGTTGAGGAACCAATAAATGCAGAGCCAGTTGCAGCTTTGCCTAAAAACCTTAAAAACAGAAGTTTCTTAACCTTTAAAACAAAACCTACCGACGATTTTCTTTCATCAAGGGTGGTAATGCTTTATAATAAAGATGTTTATATTACTTGTGCAGCACCTAAAAAAAGTATGACAGATTACTTTTACAAAAATGCTGATGCAGATGAAGTAATTTTTATACACGAAGGCAGTGGTGTGTTGAAAACATTGTACGGTCAAATCCCATTTGAATATGGTGATTATTTGGTTATACCTAGAGGAATTATCTATCAAATGCATTTCAATGATGAAAACAATAGACTTTTCATCACGGAAAGCTTCTCTCCTATTCGCCCACCCAAACGATACCTAAACACTTTTGGTCAATTTTTGGAACATTCGCCTTATTGTGAAAGAGATTTAAAATTACCACAAGACCTTAAAACTTATGATGAAAAAGGCGATTTTAAGGTAATGATTAAGAAGCAAGACTTAATTTATCCATACATTTATGCTACCCATCCATTTGACGCTATTGGATGGGATGGTTACCAATATCCTTATGGGTTTAGCATACATAATTATGAACCCATTACTGGAAGAGTTCATATGCCACCGCCAATTCATCAGACTTTTGAAGGCCATAATTTTGTAATTTGTTCATTTGTGCCAAGGCTATACGATTACCATCCACTATCTATTCCTGCACCTTACAATCACAGCAATGTAGACAGTGATGAAGTTTTATATTATGTTGATGGTGATTTTATGAGTAGAAAACATGTGGAACGAGGCATGATAAGCTTGCATCCAAAAGGGATTCCTCATGGACCACACCCTGGAACTGTTGAGAAATCTATTGGAAAAACAGAAACTAAAGAATTGGCTGTAATGATAGACCCATTTTATCCTTTGATGATTACGCAGGCGGCTTTAGATTGCGAAGACCCTCATTATTATAAAAGCTGGGTTGAATAACGTTTTGGGTCAAACCAAACTAATCTTCAAACATTTTTATGGCTCTTTGTAAATTAGCATAAAACGTAGTAGCGACACCTGTTTTATAGTGGCAATGGTTGCTTATGGTTCCTGTTTCCTCGCATTTACAAGCAACAATTCTATTGTTTTCTAGAAAAAATCTGCAATTTTCACATGCAACGGCAGAGCACATTTTGAATACTGCATCCTCATTTAAAATGAAATAAATACCCTCTTGGTTCAGGTCAACCGCGGCTATTCTCTTTCTTCCTTGGTAGGCGCAAGTTGCCACTAAGAAATATGTTTGCTGCATTTGTTCAATATGCAGTTCTGTAACTTTCGTGCCATCTCTAAATGTCCATTCAAAGGCTTTGGTAAGGTTTTTTTCACTTTCGGTCAATTCATAAACACCATTGTTAATTTGGCCAATTTGAATTTTAGCAGATTGTGAAAAGCTATTAACCGAAACTAATAAGAAAATTGTTGACAGTATAATTTTTACCATTAAAACTAATTTATACACAAATGTAAACAAGCAAAAGCAATTCTGCAATTTGTTATAAATTTGTGCGCTATATGAGAGCATTAGTATCAACAAGTTTCTCCTTTCCTAAACAAAGAAGTTTTTACCGAGGAAAAGTAAGAGATGTTTACAACATCAATAACCAATACCTAATTATGGTTGCATGCGACCGCATTTCGGCCTTTGATGTGGTTTTACCAAAACCTATTCCTTTTAAAGGCCAAGTTTTGAACCAAATTGCAGCTCACTTTTTAGAAATAACTAAAGACCTAGTTCCAAATTGGTTGCTCAAATGCCCCGACCCAAATGTTAGCATTGGCTTGTGTTGTGAACCCTTTAAAGTTGAAATGGTTATTAGAGGGTACTTGAGCGGCCATGCATGGCGAGAATACAAGGCTGGCAAAAGAATTATTTGTGGTGTAACGATGCCAGATGGAATGAAAGAAAATGATAAATTTCCTGAACCCATCATTACTCCAACAATAAAAGCAACTTCTGGTCATGATGAAGACATCTCAAGGGAAGAAATTATCAATACCAATTTGGTTACAGAGGCAAATTATTTAATTCTTGAAAATTATACTAGGAAACTATTTGAATTTGGAAGTGCATATGCTGCCAAACAAGGTTTGATTTTGGTTGATACCAAATATGAATTTGGTAGTTATAATGGAGAAGTAATGTTAATGGATGAAATCCATACTCCTGATTCTAGCAGATATTTCTATGCTGACACTTATCAAGACATTCAGTTAAAAGACCAACAGCAACGCCAACTTTCCAAAGAATTTGTAAGACAATGGCTTATTGAAAATGGCTTTCAAGGCTTAGAAGGTCAAGCAGCACCCGTGTTCCCAGATGATTTTATAGCATTGGTAACTGAACGTTACATTGAACTTTTCGAAAAAATTAGCGGAAAAAAATTTAAAAAGCAAAACTATGAAGGCATTGAACACCGCATTGAATCAAGTGTTATAGAATATATTAACAAGCTGAGTTGAACTTATTTCTATTTTCCATAGGCATTAATACAGCCTATTTTCTAGCAGATTTATTTATCAAATTAGGCAGCTATAATTACACAGCTGGTAGATTAGTCTTTTATCGCTCGATACTTACAGTGGCCATGTGCTTTTTATGGTTAATTTTTTCAGGACAAGCAAGTAACCCACCCGCTTTTAAAGAAATAGCTCAGTTAATTGGATGTGGAATTTTATGTGTAATAGGATTATACTATTATGTGAAAGCACTACAAGGGTTGCATTTTGTAAATGTATCAGTAGTTGGTATTTCAGGAGCATTAATTCATTACTTGTTAGGGGTATTTTTGAACCATGAAAGCTTCAACAATTGGTTTTATGTGGCAGCAATATTATGTCTTCTAGGAATAAGTATTCAATGGCGTAAACAAACTTTACATAAAGGTTTAATAGATGCTTGTCTTAGCGCAGTATTCTGGGGCTTTGGCTATTCCTTATTGAACATTCCGTTGCAAAATTCAAATGCTATTTGGGGGTCTTTTATTTTAGAAATATGTGCTTTGATACTCTCGGGATTGTATTTATTTCGGTTTGAACCTAATAAAAAATTAAACGAAACCAATCTTAAAGATTATCGACTAATACTTGTCGCCTTATTTACGGTATTAGGTTCAGTTTGGATCAATTATGCATATCAAAAGTTTAACTTAAGTGCACTTGGATTTATGCAGTTGGCATTTTTTCCTTATTCAATGCTCGCTGGTTATTTCCTTTTTAAGGAGCGATTATCAAAAATAGAATGGATAGGAAACAGCCTAGTAGTTATAGGTTTGATTGTTTATTACCTATTTATTTAGCAGCATCTGCTAACTCAAAAATTTCATTATTGAGGATTAAATTGTTACCAATTTTTTCTGATAATGCAGCATGCATGAGAGCCTTTGCAACAGTTTCACCTTTTATTGCTTTGTATAATCTTAAAGGGCCAATAAAAATTGGGTTCATAACACGCATAAGATATTGCGTAATAGTTTCTAATGGTCTCGATTCTAATCTATTCCCCAAAAGCAATGAAGGGCGTAATACAAAAACAGTTTTAAACCCAATCTTTTCAATGGCAACTTCCAATTCTGCTTTTAACCTGCTATAAAAAATACTTGACTGAAGATTGGCTCCCATGGAACTTACCAACAAAAAACTTTGAGCTCCATTTCTAAATGTAATTTCTGCAATCTGCAACGGAATATCAAAATCTATACGCCTGTAGTTTTCCTTATCTGGAGTTTTAGCGCTAGTTGAACCCATACAACAAAACACATGGTCTGCAACCATCTTATCTTCGTAGTTATTCAATTGGCTAAAATCTAACATGATTTGAGTAAACTTTTCATGTTTGATAACCATATCTCTTCTAACCAAAACTATAACCTGAGTGTAATTTGGATTTTTAAGCAACTCAAAAACCAAATTTCTGCCAATCAATCCTGTAGCCCCAATTACTAATGCAATTTTCCCCATTTTAGATATCTTTAGGTAAGAATTCCCTTCTAGAGGAATCATCATTTACGGCAGCGAAGACCATTCTTTCTGCCAATATATTTGCTGGGGTTGTAAATATTTTATCGTAGAAACCTAAGCCTACTTTGTTCAAGACCCCTCCAAAAGATTTCTTAAAATTATAAGTGCCGTTGTCTATTCTAACAGAACTGCTAATTCCATTTACCTTAAAAACATATAATTTAGTAAAAGGAAGTTTCTCTATTTCTTGCTGAAGCTGGCCTCGCAATTTAAACATTGGGTTAATTGAATGGGTACTTGCTTTAGTATTATTGAGAAGGAAAAAGTTTTTCACTCCTGTCTCATTTGCTAGTTTAGCAATCTTTAAAGGAACATCATACTCAAATTGATCAGCATCTTTTAAGCCAGTAGTATTGATGAATTCTTTGCCTAACAAACAAAACACATCGTCAACTTCTTCAAAAGCAAACTTAGTATCCTCTATTCTGGAAAAGTCAACTAAAACACTTTGAATGTGAATATTCTTAAAACGCCTGCTTTCTCGACGTGTTAGGATAACAACCTTTTTATAATGCCTATTATTAAGCAAGTTTTCAAGCAGGGCTTGTCCAATAGAGCCTGAAATTCCAACGATTAGAGCATTACGCATAGTTACGAATAAAGGGTATTTTTACGCAAATTGCAAGTTAAAAATTTTGGCTATGCAGAAAAAAATATTAATTTCTTAATCTGGTTTAAGGTTTAACTTTAGGTTCAAACTTAGCTTTGTATAAATTTTTAAACCATGAGCAATAACAGTAAATGGGTATTAGACCCAACACACAGTGAAATTTTATTTAAGGTAAAACACCTTATGATTACGAATGTAAAAGGTGAATTTAGAAAGTTTTCAGCAAGTATTGCTGGAGAAGATTTTCAAAACTCACCAATTGAAGTTAGTATCGATGCCAGCAGCATTTTCACAAATGAAGAAAATAGAGATGGCCATTTGAAAAGTGCTGATTTTTTTGATGTTGAAAACCACAAAGAATTAACGTTTAAAAGCACCTCGGTAAATAAAATTGACAATGAAAACTACAAATTAATCGGCATTTTAACCATTAAAGGAATCAGTAAAGAAATTTCGCTAGACTTAGAATTTGGGGGAATAAACAAAGATCCTTGGGGTAACCAAAAAGCTGGTTTTTCAGTGAATGGAAAAATCAATAGAAAAGATTGGGAGCTAAATTGGAATGCACCGCTGGAAACTGGAGGTTTTTTAGTGAGTGAAGAAGTTGCATTAATGGCTGAAGTTCAGTTTGTAAAGCAAGCATAAATAGGTTTGAAGTTTTAATAAAAGCTGTCATAGACTTTGCTATGACAGCTTTTTTATTTACGCCTAAAAGATTTGTGGACTAAAATGAATTTTCATTCTAAAACTAGATCAAAAAATGTGTGATAGATGTAACATATATATTTAATTGAGTAAAGTCCAAGGAGAAATCAAAATCTACATTTGATGCCTCGTAAACACTTTATTAGTAAATAACTTATGAAAAAACAACTAACGATTTACCTTTATGGAATCTCAATCATTATATGTGGCCTATTTTTATTAGTCTCAAAAAACGGAGATTTTGATTTTATCAAGAACAGTCTTGGAATTACGCTATTAGCAGGTGCCTTATTGGCGTTCGTATCTGCTTTTGCACGTCAAAGAAAACAAGTACAATTTGCTTATCATGAAATGCATGCCATTGCCATGATGGTTTATGGAATATGCATTTTATTATTTTGTAACAACTTTGAAAAATTGATCTATTTCACAAATTTTCTTTTCATTTTTTACGCTTTCTCAGAAATTATTTTTTGCAGTTGGTTATTCAATTTAGATCAGAAAATTGATTTTAAATCCTAATCATCCGAGTAATATTGGGCTTTTCAGTTGGAATTGGAACCATTGTAGCCATGAATTTTTCAGATTTTACGTTAACCATATTTGGCGCAATATTTATTGCAATCAGTATCAATATTTTGTTGTATGCTCCTGTTATGAAAGGGAATCAATTAAATTATAATTTCAAAAGTATGTTTGAAGGAGAGTTTTAATAGTTTTAAACCTTTTCCTAAAAAAAATGTGAACGAACAACGTAATTCTAATTTTCTATTTTCACTTCGAAGAAAACCTTAGTCCCGTTGTTTAATTCACTTTCAATGCCAATTTTGCCTCCTGCCCCTTCGATGTATTCTTTACATAGCAATAAACCTAAACCTGTACCTTTTTCGTTTTTTGTCCCAAAGGTTGTGTAATGTTCAAAGGGTGAAAAAACCTTTTGAATCGCTTCCTTCGACATTCCTAATCCTGTATCCTGCACATTTATCCTTACATAACCTGCCTTTTCAGCGGCTGAAACACTCAATATAATTTTTCCACCTTCATAGGTAAACTTAATTGCATTGCTGATTAAATTTCTTAAAATTAATTGCAATTGATTCTTGTCAAAATAAACAATTACCCGCTCATTAATTTGATTTTGCAGACTTATATTTTTCTCTCCTAATTGTATTCTATACAATTCCAGCATCTCTTGAATTGGTTTTCTTAAATCAAAAATTTCTGGTTCACTTCTAACCCCAGTTAGCTGACTTCTAGACCAATTTAATAAATTCTCTAAGGTAAGATTAAGCATATCTACATTCTTACTTATACTTCCTAATGATTTCTTTAATTCCTCATAGGTTAAATCATCATCTGCAACCCAATTTAAAACAGTACTTAATGATTTTATTGGTGCCCTTAAATCATGTGCAATTATTGAAAAGACTTTATCTTTTATGAGATTACTTTCATGTAACTCTGCAGCTTGTTCTTCTAACAATGCTGTCCTCTCAACAATAATGCTCGATTGGTTTTGGTTAACTTTGGCTAAAGATTCAGATAATTCTTCCACATCTCTAAAAGCTTTAGAAAATAAACGAGTTATAGTAAGGGCTTGAATTGTAGAAAAAAGGAAAATTGAGGTTGGTAGTAAATACACAAAATTAATTATTCCTTGGCTATGCAAAATATCATTAATACCTGCCAAAAAAGTAATGAGATACGCTCCTCCAACCCAAATTGCAAATGGTCTTTTGTTGACCATTATTTTTATAATTAAATTTAAAAAATAAAGCAGCAGTAAGACACAAACAAATAAGTAAGTTGGAATTAGGTAAGAAGTTATTGCAACTGGAAGTAAACTAAAAAATACTGCAAAAGTAGATTGTAGCCATAAAATTCCTGAAACGACCTTTCGGTTTAAATCTCTTGGATACATGCTATAGATATACAACATGCCAAAAAGTAAAATCAAAACTAAAGAGGTAAATTCTATTCTAACTACAATTTCCCAAGGAAAATTTGAACTTACTTGTTTGATTAAAATAATCCCTGAAGAACTAATTCTTAGTGCCGCTGATAAACATAATAAAGCAAAATATAAGGAACTTTTTTCCTTAGTTCTAACATAATAAAAGGCAACAAAGTAAAAAAATAAAACAAATAGAGAACCACTTAAAAAGGCTGAAGTAATAATTTCAATATTGGTTTTTTCATCAACTATAGAAGATTTACCAATCGAAGGCATATACCAAATTCCTCCTTGCCTATAATGAAAGTTAGAAACTTGCAAGGCTATTTCTAAGGTATCGGATGCGGTTTCAAAATGAAAATCCCCTGGGGCAAAATCTGGTTTTGATTCATCTTCAATAATTCCGAACTTTCCTGCAGATGCTTCTAAACTCCCATTTATATACAATTGATAATTTGTACCAATAGCATACAATTTTAGCGATAAACTTAACTCAGAAAGCTTGTCTTGATGAATTCTACAAACATAAGTACCATAACCTATTTCTTTATTCCCAGAACTTCCCCAACTTCCTGGCACCTCACAATCTGCACCTCCCAAATAATTCGACTGCTTTACTTGGTCATAAGTTTTGCCATAAAACAACTTCCAATAAGAATTACCCAAGGGCAAAAGTTCTTTAGAAAAATCAGAAACAATTGCTTTTGAAGGTTGTGAAAACCCATAAAAGCAGTTTAATTGTATAAAAATAAATAGAATTAAAATTCTCAAAATGAAGTGTCAATTTGTATCAAAGTCGTTGCAAATAAATAAAAATTGCTGACTTAAACCTTATTTTATTACTTCGTACTTGTGTCAAAAATATTTTTTGAAGAATTTAATGACTTTTGGGAAACCGATATAGCAACTGGAGATTTTGCTTGGGTTCAAGGGTATATAGTTTTTTCAATAGCCCAATTTTCGTTTTGCCTGCTTCCTTATGAATCTTATTTAGATGTTAATCGACTATCAAACTGTTACTTAGTCTTCGAAGATTTATGGTATTCAAAAAACAGCCTGGTTAAAAGTCGAATAAAAAGTATTATTGGTTTGAACCAAAAAAAGCACGCACGTCAATCTGAATTGCTTATGCTTACTAAGCCCCAAGCAGATGCTTTTTTTGAGAAAAATCACCTTTTAGGTTCCTGTAATAGCGGTGTTAAAATGGGCTTGTTTATAAAAGATGAATGTTTTGCAGCAATGGCTTGGAGCAAACCTCGCGTATTTATTGATAAACAGGTTTATTATCACTCTTATGAAATGGTAAGATTTGCTACAAAAATGAATTTCACCGTAAACGGGGCATTAAGTAAACTATTTAAAGGATTTATTTTGCATAAGCATCCAGCACACTTAATGACTTATACCGATAACGATTGGGGAAATGCTGATTCGTTTTCAAAACTTGGCTTTATCAAAGTTGGTTCAAGCCAATACCTAAATTTTTGGGTTGAACCCAACACCCATGAAAGAAAATACAATCTCGCTTCAAATGAAAATCCAATAGATTTTATTAAGGGCTTTAATACAGGAAATACAAAATGGATAGCAGACTTTACAATTTAATTCTTGAAGCTAAAGAGACTGCTCTGATACTTGTTCTGGGGCCAACTGCTAGCGGAAAAACACGATTTGCTATTAAACTTGCTCAGATTTTAAATGGTGAAATCATTAGTGCCGACTCACGCCAAGTTTACAAAAGAATGGACATAGGAACTGGAAAAGACTTATATGAATACAAAAATGCAGCTATTAAATATCACTTAATTGATACGCTTGAAGCAGGACAAAAGTATAACTTACAGCAATTTCAATTGGATTACAATATTGCTCTCGAAAAAATTAAAAACCATTCTAAAAAGCCAATACTATGCGGAGGAAGTGGTTTATATTTAGAAGCAGCAATTGCCCCAAAGCTTAATACACAAATCCCAGAAAACCTTAGCCTTAGAGCAAATTTGCAGAGCAAAACACTTGCAGAATTAAACCAAATTTGGGTGGACCTAAAGCAAGATAAAAGACAAAATTATCCAGATTTAAGTACGAATAAAAGAGCAATTCGTGCCATTGAAATTGGACAGTTTTTAATTGATAATCCAGCTTTCAATTTTGCAACAAGAACAATCGATAAATACCTTGTTTTTGGTATTGAACCTACCTTAAATCAAAGACGCAAAAACATTGAAGTTAGACTTTATTCACGGCTAAAAAATGGAATGATTGAAGAAGTTGAATCCCTTGTAAAAGCAGGGTTAAGTAAAGAGGAATTAATTTATTATGGACTAGAATACAAATACTTAGCACTGTATTTATATGGGCACTTAACTTATGAACAAATGTGTCAACAATTATTAATTGCAATTCAGCAATTTGCTAAACGTCAGATGACCTATTTCAGAAAAATGGAAAAAGAGGGTATCAAAATCAATTGGTTCAAACCGGAAGAAATAAATGAAATCTATGACTACCAAGGATAACAAAATTAAACATTTAGAGAACCTGCACATTTTGCTTTGGCTTATTAAAGATAGTTGTTGGATGTTGGAGTTAAAATTAATTGGCACCCTTGCCTTCTTTCCTACAATAGCAATGGCGCTTTATATTTGCTGGCGCTCTTCTTCTAAACCCCTTGATTTTGCAGCCAACTTGGCTGTTACCGCTTGGATTCTAGCTAATGCCAGTTGGATGTTTTATGACTTTTACCATTGGCCGTTAAAGCCAATATCTCTAGGCTTTTTCTGTATTGGTTTATTAATAATCTCTTATTATTTAATGAAAGTATTTATAACAAAAAAACCTGATTTTAATAATTAGGTACAATACTTTACATTTGAATAAAATTCGACTAAATGAAAAAATTATTTACACTATTATTTGGCTGTGTTGCTGCATTGCAATTATTGGCTCAACCTTGTACTCCAGATCCATCGTTAACCTATCCTGGAATCAAGCCTATTAAATTGCCTGATGGTAAGGTTGGAGAATTTTATTCTGAAGTTGTTTCATTAAAAGTTCCTTTGGATACAACAGTTCTTTTTAATGGCTCTCCTGTAAGTGCAAGAATAGATTCAGCTAGGGTTATTTATATCTCTTATTTACCAAAAGGATTTTCGTATGTGTGTGACAATGCAAATCAAACTTGGAAAGGTGGCGCTAAAGGTTGTGCTAAAATTTCAGGAACACCCGTTTCTTCAGAAGAAAAAAAGCATTTAATTTATGTAAAAACACAAACATGGTTCAAGGTAATAGGCCTTTCAAACCAATTCGATCAAATTGATTCTAGTTCTATCGACTTCACCATAACCGCCGCTAACTCACTTTTTGAAAGTAATGTATTGGCAAAGTTCACTGTTTATCCTAATCCGGCTAAAGACGAACTAACACTTGAGTTGTCTAAATATGATGCTAAAGCAAAATTTGAAGTGTATAATTTGCTGGGTTCAAAACAAAACCTAAACTACCAATTAAATCCAAACACAGGAACAGTAAAAATCAATACAAGAGAGCTATCTCAAGGTGTATATTTTGTGAAAGGATACCTTAACGGAAAAGAATGGCAAGCTAAATTCATTAAAGAATAAAGCTATAACTATAAGCTTTAAAAAAAAGCGCTGCTTTCAAATTTGGAAGCAGCGCTTTTTTATTTTATAAAAATCCTAGTTGTAATTTAGCAGATTCACTCATCAAATCTTGGCTCCAGGGTGGGTCAAAAGTCACCTTTACTTCTACTTCCTTCACCCCTTCCATGGCACCTAATTTTTGTTTGATTTCCTCTGGCATACTTTGCGCCGCAGGGCAAAATGGAGAAGTAAGCGACATGATAATTTCTATATTTAATTCATGTGAAACATTTACTTCATAAATTAGCCCTAATTCGTAAATATTCACAGGGATTTCTGGGTCGTAAACCGTTTGAAGCACTTGCATGGCTTCGTTTTGAACGTCTACGAAATTTCTTGTATTTTCTGTTGTACTCATTCCTTAGTTATTTTTGAGTTAAAGCAAAGGCATACATTTTCATTTGTTTAATCATGCTTGCAAATCCATTGCTTCTTTGCGAGCCAATCATATGATTCATGCCAATTTTTTCAATAAAATATAAATCAGTTTCTACTATTTCTGATGGCGTTTTGCCACTTAGAATCTTCACCAATAAACTTACTAAACCTTTGGTAATTTCTGTATTGCTATCCGCTTCAAAAAACAATTTACCATCTTGTTTAAAAGGATACAACCAAACTTTACTCTGACAACCTTTAACAATAAACTCCTCTGTTTTATGCTCCAATGGCATTTCAGGTAACTTTTTACCTAAGTCCATTAAATAAAAAAGCTTGCTTTCCATGTCTTCTTCAAACAAGGAAAAGTCCTCTATGATTTCATTCTGTATTTCAGTACTTGTCATTTATTTTCTATTCAACATTTTTTTAAGGCTTTCCAGCAATACATCAACCTCTTCCATAGTATTATAAACAGCAAAAGAAGCTCTAACCGTGCCTTCTATTCCAAAAAAGTTCATCAATGGTTGTGTGCAATGATGACCTGTTCTAACAGCAATACCTTTTGCATCTAGCAATAAACCTGTATCAAAAGGATGCTTTCCTTCAATTAAAAAGGACTGTACAGCAACTTTTTCTTTTGCAGTACCAAATAGTTTTATTCGGTTTGAACCAAACTCATTAATGCCTGCATTAAAATGGTTCAATAATTTAGATTCCCATTGAATAATGGCTTCCTTTCCAATTCTACTAACAAATTCTAGGGCATATTTAAAGGCAATTACATCACCAATGTTTGGCGTTCCTGCCTCGAATTTAAATGGAATTTCATTATAAGTTGTGGATTCAAAACTTACTTCTTTTATCATCTCACCACCACCTTGATAGGGAGGCATTTTATCAAGTAATTTGCGCTTCCCATACAATACTCCAACGCCGGTTGGTCCATATAATTTATGACCACTTAGTGTTAAAAAATCAACATCCAGTTGCTGAACATCAATAGGGAGGTGCGAACCAGCTTGGGCGCCATCTAATAAAACAATTGCACCAACCTTGTGGGCGGCATCAATTATTTCTTTAACCGGATTAATAGTACCCAAAGCATTACTAGCCCAAACACAAGCAACTATTTTGGTTTGAACCGAAAGAAGTTTATAAAAAGCTTCCATGTCCAGTTCGCCATTTTCATGTATCGGAATAACCTTGAGTTGAGCTCCTATTTCATTGCAAATCATTTGCCAAGGAACAATATTACTGTGATGTTCCATGTAAGATATCAAGACCTCATCTCCTGGCTTAAGGAAAGCTTTTCCATAGGTTTGAGCAACTAAATTTATGCTTTCAGTTACACCTTTTGTGAAAATACATTCTGCAGCTTCTTTGGCATTAATAAACTGTTGAACTGATTTTCTAGTATCTTCAAAAAAACCAGTTGAGCGATCTGCCAAAGCATGCGCACCTCTATGAATATTGGCATTATGAAGTTTGTAGTAGTCACCTAATGCATCAATTACTTCAATTGGCTTTTGAGTGGTTGCAGCATTATCAAAATAAACCAGCGGATGCCCATTTACCTGTTGGTGTAAAATCGGAAAGTGATTTCGAATTGAAATGATATCTAAGCTTGCTTCATTCATGTTTTTACAGACTAAAGGCTAGAAGCCAAAAGCCATTTTATAATTTCCTCTCAATCTCTTCTTCCAGTATCTGAACCAATTCTGGTATCTTAATTTTCTCAGCAATATCGTCTGCAAATGCATTTAACAATAACTTTCTTGCTTCATTTTCAGAGATGCCTCTACTACGTAAATAAAACATTGGTTCTTCATCTAATTGACCAATAGTGGCGCCATGTGTACACTTCACATCATCCGCAAAAATTTCTAATTGTGGTTTTGTGTTCACAGTGGCATCATTGCTCAATAATATATTCTGATTGCGTTGATAGGCGTTTGTTTTTTGCGCATCTAGGTGAACCATTATTTTACCATTGAACACCGCAACAGATTTATCCTTTAGAATCCCCTTGTACTTTTCATCACTAAAGCAATTGGGTTTGGCATGGTCTACTCTGCTGTGGTTGTCAACAAATTGCTGCCCATCTGGAATGTACAAACCATATAAAAGGCTATTGCAATTTTCTCCATTCATGTTAAAATGGAGGTTGTTTCTCACCCACTGTCCATCTAAAGTTAAGGTAACTTGATTGATATTAGTGTTTGCGTTTTGAACTATTTGCGTATAATTATTATGATATGAATTTCCTTTTGCTCTTTGCACTTTATAATGTTCTAAAGAAGCATTTTCATCTACAAAAATTTCATTTACAACATTGGTAAAAGAGCTGTTTTCACCAACAGCAATATAATTTTCAATCACAGTAGCAGCAGCAGATTTTTCAATAACTATCAAATTTCTAGGCTGCTGCAAAATATTACTTTCATTCGCATCTGTAATATTGGTTAGCATCAACGGATATTTCATTCGCTTACCAGCTGGCACATAAATGAAAGCGCCATCACTCATTAATGCCGAATTCATGGCATTTAGACCTTCTTCTTGCGGTAGATATTTGCCGAAATGATTTTCAAAAATAGCTGCATGTTCTTTTCTGGCTTTGGCAAGATTTGTACAAATGATGCTAGGATCATCTTCAAGCCAAACACTTAATTCTGGAAAAAGACAACCATTCACAAAAACTATTTTATTAGATTCAATTTTGTTTAAAATTCCAGCCTTTATTAAAGCATCTGCATCAAGATTGCTAACACAAGAGGTTTGAAAGCCTATCTCTGAAATTTTACTCAAATTTGTGTACTTCCATTCTTCATTTTTAATGGTAGGTATGCCGTTTTTCTGAAAGGTTTGAAATGCTTTTTTTCTATATTCAAAGAAATCATCCTTTTGAGCTTGATGCTCATAAAGTTTAAATTCACTTTCTATTTGTTGAACTAAATTCATGTATTTTATTTCTGCTTTGGCTGCAATTAAACAGCTGCTTCAACTTCTTGTTTGATCCAATCGTATCCTTTAACTTCTAACTCCTTTGCAAGAGAAGCATCCCCACTTTTAACAATTCTTCCTTTATATAAAACATGCACAAAATCAGGTACTATATAATCTAATAAACGTTGGTAATGTGTAATTACCAAAAATGATCTATCAGGATTTCTTAATTTGTTTACACCTGCTGAAACTAAGCGCAAGGCATCGATATCTAGACCTGAATCTGTTTCATCCAATATGGCAAGTTTTGGTTCAAGCATAGCCATTTGGAAAACTTCATTTCTCTTCTTCTCTCCTCCACTAAAACCTTCGTTAAGCGACCGAGAAGTAAGGGATTTATCCATTTCCATTTCTTCCATTTTACTGCGCATGAATTTAAGAAAATCGGTAGCTTCCATTGGCTCTAAACCTAAGTATTTACGCTTTTCGTTGATGGCAGTTTTTAAGAAGTTAGTGGTGCTCACTCCTGGTATTTCTATAGGATATTGAAAAGCCAAAAACAAACCTTCTCTTGCGCGATCTTCAGGAGACAAATCCAATAAATCTTTTCCTAAAAAATCAACAGAACCTTCTGTTACTTCATAATCATTTCTTCCAGCCAAGACAGCGGATAAGGTGCTTTTTCCTGCACCATTAGGACCCATAATGGCATGAACTTCGCCTGGTTTAATTTCTAAATTTATGCCATTTAAAATGGACTTGCCTTCAATGCTTGCTTTTAAATTTTCAATTTTTAACATGATTCAATTCTATATATTATCCTACACTACCTTCTAATGAAACTGCCAATAATTTTTGTGCCTCAACGGCAAACTCCATCGGCAATTGGTTCAAAACTTCTTTACAAAAACCGTTTACAATAAGTGAAATAGCCTCTTCCAAACCAATTCCTCTTTGACTACAATAAAATATTTGGTCTTCACCAATTTTGCTTGTACTCGCCTCGTGCTCTAAAGTAGCAGTATTATTATTTACCTCGATATAAGGAAAAGTATGTGCGCCACTTCTATCACCAATTAACATGCTATCACATTGCGTGTAGTTTCTTGCATGCTCGGCTTTTTTATTAACTTTAACCAATCCTCTATAGCTATTATGAGATTTTCCTGCGGAAATACCTTTAGAAACGATTCTACTTTTAGTATGTTTACCAATATGAATCATTTTGGTACCAGTATCTGCTACTTGTGCATTGTTGGTAACGGCAACAGAAAAGAATTCGCCTGTGCTATAATCACCTTTTAGAATACAAGAAGGATATTTCCAAGTAATGGCAGAACCTGTTTCTACTTGTGTCCAACTGATTTTGGCATAAGCGCCTTCACAAATTCCGCGTTTTGTAACAAAATTATAGATGCCTCCCTTTCCTTCTTTATCACCAGGGTACCAATTTTGAACGGTAGAATATTTTATTTCAGCTTTTTCTAAAGCAATCAACTCAACTACTGCTGCATGCAACTGATTTTCATCACGCATTGGAGCCGTGCAACCTTCTAGGTAACTAACATAGCTGCCTTCATCGGCTATAATCAATGTCCTTTCAAACTGGCCAGTATTTTCGGCATTGATACGGAAATAGGTGCTCAATTCCATAGGACAACGCACTCCTTTTGGAATATAGACAAATGAACCATCCGAAAATACGGCACTGTTTAATGCAGCGAAATAATTGTCTGTGTAAGGAACTACAGAACTTAAATATTTTTTAACTAAATCAGGGTGCTCGTGAACTGCCTCGCTGATGGCACAAAAAATTACACCCTTTTCTTTGAGTTGCTCTTTAAAGGTTGTGGCAATGGAAACCGAATCAAAAACGGCATCTACTGCTACACCCGTAAGTCTCTTTTGCTCTAATAAACTGATACCCAATTTTTCAAAAGTCTTTAACAACTCTGGGTCAACTTGATCAAGACTATCTAAAGCAATTTTCTGTTTTGGAGCAGCGTAATAAATGATGTCTTGGTAGTTAATTTTTGGATAATTGAAGTTTTGCCAATTGGGTTCCTCCATTTTTAGCCAATACCTAAATGCTTTTAAACGATACTCAAGCATCCATTCAGGTTCATTTTTTTTGGCTGAAATAAACCTAACAATATCTTCATTAAGGCCTTTTGGGGCTGTATCCATTTCAATATCAGTAACAAAACCGTACTTATATTCCTGGCTAACAACCTGATCTATAATATCTACTTCTGGTTCAGACATGCAATATTCTCATTTGAGGGGACGAAATTATGATTTTTATCAGATTTATTTAAACTAAATCTAAATTAAAGACAAGATTGCCATTAGATTGTTTTGATTTAAATCAATGACATTTTACAAGGTTTCATTTTTAGTTTTATATAACTTTGGAGCCCAATTAATTTCAAGTTGCAATTAAACTATAAAACATTTGGCCAAGGTCAATCTACCCTAATAATCCTTCACGGTTTCATGGGCTCCTTAGATAATTGGCAAACACTTGCTGGGAAATTTGGAGATTTTGGCAATGTAATTACCCTCGACCAAAGAAATCATGGTAAGTCGCCACATACAGATATTCATTCCATTCCTTTGATGGTAAACGACTTAAAGCTTTTCTTGGATCAACACAAGCTTGAAACCATCTATTTAATGGGACATTCGATGGGCGGAAAGGTAGCCATGCAGTTTGCCTTAGATTTTCCAGATAAGGTAGAAAAATTGGTGGTGGTAGATATTGCACCTCGCAAGTATCACCGTGGACATGATGATGTTTTTGAAGCAATCTATGCCATAGACCTAAACAAAATTCAATCTAGAAAAGATGCAGAACTTGCCATGGAATCCCTAATGCCTGATTATGGCACAAGACAGTTTTTACTTAAAAACCTGGACAGAAAGGAAGATGGCACCTATCAATGGAAAATGAATTTACCTGTTCTTCATACTTATTACGAGGAAATCATTCAGGAAATTGGTTCAAACCGAAAATTCTTGAACCCAATCTTGGTGATTAAAGGTGGAAAGTCTAAATACATTTCTGTGAAGGATCAAGATGACTATTTGAAACTATTTCCTAATTATGAGATAGTTACCATTCCAAATGCTGGTCACTGGGTGCATGCAGAGCAAGCAGAATTATTTTATAACGAAGTAGTTAATTTTCTTTATCGTTAATTGAATTTGCAACTTCCAGAAATTCTTTTGGAACACTTACTGTTTTTCGATCTGTATAATCAAAACAAACCATACCGGTTTTAGCTTCACAAACCACTATTCCGTTTTGGTTTGTCATTCGATACATTAAATCGAAACTTCTTTTGCCAAAATCTCCAGCACCAATTTCTATGCTTAAAACATCCCCATAAAAGCATTCAGCCTTATATACTACTGCAACATCACCCATGATTACACCAACGCCTGCAAGGTTTTTTTCAGACCAATTCCATTGGTTAAAATAGTGCATTCTTGCCTCTTGCATGTATTCCAAATACACATGATTGGCAAGGTGGTTTCCATAGTTTAAATCTGAAATTCTTACTGGAATTTCTATTTTGAATTTAAGTTCCTCTGGAATCAATAATTTTATTCTAGCCATATTATTCGTAAAAAACTGAAATTTCGTATAAAGATTTTTTTGTGATAGTTGGTACCAAGGCGGCCTTTTTAGGAAACCCTACTGGCAAGACCAAATAAGGTCTTTCATTGGCTGGCCGATTTAATATTTGGGTTAAAAAACCCATTGGACTTGGTGTGTGAGTTAAGGTAACTAAACCCGCTTGATGTATTGCCTGAATAAGAAATCCGCAAGCAATTCCAACTGATTCCTGCGAATAGTAGGTATTAGATTTTACATTATTTTCGAGTTCATATGCCTTTCTAAAAATAATTATTAACCAAGGAGCCTCCTCCAAAAATGGCTTTTGCCAATCCGTTCCAAGTGGAGCCAAATCCTTTAGCCACTCTTCACTCATTCTATTTTCATAACTTTCCCTTTCTTCCTTTTCGGCTGCGGTGCGTATTTGTGTTTTTATTGCTTTATTAGAAACAGCACAAAACGTCCAAGGCTGCTTGTTAGCGCCGCTAGGCGCTGTGCCTGCACTCATTATGATTTTTTCAATTAATTCTTTCGGAACTACTTCAGAAGAAATATCTCTTACCGACCTTCTTTTCTTTAGTTCTTGATAATTTGCCTCAGCTAACCCAAGCATTTCAGAAGCCGCTTTAGGATTAAAATCAAGTGGGTTGAACCTATACATACATTTCGCTCATTAAGTTTTTAAAGTATTTTACACTTTTCAATAACCTGCTACCATACCAGCTAAAAAGTTCTCCGTCTACAAGTAAAACCTTAGCCTTTGGCAATAGTGACTTTAATTCTTCAATATGTTTTTCCTTAAATGGATAAGGTTCTGATGACAACAAAATAACTTCAGGATTTAGTTCTATTAAACTTTCATTTGTTATTTGAGGATACCTTCCAATTTCATTAGAGACAACATTAATCAAGCCCATTCTTTTCAGCATATCATTTATAAAGGTGTCGCTGCCAGCCGCCATCCAAGGGGCACGCCAAATAAGGTATAGGCATTTTTTAGGTTCGGTTTGAACCAATAAGGTTTCAAAATCAGAGGTGAGGCTTGCACATATTTCTTTTGCTTTCGTCTCCTTTTCAACTAAGAAGCCTACTTGTTCAATCATCATTAGTGCATCCTTTAAATCTTTAATATCACTCATCCAAACCGGAAATTCAAGCATAAGTTCTTCTATTTGCTGCTGTTCGTTTTCCTCTTTATTACCTATGATTAAATCGGGTTGAAGACTTTTTATCAAGTCCAATTTAAGCTTTTTTGTCCCTCCTATTTTTGTTTTGCTCTCATGCATTTCTTTGGGGTGAATGCAAAAAATAGTTTGGGCAATTAGCTCCTCGTTCAATCCCAAATCATATAACAATTCTGTTTGTGAGGGCACTAGACTTATGATGCGTTTGGGTGGAAAAGCATAATTAATGCTTCTGCCCATCATGTCTACAACTGCTTTTTTCTCGGATATCATGAAGCAAAAAAGCGAAAGAAAACGAAATATCCCAAAGGCTATTATCTTTGCAAGCGTTTATCTAAGAAAATTTATGGGAAGAGTATTCGAAAAACGGAAACATAAGATGTTTGCACGTTATGCAAAAATGAGTCAGGCCTTTACCAAAATTGGCAAAGAAATTTCTATTGCAGTAAAAATTGGTGGAGCAGATCCTGAGGGTAATTCAAGGTTAAGAGCCATTATTACAAATGCCAAATCAATCAACATGCCTAAGGCAAATATTGATGCTGCCATTCAAAGAGCCTCAAGTAAAACTGAGAAAGAAATGGAAGAAATTGCTTACGAAGGAAAAGGTCCACATGGCGTGGCAATGATTATTGAAACAGCCACGGATAACCCAACT
Organism: Bacteroidota bacterium; assembly: GCA_027488905.1. Classification (GTDB taxonomy): domain Bacteria; phylum Bacteroidota; class Bacteroidia; order UKL13-3; family UKL13-3; genus B1. The sequence continues at coordinate 392,960 of JAIYAT010000035.1, forward strand.
AGAACCATTGCTAACCTCAGAGCACATATGAACAAAACAGGTGGTCAGATGTTAAACTCTGGCAGTCTTGATTTCTTATTTGAAAGAAAAGGAATTTTTATCATTCCGATGGAAGGCATCGATTTAGAGTCATTTGAGCTAGAAATGATTGATTTTGGAATGGAGGATATGGAAGAAGATGGTGAAGGAAATTACATTATCACTGTTCCATTTACTGAGTTTGGTGCGATGCAAAAAGCATTGGAAGACAATAAAATCGAAATTAAAAACGCTCAATTGCAACGCTTGCCAACAAATGGTGTTGAGTTAAATGAAGAGCAATTGGAGGATTTTGGCAAATTGCTAGATAGATTAGACGAAGACGATGATGTTGTTAATGTTTGGCATAATTTAAAATAAAGTGAAAACAAGGTCGTCCCGCAAACCAAAGCTTATCGAAAGACAAGCTGAACATTCAGATTTAAAGGCAATCATTAAATTGTCTCAAATCTGCTTTCCCAAAAATGACCCATGGACCTTACCCATGCTAGAGAGTCAATTTAAGTTGTTTCCAGAAGGAATGCAAGTAATAGAATATGAGGGAGAAATTGTAGGTTCGGCCAGTAGCTTAATTATAAGTTGGGATGAATATGATGACGACCATAGTTGGAAAGAAATTTGCGACAATGGGTTTATCACCAATCATGATGAGGAAGGTGATACATTATATGGCATTGAGGTTATGGTTCATCCAGATTACCAAGGCTTAAAAATCGGAAGGCGCTTGTATGAAATGCGCAAAGTGCTCTGTTTGGAGAAGAACCTAAAACGTATTTTAATTGGCGGTCGAGTTCCAAATTACCATAAATATTCGAATGATTTTGGTATACGCGCCTACATAAAAAGAGTTGTAGATAAAAAAATTAAGGATCCAGTAGTTACGTTTCAACTCTCTCAAGGGTTTACCATTCAAAGAATCATAAAAGATTACTTGCCAGAAGATTTAGAAAGTGAAGGGTATGCCTTATCGTTGGAATGGATTAATTTGGATTATGTTCCAGAAATTAAAGAAAGAAGTGTATTAATGAAAAAAGTTCGTATTTGTTGCATACAATACGAACTAAGAAAAATAAGAAGCTTTAAAGAATTTGCCCAACAATGCGAGTATTTCACAGATGTGGCTTCAAATTACAAATCTGATTTCGCATTATTTCCAGAGCTTTTTACCACTCAACTTTTATCGTTGCATGAATACAAAAGTATGAGTCCTGAGGACAGTATCCGTAAAATTGATGAATATACTGATGATTATATTGAGTTGTTTTCACGCCTTTCCATGGAATACAACATCAATATTATTGCTGGAACGCATTTACAAGTAGAAGGAGAAAATCTGTATAATATTTCTTACTTGTTTAAACGTGATGGCACCTATGAAAAGCAGTATAAAATTCATATTACTAGCAACGAAAGCAAGTGGTGGGGCGTTAAACCAGGAAATGAAATTAAAACCTTTAATACAGATTGTGGCAGGGTTGCAATTAATATTTGCTATGATGTAGAATTCCCAGAAATGGCAAGAATTGCATGTAACAAAGGCGCCAAAATCATTTTTGTACCATTTTCTACAGACGAAAAGCATGGACATTTAAGGGTGAAAATTTGTGCTCAAGCTAGGGCAGTTGAAAACCAAGTTTTTGTGGCAACTGCTGGAACAATTGGAAATATTCCATCGGTGGATAATATGGATATTAACTATGCCCAATCTGGAATTTATACACCTTCAGACTTTGCCTTTCCACCAGATGCTATTGCTGGGGAATGCAGCACAAATATCGAAACGGTAGTAATTGCAGACTTAGACCTTGCCGCTTTAGAAAGGGCTAGAAATACTGGTACTGTGCTAAATTGGAAAGACAGAAGGAATGATATGTATGATGTTTTGGAAAAGTAAATAGATTAATAGATTGGAATTTCGACAACAAAAGAGCTCCCTTTTCCAAGTTCACTAACCACTGATATTTTACATCCTAAGGCTTCTAGCTTCGATTTAACCAAAAACAAACTCAGTCCTCTGCCAGTAGATTGTTTATGAAAACGTTGGTAAAACCCAAATAATCTGTCTTTAAGCCTTGAAGTTTCTATACCTAAACCATTATCGATTACTTCGATGTATAATTTACTTGCATTTTCAAACGCCCTAATTTTTAGCTCTAAAGGTTGAGATTCCTTGCAATAATGAATTGCATTTTTGATTAATGTATTAAGTGTAAACTGTAAGATAAATTTTGGGAAGTTAAGTGTCAATTTTTCATTTATTTCTAAAAGGACATTAGCATTTACCCTATCTAATTCGCTTTTAAACTCATTTATTTCGGTTTGAACCAACTCCTCAAGTGCAATATTATCAGATTGAAGAGGGTCTAACTTCCTTGATTCAATTCCAAGTATAAGATCGGTAAGCGTTTGATTTAGATTTTCAGAACTTATTCTTAAGCCTTTGATTAAATCTTCATCATGACGTTTTTCTACTTCAAGTAAACTGGTAATGGCAAGAATATTTGTAAGTGGCCCACGCATGTTATGGGTGGTTATGAAATTGTACTTTTCTAGATTTTCATTCATTCGGCACAGTTCCAAAATAATTTGATTCTTTTCCTCTATAGCCCTTTTAAGTGGTGTTATATCTCTGGAGTTAATGATAAAGGCATTTAATTCAGGATTATTTAACTGGTTGTTTCCAAAAGCCTCAAGATGCAAATAAGAGCCATCTTCATTTCTAAACCTAAACTCAACTTTTTCGGCAGCACCTTCTATTTGCGTCGCCCTGCTAAAGGTTTCCGCTACAAATTTCACATCATCTGGATGCACCATTTCCAATATGTTCTTGCCTTTAAGTTGATTTTCTGCATAACTCATCTTTTGTTTTGTAGAACTGCTATGAAAAGTAATTTCTCCAGCTTTATTTACAATAGTAATAATATCACGACTATTGAGTAAAATTAACTTAAATGCATCTTCTGAAATGATACCACCATTATTGAGTATATGATTCTTTTCCATAATTCCTCTGCAACTATAGCGCTAAAATAATTAAATCTCGATACTCATCGGGTTGTGGTTTAAGATAATTTTCCCATGCCACTAGGTCCCCAGCACCAATTATCCAAATTACATTTTTACGCCATAACATATCCTTTACGTCTAAAATCTGAGCATCTATTTGGGCTACCTTCATAAATTCATACCCCGCAGGGTCGGATGGATTTATATCATCAATGACCATAGTATCAGCAACCTTCCAATCCCAATAACTAGGACCAGGAATTTGATTTGGTGCAGATTTTATATCTGAAAGAAATTTTGCAAAAGAAACGAATGCACAGGTTTTCCAATGAAAAGCCCTTTCAGTTGCCATTCCAATAGCTAGTGTTGTTTTGCCAACATGAGCTGGTCCATAAACAAGGACATGAGTTGGTTTATCCTTTACTTTAATGAAACTTTCAACAGCCTTAACATTTTGCTGATGCATAAGGTGAGGCCATTGTGAAAGCCTACATTGCCATGGAAACCTTGCTTGCTGAAGGTAAATTTTAACAGGATACCAATAACAAAAGGCTATCATAAGGTAAATCCCTACAGCTATTAAGGCCCATTTTAATGAGAAATTTGCATCAAAATATTGGTAAAAACATAAAGCGCCAAGCCAAAAAAAGCAAATATCAGTAAAGGTATCGAAAAAGATGTTTAACCATTTTGGTTGAAAGGTGTATTGACTTTGTGTATTGAGTTTAACTTTAGCACTATCCTTTTTGAATAATAACGGTCCTAAAAAGTTATAGCCTTCAAAACTAGTCCATACAATACCACTAAAATATGCTGCAATATGGTATTGTTCAAAGCAAGTAATATGGTAAAAAATCAAAGCCAATAAAGCTCCTAAAGTAAAATGCCCTAATTGGTTAGCGAGCCAAGCATAGCTCAAACTAACCCCTCTATATGAGTCCTTTCCAATTAAATCATCTTTAAGCTGGGTTAAAATATCTTTAAGGCTAAGTTTTTTCATGAGGTAAAAATAAATAATGCCCAAGGTTTTGTTTCTTCCATTTAATAAGTAAAACAATACACCTAAACATTCAAATCAACTTTATCCATTATTCAAAATCGGTTTTCTGATTATATTTGCCAAATGGAAAGAAATGAAAAAGAAATTATGTCAGAAACTTCTGATTTTTTACCTTTATTGGGAACAGACTATATAGAACTTTGGGTTGGTAACGCAAAACAAGCTGCACACTACTATAAAACAGCTTTTGGCTTTCAATGTCTTGCTTATGCTGGACCAGAAACTGGAGTAAAAGATAGAACTTCATATGTTTTGGTTCAAAACAAAATGAGATTGATGTTAACCTCTCCATTACATTCCAACTCAGAAATAGCAGAACACCACAAAAAACACGGAGATGGCGTAAAGGTGCTTGCTTTATGGGTTGATGATGCTTATGACGCATTCGAGCAAACCACAAAAAGAGGAGGAAAACCTTACCTTCAGCCCACAACTTTAACAGATGCCGATGGCGAAGTTAGAATGAGTGGAATTCACACTTATGGTGAAGTGGTTCATTTGTTTATAGAAAGAAAAAATTATAATGGTGCATTCATGCCTGGGTTCAAAAAACTAGAAAGTACTTATAATCCAGAACCGGTTGGTTTATTGTATGTTGACCATTGCGTAGGGAATGTTGGTTGGAACCAAATGAATCCTTGGGTAAAGTTTTATGAAGAGGTAATGGGTTTCAAAAATATTTTATCTTTTGATGACAATGATATCTCTACTGAATATTCAGCCTTAATGAGTAAGGTTATGAGTAATGGAAACGGATATGTTAAGTTTCCTATCAATGAGCCGGCTGAAGGAAAAAGAAAATCGCAAGTTGAAGAATATTTAGAATTCTATGAAGGCGAAGGAACACAACACATTGCTATTGCTACACAGGATATAGTTTCTACTGTTAAACAATTAATGGCTAGAGGTGTAGAGTTTTTAAAAGTGCCAAATACGTATTATGATGACTTATTAGACCGAGTTGGCCCTATTGAAGAGGATTTAGAACCTTTGAGAGAACTAGGAATTTTAGTGGATAGAGATGATGAAGGCTATTTGTTACAGTTGTTTACCAAACCTGTGGAAGATAGACCAACCATGTTCTATGAGATTATCCAACGAAAAGGTGCAAAATCTTTTGGAAAGGGTAATTTCAAAGCACTTTTCGAAGCAATTGAAAGGGAGCAAGAACTTAGAGGAAATCTTTGATTTTAGGGCTTTACACCTTCTTGTTTTTTACAATCTTTACTTCAAGTTTTCTTTAACATAAGGAAACAAACTATTTTTACTATTTTCGCGCCAATGGACCATATTAGGAATTTTTGCATTATTGCACATATTGATCACGGGAAAAGTACACTTGCAGACAGGTTGCTTGAATACACAAACACAACCTCAAAGCGTGAAATGCAAGCACAGGTTTTAGATGATATGGACCTGGAAAGAGAAAGAGGGATTACCATTAAAAGTCATGCTATCCAAATGGATTACAGCTTGGATGGAAAAAAATATACGCTAAATCTGATTGACACACCAGGGCACGTTGATTTTAGTTATGAGGTTTCAAGATCAATTGCAGCTTGCGATGGAGCCCTATTAATTGTTGACTCTAGTCAAGGAATACAAGCCCAAACAATTTCAAATTTATACCTTGCTATTGACCAAGGATTAGAGATCATTCCAATTCTCAATAAAATTGATTTACCTCACTCAATGCCTGAAGAGGTTAGTGACCAAATCATTGATTTAATAGGCTGCGATTATACAGATATCTTAAGAGCTTCTGGTAAAACAGGTGCAGGCGTTCATGAAATTCTTAAAGCAATTGTTCACAGAGTTCCAGCGCCCAAAGGAAATGCTGAGGCACCTTTAAAGGCTTTAATTTTTGATTCGGTTTTCAACTCTTTTAGAGGCATTATTGCTTATTTTAGGGTGTATGATGGCGTTATTAAAAAGGGAGACAAGGTGAAATTTATGTCTACTGGCGCTGAGTACATCGCAGAAGAAGTTGGCGTATTAAGATTACAACAAGAACCAAAAGCAGAAATTAGAGCTGGAGATGTTGGGTATATTATTTCTGGTATTAAAGAAGCAAGAGAAGTTAAAGTTGGGGATACCTTAACCCACATCGACAGGCCTACAAATGAAGCTGTTAAAGGTTTTGAGGATGTTAAGCCTATGGTTTTTGCTGGTATTTACCCTGTAGATACAGAAGATTTTGAGGAATTAAGAGAAAGCATGTATAAACTGCAATTAAATGATGCTTCTTTAACTTTTGAACCAGAGTCGTCTGCTGCGTTAGGATTTGGTTTCCGTTGCGGATTTTTAGGAATGCTGCACATGGAAATTATTCAAGAACGTTTGGAACGTGAATTTAAAATGACCGTAATTACCACCGTTCCCAACGTAAGTTACCATGCCTACACCAATAAGGACGAAATGATTGTGGTTAACAATCCTAGTGATTTACCTGAACCCAATTATATAGACCATGTTGAAGAGCCTTTTATAAATGCTCAAATCATTACCCATTCTGATTATGTAGGCGCCATAATGGGCCTTTGTCTTGGAAAAAGAGGAATTCTAAAAGAACAAAAATACCTAACCACCAATAGGGTTGAATTAATTTTTGATATGCCTTTAGCAGAAGTTGTGTTCGACTTTTTTGATAAACTAAAAACTATTTCAAGAGGGTATGCTTCTTTTGATTACCACCCGATTGGTTATGTGGCTTCCGACTTAGTTAAACTAGACATTTTACTTAACAAGGAACAAGTGGATGCATTGTCTGCAATTATTCATAGAGATAGAGCTTATGACTTTGGAAAAAGAATTTGTGAAAAATTAAAAGATTTAATTCCAAGACATCAGTTCGAAATTCCCGTTCAAGCCTCAATTGGTGCCAAAGTTATTGCAAGAGAATCTATACGCGCCCTAAGAAAAGACGTTACAGCAAAATGTTATGGAGGAGATATTTCAAGAAAACGTAAGCTCCTTGAAAAACAAAAAGAAGGTAAAAAACGCATGCGTCAAGTAGGTTCAGTTGAAATTCCTCAATCTGCATTCATGGCTGTATTAAAACTTGACTAAACCTTTGATCCTATGAAAATACTTAGCGGCTTAGATGTTTCAAAAGCACTTAAAATAGAAATAAAAGAAAAAGTAGTCGCTCTTAAAACTTCAGGCAAAAAAACTCCTCACCTCGCTGCAATTCTAGTTGGAAACGATGGTGCAAGCATGACTTATGTTGCTGCCAAAGAAAAAGATTGTCAAGAAGTAGGATTTAATTCTACCGTTTTAAAATTTGACGCAAGTATTTCTGAAGAAGATTTAATAAAGGAAGTAATTAAAATTAATGATAATCCAGATATTGATGGCTTGATTGTCCAATTGCCCTTACCAAAACACATCAGCGAAAAAAAGATTACCGAAACTATTAGCTATAAGAAAGATGTAGATGGCTTTCACCCAATGAATGTTGGAATGATGTTCAAAGGAATCAAAACTTTTTTGCCAGCTACTCCCTTCGGAATTATTAAGATGTTAGCTTATTATAACATCGAAACTTCTGGTAAACATTGTGTAATCATTGGTAGAAGTGATATTGTAGGAAAACCAATGAGTGCCTTAATGTTACAGCAAAATTGTACTGTCACAGTTTGCCATAGCAAAACTCCTGATGTGAGTGTATTCACAAAACAAGCAGATATTATCATTGCCGCAGTGGGAATGCCAAATTATCTAACTGGAGAAATGGTAAAAGAAGACGCGGTAGTGATAGACGTTGGCATAACACGTGTGGACGATGCTAGTAATAAAAACGGCTATAAATTAGTTGGTGATGTTTATTTCGAATCTGTTGCCCCAAAATGCAGTTGGATAACACCAGTTCCAGGCGGTGTTGGGCCAATGACAAGAGTTGGTTTATTGCTAAACACTTTAGAAGCTATAAACTCAAAGTAGCTCGGTTTGAACCAAAAAATGTAATTACTTGACCCATTTATTCAAAAGTGCTTGAATACTTGGAAAATAAGCTTGTCCATAATTGTTAAAATGCACTAGATGGTAATACATTTTACAAAAATCTAATCTTATTTCCCAATCAGATTGCAAAGGATAAACTGATTGGTAAGCTTCATAAAATTCCATAGGAAAACTTCCCACCATTTTAGTCATTGCTAAATCCATTTCTCTGTGACCAAAATATACAGACGGATTTAATAAACAAGGAGCTCCTTCTGCATTTGAAATAACATGTTCTTTCCAAAAATCACCGTGCAATAAGGAAGGTGGTTCTTCTGGAAATGCAAATTCTACAAACTCAATGAATCGTTCGAATAAACGCATCGTTTCTTGAGAAAGATGGTACTTATCAGCAACAACTTTTATGTTATTTAACAATCTGTACTTAATAAAGAACTCACCCCAATTAGACATTCTATGGTTAATTTGGGTGCATTGACGTAAATAATTATCCTCTGAATACCCAAAATACCTGTTAGAAATTTTATGTTGCTTTGCCAAACCTTCTCCAAGTAAGGCATAAAAATCTTTGTGAGGGGCGGTTGACTCTATATATTCTAAAACAAAAAAGGTATTTAAACCCAATTCTTGAACACCTATTGGTTTACAAACATCTAAACAATCAGCACTTTTTAATTCCAATAATCCATTTTTCTCCTTTTCAAAATACCTTGGATACTGTTTAATCGAATGGCATTTAACATAAAACACTCCTTTGTCAGACACAACTTTATAGGACTGATTAACCTCACCCCCACTTAAATGGTGTATAGAATAAACCTTTACGGCTTGATTCAGTAATTTTTCTAATACTATTTGAAACAGCGTTGCGTCCATAATTAATCAACCAAATATCAACAAGGTTTTTAATGCATACAAAAATTCTGACTTTTACAAGCCAAACCAAAAAAAGTTATGGCCAAGATATTAATAATTGACGACGAAAAAGCAATAAGGAATACACTTCGTGAAATTTTAGAATACGAAGGATACCAAATTGAAGAAGCTAGCAATGGCGAAGAAGGCATTCAAAAAATTGAATCTGAGGACTTTGACATGGTTTTATGCGATGTGAAAATGCCTAAAATGGACGGTATGGCTGTTCTTGGTAAAGTCAAGGAAATTGACGAAGATTTGCCTATTGTAATGATTTCTGGACATGGCAATGTTGAAATGGCTGTTGAGGCAACAAAAAAAGGAGCCTATGATTTTATTGTAAAGCCACCAGATCTAAACAAGTTATTGATTATTGTTAGAAACAGTATCGATAAAAAGGAATTGGTAGTTGAAACCAAGGTACTAAGAAGAAGGGCCTCAAAAACCAGAGATATCATTGGAGAGTCTCCAGCAATTAAGAATATCTTAGACACCATAGACAAAGTTGCTCCTACAGATGCTAGGGTGTTAATAACAGGTGATAATGGAACAGGAAAAGAACTTGTTGCCAGATGGATTCATGAAAAGAGCATGCGCTCGAAACAAGCCTTGATTGAAGTAAATTGTGCGGCTATTCCAACTGAATTAATAGAAAGTGAATTGTTTGGTCACGAAAAAGGCGCCTTTACTTCTGCTATTAAACAACGCATTGGCAAATTTGAACAAGCACACAATGGAACTATTTTTTTAGATGAAGTTGGAGACATGAGTCTTTCAGCTCAAGCCAAAGTGCTTAGAGCGCTGCAAGAGAACAAAATTACTAGAGTGGGCGGAGAAAAGGACATTGAAGTAGATGTGAGAATTATTGCAGCAACAAACAAAAACTTACTAAAAGAAATCGAAAAGGGGAATTTTAGAATGGACTTGTACCATAGGATTAGTGTAATTCTAATTCATGTTCCTTCCTTGCATGATAGAAGAGATGATATTCCTTTGTTGGCAGACAAGTTTATTAAAGAAATTTGTGAAGATGGTGGCTTACCTAAAAAATCATTTACCCCACAAGCATTGGAAGAATTTAAAAAATTGAACTTTTCTGGAAACATTAGAGAATTAAGGAATATAGTGGAACGACTTGTAATCTTGGGTCAAACCAGAATTACAGTTGAGGATATTCAAAAATTTGCTAGTCCAATAAATGCAAGAGACGAAGAAAAATCTATCTATGAAAGGTTTAACACACTGCAAGACTTTAAAGAATATGTAGAGCGCATTTTTATTGAAGAAAAACTTAAAAAGAATGGATGGAATGTAGCCAAGACAGCTGCTGAAATAGACATTCAAAGAAGTCACCTCTACAATAAAATAGAAAAATATAGCCTAAAACGAGGAGAGGTAAACGACTAATAAAATTCAACAATTATATTAGAACCCTTTCTTAAGCCAAGCAATTGCGCGCCTCTACCTCTATAAATAGCTATTTCAAGTAAATTCATTTCATTGAAGAGCAGCAGGTCATCGCCTTCTTGCCCTTCATGATAATGAATGCTTATTTTATCTATATAATGCCTATTAATGTAAAAAACTTTGAAGTTTCTGCCAGCCCTTTTTTCCTCAAATAACTGTTTAGTAATATTAGTTATACCATTTTGATAATTGTCTACCAATAATATTGTGCCTATTATTTTACCATCAGGCTCAACAACAGGTGCTAAAGATTTTTTTACGTTTTGAACCAACCCAGGTTCAGCAATTCCTTCGAAACTTTTTGTTTTTAGAAATTTCTCGATAAAGGGTAAAAAAACATTCTTTTCTGCAAATAACTCATTTTCAGAATATAATTTAGGAGAAATTTTCCAAACTTCCTCTGGTGTTTCATCAAAAAGAATGCTGAATATTCCATTGTCTGCTCCTATAAAATACTTATCATTAAATTTAACTACCAAAAACTGTTTATGTAAAACTATGTTAGAATCTATTCCAAGGATATTCCAGGTTCCTGCAGGATATTCATGATAAACCTGTCTTAAATAAAATGCGGCTCCTGTAATATCAAAAGTTTCTAATTGATGGGTTAATGGAACAAATCTCGAAGTTGGTAAAAGCATGGCAGCTCTACCCTCTATTGCAGCAGCATAATGACTTGCTAAGCCATAATCAGAAATAATGGTAATAACTGAACTCAATTTTTTATATTTTCGTACAAATTAACAACAAGCAAACATCATTTGAATACAAAAGAAATTCTTATTGAAGATATTGATGCGGCGGAAGCGCTAGGCGTAAATAATATCAATTTAAAAACCATTCAGAAACATTTTCAAAAAGTAAAGGTAGTGTCTCGTGGCAACCAACTGATGCTTGCTGGGCCAGAAAGTGATATGGAATTATTTGAGGAAAAATTCCAGCAAATGATCAATCATATTATTCGTTTTGGTGGCATACAATCTTTGCAATTAGATGGAATTTTAGCAGGCTCGGTTCAAACCGAAACCGAAAAAGCTGACCATAAAGCCTTGGCTGGCCAAGAAACCGGAGATGTTATAGTTTATGGTAACCATGGAAAAGTGATTAGAGCAAAAACTCCAAATCAACGTAAAATGGTAGAGGCCATGAAAACAAATGATATTTTATTTGCGATTGGCCCTGCTGGAACCGGCAAAACATATACAGCAGTTGCTCTTGCAGTAAAAGCACTTAAAAACAAAGAAATTAAAAGAATCATTCTAGCCAGACCAGCTGTGGAAGCTGGAGAAAATTTGGGATTCTTACCAGGTGACTTAAAGGAAAAAATCGACCCCTATTTGCGTCCATTATATGATGCTTTAGATGATATGCTTCCTGCAGATAAGCTTAAATCTTTGATAGAAACTCGGGTAATTGAAATTGCTCCAATGGCATTTATGCGAGGAAGAACACTGGATAATGCTTTTGTTATTTTGGATGAGGCTCAAAATGCTACTGACTTGCAACTTAAAATGTTTTTGACAAGGATGGGGCCTCAAGCGAAGTTTGTAATTACAGGTGATTTAACACAAATTGATTTACCAAAGAAAAGTATGAGTGGTTTGGTGAAGGCTGTAAAAATTCTAGAAGGAATACATGGAATTACCTTTGCTTATCTAAGTTTTGAGGATGTGGTTAGGCATAAATTGGTTAGAGAAATTATAAAGGCATATGATAAAAGCGTCGAAAACTTGTTGGATCAAACCAAAAAACCTTAGTATAAAATGATTGACAAAAAAGCCTTTTTAACTGTATTAACTCAAGTAATTGAAAGTACAAAATCTGCATGGGCAGCCCTGAGAGCCAATGGAGTTCGCACTTTTTTATCAACTTTGGGTATTACAATTGGCATTTTTTGTATCATCATGGTGCTAAGCATTGTTGATTCTTTGGAAAAAAATTTACAAAACAGCGTTGAAAGTTTAGGAAAAGATGTAGCAATTATAGAAAAATGGCCATGGGAATTTGGTGCCGACTATAAATGGTGGAAATACATGAACAGGCCTAATCCAACCTTAGCCGAATTAGATAAATTAAGTGAAAAATTAAGTTTAAGTGGTGGTATTTCCCTGAATGTTGACTTAAGCGCGATAACCTTAAAGTATAAACAAAACAATGCCGAAAATGCCAATGGAATTGCAGTTTCTTATGGATATAAAGAAGTAAAAGATTTTGAACTGGCTGATGGTAGGTACTTTACAGAAAATGAATCTAGGGGTGGCGAGCAAGTAGTTCTGATTGGTTCTGAAATTGCTGCAAACCTTTTTCCAAGTGTTAGTCCAATTGACAAACAAATTAGCATAAAAGGAAAGCCATTTAGGGTAATTGGTGTTTTTGTGAAGGAAGGAGAAAGTTTACTTGGCAACAGCACAGATAATTTATTTGTTATACCTGTTAAAACCGCCGATAACTTTGTTCGAATAAATAGTAATATGGTTAACAGCAGAATTCAAGTTAAAGCAAAAGAAGGAATATCTGTTGATCAGCTAGAAAATGAAATTAAGGGAGTAATGCGAATTATCAGAAAATTAAGACCAGGTGAGGAACAGAATTTTGCAATTAATAAAACCACCTTGCTTTCTAAACCTTTAAAAAGTTTATTTAGTGTGGTAAGTACAGCAGGTTGGATTATTGGATTATTTGCTATTTTGGTTGGAGGTTTTGGAATAGCTAATATTATGTTTGTGAGTGTAAAAGAACGAACTCAGCAAATAGGTATTCAAAAATCGCTTGGTGCAAAAAATTATTTTATTTTAATTGAGTTCTTGGTGGAAGCCGTGATTTTATGCTTGGTTGGAGGTGCCATCGGATTACTTAGTGTTTATTTTATCACTTTGGCAGTTAAAACTTGGGTTGGTTTGAACCTATTTTTAAGCGCGGGAAATATAATTACAGGCATAGCTGTAAGTGTCTCAATTGGATTGATATCAGGATTCATTCCAGCCTACAGTGCCTCTAAGTTAGACCCAGTTGAAGCCATAAGAGCAAAGTAATGGATAAACAAACTGTTAAAAACATACTATTTCAACTTGGTATATCTGGTTATATCATCGGGTTGTTTCTTATAGATGTAGCAAGAGTAACAGTAAGTATTAGTATGATTGTCATTTGTTTGCTTGCTATATCTGAATGGATTGCTGCTCCAAGGACATTTAGTTTTAAGATAGCTAAACCCTATTTGTATTTGACAGCCGTTTTTTTAGTCATCCTACCTTCTGGATTATACTCCGAAAATCAATCCTATTTTTTTGAAAGGGCACAAATTCTTTTGCCTTTTCTTTTGCTACCTCTCGCTTTTTTTAGTTTACCAAAACTCACAACTTCTCAATTTCAAAATTTCATACTTTTATTTATAGGTTTAACCTTTATTGTTTGTCTTCAAGCGCTTATTTATTACATTCTGCATCAAGAGGAGGTAAATCAGCTATATTTAGAAAGCAAAGTTATGCCAACCTTGGTAACCCATCATCCTACATTTAGTATGATGATAGTGATGGCCATCTTTTCAGGCTATCATTTGTATGTTAACTGCGCCAATTTCAATTCAATTGGTTTAAGAAGAATGATTGTAATTGTTAGCTTATTTTTATTTATTTTTCTACATATTTATTCAGTAAGAAGTGGATTATTAGCAATGTACATTTTGATTTTTTGGGAGATTTTCCAATATATCTTCTTCAAAAAGCAATTTAAAAAGGCAATTCTTGGACTTATTTTTATTGTGGGCATTGGATCAATCACTCTGCTAACCTCTCCAACTGTTAGAAATAAAGTTATCAATTCAACCAAAGACATAGAAATTATAAAAAATAAAGGCAGTGCGAATCATCAAAGCATGGCTAATAGACTTATATCCTATAAAAATGCAATTCAAATTGCTAGCGAAAGTTCTATTTTGTTTGGTTGTGGATTAGGAGATATTGAAGATGTAAATAATCAAATTTTCAAATCTAAATATCCAGATATTGATAAGAAAATATTACCCCACAATCAATTTTTATTCTTTTTTGCCTCCATTGGATTAATCGGACTTATACTTTTTATGGTAAGTTTCTATTTTCCATTGAGATTAAAAATTTTAAGGAACAATCAAATTATTTTTACACAATATGTTTTATTGAGTACATTTTTTATGGTTGAAGCTCCTTTAGAAACTCAGTTAGGCGTGGGCTTTTCTCTCCTTTTTCTTTTGTTACCAATGCAGGAGATACACAGTAATTTGAATGCTTAAACACTGATTAATTTTAAGTATTACGTTTTTTTTACTTAGTAATCTTTTGAAATTAGATTGAATTACTTCATATTTGATATTTAAGAATTAATTAATAATCTTATAATCTGTATCATAAACATGAGAAAAACCTTTACTTTAATTGCTCTTTTTTTCTTAGGAACGGCTACTTTATTTGCCCAATTTACAAAAGAAAATGCCGAGCGTGAGTTTAAAAACCAGCTCGAAAAAAGTGCATTTAAAAATGTTGAAGAAGTTGCAATTGAAATAACTTCCTCCTATCAAACTAAACACAATAAAATTACTCATTTTTATGGAAATCAAGTCTTAAGCGGACTTGCAATTTTCAATGTAAATATGGATTTACATTTAAATGAAAAAGGTCAAACAGTTGCAATTCATCACAATTTTATTGAAAATGCGCAACAATCTTTTTCAAATAAAGGATTCAAAATTAGTTCAATTGAGGCCTTATCAAAAGCTTTAATAAATGAAGGCATTACTATAAGTGCATCAAATTCATTAAAAGGAATTTCAAATGAAAATGGCAAGCAAGTATGGTTTGACCCAAGCATTTCAACTGAAAAAATGTATGTAAAACAAGGTTTATTCTACTCAGATGGTAAAATACAATCTGCATATCAGGTTGAATTTTTCCAAGATGAAACAAATGATTGGTTTAATATAATGGTAGAAGCAAATTCAGGAACCATTTTACAAAAAAGCAGCTATACTGCCCATTGCAATCCAGAAGAAATCATAGCAAATTTAGAAGGTACCAAGCAACTCAAAACAAGCGAGGAAGGTCCGCAATATTTAGGAAAAAATGGCATTCTTGGAACTTACAATTCATTTCCACTTCCTCTTGAAAGTCCTATTCACGGCCCTAGAGAACTATTAACCAATAAGCATTACCTTCCTGCCTCTCCTTTTGGATGGCATGATACTAATGCAGTTGCTGGACCAGAATTTAAAATTACAAGAGGTAATAATGTTTATTCAAAGGAAGATACTTTGGCAAACAATGGGAATGGATATAGCCCCAATGGAGGAGACTCATTAATTTTTAATTACCCTTACAGCATAGATGAAAAACCAAGGGCAAATTTAAATGCTGCTATAACCAATTTATTTTTCATGAATAATATCATTCATGATGTTTTGTTTGCTTATGGTTTTGATGAAGCTTCGGGTAATTTTCAACAAAAAAATTATACGGGAGTTGGAAGACAATTGGATGCAGTTATGGCAGATGCTCAAGATGGAAGCGGAACTTCTAATGCTAATTTCTCAACTCCAGCTGATGGATCTAGCGGCAGAATGCAAATGTTTTTATGGCCAACAAGTGGTGCTTCAGCAAATAACAATACCTTGTTTGTGGTTCATCCAAATACAATTAAAGGAAAGTTTTTTGGACCTCAAAGTGCAGTTGGACCAAAGCTAA
This sequence comes from Bacteroidota bacterium, assembly GCA_027488905.1. GTDB lineage: Bacteria > Bacteroidota > Bacteroidia > UKL13-3 > UKL13-3 > B1. The sequence continues at coordinate 409,124 of JAIYAT010000035.1, forward strand.
ATGCGAATGGATTACCGGGTCAAATTGTATTAGTTAAAGATAGTGGTGCAACTACAAATAATGGTTGTGGCAGTATTGAAAACCTAGCAGAACTTAATGGTAAAATAGCATTAGTAGACCGTGGTGGACCTTGTGGTACTCAATCCTCAGTTGGTAGAACCAAGATTAAAAAACTACAAGCTGCTGGAGCCATTGCAGTTATTATGGCCCACAATGTGAGTGGCACAACGCCAACTAGTATCACTGGAACTGATAATACCATCACCATCCCTTCTATTAGTGTAAGTTTTGGAACAGGTTCTATGTTAAAAACAGCCTTGTTAACTGATTCAGTTAATGTCATTTTATTTGACTCTTCTGCATTTAACACTGCAAGAATTTATGATAGTGATTTTGATAATGGGATAATTGCCCACGAGTATGGTCATGGAGTTTCTAACAGATTAACAGGTGGACCAGCAAATTCTAATTGTTTAACCAACCAAGAGCAAGCAGGCGAAGGTTGGAGCGACTTTTTTGCCCTTGCATTCACTACAAGAGATTGGCATAAAGGGTCTTCTATTTCTAGAGGAATTGGCACTTTCGTAATTGATGAAGATACTACTGGATTAGGTATTAGGCCTTATCGTTATTCGCGCAGTATGACTATAAATCCAGTAAACTATAATAGTATTAAATCTAATGCTATTACAGTACCACATGGCGTTGGTTTTGTTTTTTGCTCTATGCTTTATGATATATTCTGGGACATGATAGACGTATATGGATTTGATCCAGATATTTATGATGGAAATGGCGGAAACAATAAAACCATTCAATTAGTAATAGATGGATTGAAATTACAACCTTGTAATCCTGGTTTTGTGGATAGCAGGAATGCAATCTTAAAAGCAGATTCAATTAACAATGGTGGAGCTAATATGGATTTATTATGGAAAGCTTTTGCTAGAAGAGGCTTAGGTTTTAGTGCCACCCAAGGATCTAGTAATAGCCGAAGTGACGGTAATCAAGCATTTGATTTACCTCCTGCAGTTGGCTTGCCTTCTCAATTATTAGAAAGAAATTTCAATATCTACCCTAACCCAGCTAAAAACAACATTACGGTTGAAGTATTTGGTGGAGCAGCTATTGAAAAAACTGAAATATTTGATTTGAGTGGTAAATTGGTTCAAACCAAAACAGCATCTAAGTCTGTATTCAATAGCGATGAGTTTGTGTTGAACCTAATTTCAGGAGTTTATTTGGTAAAGATTTATACCAATGAAGGAACTTCAACCAAAAAGTTGATTGTTGAATAATTTCAATTATTTATAAAAAAAGGCAGCCAAAAGCTGCCTTTTTTTATTTTTGCACCATTCGATATGTCAGCACCATTAGTAAGAGGCCAATTTCAACGATATAAAAACAGATTGTTTCTGTTTGATATTTTACGTTTGGCACTTACCGCTTTTGGTGGCCCGCAGGTACATTATACACAATTTCAAAAACGACTTGTAGAAAAAAGAAAGTATTTAAACGAAGACCAACTAAAAGAAATTAATTCCCTTTGTTCAATGCTTCCAGGCCCTACTTCAACTCAAACAATTACAGCAGTTGGATATATGCGTGGTGGTCCAACTTTGGCCTTTTTCACCCTAGGAATATGGATTTTACCTGGTAGTTTATTGATGGGTGCTTTTGCAATAATTCTAAGCAACCTAACACAAGGACACCCTAAACTTGAAGTCTTAAGATTTCTTCAACCCATGGCTTCTGGCTTTTTAATTTATGCAGCCATTAAATTTATTCAATTATTTGTAAATAAAAATTACCACTGGGTGCTTCTTATTGTAACTGCAATTGTTGGAATTGTAATTGGCTCTCCATGGCTAATTCCAGTAATGTTATTGATTGGTGGTATAAGTTCAAGTTATATAAACAATAGAGAACGACTTAAAGCTCCTGAACCATTGAAAAATATTAGGTGGGATAATTTACTAATTTTTCTTTCTGTTTTCGTTTTGGCAGCCTTGATTGGAGTAGGTACTCAAAATAGATTCATACTAATTTTCGAAAATTTATACCGTTACGGAAGTATTATTTTTGGAGGAGGTCACGTACTTATTCCTTTAATGTTTAACCAATTTGTTGGATACAAACAATACATTGAGGCCTCTGATTTTTTGGCAGGAGTAGGAATTTTACAGGCAATACCCGGTCCTGTTTTTTCAATTGCAGGTTTTGCCGGAGCAATGAGTACCAAAGACTTTGGTTTATTAGGTCAAATTATTGGTTGGTTTATGAGCAGTGTGGCTATTTTTCTACCGGGTATATTATTAATATTTTTTGTGTACCCTATTTGGGATCAATTAAAAACTTATGCACCAGTAAAAAATGCCATTGAAGGAATAAATGCAGCTTCTGCTGGTTTGGTTGTTAGTTCTGCCTATCTTTTGTTCTTGCCAGTTGAGGTAAATGAAGAAAATATGCTGATATTGCTAGCGACTTTATTCTTGTTACTTTCCACAAAAGTTCCAAGCCCAATTATTGTAGTAAGTTGTATTGTATTAGGAATTTTAATTTGATGAATAAAATATTTTTTTTGATAGCTGTTTTTTTTGTATTGCTTGGTTCAGGCCAAAATCTGCAAGCTCAAACGCAAACAAGAAATGACTCTGACTTAGTTCAGTTTACTGGATTTGTTGTTAGCCTAGATAGTTCTAAAACTATCCCATTCGTATCAATCAGAATTGAAGGCTCTAGACGTGGAACCTATTCAGATATGCAAGGTTACTTTTCATTTGTTGCAAAAAAATCAGATGTGATTGTTTTTAGCTCAATTGGTTTTGAATCAAGACATTACAAATTTCCAACTGAAATTAACGGTTCTAAATTTAAATCAGTTGTTACTTTAATTGAAGATACTTTTATGCTTGCAGAGGCCATAATTATTAGTCATCCTACCCCTGAACAATTAGATTACATGTTTTCTAGAGTAGACCTTCCTGAAAATGGTTACAATTTAGCCATGCAAAATCTAAGGCAAAAACCTTTAGCCGAAATGGCACTTAGTATGGAGTCTGATGGAAGTGAAAACGCAAGATACAGATTCAATGATTACTCTAATAAAGCTTATTACAATGGCCAACCGCAACCAATTCCAGTTTTAGATGTAGTTGCATGGGGTAAGTTTTTGAAATCACTAGAAAATGGTGATTTGAAGCGAAAATAAATTGTACTTAAAAAAAGTCATTTCACGTTAAGGTTTGTGTAAAGGTGAAGAATCAATTGATTTAACATTTGATGATTCCACTAATTTTACAACACTATGGCTGAAAACTATTACATAGAAAGAAAAGACAATAAACACCGTATTTTTGGTGCTATTGGCTCTTTCAGTTTGCATGCAATTATTGTTGCAATTCTACTATACGTTGTTATTCAAGCACCCAACCCACCTTGGGAATCAGAAGGTATGATGATGAGCCTTGGGGAAGAAAACATGGGAGGCCCAGCAGAATCTCCAGTTTCAGACCCTCAACCAAACGAACAATATACGCCAATTTCTGAGCAAACAGAAGAGCCTGCAGAGGAATTAACTGCTGAAGACCCTGAAAGTGAAGCAATCAAAGAAAAGCCAGTTGAAGTAAAACCTGTTAAACCAAAGGAACCAAAACCGGTTGTTGATAATGCACCTAAGCCTCAATTAGAATTACCAAAGAAAGTAAACCAACAAGCCTTATTTCAAAAAAGAAAAAATGCTGGTGGAGAAGGTGGCTATGGAGATGGGGAAATTCCGGGTAACCAAGGTAAACCAGATGGCAGCCCAGATGGTAACCCAGACGGAACCGGCACCGGGGACAGTGGATTTGGCTCTGGAAATAGCGGAACAGATGGTGTAAAATTTGAGTTAAAAGGTAGGGGAATTAAACAACTTCCACAAATAGAAGACAATTCAAAATCTACTGGAAAAGTAGTTGTAAGAATAGTTGTAGATAGAGAAGGAAATGTGGTGAAAGCAGTTCCTGGTCAAGTAGGCAGCACCACCACAGACCCAGCCTTGTTACAAAAAGCAAAAGAAGGCGCCTTACGCGCAAAATTCTCTGTAAAAGAAGATGCTGCAGAAGAGCAATTTGGAACTATGACAGTTTACTTCAGGTATAAACAATAGCAAAAATTAATATTTTACAGAAGCAAATTATTTTCTAATCCTATATTTGCCCTGTAATCTCAACCTATTTGAACTACCAGGACACACTGGATTATCTTTTTAAACAATTGCCAATGTTTACGCGCATTGGTAGTGCTGCCTATAAAAAAGATTTAACAAACACTTTAGCGCTTTGCAATGTGCTTGATAATCCTCAGCTAGGCATCAAGACTATACATGTGGCTGGCACTAATGGCAAAGGTTCTACAAGTCACATGTTGGCTTCTTTATTGCAAGAAGCTGGGTTCAAAACAGGTTTATATACTTCTCCTCATTTAAAAGATTTTAGGGAGCGCATCAGAATAAATGGCAAAATGATTAGCGAGGAAGAGGTGGTACATTTTGTGGATTCATATAAAGAACCTTTTGAGAATATTTCTCCTTCCTTCTTTGAATGGACCTTTGCGCTAAGTTTGCATCATTTTAAAAACCACCAAGTAGATATTGCAGTTATAGAAACAGGATTAGGAGGCAGGCTTGATTCAACAAACATTATACACCCAGAACTTTCTATAATAACCAATATTGGCTGGGACCATATGGATATGTTGGGTGATACTTTACCAAAAATCGCCTTTGAAAAGGCTGGTATTATCAAGCCAAATGTGCCGGTTGTAATTGGCGAATTTAATGAAGATACCTTTCCAGTTTTTCATAAAAAAGCAAAGGAAACTAATAGTAATTTGGTATTAGCGAGCAGCGTGGTAGATTTACTTTATTTTAAAAGTGTTTATCGCCTATCCGCCTTCGATGCTTCGTTTAGAGAAGGAATGGTTTGGAAAAACATGGTATGTGACCTGCCAGGAAACTATCAACAAAAGAATATCGTAACCGTAATCACTGCTGCCATAGAGTTGATTAAATTAGGTTACAAAATAACTGAGAAGCATATTAGACTTGGAATAGAGCATGTAAAATCGAATACTAATTTATTAGGCCGCTGGCATATTTTACAGCAAGCACCCTTAATTGTAGCCGATACTGGCCATAATGAGGATGGATTAAAATATGTAGTTGAGCAGATTAAACAACAAAAATACAAACAATTACATTTAGTGATTGGCGTTGTAAAAGACAAAGCGCTAAATAAAGTTTTACCGCTTTTACCTAAGGAAGGCATTTATTATTTTACTAAAGCAAACCTTCCAAGGGCTTTAGATGAAAAAGAATTACAAGCAGAGGCCTACAAGTTTGGGTTAAAGGGAAAGACTTATTTTTCAGTTGATGAAGCCGTTTTAGCAGCTAAGGCTGCTGCTGATAAGGAGGATTTTGTTTTTATTGGCGGTAGTACTTTTATAGTAGCCGAAGCAATTTAATGCAAAGCTTTCTTTCTAATTAAAGCGGCGGCTTTTTTAATTAAAATCGGACCTTCATAAACAAAGCCGGTATAGATTTGAACCAAACCCGCTCCAATTTGTATTTTTTCGAGCGCTTGTTCAGGTGTATGAATGCCCCCCACTCCTATGATAGGAATTGTTGCATTTGATTTTTTTATGATGTAACTCAAAACCTCGTTGGATTTATTAAATAGCACTTTTCCACTTACACCTCCAGCACCTATAGCTTCTACTTCATCTTTGGGTGTAATTAAATTGTCCCTAGAAATTGTGGTATTTGAAGAAACAATCCCATCAATTCCGCTTTCTTTTACTATTTCAATCACATCATCTAATTGGCCTTCAGTAAGATCAGGAGCAATTTTCAACAAAATAGGTTTAGTTATAAATCCATTTTTTAACCGTACATTTCTAAGTTGAACCAATTTGTTTAAAATTACTAATAAAGGTCCTTTGTCTTGCAATGCCCTTAAATTCGGGGTATTTGGGGAGCTAACATTTACCACAAAATAATCCACAACTTCGTATAATTTTTCAAAGCAGATGGCGTAGTCATTTACAGCTTCTTCATTTGGCGTAATTTTATTTTTACCAATATTCCCCCCTATAATCAAATCTTTTGGCCTTTTTTCTAATCTTTTGGCAATGATTTCTACCCCATCATTATTAAAACCCATTCTATTTATTAGGGACTGGTCTTGTTTTAACCTGAACAACCTCGGTTTTTCATTTCCATCTTGTGGCTTAGGAGTTACAGTTCCAATTTCGATAAAACCAAAACCTAAGGCAGCCAATTCGCTAAGGAATTCCGCATTTTTATCTAATCCAGCTGCCAAACCAACCCGATTGCTGAATTTTAAACCAAGAAAATCAAAACTATTCTCCACCCTAAAAGTTTGGTAACAAATCAACCTAACTAGAGGCAGTTTCATCAACAACCTCAAGGATTTAAATGTAAAATGATGTGCTGTTTCGGCAGGTAGCAAAAACAAAAAATTGCGAAGTATTTTATACACTAACTCTATTATTTTTTTGTCAAATTTAACAATCTCTTCGTGTTTTGTAAACAAAAGCAATAAAATGTAAGTTCTTTTGATAGAATGCAAAGTACATTATTTAGAACAGTTATAAATATCAAATTGTGCATAAATGACAAGGCTTTGCAGGGTATTAATCCAATAGAAGTATAAATTCGCACTCAAATTTTAAAACTAACAAATCAATGAACTGGGTAACTAAAATGTTTTCCTCAACCATTGGCCAGAAATTTATCATGGCACTAACGGGGTTATTTCTTTGCACATTTTTAATTGTGCACATGATTGGTAACCTGCAATTATTTAAAGCTGATTATGGTTTAGCTTTCAATACTTATGCAGTATTTATGACAACCAATCCTCTAATTAAATTTGTTTCATACGGATTGTATGCATTCATCTTATTGCATGCCTTTAAAGGATTTATGCTGATTCGTAAAAACAATACTGCAAGGCCAGTGAAATATGCAGTTCAAAATGGTGCTGCAAATAGTCATTGGACTAGCCGCAACATGGGGATTTTAGGAACTATGTTATTGGTTTTTATTGCGGTACACATGGGTGATTTTTGGTTCGAATATAAATTTGGCCATGTACCCTACACTAATTACACTGTTAACTTAGAAACAGGAGAGGTTAAAGCTAGAGCCCTCGAAAGTACTTATGTGCAATACAACAAAATTGAAGAATCTATTACAGCAACAGAAGCTGGACAGTTTAAAAACATTAATGTAAAAGATTTATACAAAGAAGTTGAAGAAGGATTTAAATCTTGGTGGTTAGTTGCCTTTTATTTAATCGCAATGTTGGCGGTTGCTTTTCACTTGTACCATGGATTTCAAAGTGCATTTCAATCACTTGGCCTAAATCATCCAAAATATAATGGTTTGATCCGATTCATTGGACTTTGGTTCTTTTCAATTTTAATTCCGGCAGGCTTTGCGGCCATGCCACTATATTTCTTTTTTAAATAAATAATTTACCAGCTATATGGCCTCTAAAATAGATTCAAAAATTCCTGAGGGCACATTGGAACAAAAGTGGACAAAGTACCGCTCAACTGTTCCATTGGTGAACCCTGCCAACAAAAGAAACCTCGAGATTATTATCGTAGGTTCAGGACTTGCAGGTGCCTCTGCGGCTGCATCCCTTTCAGAACTTGGATATAAAGTAAAAGTATTTTGCTTTCAAGATTCTGCCAGAAGAGCACATAGTATTGCAGCTCAAGGTGGTATTAATGCGGCTAAGAATTACCAAAATGATGGTGATTCTACCTATCGTTTATTTTACGACACCATTAAAGGTGGTGATTACCGTGCACGCGAAGCTAATGTTTATCGTTTAGCTGAAGTAAGTGCCAATATTATTGATCAATGTGTTGCTCAAGGTGTTCCTTTTGCTAGGGAATATGGAGGCTTATTATCTAATAGGTCTTTTGGTGGAACACAAGTTCAACGTACCTTTTATGCAGCTGGACAAACTGGTCAGCAATTGCTTTTAGGCGCATATAGTGGTTTACAGCGTCAAGTAGGTATGGGTACTGTTAAAATGTACGCACGTCACGAAATGTTGGATGTTGTTACCATCGATGGCGTTTGCCGCGGTATTATTGCAAGAGACTCTACAACAGGTAATTTAGAAAGACATTTTGGCCATGCAGTATTATTATGTACTGGTGGATATGGAAATGTATTCTTTTTGTCAACCAATGCAATGGGCTCTAATGTAACTGCTGCTTGGAAAGCACATAAAAAAGGTGCATTGTTTGCAAATCCTTGCTTTACACAAATTCACCCAACTTGTATTCCAGTTTCAGGTGACCACCAATCTAAACTTACCTTGATGAGTGAGTCATTGAGAAATGATGGTCGTATTTGGGTCCCTGCAAAAAAAGAAGATGCACTTGCCCTTCGCGAAGGTCGGATCAAACCGAATGATATTAAAGAAGATGATAGAGATTACTATTTAGAGAGAAGATATCCTGCTTTTGGAAATCTTGTTCCTCGCGACGTAGCCTCTAGAGCAGCAAAAGAAAGATGTGATGCTGGTTATGGAGTAAATAAAACTGGAGAAGCAGTTTTCTTAGATTTCGCCTTTAATACCATGCGTTATGGCCGCACAGAAGTAACAAAACGTGGTATCACTAATGCTTCAGATGCGCAAATCATGGAATTAGGAAAAGCTGTAGTGAAAGAAAAATACGGCAATCTTTTTGACATGTATGAGCAAATTACGGGCGTTAATCCTTATGAGCAACCGATGATGATTTATCCAGCTGTGCATTATACAATGGGCGGATTATGGGTAGATTATAACCTTATGACAAATATCCCTGGATTATATGCTTTGGGTGAAGCCAATTTCTCTGACCATGGTGCTAACCGACTTGGAGCCTCAGCATTGATGCAAGGTTTAGCGGATGGTTATTTTGTAATTCCATATACAATTGGTTCATACCTGAACAAAGAAATTAGCAACAAAGGAATTTCTACAGACCATGAAGCTTTTGTTGAAGCAGAGAAAAACGTTCAAGACCGTATTAATACTCTAATGAATATTAAAGGAAATAAAACAGTTGATTATTTCCACAAAAAATTAGGTAAAATCATTTGGAATGAATGCGGTATGGCTAGAAACGAGGCTGGATTGAAAAAAGCAATTGCTGATATCCAAGAACTTAAAAAGGATTTCTGGAGCAATGTTCGAGTACCAGGAGAAGCAAATAACCTTAACCCTGAATTAGAAAAGGCTGGTCGTGTGGCAGATTTCATTGAGCTAGGTGAGTTAATGTGTATTGATGCTTTGCAACGTCAAGAAAGCTGCGGAGGTCACTTTAGAGAAGAATATCAAACTGAAGAAGGCGAAGCATTGCGTGACGATGAAAACTTCAAATATGTTGCGGCTTGGGAACTCAAAGGTGAGAGCCAATGGGAACTCCACAAAGAAGACCTCGTTTACGAAAACATCAAAATTGCACAAAGAAGTTACAAATAAGCCATAAACAATTTTATAAAACCATTATGGAAAAACATTTAAATTTAAAATTAAAAGTTTGGCGTCAAAAGAACGCCAGTGATAAAGGTCGTTTCGAAGAATATCCTGTTAATAATATTTCAACAGATATGTCTTTCTTAGAAATGTTTGATGTGCTTAATGAAAAGCTCATAAACGATGGAAAAGACCCAGTAGCTTTCGACCACGATTGTCGTGAAGGAATTTGCGGAATGTGCAGCATGTTTATTAACGGTCGTCCACACGGACCAAAACAAGGGGTAACAACTTGCCAATTGCATATGCGTAGTTTTAATGATGGAGAAACCATTACGGTTGAACCTTGGAGAGCCGCGCCATTCCCAGTAATCAAAGACCTAGTTGTAAATCGTTCATCTTTTGATAGAATCATGTCTGCTGGCGGATTCATTTCTGTTAACACAGGTAATGCACAAGACGCAAACGCTATTCCTATTCCTAAAGATGATGCAGACGAAGCCTTCGCCGCAGCCGCATGTATTGGTTGTGGGGCATGTGTAGCAGCTTGTAAAAATGCTTCTGCGATGCTATTTGTTTCTGCAAAGGTTTCACAATTTGCTTTATTACCTCAAGGTCAACCAGAGCGCCATCAAAGGGTTCAAGACATGGTAGCTACTATGGACGCAGAAGGTTTTGGCGCTTGTACAAATACAGGTGCTTGCAGTGCAGAATGCCCTAAAGGTATTTCTCTTACTACTATTGCTAGAATGAATAGAGATTTCTTGGTTTCAGAACTTGCTTCTAAAGCCTAAGTTTATCAATAAATCGTCATACTTTGAAGCCGAAAGCAAATTGCTTTCGGCTTTTCTTTTTTTGTGCAACCTTTATCCCTATTTTAGCGTCTGATAAAAAGTGAAGCATTTGCAATTTCAATCCAAAATTTTAAAGGTTATAATTCTTCTTTGTCTTCCATTGCTAGGCCTTGCAACGCATTACAGAGCAGGAGAAATTACATATAAACAATTAAGTCTTTTAACCTATGAAGTAACGGTTATAACCTATACCGATCCAACTAACAATGCTGCTGATAGAAGTGCAATAGATGTTTTTTGGGGAGATGGTAAAAAAGATATCGTACCTCGCGTAAACGGGAATGGAGAAATCATTAACAATGACATAACCAATCGGGTCAAAAAGAATATTTACACCTATAACCATACTTATAGTGGCCCAGATACTTACAGAATTAGTATTGCTGACCCAAACCGTGTAGATGGTATAAAAAACATCAATAGAGGAAATAGTGTTGACATACAGTTTTACGTTGAATCAATGCTTACCATCAATGATGCTCTAGGAAATAACCAATCTCCAATCCTATTGCTCCCTCCTATTGATGAAGGTTGTATTGGGAAAACCTATACACATAACCCAGCTGCCTACGACCCAGATGGAGATAGCTTGGCTTTTGTTATTGTACCTTCCAAAATGGATAGGGGTATTCAAGTACCAAATTTCTCTATACCTTCTCATTCCGATTCCTTTGCTATTTCAATTAATGATGGCCAATTAACTTGGGAAAGACCCGTTGAAGTTGGTCATTTTAATTGGGTAATTCGCATCAATGAATACAGAAGTGGTATTTTAGTTGGCTATGTAGAAAGAGACATGCAAGTATATATTAATGGTAATTGTAACAATGATCCTCCGATTATTGCAGCACATAATTACTCCTGTATTGAAGCATTAAAACCTTTCCAAAAAAATATTACGGCCACTGACCCAAACAGCACGCAAGTTGTAACCTTGACAGCCTATGGAGGTCCTTTTGCACAGTTAAATAGCCCTGCTACTTTAAACCCAAATCCAATTGTTGGGCCAGCTACGGGTATAAGCGGACTTTTCAATTGGACACCTGCCTGCAATGCCATCAGGTATGAAGAATTTATTGCCGCTTTTAGGGCAGTTGACAATGGAGCAGTTAAAAAGTTAACTCATATTAATTATTGGCCTATTAAAGTAATTGGCCCAGCACCTAAAAATGTGCAAATTGTTAAAAAAGATAATGGCTTTCTAATTTCTTGGCAGGCCGACACTTGCCAACTTGCTTATGGTTATAAAATTTACCGAAGAATTGATTCATCTTTTTATAAACCAAAATCCTGTGAAACTGGTGTTCCTGCCTATACTGGTTACACTTTATTCGATACTACACAAGGTGTAAACAACAGTAGCTTTTTCGACGACAACCAAGGTAAAGGAATTTCTCCGCTCATTAGATATTGTTATATGATTACCTCCTTTTATGCACCAAGAAATGAAAAAGGAGAAATATTACTAGGGGTACCCGTAGAGGGTTATGCCTCGGAAGAAGTTTGTGATATGTATTTGCGCACCAAACCAATTATCACAAAAGCAAGTGTTCAATCAACCAATCAATTAACAGGCAAAAATCTCATTGAATGGATTGAACCAAAAATTTTAGATACAGTTGAATACCCAGCACCTTACCGAATGGAATTAATTCGAAGTGTGTATTCAAAAAATAATTTTCAAACCATAGCAAGCATAAATTACCCAAATTTTGGAAGCCTAAAACCTGAAGCCGTTTTAGATTCTCTTTTGAATACTACAGATAGTATTTACCAATATAAGGTTATTTTTCTAGAGGCAACTACAAATCGAAAGATTGAAGAAAGTGTGGCTGCTTCTACCCCAAGGCTTAGTGCAACCAATACCAATAGGTCTATTATTTTAAAGTGGACTGCCGATGTTCCTTGGGACAATAAATCCGCTAAAATACTAAGGAAAAATAGCAGTGATGGCTTTGATTCAATTGGATTTACAACCGCAAATCAATACACAGATACGGGGCTTGTAAACGGAGATACTTACTGTTATGTAATTGAAACAGCAGGTAATTATAACCCTAATGAATACCCAGTAATACTGTATAATTTATCGCAGGAAATATGCGGCATTCCAGTAGATACCATCAGACCTTGTCCACCTATTTTGAGCATAGACACGCCTTGTAACCAATTCAATACCTTTAAAGTTGGACTCAATTGGGTTTATCCAGCAAATTGTGACCAAGACTTAGATGGTTATAAGGTTTATTGGAAGAAAAATCAAAAAGAAAAATGGACTCTTTTAGCTAATCTTCCTAAAACAACAAATTCTTATTCAGACGAACGAGAACAATTGAAGTTTTCAATTGCAGGATGTTATGCTGTAAGTGCGATAGATACATTTGGAAATGAAAGTTTTTTAACCAATGAAAGGTGCATTGATAATTGCCCATACTATGTTATTCCAAATGTATTTACACCAAATGGAGATAATTTTAATGACCTCCTTCAGCCTTTTCCTTATAGGTTTATAGACAAGGTTAATGTAACCATTCTTAATCGTTGGGGTCAACCAATTTTTAAAACAGAAAACCTAAATATCAATTGGAATGGAAAGGTTGATAACAGTGGCGCAGAATGCCCAGAAGGGGTATATTTTTATATTGTAGAAGTTTTTGAAAGTTATTTAGAAGGTACCAAGCAACGAAACTTAAAAGGTACTGTCACTTTAATAAGATAATCAGTGTTTACAGGCATTATAGAAACAACTGCCCAGCTTGTTTCAAAGCAATTAGAAGGCAGTAATATTCACTTTACCTTTAGTTCATCCATAAGCAATGAATTAAGAATAGACCAAAGTGTAGCGCATAATGGCGTTTGTTTAACGGTCGTAGAACTTGGCTCAAACCAACACAAAGTTACTGCAATTGAAGAAACCCTAACCAAAACTAATCTTGGTAAGTTACAAGTTGGAGATGTTGTTAACCTAGAAAGATGCATGCCTGCCAACGGCCGTTTCGACGGGCATTTGGTGCAAGGTCATGTAGATGATACAGCAATTTGTTCTCAAGTAATTACAAAAGATGGAAGTTGGGAGTTTTACTTTGAACTTAAGCAAGCAGCACAAACCTTATTGGTGGTTGACAAAGGCAGCATATGCATCAATGGGGTTAGTTTAACTGTGGTGGATTGCAAAGAAAACACGTTTCATGTGGCTATAATTCCTTATACTTTTGAACATACCCAATTCAAAAATTTAAATGCAGGCGACACTGTAAACCTAGAGTTTGATATCGTTGGTAAGTACCTGCAAAAGCATTTAGCTTTTTTAAAGGTTTCGGTTTGAACCAAACCTAATTAACAGTTTTTTAACTCCACTACTTTTTTAGTATACTTGAACCCATGAAAAAAGCATACATATTTCCTGGTCAAGGCGCCCAATTTGTAGGGATGGGAAAAGACCTTTATGAGAACAATGAAGTTGCCAAAAACTTGTTTGAGCAAGCCAATGATATTTTAGGCTTTAGAATTACTGACCTCATGTTTTCTGGAACAGATGAAGATCTGAAACAGACACGCGTTACACAACCAGCTATATTTTTACACTCAGTTATCAAAGCAAAAACTACAGAAGACTTTGCACCAGACATGGTTGCGGGACATAGTTTGGGAGAATTTTCAGCATTGGTAGCTAATGGAACATTATCTTTTGAAGATGGTTTAAAACTTGTTTATGCAAGGGCAATGGCCATGCAAAAAGCTTGCGAAATTGAGCCATCTACCATGGCAGCTGTTTTGGGATTAGAGGATGCAAAAGTTGAAGAAATTTGTGCTACTTTAACAGAAGGTATTGTAGTTGCTGCAAATTATAACTGCCCTGGCCAATTGGTAATTTCTGGCAGCATTGCAGGGGTAAATAAAGCCTGCGAATTGTTAAAAGCAGCTGGAGCAAAGAGAGCCTTAGTTTTGCAAGTAGGTGGTGCTTTTCATTCGCCATTAATGGAGCCAGCGCGTGTGGAATTGGAAGCCGCTATTAAGGCTACTCATTTTAATACACCTAATTGTCCGGTTTACCAAAATGTAAGTGCTGCCGCTGTTTCTGATGTGGCAGAAATAAAATTAAACTTGGTGGCACAATTAACAGCACCTGTTAAATGGACACAATCTGTTCAGGCTATGGTTGCAGACGGAGCCACCCAATTTATAGAATGTGGTCCAGGCAATGTCTTACAAGGCTTAGTAAAGAAAATTCATAAGGAAGCAGAAACACTTAGCGCCTAAAGCGCTGTTACTGCTAAAAATTTATCGGTTCAAACCGAACCCTAAGAACGCTCTCCAATTTGCTGGCGCCACATGGCGTAGTACAAGCCCTTTTCTGCTAACAAAGCTTCATGGGTGCCAGTTTCTGCCATTCTACCTTTTTCTAAAACATAGATTCTATCTGCATGCATGATGGTGCTCAAACGATGCGCAATCATTACTGTGATTTGCTCTTTTTTGGCGCTAATGCTGCGAATGGTATTGCTAATTTCTTCTTCGGTTATAGAATCTAAGGCAGATGTAGCCTCATCAAAAATAAGCAACCTTGGTTTTCTTAATAAAGCGCGTGCAATGGAAAGTCTTTGCTTTTCGCCTCCAGAAATTTTTATACCTCCCTCTCCTATCACACTGTCAATACCTTTCTCACTTCTTGCCAGCAAACTCTGACAAGCCGCTTGTTGCAAGGCATCCAAAATATCTTGGTCGCTAGCGCCAGGGTTCACAAATTGCAAGTTTTCCTTAATGGTGCCAGAAAACAATTGGGTATCTTGGGTAACAAAGCCAATCTGACTTCTAAGTTCATCATAATTTAGCTCGCTTGCAGATACATTGTTAAAGCTTATTTGCCCTGAATTAGGTTGGTACAAACCAACTAACATCTTAACCAAAGTTGTTTTACCGGAACCAGAAGGACCTACAAATGCAATTGTTTCGCCCTTACTGGCGGCAAAGCTGATATCTTGAATGGCATTTTGTGAGGCAGTTTTATGTTTAAAACTCACTTGTGAAAATGCCAAATTGTTTAATTCGTTAAGGCAAATCGGATTTTCAGGTTTGAGTTCAAGTGGTCTATCCATGATGTTTTGAAAGTTGTCTAAAGAAGCTTCAGCCTCTCTGTAACTAAGAATTACATTTCCTAATTCTTGTAAAGGACCAAAAATAAAGAAGGAGTAAAATTGTAAGGTCATGAGTTGACCCAAACTCATTTCTTTATGGAAAATCATGTACATTAACATGAACAAAATGCTTTGGCGAAGCAGGTTTACGATGGTGCCTTGAAGAAAGCTAATGCTTCGAATACTTTTAACTTTATCTAATTCTAAACGAAGGATTTTTTGGGTGCTTTGGTTCAGGCGATTCATTTCTTGTTGGGTCAAACCTAAACTTTTTATGAGCTCAATGTTCCTTAACGATTCTGTTGTTGAACCAGCTAACACTTTAGTTTGCTGCACAATTCTTTGTTGCACCTTTTTTACTTGTTTGGATAAAAAACTCGTGAGCCAACCCAGCAAAATGCTTGCGCCAAAATAAATTAGGATAAGCAATGGCTGCACTTGAATGGCATAAATGGTTACAAAAATGATTCCTACAAAAGAGGTAAAAAAGATATTGATGAAATTGATAATGAATTTTTCTGAGTCGGTTCTAACCTTTTGCAACACATTTAATAATTCGCCAGAGCGTTGGTCTTCAAACTCATGAAAAGGCATTTGGAGTGCGTGTTTAAGTCCGTCTGTAAAAACTGCCGCACCAAACTTTTGAATAATAAGGTTAAGGGTATAATCCTGAAAGGCCTTGGCAATTCTGCTGACCATGGCTACGCCAATTGCTGCACCAATTAGCAAGCCAATTCCTTTTAAAAAGCTAGCTTCATCGTAATCTGAAGGGTGGGTGGCATAACTGTCTATTAGTTTCCCATAAATAAAAGGATCGAGTAAAGAAAACATTTGGTTGAGTGCAGCAAAAAGCAAGGCCAAAGCCACTAAACCTTTATAATTGGAGAGGTATCGCAAAAGAACTTTCATGGAACAAAGAAAGGGAATTGAAAACAGAATTTTTAAGAAGTAATTTGCATTAGCCAGCTTTTAATTAATTCAGGATTTAGTTGCGCAAGGCTTTTGATTTTGATATGCTTCAAGGTATTGCCCTCTCCTTCTAATAAATTATTCGGATCAACCAATTTCTCAATATTATAAAATCCTAAGGTGATGTGCTTCTTAGAAAATCGCATGTAAGCAAAATCTTTTTCTTTTGCAAAAACAGGAAATCCCCATTTTATTTCCTCTGAAACGTTTTCTACAGTTTCGTGTATTAGTTTTCTTAAAATGCTCAATATTTCAGAATGCTCGGGTGTAGCATTCTCTATATAATCTGTTATTTTGCTATTGAAGTTCATACCAACTTATAAACCAAAACCACCTAAAATATTAATTTCTTCGCCCTTTGTAGGCTGCCCATCGAGCAAAGGCATAGCTTGCATAATTAATTCTCGAACACCTTCAACTTTTAAAGAATTGTCGTGGTCTTCTTTGTTGTCCCAAATTTCGGTAATAAATACATCCTCATTTTCTCCTTGGTCGAAGCCAATAACATAGAGTTTGCAACCTTTAGCTGTAGCCACTAGTTGGGAGGCTGCTAATAAAATTTGGGAGAGTTTTTCTTTTTCACCTTGCTTGGCAGTTAGTTTGCCATGTAGAAGATATTGGGACATTTTAATAGTTAGGTTTTTATTGAATTTTCGATTTAAAAATGCAATAAAAAACAATAAAAACCTAACTATACTTCTCGAGAATAAACTTTCAATATATTTTAAGGTTCGATGATAATTTTCTGAACCGCAGTTTCATAAGGTGTTGAAACTGTTAGCAGGTAAGTTCCTCCATTTTCAATGGCTCTGATGTTTCTTTCAAAAATGTTTTCACCTTGTTTCAAGTTTTTCATAACTCTTTCTTCTATTACTTTGCCAGAAATGCTTACAAGAGAAATCTTAACTTCTGCAGCCTTAGCCAAGTTAAAAATAACGGTAAATTTCCCATCATTTGGATTTGGATACACTTGAACTTTTAAGGTGCCAGTGCTTTGTACATTCAACGCATCCATTCCAACTGTTGGATTCTTAAGTAATTTCACTTTAAAAATTTGTGAACCTGCCACGCTTTGTGTGCCCGTATTGGTGAAGAAAATATTTGGAGCAGAACTATTGATGCCACCATATATATAACCCACCAATGTTGTATCAGAAGTAAGTTCATCCAATTTAATAACTTCATTTGCATACCTTGGAATGTTTTCTAAAGAGATAAATTCAGACCCTGCTCCCATCAAACCGGGCATTTCAATGGGTAGTTTATATTCGGCCATACTGCCATTAGCAGTTCTAGTAACTCTTGCAATGGTTTTAACAAAAGGCACATTGTTGTCTTGAACCAAAACACCAGCGCTGTCAAAGTACTGGGCAATTCCTCCAAAAAACACAGAATGCATTTCATTTGCACTTGCAGCATAAATTGGAATTGTTGCACAATGGTAATGGTTATAATATTGCTGAAAAGTTGGGTTTACGGCATGACTAACACTATCTATGTTCACACAATTTAAAAACGGCAAATCAATGCTAGGCTGAAAAACGCCAGAAAAAGCAGTTAATCCTTCTGCCCCATTAGGTAAGATTTGAGGTACTACATTATAATCTCTGCGGTGTAAATTAGTGGCATCTACGATTTCTGGCAAATGCGTAATTTGAATATTTACCCCATTATCGGTTACATTGAATTTTCTAATGGCATTGGTATAAACTTGGGTATAAGTTGGATTGCCCATTGGGTTATAGTTCCCATCAAAACGATTGCCACCAACCAAATAAAAGGTATTATTAATTTTTTTCAGATGTCCACCGGTAACTGCAAATTTTGCATCGGTTATCTGTCTAAAATAGCTATTAAAAGCAGTTCCTGCAATAATTGCATTGATTACAGCAGGCACATCAATCACGGTTAATTTATCAAATGTTTTTCTAGCGGCGGTTGCATTATTATAACCATAACCACCAATGGTAAATAAGTACTTGCCACTTTGATGAAACTGCATGTTGGTTGAGCTTAATTGCTCTTGCAAATCAACAGACAAAGAAGTTAATGGGGCGGTCCACCGTTGCAAAGAAATTGGATCAACCACAATTAATTGATTATTATTTCCAGCTACATCAAAAGAGGCAAAAGGCTGTCTTCTATGCAAACCATCTAATCTTCCTCCAAAAATCAACCATTTACCATTGTGAGTTCCAAAAGCATAAGCTTGTAAGCCACCAAGGTCAGTAATATTAATTGGTTCAAGCAAAACCTTAAATGGTGAAACTTGAGCAAATGTACTTGCATACATTAAAATAAATGCAAGCAAGGAGTAAAGTTGTTTTTTCATGAGTTGATTAATTATCAACTCAAAGTTAAAGTTAATGGAGATGCCTATTGGTAACTTAAGTTACAGTGACCTAAATTAGGTATGAGAATAATTTTAAAAATCGATAAATAACTGAATCAAAAAATTGATAAATTTGATTGATGGAATTGAGAGAGCCTGATATGAGTTATAATGATTACAGCTATGCTGATTACCTGAGCTGGAATATCCCTGAAATGGTTGAAGTAATTAAAGGAAAGGTATTTAAAATGAGTGCCGCACCTAAAAGAATTCATCAAAAATTAAGTGGTAAACTGTTTATTAAAATTGGCGTTTTTTTAGAAGGTAAAAATTGTGAAGTATACGATGCTCCTTTTGATGTTAGACTAGGAAACGATTATTCTAAAAATGAAAACATTTATACGGTCGTTCAACCAGATATATGTGTAATTTGCGACCCTTCTAAACTAGATGAGGCTGGTTGTCTTGGTGCTCCCGATTTAATAGTTGAAATTTTATCTCCAAGTAACTCCAAAAAAGAGCTTCAAAACAAATATGAAGTTTACGAGGAAAGCGGTGTTAAAGAATACTGGGTTATTTCACCAGAAGCAGAAACAGTATTAGTTTATACACTTGTAAATGGCAAATATAAAGCCTCTAAATTGCTAACCAGAGGAGACAAAGTAAGCACACCAATTTTACCTGGACTTATAATTGATTTGGAAGAATTGTTTGAAGGGTTGAATGATTGAATTGAGGTTTCAAAACTATTCGAAGTATCATTTTGTTAAACACAATTATGATGTTTAAAAAAGTCCATTTGCTTGTAGGGATACTTTTAGTTTATTGCACTTTCTGCTCATGCAAGGTTAGTGAAACAAAAATTGAAAAAATTGACCCTATAAATACTTATTGGATAAATGATTACGATTCTGTTCGCATTTTGTGCTCTACCTATTACCTAAAGAAATTTGATACCATTTATAAGTCAAGGAAATCACCTTTTAAATCAGACTTAGATTTTGCCAAAATAGTGGTATTTGAAGCATTAAAAGAATTATATGTTACAGACAGTTTAAAACTTAAGAAATTTGTTTTACATACCGAACCTAATCAAATTTTAGCTGAAACTTATATAGATGTTCAAGTGCATGTTTTTCAAAATTGGTGGGGTTTGGTGCCAATGGCAAAAGTTAGAGAATCTGTTTGTATAAAAAGCTCGATTATTACTAATGGCATAGTAGTTAAATCTCACGAAGAATGGGGCTACAGAAAAACTTTAGGTGAGTTTTATGAGTTTCCTGAGGCTTATTGGGAATGTGATTTGAATGCATACAATCTGAGATTATATTGTATCAAAAGGAGTTTAATTGAACTCCTAAAACCAAGTTAAACCTATTTATTCTCCTTAATCATCACAAAAACATCCTCATCATCTGCCTTCATGAGGTATTTCTCGCGGGCAAATTTTTCTAGGTTTTTGTTTGAACCAAATAATTCATTCTGTTCGCGTTTTACGCGTTCAATCTCTTTGGTATAATAGGCATGCTTTTCCTTAACCTCGTTGAGGTCTTTAGTATAATTGTACTGATCTATCAATCCATACCGATCATTAAACAACAATAATAAAGACAAAGCTGCTCCAGCAACAAGATATTTGTTGCTGAGCAGCTTTGCGTATTTTTTAGTGTGACTTAACATAAATACGATTATGCGTATTTAAAGTCCTTGCCTGGGTAATATGCATTTTTGCCTAATTCCTCTTCAATTCTAATCAATTGATTATACTTGGCAATTCTATCTGTTCTGCTAGCAGAACCAGTTTTAATCTGACCGCTATTCAAGGCCACTGCTAAGTCGGCAATGGTAGTATCTTCTGTTTCACCACTTCTATGACTCATGATATTGGTATAGCCATTTCTGGTAGCCATGTTCACAGCATCAATTGTTTCTGTTAATGAACCAATTTGATTTACTTTAACCAATATTGAGTTAGCGATGTTTTCTTTAATTCCTTTAGACAAACGTTTTACATTGGTAACGAATAAATCATCACCCACCAATTGGCATTTGCTACCGATAGCTTGGGTTAATTCAGCCCAACCTTTCCAATCGTCTTCTGCACAACCATCTTCAATTGAGATGATAGGATATTTATTTACCCATTCAGTCCAATACGCTACCATATCACTTGGTGATAATTCACGCTTATCAGATTTCTTGAAAACATATAATCCTTTTTTCTCATCCCAAAGCTCGCTGGTTGCGGCATCCATAGCAATATAAATATCTTTACCAGGCTTAAAACCAGCCGCTTCAATCGCTGTCAAAACTGTTTCAATTGCCTCTTCATTGCTTTGGATGTTTGGAGCAAATCCTCCCTCATCACCTACATTAGTGCTGTAACCTTTTTTCTTTAATACTACTTTCAAATGATGAAATACAGCAGTACCCATTTGCAACGCTTCACTGAAAGTATCAGCTTTGGTTGGCATAATCATAAACTCTTGAAAATCGATGGCATTGTCTGCATGTGCGCCACCGTTCAAAATATTCATTAATGGAATAGGCAATGTATTTGCATTTACTCCACCAATGTAGCGGTACAATGGCATGTTACATTCAATTGCAGCCGCTTTTGCACTTGCTAAAGAAACTGCTAAAATAGCATTAGCACCTAAATTAGATTTATTATCAGTTCCATCCAACTTAATCATTTTGCGGTCGATTTCGTTTTGTTCAAACACATCAACCCCAATTAGCTTATCGCAAATTTCTTCGTTAACATTTTTAACCGCTTTCAAAACACCTTTACCCATGTAAACATGTTTATCTCCATCTCTAAGTTCTGCTGCCTCATGAATACCTGTAGAAGCTCCAGAAGGAACAGCTGCTCTGCCTAATGCACCGTCTTCAGTAATCACTTCTACCTCAACTGTAGGGTTGCCACGGGAGTCTAAAATTTGTCTCGCGTGAATGTCAATAATTGCACTCATAGTTTTAATTCATTAATTGTATAAAATCGTCGAATAAATATCTGCTATCTTCTGGGCCTGGCGCTGCCTCCGGATGATACTGCACTGAAAATGCTTTTCTATCTTTTAAGCGTATTCCTTCAACAGTATTGTCGTTTAAATTAACATGACTCAATATAATATCTGGATGATTTAAAGTATCTTCCATTCTAACGCCAAAGCCATGGTTTTGTGAGGTAATCTCGCAATGACCTGTAATGATATTTTTAACAGGATGGTTCAAACCTCTATGCCCATTAAACATTTTAAATGTTTTTAATCCTTGCGATTCTGCTAACATTTGGTGTCCAAGGCAAATTCCAAAGATTGGAATACCTGCTTCTACAATCCTTCTAACAGTTTCAACAGCATAAGGCATAACAGCTGGGTCGCCAGGGCCATTGCTTATCATAAATCCATCTGGTTTAAATTGCATCATTTCTTCAAAAGAAGTATTGCAATTGAATACGGCCAAATAGGTATCTCTTTCTACCAGACATCTTAGGATGTTTTTCTTAACCCCTAAATCCAAAACAGCTACTCGTTTTGGCGCTGCATCATTTCCTAGGAAATAAGTTTCTTTTGTAGAAACACTAGAACTCAGTTCTAATCCTTCCATAGAAGGAACAGCAGCTAATTCAGCTTTTAATTCTTCTATACTTTTTGAATCAGAAGAAATTATAGCATTCATGGCTCCTTTACTGCGCACATGTCTAACAATTTCCCTAGAATCAACATCTGCAATGCCAACAATATTGTTCAAGGCAAAATATTCTTGAACTGTTTGCATGGCTTGTTTTCGAGAATAAGGCACATTGAAATTTTTACAAACCAAACCTGCTATTTTAATACTATCAGATTCTTCTTCAGTGGCGTGAACCCCATAGTTTCCTATGTGAACATTGGTTTGCAATAATATTTGACCTGAATAACTTGGGTCGGTAAAAATTTCTTGGTAACCAGTCATACCTGTGTTGAAACAGATTTCTCCTGTGGTTGTCCCTATTTTTCCAATAGAAGTGCCTGTGTATACTGTGCCATCGGCAAGTAATAAGGTGGCGGGGAATTTAATTACTGAACGGCTCAAATTTGCTTGTATTTTGGCAAAGGTAAAAATTTAAACCCGCCACACAAATTGAACATATTCACATTATTCACCCTCAATGGTTAATAATCAATTGTTGGTGACTCATTCCCGCTTCAGTTTCAATACTTATAATATACATTCCATTAGGCCATTCAGCTGTGTTAATGCTGGTTTCATTTGTTTTTCCGGTTTGAACCAAAATGGTTTTGCCCTGTATGTCTAAGATAGAAATTAGCATGGCCTCATCTGCTATAATGGTTAACACATCTTTCGCGGGATTTGGATACACCAACAATCCTTTAACTTGTATCTTCTCTTCAATTCCAACAGGCGGTGCAGTTTCAAACCATCTTACTCCACTCCATGCCCCAATGGCTGTTCCATTTAAACCCCTCACACGCCAATAGTACCTGCTGTTTGGTTGAACGCCAGAGAAGATAGAACCCGTGCCAATAGTTTTTCCACTTGCAATCACATTGGTAAAGGTTGGTTCATCAGAAACCATTGCTTCATATTCTAGTGCATTACTGGCAAATGACCAGGTGAGTGTCACTGGGGCTACAGGAATATTTCTGGCATTGCTAGCGGGTGAAAGTAAACTAGGCACTCCTATGACAGGTGGGTTAATCGTTGTAAACCTGCTGATGGCCGACCATCTACTGGTATCTATTCCATTATAAGCCCTGGCGCGCCAAAAATATGTTGTTGCATAAGCACCAGTTACAGTTGTATTAGCAGAACTTGATGGAGCTAAAGTATTAACTGGACTTGTGGTAAAACTTGAATCAGTACTAATTTGATATTGATATCTCAAATGCTGCGCACTCCCTTGAATACTCCATTCTAGCTTAGTAGATAAGGCTTGGTTTACTGCGCCGTTTACAGGACTTGTTAAAAACATATCCTGTGTAGTGGTAAAATTAAAGGGAGTTGACCATTCACTGGTATCCAAGTCGTTAATACATTTGGTTCTCCAATAGTAACGTGAATGAAACAATAAATCTTCTGGAAACAAAACCTCTATATATTGGGGAGTAAAATCATCTGGCTTATGGGCGTTGGCACCTGAAAACTTATGTGGGGAAGAAAAATTTGCTGTTGTATCTAATTCCCACGCAACCCGCTTAGAACCAGTGATGCCAGTTATTAAGGCATTTGTTTGGGTACCAACCCCAATGTAATTGTTTTGAGGAAAGTAATTGCTAGGAGCCGCAATGGTGGTAAAGTTTCTTTGTGTAGGCTCTGCTTCCACGCCATCTTTAATGGCATACACCCGCCAAACATATTTTTGATTGTACCTTAAAACAGTATCTATGTAATGAAAAAAACTTCCATCATAATTAAAGCTGTCTATTACTTTTATGTAATAAGAGGAAAGTGTTGAACCAAAGCTTGTACCCGTGTCTATTTCCATCACATGTGAGGTTCCCCAAGTTTGTTTTCTAAAGCTAAACCTAGGTCGAACATTGATATTGGTTGCATTGTTGCTCGGAGTGCCTAAATTTAGCATACCAGTAAATGTTTTAAAACTTGCAATTTGCCAAGGAAGGGTGTCTTTAGCATGAAATGCTCTAATCCTCCAACGGTACCATTTATTAAGTTGTAAAGGATGATTTGCAGCAAAATTACTAGCAGAGGTTATGGTATCTCGCAAAAGCTGGGTTTGTGCAGAGTCATTGTATAATTCGGCCTGAAACCTAACTCCTATGGTAGCAGTCCAGCTAAATGAGACAGTTAAACCATTTAAAATGTTGCCGTTCCCAGGACTGAAGCTGCCAATGGTAGATTTAACCCTAATTTGTCGGCTTACTGACCATGGTGTTTGGTTCAAACCGTACTTTAATCTTATTCTATAAAAGTAATCTTTGCCAAAAAACAAATTACTTAAGGTATCTAAGGTTCTTCCTGGCGCAACATTACGCTCTTCTAATTTGCTGGTATTAAAATTAGGACTGGTATCCACTTGTAAAACAATGGTTGAAAGACCTGCCGAAGCCCATGAAGGATAAAATTGTGGATCAACAATTGAGATATTTGGACTTCCATTAATGGTTGGTGCAGTATGCATGGTATAAATCCAAATGGGGCTCCAAGCAAAAGTATCTCCTAAACTATTAAATACCCTAGCACGCCAAAAAACCTTTCTGCCATAGGTAAAAACGTTGGTATCAATAAATTGATTAGTTCCTAATGTTCTTAATACCTTAAATCCTGAGTTTAATGAAGCCGTGGTATCAACCTCGAAAAGGTACCCAACATTAGGCGTGGAACCTAAGTTATTTGCTCTTAAATCTACAATAGGGCCGCTGCTATTGTTGGCAGGACTAAAAATTTGGGTGGTTCCTAAAGTTGTATTAAAGCTAAACACAGAACTCCAAATAGAAGTATCTATTCCTGCATAACACCTTACACGCCAGAAATATGTTTTGCCTGTTTTTAAAGCAGGACTGCCAATTGCCCTAAAAGTGGCTGTATCAGACCATTTGCCAGCGCTATTAAAAGTGTTTAGGGTATCGAGTTGAAATTGATAGCCTGTAGCACCCGTAACTTGGTTGGCAATTAAAGTAATTGTAAAAACGCTTATACTGCTAGCATTTGCAGGCGAGCTTAAGGTTGGCGCATTAATGGCTTTTGCGTTCAAACCGATAAAAAAAATGAATAGAATAAAAAGTAGGTTTTTCATAATGGTTTTCGAAGTTACATAATTGTTTTCAAAATTCACTTGCGCAATACCATTAAATACCTTTATTTGAAAGTTTAAAAACACAACCATGTTAATCACAACAACACACCACATTGAAGGCAAAACAATATCTGAATACAAAGGCATTGTTACCGGAGAAGTTATTATCGGAGCAAACTTTGTAAAAGACATTTTTGCTTCGTTTAGAGATTTTTTTGGCGGTAGAGCCGAATCTTATGAAAGAGTTTTAAGAGAGGCTAAAGACAAAGCCCTTGAGGAGCTAATCATGGAAGCCCGTGTTTTAGGTGCAGATGCAATAATTGGTGTAGATTTAGATTATGAAACCTTAGGCCAAAGAGGAAGCATGTTAATGGTTTCGGCATCGGGAACGGCAGTTAAGTTTTCTAATTAAGCTTTTAGCTATTGGCTGGTGGCAAAGCACCGGTCACCGAGCTTGTCGAGGTGTCGAGGTGCCAATTTTAATAATAATTATATTCTCATTACTTTAAAATGAATTACAACTTTACAGTTGCTGAACGCCTCATGCGTTATGTGCAAATTGACACTACTGCCGACCCAAATTCGGATACCCAACCTTCTTCAATGAAGCAAAAAGACTTAAGTCGTTTGTTAGTTGAGGAATTAATTGCTATGGGAATTGCGGATGCCGAATTGGATGAACATGGTTATGTTTACGCAACCATTGCTTCTACTACCTCAAATGACTTGCCTACCATTTGCTTTTGTGCGCATGTTGATACAGCCCCAGATTGCAGTGGAACCAATGTAAAACCTATACTTCATAAGAATTGGAATGGCCAAGATATTGTGCTTCCTGATGACACCTCCATTGTGATTAGCAAAGACAATCATAGCTACTTGATGGAAAGAATTGGCGACGATATCATTACTGCATCTGGCTTAACTTTACTTGGCGCAGATGACAAAGCAGGCGTTGCAATCATTATGGATTTTGCCAATTACTTAATGCAGCACCCAGAAATTCAACATGGTAAAATTAGAATCTTATTTACCCCAGACGAAGAAATAGGAAGAGGTGTGAACAAAGTTGATATGCAAAAGCTAGCAGCCAATTTTGGATATACACTTGATGGTGGCGAACGCGGCCACCTAGAAGGTGAATCATTTTCGGCAGATGGCTGCACCATTACTTTTAAAGGAATTAGTGCCCATCCAGGTTATGCTAAAGGGAAAATGGTTAATGCCCAAAAAGTAGCTGCTTATTTTTTAAGCTTATTGCCAAGTGATAATTGGTGTCCAGAGGCTACTGAAGGTTATGAAGGATTTGTGCATCCTGTGCACATGGAAGGAAATCTAGAAGAAGTAAAAGTGCAGTTTATTGTGCGTGATTTTGAAACCGCTAAATTGGCCGCCTATGAAAAACAACTAGAGGCTTTAGCAGAAGTAGCCATATCTAAATTTCCAGGAGCAAGTTTTCAAATTTCTGTGCAAGAGCAGTATAGAAATATGAAAGAAATTTTAGACCAACATCCCATGGTAATGGAACTAGCCAAAAATGCTTATCTAAAATCTGGCATAAAACCAGAAATCAGAAATATTCGCGGAGGAACAGATGGTTCGAGGTTATCATTTATGGGATTGCCTTGCCCTAATATTTTTACTGGCGAAATGGGCATCCATTCAAAACAAGAATACGTGAGTGTTCAAGACATGCAAAAAGCTGTAGAGGTTTGCGTAAATATTGTTACGCAATTGCCTCAATAATATCCTGACGGGTGATGATATGAACATCACCCATTAGGTCTTTCACCATCACTGCTGCGTTATCTTTCGTAATCAATTTACTTACTTCTTCAAGACTAGCATTTGGAGATACAAATGGAAAAGGTGGATTCATCACTTCATTAACCAATTTTCCTTTAATCTCGCTGTTCTCTAGTAATAGATTAAATAAAGTATTGTCGTTTAGTGAGCCTGTAAACTCCCCTGCTTCGTTGGTTACCGGAAGTTGAGAGATATAAAACTTACGCATAATTTTTAACGCAGCCTCTACACTTTGATCTTCCTTAGCAGTTACCAGCTTTAAATGTTTATGGCTCTCGATAAGATTAATAGCTTTGGTTTGTTCATTTAATAAGAAACCTCTATCACGCATCCAATCCTCGTTGAACATTTTCCCCAAATATCTGGTGCCATGGTCATGGAAAATTACCACAACTACATCACCTTCTTTAAACATATGGCGCATTTGAAGCAATCCTGCCATGGCAGAACCTGCTGAATTTCCAGAAAAAATCCCTTCTTCCCTAGGAATTCTGCGGGTCATCATAGCTGCATCTTTGTCGGTTACCTTCTCAAAATGGTCAATAATCGAAAAGTCGACATTTGCTGGTAAAAAATCTTCTCCAATGCCTTCGGTGATGTATGGATAAATCTCGTTTTTATCAAAAATTCCAGTTTCCTTATACTTTTTAAATACCGAACCATAGGTGTCAATGCCTAAAATTTTAATATTGGGATTTTTCTCTTTTAAATATTTTCCTGTGCCACAAATGGTGCCTCCAGTGCCAACTCCTACTACCAAATGTGTAATTTTCCCTTCTGTTTGCTCCCAAATTTCTGGTCCAGTTCCTTCGTAATGGGCAGCCGAATTAGATAAATTATCATATTGATTGGGCTTCCAAGAATTAGGAACCTCGTTTATGAGTCGGCTCGAAACCGAATAATAAGAGCGAGGATCTTCTGGTTCAACATCAGTTGGGCAAACAATTACCTCAGCGCCGAAGGCTTTAAGCGCATCCACTTTTTCCTTGCTCTGTTTATCAGTTGTAGTAAAAATACATTTATAGCCCTTTATTACAGATGCAATAGCCAAACCCATTCCTGTATTTCCGCTTGTACCCTCAATAATCGTATAGCCTGGTTTTAATAATCCAGCTCGCTCTGCATCCTCAATCATTTTAACAGCCATACGGTCTTTGATAGAATTGCCCGGGTTGGTTGTTTCAATTTTTGCCAAAACAGTGCAAGGCAAATCCTTGGTAAGTTTATTAATTTTTACCAATGGGGTATTTCCAATGGTTTCTAAGATGTTTTGATGCCACATGGAGGCAAAGCTATGAATTAATGTTTAGAAATGTCATATTTGCCCTTAAGAAAGCAATTACGTTTTGAACCTAAGCCTCAGAAATATTAAGCTGAACAAATATAATAGTCTTCAAATTTTTCAGTTTCTGAGGTTTGGAAGCATTTTTACTATATCCATATTATTGGCCAAAATAATCTATGGTCGATTTACCTTTGGCTATGGTAATTACTTGTTAAGCAGGCATGAAATGCTCATGTTATTAAGTTCTTTTCTAACTTTTTTCTGGGTTTCTAGCATTTGCAATACTTTAGTTCCTTTTTACCATAGCAGCGACGAAGACAAACAAAAAAGAATTTTATTTAATGCCTTCGCGGTTC
This sequence comes from Bacteroidota bacterium, assembly GCA_027488905.1. Taxonomy (GTDB): domain Bacteria; phylum Bacteroidota; class Bacteroidia; order UKL13-3; family UKL13-3; genus B1. Next base: position 438,175 of record JAIYAT010000035.1, read on the forward strand.
TTACCATATTTAGTTTGTTTGCTGGGATTATCACTGCAGTTTATGGAAACATTAAATACCCCAAGGATGCAGATTTGTTTCAAATGTTTGGGCTGGTTGTCTTTTTAAATACACCTACTTTCATAACAGATTATATTTTCTATCTAAAAGGTAAATATAAATCACTCATTATTTGGGGAATTATTAGTTTTTCTTTGCATATCATTTTATTGTGTGTTCCGCTTTACATGAAGCAAACCCTTAACCTAGCTGTAAATTTATTGGTTATTCTAGCTTTATTAAAATTTAACTATACCATTATTATTCTTATGAAGTATGCTAGCATTAGCTTCCATACAAGGTTAATACAAGAATTCATGGGAAAAGTTATGCCATTTATGTTTTCTATTTTGCTAGCAGGCAGCATGGATTATATCAATAGCTTTATTGTAGAATACTATTATTCTGATACCGACTTCACCATTTTTAGATATGGTGCAAAAGAACTTCCAGTATTTTTAATCCTCGCAAATTCCTTAAGCAATATTTATAGTGGTGAAATTGCTAATGCATTTAAGTCGAACCAACTCCAAGATGGTCTTAAAAGGTTAAAAGAAAGTTCTCGCAAACTCATGCGGTGGTTGTTTCCAGGGACCATACTCATGCTTTTTATAAGTGAGTACTTTTTTGAATTTGCCTATAACAAAGACTTGGTTGCAGGATATCGCATTTTTAATATTTACTTACTTTTGATAGTAAGTAGAATGTTGTTTCCACAAACGGTAATAATGGGTTTGATGAAAAACCGCATCTTTTATTTAGTAAGCACCAATTACCTAATTTTAAATGTTATTCTATCCTTTTGGTTCATCAGTGAAATAGGAATTGAAGGCATTGCTTATGCTACTGTAATAGCCTATACCGTAGAAAAGATAATGCTAGTGATTTATTGTAAAATGGAAGGAATAGACATTAGAAAATATACAGCAATTGGAGAATATTTAGTGTATGCTAGTTTAACCATTGGAGCCTTTTTTTTAAGCTTACATTACTCTTTTGCAGATTTGCTAAATAACCTTCAAACCTCGCTTACTTTAGCTTTCTCCATCCCAACCTAAGGGAATTTCCAATTACAATTACATCAGAAAAAGCCATTGATAGTGCGCCAATCATAGGATGCAGAAAACCTGCTGCTGCCAAAGGGATACACAAAATATTATAGAAAAATGCCCAAAACAAATTTTGCTTGATTGTGGTATAAGTCATTTTGCTTATTTGATGGGCCTCTTTTATGGCAAGTAAATCTGGTCGTGTAATCACTAAACTAGCAGCCTGAATGGCTATATCACTTCCTTTAACAAAAGAAATACCTACATTTACTTTGCTCAAAGCTGGCGCATCATTTATGCCATCTCCCACCATGGCGGTGTTTTTTTCTTCAAAATACTTTTCAATCCATTCAAGCTTTTGTGCTGGCAGCTGAGCAGCTTTCCATTGTAAAATCCCAAACTTTTTGGCCAAGCTGGCAACTTTGCTTTCTTTATCTCCACTAATAATTAACATGGGCAATTGAACAGATTCAAAGTATTCAGCCATTTCTTTTGCACCCTCCTTAATTTCATCTTCAATGTCCAAACCTGCAATAGGTGCGCCATCCATACTTAAAACCAAATCATAATTATACGTTTCAACTATATTTGGTTCAACCCGAAACATGGCCCAATTTGGTTTGCCAAAACGTATTTCCTTTCCTTCAAAAACACCTTTCATTCCCTGTCCCTTTTCTTCAGCAATTGAACTTAATTCAAGGTTTGGGTCAAACCAATTGCTCTGCTGCTGAACAAAAGAAGTGGCAATGGGATGAGCAGATTTTTGCTCTAAGGCAAACATCAAAGCTTTTATAAGTGACTCAGATAATTTTGGAGCTTTCAATTCAGAAAATACAAATTTACCTGTAGTGAGTGTTCCTGTTTTATCAAATACTAACAGTTCTGATTTTGCAAAGTTCTCCAGCACATTTCCACCTTTAATTAAGATACCTCGTTTGGCAGCTTTTCCAATGCCAACCATAATGGCTGTTGGCGTGGCAAGTCCCATTGCACAAGGGCAAGAAATTACTAATACAGCAACCGCACGCAGCATACTTTGGGCTGAACCAATGTCTAACCAAAAATAGGAAACCAAAAAAGTTAACAAAGATATTCCTACAACCACCGGGACAAAAACAGCGCTAATTTTATCACCCAATTGTTGAATATTTGGCTTATTAGATTGCGCCCTTTTTACCATTTCAATGATTTGGCTCAATACACTATTTTTAACTAAAGCTTTTACTTTAATTGAAATATTTCCAGATTCTATAAGGGTTCCAGCACTTACTTTATCACCTATTTGTTTAAAAATTGGCAATGATTCTCCACTCAACATTTGTTCATTGAGTTCTGCGTTTCCTTCTACTATTTCGCCATCTAAAGGTATTAATTGTCCGGTTTGAACCAACACTGTATCGCCAATTTTAATATGGTCAACCAAGGTTTCCAACAGACTTCCATTGGCTTGTAATAAAAGGGCTGTTTTGGGTTGCAAATCATTGAGTGTTTGCAAGGCTTTGGTAGTTCTTTTTACTGCACGCTTTTCGAGCACATTACCTGCTAAAACAAAAGTAAAGATGGAAGCACCAGTTTCGAAAAACAGATACTTATGAACTTCATGGGTGCCAGCAAAGGCTAGCGTTCCATAAATACTATAAATCAATGCTGAGAATGCCCCTATAAATATTAGCACATCCATATTAGGGACGCCGCTTTTTAAACTTTGGTAAGCAGATTTACCAAAATACCATAAACCAATTGAATATACCGGTATACTTAAGGCAAGTTGAAAAAATGGATTATGCAATAAGGCCCAGCTCGAAACCATGTGGGCCATAAGTGGGATTGTGAAAATGAGGCTAAAAATTAATTTGGCCTCGAGGCTGCCTAAGAATTTTTTTTTTCTTCTTTTACCTCGTTTTTCATTGAAACAGAATATCCTAAATCTTCAATGCTTTCTGCAATTTCTGTTAAAGGTTTATTAGGAATATTTTCGAATCTTACCTCGCCTGTAGCAAAGTTAACGTCTATTTGTCCAAGCCCTTGCTTCTCTAGACGTTTGCGAACACCCATGGCGCAATTGCTGCAACTCATGCCTTCAACTAAAAGCTCTGATAACTCCGTTTGTGAATTCATGGTACGAATGTAAATAAAACTTAAAAATATTCTTCTTGTTAATGACTGAGAATTGTCATATTTGAATCATGAAGGAAAGCAAACGAACCGTATTATTTTTATTACTAGGCTCATTTTTTATTGCCAATGCCTTGGTGGCTGAGTTTATAGGGGTTAAGATTTTCTCAGTTGAAAAAACATTAGGATTAACGCCTATTTCTTTGGATGTTTTTGGCAACAAACTATCCTTTAACATGACAGTTGGCGTGCTTTTATGGCCCATTGTATTCATCATGACAGATATTATAAATGAGTATTTTGGTCGCTCAGGTGTTCAACTTTTTTCATATATCGCAGCGGTTATGATTAGTTACTCTTTTCTTGCAGTTTTTGCAGGTATAAAAGTTACACCTGCTGATTTTTGGATGCTAAGAGAAACTTCAAATGGCTCGATTGATATGCAAGAAGCCTATGCGCAAATATTTGGGCAAGGCTTGTGGATTATTGTAGGTTCCCTAGTTGCATTTTTAATTGGGCAGTTAATAGATGTAAGCGTTTTTCATTACATCAAAACCAAAACTGGAAATAAATACTTATGGCTGCGTGCAACGGGTTCTACCGTAATTTCGCAGTTGATAGACAGCTTTGTAGTTTTATTCATTGCCTTTTATTTAGGAGCTGGTTGGGACATGAATCTAGTACTTGGCATAAGTCTAATTAACTTCATTTATAAATTAAGTGTAGCATTATTATTAACCCCTTTATTGTATGGCGTGCATGCAATCATAGATAGTTATTTGGGTAAAGAATTGGCAGCATCTATGATGCGAGAAGCACAAGAAAAGTAAGGTGAAAATCCTACAAACCTGATTTATGTAGCCGCTTCGGCGGTTAATTCTTTTTTATTATTAAGGTTTATTTTTCCTTTGTAGTGTTCAAATCATAAAATAACATCTATCAAGTTCGGTTTGAACCAAGATGGCGAATGCGTGTGAACAAGCTAATGCTTAGCTCACACAAATATTTGAAATTTAATCGCCAAACCTATGTCTATAAAACCTTATCTTTTGTTACTAGCCTTGCTTTTTTGCAAGCCAGCATTTTCACAATTATTCTTCGTTGATTTCAACGAAACAGAAACCCTTAATGATTACATTTCTGCAACAACACCAGCAAACCGGTTTTTTAATGCAATTGGCAGTTCGGGTGCAGGGGTGCAAGCAAACATTTCCCAGCAAATGCTTAACTTCACAAGAAGTGGAAGCAATACAGGTTCATTTTCAAGAACAACCAACTTTAGTGGTAGTCCCCAAGCATTAGCCCTTAAATTACAACTTAAAATTGCCGACAACACCAGTGCACAAACAACTGCCGCCGTGCTACAAATTGGTTCTGGTTTTGGAACCTCAAACGCTGCAGAAAGCAATTCAAATGTGCATAGTAGAATTGGCATTAATTTTACGGCTAACACTGGTGAATTTACCCTCAGAGATTTAGGCACAAGTACAAACTCAAGCGCCGTTTCTGGCACACAAAACATTTTATGGGTAATTAACAACACTGGAAGTACTATATTTTATCGCACACCAACAGGAGGCATAGATACTTTAGTAAATGACGCCTGGGATTTGTGGGCTGGGAATACAAAATTATTTAATGATAGAAATGCCTTAACAACTTCCCAAACTTTAGATGATTTTAAATTTGCTTTTACCAATGGCAGTGGAAAGATTTCATTTGACCAAATACAAGTAGATGTACCAAGTTCCTTAAACCACTTTAGAAGCGCTGTTGCCAATGGAAATTGGTTCAACACCACCCATTGGGAAATGTCTTTGGATAGCCAAAACTGGGTTTCAGCAACGAGCTACCCCGCAGCAAATGCAGCCTCAATTTTCATAAGAGCATTCCACCAAATACAGTTTAGTCAGAACAGCAGTGCCCTTTTTTGCGCAGTGAGTAACCTACTCATTTCTGCCAATTCAAGCCTGCATATTGGTAGTTTGGGAGATTCATCTAATTTAAATTCAAACCATACCTTTTCAATAGCCAAGCAAAGTGCAACCTCAGATTTTCTCAATAATGGACATCTGCAAGTCAATGAAAATGCCCATTTGCAATGCAAAGGAATATTGGTAAATAATGGCAGTTTTACAATTAAATCATCTGCTGCCGGCACTGGTAATATTGGCAACTCCAATGGAGGCAGTGTTTTAGGTATAGCCTCTGTAGAAAGATACATACCAGCTAATGGTAGAAGAAATAGGAGTCTAAGCACACCCATTTCAAATAATACTTTACTTGATTGGAGGGGAGAAATATTTATTACAGGAAACGGTTCAGGAAACACTTTAGGATCAACAAACAGCAATGGCTTTGATGCAACCTTAACCAATAACCCAAGTGTGTTTTGGTACAATGAAGCAGATACAGGAAATGTAAATTTAGGGTGGAGAGCAGCCACAAATATCAATAATCCATTGATACCTGGAAGAGGGTACAAAGTTATGGTGCGTGGTGATCGTTCAGATTTAGGCAGATTAAACGGAACGAATAATACCCAGAATGCGGTAACCTTAGTGAGCACAGGAACAATCAATCAAGGTGATTTTACCTTTCCTACTTCAAATGTCACATGGAGTGGTAATGGCTCAAATGACGGTTGGTGTTTTGTAGGAAACCCCTACCCTGCAAGCATTAATTGGAATGCTGCTGCAGGCTGGCAAAGGACGAATGTGGATGCTGGAGCAATTGCAATTTGGAATCCGCAAACTAATTCTTATGCTTACTCTGTGAATACGGTTGGAGGTGCAAATCCAAGTGGTTTTTCCATCAACGGCGGGTCAAATATTATTTCCTCTCATCAAGCATTTTTTGTAAGGACAACAGGTAGTAATCCAAGTTTGGGTTGCAATGAGAATGTAAAATCGAGCAATGCCCCAAGCGCATTGTTTAAAAACAACAAAAGTAATTTAATAAAGATTAGTTTAGAAAAGGATATTTATAACAAAGATGAAGCAATTGTTCGGTTTGACCCTAACTATTCGAAAGATGAAAAAGAGTTTGAAGACCTTGCTAAACTAAATAACCCAGTAGTAAATATTGGTACCGGGCAAAATTCCAAGCGCTGGTTGGCTTTTAATGCCTTGCCCCTATATTTAGAGCAAAAATTTTCAATTCCAATTTACACAGAAATTGCAGGTGGAGACTCAGGCCTTTTGGTAATTGAATTAAAAGAGGTAGGTAATTTTCAAGAAGTTGTTTTAACAGACATATTATATAAAAAGCATTATGCAATTGAAAATAGGTTTGAACAAAAGTTTCTGTTCAAAGAAACTGGGTCAAATCTCGCTAGATTTTTATTGACTGGCAGACATAATATCCCGCTTGGTGATGTAAGAAATATCCCAGAAAAATTTATCATTTATCCCAATCCATTTCAGGATGAAGTTTGGATAAATGGGGGGCAAAAGGGAAGCAAATCTGTTGAAGTAAATCTATTGGATTTGACTGGTAAAGCCATTCTAACACAAGTATTTCTCTCAAAAGAAGAAGGCAATTTAAAAATAAATTTAAATGGCCTTGCAAATGGTGTTTACCTCCTTCAGGTCATAAGTGCTGAACAAACAATACAACAAAAAATCATTAAACAATAAATACCTATAAACCATGAAAAAATCAATCAAGCTATTTGCCTTACTTTTTATGCTAGTAATAAATATTAATTTACTAATTGCGCAACCAGAACAAGATGAAGATATTGATGATGTTCCAGTAGACGCAGGAATAAGTTTATTAGCTGGCGCTGGTGCTGTTTTTGGCATTAAAAAGATGAATAAAAAGTATTCACTTAAAGAAAAATCGCCCAAATCATGAAATCATTTTTCAAAAAGTTAGGGTTTGACTTACTTTTCATTTCGATTGGTTTGGTTCAAACGCTAACCTTATCTTACTTGATTAATAACTTTTATTACTATACTAACAATGAAGTTAACTTATTTCATGAAGTACAATCAGAAATTGATTTTCAAATAGCAGGAGCAACTTTCGTGAACAAATACGGTCAAATTAAAATAAAACCTTATGACTTAAGTATAATGACCCAAAATAAAATCACCGAATTAAGGCAACTATTTATTCAGCTACTTTTCTTAATTCCTATCATTCCAGCAGTAATTTTATTATTTTATTTGACAATGGCTCAACTATCCATGTTGGCAAAAAGAAGGAAATTGTGTTTAGGCATAATTGGACTAATATTTTTAGGGATAATTATTAGCGTAAATTGGATAAAACTTCAAAACCAAAGTTTCTCCGTTTCAGAAGTGTTTCTCTCTCTTATTGAATTGATTGCGATTGGAATCATGCTGTTTTTTATGGCTAAACAATCTACTTTTAAAACAAAATATGATTAAACCAAGGCTTATAATTCTTGATTAAAATTAATTATAAGAAATTAGATTAAATTAGTGTTGCATATCAACATATTAACCCTATATTTGCCCGCTTTTATAGCGAAAGGAGATTTAATTAATTGTCACAAAACACAAATCAAACTACATCCACTCCCGAAATGGATTTCGACTGGAGCATGGACAATGCCGGCTTCGGCGGCTACAGCCAGGAAGAGCACAGCAAGCTTGCGTCTCTTTACGAAAACACTCTCAATGCCTTCAATGAAAAGGAAATTGTTAAAGGTACAGTTGTTGGTTTCACCGACAAAGAAGTTGTATTAAACATTGGATTCAAATCTGATGGTTTAATCGCACGTACCGAGTTCCGCGACATGCCGGATCTCAAAATTGGTGATACTGTTGAAGTATTACTAGAAACAAAAGAAGACCTTAACGGTCAGCTTATTCTAAGCCGCAAAAAAGCGATGAGCGAGCGTGCTTGGGAAAACATTCTTGCTGCTCATGACAATGACATAGTAGTGAATGGTTATGTAAAAACCCGCACCAAAGGCGGTTTAGTTGTTGATGTTTACGGCATCGATACGTTTTTACCTGGTTCACAAATCGACACTAAGCCTATCAAGGATTATGATGTTTATGTGGGTCAAACAATGCCATTTAAAGTGGTAAAAGTGAATCACGCTTTTAAAAATGTGGTAATTTCTCATAAAGTATTAATTGAGGAAGACATCGAAAAACAAAAAGTTGACATCTTATCTAGATTAGAAAAAGGTCAGGTTTTGGAAGGAACTGTGAAAAACATGACTTCATTTGGTGTATTCATCGATTTAGGTGGTGTGGATGGTTTACTTCACATTACTGATATTTCGTGGGGTCGCATCAATCACCCAGAAGAAGTACTTACAATGGATCAAAAAATCAATGTAGTAGTACTTGATTTTGATGATGAAAAGAAACGTATTTCTCTTGGCTTAAAACAATTAGGTGCTCACCCTTGGGATTCATTAGCAGAAAACCTTTCAGTTGGTGCTAAGGTAACAGGTAAAATTGTTAACATCGCTGATTACGGTGCTTTCTTAGAAATTGCTCCTGGTGTTGAAGGTTTAATTCACGTAAGTGAAATGAGCTGGAGTCAACATTTACGTAGCCCACAAGATTTCTTGAAAATGGGTGACGATATGGAAGCAGTTATTTTAACGCTTGAAAAAGAAGAGCGTAAAATGTCTCTTGGTATCAAACAATTGAAAGCAGATCCTTGGGTTAATATTCAAGAAAGATATCCTGTTGGTTCACGCCATAAAGGTATTGTGCGCAATATGACCAACTATGGTTTATTTGTTGAATTAGAAGAAGGTGTAGATGGTTTAGTTCACGTAAGTGACCTTAGCTGGACTAAGAAAATCAAGCATCCGAACGAATTCGTAAAAGTTAACCAAGAATTGGATGTACTAGTTTTAGAGATGGATTTAGAAAACCGTCGCTTAAGCTTAGGACACAAACAATTGGATGAGAATCCTTGGGAAGCATTCGATACTTTGTTCTCTGTAGGTTCTGAGCACGAAGGTACTATTCTTAAAATCGAAGATAAGAGTGCAATCGTTGCGCTTCCTTACGGTGTTGAAGGTTATGCTCCATTGAAGCAGTTATTAAAAGAAGATAAGAAAACAGCTAAAGAAGATGAAACTCTTAACTTTAAAGTAACTGAGTTTAATAAAGAAAACCGCAGAATCGTTCTATCTCACACTGCCCTTTGGAAAGAAGAAGTTGAAGTGAAGAAAGAGGGTGAGATTAAGAAAAAAGAAGACGAAAAGGATAAAGCTAGCAAAGCTGCTAAGAAATTAAATGAATCAAATGAAAAATCAACATTTGGTGATATTGGTGGATTAGCTGAATTGAAGGCTAAAATGGAAGGTAGCAAAGACTAGTTCTTTCACTTTCTAAGATAAAAATAGGCCGTCCCAAAAGGATGGCCTATTTTTTTTAGTATTTTTCTAGTTGCATTGCCTATTTTTACCCTTCAAAATTTACTACTATGTCTATTAGAAAACCCTTCAACTTAAAACAATGGATTGATGATAATAAGCATTTATTAAAACCACCTGTTGCCAATAAAAATTTATATCCGGAAGGTTCAGATTATATTGTGATGATTGTAGGTGGACCAAATGCTAGAAAAGACTACCATTACAACGAAACAGAAGAATTATTCTATCAATTAGAAGGAAATATCACAGTTAATATACAGGAAGAGGGCAAAGCCGTACCTATCCATTTAGGCCCTGGCGATATGTTTCTTTGTCCTGCAGGAATTCCACATTCCCCGGGTAGAACAGAAGGCTCAATTGGCTTAGTAATTGAAAGAGTTAGACAAGGAAAAGGCTTTAAAGATGGTTTACTTTGGTTTTGCGAAAAATGCAATCATAAACTGCATGAGACTTACTTCGAACTCAAAAATATAGAAACTGATTTTCAACCGCATTTTAAACACTATTATAGTTCTGAAGACCTTAGAACTTGCAAAAACTGCGGACATGTAATGGAATCAGATCCTAGGTTTTTATAATAAATACCATGCTAAAAATACAATGGGCTAAAACCATCCTTACTTTAACCCTTTCTCTTTCTCTTTCTCCTTTCTCTTTCGCTCAAAGCCCTATCCAAGGCAAAACTGCCTATGAAATATTTGTAAGAAGCTTTCAAGACTTTAATGGTGATGGCAAAGGCGACTTTGATGGATTGCAAAGTCGCCTAGATTACCTTAACGATGGGAACCCAAATACCTATTCTGATTTAGGAATTGGATTAATTTGGTTAATGCCCATTAACCCCTCTCCTAGTTACCATGGATACGACGTTACCAATTATAAAGCGGTAAATCCTGAATATGGCAATATGGAGCAGTTTAAAGAAATGCTAGCTTCTGCTCACCAAAGAGGAATCAAGGTTATCATGGATTTGGTTTTAAACCACACCTCTACCAATCACCCTTGGTTTGTGAAATCTGCTGCAAATGACAGTTTCTATAGAGATTTCTATCGTTGGGAGAATACAGCAATCAATAGTTCTGGCCCTTGGGGACAGCAAGTTTGGCATAATAGAAACGGCAAATATTATTACGGCGTTTTTTGGAGTGGTATGCCCGACCTTAACTACAATTATAAACCTGTAAGAGATAGCATTTTTGATATGGCCAAATTCTGGCTCAAAGAAGTTGGAGTAGATGGCTTTAGATTGGATGCTGTGACCTATTTATATGAAGAAGGCAATACCTTAAAACATCATCCAAAAACACTGGCATTCTGGAAAGAATTTAAGGACAGTTGTAAAACTTGGAATCCAAATGCTTATTTGGTTGCAGAAGTTTGGGACCCGCAAGATGTTATAAAACAATATGCGCCAAACTTCGACCATTGTTTTGAATTTGGTGTAGCTGGCGGAAACCTTACTGCCATTAATGAAGGTAATCCAAATAACCTTAGGAACGCACTTACCTACGCATTGGCCAATTATGATTTTTCGAATTTCTTAACCAATCATGACCAAGACCGCATCGCTAGTATCTTTGGGAATAACCAAGCTAAGCTCAAAGCAGCCGCAAGTTTATTGTTGACCCAACCAGGAACTCCGTATTTATATTATGGCGAAGAAGTAGCCATGTTAGGTTCAAAACCAGATGAAAACATAAGACGTCCAATGCAATGGAGTACAGGTTCTTATGCAGGGTTTACAACAGGATTTCCATGGCGTCCACTTAATACTAACTATGCGCAATACAATGTTGCAACTTTAAAGGCAGATTCAAACTCTATTTGGAACCATTACCGAAAACTCATTCACTTTAGAAACCAATATGAAGCGGTTCATAGCGGTGCATATAAAAACATCATCAGTACGCAAAATGAGGTGTTAATTGCCCACAGGTATGTAAAAGGGCAAAATGTTTATGTATTGGTTAATACCAGCAGCAATGCATTCGAATCGGTGCAGTTTACCATTTCAAGAGAAGATAATCAAAATGGCAACTTTCAACTAAAGGATGTGATGTCAAGCCAAAGTTTCAATATTTCATCCTCAAGTTCATTTTTCGGTTTGAACCTAAACATGCAGCCTTACCAAACCCGAATACTCATATTTGACAATCCAACCGGACAGGATAATCAGGTTGGTTCAACCCAAAATCTTAGCATTTACCCAAATCCAGCAAGCGAAAAAGTAAGGATAGATTGGAAAGGATTTTCTCAACAAGTAAGTATTGAACTAATAAGCATGGATGGAAAAGCTATAATCAAAGAAAGTGCTGAAAATAATTTCTTAGAGCTAAACTTACCAAAAACAGCTGGTGTATATTTTATAAAGGTCTCCGATTTTTTAGGAAATTCAGTTTATAAAAAATTAATTATTCAATAATATTTTATAGATCGTTTAAACCTTTATCTTTTTAATTAGTCCTATTGATATAAAATAAATTATATCGTATGAAAACAAATGGTAAATTCTTGGCTTTGCTCCTTTTATTAATTGGAACCAGCCTTTTTTCTTGCAAAAAAGAAAACAATGAAGAAAATGAACTGGCCACTTCTGAAGATATGGCCTTGTCTGAAAGCACCTTTGACCAAATTTTCAAAGAAGTGGATGGCAATGCGAGTGAAAATGGATTGAGAAAATCCTATCCGATTGTAACCATAGACTCTGCGAGCTCTCCTAGAACCATGACAATTGACTATGGAACTAGCAACTTTTTATGCAACGATGGCAATTACAGAAGAGGAAAAATTATGGTGAGTTGGACAGGAAGGTACAGAGATTTAAATACCGTAATATCCACAACTTTTGATAATTTCTATCAAAATGACAATAAAATTGAAGGCAGCAAAACCATCACCAATACTGGTAGAAACGCAAGCGGCCAACTTACTTTTAGCATTGCAGTAGACGGCAAAATTACTAATACCGCCAATGAAGTTATTACTTGGAAAAGTAATAGAACACGCACTTGGGTGAGTGGAGAAAATACCAAAATTTGGTTAGATGACAAATACAGCATCAGTGGAGAAGCTAGCGGAATCAATAGGAATGGTTTTACTTTTACCACAAAGATTACCTCTCCCTTGAGTATTGATTTAAGCTGCCAATGGCGCATTGTTGCTGGAATAATTGAATTAACCCCAGAAAACAAACCAACAAGGACAATAGATTATGGAAATGGCACTTGTGATAGAACAGCAACCGTAAGTGTAAGAGGCAGAACTTACACCATTCAACTAAGAAAATAATTTAGGTTTGAACCAAAGCTAAGTCAACAAAGTTTGCAATAAAAAAGCCCGAGCAATCGGGCTTTTTTATTGGTTAAGTTAAATTGAAATCCTTGTAAAATCTTTATTCGCAAATCCTATTATCGAATTAGCGTTATTGTTCCATTTAAATCGTACAACTTTCCAGTAGTAGATTTAGCTTTTAAAACATAAAAATACACCCCTTCTGGGCACGGCAAGTCCATATATGTGCCATTCCACCAAACACCACCAGGCATTTGGGTTTTATGCAGTAGTTCACCCCACCGTGAATAAACCATCAATTCTAAAAAATCAAACTGACTTTTGGTATACACCACTTCAAATACTTCGTTTAAGCCATTGCCTTGAGGGGTAAAAACATTGGGTACAAATAAGAACTCATCTTCATTTACTGTAAGTATTTGACTAGTAGAATCCACACAGCCATAGGCATCACTTGCAAACAACTTAACCAGATATTTTCCTGCGTTGTAATAAATATAAGTTGGATTTTTTGAGGTATCCATGTTTGCTTCACCAAAATCCCACATAAACTGATTTGCATTTGAGCTACTTTTGTTTTCAAAATTTACGGTTAATGGTTTGAACCCAACACTGGGATTTGCACTAAAGGAAGCTATAACTTCTGGATAAATTCGGATATATACTGAATCTTTGGTTTGGCATATATCATTTTGCGCGGTCAATACATAATAGGTGCTAACATTTGGCTTTACAAATGGATCAAGCACTTTTGCGTCGTTAAGGCTTGGGTCAAACCGCCAAGAAAAACTAGTAGCATTAGAAACTGCACCTTGTAATTGCAAACTTTGACCTTTACATAAAACTGAATCCTTACCAGCTGCCACTATGGGAATACTAAGTATAGTGACCTCAATACTATCTAAAGCCACACAATCACCTGTTTTACCTATAACATAATACCTTGTACTAACATTTGGCCAAATCTTAGGTTCGGCCGAACTTGTATCACTCATATTCACGCGAGGATACCAATAGTACTCACTTGCACCTGATGCAAAAATTGTTATGGAATCGCCTTGGCATAAATTTAAATCATCAGCAGCACTTATATTAAAGGCAATGGTGCCAAGGATTACCAGATTTGAAGTATCGTATCCTACACAGTTTTTGAAGCCAACCACTTTATAAGCACCAGCTAGTTTAGCATATATAAAGGAGCTATCGGTTTGATTTATAAAGGTATCATTTCTGAACCAAAGAAACTGATTGACACCAAGGCTATTTGCAGTTAATAAAACACTGTCTTGGCAACTCAAACCAAGCTTATCAGCGGATAATCTTATGGAATCATTTGCTTGAAACATCGCCACAAAACCATCCAAAGGGCCCGAAACTGGTATACTGCCAGGATTTAATTGAATGTTGGATGTGAAATACCCTGATGCAAATAAGGTATTGCTGGCAGAAACATCTAATCCAATTATTACAACATTGCCAGCCGAACCAACTAGACGTTCTGCACTTATAGGATTACCATTTAAAGCATTAAGCGTTGCCAAAAAGCCACTCTCGGTACCACTCAAATTTAAAGTAATACTCCCAAAGTTCATTGTATTTCCATATGAACCCCCTATTAGTAAATTTGAATTTTTGTCTAAGGCAACGGCATAACCATAGTCATTGCTAGTACTACCAAATGCTTTGGCCCAAATAATGGAGCCATTATAGTTTAATTTGACGGCAACAATGTCAAAACCACCATTAATTACTAAGTCATAATCTAATCCGGGTGCTTGGGAGCTTAGGGTTGCATTTGCATTAATATGACCAATTGCATAAACTGCTTGTGAAGTTTTATCGATAAACACTTTTGAAAAAGCATCTTGACCGTTGCCACCAATATGGTTTACCCAAACCCAAGTTCCTGTGCTACTTAGCTTGGCAATATAAGCGCCCCAACCGCTTATGTTGTTAATTGTAATTGAGCCAAATTGCGAAGAGCCACCTGAACAACAAGCAAAATTGCCTACCACATAAAGGTTTCCTAACTCATCTAAGCTAAGGTTATTTGCAACATCTTGGGCAGTTCCTCCAGCAGTGGCAACATTTTGGATTGTTCCATTACTATTGTATTTGGCAACAAATAAATCTGAAGAACCTAAACTACTTTTATTTTGACTTGGGGCTCCCGACATAGATTTAAAACTAGCAGTACCAGTAAAAAATCCTGCAGCATATACATTTTCGCTAGCATCAATTTCTAAGGTACTATTTTCATCGTTTAAAGGCCCACCAATAGCGCATACCCACCCTATTATCCCGTTATTACTCACACGTGCCAAGAAAACATCAGTGCCTCCAGCTGAGGTTAGACTATGCGTTAAATTTTGATTTGCATCAAAAAATGAGGCATTCCCACTAAAAGAACCCGATATGTAAATATTCCCAGAAGCTGCGACTTTTATACCCATAAAAGGAAACTCCCCGCCATCATCAGAAGTTCCCCCTATTTTTAATCGCCATTGTAATACTTTGTTGCAGTTGTATTTTGCTAAAAAAACATCACGACCACCCACACTGCCTAAGTTTCTAGGTAACCCGATACTGTCTAAAGGAAGTGTGCCCGAAAATTCTCCTAACACATAATAATTATCGTTTTGGTCGGTGGCTACGTTCCAAACAATATCAGTACCATTGCCGCCAAACTTTTGAACCCAATTGAATTTTTGAGCAAAGAGACTATAATTATAACTAAAGAAAAAAATAGAAAAGAGTATATAACTTATTGTTATGTTCTGTTTCATTCAATTATTATTATTTGTATCATTAGCCATAATAGACAAAATATTAAAAAGTAATTCTGGCTTATCAATTTGTTGATTAGGCTTAATAAATAAATCTTTTTGAGTAATTGCAATAACTATGTTTTTGTCTGGGATTATATGAATCATTTGTCCTCCATGCCCTCGTGCAGTAAAAGTTTTATATCCATTTGTTTCTGTAATCCAACAACCTAATCCATAACCTTTAACTTTAAAATTACTAGAGTTTTCGTTTTTCCTTTTGTAATTTGTGGTGTAGTTAAATTGCATCCTCTTTATCCAATTTTCTGAAACAATTAAATTTGAGTCAATTTTCCCATCTTTTAGTAATAGTAATCCAATTCTCGCCATATCAGTGGTAGTCAAGTATAGGCCAAATGCTCCACTATTATTTCCATTAGATAATTTATGCCACTTTTCAGTTTGAATATTCAATGGCTTAAACAACTTTTTTGAAGCATACTCCATGGCACTTTTTTTTGATTGTTTAAGAATTATCTCTGAAAGCAAATTATAAGATCCATTGCTGTATAAAAAAGTTTGGCCTGGTTCACTGACTAAAGGCATTTTTGTGAAAAAAAACTCGGTACAATCAAAACAATCATAAGCAAATCCAGCCTTCATACTTAGTAAATCTTGTACACTAATTTTTAGCTTTCGAGGATCATTAAGTTTTTCTCGAAATTCAGGAAAAAAGTTAATAATTGGTTGGGTTAAACTATCAATAATTTTTTCCTCAATTGCGATTCCTATCAATAGTGAAGTAACTGTCTTAGTTACTGAATTTAGATTAAATGCATTATTCTCGCTTGCTCCATGATAATATCTTTTAGCAATTAGTTTTCCATTTTTAATTACTACAACACTATACAACCTATCGATATCTTCAAGTTCATTTAAAGCAGTATTAAGTTCATTCACTGGTTTTCCTTGCTCCCAGTTAAAAGATTTATAATTAGTTGAAATGAAAGTATCTCTAAACACAATGTAATTAAAACGACCAAATAAATAATTGGTTAGTAAAAACAATACCAAAAAAGGAACACTAATGGTTAGCGTTTGCTTTCGATTCTTATCAAAAATTAAGTATGCCGAAATAATTATTGAAAAAACTAAAATACCAAGTATTGATAGTTTTTTTAAGACAGCATAATCAAAATAACGCATCATAACAAAAACTGCAATAGTCAAGAATAAATAGAGAACTACAAAAACAGTTATTTTCTTTCCCATTTGTTTTATTTATGTTACAATATAAATTATGTAATTCATTATTTACCTAAAAAGATTAATAATAAAATTGTCTGATAAATATAAATAATTTCCAAGTCATTAAAAAAATATTTCAAGATTTTTATATTATAAAACAAATTGGAACTCGCATCAGTTTATAAGTATATGAAAGCAGAAATCATCTCGGAATATATCCGCCAAACCTTAGAAAATAATGAAGCTCCATCCAGTGTTTATTTGTTTTGTAAAACCCTTGGCATGGAAGAAAAAGCATTTTACGACCATTTTTCTTCTTTAGAAGCATTGCAAGAAGATATTTTCAACCAATGGTTCTTGGCAGTGCGAGATAAAGTCACTTCAACTGAAGTTTACAGCAGCTACAGTGCTAGAGAGAAGTTATTAGCTTTCTTCTTTGCTTGGTTCGAAACGTTAAAAGAGTATAGAAGCTATGTAAATTACCAATACCAAAAACACAAAGGAAAAGGTCCTTCACCCATGCAGTTAAATTTCTTGAATGGTATGAAGCGAAACTTTATTGAGTGGGCGCAGCAATTGATGAATGAAGGCATGGGTACCAAAGAAATAGAAGAACGTAAATTCATCAGCAACAAATATGGCGACGCGGCATGGTTAAATCTGTTATTTGTAACCGATTTTTGGTTGAAAGATAAAAGTTCCGGCTTCGAAAAAACAGACGAGGCAATAGAGCGTTCTGTCAATTTAGCCTTTGATTTAATTGGCAAATCTCCATTAGATTCTATGATTGAGTTTGGTAAATTTCTGTTTCAAAACCGTTAATTAATGGAACAAAATAGTATTCCTGCCTCTAAGGTAGAACGCGCCATGCGCTTTGTAAAAACAGGTGCACAAATTGGTGGAAATTATATTAAGCATTATTCTAAAAAGTTGGTTGACCCAAGCCTTACAAAGGACG
Source organism: Bacteroidota bacterium (assembly GCA_027488905.1). Taxonomy (GTDB): domain Bacteria; phylum Bacteroidota; class Bacteroidia; order UKL13-3; family UKL13-3; genus B1. Next base: position 456,022 of record JAIYAT010000035.1, read on the forward strand.
GCTTACATGAAGACAATGCCACAGATGTATACAATGCTTTAAGCGAACTTAAAGGGAGCGCCTTAAAAGTTGCACAAATGCTAAGCATGGAAAAAAACGTTTTACCACGTCAATACACCAATAAATTCCAAATGGCTCAATACAGCGCGCCACCTTTATCTGGGCCACTTATTGTACAAACTTTTGTAAAGAACTTTGGTAAAACCCCACAAGAAATTTTCGACACTTTTGAAATGAAAGCTAGCAATGCCGCAAGCATTGGACAAGTGCATAAAGCCACACTTAATGGAAAGAAATTAGCTGTAAAAATTCAATATCCTGGCGTGGGAGAAAGTATTAAAAGTGATTTAAGAATGGTAAAACCCATTGCTTTTAGGCTTTTAGACATGAATGAAAAAGAATTAGAAAAATACATCAAAGAGGTTGAATCTAAACTACTTGAAGAAACTGATTATGACCTGGAATTTAAGCGATCTGTAGAAATTTCTAATCTTTGCAAACACATTCCAAACCTAATTTTCACTAATTACTACAAGGAGTATTCCTCAAATAAAGTGCTAACCATGGATTGGCTTTCTGGAAATCACCTAGATGATTTCTTGCGCTTAAATCCTTCGCAAGAAGTGAGAAACAGCATTGGTCAAGCCATGTGGGACTTTTATGATTTGCAGGTGCATGAGTTAAAGTCGGTGCATGCCGACCCACATCCTGGAAATTTCCTTATGAACATGGACGGCAGCTTAGGTGTAATTGATTTTGGTTGTGTAAAAGAAATTCCACAAGATTTTTATTTGAATTATTTTGCCCTTTTGGTGCCAGAACTCTTGCAAGATGAAACCATCATAAAGCGAATTATGCTGCAGCAAGAAATCATCAACAAAGATGATTCTTTAGCAACACAAGAAAAGATAACAGATGCTTTCGTTAAAATGACTAGGTTACTTTCAACTCCTTTCAAAGAAGGTAGCTTTGATTTTGGCAACAACGCCTACATCGATGAAATATACGCGCTTGGCGAAGAAGTAAGTAAAATGGATGAAATTAAAAAGTCGAAAGAAGGCAGAGGCTCTCAACATGCCTTATACATAAACAGAACTTATTTTGGGTTATATTCCATTCTAAATGTATTAGGCGCCAAGGTTAATACAGGCATTAGAAATTGGCGCGACCCATTGGTTCAGTTTCACCAAGCGAATTAAGAATGGTTACACTTTAAACTGCTTCCATTTACCTCTTGAGAACAGCCAAAGTGTGAATAAACCCACAGAAGTTTCTGAAAAGAAAACACCCCAAAAAACACCGCTATGTTGCCAGCCTAACTGAATGGCCAAATAGTAAGATAAGGGGATTTGGATCAACCAGAAAAAAACTAAGTTAATATAAGTTGGTGTGCGAGTATCTCCAGCGCCATTAAATGCTTGAACCGATACCATCCACCAGCCGTATACTAAAAAAGAATACGAAAGGATTTTTATCCATTCTGAACCAATATCGATAACAGGTATGCTATCCGTGAACAATCCTATGAGTTGGCGATTGAAGAAAAAATAGACCACAGAAACAAGTGACAGAAAAAGCATGTTATAGAAACCTATTTTCCAAACGGTAGATTCTGCGCGCTGAGGACTTCCTGCCCCAAGATTTTGACCAACCAATGTTGCAGCGGCGTTAGATAAGCCCCAAGCAGGCATCATGGTAAACATCATCACTCTAATAGCGATTGTTGCTCCAGCCACTGCATTGCTTCCTATTCCAGCCAAAATACGCATCAAAAAAATCCATGAAGTCATTGCAATCATCATTTGAGCTACGCCACCTAAAGATGTTTTCACCAACTCCCACATAACGGCCAACTGAATCTTCATTTGACTTATAGTCACTTGAATATGTTTACCACCTTTGAACAAGATAAATAATTGCATCAAAACCCCAACGCTTCTGCCGGTTGTAGTAGCAATTCCTGCACCTTCAATACCAAAGGCAGGAATAAATCCCCAACCAAAAATTAAAATTGGGTCGAGAATCATATTGATAATGTTAGCCACCCAAAGCACTCGCATAGCAATGGCTGCATCACCTGCCCCTCTAAATACAGCATTAATTACAAACAATAAAATGATGCTTAAATTACCACCAAGCATCCATTGTGTGAACTTATAGCCATGTTCAATGCTCCATGCATCAGCTCCCATTAAGGCCAATAACTCTTTTGCATAAAAAATTCCTGCCAACATAAAGGGAACAGAAATAAGTAATCCTAAAGCAATGGATTGAAACGCAGAAATTGCTGCATCATCAGCGTTCTTCTCTCCAACACGCCTTGCTACTATGGCTGTGACAGCAGTAGAAAGGCCCATGGCAAGTGCATATAATAAATAGAGATACGTTTCAGTTAACCCAACTGTGGCAACTGCAGAAGAGCCCAATTTGCCCACAAAATAAATATCCACCACAGCAAAAGCAGACTCCATTACCAACTCCAAAATCATGGGAACTGCTAATAGAAAAATAGCCTTTCGGAGCCCTATTTTAGTGTAATCTTCTTCTGAGCCACGAATGGCAGATAGCAGTTCTTGCCATAAAGTTTTTTTGGTTTCCATTAAGCTAGGTTTAGCTTTCAAGTTTATAAAAAGTTTCGTTTTGAACCAAAATTAGTTGGTGGTGTGCGTTGAAAGAGAATTCTTTATAAATGAATTCATCTTAGTTAATATTAAAGTATTGATAACATTAACTTAAATTAACTTTAACTTAAGATGTTGCTTTATTATTTCAAGGCACAAATTGACCTTGAAACTACTAAAGATGAAGCGTATTTTGCATTATGGTTTGCAAAGAAGTGGCACAAATGTTTTAGAAACTTACCTAAAGCAAAATTTCAAAATTGAACTTTTAAACAATAACCTAGAAAGGGCAAACACCCTTCACAAGCACTTTAGGTTATATGAAGACAAACAATATATCCCTGAAATACAATTTGCCAATGATCTAATTTTTAACTCATTTGCAGCATATGAGGAAAGTTTTAAATTAGAAAGCAAGGTTGATGCCATCCTAATTATTTCAAAAGACCCCTATTCTTGGCACCTAAGTTACCTTAATTGGGCAAAAAAATGTAACTGGCCAATGGTAAACTACCATTATATTGAGGAGTATAATAGATTTCACGAAAAATGGATAGCTTTTGGTAAAGAAGATAGTCGAATTAGCTTTATAAAATACATAGACTTAATCGAAAACCCTAAGCAAGTTTTGACCCAACTCAAATCAAAACATCAATTATCTCTTAAACTTTTCAAACAGATTTTTGGAATCAACTACAGCATTCGTAAGGTATCGGAGTCTGATACCTTCACTCAAAGCAACTTGAAATTCTACACCCAAAAAGAGTATTTAAACAAATTAGGCAATACCCAAATCAAGGCTATTAATAACCTAATAAAACCTTCTATCCTATCTGAACTGGGTTATCCATTGGAATCAATAGTTTAAACAAAAGTGGTTAATTTGAATAAAACTAAAGTAATTATTTGGTTCAAACCTACCTTATGGAATATTTAAAACTAGCTATAGCTGCTTCTTTAGCAGCCGGAAAGGAGATAATGAGGGTATATGAAGGAGAAATAGCTTTTGAATTAAAGGAAGATCAATCTCCATTAACCATCGCAGATAAGCGAAGCAATGAAGTGATTAAGGATTTTCTACTGAAAACCGAATTACCCATTATGTCTGAGGAAGACTCAGAAATACCCTATGAAATTAGAAAAAAATGGGACCGTTATTGGTTGGTTGACCCATTGGATGGAACAAAAGAGTTTATTAAAAAGAATGGACAATTTACGGTTAACATTGCGCTCATAGAATTTGGCACTCCCGTTATTGGAGTGGTATATGCGCCAGCAATCGGAGAAATTTATTGGACTGGAAAAGATAAGATTTCCTATTATTCATCGGTTCAAAATATGGATATTGAACCCACAAAATTGTTTGAAAGTGCTAATAAAATTAATGGTTTGAAACAAAGCAACCCCTATAAAATTGTGAAAAGTTTATCCCATAGCAATGCAGCAGATGAAATGAAACTGGCAGAACTCTTAAAGGGGAAAACAGATGTGGAAACAATTGAAATGGGCAGTTCTTTGAAAATATGTTTGGTTGCAAAAGGGGTTGCACAAATGTATCCGAGGTTTGGACCAACCATGGAATGGGATACTGCTGCAGGCCATGCTATCGCTATAAATGCTGGCTGCAAATTTGTAAACATGGAAACACAAACGGACCTAACTTATAACAAAATTAATCTTGTTAATCCGCCATTTTTGGTTGAAGCCTAGCATGATAGATTTCGAAAAATATTTGCTCCTCTCTACCTTTTTGCTATTGATTATTTTCTTAATAATCGATAAATGGAAACCAAGTCTTTTATTTGGTGGCGCAGCTATTTTATTACTTTCTTTTGGTATCTTAACGCCAACTGAATTTCTTTCTGGATTTGCAAATGAATCCATCATCACCATTTTTTTATTATTGGCATTAACTTCAATATTGAATGAATATTTTAACATTTCTTATCTATTCAACAACTACCTAAAAAATGTTAAAACAACAAAAGGCTATTTATTAAAAATGGGAGCTGGAGTTAGCGTATTATCTTCATTTATAAATAATACTCCCATCGTTGCAATGCTGCTTCCAATGGTTTATGAAGGAGGAAAAAAAAGAAACATTTCACCATCCTTACTACTAATTCCGCTATCGTATATTACTGTTTTAGGAGGTATGATTACCGTAATTGGCACCTCAACCAATTTGGTATTAAATGGGTTAATTGTTTCAAAAGGATTGGAACCACTCACAACAATTGATTATTTGATACCAGGAACCTTAGTAACCGTAATTGGGGTTTTGTTTATCTCCTTGTTGGGTTACAAATTGTTGCCAAAAAATAAAGATGTAATTTCAGAAGCAAAAGCTAACCTCAAGGAATACATTGTAGAAATTGAAATTGAAGCAAACTCAAAATTGATTGGGAAGTCGGTTATTGAGGCTGGTTTAAGGAATTTAGAGGGCATTTTCTTAATAGAAATAATTAGGAACAATTCAGTTATAAGTCCGGTTGAACCTAATGAAATGCTATTAGGAAATGACAGGTTATTTTTTGTAGGAGAAACTGATAAAATCATAAATTTAATCAATCAAGAACGAGGATTGTTGTTCCCTCAAAAAAGTTATGATAAGCATAACCAAGGACTTGAAATTGTTGAAACGGTTATTCCGGCCAACTCTGAATTAGTAGGAAGAAGCTTAAAAGAGTTTCAATTTAGAGATAAATATGATGCTGCAGTGATTGCAATTCATAGAAATGGGGAAAGAGTTAGGGGAAAAATTGGTGAGGTAATTTTGGATAAAGGCGATTTATTGATGCTTTCAGTTGGAAAGAACTTTAATGCTAAACAAAAGTTTGATACAAACTTCTACTTGATTTCAATTCTAAAAAGAACAAAACAAATCTCTAAACATAAAAAGTATATTATTCAATTTTGTACCGCTTTTTTCTTGCTGCTAACGCTACTGGGAATAATTAAGTTCTTCGTTTTCCTAGTTTTAATTTTAACTGTTTTTACTGCCCTCGGCTACATTGATTTTGAGCAATTAAAAAAACAGTTAAATTTAGAGTTATTCTCTGTACTTGGTTGTTCAATTGCAATTAGCACAGCGATTGTAAATTCTAGTTTAACCAAAGATTTAGAACTTTTAATTTCTAATATCATTGACCTAAACAACCCCTCCTATTCTATCGTTCTAATCTATTTTATAACCGTTTTTATTACCTCATTTATTACTAACACTGCCACAGTAGCAATTATTTTCCCAATTGGATTTGCTTTAATTGGTGCATCTGGAATAAACCCAAATGCAATTTTTCTAGCCATTTCTTTTGGTGCTTCTTGTTGTTTTCTCACACCAATTGGATATCAAACAAACTTAATGGTGCAAGGCCCGGGAAATTATAAGTTCGTAGATTATTTTAAACTTGGTATTCCTTTGACAATTATATATTCAACCCTTGTTTTAACTTGGATCATTTATTATTACTTATGACAGAAAAATTGCAAATCATTCAACAGAACTTTGCTATTGATAAACAAACAAGAAACAAATTACGTGGCCATAACTCTTTTGTTATTTGGTTAACTGGACTATCTGGTTCTGGGAAATCTACGCTAGCAAATGAAATAGAAGTTGAGTTATTCAATCGAAATATAAATGTCTTTATACTCGATGGAGATAATCTTCGTGGTGGTTTAAACAAGGATTTAACTTTCTCCGAAACCGATAGAGAAGAAAACATTAGAAGGGTTGCTGAAGTGTCAAAAATTTTAATGGATGCGGGAACAATTGTAATTTCAGCCTTTATTTCTCCCTTTGAAAAAGATAGAAGGATGGCAAAAGAAATTGTAGGTAGCGATAATTTTATTGAAATTTATGTTGATTGTCCAATTGATATTTGTGAAAATAGAGATGTGAAAGGCCTTTATAAAAAGGCAAGAAATGGCGAAATTTCAAATTTTACAGGGATAAGCAGTCCCTTCGAAACTCCTGTAAATCCTGACATAATTGTCAATACAAACAATGAATCAATCAAACAAAGTAGCGATAAAATTTTAGCATCTATTTTACCAAAACTTGTAATACATGAATAACTATCTTTTAAAACATTTACAGGAATTAGAGTCTGAATCTATCTATATCATGAGAGAGGTTTTTTCTCAGTTCGAAAACCCTGTTATACTTTTTTCAGGTGGAAAGGATAGCATTGTATTAACACATTTAGCTAGAAAAGCTTTTTGGCCAGCAAAAATTCCCTTTCCACTTTTGCATATAGATACTAGTCATAACTTTCCAGAAACTTTAAGCTATCGGGATTGGATGGTTAATGAAATTGGAGCTAGGTTAATAATCGGTTCGGTTCAAAACTCAATAGATTTAGGTCGAACCAAAGAAGAATCTGGACTTAATGCAAGCAGAAATGCCTTACAAACGATAACACTTTTAGATGCAATTACTGAACACAAGTTCGACGCCTGCTTAGGTGGCGCAAGGCGTGATGAAGAAAAGGCAAGAGCAAAGGAACGAATCTTTTCACATAGAGATGAGTTTGGCCAATGGAATCCTAAAAACCAAAGACCTGAATTATGGAATCTATTCAATGGTAATAAGCTAGTAGACGAGCACTTTCGCGTGTTTCCTATAAGCAATTGGACAGAAATGGATGTTTGGCAATACATTTTAGCTGAAAACATTAGCCTACCCAGTTTATATTTTGCGCATGAAAGAGAAGTTTTTGAAAGAAACAAAACCTTACTTTCTGTTTCTCCTTACCTCACCTTGCGCGAAGGAGAAAAAGCCATTAAAAAAGTAGTTAGGTATCGCACCTGTGGCGACATGACCATTACTGGGGCTATTGAATCTGAAGCGAAAACCTTGGAAGAAATTATTATTGAAGTGGCAGCCTCAAGGCTTACCGAGAGAGGCAATAGAGAGGATGATAAACGTTCTGAGACAAGCATGGAAGACCGTAAAAAGCAGGGGTACTTTTAATATTAAAGCAGATGAATAACGAATCCTATTTAAATATGGAATTGCTGCGGTTTACCACAGCTGGCAGTGTGGATGACGGGAAAAGCACACTAATTGGTAGACTTTTATATGATTCTAAATCAATATTTCAAGACCAACTCGATAGTATTACAAAAATATCAAACCGAAAAGGCTTGGACCATATCGATTTATCTTTACTCACAGACGGACTTAAAGATGAAAGAGAGCAAGGCATAACCATTGAAGTGGCTTATAGATATTTTGCAACTCCTAAAAGGAAATTCATTATTGCAGATACCCCGGGGCATATACAATATACTCGAAACATGGTTACTGGTGCATCCACTGCGAATGTTGCCTTAATTATAATTGATGCAAGAAAAGGGGTAATCGAGCAAACCTATAGACATAGTTTTATTGCTTCCTTGCTTCAGATTCCACATTTAATTGTATGTGTCAATAAAATGGACTTGGTAAATTATGAGGAAGAAGTTTTTAATACGATTGTAACTAATTACAAAAACTTTGCCTCTAAACTCGATGTAAAGGATATTAGTTTTATTCCGATTAGTGCTTTAAATGGAGACAATGTTGTCAATAGATCTGCTAACATGAATTGGTATGAGGGTTCAACCTTAATGTATACCTTAGAAAATATGCATATTGGTTCAGACCAAAACCATTTAGACCCACGATTTCCAGTTCAAACAATTATTAGGCCTCATTCCACTGAATTCCACGACCACAGGGCTTATGCAGGAAGAGTTGAAGGAGGCGTATTTAGAAAAGGAGAAGAGGTTTTGCTGCTTCCAAGTGGATTGAAAAGTAAAATCAAATCCATTTTTTATGGAGATAAAGAAATAACAGAAGCCTTCCCTCCTATGTCTGTTTCTATGACTTTGTGCGATGAAATTGACATTAGTAGAGGTGATATTTTTGTGAAGCAAAATAACCAACCAAACGCCTCGCAAGACTTAGAAGTGATGTTTTGTTGGCTCAACCAAAGCCCTTTGAACTTATCTGGTAAATATTTATTGAAGCATACTACCAATAGTGTAAGAGCTATTTTTAAAGAAATAATTTACAAACTTGATATACAAACCATCAGCAGAAACGAAATGGATAAGGAAATTGGATCCAATGATATTTTTAGAGCAAAAATTAGAACAACCAAACCCTTGTTTTTTGACCCATATCGTAAAAATAGAAATACCGGAAGTTTAATTTTAATTGATGAAACTACCAATGAAACCTTGGCTGCAGGGATGATTGTGTAAGCTTTTTGGCTAATTTAAAAAAAAATATATCTTGGCTGAAAATGTATAGAAATGAATTTTTTAAAAGTCCTCTCCTATTTTAGTTTAAAAAACGAACTCGAAAGCTACGAAGAGCTCAATGACAAAATAGAATCAGGTGTAGTTTTTAAAGGAACCAATTTATGGGTTCTGGTGTTTGCCATTTTTCTTGCCTCACTAGGATTAAATGTTAACTCTCCAGCAGTAATCATTGGTGCCATGCTGGTTTCGCCACTGATGGGACCTATAATGGGAATTGGATTTTCGATGGGTACCTATAATTTTTTGTTGTTAAAAAAATCAGCAAGGAACTTTGGATTTGCAATCATTACTGCTTTAGTTACTTCAACAATTTTCTTTATTTTTTCTCCTATTCATGAAGCACATTCAGAACTTTTGGCTCGAACCAAACCCAATTTTTACGATGTTTTAATCGCTTTATTTGGTGGATTGGCAGGCATATTTGGAACGGCTAGCAGACAAAAAGGAAATGTACTGCCAGGCGTTGCAATTGCAACTGCCTTGATGCCGCCTTTATGCACAGCAGGATATGGTTTATCTGACCTTAACCCAGAAATATTTTTTGGAGCCTTATTCTTATTTACAATCAACACTGTTTTTATTGCCTGGGCAACTTATTTGGGGACTCGCTTTTTTAAAACACCATTGTTTCAATACCCAGAAATAGAAAGGGAAAAGAAGGCGAAAAGATATATGTATGGTCTATTGCTGCTTACACTAATCCCTAGCATTTATTTTGCATATGATTCGGTTCAAAAGAATAATTTTAAACAAAAAGCAACAAGGTTTGTAAATGATTTGAGTGTTTCAAATGGAACTTTTCTCATCAAACATACCATTGATGAAAATGAAAAAAGCATAGCATTAACTTTTGCTGGTTCTGGAATTGACAGTGTTTACAAAGAATCCTTAAAAGAAAAATTAAACCAATATAAATTAAAAGAAGCTAAACTAACCGTGCATCAAAGCATGAATTTTTTAGATGCTAGTAAGGGAAATAAAAGTATTCAAGATTTAAATTCAACAATAGCATCTCTTAAAGCTGAAATGACTTTATTACAAGAATCTATTCGTAAACTGCAAGCCGAAAGAATGAAAGATTCTATTGGAAAAAATGCTCAATAAATATTGTATGAAAAAAATATTACTTAACTGCCTTTTTATAGTTGTTAGTTTTAACACCTTTTCTCAAAACAATTTTGTAAAAGATTCTTTAGATGTTTACATCGAAAGAGAAATGAAGAGATGGCAAGTGCCAGGCCTAGCCATTGCCATCGTAAAAGACGGAAAGATTGTGCTTACCAAGGGATATGGTGTTACCTCCATTAAAGATTCAAAAAAGGTTAATGAGTATACTCTTTTTCAAATTGCCTCTAATTCTAAAGCCTTTACAGGAACAGCCATTGCACAATTGCACGAAGAAAAAAAGATTCATTTAGACTCAGCTGCCACAAAGTATTTACCCTATTTTAAACTGTTTGAACCAAGCTCAACACAATTGTGTACGGTGCGCGATTTATTGACACATCGCATTGGCCATGGAACCTTCCAAGGAGATTTTTTAAATTGGGGCAGCAACCTAACACGCAAAGAAATTGTTGAAAAAATGAGCCTTACCCAACCTAAGTATCCCTTTAGATATACTTATGGTTATTGCAATGCTGGTTATATTGCAGCAGGTGAAATTATTCTGGCAACAAGCGGATTAACTTGGGATGAATACCTAAATACAAAGTATTTTCAACCTTTGGAAATGAAGCATACCAATACTTCTTACGCAACCATGAATACAGATGCAAACGCATGTGCACCTCACACTAAATACCTAGATAAACTAACGCAAATCCCATTGGCTAATATAGATAATATGGGCGCATCGGCAGCTATCAATTCTTGCGCAGCAGATATGGCCAATTGGTTGATTATGCAGTTAAACAATGGTAAATTTAACGGTAATACCATTGTTTCTTCATCAGTACTAAGAGAAACTAGGAAATCTCAAATGGTTGTAAGAGATGTTAACTCTAAGATTTTTTCTGGCAAGCATTTCAACAACTATGGCCTAGGCTGGGCAAGCTCTGACTATTACGGCAAACGCGTTTATGAGCACAGTGGAGGTGCCAATGGCTTTGTAACCAAAACAGAATTTATACCTGAAGAAAACTTAGGCGTTTTGGTTTATACTAACTCTGATGCAAACTCATTGTATGATGCCCTACCCAAACAAATTATTGAAGCCTATTTAAACTTACCATATAGAAATATCAGTCAGATGTATTACGATGCAGGTGCCGATAGCAGAGAAGATGAGTTAAGGGCTACAGATAGTTTAATGGCACTTTCAGCTAGTTCAAGGCCAGAAGATTTTGAAACAAAACGATTAATTGGTTATTATCAAAATGCCTTTTATGGGAAAATTGCCTTGTTTGAACGTAAAGGTAAATTAATGTTGTGGATGGAACATCACCCTAAAAATATAGCGACCTTAAGTTATTTAGATGAAAATAAATTTGTTACCGTTTACTCAGACTTAACCTGTGGAATTGAGTTGAGTACAGTAAAGTTAGAGAACAATCAACCTAAATCTATCATCATAAAGGTAAACGACTTTATCGACTATGAGTCGTATGAGTTTGAATATATTGGAATGCCTAAGGATGTGAAGTTTCCACCGGAAATACCGCGTTAGCCATTACCATTGCATCTGCAAAAACATCCCTATTAATTCCATGGTTAATATTTTTAGCATCCAAAAAGGCTAAAATGTTTTCCATTGGCATGTTTCCAGTAAGCGAATCTGCGGCCATGGGGCAGCCCCCAAAACCTTTGATTGCACCATCAAACCTGCGACAACCGCCTTCCCATGCAGCAACAACCTTCTCTTCCCAAGTATCGGGGGTGGTATGTAAATGTGCACCAAAGGTAATTTTAGGTAAGGCCGGAATCAATTCCGAAAAAATAGATTGAATGGATTCTGGTGTTCCCACGCCAATGGTATCACTTAAAGATAATATTTCAATCCCCATTTGCGCCATTTTCTCACTCCAATGTATTAACAAATCTGCATTCCAAGGGTCTCCATAAGGATTTCCAAAGCCCATGCTTAAATAAACCACCAAGGTTTTCTCATGTTTTATACAAAGATTTTGAATGGCAGCAACCGTTATTAAAGAATCTTCGATACTCGCATTGGTATTTCGCTGCTGAAAGGTCTCTGAAATTGAAAAAGGAAATCCTATATATTGGATTTGAGAATAATTACAGGCAGTTTCGGCCCCTCTTTGGTTGGCAACAATGGCTAAAAGTTTGGTTTGAACGCCATCTATGTTAAGTTTATTTAAAACTTCTGGGGTGTCGGCCAACTGTGGAATCGCTTTTGGAGAGACAAAACTTCCAAAGTCTAAACTATGAAAACCCGCTCTCAGCAAGCGGTTGAGGTAGTTTACCTTGGTTTGGGTTGGGATAAATTGGTGTATGCCTTGCATAGCATCCCTCGGACATTCAATTAGTTCTAGTGCCATTAAAAGATAATTTTCAAAAAATACAAGCACAAAATTATGGCTTTAATCCCTATTTTTGACGTCCTATAATTTAGAATCGTAAGTATAACGACACATGAACCAAGAGTTGGAAAATGTAAGCAATGAACCAATGGAAGAAATAACTCCTATGGTAAATGAGCCGCAAATGGAAGTAACAGAGACCTTCCATGTAGCAGAATTAATTGATGAAGAGAACGAATTAGATGTAGTTGAAGAACTACCTGATTACAGTCTTTTTAGCAAAGAGGATTTGCTAAAAGCCGCCTTAGAAGCAGCTGCTAGCAAACAAATCGACGAAGCGCTCTTGGTTTTTAAAACTATTAGACCCTTTTTAGAACAACAAATTTCAGAAGAAAAAGCTGAAGCTTTAGCGAAGTTTATTGAAGAAGGTGGCGAAAAAGACAACTTCGAATTCAAGGCAGATGCGAATAAAGAAGCTTTTAACAAGGCTTTCCAAGAGTTAAAGCTTAAAAAAGAAGATGCTAAAAGACGTCAAGAAGAAGAGAAAAAAGAAAATCTTCGGAAGAAAGAGGCAATTTTAGAAGAAATTAAAAAGCTAAATGATTCTGAAGAAACAGCTAACAGCATCAAACGTCTCAAAGAATTGCAAGCCGAATGGAAGCTTATCAAAAATGTTCCTAAAGAAAATATAGATTCTCTTTGGGAAAGTTATAGGGTATTAATTGAAATATTCTACGATAGACTTTCAATTAACAATGAACTTAAAGAACTGGATCGTAGCAAAAATCTTGGACTCAAAATAGAATTGATATCAAAGGTGAATGAGTTATTGTCGGAACCAAATATAAAAAAGGCACTCATTGGCGCTAAAAAACTTCAAGAAGAATGGAGGTATATTGGTCCTGTAGACCGTGAAGCATCTGAAGATATTTGGAATCGTTTTAAAACTGAAGTAGATAAAGTTTATGCTCAGATAAAAGAAAAAACTGAAGCATTAGAATCAGTTAGGCAAGAAAACCTTGCCAAAAAGCAAGAGTTATTGTTGAAAGCCAAAGAAATGGCAGATTTCAAAACCACCCGCATAAAGGATTGGATGGAACAAAGCCTAGCAGCCAATGAATTAATGGAAGCTTGGAGAAAAATTGGACATGTTCCTATGTCGGTTCGCGACCAAGTTTGGAATGAATTTAGAGAGGCGAGAAACAGCTTTTTTAACAACAAAAACGTATTCTTTAAAAGTATGCATGCCGAACGCAATGCAAACTTAAAAGCCAAAGAAGAACTTTGTGTAAGGGCTGAAACCATTGCAGCAAATCCAATAGATTGGGCCAAATTGACTGAAGAAATTAAAAAGCTTCAAGAAGATTGGAAAAAAATTGGCATGGCCCCTGAAAAGGTAAATGACGCAGTTTGGAAAAGATTTAGATCAGCATGCGACAGTTTCTTCGAAAAGAAATCTGAACGTTATGCTTCGCAACAACAAGAGCAAATTCAAAACTTAGAAGCCAAAAGTGCTTTGATAGAAAAGCTTGAAACCTTGAGTAATAGTGAACAAGAAAACAACTTATTCAATGAGCTCAGACAAATTCAAAGTGAATGGAACGGAATTGGTTATGTCCCTGCAAAAAACAAAGACGCTATTACCAAGAAATACAATGAATTATTAGACAAGTTGTATGGTAAAAACAAACAACTAAATAAAGATTCAAGAGAAGACCGAGAAAAACAAAATTTTGAATTTTTGGCAAACTCTCCTAATGGCTCACAAAAGCTTCAAAGAGAAGAAAAAGTATTAATGGAGCGCATACGTGGCTTGAAAAAAGACATTGAAACTTGGGACAATAACTTAGGATTCTTCAAAGGCGGAAACCAAAAGAATCCTTTGGCAGAGCAAATTCTAGCTAAAATTGAAATCGCTCACAAGCACATTGCAGGGTTGGAAGAAAAGGTAAAAATGTTGAGAGACATCAAAAACAAACCCGCTGATACGATCGAATCCTAACCCTTGAGCGGGCTAAATACACATTATTTAAAACACTTAATGCAGCACTATCTTACGGCAACCCGTATAGATGTGCTGCATTCTCCTTTTGTATTTGAGCTCTATCAAAATTGTATCGCTAAAGAATCAAATCTAGGTCAATACCAAAACATCGAAAAAATTAGGGAGCACCTTCGCTCGGTTCAAACCGAAATAAATTTTGAAGACTTTGGTGCCTCCCAAAAAAGCCGGACTGTAACAGTTAAAGAACTTGCCAAGCAACATTTGAAACCGGCAAGAATTGGACAAATTTTAAATAGAATCATTCAGTTTAAAAACTATTATTCTGTATTAGAACTTGGAACATCTTTAGGAATCACAGCCTGTTATTTAGCAAATTCACCCAATGCCCATTTAACCACGCTTGAAGGCAGCAAAGCGGTTTGGGAGCAAGCCCAGCTTACCTTTGAAAAAGCTGAATTAGGTCCAAAAATAGTAAGCCAGTTAGGTACTTTCGACAGCCTATTACCCGCATTAATTCAAAAGCAACCTCAGTATGATTTAATTTTTATTGACGGCAACCATAGCTACGAAGCAACCTTGAGGTATGTAGAAATGTTAAGTCCTTTACTTTCTAAAAATGGTCTTCTCATTTTAGATGACATTTACTGGAGTCCAGGTATGACAATGGCTTGGAGAGAAACAAGAGAGAAATTTACAGTGAGCATTGACTTGTTTTTTATTGGCATTTTAAGTAACCGTATCGGCCAAGTTAAAGAAGATTTTAAATTGAGGGTTTGGTAGAAACTGAAATTTTACCAAATTACTTTTACTTCTTTATACAATAGAAAATTATTGTCTTTAGATATTATAGTTAGATTTTCGAATATACATTGTGAAATTATAATTCTATCAAAAGGATCTCTATGGTGATTTTCAAGTTGATTTAACCTAATTATATGTTCAAAGTCAATCGCAAGGAGCTCTATATCGTTTTTATATATTTCATGTTTTAAATCCTCTAAACTCACATCTAATTTCAACTTACCTAAATTAAGCTTTATTGTTATTTCCCAAATAGAGGCAATACTCAAATAAAGCTTGTTTGCCTCATTTTCAATTTTTTCTCTCGCAATAACTGAAAGATTTTCGTTGCCTTGTAGGAACCAAAGAAATGAATGAGTATCTAATAAAAACTCCACTACATGAAGGATTTAAAATCCTCTATAGGTGCGTCAAAATCTTCTGATAGAAAAATCTTTCCTTTTAAACTTCCAAACTCTCTTTTACCCTTATTTTTTGTTTCATTTGAAAAAGTCTCACTTTTAGATTTCTCTAATAGCTTATCAATAAAGTTTTTCACCTCCACCTTTAATTTTTTAGGAAGTGTTTCTATTATATTATATAAAGATAGGGAGGACATTTTATTATTGCTTATTCAAAAATAGTAAATTTACAGAATGTAAAAACAGAATTAAGTAGAATTAAATATCAATAACACGATTTAAACAATCGATATGAAGTTCTGTCCAATTCAAATTACTCATTCTGCTTGAAACTTCATCAGATTTCCCTTAAGTTCGAGCCATGACAGCACGTATTAAAATTGGGATATTTTTTGGCGGAAATAGCCGCGAGAGAGAAGTTTCTTTTGCCGGTGGCAGAACCGTTTACGACAACCTAGATAAAACGCTATTTGAACCCGTTCCAATTTTTGTTGATTCCTTTAACAACTTCATTTTGCTCGATTGGCACTTTATCTACAAAGGCTCTATTAGAGACTTCTACCCTCCTGTTCAGTTTTTACCTGAAACAAAAATTGACGTGCAAGTATATGCCGAAAACATAGCCACAGCCTACGTTGACAATGGCAAAGCTATGGCTACCAAAATTGGTAAAATCATAAAAGCAGAAGGATTAAAAGACATCTTAGATTTTGCTTTTTTGGCCCTGCATGGCAATTTTGGCGAAGATGGAACTTTGCAAGGCTTGCTAGAATGGCAAGGTATTCCATATAGCGGTTCTGGCATTTTACCTTCTGCTTTAGGCATGAACAAACGCCTTCAGAAAGAATGGATGCAGGCTGCTGGCTTGCCAATTCCAAAGTATATCAGTCTGCAAAGAAATGCACTAACAGAAGCACGAAAAGCATTTAATCAAGCCAAGAAAACAGTAGGCCTTCCTTTTGTGATCAAACCCGCCAATCAAGGCAGTTCTGTAGGCGTGAGCGTCATTCAAGACGACAATCTTGAAGCCTTTGAACTCGCCCTACTAAAGGCGTTTTTTGTGCAAACCATTAAAGCCAAAGAATGGAGCTCCAAATCAAAGACAGAAAAAGTTCAGTGGCTTCAAAAAATCACAGATGTAAAAGAAGGTGTTGGATTGCCTGCCTTTGTGAACCAAAAACTAATTCATCACCCAGAAGAATTATTTAAGGTTTTAGAATCACAGTCTAAAAAAGGGAATGAGGTAAGTATTGAAAGCATTTACAGCGAAACCGAATGTTTAATTGAATCATTTATAGAAGGCAGAGAATTCTCTTGTATCGTGCTTAGAAATGAAGATGGTTCTGCCGTGGCATTACCTCCTACCGAAATTGTGAAAGGCAGCGAAGTATATGATTACAAAAGTAAGTATCTACCAGGAAGAAGCAGAAAAATTACCCCAATCGATTTAGACGAAAAAGGAATTCAGAACATTAGAAAAGCATGTGCGCATTTGTTTAATTTCTTCAACTTTCATGTCTATGCGCGCATTGATGGTTTCTTGAGCAAAGATGGCCAATTGTTTTTAAATGACCCAAATACAACCTCGGGTATGATGCCTTCTTCCTTTTTCTTTCATCAAGCGGCAGAAATTGGTTTGAACCCAAGCCAATTTTTAACGTATATCATTAGAACTTCCTTGAAAGAAAGGGTGAACAGCCAATCCATCCATTATAAACATGCTGAATTATTAGCAGGTTTAAATAAATTATTGAGCCTAAACAAAAGTAAAAAAGCCAATAAAAAGCGCGTGGCTGTGCTCATGGGAGGCTATAGCACAGAAAGACATATCTCAGTAGAAAGTGGCAGAAACATTTATGAGAAACTAGCTTCCTCCGACACTTATGCCCCTTTTCCAGTATTTGTAACGGGCAATGATGAGGCACATGAATTGTACTTGTTGCCGATTAACATCATGCTTAAAGACAATGCAGATGATATCAAAGAAAAAGTAATGCATTATCACCGTCCAGCCATAATGCAAAAAATAGCAGAAGAATGCAAAGACCTGCTAGCGTTGTACAGTCAGGGTGGGCTGTTTGAACCAAAAATGATTACGTATGCAGAACTCAAAAAAATGTCGGATGCAGTGTTTATTGCGCTTCATGGCAGACCGGGAGAAGACGGAACGGTTCAAAAAGAATTAAATAAATTAAAGATTCCATTTAATGGTTCTGATGTGGCCAGTTCACAAATTACCATCAATAAATTTGACACCAATGCCTTGCTTAAAAAGAAAGGATTTTTGGTGGCAGAACATTATTTGGTGCAAGAAAATGAGTGGAAAGAACAAGCCGAAAAAATTATTGCAAAGATTGAGAAAATAGGCTATCCACTTATTGCCAAGCCTGCTGATGATGGATGTAGCAGTGCCGTAAAAAAGATTAAAAATCGCGCCGAACTAGAAAACTATGCAAGTGGTGTATTTAGACCAGCATTGGAGATAAGTGCCGAACTTAGGAGCTTGCTCATGCTTTCTGAAAAAGAAGAGTTTCCAAAAAAACGCTTCTTTTTAGTAGAGAAATTTGTAGAAAAAGGCAAAGCCCAACATTTCTTAGAAGTAACAGGTGGCATGCTTACCTCTTACAAAGGCAACAAGTTACAGTACGAAACTTTTGAACCCAGCGAAACCTTGGCAGAAAGCGAAATACTAAGTTTAGAAGAAAAGTTTTTAGCCGGCCAAGGACAAAATATCACTCCTGCTAGGTATGCAAAAACGCCTAGGCTCAACCAAAACATTAGCAAAAAAGTACAAGAAGTTTTAAAGGCTGGAGCGAAAGCATTAGGTGTAGAAGGCTATTGCAGAATAGATGCATTTGTGAGAATATATGCAAACAATCATATTGAAGTAATCTTCATCGAAGTTAATTCATTACCAGGCATGACACCCGCCACCGCAATCTTTCATCAATGTGCCTTAAACGGCTATAAGCCTTATGAGTTTATTGATAAGATATTGCAGTTTGGGGAAGAACGATTGTATAGGAAATAATTGGGGCATTAATTAAAATAATATGCTATTTAATACCCTTGAATATTTACTTTTTCTCCCAATAGTATTCTTATTATATTGGGGCTTTAATAGAAAAGACTGTAAACTACAAAATCTAATTTTAATTATAGCAAGTTACTTTTTTTATGCTTGTTGGGATTGGCGTTTTATGTTTCTATTAATATTCTCCACGTTACTAGACTATTTTAGTGGTATAAAGATTCATCAGGCTGAAAATACAAGTGAGAAAAAAAGATGGCTATGGCTAAGTATATTAATTAATTTAGGATTTCTAGGCGTTTTTAAATATTATAATTTTTTTATAACATCATTAACAGATGGTTTGAGCATAATTGGTATTCAAGAAAACTTTGTTTTACTTAATATAATATTACCTGTTGGCATATCATTTTATACCTTCCATGGCTTATCCTATATAATTGATATTTATTATGGAAGAATTAAACCTGAAATGAACTTCGTAAATTACTCAGTATTTGTGAGTTTCTTCCCATTACTAGTTGCTGGTCCAATTGAAAGAGCGACACATTTATTGCCTCAAATATCGAGAAAAAGAACTTTCAATTATACAATGGCAAGTGATGGACTAAAGCAAATTCTTTGGGGTTTGTTTAAGAAAATTGTGATTGCTGACAACTGTGCAGAATTTGCAAATACTATATTTAATAATCACTCAAACTACGCTGGCAGTGTGTTGGTTCTTGGCGCCATTTTTTTTACTTTTCAAATTTATTGTGATTTTTCAGGCTACTCAGATATCGCAATCGGTTCTGCAAAATTATTAGGAATAAACCTAATTAGAAATTTTGCATATCCTTACTTTTCAAGAGATATAGCAGAATTCTGGAGAAGATGGCACATTTCACTTTCCTCTTGGTTCAAGGATTATGTCTATATACCTTTAGGTGGAAGTAAAGGTGGTATTTGGAATAATATTAGAAACATATTGATAATTTTTTTGATAAGTGGTTTTTGGCATGGCGCAAATTGGACATTTATATTTTGGGGTCTAGTGAATGCTATTTATATTCTACCATCAATATTTTTCAATACAAATCGGAACAATTTAGAAATTGTTGCAGCAGGCAGAAAAATTCCTACTTTGAAAGAGTTGATGAGTATCATTCAAACTTTCAGCCTTACTGCATTTGCCTGGATTTTCTTTCGCGCAGAAAACTTAAAACATGCTTTTGATTACATTTCTAAAATGTTTTCTTTTTCACTATTTTCCTTACCATATTATCCTGGAATTGGTAAAACTCCATCCACAATTTTTATGATAGTAGTTCTAATAATTATTGAATGGATTGGGAGGGAACAACAGTTTGCGATAGAAGATCTAGGTAGGTCATGGAAACGAATTTATCGTTACCTTTTTTATTATATTTTAATCTTAGTTATACTATATTTTGGAGGAAAGGAACAAGAATTTATTTACTTCCAATTTTAGCTTATGAAAAAATTTTTATTCCATTTTTTTACCTTTATTAGCCTGCCTAGCATTATAATTACAATGTTAATAGTACCATATGTATTGGCAGACCCATACATGGATTTCAATAACAAAACAAATTTTTCTTGGAAGTATAGTTTCCTAGAATTAGGTGACCTGTCAACAAAAAAATTAATTAATTCAGAAAAAAAATACAACTCATTTATTTTCGGAAGTAGCAGAACTGTTGGATTATATTCATGCTATTTAAACAAAGTCATAAAAGATGCAAAGTTTTTTCATTATGGTAATTGGGATGAAACAATTGGTGGGATAAAAGAAAAACTTGAATTAATTGATTCATTAGGATTAAAAATTGATAATGTATTTATATACATTGACACAGATAACACTTTCTTTGATCACGGGGAATGTCGCAAATCAGACCATTACTTGCTTACAAAGCAAAATAAATTTGATTATTTAAAATCTCATTTTTTAAAATACTATAGCAACTTAACAGAGGATAAAATCAAAATCCTATTGAATAAAGAAATCAAAGGTGCAGATTTTCCAAATTGGACCTCTGATTCAGTAACTAATGACTCCTACCATAATTGTCAAGATTCAAGTATTTTGTTAGAATATTCCAATTCAAGAAACGACAATGGATTTAAACTATATATTGATTCGTTGAAATCTGTTGGATTCTTCTCTAATAGACCAATTCAATTGCAATTCAAAAATCAACAAATTTCAAAGATGGAGGAAATGATGTTAAAAGATATTAAAAGCTTATTTGACAAACATCAAACCAATTACTATTTAGTTATTACACCCTTATACGATCAGCTCAAGCTTAATAAAATTGATCACGATATTCTATTAAATATTTTTGGTTCAAGACTTTTTGATTTTTCTGGCAAAAACTACTTCACCAATAACATTTATAATTATCCAGATAAAAAGCATTTCCAACATTATATATCTAAATGTATTGCTGATTCAGTTTTAACTAAGTAATTTTTTTTAAGATTTATTAATCTATTCAATGATTTTGGTTGAAAGGAGTCCTAAAACCTAATATGTTGGTAGTGTTGGATTAACACATAATTTTCCAAGGTTTATCTATAAACGGAACTAGCGGTTAAGCGACCTACTTAGGTTTGCCTTGTAGAATAATCAAAAACTTTTATCGCCATTTTGAAATAAAATCAAATGAATTTATATTGCGATTTTAAGTCTATGAAACCCAAATTAATTAATCCTGACTTTCCATCATTTGGAGGTTTAGTAAACACCCAACGTAGCATATTTTTATTCCTTTTAATATTAAATGTGTTTGCATTCAAAGCAAATGCCCAGGTTCATACTATTACCTCATTTACGCCGCTTTCTGGTAAACAACATGACCTAGATACTATTATTGGTGCGAACTTTCATCCTAATCCAGATAGTAATCTTGTGTTTTTTGGTTCCATTAAAGCAAATGTTTTAGCTGCAACCTCAACACAACTGATTGCCAAGGTTCCTTTAGGGGCTACATCAGATTTTATTTATGTTATAAAAGGCAACCGAACAGCCGTATCAAAACGCATTTTTCAAATTGCATTTAAAGGAGGAGAATATTTAGATACCTCTGTACTAAAATATGTTAACCAGTTGGGTGCCGTGCCGGTTTCAACAATTAAACATAACCAAATAGCAAGCGGAGACTTTAATAATGATATGGCAATTGATTTAGCTGTAGTGATGAATAATGCACGTTCGAGGGTTTATATAAATAACAAGTCTTACAATATTTCTAATACATCATTTCCTGGGTTTATTAGTTTAAACGACAGTACGGGCTCGAAAATGGTAAAACGCTTCGATATTAATTCTGATGGGAAACAAGACATCATCATTGTAAACAGAACTCTTAGAAAACTATATATTTTTCGCAACCTGTCTAATGATTCAGTAATTGCATTCAGCAATCCAGATACGCTTTCTATAAACAATTTACCTACCGACTTTGATATTAATGATTTTAACCAAGATGGTAAAATTGATCTCGTAATATTATGTGATACAATTGCTTTGGGCGGACCAACCTGTTTCATTCTACCTAATATAAGCACATCCGTGAATACGCTTGTATTTGCCGCACCAGTATCAGTTCCCGCTTATGGCATAAGAATAAAGAGTGGCGATTTTAACCTGGATGGTAAAATAGATCTTATTGCACTGCGCAATGATTGGACGGTACAAAACCTTCTATTGAATAATTCTACAGGTACTGTAACTTCCTTTAGCAATTACTACTATCCTTTTGATGGTTATTTTGAGGATTTGAACATTGCAGATGTAAACGCTGATGGTAAGCCTGATTTGATGATGATTGGTAGTTATTCTGCAAAGGTATATATCAATCTAACCACATCATCCTCCTTTACTTATTTTTCACAAATAAATGAAGTTTTTCTAGGTGGCAACCCAACTAATTATGCTACCAATATCATAGATTTAAACGGAGATGGTTTCCAAGATATAATTTCATGCAACCCGCAAAACAATTCTACTAGGTTAGTGCTAAATAATAAAACTTCTAATCCTTTTAATCCTTTACTTTCAAGCACAATTCCTGGTAACCTATTGTTCAAAAGTTATATCAATGTCGACCTTGACACAAATAGTGCTCCCGATTTCATTGTCATTAACAATGGTATCAATATAATAAAAAACGACTATATTAAATCTGAACCTAGCATCCCGTCTTCGGCTATGAAAATTATTAACCGAAATGGACATACAATTAAATTTAAAGTCACAACAGGTAATGGAAACCAGCGGATAGTTATTGTTAGAAAAGGACTTCCATTAATTATGAAGCCAACTGATTACACAGTTTATGCAGCAAATGATACCTTTGGAAGAGGTTCGCAGCTTGAGCCTAATTCATTTGTAGTTTACAGGGGAAACAAAGACACATTTGAGGTGAAAGGTCTTGAAAGAAATACAAAATATTACTTTGGTATTTTTGAAGTAAATGGTAACAACTTAGGAAGCAACTACAGCAATTCAGCCTATTCTTTTGATACAAGTACTACATTTGAAGTTTCAAGGCAATTGTCAAATATAGTTTTCTCTAATTTTACAGACTCAAGCGCTCGAATTAGCTGGACAAAAGGCGATGGGAACAAACGTTTACTTTTGATACAACGCGGCAACAGTAATACAAATTGTTCTCCAATTCAATATAAATATTATAAAGCTGGGCAATATGGAAAAGGAGATACCGTAAGAACAAATTTTAATGTTAATTGGAATGATACTTCCTCTACACGTTGGTTTGTAATGCATGCCGACACAGGGTCATACTGTGATATGCATGGTTTATCCTCAGGTGTGTTTTATAAAGTCAAAGTCTTAGAATATTTGGATACCCTAAATTCTCCAATTTACTTTTATGAAAATGTATCACTTAGGTTTTTTGCGACCCTAAATTACGCACCTATAATAGATTCAATCGTGCCTTTGTCGGCAAAGCCAGGTGACAAGATAACGGTTTATGGAAATTATTTTGACCAAGATCCCTATAAAAACAGAACAAACTATATAACTAGTGGCAATACTGACTTAACCATGGCTGTAACTTTTGGTTCAGTTAAAGCTGAACAGTTAAAAGTAATTAGTAAAAAAATTATTGAAACATCCGTACCATATGGAGCAACCAATGATTTTATTCGAGTAACTGGTTTTCAGCGTGGAGATGCCTACGCAGTCAAAAAATTTCAACCTTATTTTTTAAGCCGAGACACATTTGGAAACGGTACTGTTTCCCATATGGGTAACTTTAACCACGGCTCTACAGGTGATATTTTTAATGGCTTTGCAGGTGTAGATGGAAGCAATGATGGAATTCCCGATTATTATTTGGGAAATTATAGATACCTCTATAATTCCTTTTTCCAGTCTGACTATGTAGACGCAACAAATCCCCCAAATTGCAGTTATCAATCTTATGAAAGTAATATCGACTATGATTTAGACCTTAAGATGGATGTCTTATATAGTTGCAATACGACCGCTCGTGTTATTTACACATTAAATACCTCGGCCAATATGAATAGTACGGTTTTTACAGGAGGGCCAACCTTATGTAATAATGATTTTAACAAGGACAGTCGATTTGATCGGCTTGTTTATGCTAACAGTACAACCTTTGAACAGGGCATAGTTATGTTTAATAATCAACAATTTAACTTGCCATTTGGCGCTCCGTGCCGCGCCGGAAATTTAGCTGATTTAAACAATGATAATAAAGTTGACATTATTGCAGCTAACTATAACACAGGCAAGATAATGATACTTAAAAATATCTATGACACAGGCATATTTAATGTTAGTTCATTTGCACCACGAATTGAACTAAGTAATATACCAGGCATTGAATGGATTGAATGTGCTGATTTAGATAAAGATGGAAGAGAAGACTTTGCGATAAGCAATAGCATTAATCATACATTAAGTATATACAAAAATGTATCCACCTCTCCTATCATCGACTCAAATTCATTTATTTTGAAAGCGGTGTTCACACTACCTGTAAAGCCAGGTAGGTTCAAATTCCAAGACATCAGTGGAGATGGTAAAATTGATATTGTCATAGCAGGCAATGCCCTTACCAACGGCAGAATGACATTGTTTATAAATCAAATGAATAATGACGTTATAGATACTACGAAATTCAAGAGGTTTGTAACCTCACTTCAACCATTTCAGGGCGACTTTAAATTAATAGACCGAAATCTTGATGGGAAACCAGAGATCTTTGCAGGTCAGCCCGGTATCGCAGGTTTTGGAGTATATTTAAATAACATTAAGCTGTTTAATATAAACAAACTTAGTAAAACCGTCTACAATCCTGGTGATAGTTTGAAATTATCTTATAATACCTTTGACCGCACGTTTAACAGTGGAAATGTTTCAAGGGTACAATTACTAGATTCTTCAGGAAAAATATTGCTTAATAATAATCTTGGACAAAAAACAACTACAGCAGCGCAAGACACTATTGGCATTATAATTCCAGGAAGTACCCCATCTGGAATTTACCGTTTTAGAGTAGTTACAACAAACGTTACAGATACATCTGTAAATTCCGACTTCACAATAACCATCTGTGGAAGCTTTAACAAACCGGTAATTACTAGTAGCAAAGGATTTAAAATTTGTGGATACGATAGCACGCAGTTTGATTTAACCAATAAGATTTCTGGTATTTATAATTGGTATAGAAATGATACCTTGATAACTTCAAATACGTCTGCATCTGCTTATTTTAGTAGGTCAGGAAAATATCAAGCTATTTTAAATACATCATCAGGCTGCCAAAGAATTTCAAATGATACTATGCTTAATATTTTAAATAGTACTTTAAGTGGAGTTTCATTGAGCCGATCGGCAATCTTTTGCAAAGGTGACAGTACCCAAATCACTGTTAACACCACCCATAGCCTAATTAAGACTCAATGGTATAAAAATAATTTTCCAATAGCATCTGACACATTAGCCGTTCTAAAGGTTAAATCTAGTGGGTTATATAAAGCTGTTATCATTGATTCTAATCAATGTTCTTGGGGTTCAAATACATTGATTATTAATGCGAACGAATTCAGCGTAAAGTTAAACCTCACTGGGTCCTCAAAGATATGTCAGGGTGATAGTTCAATACTGCTAGCCGATTCGAATGGTCACAGTGGACTAAAATACCAATGGCTCAAAAACAATACCTTGCTTAATGACACTTCAAAAATTTTAACAATAAAAACACCAGGTACATATGGTTTAAAAGCAACGAATTATAATAATTGTTCCGAATATTCTCAAGACATAACACTAGTAGTAATGAACCCTCCTGTTGTAAATCTTACTTCAAATAAGAGCCTAAAAAATGTCTGTTATTATGATAGTTTAACTTTAAACGCAAAGGATGGATATTCAAAGTATATTTGGTATAGAAATTCCATACCCCTCCTTAACGACTCAAATCACAGTATAACAATAAAAACGCCTGGTGCATACCGTTTAAAAGTTATTGATTCAAGTGGTTGTTCGAACTTCATTAACGATACCATGATAACTTTTGTAAATAACAGAAATATGGTATTGCAATTGAATAAATCTCCGAACTTATGTAATGGCGATAGTATCAGTACATTTGTCGCCGCAAACAATGCATATAAAAGTTTCCAGTGGTTAAAAAACAATAACCCACTTCCAAACGACACCTCTATTTTATTAGTCGTAAAACATGCAGGTTTGTATGGCTTACAATTATTAGATACGTTTTCATGTATTCATAAAAGTAACGATACACTAGTTAACATCTTTGCAGCTCCGCAAGTGTCACTTCTTTTAAATGGTCAGAACCGATTTTGCTCAGGTGATAGTGTTAAAATCAACACGTTTTCTACAGATACAATTATTTCGTATCAATGGAAGCGCAACCAAGATATTTTGCCTGAATCTTCACCCAACTATAATGCAAAGCAGGGAGGCAGATATTCCTTAGTTATAACCAACATTAAAGGTTGCAAGTCATTATCGGCTGATACCCTTATAATAGAAAATGCATTGCCTACCATAAACCTAAACAATATCACCAATTCAAAATTGTGTATTGGTGACAGTCTATATTTGGTAGCGGGAACCAACGCATCGTTTCCTATCTTTAAGTGGAAAATAAATGGAATAATACTACCTAGCGCGAAAGATTCTATATTATTAATAAAGCAAGACGGTATTTATTCTGTAAGTGTGAGTGACCAAGATAATTGCAATTCAATACCTGTACAAAAAACAATTCAATTTAATCCACTTCCTCAAGTTTTAATTCAAAACATAAGGCCACTTCAATTTTGTTACAATGATAGCTGTATAATTTCTTTCAATAAGATAAACAGCAATACTTACCTATGGTTTAGAAATGATACAATGCTTGTTCATAACAATAATAGCCTCACAGTTAAAAACACAAGCAGACACTATGTAATCGTTACAGATACTAATACTTGCTCAAACAGGTCGAATAGCCTAGATGTCATAAGCTATCCTCAACCAGCGACTGCCTTTATATACAAGCAAAATGATACATTATTTTCGTCGATGAATAGTGGTAATGAGTGGATGAGAAATGATACCCTCCTTCCCTCAGGCAACCTTCCCTACTTTGTTCCACTTACAAGTGGAGCCTACAAGGTTCGTTACACTGACATAAATGGCTGTTTGTCTGACACATCTGCACCTTATTTATACAGCCTAACAGGATTATCTGACAGACTTATTGGAAACTACGATATCCTGAAAATTTCGCCAAACCCTTTTGAAAATGCTTTTACTATCAATTGCAGTAGTCTAATTAAGACAAATGATTTTTTGACAATTGAAATTTTTAACAACCTTGGACAGTTGATTTTTAATCTTGATGGTAAGTCATTAGGTTCAACATTTGAAATAGATATGTCAGCGCAGAAACCAGGAGTTTACCATGTAATTGTTTCATCAACCTTCGGCAGCAAATCGTGTAAGCTAATAAAAACCGGAAACAGGTAAAATATGGCTTATTGGTTTATTTTATGTTAGCGAATAACAAATGATTCCTCATAAATACCACATTTACATTTTTTATATAATGAGCAAAAACCCACATACCAAAATCCTTATCTTCAATTAAAATGTTGTGATTTTCAATATTTTGAGCCAATTGAATAATTCCGAAATCCTCAAAACCCAGAGAGGCATATTCTAAATAAAACTAATTTGTACTTCATTAATTTTTGGATACATGCTAACAATTTGAGTAATGCTAGCAAATTTTATAAAGTTTCTTTTAAACTAATTCTATTTTTATTCTTGTACCTTTAAGGATAGGTTTGCCAAGCATCACTTTATTTTCGGATATAATGTGTTATGTGTAACTAATAACAAAATTTTTTTTTCAATTAGCATTTCAGTTTTAATATCATGTTAAGGTAATCGCTAGAATGCCTCCCTATTACTTATTTTTCCCCTCCATTTCCTTTTATCAACTATTTTTTCAATGTTTGCCTTATGGCTAAAAAAACTTGGACCCAAAAACTTCAAACAAATAATGGCTTGCCCAAAATAGAGGATGCACCAGAGGTTTGGGGCGGAGGCTCAATGATTATTCCTTCTCCTATGATGGTGTATGAGGCAATGCAATTAGTTCCGAATGGCTTTGTGGTTTCTAAAAATTACCTAAGAAAATACCTAGCAAAAACAAATGGATGCAGCATTGCCTGCCCCATGACAACAGGTATCTTCTCTAATATTGCTGCCCAAGCTGCCGAAGAAAATAAATCTCAAGGGATTGCAGACAATACCCCTTGGTGGCGCGTTACAAAAGAAAAAGGGGAACTCAATGATAAATTTCCTGGAGGCTTAGAAAAACAAAAAGAACTCCTCGAAATTGAAGGCTTTGAAATCATTCCCAAAGGAAAAAAACTATTCGTAAAAGACTTTGATAAACATACTACTGAAATAATTTAATGCATGAAAAAAATATTACTCCTTATGGCTTTAGTGCCGCATCTGCTTATGGCTCAACAAAGCCTTAGTATAGAAACCCTCTGGAAGTTTAGCCGCGTAAGTGAGCCTTGCGTTTCACCTGATGGTAAACTGGCCATTTACGGCGTTAAAACCTATGATGTTAAAGCCAATAAAGGAACTAACATTATCTACAGCAAATCTATAGCTGGAGGCGATGCAAAAGCTTTAACAGAGCAAACTCAAAATGCCTTCTCGGCACGTTTTACGCCGGATGGTAAAAAGATTAGTTACCTCAGCGTGGTAGAGGGTGAAGTGCAGCTCTTTGAAATGAACTTAGACGGCCAAAGCAAAACCCAAGTGAGCAAGGTAAAAGGCGGCATCAATGGCTACAAATATTCGCCTACGATGACGCATGTGGCGTATGTGGCAGATGTTAAACTCGACCTTAACGTGAAAGAAATTTACCCCGACCTCGATAAATGCAATGGAAGAATCATAAACGAACTTTATTACCGCCATTGGGATGCTTGGCATGATTATGCTTATTCGCATCTATTTATTAGTGACTATAAAAATGGTGAATTAGTTGGCATTCCTAAAGACATCATGCAAGGCGAAAGATTTGATTGCCCAGTGCCACCACATGGCGATGATGATGCCTATAATTGGAGTCCAAATGGGAATTTGTTGGCCTACGACTGCAAAAAACTAAATGGCACTGAAGATGCCCTTTCTACCAATACAGACATTTACCTGTATAACTTAAACCTTGGTTCAACCCAAAATATTTCTGAAGCCAATAAAGGCTATGATAAGAGTCCGCAGTTTTCGCCTGATGGCAGTAAAATAGCTTGGTTAAGCATGCCTACACCAGGTTATGAAAGCGATAGAAATACCTTGGTAATGCATGACCTAAAAGCAAACAAAGGCATTCAAAAATTAACCCATAACTTCGACTTTAGCTTGGAGCATTTTGCCTGGGCAGATAATCAAAAGTTAGTTTTTACAGCCATCATTGCTGGAACCAAACAAGTGTGCTTATACAACCCATTGCTCAGAAGCATGAGCCAAGTAGTAATTTTAAGCAGTGGTAACCACGATTATGGAAGCTTTTGCTACTTTATGCATAACAAAAAGCCCATGATATTGGCAGCAAAAATGAGCATCAACATGCCTACAGAGTTATTTATGTTTGAACCAAACAAACATGAAGCAGCTTCCCAGTTTAGCTTTGCCAACAAAGACCTGCTAGCCCAAACTCAAATGGGTAAGGTTGAAAAACGCATGGTTAAAACCACCGACAACAAAGACATGTTAGTTTGGGTTATTTATCCGCCAAACTTTGATGCAACAAAAAAGTACCCTACCCTATTGTATTGCCAAGGTGGACCGCAAAGCGCGGTGAGTCAGTTTTTCTCTTACAGGTGGAATTTTCAATTAATGGCAGCACAAGGTTATATAGTGGTAGCACCTAACAGACGAGGCTTGCCAGGCTTTGGCTCTGAATGGAACGATGCCATTCAAGGCGATTATGGCGGCCAATGTATGAAAGATTATTTGAGTGCAATAGATGATGTTTCTAAAGAGGCCTACGTAGATAAGAATAAATTGGCTGCTGTGGGTGCAAGTTTTGGCGGGTACAGTGTTTACTGGCTTGCAGGTAACCATAACAAGCGTTTTAAATCGTTTATTGCTCATTGTGGCATGTTTAATATGGAAAGTTGGTATGGCACAACAGAAGAAATGTTTTTTGCCAACAGCGATAACAAAGGTCCGTATTGGGATCAAAAAAGTAGTCCAAATAACTTTGATGCCTCACCCCATAAATTTGTTAAAAATTGGGATACCCCTATTTTAGTTATTCATAATGAGAAAGACTACAGAGTGCCACTAAACCAAGGCATGGAAGCATTTACAGCTGCACAAGTAAAAGGAGTAAAAAGCAGGTTTTTATATTTCCCAGACGAAAACCATTGGGTGGTTAAACCACAAAATAGCATATTGTGGCAAAGGGTATTCTTCGACTGGTTGGATCAAACCTTAAAATAAAAAAATACAAAAGATGAAAGAATTTACAAAACTCAACATTGAAGCTATGATTAATGCACCCATTGCCAAAGCTTGGGAATGTTACACCCTACCCAAACACATTATTCATTGGAATTTTGCCGATGAATCCTGGTGTTGCCCTAGTGCAGAAAATGATTTACATGTGGGAGGCAAATACAAAGCCAGAATGGAAGCCAAAGATGGTAGCTTTGGTTTTGACTTTGAAGGAATTTATGAAGCAGTTGAAATAGAAAACTACTTATGTTATGTGCTTGAAGATGAAAGAAAAGTAAAGGTTTGGTTTGAACCAAATGAAGCTTCTACAAAAGTTATTGTAACATTTGATGCAGAAAATGAAAACCCCTTGGAAATGCAACAAGGTGGCTGGCAATCGATCTTAGATAATTATAAAAAATACACTGAACTTTAAAATAATCATACTCGGTAACAGAGTTCTACGCAAAAGGAATTCCGTTACCGAGTTCGAATATTTCTACCTGTTTTTAACTTAGTTGTGGTTTTTATGCCATTGAGCTTACTCAACTTTTTTGCACTAAGGCCATAGCGTTTGGCTATTTTAACGATGGTATCGCCTTTTCTAGCCTTAACATACTTAGGAACTTTCTTAGCCTTTTGCGCCTTTAGCTTAGCTGATTGTACTTCGTATAAATGTTTAAAACATCCTTTATCTACCTGAAAAGTATCTGCTAAAAGAGAGCCGCTTGGAAAATGAATGATGGTAGCTGGGTCTATTTTTTCGCCTTGAAACCTAACTTCAAAATGTAAGTGTGGGCCAGTTGACCTGCCTGTAGAACCTGCTAAACCAATGATGTTTCCTCCCTTAACAGGCTGACCAGGATAACATAGCAATTGAGAAAAATGCGCATATAAAGTTTCTAACCCATTGTTATGCCTAATGAGCACCACATAGCCATAATCTGCGCTGCGCTTGGCTATGCGCACCACTCCTTCAAAAGCTGCATACACAGGGTCGCCAACCTCCATACGAATGTCGGTACCAAAATGAAATTTTTGCCTCCTACCCCAGCGCCTAAAACCAAAATTAGAAGTTACATCACCAATTGCGGGTGGATGGAAAGAGCAATCTTCATAACCAGAAAGCACTAAGTTAATAGTGTCTTCCATAGTTTTTAAATCAACCTTATAAGGGTTTATAGTAATGGTATCCCAACCCAAATAAAAACCTCTGGCAGGGGCATACGTGGTGTCAAACCTAAAGTTTCGAGGCCTTATAAAATCCCAATAATGGTCGTTTTCAGAATAAACAATGCTGTCATACTCGTTAGACTCTTCTTCTCCTTCCTCTTCTTCAACGCCATCTTCAAAAAATTCAGTTGAATCTGGACCAATTATTACTTGCCCATTTGCCTGATGAAAACCTACCCATAAAAAAAAACCTATAATTAATTTCTTCAAAATACTTTTTCGTTTGTTTAAGTGCTTTTTGAAAGTGCACTTAGTGCTTGCAATTTATCACAATGTAATTGAGTTTTTAGTTCCTCTATGCTAGAAAAGTTCTGTTCTTCCCTTAGCTTTTCCACAAATGCCACCCGTATGTTTTGATAGTAAATGTCTTCATTGAAATCAAACATGTTGATTTCTATACTTCTTCCTTTTCCTGGGATGGTTGGATTAAGTCCAATATTTAACATTCCGCCGTAGATTTTACCATCAACTTCTGCTTTTGCAGCATATACTCCATCTGCTGGTAATAACTTTAAAGAATTTACGGGTTCGAGATTAGCAGTAGGATATCCTATTGTTCTACCCAACTTTCTGCCATCAACAACCCTGCCTTCGAAACTGTATGTCTTACTTAAATAACGCGATGCCAATTGAACATCTCCAATTTTAATTGCCTCTCTTATTTTTGTAGAACTCACTGCTACATGATCAACATCCTGTTCTGGAATTTCGAATACCTCAAAACCATAAGCAGGACCGTATAGCTTTAAGTGTTCAAAACTACCTTCTCGATTCTTTCCAAATCTATGATTATAACCAATCACTAGGCATTTGGTTCCAATTTTATCAACGATGATATCTCTGATAAATTCTAAAGAGCTTAACCTAGAAAAGTCTTTTGTAAATGGCAAAATCAACAAATGATCGATTCCTTGGTCTTTAAGTAGTTCTATTTTTTCATCTAAAGTTGAAAGTAATTGTAAACCATGATCCTCTGGAAATAAAACCATTCGAGGATGCGGCTCATAAGTTATCACAACAGTTTCACCTTGCTTTTCTTTGGCAAGATTCTTTAGATAATTTAATATTACTTGATGAGCAATATGCACTCCATCAAAAGTGCCCTGCGTTACAATCGCACAGGATAGTTTTTTAAAATCAGCTAAGCTACGGTAAACCTTCATCTATGGTTCGAAATTAACAAAAGCTTGAACCTAAAAAAATAAGGGATAAAAAAAGGGCCTTCTGGTTTCCCAAGAAGACCCTTTTAACCTATGAAAACTCAAGCTACCCTGCTTGTTTAATTAATAACGACATTGGTTTTGTTTTGTTTTACTTCCGCCTTAGGAATTTCTACCAACAATATGCCATCTGCATAAGAAGCAGCTATCTTAGAGGCATCTACATTTTCTGGTAAAGTAAAACTCCTAGAAAATTTACCATAAAAATTTTCAACCATATGAAATTTGTCTTCCTTGTTTTCATTTTTCATTTTGCGCTCACCACTTATAGAAAGCACAGACTTTTCAATCTCAATTGCAATTTCTTCTTTCTTAATTCCTGGCAAGGCAAGGTAAACCTCAAATGATTTTTCGGTTTCTTTTACATCCGTTCTTGGTGTAAAAAATACATTGCGTTCAAACTTTCCTAAATTTTCATTGAATAAAGAATCAAAAATTGAGTTTGCTTCTTTTGGCCAAAATCCTTCCTTGAAGAATTCGCGGGCCGGGTTAAATTTTACGAGTGTCATTGTTTTAAATTTGATTTCTCTCTTTCGAACAATGCTTGTACCACTAGAAGAAAAAAGACAATATGGCTTAAAAATAGCTAAATATAGGTTCAAACCGAACAAATAAAAGACATTTTGTCTTTAAACTACTGATTATTTGTCTATATATAAGATGATATCTGCATTAAGCTTTTCTGCAATGGACCGACAAATCTCATGAGTCATTTCTTCTTTGCTTGTGATAAATCGCTTAACCTGATTAAACTGCTCTCTAAACTCGGTTGGTTTTGGAGGCAATTGGTTGTTCCTAGGAAGCTCAGGATAAAGTGCATTTACATTGCCATTGTACTTTGAATTATGAAATTCATCAATTCTTTCCTCACTAATAACTTCACTTGCTACCACTTGGCCTGTTTGTGTAGAAACCAATTGATAAAAGACCCTGTAGTATAATTTTCGTTTCTGGAAAGTATCGGCATATTTTACCTTTTTGAACCTAGTAACAGACTGCGGAAAACTTGACGTTGGCAAAGTTATCGTTTCGGTAAAGGCTTCAAATGCCACAATTGAATCTGTGATAGGACCTATATCTTCATAAACCAAATCTGAAATGGCTGTCATAAGAACATACTTTAAACCAATCAATTGCCCAGCCTTTGCAGCACTTTCTGGGTCAACTAAGCCGCTCATACCTAATTGTTGTTCGCGCAACATAGCCTCTAATGCACTGCGGTCAATAACCTTTAAAAATGGATTCTTATTTTTAACTAAGGTTGCAATCAACTGCTGATAAAGTTTTTGGTCGAACCCAATACTTTGCGTTTGATTTTGAACTGGCAAAACGCCCAAGCCAACAGCGCCCTTGCGCAAGGTTTCTTCCTTTAAAAATTTTGTATTCTTATAGTTTATATCTACCGCTAAAACTTTGTCAAAATCACCTAAAGCTTCTTTATAATTTTCGGCGGTCAAATACTTAGCTCCTCTTTGGTATAAAGGCTCTGCAATGCTTTTTATACGCAATACAGTTACGTCCTTATAAGTTGAATCTACATTTGCTATTTTATTAAAAATTAGTTCTGCCTTTTCGTATTTGTTTTCCTTCATTAAGAGAAGGCCTTCTTCATATTTTTTAGTGATGTATGCATTTTTAATTTCTTCATAGACATCATCGTATAAATTAGTCCACTCAAGTGTTACACCAACTTTTTGACATCGATTAAAGTACTTCTTACAAGCTAAATATTGGTTAACAGATTCTTCCTCAGCATTGGCAACAACGTATTTTCCAAATTCACCAAACTTACGTTGCAAAACAACATCGCCATGTTCTTTTAAACCTTTCAAGGCGATTGGATCTGAAGGCTTCACTAATAAAGCATTATAGTATAAATTTGCAGCAGCATCGTGGTCTCCCGATAAAGCAGCAGTGTTTGCATCCTTAATAAATTTTTTGGAAGGGTTGCAGGAAGCAATAATTATGAATACACAAGCTAAACCAATTATTAAAATACTTCTCTTCATGTTACATTTTTTCTGGAACCGAAATTCCTAATAAGCCAAATCCAGATTGTATTACTTGAGCCGTAAGTTTGCAAGTTAAAATTCTTAAGGCACGTTGGTCTAAGTTACTTTCGTTGAGCACTTGATGGTCGTGATAAAAACTACTATATGCTTTGGCTAGGTCAAAAACATAATTGCAAATTATTCCAGGACTTAAATCCTTTCCAGCTTCTTTAATTACCAATGGATATTGATACAATTTAACAAGCAAGTTTTTTTCAATTTTACTCAATTGAACCTTAGAACTATCAAAAGACAAAGCATTAATCTCACCAGCATTTCTTAGGATAGATTTAATTCGGGCATGAGTATATTGAATAAAAGGCCCAGTATTTCCTTGAAAATCTATAGACTCGGCAGGGTTAAACATCATTTTTTTCTTTGGATCAACCTTTAACAGAAAATATTTTAAAGCTCCCATGCCAATAGTATGATAAAGGTTCTGCAATTCTGAATCTGATTCACCTTCCATTTTACCTAAGGCTTTGGTAGTTTCTGCTGCAGTTTCCTCCATGGTTGCAATTAGGTCATCTGCATCTACCACTGTACCTTCCCTGCTTTTCATTTTGCCTTCGGGCAATTCAACCATTCCATAGCTTAAATGAAAAATTCCATCGGCATATGGCTTATCAAGTTTTTGTGCAATTTTCTGTAACACTTTAAAATGATAATCTTGCTCGTTACCTACCACATAAATTGAACGATTACAATTGAAATCATTATACTTTAATTCGGCAGTACCTAAATCTTGGGTAATATAAACAGAGGTGCCATCGCCGCGTAAGACTAACTTTTGGTCTAATCCATCTTCACTCAAATCAATCCAAACCGACTGATTTTCTTTCTTATAAAAAACATTTGTTTCTAATCCTTCCTGAACAATTTCCTTGCCTAACAAATAAGTATTTGACTCATAATAATATTTATCAAATTGAACCCCAAGTTTTTGATAGGTTTTTTCAAAACCGGCGTAAACCCAATTGTTCATCATTTCCCAAACCGCAATGGTTTCCGGGTCGTTTTGTTCCCATTTAAGTAACAATTCTTGCGCGGCCAAAATGATAGGCGCATTTTTCTTGGCCTCCTCTTCGGTATGTCCAGAAGCAATTAAATCTTCGATTTCTTTTTTATAATGTTTATCAAAGATTACATAGTATTTCCCAACCAAATGATCGCCTTTTAGTTGCGCAGAATCAGGTGTTTCACCATTTCCAAAACGCATCCAAGCAAGCATGCTTTTGCAAATATGTATCCCTCTATCATTTACCAAATTACAGGTAAACACTTTATGACCATTTGCTTTTAGTATTTGGGCTACAGAAAACCCCAAAAGGTTGTTTCTAATATGTCCTAAATGTAAAGGTTTATTGGTGTTTGGCGAAGAATATTCAACCAAAACAGCTTCATTAATATTTGGTTCAATAAAACCAAAACTTGAATTATGAACTTCTTTCGATATGAAATCTAACCAAATTTGTTCTTTAACAATTAGGTTCAAGAATCCTTTTATCACATTAAAGGATGCAAATAATTCGGTTTGAACCAAGAGTTCACTCCCAATATCATTAGCTGTTTGTTCTGGATTTTTTCTAGAAATCTTGAGGAATGGAAACACCACAAAGGTAAAGTCTCCTTCAAAGTCATCAGAAGTTTGTTCTATAGAAATATCCTCGGCACTTAGAGTTGCGCCATATAACTTTTGTAAGGATAAGGAAAGTTGTTCTTTGATTAAATCTTGTACCATTGTTGCAAAAAAGAACTGCGAATATAACCAAAGAAAATAAAAGAGGCCGACACTTAATGATGCCGGCCTCTTTTATCTAAACCTTTTCAGTTGACGTTTCCGATACAGTTTTGGAATATTCCATCACCAAATCTATACTGGTTTTGGAAGGTTCCTCTTCTAATTGTGCAATTAAACCAATAGCAGATTTAAGGTTATTGAGTTTAGTTTGCAAGTCTTTGTTTACTGCTAATTCCCTTTCAATGGCCTGTGAATCTTCTTGAGATAATTCACCATAAAAATACAATAGCAATTCGTTTTCTGTGTAAATTTGAAGCATAAGCATGTGTTTAATGAACAACTAAAAAACGCATGCTTAGCCTCAAATATTTTATACGAAAGCAAAACCCAAGACTTTATTCTTCAAAAGACAAGTTAGTTGGCTGATCCTTAGGGGCATTTTCTTTTGCGTAAGGAATAGTTGGTTTAACATCTTTCCCTACTACCTCAAAAGTAAGTTCATCAAACCAAAGCTGACCACCTCCGCTTAGCAAAGCGCCGTAGGCAATATTGGAGGCCTGTTTAGGCACATCCACAATAATTTCGCATTTTACCCAATCAGTGTTTCCTTTAATTTTTCTATTTGCCATATTATCAAAAACATAAGGAGCACCTGGTACTTCACTATCAATTCTTAGCCAAAATCCACCCCAACCATTTACCTCAGAAGTTTTTATGAAGCCAGACATTTTCAATCTTTTACCTGCAAAATTCCCTGGCTTTAGGTTTTGAACTAATGTTCCAAACCCCTTCACTTTACCAGATTCTGAGCGAATGGTTGCGGCGTTGCTGCCTTCAATTCCTGCTCCTTTGTCAATCCCAATTTCATAACGATCAGGATTGCTGCCTGCTTTATACCAACCTTTAGGTACATCGAAGGCGTACATTGCTACCAGAACCACCAATAGCAATGCTTTTACTGCATGTGATTTCATAAATTATATAGATTAAGGGTTAAAAAATAGGTAGCTATTTTGGTTCAAACCATTACAGTTGAACCCCTTTGGCCACCATTAATTTTCTCAAATTGTTGAGGGCATAGCGCATTCGCCCTAGTGCTGTGTTGATGCTTACACCTGTTTTGTCGGCAATTTCTTTGAAGCTTAAATCACCCCAGTGACGTAAGATTAATACTTCACGCTGTTCTTCAGGCAAAAGGTGAATTAAGTCTTTTATTTGCCTTTCGGTTTGGAGTTGCATGATTTTGTCTTCCTTGCTTTCTTCAGCAATTACAAGGTAACTAAAGATATCGTTGCCTTCACTATCGGTAATGGTTACATCGCGCTTCATCTTGCGCACATAATCGATGGTCAGGTTTCTGGCTACCCTAACGGCCCAACCGCTGAATTTCCCTTCTTCATTATAATTACCAGATCGAAGGGTATGAATAATCTTAATAAAGGCTTCCTGAAAAATGTCTTCCGCCAAAGGGCGATTACGCACAATTAAATTGATGGCAGAAAAAATTGAACGCTTGTGGCGGCGAATTAATTCTTCGAGAGCTGCTTGAGTGCCTGATTGGTATAATTTCACCAACTCATGGTCACTAATTTTCTGAATAGACATGGCTTTAAATATTAAAGGTTAAACCAAGAGAAAAACTAGTGTAGAGTTGTTATGCTATAAGCGAAAATTATTAGTTGGTGAATTTTGTTTTTGTTATCTGAAAACGAATTTAGAAAAGTATTTGAATAAAACAAGCGTTAGTCAAAATTTATTTTTTTCCAAGGTTGAACCGAAGCCCTAAATGCCATTGTATTGTTTGAAAAGGAGTGACTTCATCATTTTCTGATAAATCTATTCTATTTCCATTTCCATCTGTAAAAACTATTCTTCCATAATTAGGATTAGCATAAAGCATTTCCATCCCTGCGCAAACTGCTATATGATTAGTTAAAGAAATGTTTATTCCTAATCCAGCATTAAATAAGAGTCCACTGCTAGTTGCCTTCTCTGTTAAAACAAATAAGGCTGAATCTAAATACCACATTTGGGAGAACGACCTAAAAAGCCCGAATCCCACGCCAGCCTTGGCATATAAGTCGTAACCATTTTTGAACCAATTGGCCTTTAATCCTGGTAAAAAGACAAATTGACTCCAAGGTGAAGTGATAAAAGCATCTTTAATGCGAGGGTCATTTATTAGTAGGAAACTTTTTATCACTTCCCCTTCAACCCCATTTTGATTATAAGAGAACTGAAAAAAAGTATTCAATACTCTTACCTTCCTTTGGTCTTCTAGCATAAACCCCACATGATACCCAGTTTTAGCAAACCCAGATTCTTTGAGGGTTATATTATTACTTCCATAAAAACCAAATGGAATGCTAGGACCAGAATAAATACTAAGGCTTTGGCCATAAACGCTATTGAAATATAAGAAAAAGATAAGGAATAATAAGAATGAAAAACTTCTTTTGAATGTAGATGGTTTATTTTGCAACACAATTCTTATAGGATTCATATAAATGCAAGATAATAAAATATTCATAAAAGGCGCTAGAATGCACAATCTAAAAAATGTAGATGTAACATTTGAGCGAAATAAGCTAATAGTGGTAACAGGTGTTTCTGGTTCGGGTAAAAGTAGTTTGGTATTTGACACGCTTTATGCTGAAGGTCAGCGCCGCTATGTAGAAAGCCTTTCTGCCTACGCAAGGCAGTTTTTAGGAAAAATGAATAAGCCTGATGTAGATTATATTCATGGAATTTCACCTTCTATTGCAATAGAGCAAAAGGTGAATACACGAAACCCTCGCAGCACAGTTGCTACAAGCACAGAAATTTATGACTATTTAAAATTGCTTTTTGCCAGAACTGGGGTCACTTTTTCACCAATTAGCGGAGAAGAAGTGCGCAGGCATACCATTGATGATGTATGTAATAAAATATTAAGCTATCCAGAAGAAACACGCTTATACCTATTGGTTGGCCTTAAAAAGGAAGGTGTAGAACTTAGAAAAGAACTTGAATTGCACCTTCAAAATGGATTTAACAGGGTTTGGGTTGAAGGACAAATGCTTGAAATTGAAGACTTCTTAGGAAACATTAAACCAAAGTCAAAAATTAAGGAAAAGGTGTTCCTTTTAGTGGATCGTTTTGCGGTATTGCAAAATGATGAAGATTTTCTAAATCGTATCAGTGATTCGGTTCAAACCGCTTTCTTTGAAGGCCACGGAGAACTTGAGTTATTGGTTCAAAACGAAACAACCACAACTATTTTTAACAATAAATTTGAAGCAGATGGAATGAGTTTTGAGGAACCCACTGTAAACTTTTTTAGTTTTAACAATCCTTATGGGGCATGCAAAACATGCGAAGGATTTGGTAGTGTAATTGGGATTGATGAGGATTTGGTGATACCAGATAAAGGCCTAAGCGTATTTGAAGATGCTATAGTTGCTTGGAAGGGCGAGAAAATGCAGGATTGGAAGAAAGCATTTTTAGCATTTAGCCGCAAAAATGATTTTCCTATTCACAAACCTTATTATGAATTATCTCAAAAACACAAAGATTATTTATGGCATGGTGGAAGCGGTTGGGAAGGCATTGATGGCTTCTTTAAAGAATTAGAAAAACAAACCTATAAAATTCAGTATAGGGTAATGTTGGCAAGGTACAGAGGTAAAACAACTTGTCCTGATTGCAGAGGAACCAGACTCAGAAAAGATGCAGGTTATGTAAAACTAACGCCCGCTAATTACTTACCAGAATGGAATGATACAGACAATGATTTACGCACTTCGTTAACCCAATTATTGCTTTTAAGCATAGACGATTGTTTATTGTATTTTAATGGTTTGACCCAACGCGAACATCATGAAGAAATAGCTAAAAGAATTAAAATCGAAATTGTAAGTAGGTTAACGTTTCTGCAAAAAGTTGGTTTAGGATATTTATCCTTGAACCGATTGTCGAATACCCTTAGTGGCGGAGAAACACAAAGAATTAATTTAGCAACTTCCTTGGGTTCTAGTTTGGTGGGCTCATTATATATTTTAGATGAACCAAGTATTGGATTGCATAGCAAAGACACTGAAAAATTGATTGAGGTTTTAAAGACGCTGAGAGACATTGGTAATACCGTTGTTGTGGTTGAACATGACCAAGATATTATGGAGCAAGCTGATTACATAGTGGATATGGGACCGTTTGCTGGCATTCATGGCGGAGAAGTTGTAGCAACTGGAACCTTAAAAGAAATAACCAAAGAAGGTAAAAGTT
This sequence comes from Bacteroidota bacterium, assembly GCA_027488905.1. Classification (GTDB taxonomy): domain Bacteria; phylum Bacteroidota; class Bacteroidia; order UKL13-3; family UKL13-3; genus B1. The sequence continues at coordinate 497,238 of JAIYAT010000035.1, forward strand.
TAACTGCCAAGTATCTGAATGGAGAAGAAAGTATTCCATTACCAGAGCGAAGAAGAAAATGGTCGAATGCCATAACTATAAAAGGGGCTAAACAAAACAACTTAAAAAACATAGATGTAAAATTCCCTTTAAATGTTTTAACGGTGGTAACGGGTGTTAGTGGTAGTGGCAAAACTACGCTTATAAAAAGCATCTTATACCCTGCCCTGCTTAAGCATTTGGGCAATTACACAGGAGAGAAAACAGGTATTTTTGACAACATTGGTGGCGATTTAAAATTAATAAAGCAAGTTGAGTTTGTAGACCAAAATCCAATTGGAAAATCATCTAGATCAAATCCAGTTACCTATATTAAAGCCTATGATAGTATAAGAGAATTATATGCTTCGCAAGCTATATCCAAAGCAAGAGGATATAAACCACAACATTTTAGCTTTAATGTGGATGGAGGAAGGTGCGAAACCTGCTCAGGTGAAGGAGAAATAACCATAGAAATGCAATTTATGGCAGATGTTCATTTACCTTGTGAGGACTGCGGTGGTAGCAGATTCAAAGAAGAAATTAGAGAGGTATTATTCAATCAAAAAAACATCAGTGAAGTATTAAAAATGAGCATTGATGAATCTATAGAATTTTTTGCCTCAGAAAAAAACATAGCATCAAAGCTTAGGCCCCTTCAAGAAGTAGGTTTAGGGTATATTCAACTAGGACAAAGTTCTAATACTTTAAGTGGTGGAGAAGCACAAAGGGTTAAATTAGCATCGTTTTTGGGCAAAGGCAAGCAAACAGAACACGTTTTTTTCATTTTTGACGAACCAACCACAGGGCTTCATTTTAACGATATTAAAAAACTCATGGGTTCATTAAATGCCTTGTTAGATCAAGGACATACTATTTTAGTTATTGAACACAATATGGATGTAATTAAATGCGCAGATTGGCTGATAGATTTAGGTCCGGAAGCCGGGAACATTGGTGGAAACTTAGTTTTTGAAGGCACTCCGGAGGAATTGGTTAAACAAAATGTGGGTCATACCGCCAAGTACTTAGCGCAAAAATTAAATAAATAATTAACACATCCATATTAGGTTTGTAATTCAACTTGTAAATTATAACTTTCAATCAAAATTAAACCTATGAAAATTCAAAAAATCTTGGTTGCAAACCGAGGTGAAATTGCGATACGCGTATTTAGAGCAGCAGTTGAATTGAATATTAAAACAGTAGCGGTTTATACCTATGAAGACAGGTATTCTTTACATCGCTATAAGGCTGATGAAAGCTATCAAATTGGTAAAGAGACAGAGCCTTTAAAACCTTATTTAAATATTGAAGAAATTATAAATGTTGCGAAAAGCCATAATGTAACGGCCATCCACCCTGGCTATGGGTTTTTAAGTGAGAATTCTGTTTTTGCAAGAAGGTGTGCAGAAGAAGGAATTGTTTTCATTGGGCCTTCGAGTGAGGTAATGAAACAGCTTGGAGACAAAGTACTGGCTAAGTTAGTAGCCATAAAAGCAGAAGTTCCAATTATTGCAGACAGCAAAGAAGAATTATTAAGTTTTGAAATTGCTGCAAAGGAAGCAGACCGCATAGGGTTTCCAGTGATGTTGAAGGCCGCCGCCGGAGGCGGCGGCAGAGGAATGCGTGTGGTAAGAAATGCTGAGGAATTAGAGAAAAATTTTAATGAAGCTAAAAATGAAGCACGCGTTGCTTTTGGCGACGATACCATCTTCATTGAAAAATTTATTGATCAACCTAGACATATAGAAGTGCAAATCATGGGTGACCACCATGGCAATCTCATACATTTACATGAAAGAGATTGTAGTGTTCAAAGACGCTTTCAAAAGGTGGTAGAAATGGCTCCAGCTCCCAATATCAAACAAGAAACACGGGAGGCCTTGCATGCTTATGCGATTAAGATTTGTAAAGAAGTAGGTTATAACAATGTAGGAACTGTTGAATTCTTAGTTGACAAAGAAGAAAGAATTTTTTTCATAGAAGTAAATCCACGCATTCAAGTTGAGCATACCGTTACAGAAGAGGTAACTGGTATTGATATAGTAAAGTGCCAAATTAGAATTGCAGAAGGCTTTCCTTTAACTTCTCCAGAAATTGGAATTGCAAACCAAACAAGTGTTAAGGTAGAAGGATTTGCCGTTCAAGTTAGGATTACTACAGAAGATCCAGCAAATGGGTTCAAACCTGACCATGGGACAATTATTGCTTATAGAAATGCTGGTGGACCTGGAATTAGACTTGATGAAGGTAGCGCTTATCCTAATGTGAAAATTTCCCCTTTTTTTGATTCACTTTTAGTAAAAATTACTGCAAGCGGCAAAAATCTATTTGAAGCCTCTGAAAGATTGCAAAGGGTGTTAAAAGAATTCAGAATTAGAGGGGTAAAAACAAATATATCATTTCTTGAAAATGTACTTCAACATCCTACCTTCCTAAATGGGGCTTGCACTGTAAACTTTATAGATGCCCATCCAGAATTATTTAAATACTCTAAACGCCTAGACAGAGGAACAAAAGCACTAATCTACCTAGCTGATATAACCGTCAATGGGAATCCTGATGTTAAAAAAGTTGAAAAGGATAAAGTCCTAAAACCTGCTGTAATCCCTGAATTTGATAAATATGGCGCTTATCCATTTGGTACCAAAGATAAATTAAAAGAACTTGGTAGGGACGGTTTTGTAACTTGGCTAAAAAACGAAAAAGCAATTCATTATACAGATTGTACGATGCGAGATGCGCATCAAAGTTTATTAGCAACTAGGGTAAGAACAATAGATTTGTTAAAAATCTCTGAAGCCTATGCTAAGTTAGCGCCTGAGGTGTTTTCTTTAGAATTATGGGGAGGTGCTACTTTTGATGTAGCCTTACGCTTTCTTCATGAAAACCCTTGGCAGCGCTTGCAAATGCTGAGAGATTGCATCCCGAATGTACTATTCCAAATGCTGATTAGAGGTGCAAATGCAATAGGTTATAAGGCATACCCAGATAATTTAATAGAGAGGTTTATTGAAGAAAGTGCGGCCAAAGGAATGGATATTTTTAGGATATTCGACTCCCTCAACTGGATCGAAGGCATGCGCACAAGTATAAAAGCAGTAAACCAAAGGACAGAAGGAATTGCAGAAGCTTGTATTTGTTATACTGGAGATTTTCTTGATCCACAAAGAAATCATAAATTCAATCTTGAATACTATCTTTCTTTGGCTAGACAATTAGAAGATGCAGGTGCACATATGTTAGCCATAAAAGACATGGCTGGATTACTAAAGCCTTTCCAAGCAGAGGTGTTAATCAAAGAATTGAAGAAGACAGTAGATTTACCAATCCATTTACATACACATGACACTAGCAGTATTCAGTCAGCTACCTACCTTAAGGCCATAGAGGCTGGTGTTTCTGTGATTGATGTGGCTTTGGCATCAATGAGTGGACTTACCTCTCAACCAAATTTCAACTCCATTGTTGCTATGATGCAAGGGCATGAAAGGGAGCAGCCAATGAATCTTGCTGCGCTCAATCAACTTTCTGGGTATTGGGAAAATGTAAGGGAATATTATTATCCATTTGAACACGAATTAAAAGCAGGTACAGCAGAGGTTTATGACCATGAAATACCAGGTGGGCAATATTCTAATCTTAAGCCTCAGGCTAGAAGTTTGGGGTTAGAAGACAAATTTGAAACCATCAAACAAAACTATACAGTAGTCAACCAATTGTTCGGAGATATTGTTAAAGTAACACCATCCTCTAAAGTAGTTGGAGATATGGCATTATTTATGACGGCAAACGGTTATAGTGCAGAAGACATTTTGAATAATGGTGATAGCATTTCGTTTCCAGACAGCGTTATAGAATTATTTAGAGGAGAATTAGGTCAAAATCCAGGCGGCTTCCCATCTAAATTAAGGAAATTAATTCTGAAGGATAAAGAAGCCTTTACAGACAAGCCAAATGAGCATTTATCCCCTATTGACTTTGATTTAGAATGGAAAAAGTTTCAAGAAAAATTTGGAGCAGAATATAGTTTTACTGATTTACTTTCTTATCTATTTTATCCGAAGGTTTTTGAAGACTATGCCATGCATAGAGAAAGTTATGGTTCCTTATGGCACTTGCCAACTCCTCCGTTTTTCTATGGACTCAAGCAAAATGAAGAAATACTTATAGAGCTTGCTCCTGGTAAAAATATCTTAGTGAGGCTGTTAAATGTTATTGATGAAGGAGATGGAAAACGCTCAGTTTTCTTTAGGCTTAACGGACAAACAAGAAGCATCGAAATAAAGGAAAAAGGATTTGTAAGCATTAAGCCAAGTCACAGAAAGGTGAAGAATGAAGGAGAAATTGGCTCACCTTTACAAGGAAAACTATCAAAGGTTCTTGTTAAAAAAGGAGATAAAGTAAGTAAGAATACACCACTATTTACGATAGAGGCCATGAAAATGGAGAATACTGTTGTGGCATCTGGTGATGGAGAAATATCTGAAATACTGCTTAATGAAGGGATTTTAATAGAACAAGATGATGTAGTATTAATAATCCTATCATGAGATATTTTACATTCACAATAGCCTTTCTTTTCTTAATCATTCAATCCTTTGCGCAATCAAATACTAAAAAGGAAATAGTTGGCATTTTAAATGAGCAACAAAACTCATGGAATCAAAGCAATTTGGCTGGCTTTATGAAGCATTATTGGAAAAGTGATTCACTAACCTTTGTCAGTAAAAATGGCGTAAAAAGAGGTTGGCAATCTGTTTACGATGGATATCAAAAAAGCTATGCAGATAAAGGTGAAATGGGTATTTTAAATTTTGAAATTTTTAAAGTTGAATTATTGTCCAAAAAAAACGCACTAGTATTAGGAAGTTGGAAAGTTGTAAATGCTAAAGGAACTTACCAAGGCTACTTTACCCTTTGGTTCAAAAAGATAAAAAGAAAATGGGTGATTGTTCAGGACCATACGAGTTAATGAAAAAATTTGCCATATAATTGCATGTATGCCTCGCAAATCGCTAACTATCGTTCTGCCCTGCTATAACCCAGAAACCAATTGGCATCAAAATCTCCTGCAACAATATGAGGCAGTCCTCAAACATTTAAACGACTTTGAGATTGACATTATCTTAGTTAATGATGGAAGTAAATCTCAAATAACTAAGGACGTTGAAATATTACAACAGTTAATTCCAAAATTCACTTATATCCACAATAAGGTTAACCAAGGAAAAGGAGCTGCCATACGAAGTGGTGTTTATGCTGCAAAAGGCGAGTATATTATTTATACAGATATCGATTTCCCTTACACAAGTCAAAGCTTTAATAAGATTACGCAAGCATTAGCAAACTATGAAATTTCAATAGGCACTAGAGACAATTCGTATTTCCATGCTATTCCAAAGCACCGTGCCTTAATTTCAAAGTGTCTTAAGTTTATGATTAAAACCAGTTTACAATTGCCAACTTCTGACACACAAGGAGGGTTAAAAGGAATGCGGGCTTCAATTAAACCGCTATTCTTGCGCACAGAAATTAACAGATATTTATTCGATTTGGAATTCCTTTTTTTGGCCACAAAAGAGAAAAAAACAATCAGCATTCAACCCATAGAATTGCGAAGTGAAACCGACGTTAAAAAAATGAATTTATGGTTAGTTTCCAAAGAAATTTCTAACTTTATGAAGATATTTTTAAAAGCAAAATTCACATAAAGTATGTTAAAAAAATGGCAACATTTTATTCCTTGGTTGGTAGCGCTTTTATTTGGATTGTATAAAATTCAAGACCTTTCTCTTCCCTATTTTTGGGATGAGGCTTGGTCTTATTTTCCTGCATTGGAAGCAATGCAGGAAACAGGGCCATCTGTGCTGCCCAATGCAATTGACCCGCAGCTATACAGAGGACACCCTTTGCTATTCTATTTTCTACAAAGTACATGGATGAATTTTCTGCCAAATAATATTGATTGGGCTAAAACTTTTCCTTTAATCATAAGTATACTTTTACTTGGGTGTACCTATAAATTTTCAGCTGAAGTATTCAATAAAAAAGTTGGCATTCTTTCAATTGTTTTATTGGCAATTCAACCTGTTTTTCTAGCACAGTCAAGCTTGCTTTTACCTGAAATTTTATTAAGCCTTTTTACTATTCTTGCCTTAAATGCCTTTATAAAAAACCAGAGATTTCAAGTTATGTTATGGGTAACATGTGCGCTTTATACCAAAGAAAGTGCGCTTGTGCTTGGTTTAAGTTTAATCATTTGGCAGCTGATGCAGGTTTATTTAAACAAAGAAAAGACTTCGCTTTGGCTAGGACTGCTTAAGAGCATTTATCTCTTAATTCCATTCGGATTAATCACTATCTTTTTTGTGCTTCAAAAACTTTGGGTGGGTTGGGTTTTCTTTCCAGAACACTTAGGATATATAAACCTTTCAGAAAGCCTAGAAAAGGCTAATAATTACATTGGTTATTTATTGATTTTCCAAGGAAGAAACCTACTAACATTTGCAGGAATTTCAGGGCTTTTCATACTGATTTATAAAAAAGATAAACAACTTAAAAATAAGCAAAATGAATTACTAGGTTTAAGTTTTTTTATGCTTAGTTATTTGGCGTTTTCTTCACTCAATTTTTACTCTCCAAGGTATTTATTGTCAATACTACCCATTACAATTGTGATGTTTAGTTTTCTAATTGTTACAGCATTCTCTCCTAAAAATTGGATTTTTATACCATTAGTTCTTGTGTTAATTATCAATAATGGTTATCATAGTTTTTTTCGGTTTGAACCAAATGACCATACACTCGGATACCGAGACATGATTGAAGTTCACCAAAAAATTATCAGTACCTTAGAAAAAGAAACCAAAATTGAAAGCGAAATTGCCACACATTTCTTAATGAAATATAATTTAGAAAATCCTAGTTTAGGCTATTTAACTAATAAAAAGCCCTTTACCAATGTGAATTCTAAAGTAAGTAACCACACGCAATTTGTAATAATTAGCAATATTGAATCTAGTAGTGTTTTGAATGATTTTTTAGCAAATTCTTCTAAAAAATTGGTAAGTCGGGCAGAAAAAGGAAATTGTTGGTCGGAATTATACCAGATTAATCTAGCCGATTCATTAAAATAAAAATTTGTCATTTAATAGCAAATTCTTATTTTAGTAAAATATAATAACACAGCACATGAAAAAACCTATATTATTAATTTTTACAGCTTTACTCGCAATTATAACGCTTGAGTCGTTTGAAGCCGGAAAGCGAAGAGATGGCACAGATCCTGGCCATACTGGCTCACCTGGCGATAGCTTAAAAACCTGTATTGTTTGTCATGGTGGAGTAAATGAATTCCAAGCCGGATGGATCTCTTCTAACATCCCTGAATCTGGATTTGAGCCAGGAAAAACATATACTATTACAGCTACCAACACCAATATTGGCTACAATATTTTTGGGTTTCAAGTATCGCCTCAAGCCAAGGATGGAAAATTGTTAGGAGAAATTATTGTAACCAATAAAACAGAAACCAAATTGGTGGGTGATAATAAATACATCACTTATACAGTTTTTGGAGTAGATGGACAAGACAGCAAAAGTTGGAACTTTGATTGGAAGGCGCCAGATGAAACTGTGAATGAAGTTACCTTTTATGGTGCCTTTAATTCGAATATGGATGGCCACAAATTCTCAGATAAAACCACAACTACAAACCTACGCGTTTTTAGAAAAGGATTTACTTCAGTAAAAGAAACACAAACGAATATTTCTAATTGGATTGCCTATAAGCCTTTTGGTTCAAACCAAATTCACTTAAATGGCCATTCAAATGATAATGGCTTAATGGAAGTTACCCTTTATAATTTACAAGGCCAAAAAACTTGGAGTAAATCTTTCTTGGTTCAAACCGGAAAAAATAATATTAGCGAAGAAATTGCAGAATTACCAGCTGGAATTTATGTGTTAAATTTCAACTTAAACGGTTCAAACCTAACTAAAAAGGTATATTTACCTTAGTTCTGATAACAAAAAACAGTGCAAACAAGTTATTTTCAAATGAAACTCTTAGTTGCACTGTTTTTATACTTACCCGTATTAAGTTTTGCTCAGCAAAAATTTGATGTTGAGAAATTAAAATCTCCCAAAAAACATGGGGTTGCAATTGCCAACCTCTTATCTGAAAAACGTGTCTATGAATACCGAGTAAGCAAAGGTAAACATGCTATTTTTTTGCCTAATGGTTTAAGGAGTTCTACCTTTCTTGACCCAAATGTTTACTTAAGAAAAAAGGATAGCATATTTCCATACAGAGTTGATGTTGTATATTCCAGGTATCCTGTAATTGATAGTGTTTACAAAGAATTTTATGGCTTATTGTGCAACCGATTAATTCGTCTATTTGAGTTAGACCCAGAATTAAATACAGAAGAAATTGCGTTTAATAAGGTATTACAAACACATTGCGAATCGGATGAACAAGTGAATACCTTGTTCCATGGAATTGTAATTTGGTATCGCACTACCGCCGAAGAAATCTTATTTCAAAAATCAAATGAGGATAGCTTAAACATAACGGAGGCAAAAACAGAAAAGAACTCTACTTCCCAGGGTTCATTTAAAGAATACGTAGCTGCCATAGAAACCGCTAAAGAATCTGTTCAATTAAATGATTCATTAAGAAATGCCTTAACAGGCAAACCAATTGACTTGCAGCAACAGATTATTAAAAATTATTTAGAGCAAGAAGTAAACAAACAGAATTCGATTTCTCTACTGCAGCGTTCGCCCGCCGAGATTCAAATGTATAAAAGACAAATCAATGAATTTCTAAAATTCAATCCTTTTTCTGATTCAGTAGTTTGGAAAGTAATGAACCGGCATCCAAATTGGCAAAATGCCATTGTAATTAATGATTGGACAGGTTCTATGTATGGTTATGGCGCACAGATTGTACATTGGCATCTTAATAATTTTAGACAATCAGGGGTAAAACGGATTACGCTTTTTAATGATGGAGATAAGAAATCGCAATTTGAAAAAATAATTGGAGAAACTGGTGGCATTTACAGTTCTGATGCCTCTGACCTTCCAAAAATAATGAGTCTTTTTAATTTGGTTAGGCTAAATGGTCATGGAGGAGATAGGCCAGAAAATGATGTCGAGGCTTTGGTTCAAGCCGTAAAAGAATACCCAGAAGCCACCGACGTAATTCTAATTGCAGATAATTATGCATGTATAAGAGACATTGAATTAGTAGCAAAAATTGGTAAACCAGTAAAAATTTTGGTTTGTGGCTATATCAAAGAATTAGGTGTAAATCCACATTTGGTATATTTAGCCAAAGCAACTGGTGGCAGTTTACATACCTTAGAAAATGACTTTGAAAACATCAAAACAGAAATTGACGAAAAAGGAGAAATAAAGGTTTTTAATGACAAAAGATTTTTGTTGAGCTTAATGGATTGTTCGCCATACCAACCTAATGAAATTAAATTTGGCAAAGAAGCTTTCAAAACCTTCACCGATTTAGATAGTGCTATGCTTGAGCCTAAGGTAGTAAGGAAAATAGAACTCAAACAACAAAATTTAGAAAGCTTCCCAAAAGCAATTTTTAAACTAGAGAATGTATATGATTTGAACCTATCCGGCAATGAAATACCGGTTATTCCTAATAAAATAAAACAACTCAAACACTTGAAGTCGATAGATTTTTCTAGCAATCAATTAGTAGCACTTCCGAAGTCAATTTTGAGTATAAAAGGTTTGGAAGCAATAAATTTAAATGATAATAAAATTAAGGAGTTAAGCCAGTTTTTTCCATCCATGTATTATGTGAAAACCCTATTTGTTTCAGGAAATCAATTAGGGAATATTAATGGCATTAATCAGTTAAAGAATGCAAAAACTCTTAACTTTTCAAATAATAAAATTAGTGAAATTCCTATTGAAATTAATCAACTAAAATCGCTTCAAATTTTGGATTTATCAAACAATCTATTATTGGGTTTACCAAAAAGCATTATTGGATTAAGCAGATTAGAAGAGTTAAATTTAGAAAACAACCAATTAGGCTCACTTCCACCCTATTTGTACAGACTTAGGAAGCTTAAAGTATTAAAGCTTTCAGGAAATCCTTTAACTGAAAGGGAAAAAGAAAGAATTAGGAAAGAGTTACCTTTTGTAATGGTAAGTTTTTAATTGTCAAATGGAATTCTAATTCTAACCCTAGTTCCAATTGCCATTCCAGTTTCATCAATTTTATCTACAAACTCAATTCCAATTAAGTTTTCTCTATGGGTATTTAATATTTGCAAACGTTTTTCATTTGCAGAAGTAGAGAAAGAATTCCATTTTTCTGCCTTATAACTATTTATCCTAGTAGATTCCCTTCTACCCACACCATTATCATCCACTATAACAAACATGGCATCATCAGTTCTACTAAAGTTAATCATTACTTTTTTGGGACCAATTTTATGCAAAAGACCGTGTTTAATGGCATTCTCCACATAAGGCTGAATCATCATAGATGGAATCTGAATGAGTTCTGTTTCTAGTTGTTCATCAACTATAAACTCATATTCAAAGTCACCAGTTTGAAAACGTGCTTTTTCTAATTCAAGATAAAAACGTAAGGCTTTTATTTCATCATCTAAGCTTACAAATTCCTTACCCGACATGTCGAGAATCATTCTGGTTAATCGAGAAAATTTATTCAAATAAGCAGAGGCTAATTGCTTGTCATTTGTGAGTATATAAGATTGAATAGTGTTAAGTGCATTATAAAAGAAGTGGGGATTCATTTGAGATTTTATGGCAGTTAACATAGATTGACCCAAACTTTTTTCTAACTCAACCTTTTCCATTTGCAACCTATTGCTTTCACTAATTTGGTTGATTCTTAATTGATAAAAGGCAATAAATACTAATATAATTAAACAGATAATGAGTAACAAAAACCAAAACTTTTTGTAAAAAGGTGCATTAATGGTAAACTTTAATTTTTGTTCTTCAGGTTCAAATTCACCTTGTTTAAATTGAATTTCGTATGAACCTGGTGACAATGATGGCAACTCTAATTTCCTATTGCCAGAAGAAGTTAACACCCAATCGCCTTCATTTATTTTATAATATAAATCAATGTCATTTGCTGTATTAAAATTTAACAAAGCATAATTTACGAGTACTTTATTATCTTTAGGTAAAACGTTTTCAATATTTTGAAGCGGCCGCTCTACACCACCTAATTGCCAGCTTGTAATATAAAATGGGGCTCGCTTTTTAAGCTGAAAGTTTGATTTGGGTTCAACAATAATTAAACCATTATTAACAGCAATTAATAATTCACTTTTACTATATAAAATATCATTAATTTCTTGCCCCTTTGAAAGATAGGCTAATTGCAAGGGTTTAGATTTTTGTTGACCCAAAGGCAATGAATACAAGTAGTTTTCACCTATCAAAAAAAGCACATCATAGTTTATCTTTATATCTTTAAGGTTAAAGGGCAATGGCATTTTCGAGAACTGCTTTTCCTCATTCATTACAAACAATTGTCCATTTCCATTTAAACAATACAAATTGTCTTTGTAACCAATAATTTTGCTTGCAAAAAAGTCTTCCCCATTTACTTTGATTTCATTTAATCCATAAGGAGATAATTCAAATAAGCCTAAATTTGTTGCGAAAAACACTTTGGAATGATTAGGCAAAGCGGCAACTGACTTTCCTCTTACGGCATATGGCAATAAATTTGCTTCATTTTTAATTTCCTTATCCTGAAAAACAGAAAAAATAGAATCCCAAACAGAATTTTCAGCATTTTTATTTACACGCACTAAACAAATATTACCAGAGGAAGCATAGGCATAATATTTATGATCTAAGCGCGCAACTTCCTTCACAGAGGTTGTTCGTTTATGAAGAACTTTAAGATTATTTTGGGCTATAATAAACTCAAAATCTGTGTAAATAAGGTATTGTAAAACTGAATCATATTTTAAGTTCAAAATTTCATGATCTCGTCCTTTTATAATCCTTTTAGGCAATGCTCTATTTTCAAAATGGTAGATACTTCCTTTTCGAGTTCCAACAAAAAATCCAGTCTTACCCTCTTCTAATTTTATAGGTTTTTCTGAGGGCAATTCATGGTAATTGGTTTTCAAATCTGTAACAAGCAACAGTCCATCTGATAAAGAAGTAAACCATAAATTTCCTTCCCTATCCTCAAAAACACTTGAAATATTATAACTTCCAAATAGCGGTTTGCCATAATTACTTAAAATTTTCCCACTTTCTGAAATTCCAAAAACGCCAGTAGGTGTGCAGGCCCAATAATGATTTCCTGCATAAGTATAGTTTTGAAAGAAGTACTTTTGAGGGAATTTTTTTATGTTAAATTTTCCGTCAGATTGCCAATCATAAAGCAAGCCTTCGCTATTAGCCCTATCCCCAAATAAAATTCCAGTTTTAGTAATCGCTATTGGTATATAGGCCTGTTTGGTGGTTCTGCTTTTTATCAATTCATGCACAGCAACCAAATTTAATCCCTCAATTACATATAGCTTCTTTGATTGTAGATAGAATTTGTTCCCTTTACTTATACATGCACTGTAGTATTTCGATTCAATTTTTAGGGTTTTTACCTTTCTCAAATCCTTCAAGGTGTAAATATCTATGCCATTCTTAAGCACCACATACAAATATTCTTCTGTAATACCATACCTTGTATACCCAAAAGGTTCATCCATTTTAAGTGGCCATAAACTATCATTCTCAACATAAAAAATATACCCATCAAAATTACTGTACCAAATTCTTTCATATTTATCTTCATTGATATAACTTCCTGCTTTGGAAGATTGCCGCACTGAATAGTAAGTTTTAAAATTAACACCATCAAACCTGCTTATGCCTTCATTATGCGAGACCCAAATAAATCCCTTTTTATCTTGAGTAATGCAATAAACAGAATTTGAAGGTAATCCTTTGCTTTTGTCAATCACCGTAAAATAGGGCTCTTGAGCAAAAACTACAAAAGAAATTAAGGTTTGAACCAAGAGTAGATAAAGTCTATTTTTATTCATCAATTTCTTTAATTGGATTGATTTCTCTTGAAAGCAATAATAGGTTCAAACGGACCAAACTTATGCTGGTACAAAGAAAAGGTGTCAGCAAATGGACCAATGCCATAATCAAATGGCTTGTTTTTGATATTTGGGTAATCCACCTTTAAAGGAATTGCTCTTGGGTGTATGGAATCATTGTTAATAAAAGCTGCTATATCTAAAGCTTCTTTATCAGTCAAAGCAGGTTGATTATGTTTAGCAATTAAATGTGGCATATTTGCCTTTAACCACGAAGCCATTATTGTTATCCTATGCATGCTTGAACCTGCTTGATAGGCATTTTTACCCCACAAGGGAGGATATACATAAAAGTTATTGCTGGCATGCATAACACCTTCCCCATTTTCGCCATGGCAACTGCTACACTTATTTAAATAAAGCTGTGCGCCAATCCTTGAATTTGCAGGCATTTTGGGGAATTCGAGTTTTAAATTTTTCTCTCCAGGAAAGGAATCTAATTTTTGAACAAAAGAATTTATCCATTTGAAATAAGATAAAAATGCGATCATTTCTTTGCTATCATAAGGAAGTGGCTTTCCTAAATGGGGTCTTTCAATACAATTATTAATTCTATCCGCTAAGCTCAAAACTTTGTTTTCTCTTGGTCTGTATTGTGGATACCGTTGATGTGCACGCATTAAATTAAAAGCAAAAGGCTTGGTGCCAGCCTCTTGATGGCAATTGCTGCAGTTCATTTTATTCCCTAGGTATTTGCCCATATTTCCCTCAGGGCCTATTAATTCTGAGGTATGAAGCATTAAGTCTCTACCTAGTTTTACACTTTCTCCAAATTCGTCATTTGTAATCAATGTGCTATCAACAAAAACAAAATTAGCGTTTTCTGAAAAGGTTTTTCCGTCTTGATTTTCAATTGAACAACCAAAATAAAAAATCATGAGTAAACTCGCTACAATCAAATATTTCATGCAAATCAAAAATAGGAAACTTCCAATGCCTAATCAAAGTTTAATTTTTTTTAGTTACTTTGATTACTTTAATAACAAGATATGTTGGCAAGAAAAATACATTACATCTTAATAATTTTTTGTTTCGGTTTGAACCAAACCCTTAATGCTCAAGATATTTTACCGATGGATGGGGCAACCTTAAACTATACTCAAATTATGTTTGAAATGCCTTTTAATAACCAAGCAGATAAGTACCAAATTATTATAAGTGAATGTGATTTAAGAGGAGAGAAATGCAAAGAAATTATTAAAACTACTAATAAATCGCATGCAATTATGGTAAGAGCGGGAATTGAATTTGGGAAAACTTATAAATGGAATTACGCTGCATTTAAAGATAAAAAAAGATTAACCTTCTCTAAAGATTTTACTTTCTACGTTGGTTCAAACCAACTCTTAGATACTAATTTACAAAAACTCACATACACTCAAATAAACAAATCAAAAAAAGAAGGCATTCTAATCATAGATGGTTTAAAATTAATCACCGATTTAAAAGGAAAACCAATTTTGTACCTAAATTATAAAAGTGACCATTCTGTGAGAGACATAAATTTAACACCACAAGGCACCTTAACCTTGGTTGATAATAGATTTGGGGAAATAAAAGAGTTGCAATTAAATGGTGAAATGGTATGGATTGGCGCTGGGAAATATGAAAACACAGAAGGTAGGGATGACAAGTATCACCATGAATTTGAAAAGGTAAATCAAAACTTTTATTTGGCGGCAGGTAAAAAGAAAGTAGGTAGTTTTGAGGAAACCTATGGCTTAGAAGAAGTGCCTAGTGAAACGCTTTGTGAAACTATTATTGGATTTGACAAAGAGGGAACAGAAGTTTGGCGGTTTAACTTGTTACCCGAATTAAAAAGACAATACGACATAGCTCCCGATGTGAACATGTTTAATCCTACTCGCCTAGGACATCTTAATGGAATGGTTGTAGATACGACGAATAAGATAGTATATGCCAGCTTCAAGACCTTTAACACTGTAATGAAAATTGATATGGCTTCCAATCGAATTTTATATCAATATGGATTAAAGAAAATTAATTTTAAAGATTCTTTAGAAGAAGGATTGCTTTTTGAGCAACAACATGCCCCAACATTTAATAAAAACGGGAATTTGTTAATTTTTAACAATGGCAACGAAAAGACAGGATCAGGAATTACAGAACTAAGAGTAGGAGAAAACTTAGATAGCGCCAATGAAGTGGTAAAAAACATTTACTTTAAAGATTACCTTTCAAAGGATTACTATGCGGTTCAAATGGGTTCGGTTCAGGAAACAGGGAAAAACAAGTATTTAGTATGTATGGGAAGTTCACCGCATTTCTTTGAAATTGACACTAAAAAGAAAAAGTTACTTTGGCAAGCCTATACTTTTCAAAATTACAGGTATCATGAAAATGGAAAAATATGGAGACCTGTGTTTTCTTATAGAATAAAACAATATTCCTCTTTATATCAATTTCATTTTACGATTGATAGAAAAGTTACAAAAGGAAAGGAGTTTTTGCTGTTAAGTAACAATGGAACAGAAAGTGATTCCTACCAAATTTCTTTCGAAGGAGAAAATTCAAACCTAAATTTTTACTTAAAAAATATTAAACCAGGAAAAATTAAAATGATTAAAATCCCAAGGCATGCCCAATTATCAGTGAGGTCAATGAAAAGTGAAACCGATAAAATCTTGCAACCTTGATTTTTGATATTTACATAATATTAATATTAATTAAAAAACATATTTTAGTAAATCAATTAAAACAACATGAAAAAACTACTACCTAGAATTTTGATTCTTTTCCTAGTGCTTTTTGGAATAGAAACAAGGGCTGTTCAACTCAGTGGGGTTTACACAATTAACCCCTCACTTCCAGCAACAGCCACCAACTTTCAAAACATTAGGTCGGCTGTGACTTATATGACTAGCACTGGAGTAAGAGCCGATGCAGGTCCAGCAAACTCAGGTACTGTTGGTGTAAGTGGGCCAGTGGAATTTCAAATTGCCACAGCCACTTTTAACGAACAGATTACTATTCCAGCAATTACTGGTTCATCTACCACAAATACAATCGTTTTTAAAGGAAATGGAAGAACCAATACTTTACTAACTTTTGCAACGGCAGATGCAAACAATAGACACACACTAAAATTCAATTTATGTAACAATGTTACTTTTAGGGACATGACTATTAGGGGTACTGGTACTACTTATGCTTGGGTGGTTCATATCATGGGCTTAAATGCCAACAATAACAAATTGAAGAATTGCACAGTTGATATAACTGGAACAGGTATAACTTCTGGTTCAACATTTTATATTGGAGTGGTAATTAATAACAGTGCAACCTCAGCTACAACTGGAACAAGAATAGATGGAACTGAAATTGATAGCTGTTTAATTAATTATGGCTATTATGGAATTGTTTCTGCCGGAGCTTCCGCTAATTTGCACGTTGGATTTAAAGTAACCAATACTCAAATAATTAATTCATATTTATTTGGATTGTATTCAACTTTTGCAAATGGAGTAACCTTTCAAAACAACTACATTAACCCAAGAGCAGCCTATTTATATAACTATGGCGTTTATTTATTAAATTCAATCTGTACTACTCCTAATAGACATATCATAACTAACAATAAAATTAATGGATTTGGGTATTATGGCGTATACATTTCTGGTTCAAGTAATTTAAGCGGTAACAAAGGATTATTTGCAAATAATATGATTGGTGGTGGCATTAAATATGAATACAGTAATTGTATTTATTTTTCAGGTACCAGCCAATGGAGAATAGCTCACAATACCTTTAACCATGACATAAATGGACAAAGTAATAATAATGGGGCAGTTTTTATAAGCTCTGGTTCTGGCAACTCCTTTATTAACAATATTTGTAATGAAAAAGTAGCATCAAGCGCCTTGCCGCTTTATGCCTCTTCTAGTGCGGTATTCGACACTATGAATTACAATCTATTTAATCGTCCAGATACTGCCACAGGTGGTCTTATTTATGTAGGTTCAATCTTAAATAGTGGAAGTTTTAAAGGCGCTGCAGGTCAAAATATCAATTCAATCTATAGCAACCCAATGTTTGCTAATGACACTGCCATGTTGAACAGAAATGCTTGTCATCAAGGAATGCCTTTAAGCTATGTACCTTCAGATATTTTTGGAACAACAAGATCAACAACAAACCCTGTAATGGGTGCATTTGAAACACCTTCCATTGGCAATAATTTGGCTGTTTTAAGTGTAACAAACATTAAGGCTCCAATAACATCGGGTGCTCAAGACCTTACCGTTTTAGTTAGAAATAACGGAAACAACTCAGTTACATCCTTTAACTTGAGTTATACCTTAAACAATGGAACACCTGTGGTTTATCCGTGGACTGGCACTTTAAATGCCTGTGATACTATCTCAGTTTCATTTACAGGTACACAACAACCTTCACTCGGTGCGGTAAATCAATTTAAAATTTATTCAAGCTTGCCAAATGCTGCAAATGATTCAGATGCAACAAATGACACAATTAATCCGGCTTTCTTCCTTCCATTAAATGGCGTATATTATATTGGTGGAACTACTCCAGACTTTGCAAAACCTAGTGATGCATTCAATGCTTTGCAATCAGCGGGTATGACTGGACCAGTTAGATTTGAAGTTAGACCAGGTACTTACATTGATCAAGTTAGTATTGACAATCCAATTTTGGGGTTAAGCAGCACAAACAATGTAGTTATGGCTGGCACAAACAGAAATACTTGTATCATTCAAACTAATAATACTAGCGCTTCTCAAAGGCATACCATAAGAATTGGGCAAAGTCATATCAGAATTGATAGTTTAACCCTAAGAGGAAATAGCCCTTCTTTTGGTTGGGTTGTGCATATCAATAAAAACCTAACTAGAAATATAAGAGTTAAAAATTGTAATATAGAATTAACTCATCCAAATGCACAGACTTCAACTTCAGACGTTTTCGCAGGTGTTGTTATGTCTGGGTCAAATAATAGCTTGTACTATTCGGATAACTTTGTGCTAGATAGCATAGAAATTGATTCTAATTTCATCAATTATGGTTATGCAGGTATTTACCAATATTCTTATTTCTATAATTATTATTATTCTTATGGAGCTCCGTCAGAAACCATTAAAATGAGAAATAACACAATAAACAATGTTTATAGTTTTGGTATCAACACTAATGGAACTTCTAGTTTGGATATAAGTAATAACACGATTAGGTTTAGAATTGACTTATTAAACATAATTTACAATTATGGTTTATATATCGGAAACCATGATGCAACTTCCTCAGCAAATAAACAATTTAGAGTAAATGGAAACCGAGTAATTAATGCAAATTACTTTGGGGTTTACTTTAATAATATTCTAACCAACGCTAATAATCGTGGGCAATTCAATAACAATAGTGTTAATGTTGGTATAAACCTTCAAAACTGTAATGGACTTTATTTTTACAATTTAACCAATACAGATATCTACCATAACTCAGTTTTAAATAACCAAGCTTCAACCTCAAATTCTAGTGGCGCCTTTTATTTTGGACAAGGAACAGGTATGCGCATTAGAAACAATCATTTTGTTTGTAGCAATCCGAGCACTTTAGGAAGTCCAGTATATTTTTCTGGGGTTTCTTATACAGCAAATAATCAATTGAATTATAATAATTATTTCCGTTTAGAAAAGACTGGAAACTATGTATATATTAATTCTTGGTACAATGCAACAAGCTTTATAGCTGTAGGAGGAAGTAATGTTAATGCCTTAACTATCAACCCAAAATTTGAATCAGACACCCTATTAAAAAGTATCAATGGTTGCATGGATGGAGATTCTATAAGCACTGTTACAACAGATATTTTAAATCTCACTAGAAATGTTAAACCAGATATAGGAGCATATGAAGTTCAAACGGTTGCAAATGATGCAGGTGTTTTAGAAATTACTAGTCCAAGAAATCCAGCTATATCAGGATTACAAGATTTAAATGCAAAAATCATTAATTATGGCAGCGCAACTTTAACAAGTGCAAATGTTGGCTATAAATTAAATACAAGTGCAAATGTTACGCAACTTTGGACTGGCACATTAAATACATGTGATACAACTTCGGTTTATTTTACTGGAACGCAGCAAATAAATGTTGCTCCTGTTATTTTAAACAACCTTAAAGTTTATAC
Organism: Bacteroidota bacterium; assembly: GCA_027488905.1. Lineage (GTDB taxonomy): Bacteria > Bacteroidota > Bacteroidia > UKL13-3 > UKL13-3 > B1. The sequence goes on from JAIYAT010000035.1 coordinate 516,579, forward strand.
AGATAGTCCAAATGCCCAATTGGATAGTGTAGCAACCAATGATACGGCTAGAGCAATCATTGCAACAGGTTTAAGAGGAAATTACATTATTGGACCAGCCCCAAGCAATTTCTTAACCATCAATGATGCAATTAATGAATTAACTATTAGAGGCGTTGATAGTATAGTAAATTTGTTAATTAAAACAGGCACTTACAACGAAAACTTTAGTATTCCTGCAATTATTGGAGCTTCAGCAACTAATATTATTACATTTACCTCATTTGCAAACCATGTAGATTCTGTTACTATCAGTAAAAATAATTCGACTGCTGCATCCAATTTTATTGTAAAACTTAATGGTTGCCGATTTGTAAATTTCGATAAACTTACCATGACTGCTCAAGGCACCACTTTTGGGTATGTAATTGATATTGGCCAAAATGCAGGATTTATTAATGTTAGAAATTGTAAATTAAATGCACCTATAACCACTACCACAAGCACCAACATGGCCATTGTTTATGGTATAGATAATACTCCTGGTAATATTAATTTTGTAAACAACATTATTAATGGAGGCGCTTATGGTATTTACTTCAGAGGAACGTCAACCGTTGCCCTTTCTGATAACAATACTATTGATAGTAATACCATATCAAATCATTATTATATGGGAATTTATAATTGGTACACTTCCAACTATAAAATCAGAAAAAATACTGTTACAACAACAGGAACATTTACAAGTTATTATGGTATTTATTCTTATTACAGTGACAGCGCATTAGAAATAACTGGCAATAATGTATTCTCAACAACTGCAAATGGGTATGGAATTGTAAATTATTATTGCGATGGAACTTCATCAAAACCTGCTACAATAGCTAACAATGTAATAAGAATTGGATCAGGAAGCACCACTTCAAACTTTGCTTTAAGAGACCAATACTCAAGTAACATGTTAATTGCAAATAATACTTGCATAATTAATACTACTAGCACAGCTGGTTATGCTGGGTATTTTTATTACAATACTACTAGTTCTAATTCAACTAGAATTAGAAATAATATATTCAGTAATACAAACACAGGTGCATGTTTATATCACTATAATCCAACTTTTGGAACAAGTGATTTCAACTTAGTTCATACAAACGGAACTGCCAATTTTGTTCAAAGAGGTTTACCTGCAAATACCTACACTAGTTTGGCTGCATTTAAAACAGCAGTAACCAATTATGAACGTAATTCAATACAATACAGACCTGGTTTTGTTTCCGCTACTAATCCTGCTCCAAATCCTGCAGATACTGCTGTTTGGTCTATTAATGGTAGAGGTATTCAATTGCCAGAAATTGCGACAGACTATAATGGAAATCCTCGTTCAACCACAGTTCAAACGGGTGTTCCTGACATTGGAGCCTATGAAGTAACTCCAACAAGTGTTCCTCCAATGTGTACAGCTGTTCCAGCTACAATTATTGCAGGAACCACCCAAAGCTTTTTATTTGCTGGAGATACTGTTTGTAGAATTTCGCATGATGCTACTTCGACCCTTCCAACAAGTTTAGTTGTTAGACAATATTCTGGAACAAATCCACTATTTTCTAGTCCTACAGATTTTCGCTTTAATATGTACCTAGATATCATTGCTCCATCTGGCACTTATAATTTCAACATTGATATGAAATATAAGGATTCATGGATTGGCTCAAACCCTTCTGAAACAGATTCACGTCTTGCGTGGAGAGCACCATCAAGTCCTTGGGTAAGTTTTAGTGGAACAGCAAGTATTGTTGATTCTATTAACAATACCCTTACTGCTTTATTTGTCACTGATTATGGCAATTTTACAGGAACCGATGGTTTTACGCCACTTCCAATCAAGCTATCAGACTTTAATGGATATGCCCTTGAAACAGATGCTGTACTTATTTGGAAAACAGTTTCAGAAAAGAATAGTAGACACTTTGAAGTTGAAAGAAAATTAGAAGGTGAGAAGTTTGTGGGCATTGGTGCAGTAAAAGCAGCTGGTAATAGTAACTCTACTCAGAGTTATGCGTTCTATGACAAAGAGGTTTTTTCTAATCATAACTTAGCTTATTACCGCTTAAAAATGGTTGATATAGATGGAACTTTTGAATACAGCAATATCGTTAAAGTTGGAACAGAAAAAGAGCCTTTAACTATCATTGCCTCACCTAATCCATTCAGAAATAGCTTTACCATCAATAACCTAGAGCCAAATCAAACTATCGAGGTTTTAGATGCGCAAGGAAAAGTGGTTTACAATCATTTTAATTCTAAAGAAACTGCTCAAAAAGTTACCCTTCCAAACAATTTAAGCAATGGCTTATACTTTGTGAGAGTAAGTGCGAATGAGAAAGTTCAAATCCTTAAATTGATTAAAGAATAATCTCAAATCGATTAACTAAAAAGCCTGCTTATCAATTTATAAGCAGGCTTTTTTTTGTTTATTATTATTGGGTAAAGAACAATTAAGCTATTTCAAATTCAACTATTGGATACAAACTAAATATAAGAATACAATCGGGTTAACAACACTTCTGTATGGGGTTTATTCTAATTTGATTCAGCAATTACATTCATAAATAACTTCTAAAAACATGCTAACAAACGTACTTTTAAATACAGTGCTTGGTTCAAACCGATAAGAAGTTATTAGCTATTGTTTTACAAAACTTGAATTGTAGTTTTTACTAGAAACTACAATTCAATTCAAATTTTTAAATAGATAAAATAAGTTAATTATTTAATCCCCATGAATATTCTATTCCAACGAACTTTCTTTAATACATTTGGAGCAAATTGATCCCAACTCATCCAAACAAAAAGTGCTTTTCCAACAATATTGGTTTCTGGTACAAATCCCCAAAAACGACTATCTAAGCTATTGTGGCGATTATCACCCATCATAAAATAATAGTTATAGGTAAATGTGTAAGTTGTAATTTCTTTTCCATCAAGGTAAAACTTACCATTCTCACGTCTAAAATCTGGATGATTTTCGTACAAGGTAATTACCCTATTGTACATCTCATAATTTAAACTATCTAAAGTTACTACATCTCCAGCCTTAGGAATATAAATGCTACCATAATTATCTACGTTCCAATTCAATTGAGGTAAATTTGCAATTGGAAACATTCTAGGGTCTCTTCCTTCCTTGCTATATCTAAATGAATCAATCGAAAGAATGCGGTTGTCAGCGCGAATCTTAGCAATTTTATCAGGGGTGGTAGGGTAAATTAAAATCAAATCATTGGAATGAGCTTGGTCTATGATGTCATTCATGTTAATATCATAGGAATATAACATTTCTTGCAGTTTGGTTTGATCCAACATACCACGATTATCAGTTAAATAGGCAGGGTCAAATTTAATAGAATAACCGTATTGCATCATCTCAGGCTTGTAGTTCAATTGCCCATTTACAAACAATTCTCCTTCTACCACCTTTAAACTATCACCCGGAATTCCAACACAACGCTTAATGTAATTATCGCGTTTATCAAATGGCCTAGTTTCTTCAAATGGATGGATAAAAGCAGGAAAATTAAACACAACAACATCGTTGTTTTTGATTTGACTCAAAGCTGGCATCCTTTTATAAGGCATTTGCATCCATGTAAGATAACTTGGAATAGAATCTCCAACCGGCATCATGTTGTGTGCAAATGGAAAAGATAAAGGTGTAACAGGCAACCTATTTCCATAATGATACTTACTCACAAATAAGAAGTCGCCCACCAATAGCGATTTTTCCATGGAAGGGGTAGGAATTGTATATGCTTCTATAAAGTATGACCTAATTACTGTAGCTGCCAAAGTAGCAAACCATAAAGCATCAGACCATTCGTAAACTAATTTGTTTTCTGGTTTTTCAAATCCTAATAAATAAATAACAACCAGAATAGCAAAACTTATGAAAGTAGGGAAATTATAAGCCAAAATAAATCCCAAAGCAATCGTTATAACTAAGGCGAGATAGTCGAATTTCTCTTTGGATTTACCAAATTTAACCAATTGGTCTGCGGTATGTTTTACAGCATATAACACATACAAAACCAAAAATATTATAGGTGAAACTGCAAAGGCAAGCAATCTAGTAAAGTATAAAAAAATCAATGCACAACCATACAATGCATTGAGCGCTGCCAAACCAATACTAGCGCCTGCACTAAAGTATAATCCACCGATTATAAAATTAAGTACACACCAAATGGAAATGATAATCCATTGCTTTTTAGAAAAGGATTTTGGACTTCTATAATAAAATGAGAAAGTTTCTTTTAAGTTAATAGGGTTGGTTTGACCCGAAATGCTTTTTGTTGACATGTGTACTGTTGCTTATAACAAAGAAATTAAAATCTAACTTGCTTGGCAAATGAGATTTTTTAATGGAACTATAACTAATTAAAAGGTTAGGATTTAAGAATTTCGTCTAAGTTTAAGATATCATCCATGGTATAAATTCCTTTTTTACCTTGAATCCATTCAGCTGCCATTACAGCTCCTTTAGCAAATCCAAACCTTGATTTGGCATCGTGGGTTAATTCAATGGTATCAATCACAGATTCGTATATTACTTTATGTAATCCTGTAACTTCCCCTTCTCTATAAGATTCTATAAGTAATTCGTTTGGTTTAGCACTTTGACCTGGAACATTGTTTTCTTTACCAAAAATCAAGCGGTCTTTTATGCTTACTTTCTCCTTAAACTCATCCATAATTTGCTGGGCCATACTTAAAGCAGTCCCACTTGGGTGATCTTGTTTTGCAGTATGGTGAATCTCTTCAATTCGAACATCATAGGAATCAAAATGATGCATCATTGATGCCATGATTCTGTTAATTTTATAAAACAAGTTAACGCCTATGCTAAAATTTGTGCTGTGCACCATAGCTTGCTGTTCTAACTCACATTTCTCCTTAATAAACTCAAATTGATCATACCATCCAGTAGTTCCAACGATAATTGGAATTTGAGCTTCAAAACATTTTAAAATATTATCAACTGCAGCGGTAGGCATGCTAAAATCTATTGCTACATCTACTTTTTTTAGACTTACCGGAATAAAATCGTAAGCATTTTCTAAATTGACCTTATAAACAATTTCATGTCCTTTAGCTATAGCAATTTTTTCAACTGCCATGCCCATTTTGCCATAACCTAGTAATGCAATTCTCATTTATGTTACTTTTTGAATTTAATTGAGGAAATATAAGAAAATTAAAGTGCTAAGCCAAAATCAAACTAACTTTTAAAACCGAGCCTGTAATTTAATCCCAAAATTATTACCAAATGATGTCACTTGGTAAGCTGGCTTAATTCTAAATGATAGATTTTCCCCTACATCAAATTCTTTAAGATGGGCTTCAACTGTGGCGTCTAAAATTGTTAAGGCATACCAACCAAATATTCCAATGGCAGACAAGTCTCTGGATTTGCGGTAGCTTTCTCTGACATTGTATAGCATGTATTCAGGAACATTTGAAAACTCAGGATTGGTAACAACTTGACCATTAATCTTTTGAATATAAGCTTCTCTGACTGAGTTATACTCGCGATTATAAAACATTAAGCTGTAGGCTAAAACTCCAAATCCCGCATAAACTACGGGTACTTTCCAATAACTTTTATTGTACACTTGCCCTCCACCAGGAATCAATCCATAAAGGGTAGCCTTCTTAGCTCTAGGGTCAACTGGTGCGCCAGCAGGTGGTGCTTTATAAGTTGTATCTTGACCGAAACTAGGAAATACGCTTAGGGTCAATAATAACCCGAATACAATTTTTTTACCTATCAAAGTAAGTCGAGTATCTTTTTAAGTTCCTGTTGAGATTTAAAAGGAATTTGCACATTGCCTCTGCCACGTTCATCTGCTTTAATTTTAACTTTTACAGACAATTTGCTTGTCAATGTTTTTTGTATTTCTAAAAAAGCAGCAGGTAAATCAGCTTTTTTTGCCTTGGGCTCCGGTGATTTCTCATCTTCTAATAAATCAGAATCTTTTCTTTCGTGGGCACTTCTCACCAAATTCTCAATTTGCCTAACAGACATGCCTTCGTCAACCATTTTCTGAAAAAGAAATTGTTGTTCATCTGGATTATCAACAGAAACAATAGCCCTAGCATGACCCATGCTTATTTTACCATCTCTGATAGAGGCCTGAATATTATCTGGAAGCTTTAATAACCTTAAGTAGTTATTTACAGTTGAACGATTTTTTCCAACCCGTTCGCCTAATTGTTCTTGGTTCAAACTACATTCATCCACCAAACGCTTATAACTAAAGGCAATTTCCATTGCATTTAATTCTTCTCTTTGAATATTTTCAATAAGCGCCATCTCCAACATTCCTTGGTCATCGGCTAACCTAATAAAGGCAGGAATAGTTGTAAGTCCAGCTAAGCGACTTGCACGGGTACGACGCTCTCCACTGATGATTTGATACGAATCGTATCCAAGTTTTCTAACGGTAATTGGCTGAATAATGCCATGTACCTTTATAGATTCTGCTAGTTCATTTAATGCTGTTTCATCAAACTCTTCTCTGGGTTGAAATGGATTTGCCTGTACTTGCGAAATAGGAATTTCGCTAATAGAGTGAAGGGGTTTACTTTCATTGGCAGTGATATCTGTGCTGCTGTTTTCCAATAAAGCACTCAAGCCTCTTCCTAAGGCATTTCTTTTGTTGTTATTGCTCATTCTCTCTTATTTTCCTATTTAATTTAATTCATGATTTGACTCCATTTTCGAAGACTTGGTAAGGCCATTTTTCTGAAGTAATTCCTTGGCCAAATTCAAATAATTAATAGCACCTTTGCTTTCAGCATCATGTGAAATTGCTGCTAAACCAAAGCTTGGCGCCTCACTCAGTTTTGTATTTCGCTGAATAATGGTATCAAAAACCAAATCTTGAAAATGCATTTTAACCTCTTCAACCACTTGATTACTCAAACGCGTGCGCATATCGTACATGGTTAATAAAAGTCCTTCAATTTGTAATTCTGTGTTCAAATTGTTTTGAATAATCTTTACAGTGTTCAACAATTTGCCTAAACCTTCCAAGGCAAAATATTCGCATTGAACTGGAATAATCACAGAATCAGAGGCCACTAAAGCATTTGTTGTGATCAAACCTAAAGAAGGTGAACAATCAATAATCACAAAATCATATGGGTCTTTAATCTTTTGTATTTCATGCTTCATCAAACGCTCTCTGTTTGGAACATTTATCATCTCAATTTCAGCACCCACCAAGTCGATATTTGAAGGAAGAATATCGAGGTAAGTAAAAATAGTTTTTAAAATAGCGTTCTTGGCAGGCACTTCATTTATCAATACCTCATACAAGCCTGTACGAATATCTTTTGGGTCCATGCCTAAGCCAGAAGTTGTATTTGCCTGAGGGTCTGCATCAATAACCAAAGTTTTAAACTCTAGTACAGCTAAACTTGCTGCCAAATTAATGGCGGTAGTAGTTTTTCCAACTCCTCCTTTTTGGTTTACAATTGAAATAATTTTTGTCATATCTATTTAAATGGCAATCTCTTCGCCTATATTCATTAATGTTAAACTTGCTCCAGAATTGTCAAAGGCTGTTTTGGCCTCTATTTCATCAATAACAATGTATCCAAACGTATTAAAATGCATGCCTATTACATTCTTTGTACGTAAAAAACTCGCTGCCTCTGCGGCATCAACTGCATCCATGGTAAAATTACCACCAATAGGAAGTATTGCCCAATCAATGGTAGAGCGTTCGCCTAATAATTTCATTTCTTGAGTTAAGGCTGTGTCCCCACTATAATAAATTATTTTACCTTCAATCGCTAGCAAAAATCCAGCTGCCACGCCCCCATAAGTTCCATCGGCAAAACTGCTGCTGTGCATAGCATAAGTCATGGTAACCTTGCCAAAATCAAAGGTTCTTTTGCCGCCAATATTCATAGGATGAGTGTTGCTTATTCCTTGTTTTTGCAACCATGCGTGTATTTCCCAAATAGCTATTACAACTGCACCTGTTCTTTTTGCAATGGATACTAAATCAGCAGTATGGTCTTCATGCGCATGAGAAACTAAGATAAAGTCGGCTTGAACCAAGGCTGCATCGATTTCACTAGACAATGGATTTCCACTAATAAAAGGGTCAAACAACAAGGTATATCCTTGTGTTTCTATAGTAAAGCACGAATGTCCTAAATATTTGATTTTCATAAATGCAGTTATCCACAAATTTTAAAGTATCCTTATAAAAAAACATTTCACGCCAAATCCCTTTAATTATTGTCCGTGAAACGCTTTTCTCTCTAGCGTGAAACAATTTCTACTTTTTCAAAAATCGACAATGGATTTGGTAACTAATCCACTCTCTATCAACAGCCGTGTGGATTACTTTATATACTGATTATTTGAACCTTAAAAAAAATAACTTGGATTATTCTAAACATGCGCAGCAAGTAAAAGATCTAAATCTTTATTATAGATACTCAAGCGTTTACCTAAATGTTTATTGGTAAGATTTCCTTTATAAATATAAACTCCTGGCCTCACTTCGGCGTTATCACACAAGAATTTTGCAAAATTATTTGATGCACCTATTCTTAATAGTAAAGGGGTAATCACATTGCTTAAGGCATAGCTCGCAGTTCTGCATACATTGCTGGTAATATTGGGAACACAATAATGAATGACGTCGTGTTTTTTGTAGGTGGGATTTTCGTGGGTTGTAAGTTCTGAAGTTTCAAAAACACCACCTTGATCTATACTTATATCAATAATTACACTATTAGGTTTCATTTGTGAAACCATTTCCTCGCTCACCACAACAGGCGATCTGCCTTCTTCACTCCTGATACAACCTATACACACATCTGCATTTAAAATTGCTTTTTGAAGTATTTTTGGATTAATTAAGGAGGTAAATATTGGCTGACCCAAATGGTTTTGCAATTGTCTTAGTTTTGTTAAGGAATTATCAAATACCTTAATATTGGCTCCCATACCCAAAGCAGCTCTTGCGGCATATTCGCCAACCGTTCCGGCACCTAAAATAACTATTTCTGTAGGAGGTATTCCAGTTACACCTCCCAACATCTCGCCCTTTCCACCCCCATTAACCTTTAGCAATTGCGCTGCAACAGCGATTGCATTAATACCTGCTATTTCACTTAAACTTCTTACAATTGGGTAAACACCACTTTCTTCCCTTAAATATTCAAATCCAATAGCATTGATTCTTTTAGCCATTAAGCTTCTAACATAAGCTTCATTTCTTGCTCCATGTTGAAGTGCTGAAATAAGCAGCTTTTCTTGCCCTAACCAACCAACTTCCTCGTTGGTAGGGGGTTCAACTTTTACAATGATATCTGCCTTGTAAACCTCTTCCCTATTATAGCATATTTTTGCACCCGCATCGCTAAACTCCTTATCTGTAAAAAAGGCATCTTTACCGGCATTACTTTCTAACCAAATCTCATTTCCATTGTTCACCAAAAGTTGAACACTCGATGGCGTTAATGCGATTCGATGTTCTTGTAGGGTGGTTTCTTTTGGAACACCAATAAATAGTGCTTTATTAGGCTGCTTTAATTCCAACATAGCCTCTTGCGGCTGAAGACTCGCCTGACGCGCCAAATCACTGAAGCCAAAAGAATTGCTCTCTGCCATAGAAGTTAAAATAGGTTTCTCTCAAAAATAAGAATAATTTGATACATTTCAATCTATTCCAAAACTAACTTCCTTCTCTCCCCTATCAAAGAAATGTGTATTTTTAGATGCCGCTCTACTTTAAGTATTTCTTCAATGTTCTCGGGCCACTCAATTAGGCATAAACTTCCCGAATCAAAATAGGCTTCAAAACCTAAATCATATACTTCTGTAATTGATTTAATCCGATAAAAATCAAAATGATATATTGATTGCCCAGCGCTTGTTTGATATTCATTCACGATGGAAAAACTAGGACTGCTAACCAAATCTATTACCCCAAGCTGTTTAAGCAATGATTTTATTAAGGTAGTTTTACCTACCCCCATTTCTCCATAAAAGCACCAAATTTTGTGCTGTTCATTTGCCCCTATGAGATAATTTGCAACCTTATCAAGTTCCTCGAGATTATACTCCATAACCAAGAAAACTACTTTTTGCGGCGTTGCAACTCAGCAATGATTAATTTAAGTTCTCTACCTGCCTGACCTTGAACGCTTGTATTTTCTTGCGCCCTTCTAAACAAATAAGGAAGAACTGCTCTCACCGGACCATATGGTAAATATTTTGCAACCCTATATCCAGCATGTGCTAAGTTGTAGCTCAAATTGTCACTCATGCCATATAATTGAGAAAAATAAATCCTTTCATCAGTTGGGTTCAGACCATTTTGTTCCATTAAATCCATCAAATACGCACAACTGTCTTGGTTATGTGTTCCAGCACAAATTGAAACCAAATCATGATGAGTTAAACAAACCTTTAAACCTTCATTGTAATCTTTATCACTTGCTGCCTTGCTGGGTTGAATTGGATTTTCATATCCCATTTCTTTGGCACGTAAGGCTTCCTTTTCCATATAGGCACCACGAACCAATTTAACCCCATAAAAATAGTTTCCACTTTTAGCATTATCGATAGATTGCTTTAAGAAGGCTAATCTATCATGTCTGTAAAACTGAATGGTATTATATATAATAGCTCTTTTGCCATTGAATTCCTCCATCATTTCTGCCACAATTCCATCAATAGTATCTTGAATCCAACTTTCTTCGGCATCTATAAATAATCGAACATTTAAGTCAAATGCTCTTTTACAAATTGAGTGAATTCTACCTTTGACTCTCGCAAATTCGGAAGATTCATTAATTGTTAGACCTTTCTTCTCATTTACTTTTTGCAATAAAGCAAATCTTCCAACACCTGTAACTTTAAACACACTGAAAGGTATCGCAGGATTATTTTGTGCCTTTTCAATTGTTTTAATGATTTCTTTGGCTGTTGCATCAAAAACTTCCTCCTCTTCCTCTCCTTCTACAGAATAATCAAGGATAGTTCCAACTCCAAATTGGTGCATTTGCTGAATGGTAGCCTCACAATCTGAAACACTTTCTCCGCCACAAAATTGATGAAAGACCGTTTTTTTAATAATTCCTTTAATGGGTAAACCCAACTTAAATCCAAAATCTACAAAGGCAGGGCCGGTTTGAACCAACCAATTATACCCAATGGCTTTATATAGTAAATAAGAATTTTGTAATTCTTTGTTATTTCTTGCCTGAAAGGCAATTTGAGTATTTGAAAAATCTACCTTTAATTTTGTCATAAGTCTTTTTACACTTTAACTGATGTTTGTTAACAAATGATTAACTATAATTGCGCTGCGAAAGTAAGTGCAAACTCTGTTAGATGAAAGAAATTATTCAAAAGGATTTTGAGATTTTTCTAGGTGAAGAAGTTCTAGAACACCTTTCAGCAGTCCTTATTGAAAACAGCTACTCTAAAGTATTTGTTTTAATGGACACCAACACCCAACGATTTTGTTGGCCACTATTAAGTCCTTATTTAGTTAACTTTTTCCCTATTGTTATTCCAGATGGAGAAGCTAGCAAAAGCTTGGTTCAAGCCGAAAAAATATGGGAAACGCTGCAAAACAACATGGCTGATAGGCGTGCAGTACTCATCAATTTAGGCGGTGGAGTAATATCAGACCTTGGAGGATTTTGTGCTGCCACCTATAAACGCGGTATTGATTTTATAAATGTTCCTACTTCTCTCTTAGGCATGGTGGATGCTGCAATTGGCGGAAAATTGGGTATAGATTTTTTATCCTTTAAAAATTCAATTGGCCTATTTAAGCATCCTAAATATATATTCATTTATCCAAGTTTTATAAAGACCTTGCCTTCCGAGGAAATAAGAAATGGATTGGCGGAAGTGGTAAAACATGGGCTAATTGATAACAAATCATTATTCGAAAAACTATCACATTTAGAGGGTCAAGCCATTGAAAAAGCAGGAAATCTTATTTTTCAATCCTTAAAAATAAAAGCTGATTTTGTAAAAAAAGATCCTTTTGAGAAGGACATTAGAAAATCCTTAAACTTTGGACATACCATTGGGCATGCCATAGAAACTTGGTCTTTACTTAATGACGCAATTCCTTTAAAACACGGGGAAGCAATTGCCATAGGAATGATTTGCGAAGCATACTTGAGTCATGTAATTCTTGACATGCCGCTTTCTGAATTAGAAGCAATAAATGCTTATTTTACAAAGCATTATCCTAAATACAAGGGCTCACTCAATAAAGATATATTGATTGAATACATGCGCAATGACAAAAAAAATGATGCTGGATTTATTAACTTCACTTTGCTCAAACGAATTGGGAAAGCGAAAATAAACATTCATTGCCAAGAAGATTTGATAGTAAAAGCCATAGATTACTACCGAAAAAACAACGCATGAAATCGGTAAAAATAAGTGCATTCAAAACGCATATCAAAGGAAATATTCAGCTACCAGCTTCCAAAAGTATAAGCAACAGAGCCTTAATTTTACAAGCCATAACCAAGCAACTGCATCAAACAGAAACCTCTTTACTAAACCTTTCTGAAGCAGATGATACTTCAATTATAAAAATCGCGCTTCTTTCTAAAAATGGTCGTATAAATATTAAAAATGCTGGCACCTGCGCAAGGTTTTTGTGTGCTTATTATGCCGCAACACAGGATGCTGATATTGAACTTTATGGTGAAGCCCGTATGAGCGAAAGACCCATTGCGCCTTTGGTTGAAGCATTGAGGTCTTTGGGTGCAGACATTTCTTACCTAAACACCGAAGGACATTTGCCTGTTCATATCAAAGGCAAGCAATTGAGTGGTGGTTCAATTACTTTAGATTCAAATGTTTCTAGTCAATTTGCTTCTGCCTTAATGTTAGTTTCGCCTCTTTTAAGTGGCGGTTTGAACCTAAACTTATCTGAAAACATAGTAAGCAAAAGCTATATTGAAATGACTGCTGAGGTGATGAAGGCATTTGGGTATGAACCTTTGCTAGATTTTGGTTCGAACCAAATAACTTTAAGTCAAACCAATACACCCAAACCAATAGAAAGTTACACCATTGAAGCAGATTGGAGCAGTGCAGCTTTTTTTTATGAAGCGGCGCTTTTGTCTGAAGAAGCTGAATTGATTTTAAGCGACTTAAAACTTCCTTCTATTCAAGGGGACGCGATTGTTGCAGAATGGTTCGAAAAACTTGGAGTTTCAAGCGAATTGGTTCAAACCGGCATAAAAATTCGCAAGACCCATAAAGTGCCTACAGCCTCAGTTGAATTAGACTTTACAGATTATCCAGATTTGGCACCTTCCCTCATCTGTGCAAGTGCAGGCGCAGGAATTGCAATGAAAGCAACAGGTTTAAGCAGTTTGGTGCACAAGGAAAGCAATCGTGTTTTAGCTTTACTGCAATTGTTGCAAAAGCTTCATATCAAAACAGAAAGTGACACAATAAATTATATTTCGCATGATGGCTTGCAAAGGCAGTTTTACCATGGCGAAATACTTTCTACAGAAAAAGACCATCGTTTGGCAATGGCTTTTGGCATGTTGGTTCAATACTTTTCTTTGGTGCGTTTGAGTGAAGCCAATTCGGTAATAAAATCATTCCCCGACTTTTGGGAAGAAGCAGAGAAAATTGGAATCGAACTAAATTAAGAAATTTATGCTTCAACTTTATCCTTAAAATTGTACTTTAGTATGAGTAAACTTAGGAAATTTAGCTCAACTCAACTAAAAAAACATGAAAATAGCAATTATAGGAACTGGCAATGTGGGGGGTGCATTAGCTACTAAATGGGCACATACTGGCCATGAAATTAACTTAGGTGTTAGAAATAAAGAGCAGTTTAAAGGTAAAGCCTTGTTATCTAATCCAAATACAAACTTGTTAGGCATTTTGGAAGCAGTTGAAGCTTCTGAAGTTATTTTGCTAGCAACCCCAGCCATGCATGCTATTGAAGTGGCTAAAAGTTTAGGAAACACAGAAAACAAAATAGTAATTGACAGCATGAATATCATAATGGGCAAAGGGCCTGAAGGATTTTCAACCACCTCAGATGCTGTTCTTGCTCATACTGGAAGTAAACATATTGTAAAATGTTTCAATACCACAGGTTTTAACAATATGATGAACACTGAATATGGCAATCAAAAACTAGATTTATTTGTTGCTGGAGACAGTGAAAAAGGCAAATCAGTTGCTATTCAATTGGCAAATGATGCTGGATTTGAAAACTGCTTTGACATTGGAGGCAATGATAAGTTTGGAATGATGGAACAATTCGCTTGGTTTTGGATTAACCTGGCATTGTTTCAAGGCCAAGGAAGAGATATCGGATTCAAATTGCTAAAGAGATAATTTGATTGTTCCTCAAAAAATAATCAAATAAAATCAATCCTTGATACAACGCACTGACAACCCATACTGCTTTTCAATGTTGACCCTGCCCATAGAGCCACCTGAGTAATACAAGGTTCGGGTTCGTGCACTGCTAGAATCGTGTTCAGTAGCAAGCCACCAGTAACCGTATTTACCTAAGCCACGGAACGCTCCAAGGGTATCTCTTAAGCCACCTGGTAGTGCTGAATAACCACTGCTATTGGTGGCATCAGCATTAGGAGCATCCCACCCAAAAGTATTCTTCAATTTGCTACCTGCAAAATTTTCACCACACAAACTATTGGTTAATACCACCCATTCTGTTTCACTTGGGAGGTGCCAGCCTTCTGGGCAGGCTATCATAGCAGTTTGCCAATCGTACAAACGGCCATAAAGATTACCATTAGAAGGCTTATTATCATAATACCAACTGTTGCCAATTTGATAGTTTAAGTTTTGGGCAAACCACCATTGATTGCCTATTTTAACAGTAATGTATTTTTGGCCATCCCTTGGGTCGGTAAATGTAGAAAACTCAGGAGGGGGAATGGTATATTTGATTGTGTCAGTATCATTCTGCTTAATCTCCTCCTTCTTGCAAGCATCAAGCGATAATAATGCAGTAAATACAAAAGCTGTACTTAAAATTAAACGTACTTTTTTCATTTTGGTCTCTTAATTTAATTTCTACTTTAGGTTTTCAAATTGGCTAATCAAATTTAATGATTTTTTATAATATTGACTAACCATTGAAGGCTAAAGTTAAACCTTGAAAAAACCATAACGCTGTTTGATGCTTAAATGTTGAAATAATAACTTAGAAAGGCAAAAAGAAAAGCGGTTGATTTGTTTTACACTAATCAGGAGTTTTATGAAAAGGTAAAGTGATAGCTAATTATAGACTCTTACCCTTATTTCAGTAAGTTTATTATTTCAGCCTTCAATTTGGGCAAACTATTAATCACAATTGACCAAATCATGTCGTCTGCGATGTTATCATAACTATGAATAATGCGATTCCTGGTTCCAACTATATTTCTAGCATTCTCAATTTTGAAATCTGGCTTTTCCTTAAGAATTCTGTTTACCGCCTCACCAATAATTTCAATATTTCGTTCAACAGCTCTTTTAGTTTTAATGTTCTTTTGGTAAGCGATAAAATCTAAGGGTTTGTCTTCAAAGAATGATTCAATTTCTTCAATTGAATTAAGAATATCAAAAAGCCAACTATTGATTTTGTTATCCATAAATGAGTTGCTTTTCAATATCAATTTGCTTTCTCAGAAATGAATTCCGAATACCCTTCATTTCAAGTAAATCAACTGGGCGATTGAAAATTGACTCTAATTGTTCTTTGAGGTCAAAGTAGTTGTCTGCATAATCATATAAATCAAGGTTTTCAAAATCAACAACTAAATCTATATCACTTTTGTCAGTAAAAGAATCCTTAAGAACTGAACCAAATGCAAAAAGCTTATTCACTTTGTGCTTTAAGCAAAGGTGCTGTATCTTTTCAATATTTAACTCAATAAGATTCATGTTGTAAAGGTAGTAGGTTTTTCAAATAGTTCAAAGTGGTATTGCGGGAATCAAATACAAAAAGTTTATTCACCTAGTGTTTTAAGTATAGGTAATATTAATAGCAGTTATGCTATTCTTCTGTTCGTTCATTTTCTATAATTTCTGCCACAAAAATTCCACTTTGGTCTTTATAAATTTCTACTAAAAGGTTTGCCCCTCCTTCTTGATAGGTCCGCTTTATTTTGAGCAAATACTTGTCGCCTTGCTTGTTAATGCTTAAAATTTCGTCAGTTGCGCCATCATCCTCTTTTAGTTCAAAATAAGGATAATCTTGTTCGTAATTTTTGTTCTTGATCATTTTTACAAGCCCTACGTAGTTTGCTGACTTGTCAGAAAAAACTACGGGTGTGTGAATGGTACACCCTGTTAAACCATCTTCGTCCGAAATGCCCACACCAAAATAAGCGGTAGCATTAAATGAAACTTCGCTATTGTCAATTTTTACTGTTTTGTTTTGCGTGTTTTGAATTGGCTCATAAATTTTCCTTCCATCAACATAGCCTTCCAAATCTTTCGTTCTTATTTTGACATATTTGAATTCTTGGCAATAGTCGTCTGTTGGTTTATTTTTATGGTATTTGTCGCTTACTTCTGTTACAGCTACAAACTGTTCGTTTAAGTAGGATATATCCTTTATTTCTTTAAAATTTTCGTCTAACAGTTTGATGTCGTCACCCAGTAAAATTCCTTTTGCATTGACTTTGTAAAAAGTGATTCTAATTTGGTTTGTATCTGGCTTTACACCTTCTACCTTTTCAGTGGTTTCTTTGTTCGTTTGGCTTTCTTGTTGCCCACAAGAAATTAGTATTAACAAACTTAATATTGCTGCTATCCTTTTCATTGTTCTTGTTACTTTTTAGAATTGATGCTAACTTAATTGTAAATTAACATAATACCTGATAAATTCGTATTCTTTAAAAATTAGCCACTTATGAAATTATCTAATTTAGCAATTATTTTTTACATTACCCTATTAATGGTTTCTTGTTCGAAAGGTGAAGATGCAACAAAAACTGAACAAAAAATTGAAACTCCAAGTGCAAGACAGCAGGCCATTAATGATTACCAGAATATGTTTGTTGCAGCGAAAGTGAACAATTTTACATGGAATGGAAACACGAGCAATTGCACAGCAGGAACTTTATCCAAAGAAGTATTAGATAAAGCTTTACTGCGCCTACATTACTTTAGAAAAGCAGCAGGTCTTTCAAACAATGGGATAGTTTTTTTAAACGATTTAAATAATAAATCGCAACAAAACGCTTTGATGATAAAAGCAAATAACAAACTAGATCATTTTCCTACCTCAGATTGGAAATGCTATACTGCTGAAGGAGCAGAGGCTGCGCGATATGGAAATATAGCCTATGGTTTGAGTGATGTTGATAATATTGACCTTTGGATTGAAGATGAAGGTAACAACAATAAAGAGGTTGGACATAGAAGATGGATGTTGTTTTCAAAAGCAACTAATTTTGGATTTGGATGCACAAATAGCACTGGAACACTTTGGGTGATAAACTCCGGAGCATCAAAAATTCCATTGCCAGCTTCTACTCCTAAATTTATAGCATGGCCTCCAGCCAATTTTATACCTAGTGCGGTTGTATACCCGCGCTGGTCATTTTCAGTTCCAGTATCCAGCTATCCTTTTCAAGTGGATTTCAGCAAGGCAACTGTATCCATGACTGATGCCGCAGGAGTAGCAATTCCCTTGCTTATAGAGTATGCAAATACCATTCAATCCATTTACGTGGGTGATAACGCCATCGTTTGGCGCCCAAGTGGTATTAAGCTAAATAGCAAAGAAGACCAAAAGTATAAGGTTAATATCTCGAATGTAATGGTTGAAGGAAATCCAAAAAATTACTCATACGAAGTCACCATCATCAATCCATAGGATGATATTGTAAATACAGGAAGAAAATCACACGCTTTTTTCGATAGCGGTCATTTGGAATTTAGAACTAGAAAGAGAGATTATTGGGTTTGGAGAACAAGTGCTAGTCATCAGTCCTAGGAGATTGGCCTTAAAAATTCAACTAAGCTAACAGCAGACTTTAGAAAATTATGGGTACTGGGGTAGTTAGTATGGCTAGTTATTTAAAGCTTTAAAAGGAAAACCTATTTGGTACAAATCAATCTTTAATACAACGAATATAACGACAACCTTCTTCTGTACCACGATCTGAAAAAGCAGCGCTATAATCATGTAACAGCGCGATACCAATTTGAAAACTGTTACTGGTATCAATTTTAGAATTCCAGAAACTAATGTTAAAACCAATGGCCCCAGTGTGTCCCGGAAGTCCAGTTCCTCCTGGTAGTGCATTAAATCCAAATGCATCAACCCCTCCAGTATTTGGTTTTTGCCATAATTGTGTTCCTTTAGCCTTTAAATTTCCGCCAGCGATTGAATCTCCACCACAATAATTAATGAGTTGGTTCCACTCTGCAATTGAGGGAATATGCCATCCGGGAGGACATGCGCTTTGAGCTGCTACCCAATTGTATGCCACGCCATATGTTGAATAATTAAAGGTGTTTTTTGCCTCTGAAACCTGATCCTCCTCATAACCGGCTACACAATAATAAGGCATAGTTTGAGAATATTGCCTCCATTTAATCATATAAGGCAGGTACCTAAGATTTTCAGCCATCCAAGTTTGGGAACCAATTTTTACAGTTTTATAGACTGTCCCATCCCTAGGGTCTTTATATTGATTAGCCAATTCTTCTTTTTTGCAAGCACTAAGCGTTAAAAGCAAAATAGAAAGCATGAATAAAACACGATTTATCAATTTATTAATTTTCATTTTTCAGAAGATATATTTTCAAAAATAATTCAAATGCTAACATAAATAAAACTAATTGTTTCGATCAAAAATTTAAGGATTTTATGGTTTCCGATTAAATGGTCTATGTCCAGAACTTTGTAGGCTAAGCTAAGTTGGACCTATTTTAAATGGGCTAGTTTTTCTTTATCCATGTCGTCACTAAAATTACTGCCAATGTCAGCGTCCAAAGTGTTGGGATGCTGGTGAAAACCGCCCCTACTCCTATTCTTTAAATGTAGTAATTAAATCAATTAAAAATGAATTGCTAAAGGGGTAATAATGGTTGAACCAAAGTGCTTAATACAATGGTTTTGGGGTGGTTTCGGGTTGAACCAATTAGAAATGAAGGGAGTAAGTTGTGCTTTTAAAAGCTCCATAGGAGCGTTCTGTTTGTAGGAAATGATTTGTATTTAAACAAAGCTCCGTAGGAGCGTTCTGTTGTTAAAATAGATGTGCATCCTAGTTTCCAAAGGGATTTTTTATAAGGCTAGCCGCCGAAGGTAAACTTGAAGGACCAAAGAATTCTTTTAGTATGCTTCAAGAAAAGAGATAGGAACTGCAAAAACTAACTTCGGAACACGAAACACTGCCTATTGCAAATGTGCTGTTAGTGGCTGGTGTTCTTGTCATTCTTAGGTGTCCTTCCGATAATTATTAATATTTCCTGTGCACTTCTATGGTCACCGTCTTTGTCTGCCAACTCTAAATGAAATCTTGCTTTGTCAATGTCTTTTTTAACTACTTCACCTTCTAAGTAAATTTTCCCAATCATATAATTTGCCTCGTCAACCTCATAAGGTGTCACGTTTGGCAACGCAATTGATTTGAAAATTTCTAATGCCTTCAATTTGTCTTTGGTCACTCCAACCCCGTGATAATAACACATTCCAATTGTCAATTCTTGAAAGAACTCTTCATTTCGATTTGCTTTCACATAATGGTCAAAAGCCTTTTCAAACTCTTGCCTGTTCCTATATTCAAGTCCTAAGCAATAGGTGGCATCTTTGTCTCCATTGTTCATTTCCTCCTCATATAATTTCATACCTAATTCAATGTCAAGAACACCAGGTGGGTTATTTCTGTCTGTCAAGTAGTGAGCATAACTGATTTTTGCTTTTTTGTGTCCATTTTCATAAGCCTTTTTTGTCCAACTAAAAGCACTTTGTATATTCTTTTTTACAATTTCAAGGTTGTCAATATTCAGTCCGTTTTCATAAATAGTCGCAACTTCAAATTGAGCAGAAGTGTCGCCTAATTCTGCCTTTTTCAAAAGGTCATTCCATTTTTCAGTTGTATTTATGTCCATTTATCAGAATTTGTTTGTCTGTCACCGGTCTGCTGCGTTACACTTGCCACTAACGGCAGAGTGTGAAAAAACCTCTCCACACTGTTTAGTGTAAAATTATTGAAAAGGGAGTGATTAAGCAAGTAGCTGTGTATTTAAATTTGCTTCAACAAAAGAGGTATGAACTATATTTAAGGAAGTAACCATGGGCAGTTTGAGTTTAGTTGATAGTCGGCCCGTTTTTTATTTCCTATTGCAGTCAGTTTACCCCTAACCTATATTTTTCCATCCGTTAACGAAACTTCCTTCAACAACTGTGGCATTTTATTCCTTCACGGTTTCTTCACCGTAGGGGTAATAAACTTGATGCACATATCTCCTTCAGCAAGGGACTTTTTATCCATTAGTTAATTTAAATAGGGTTCAGCAAAATACGAATCTTATTATTGGGTTGAAAAAAAATGGATTTAATGAGTTTGTGAAAGGTTTTTTCTTTTGAATGGCTTGTCTAAAAAGCCATTTTAGTGCTGTTTAAGACAACCAGTTTTAACACTAAATAAAAAATTAAATGCGCTTAAATCTCAGACAAATACATCTATTTTTAGGAAAAAGAAGTTGGTTTTTAAAGTTTGAAAGAAGTTGTGCAACAGCTACCACCGTTATGCGCATACCAATTTACGAGATATGCTTTTAGTAATGAAAATAATATGAATCAGTCTCTACTCCATCATCAAGCATTTTAACTTCAACATTAAGAAGTTCATTCTCTAGATATTTCCTTTCTGAAATATCAATAAAATCCAAATCCAAAGAACTCAACGAAGTATTAATTCTATCTAAATTAATTAGCTCATTGTTTTTTAAAAAGTCAATTGTTTTTCTGACACTCTCGCTTGGAACATTCTCTTCGGTCATATGCCAAATAAAATCTTGCTTTTCTTCAGAATCATTTAAATCATATATAATTGTGCCTATAATTTTGTTATAATCAATATGACTCCAATGGATTTTCTGTGAACCAATGGCTCCGAGAAATGATTCTAAAAATTTCTTTCTTTTCATTTAATATATTTTTATTGGTTTGCGCATAACCTTTACAGATTTGGGCAAGCTTTACAGCACAAAAGTTTTTTGGGAGAACTAAACTTTCGACTACTACAAGATTGTCTGCGGAGTGCGAAACCCCGCCTACTGACAATGTGCTGTTAGCTGATGTGCCTTTTTTCATTTGAAATGTTGTCGGTGTAAAGTCCTAACCATAAGTAAGTGAAAGTCCAATACTCCGTTGTTCAGTGTTCATTTGGAATGTGAAAAGTAGAAAGATTATACACGGGTTTTGTTATTGCTCGTAAGTTTGGATTTATACCGTCAAGTTTGTCGAGCAGTTCATCCATTTCATCTTTCGGTGCTTGGTAATAAATCTTTTTAAGTTTAGGAATGTTCTCGAAAATTTGTCTGTCAACTATTTTATTGAAAGTCGGAAACGAATAACCGATAATTACAAGAATGCTTGTTTCTTCCATTATCCGTTTTGCAAATTGTCGGGTTTCATTTACAATAGGTTCGTTCTCCCAAGCAAAAGAGAAAAGTGGTTTATTAAAAGAACGATGATAATTCTTCTCTAAAAGTTCAACTAAGAATTCTAGGTTGTCCACGAGTTTATGCTCTCTCAAGTCAAACAGGTTATAGTATCTCTTTGCTGTGTAGTCGTCAATTAAACCTGCTGTTCCATTTAGTTTTAGGATACATGATTTTTTGATGTCAAATTTCTTTTGAGGGGAGGGAAAAACTTGCAGGTTCTGTTGGGATAATTCTAAGCTGTAATTCTTTACATGAGAATATGATGATTCAAATTGCATATCATAATTCCATGAAAGAATTTTTATATTTTCAGGTAGAGTTCCGTTTGTTTCTGTTAAGTAGTCTCCCCAAAAAGTAATATACCGTTTGTCAATGTTTGTTTTAATCATCACTTGCAACTCTTCTTCTAATTGAAGTCGTATTGGTGGTAATATACTGTCGTCGTATTCATCAGAAAAAAACAACATTTCTTCAGGCTTTACGAGTTGCTCAAAAATTATGTAGCTACTTAAAAGTGCTTTTAGTCGTAAGAGTTTTATTTGTGCATCTGGTCCACCGTTGATTGAAAGTTCCCTTGCGTAAGCGTCAATTGAAGTTCGTTTAGTTTCTATACCTATTAACTCGTGAAGGTCTTTAATAAATTGGTTAGTAAACTTGTGCTTTAGTTTTCCATCAGTAAGTTGTATTTCTAAAAAAGTTCTGAATGCCCTCATGCGGTCATTCATTGTTCTGATTAGAGGCAAACTGTAATAGCTTGCTCCTGCACCGATAAAGTATGTGATGTTCTCCATGTAATTCTAAAAGTCTTTTTGTATTCAGTTCATATTTTGTAGAAATGTTAAGGTTAGAAGTTCGCTGGCATTGTAGCTAACTATTCAATACCCAAAACTATAACAGTTATCAAAACAAACCTACCTAATTCACCTCGATCAAAAAATACCCATAAGTGGGTATATTTTAAAATAGAAATATTTTTAAATAAATAGAAGTTTTCTACTAGCAATTGAAGGTTCCGTTCAACCGGAGTTTCATGGCTTGGCTTGCAACCACCATGAAACTCTAGCTGTTAGGGGTAGTTTTTATATTATGCTTCTTGCCTTGTCTGTCAGTATTACGACACGCTTAGCAATAAAATCTTCATAAGTCAAGTCTAAAGAGTCTGTCGGGCAAATTGCTCTTTCCATTACATTTGCTAAAGCACCTGGATTAATAAGAGCTTTATAAGTTTTTGGATCTTTATTCTTTATTTTTTGATTATCACCAGAACTTAAAAAGCAAAAGTTCGCAATCATATTGATTTTTTTACTGTCAACTTTTAAGTCTTGAAGGTGCTTTTTAGGAAAAATGTGATGAAATTCATTTCTATTTACTGTCTTAAGCACCTCACTTAAAGATACATTTGCCCCAGAAAGGAAAGATAATGGATTTTGATATGCAAGGAATAAAACAAATGTTTTTGAATTTACTGAGCCAATGTTGAACTGATTGTTCTGGAAGAATTCGTTTGTAATTTCACAGTCGAATTCCGCAATTAATTGATTCTCATCTGAGCTCAATTTTTTCATTAAGGCGATGTCTTGTTTGTGTTTGTCTGTAATACCTCCTGTATATCTGCGTGAGAAATTGGAACGCCAAAACCATTTTATTAATTGTTCTCTTTGTTTATGCGTAACATTTTTACCATTTACTTTATCTGTCGCAAAAAAGTATGACAACGATACAAGCATTGAAGGATAAGGCAGCCAGTCTAAAGAATAAACATTTAATTCATTACGAAGAAAGTCAACTGCACCTTTAATGCCGTTTTTTATCCGTTCAAAATTTTTACGAACGTCTTCTCCTTTTAAGTTTATTATTGAAGAAGGAGACGCTTCCTCTTTTATTATACCACTACAACACTTTAATTGCAAATCTTTGTCATCTGAAATATTCCCAAAGCCAAAGGGCTGCATTTCTGCAGCCAATTCTGAGAACTCTTCTTGTAAGTCGAAATCAGAACTCCAACTCCATGCAGTTAAAAGTTGATAAGTGTCTAATGGTTCACCCGCTCTATTTATTCGTTCAAAAATAATCGCAACACTTTCTTTGTCATCTGTTTCAATTTCCTGAGATGGAAGGTTGAATTCCAAAAACTTTTGATATACCTCAGTAATTAATTTTTGTTTTGATTCATCTAATTTACTTACATATTTATGAAAGTCAAGTGGTCGTAAAATTGCATTCATAGGGAAATGAATATTCTCGTCTACTTGGTCATTTTTGATTGCAATAAAACAAGGTTCTTGTATTTGTCCTGCTTTAGAGAAGTCAAAATATATATCAATCCATTCGTAGTTGTCGTCTGGGCTTAATTCAGTCTGAAATACACTAAACAATGAAGTAATCCGCTGTTGGCCATCCAAAACATAATATATTGGATGGTCTTTTTTAGGTTCAGGTACTGTGAAATTACCTAATGTTTTTTCTGTCTCAAGACGTTCGTGTGTCTTCCACAAAAACACTGTCCCGATAGGAAAATTCTTATAGATACTATCCAAAAGAAATGCGACTTGATTCGGTGACCAAACAAAACCGCGTTGGAAAGCAGGAATTCTGATTTCTCCTGAAATGACTCTGTCAATTATTTTTCTTATTGTTATCATGTCTTTCTTTAAAAATTACCCCTAACTAAACCTATCTGCGCTAAAAACCACTTTTTACTTTATTAGAAACCAAGCCTATTCGAAATTTACTAGGTATTTATTATTGTTAATTTACTCCTCCTCCACCCTCGCATCCCCCGCATTCTTCTTCACCGAAGCAATACCATTTTCTCTTGCGGCTTCGCTTTCATAAAATTCGCTTTTGCCGATGATTTGGCCATTAGAGGCTTTCAGGTTAAAGTAAGGCTTGTTGTTGGTGGAGGTTTTGCGTTCATAGCGCTCGTCTACTTGCGAGTTTACTTTTGCCGAGGCAATGCCGTTTTCGCAGCCAGCTTTGTTGGTATAGCCTTCGCTTGTTAAAATAACTTGTCCATTGCCAGCTTTCAAGTTAAACTGATACTCGCCGTTGGCTCTTTGAGTGATTACAAATTTTCCCATGGGTTTGGTGTTTTATGGTTAATTAAAATAATTGCTTGATCATATGCTTCGGTTCAAACCGAACCCACTTTGTTTATAGACTAATACCCAGAAGGTATAAACTTCGCAGGATTGGGTGGTATGCATACATGGCGTACGGGGGTAATTTTAGGTTTCATTGCTAATTAAATTTAAGGGTATTACAAGTTAGGGGATTTTAGGTGAGAATTCCAAATTTTGCTGCTGGTGGTTGGCTTTTGGCAGTTGGTGGTTAGCTTTTAGCTATTGGTTTTTGGCGGTTGGTTTTTGGCATCGTGCTGGATACCAGTATCTTTTTGAGTTTACACACTAAATAAGGACACTCCTTCTCCTGCTGCTTCTCTTTCTATGAAACTCCTTCTCTTGCTCCTCCTCCTTCTGTTAACACTTTACACACTAAATGAGATGCTAAATTCTACAAGACACTCACAATCAATCATTTCCATTGAAATTCTTATGTACCTTTTATGGAGTAGCTCCGCACCTTTTATGGAGTAGCTCCGCACCTCTTATGGAGTAGCTCCGCACCTCTTATAGAGTAGCTTCGCACCTCTTATGGAGTAGCTTCGCACCTCTTGTATAGTAGCTTCACACCTCTTATGGAGTAGCTTCGCACCTCTTGTATAGTAGCTTCGCACCTCTTATGGAGTAGCTTCGCACCTCTTATGGAGTAGCTTCGCACCTCTTGTATAGTAGCTTCGCACCTCTTATGGAGTAGCTTCGCACCTTTTATGGAGTAGCTCCCCACCATTTGGGTAGTAGCTCCCCACCATTTGGGTAGTAGCTTCCCACCATTTGGGTAGTAGCTCCCCACCATTTGGGTACTAGCTTCCCACCATTTGGGTACTAGCTTCCCACCATTTGGGTACCAGCTTCCCACCATTTGTATAGTAGGTCCCCACCATTTGGGTAGTAGCTTCCCACCACTTGGGTAGTAGCTTCCCACCATTTGGGTAGTAGCTCCCCACCACTTGTATAATAGCTCCCCAAAAGCCAATAGCTAAAGGCAAAGACACGCCAACTGCCAATAGCTAACCACCAATAGCCAACCACCGGAACAAAGCCAAAGAGACAAAAAAAAAGCTGAGCAATCAATCATGAATGCTCAGCTTTTGTACCCGGGGCGGGACTTGAACCCGCACGTCTTTAAAGGACACAGGATTTTAAGTCCTGCGTGTCTACCAATTCCACCACCCGGGCGCACTATTTCAAAATAAAAAGTTACAGCGCTAACTGTAACTTTTTTTGAGCGAGAGACGAGGCTCGAACCCGCGACCTCAACCTTGGCAAGGTTGCGCTCTACCAACTGAGCTACTCTCGCATTTACCGAAACGGGAGTGCAAATATAGAATTGCTATGCTACTTTGCAAATGTTCTCCTAAAATAACTGATGTTTTCTTAGTTAGTCGCTGATTTACAAAAGAAAATTTTATAACATTGCTGCCTTTAAAGTTCAATTTATTCTAGCAACTTCTTAATCTCATTCAATTTCAACAAGGCTTCTATAGGAGAAATCGCATTTAAATCTAAGGTTTGAAGCAATCCTCTAATTTCTTGCATCTGGGGATCATCTATCTGAAACATGCTCAATTGAATGGGATTTACTTTTAGCTTTGTGTCTTTGGTACTCATGTTCTGCCTGCCCTTTTCCAATTCTTTTAGCAATACATCTGCGCGTGAAAGTACCGTTTTGGGTATACCTGCCATTTGCGCCACATGGATACCAAAGCTATGCTCGCTGCCACCTTCTACCAATTTGCGCAAAAAGATTACCTTGTTGTTTTGCTCTTTAATTTTAACATGAAAGTTTCTTATCCCATTGGTGGGTTGAGATAATTCGTTTAATTCATGGTAATGGGTGGCAAACAAGGTTCGCGGACGATACGGATGCTGATTGAGGTATTCTGTGATAGACCATGCCAAAGAAATGCCATCATAAGTGCTCGTTCCTCTTCCAATCTCATCCAATAAAATTAAGCTTCGAGCAGATAAGTTGTTAAGGATACTGGCTGTTTCTGTCATCTCCACCATAAAAGTACTTTCGCCAGACGACAAATTATCACTCGCTCCTACCCTTGTAAAAATTTTATCTACCACTCCAATTTGTGCCTCAGAGGCTGGCACAAAGCAACCCATTTGAGCCATTAAAACACACAAAGCAGTTTGCCTTAAAACTGCAGATTTACCACTCATGTTTGGACCCGTTAAGATGATAATTTGTTGAGTGGTTTTATCTAAAAAAATATCATTGGCAATATAAGGCTCGCCATGGGGCAATTGCTTTTCAATTACAGGATGTCTTGCATCCTTAATCATCAGGCTTTCTGCATCTGTAACTTCTGGCTTGCAATAATTATTTTGTGCTGCTAAATGCGCAAAAGCAAATAAGCAGTCTGCTTTGGCCAATAGTTGGGCATTGGTTTGTACAATACTTACTTGCTCGGCTAAGGAAGTTACTAAAGCCGTATACATCCGTTCTTCTATGACATTAATTTTCTCCTCGGCACCTAAAATTTGCTCTTCATATTGCTTGAGTTCTTCGGTGATGTAGCGTTCTGCATTCGTGAGGGTTTGCTTGCGCATCCAATCTGCTGGCACTTTATCTTTATGCGTATTGGTTACTTCCAAATAATAGCCAAACACATTGTTAAACGCAATTTTAAGACTAGGTATATTGGTGCGTTCTTGTTCCTTCTTCTGAAGTTGAAGCAAATAATCTTTGCCCCCAAAAGCTATTTTTCTTAATGCATCTAATTGTTCATCTACGCCTTCTTTAATGATTTGTCCTTTATTGGCCAAAACAGGTGGTTCTGGCATCAATTGCTTGTCTATGGTTTCTATTAACCACTCACAACTGTTTAATTGCCCTGCCAAGGTTTGCATCAAAGGATTATCAAACTTAAGTAAGAGACTTTTTAGCGGAGCAATATTTTTAACCGAACGATTGAGTTGTTGTAATTCTCTAGGACCAATGCGCCGCATGGCTAATTTAGAAATAAGTCTTTCCAAATCGCCTACCTGACTCAACACTTCTAATACTTCTTTTCTTAAGGCTGTTTTATCTTTGGCCAAGGCAACCATGTTTAAGCGCTCATTAATCAGCACTATATCTTTTAAAGGCATCACCAACCACTTCTTTAGCAATCGGGCACCCATGGGGGTTACGGTTTGATCCAACACCTGAATCAGTGGAACGCCGCTTTCGGCGGCGGAAGACAACAACTCGAGGTTTCTGATGGTAAACCTATCCAACCAAACATATTTTTCTTCGTCTATCCTAGAAACCTGCTGTATATGCCCAACTTGATGGTGATGCGTTTCTCCTAAATAATGCAAACAAACTCCAGCACAAATTATGGCTAAAGGCAATTCTTGAATGCCAAATCCTTTTAGGTTTTTGGTATTAAAGTGCTGAAGCAATTTATCATAGGCAAAGTTTTGTTGAAATATCCATTCCTCTTGGGTGAAAGTATAAAACCTATCTCCAAAGACTTGTTTAAAGGCATTGAGTTGCTTTTTGCATACCAACACTTCAGAAGGTCTAAAGCCTTGTAAAAGCTTGTCTATATAAGCGGTTGGACCTTGGGTAGTAAGAAATTCACCTGTTGAGATATCTAACAAAGCAAGCCCAGCAAGACTTTCATTTTCCATGAACCAAGCCGCTAGGTAATTATTGCTTTTATGGTCTAGAATTTTGTCGTTGTAACTTACCCCTGGGGTTATGAGCTCTGTAACACCACGCTTTACAATTTTCTTAGTAAGTTTTGGGTCTTCGAGTTGGTCGCAAATGGCCACGCGTTGGCCAGCTCTTACTAACTTAGGAAGGTAATTATCTAAAGAATGGTGCGGAAAACCTGCTAATTCAATGTGTGAGGCAGAACCATTGGCTCTTTTGGTTAAAACTATGCCAAGGATTTGTGCTGCTTTGATGGCATCCTCTCCAAATGTTTCATAAAAATCGCCAACCCTAAATAACAAAATCGCATCTGGATATTTACCTTTAATATCAAGGTATTGTTTCATTAAGGGTGTTTCGCTTATCTCAGCCTTTTTTGACATAGCATTGCAAGATACACCTTTCTAAACGGTGGTTTCCTGCTGTGCATATTTTGGGGAAAAGCCTCTTACTTGCAGGCCTCTTCTACTGGTGGTCTCGAATAAAACCCAGTTCCATTGTATATCCTTTTACCAGGGGCTTGCATGCAAGCTTCCGAACAACATCCTTCCATTTCTTCTGAGCAGGTTTCGCACATCACAAATTGCTCATTGCAATCTACATTTGCGCAATTTAAACTGCGGGCTGTAGAAGTATTGCATTTTTTACATTTACTGATAACTGTTGGGTTTACCTCATTAATAGGAACAGTTACCCTGCCATCAAAAACATACAATACACCGTCAAAGTCTTTACCACCTGTTTCTTTTGCATAACCAATGATGCCATCATGCAATTGATACACATCCTTAAACCCACTTTCGATTAAAAAGGCAGAAGCCTTTTCGCATTTGATGCCACCAGTGCAATAAGTAATTACTTTTTTGTCTTTGTAAACTTCTAATTCTTTAAGTTTTGTAGGAAACTCTCTAAACGTTTCAATATCAAAACTGAGTGCATTTTTAAACTTACCAAGGCGCGTTTCATAATTCGAGCGAACATCCACCACCACCACATCGTCATTGTACATCATTTGCTGAAATTCCTCTCCATGCAAATGCTTCCCTGTTCTGCGAATAGGATTTACATTTTGCAAACCAGAATGCACAATTTCTTTCTTTAATCGCACATGCAAACGGTTAAAGGCATTGGTATCCGATGGGTCTATTTTAAAACTTACCCCCTCAAACCGTGGATCGCTTTGCAGGTCGTCCATATATACTTGGCATTGTTGCGGTGTACCACAAATGGTACCGTTTATGCCTTCTATTGCAACATAAATCCTACCTGTAAGTCCAAGTTGGCGGCAGTATTTTAAATGATGTTGCACATAATCTTCCGCATCAAAGATGGGCGTGTAAAAGTAGTAGGCTAATACCCAATATTTAGAATTACTATCCATAACAGCATGCAAAGATATGGATTTATGCTATGCCTAAAATGATATTTATCATTAGAACCAAAGTACTTTTTCTACTTGTTTTCTACCCCCAGTTTCGGTTAACTCTAATAAGTATATTCCTTTTGCCAAATCACTCAAATCCAAGGTTTGCCAGCCGCTCAATAAACTTACCTCCTTAATTAACTTTCCACTTTGGTTATACAATTTTCCATTAACTGCATTCACTGTATTGATTTGTAGGTTCAAACCAGAAAAACCAGGTTGGTGATAGACGTTAAACAAAGGGGGAAGTAAATCTGTACTTTCAATTTTTATAATTTTAGAAAACTCAAATCTGCCATCCTCATCAATTTGTTTGAGGCGATAGTATAAATTATCTTTTTCAGCTTGTTCATCGGTAAAGGTATAATACTTCATCGATTGTGCATTGCCTGCGCCTTTCACAAATCCAATGCTTTGGAAGTTAAACCCGTCCTCACTTCTTTCTATCTCAAAACCTTTGTTGTTTTTTTCTGAGGCAGTGCTAAAATTCAAAACCACTTGTTCCTGACTGATTCTTTTCCCAGAAAAATTAAGCAGATTTACAGGCAATGCGGCGTTATTTGGGCCAGTAATCTCAAAATCATCCACAGCCATTCCTGCATCTGTTAAGCCTCCATCTGATTTAAACACAATTCTAAATGAAACCTTAGAATTTCCTGCTAAAGCAGAAACATTATACTGCATTAAAGTAAAGGAAGTTCTAGTAACATTAAAAAATGGCTGATTAACAGGAAAGGCAGCACCTCCCCCGGTATTTGCAAAGTCGTACCAATTTGCGGCCACTGCATTGCCAAGTTTGGTCCAAGTATTACCAAGGTCTAAACTATATTCCACTATATAGCCATCATAAGAAATTTCAAATCTATTTTTCGTTTTGAACCGAATGGTATAGGTTCCAGATGCGGTAAAATTAAAGCAAGGACTGTACAATCTTGTATCATTGTTATCGCCGTAGTTACCCGTAATACCAGTTACCCAAGCGAAACTGCCACTTGCTGTGCCACTTTTTGAAGCCACAGTTGAGTTCCCTCTTGCGAATGCAACTCCAGAAGGAGTTTCAGAACCAAAATCATTGGGATTTAAATCAAAGCTGCCACCAAGCGCAAGCGTGTATGGAACTGGGCGATAAGGTAAAATTTGAATATAGGAATTGATGAGTTTAGTATTTGCACCACCATTAATAGTTAAACTAACATTGTAAATTCCAGGAGTTAAATATTGCTTTACTGGATTGGCTAAAGTGCTAGTGGTTCCATCTCCAAAATCCCAAAGGAAACTTGTGGCACCGTTACTGGTGTTCGTAAATTGTATGAAAGAACTCACATAGGCAAGTCGCTTATTAGAAGTAAAGTCTGCAAAAGGAGGAGCAAATACATTGGTGGTGAAAAAACCTCTACCATGCGTGGCAGCTACAACTTGTTTGTCTATTCCACGCATTTTTAACATATCGGTTCTTACATTCGCAAAACCTGAATTACTAGGTTGCCAATTGGTAGTTGTACCTCTTAAAGAGTCTGTAGTCCAAACCCCAAGTTCAGTGGCAATCATGGCTTGCCAAGGTTTTGAGGGATGTAAAATCAACCAACGAATTGGCATATCTGGAAGATTTCCTTCTACGCTGGTCCAAGTAGCACCAGCATTCGTTGTTTCCCAAACACTATTAACGCCATAATTTGAATAAGTGGCTAGGATGTGATTCTCATTGCCATTTTCTATTTCAATACACGAGATACTTCCGGATGGCATACCCTTGCCATTATTGATAAATGAATCTACTCCAGCAATTATATTCGCATTGTCTATACGAATGATGCGACCACCATTGGTTCCAAAATAAACTCTATGTGCAGTATTTGGAGAAACCCTCACATGTGTTGCTCTGCCATTGTTAAATAGCGGGACAGTATCAAATTCTAAACTGCTGCCTGTTTGAGGATTATCCCAACGAGTAAAGGTATTATTATTACCTGAAGAATACATTTTATTGTTGATATCGTCATAATCTGAAGGGTTGATGAAGGAACCAACATTTTGGCTCGTGTTCAATACATTGCTAAAGCTTGCTCCTGTGTTGGTAGAGCGGTAATAAGAGGTGTACACATAAGAAGTAAACCAAAATTGCGGCTGGTCTTGGTCTATATGACAAAAGGCACCATCACCGCCTGTAACCTCAACGGTAGCATTGATGCCTGCAGTTGAAAACCGGTGTGAGCCATTATCCTGCGTACCTCCTAGATAAGAATTGGTTGCAGCTGTAGGATTGATGTCACAAGCGTAAAATTGGGTAGTATTATAATTAAACTCTTTGGATGTGATGATGGGTGCTGCGGCTGTAAAATTTTCTGTGCTATATACGCCGCCATCATTACCATAATAACAAATGCTTGAGCTGCCAGGTGAAAAAATTGCAAAGTGTTGGTCGGCATGTACCTCTTGAAAACCAAAACCGCCATACCAGTGTGAAAGTTGTGTCCATGAGGTTCCGCCATTGGCAGATTTAAACAAATCTACCCCACCTACAGTAAGCACATTTGAATTGTTTGGGTCAACCGCAATACTTAAATCGTACCAGGCTTGGCCGCGACTGAAATCTTTAATATTTGGAGCGGCTGAAACGCCACCATCCGCATCAATTGGGTGTGAAACAACAGTATCAAAACTAGCACCTGCATTAGTAGATTTGATAATGGCAGAAATTCTTGAACTATTTTCTACCAAGCCGTAAATGGTATTGGTATCAACCACAGAAACGCCTAATTCTATTTCTCTCTTTCCTACATAAGCAGGGATTGAAAGAGGTGTTGTCCAAGTTGCACCATTGTTAAAGGATTTGTGAATGGTACCGCTATTTGCACCGGTCCCACTCATGCTTGCATATAGGGTTCCATTGCTCATTCTTTCAATGTCTTGGGCAACATCGCCGCCTGAGCTTGCAATGCCAGTACCCAGAACTTTGGTAAAACTTGTTCCACCATTTACACTACGAAACAATCCTGAGCGAGTAGCAACAAAAAGGGTATCACCATTGCCAATAGGCATTACCTTTTGGCAATAATGATAGGTTGCGTTGTTAGTTGCTGCAAGTTGGGCCCATGTTTGTCCGCCATTGGTAGACTTCCAAACGCCAAGACCTCTAACTGCATCTAAATTATTATTTCCTTCGCCAGTTCCAAAATATAACACAGCAGGATTTAAAGGAGCTTGCGCCAAAGAAGTGATGGCAAGGTTTTGAAAGAAATCATCAATCACGGCCCAGTTTGGACTTGCAGCAGTGATGTCTGTTGTTTTCCATAATCCACCAGCAACGCCCCCAGCCCACACTGTTTTGCGGGTTGGGTCGTTTAAATCAACCATCACAGTGCGTGTTCTTCCACCACAATTATTAGGACCGCGTTCTGTCCAAGACACGCCAGGAATGGCAGCTTTTCCGCTACCTTGTTTTGCAAAGAGTTGTTGTTGATATTGCCAAGCTTGTAGCAATCGTTCGCGAGGAACTTCGCCAGTTGCAGGGTCTTGCGTAATTTCTTTTTCTAATAACCAGGCCAAATCCATTCTATCTTTTTTAGGAACCTTTGTAGTGGTGTTGAAGGTTATGCCTTTAGCATTTCGACCAAAAAACTCCTGAGAGGGATGGTAAACCCAAGCAAAAGTTAGGACTAAGCCAATTGCTATAGATGATGTTACTTTGTCTAGTTTTTTCATAAATCCATTTAGTATCACAAGTTTAGGTTATTTAAATTAAAAAAATATGCATTCAATTGTCAACTTTGTCTACTTATTTTTGTTCAACTTGTGTGAAACATTTCTTCTTATTCGTTTTCATAATGATTTCAAACCTAAATGCAATAGCACAAGATTCTGTGTCTATTGGGTTTCAAGTGAATGTGCTTAAGGGAAATATATTGCCTCATTCGGTAGATATTAAAGCCTTAAGCTACAGCAGTCCACATGGTTTTTCAGCTACATTATTGCGCCAAAATTCAAGATCAGGAAAAAGTGAAAGGTATCCAATAAAAAGCAGAAATGGCTTAAAGATGCAATTTGTAAACTTTAACAATTCTAAACAGTTAGGCAGCGCATTCAGTATTTCAGGTTTTACAGAACCTTTGATTGGTTCAAACCGAAAACTATTTATGAGCGCACCTATAGAATTTGGATTTGTATATGTAAGCAAAATTTATCATCCAACTCAAAACCCAGAAAACTTATTCTTTTCAACTCCCATAAGTTTTTATTTAAACGCAGGACTTCACCTTAATTTTAAACTGGGGAAACAAACCTTATTAAATGCTGGAATACAATACCAACACATTTCTAATGGAGGTATAAAAATGCCAAATAAGGGAATGAATTTTATCACAATGAATACTGGCATCAGTTATTATTTACAAGCACCAAATTGGCAAAAAAACAAGCCTATGGCTTCAAAAAAGTTGCAAACCAAATACTTATTTGAATCCTACCTAATTGGAAGTGCAAAAACCTTAACTGAAACAAATGAATTGCAGCCAATTATTGGATTTCAGATTTCTTACTTAAAGCCCATTAATTTTTTTCATCACTGGATGCTTTCAACCGAAGGTGTTTATCATAGCTTTAATAAGTCCTATTTTGCTAGAAGGGGCGCGGAAATAAACCCTTGGATGCAATCTATATTAGGTGGCTACGCACTTAAAATTGGCAATACTAGTTTTCAAGTTTTACTTGGGTTACCAGTTATAAACAAAACAAGTAATGAAAAACTACTTTACCAGCGTTATGCATTGGTTCAAACCTTTAAGCAAAGGTTTTTGCTGTCGATGAGTTTAAAAGCTGAAGGCCATGTTGCTGATATATTTGACCTTCGTTTGGGGTATCGAATTACACGTTAAATTTAAAGTGCATTACATCGCCATCTTGCACGATATATTCTTTGCCTTCCATGCTTAATTTACCTGCTTCACGGCAAGCGGATTCACTTCCAAATTGAACATAATCAGCATAATGTATAACCTCAGCTTTGATGAATCCTCTTTCGAAATCTGTATGAATTACACCAGCAGCCTGAGGCGCTTTCCAACCTCTTTGGATCGTCCATGCACGAACTTCTTGTACACCAGCCGTAAAATAGGTAATTAAATTTAACAGTTTATAGGCAGCGCCAATCAATTTTGCAACCCCTGATTCTTCTAAGCCTAAATCATTCAAAAACGCATTACGATCTTCAAAGCTTTCCAATTGGGCAATATCTGCTTCAATAGCCGCACTTATAATAATTACTTGAGCATTTTCTGCTTTAACTGCTTCCTTAACTTTTTCAACAAATTGGTTTCCACTTACCACCGACGCTTCATCTACATTACAAACGTACATTACTGGCTTTAAGGTAAGAAGACAAAGGTCTTCAACTTGTTTCAAATCTTCTTCCTCGGCAGGCATGGTGCGGGCATTCAGCCCTTGTTCTAGGTGCTGTTTGAACCTATTGAGCACAAGTTCTGTTTTTGAAGCATCTTTATCGCCAGTTTTAGCGGCACGAGCCACTTTTTGCAACTTCTTATCGATAGAATCTAAATCACGCAATTGTAGTTCTGTATCAATAACATCCTTATCTCTAAGCGGATTAACACTTCCATCCACATGAATGATGTTATCATCCTCGAAACAACGCAATACGTGAATAATAGCATCTGTTTCTCTAATATTTGCTAGGAATTGATTTCCCAATCCTTCCCCTTGGCTTGCGCCCTTTACTAAACCAGCAATGTCTACAATCTCAATGGTTGTTGGCACAATGCGGTTAGGCTTAACAAATTCTGCCAACTTATTGATACGCAAATCAGGAACAGTAATTACACCCACATTTGGTTCTATGGTACAAAATGGAAAATTGGCTGCTTGGGCTTTTGCATTGCTTAAACAGTTAAAGAGAGTAGACTTCCCTACATTTGGAAGTCCAACGATGCCACATTGTAATGCCATATATTTTTATTAGTGCAAGTTTGAGTTTATAAATTAATCTTTTAAGAATTGTTTCATATCCATGATAAGCTTTTCTGCAAGACTATTGGCAGTGGTTTCGCTTTGACTTTCGGCATAGATACGAATGATTGGTTCTGTATTAGAGCGACGTAAATGAACCCATTCTTTATCAAATTCTATTTTTACACCGTCGATATCATTGATTGGCTGCTTATTGTATTTAGCTTTAATTTTTGCCATTAAATCATCGATGTTAATATCTGGGGTAAGTTCAATTTTCTTCTTTGCTATAAAATAATCAGGATAACTCTCTCTAAGCATTGAGCAAATTTTATCCGACTTAGCAAGATGAGACAGAAACAATGCAATACCTACCATTGCATCTCTTCCATAATGTAATTCAGGAAAAATGATTCCACCATTTCCTTCACCTCCAATTACTGCATTGGTTTCCTTCATCAGTTTAACCACATTTACTTCACCAACAGCACTTGCTTGGTAGTTTCCACCAACTTTTTCTGTTACATCTCTCAGCGCTCTTGTTGAAGAAAGGTTAGAGACTGTATTTTTTTCATAACCTAGGCGGGTTAGTTTTTCTTCTGTGCTATTTCTAAGCACATAATCTGAAATAGCAACCAAGGTATATTCTTCGCCAAACATGCTACCATCTTCGCTTACCAAAGCAAGACGATCCACATCGGGGTCAACAACAATTCCAAGGTCTGCTTTATTGCGTTTTACTTCACCAGAAATTGCCGTTAAATTTTCTGGCAGAGGCTCTGGATTGTGAGGGAAACGACCATCTGGTGTGCAATATATTTCTATAATATCATCAACACCCAAAGCTTTTAATAAGGCAGGCACTGCAATGCCTCCAGTTGAGTTTACAGCATCCACTACCACCTTAAATTTTGCTTCTTTGATGGCTTTGGTATCTACTAAATCAATCGCCAAAATTGCTTCAATGTGTTTTTGAATATAAGAATCGTCTTGGGTATAGGAACCTAATTCATCAACTTCTGCAAAATCAATTTTATTTCCATCAGCTAAAGAAAGAATTTCTTTACCAACTTCGTCTGAAATAAACTCCCCTTTTGCATTTAATAGTTTTAGGGCATTCCATTGCTTAGGGTTGTGACTTGCAGTTAGGATAATTCCACCATTTGCATTTTCCATAACAACTGCCATTTCAACGGTTGGGGTAGTACTTAAACCTAGGTCGATTACATCAACACCCATTCCAATGAGTGTTCCTGTAACTAATCTATTTACCATATCACCGCTTAAGCGGGCATCTCTGCCTACTACGATTTTGCAATCACTTTTATTTTGCTTCATTAAATAAGCAAAAGCGGCGGTATATTTAACCACATCACCTGGGGTAAGTGAATCACCGGCTTTACCACCTATGGTACCTCTGATTCCGGAAATTGATTTAATTAGTGTCAAAATATTTTAAAATTTGGGCACGCGAAAATAGGCTTACATTTTAATAATAAGAAACTACACCCTAAAAAGCTTAAAAATCATACTGCCTATCATTGATATTCAAACGAATGCCAAAAGTAAAATAGAAAGAATTCATTTCATAAATAGCCAAAGCAGAGTTTATTTTCCTCAGCCCAAGGCGCATATCTATGAATAAATTGTGTTTTAACATGTATGAACCTATGAGCTCACCTGTAATAAAGGTTGTAGCAACACCTTGCCCAATGAAGTTATTGTACTCACCTGAAGTATGAATGTCATAATCTTTTCTTGGATCCTTACCCCAATTACTCCCATTTGAGTCGTTTCCATATTTGGCAAAAATTAGTTTGCCAGTAATAAACAATTTGTTAACTGGTTGGTAACGAGCAATACCAATGTACTCATAAAAATTTGCCCCATAAGGGTGAGCTAGGTTCTGACCAAAATTACTTAAGCTTTGGTAGGTATTATAAGATGCATACAAAAAAGGCCTTGCAAAATTGAATTCGCCTTGCAGGTCAAAATTTTGAATACCAGCAACATCAATAATTTTTAAACCAATTTGACCTCCATATTTATTATGCATCCATCCATTTCTAGCCAAAAGCTGCTTAATCACAAACTCAGTTAAAACAACTTGTCCGTATAAAGAAAAATGCTTTAAGAAATTATATTTATAGTTGAACCCAATGATGCTTTTGTCAACACTGTTGAGTCCATTTTCTACTGATTTATAAAAAATTACAGGATTGAGATAATTTGGTTCAAACCCTGAGTTTACATATCCGCTGTCTCTATTAAACAAAATGGTTTCAAAAAGTCCGATGTTAAAATTTTTACCTAAATTTAGACTCAGATGATGCGTTGCCATATAATGCCTAGGTTGTATTCCTCTTTGAAGCAAATTATCAAAAGTTCTTTCCCTTAATTCTCCCCAAATATTAGTATAATTTAGTCGCCAAACGCGTGTGTTTAATCTAAGGTTTAAGTATTCAGGATGGTTATTTCCTAAAATCATACTTCGGTAACCATCCCCAATAAAATTGGTAGTGTGTCCGAATTGCAAATCCATATATTTATTAATGCTTCCTGTAACATAAGCATGGCTTAAGAAATAGTCAAATGTTTTAGCATCAGGATTCGATTTATAGAAGTTTACATAAGGTATTGTATAATCAGGATACTGAAAAGCCTTTTCTACCCAGCTATAATTTCGAATCACCTCATCGCTTACTTGGGTATAAAATCCAATGTTATTACCTATATTTCCTCTAATTTCTATCCCCCTATTGTTAATCATGGCAGGTTTACCACCCGGGTTCATTTCTGTAGATTGCTGCATCAAAAGAACTGGATTTACCACCAAATTAAAATCAGGAATTTGTACGCTATACATTGCTGCCTTCCTTTTATAAAACGTGTTTAAAATA
The DNA here is from genome assembly GCA_027488905.1 of Bacteroidota bacterium. Lineage (GTDB taxonomy): Bacteria > Bacteroidota > Bacteroidia > UKL13-3 > UKL13-3 > B1. The sequence goes on from JAIYAT010000035.1 coordinate 555,361, forward strand.
CTTCGCTTGGAAGAAGAAGACTCTTGGTTGCTCCATTCGAAATTATCATTGATTAGATAAGCCAAGTTTGCATAATCCTGCGTACTTAGTGAAATTTTACTTACAGGAAAACTATCCACATAATTTGCAATTGCTTTTCTCCTATAACTTTTTAAAGTGGTATGAAAGTAATCATTTGCCAAGGCTCCACTTTTTATTTCAAACCTATCAAGAAGATGGTCTGTTAGTCCACCAGACCTTGTATAGGTATGTTGAGAAAAACTAGTATTTACTTGCAGACTTGAAATAAAAAGTAACAATAAAATAGCTTTTGGAAGAATTCTGATTTTCATCTTTCAAAAATGAAGATTGTTGTCCACATTATTGATATTAAAATAGTAAGAATTATTTAGTTTAATTTATTTTAGCCACATGAATTCACAAGCAGCTCAAGCGCGCATCAACGAGTTATCAACCTCTCTAAAAGAACATAATTATCGCTATTATACCCTATCAAACCCAATCATAAGTGATTATGAATTTGACCAGTTGCTAAAGGAATTGGAACAATTGGAGGCAAATTATCCAGAATTTGCTTGGGCAGACTCACCCACTCGGGTAGTTGGAGGAGACATAACCAAGCAATTTGAGCAAGTAACCCACAAGTATCCCATGTTGAGCCTAGGTAATACCTATTCTGAGCAAGAGATAAGGGATTTTGATGAGCGCGTTAAAAAAGTGGCAGGTGAAAAATTAGAATACGTATGTGAACTTAAATTTGATGGTTTGGCCATTAGCATAACTTATGAAAATGGCAAACTTCTTAAAGCAGTAACGCGAGGAGATGGCAGTAAAGGTGATGATGTAACAGCTAATGTAAAAACCATTCGAAGCATTCCACATGTTTTAAAAGGAAACTTTCCTTCCCTTTTCGAAATACGTGGAGAAATATTCATGCACAGAAAAACATTCGAACGTTTGAACCAAAACCTTCGAATGACACTCATTGAACAAGGTGTTGATGAAGATAAAATTATAGAGCGTCTTTACAAAAATCCAAGAAATTTTGCTTCGGGAAGCCTAAAAATGCAAGATTCTAGCGAAGTTGCTAAACGTGCTCTAGATGCCTTTTTGTATTTTGTTTATGCTGACCAAAGTGTTGCAAAAACACATGCTGAAAGTTTAGCACTTGCTAGTTCTTGGGGCTTTCAGGTGAATCAAAACTTTGCTGTTTGCAGCAATATTGATGAGGTTTGGGCATTTATTCAAAAAATGGATAAAGAAAGACTTCAATTAAGTTTTGACATTGATGGTATTGTAATCAAGGTAAATGACTATGCCTTGCAACAAGAATTAGGATTTACAGCAAAAATTCCAAGATGGGCTATCGCCTATAAATATAAAACTGAATCTGTTTTAACCTATTTGGAAACTGTAAGCTACCAAGTTGGACGCACTGGCGCTATTACACCCGTAGCCAATTTAAAACCAGTAAGTTTAGGGGGCACAACGGTTAAACGGGCAAGTTTATATAATGCAGATGAGATAGAGCGTCTCGACTTGCACACGCATGATTGGGTTTATGTTGAAAAAGGTGGAGAAATCATTCCCAAAGTTAAAGGCGTTGAATTAAGCAAACGCGACCTATTTGCCAGTAAAATAATTTACCCAACTCATTGCCCAGAATGCAATACACCTTTACAACGAAAAGAAGGTGAAGCTGTTCATTATTGCGCGAATGACAGCCATTGCCCGCCGCAGCTTATTGGTAGATTGGAACATTTTGTAAGCAGAAGAGCCATGAATATAGAAGGCTTAGGAAGCGAAACCGTTGCAGGTTTATTTAAAGCTGGATTGATAAAAAGCTATGCAGATTTTTATCAATTGAAATTTGAACAATTGGAAGGGTTAGAATTTGAAACAACAGAGGATGTTGATGGAAAAAGTAAAAAGAGATCTATCAAAGAAAAGACTGCAAATAATATCATTGAAGGTATTGAAGCTTCTAAGAATATACCTTTTGAACGTTTGCTATTTGCCTTAGGAATAAGAATGGTTGGAGAAACCGTAGCTAAAAAATTAGCAAGGCAATTTGGAAACATAGAAAACTTGATGCAAGCCTCAAAAGAAGAAATTGCAGAGATGTATGAAATTGGAGAAAAAATTGCCGAACAAGTTATCTTATTTTTTGCCGATGAGGACAACAAAAACAATGTGGCTCGGTTAAGAACATTCGGACTGCAATTAGAAGTTGTTGAACAAGTAGGACTTGAAAGAAGCAATATTTTAGATGGGAAAAAATTTCTCGTTTCTGGCACTTTTAGCTTAAGCCGTGATGAATTAAAAGCAATCATTGAAAGAAACGGAGGAAAGATAGTTGGCAGCATTTCCAAAAGTTTAGACTACCTTATTGCTGGTGAAAAAATGGGTCCAGAAAAACTCAAAAAGGCTACTGATTTGCAAATTAAAATTATCAGCGAGCAAGATTTAATGGAGCTGCTGAATTAAGAAAAACAAGTCTTCTTCAAAGGTTCGCACCAATTTTAGGAAACTGATTATTTACCAGAATTGTAAACAAAAAACGAGAACGTGCTTTGCCCATAGGTTTTACTTTTCTCAAAACCTTTTACAAAACTTAAATCTTGCAAGGTAGCATGTTCAACAATGGCCAAGCCACCTTCTTTTAAATGGGCACTGCTACAAATGGTTTGAGCCAACAAAGCTATTTGGGATAAGGCATAAGGCGGGTCTGCAAAAATAATGTCATATTGCATTTTGTTTTGGTTCAAAAAGGCAAATGCATCCTGCTTCCTAGCCATTATTTGGTTCAAACCGAAACCTTTAGACGCTTGTTTGATAAAATTAATGCACCCAAAGTCTTGGTCGATACTTATTACTTCTGCCGCACCTCTAGAAGCAAATTCGAAACTTAAGTTGCCAGTGCCAGCAAATAAATCTAAAACCTGAATTCCGGATAAAGTTAATCTTGAATCAAGCATGTTAAATAAACTCTCTTTTGCTCTATCTGTAGTTGGCCTAACGGGTAATCCTTTGGGAGGCTGAATTAATAAGCCGCTTTTTTCACCTCCAATTATTCGCACAATATTGCAGCAGATTCTGTGAAAAATTGATATTCTGCAAACTCTTTAAAACTGATAGGATAAGTGAAGTTCTTTGGTTTTATAGCAAACTGCACGCTCCTAACATATTTAGTTAATAAATTTTGCAGTGAAGGCAAAGTTGGTGAATTGCCATAAATGACAACATCGCAAGCATGAGAAATTTGAAGTTGTTCTGCTGAAGCCAACAAGAAATAAACTATTTCTGTTTCACTTTCAAAATCAAATGTATTATAAAAACGAATTTGCTTATCAATGTTTAACAATTCGAAATATCCGGGATGAATATGCAAGTGCAACTTATTTGCGGCCTCAGAGAATTGCTGATGCTCTACTGCTTTAATAAACAACAAAGAGCCATGGTAAACATCAACCATTGGCATGTTGAAACGAATTAACTTAACCAATTCATTTCTTACATTAAACAAAACCGCAGTTTGCTGAACATGCATTTTGCAATAAAGCACTTGAGAGTTTGGCAACAAATGATGGTTCAATTGGTAATAACTTTCCGTTTCAACCACGTTAAGCAAGGCATCTGGCACCAAAGTGCAATTTTTATCAGAAATAACAACCTTTCTTTCTTTATACTTAACCTTAAGTTCCTCCATCAAGGGAAGAATAGATTTAAGTTCATCATAGCTGAGCTGCAAAACATTATGATGAATGCCCGAAAAAACCTTCATTTCAAGGATTTGCTTGGCAATTGGATCAAACGTAACAGTGCTAATATGGTTGGGTGAGAAAAAGAGAATATTCGTCAACCTTTGGTTATCAGCTGAATGATATTGATTATCAGAATATGTTTTGATGTTTATGGATTGCACAATATTTCCTTCTTACTTTCGCAAAGTAGTAAAACCAATACAAATAAAGAAAAGTGCAAGCATTTATCCCACAAAATCCAAATTTTGAGCAAATGATTAAAGACAAAATGGCTCAAAATCATTTCATGAATCATCTTGGGTTCAAACCTACCTTTATTGAGGCTGCTAAAGTCATTGGAATATTAGAAGTTAAGCCAGAACACAAACAACAAATAGGTTTTTTACATGGAGGTGTTACCGCTACCTTAGCAGATTTAGCTGCAGGATTTGCGGCTTTTACCTTGGTAAAAGAAGGTCAGACGCTAGTAACCATTGAAATGAAAGTTTCTTATCTCAACCCTGGTGTTGGAAGCCATGCTAAGGCCATTGGAAGTGTAGTTAAAATTGGCCAGAAAATGGCATTTGCGGAAGCAGAAATCTATTCTATTAACAATGATATAGAAACATTAATTGCCAAAAGCTCTGCAACTTATGCCATTCTAGATATTTAATCATTTCTTCCATTTTATACCACAGCCAATTGCTTTGGTAACCGGATTTAAGATTGGCTTTCCATTCAAGAAGGCATCAAGTGCATTCTCAAGGTATTTTTCTTTTACCAATTTAGCATCTTCAAAGTTATCGTCTATTGCACCAATGTAAATCACATTTCTATTGGCATCCAATACATAAACATGCGGTGTTCGCATGGCGCCATAAGCTTTTGCAATGGCTTGGGTTTCATCTACCAGATAAACAAATGGATATTTATACTTCTTGGCGCGCTTCTTCATGTTGTCATAGCTGTCTTCTGGCTCACGTAAGGGATCATTAGGGTTAATAGCCACCACAGGCATTCCTTTGGGAGCATACTTTTTATGTAGTGCAATTATTCGTTGCTCATAGGCTTGTGAAAATGGGCAATGGTTGCAAGTAAAAATAACAATAAAACCCTTCCCTTTACTCAAGGAAGCTAGGGATTGAAAACTACCATCTGTACTTTTTAAATTAAAGTCAATGGCTTTGTCTCCAGGTTTATACCCGCTCGTTTGCGCTTGGGCAAAGTATGAAAGAGAAAGTAAAATTGTGATAACAACACTTAGTTTTTTCATGGTGAAATTTTGTTAATAATGGCGTTTAAAGTATTTTCTGTTAAGCTTCCTTCATGGAAAAATCTCTTGTTCTCACTGCCTTTAAAAATAAGCGTTGCAGGCAGTGAACCTTCCCAGTTTGGTTCAACCAAGTTAATCCAAATATTTGGATCAGTTTCACTCATCCACCAAACTTCGGATTGAATATTTTTATCTAACAAGAATGGTTTAAGCTTTGGCTTGATTTGCTTTTTAAAATCATTACTAATCAAAATAATCTTAACTTTTTGCCCAGCAAAATCTTTATTTATTTTCTCAAATAGAGGTAACTCCTCTACGCAAGGTTTACACCAAGTTGCCCAAAAGTTAATTACATAAACAGTATCACTTTTGCTATTTATTAAGGCCAATAGATCTGATTTATTAATAACTTTAAGCTCTTGGGCATTTGCAATAAATTGGCCTCCAAGATAGAATAATGTAAATAAAAGAATTCTCATATGCTTAAAAGATATCAAGTTAATAGGGCACAATATAATTAAATCAAACAAAATTAAAGAAAGCAACTTTATTTGTAAGTTGATAAATAATATCGAATCGAAATAAGAATGAAGTTAAGTTTTTTAGGAGCAGCTAAGCAAGTTACAGGAAGTATGTATTTAATAACCCTTGAAACTGGTTACAAAATACTCATCGATTGTGGGATGGATTATGAAATGAAGAAAAATCCGGTAAGTCGTGGAAATTTATTTCCGTTCGAACCTGTTACGCTTGATTTAGTAATCTTAACGCATGCACATATCGATCACAGTGGTAATCTTCCTGCACTTACAGCTGGAGGCTACAAAGGACCAATTATCTGCACGCCAGCTACTGCAGAACTCACTGAATTTTTACTTTTTGATTCGGCAAATATCCAATGGAACGATTATCGCAAAAACTTGGGTCGAACCAAAAAAACCAGAAGAGATTTTATTCCTAAACCCTTATTTACGGAAAAACAAGTTCAAGAGTGTGTAGACCAGTTTTTAACACTGCACTTACATAAGTCTTTTAAAATTAATGACCAAGTAACCATAAAACTCATAGAAGCTGGACATCTTTTAGGCGCAGCCAGTATAGAGTTAACACTTACGGAAAAAGGAGTTACACAAAAAATTGGCTTCACAGGAGACCTTGGTAGAAGCAATAGCAAACTCGTTAAAAATGGCGAAGTATTTAGCGATATCAATTACTTAGTTACAGAATCTACTTATGGTGGAAGAAAACATTTAGTTGAAAAAAATCCTGAAGATGAACTGCTAGACTATATTCAGAAAACTTGCATCGAATTTAGAGGTAGATTAGTGATTCCAGCTTTTAGTGTTGGCAGAACCCAAGCCATTGTATTTACCATTCATCAATTAAAACAAAAGGGTTATATTCCTTCTTGGCTCAAGGTTTTTGTGGACAGTCCGCTGGCCATAAAAAGCACTCCAGTTTATGAAAGGCACCCCTATTTGTTAAATGAAGAAGCCGCAGATTTTCTAAAAACCCATGGAAATTTGTTTCATTTTGATGGCATCGAATACCTCGAGGGAATGGACGAACATGATGAGTTGATGAACTATTTTGAACCTTGCATCATCATTAGTGCAGCTGGCATGGTAGAAGGAGGAAGAATCCAAGAGCATGTTTCTAATAACATTGAAAATCCCTACAGTACAATATTAATTGCAGGTTATTGCGCTGATGGAACCCTTGGACATCGTTTGTTGCAAGGCCAATCTTCCATTAGAATTAAAAATACAGAAAGAAATATATACGCTAAAATTGCGAGAACAGATGTATTTAGTTCGCATCCCGACCATGATGAGGTTAAAAATTATGTATTAACCGCTATTAAAAATAGCGATCAAAAATTAAGAAAAGTATTTTTAGTGCATGGTGATATTCCGCATTTACAAGCCATGCAAGATGACTTAGCTGCTTCTGGCTTATCAGATAAGGTTGTGGTTCCCGAAATGCTTGAAGAATTTTACTTATAAACCATGGGATACTTAGCTGCCTTTGCAACTTTAATCTGCTGGACAATTGCAACCTATGTATTTGCATTTGCCGCTAGAAAAGCATCACCAGCCTCGGTAAATAGGGTAAGACTTTTATATGCAGCCCTTGCCTTAAGCATTATTTGCTGTTTTTTATTCGGTTTGAACCCAATCGAACTTTTCACAAATATTAGTGCAGAGCAGTACTTATGGTTTGGAATTTCAGGTTTTATTGGACTAACTTTAGGAGATTATTTTGCATTTTCTGCTTTTAAAATTTTAGGCAACAGAAGAACAAGTTTATTCTCTTGTTTTGCGCCAGGTGCAGCATTTCTTGGGGCTAGTTTGCTGCTCAATGAACCCATTACTTTACAAGGAATTTTGGGCATGTTAATTTCTGTGGCAGGAATTCTAATCCTTGTCTTATCTAGAAAGGAAAAGGCAAATGTTAACCAAGAAGGGCATGGCAATTTTTTGGTCGGAGTTTTGTTCGGTATTCTTGGTGCAGTTGGGCAAGGTGTTGGATTAGTATTTGCAAAGAAGGGATTTGAAGTTTCTGCACCTAACTTCCATCCTATTTATGCCACTTGGGTGAGAATGTTAATTGCCTCCATAACAGTATATCTAATTGGCGCATTTAAGGTGAATTTATGGCAGGAGTTTAAAGACATTAGCTTCAATAAATCCATCAATAAACAAGTTCTATTAGGCACTTTATTTGGACCGATGATTGGAATTAGTTTTTCATTGTATGCGGCCACCCATCTAGAAGCAGGCATTGCTCAAACCATTTTTTCTATGCTACCCATAACCGTTTTAATTGCAGCTGTGATTTGGTTCAAGGAAAAGATAAATCCAATTTCTTACCTTGCTGTGGCCATTAGTTTGGCAGGGGTTTTAATTCTTGTTTGGCGATAAAGATTTGGTTCAATACCTTGCAAGGGTATGAACAACTCAGACCTTTCAGATATTCTAAAAGCATATGCCGACCTTAGCGAATTGCATGGTGGAAATTCCTTTAAAATAAAATCCTTTAGCAATGCTTCTTTTAGAATAGATAAATTGCCTACGCCTTTAGAAACAAAAACTTTAGCAGAACTAGAAGCCATCGAAGGCATTGGCAAAAGTATAGCCAAAGTAATTTTTGAAATTAACCAAACCCAGCGTTTTCCAGAACTAGAAGAGTTACTAGCCCAAACCCCAAAAGGAGTATTGGAAATCATGCGCATCAAAGGAATTGGACCTAAAAAAGTTGCTACAATTTGGAAAGAATTAAGCATCGAATCCATTGGTGAACTGTTATATGCATGCAAAGAAAATCGATTGGTTCAAGCCAAAGGATTTGGACTGAAAACACAAGATGCCATCATCAAGCAAATAGAATTTATGTTTGCCAATGCAAACAAATTTCACTACGCTAAGGCCTACCCTATTGCCCTAAATTTAATTGAATTGTTGAACCAAATTCCGTCCATAACCTCAGCAAGTTTATGTGGCCAAATTGGTAGAGGTTTTGAGGTATTAGATAGTGTAGATATTCTAATTGAAACAGAAGAACAATCCTTGGCAGCACAAGCCATTCCTGAATTGCCAGGCATTACCATTTCAAAAGATAAAATTAGTTTTCAAGGTTATTCAATTGCCTTTCACTATTGCGATGAAACTTCATTTGCATGGGAGTTATTTAGGTTATGTTCAGATGCACAACATGCAGAATCTATTTTACAACGCATTGGATTTCCATTACCAGAAGTTAGGGATGATGAAGAAATTTATGAAGCAGCAGATTTGCCATTTATTCCTGTTGTGTTAAGAGACAACCGTGGAGAAATTGAATTGGCAGAAAAAAATGCACTCCCTAAGTTAATTGAATATTCAGATTTAAAGGGACCCTTGCATAACCATTCAACATGGAGTGATGGTTTAAATACGGTCCTTGAAATGGCTAATTTTTGCCGGTTACAAGGCTTTGAATACTTAGGCATGGCCGACCATAGCAAGAGTGCGTTTTACGCCAATGGATTATCAGAAGAACGTGTATATGCACAACAAAAAGAAATTTTCGTTTTGAACCAACAATGGACAGACTTCAAAATTTTCACAGGAATTGAGTGCGATATTTTATATGATGGTAGCTTAGATTATGCTAATGAGGTGCTCAAATCTTTTGATTATGTTGTTGCCAGCATTCACAGTGTACTTAAAATGACCGAAGAAAAGGCAATGGAACGATTGCTTAAGGCCATTGAAAATCCATTCACAACCATATTAGGACACCCAACAGGCAGGTTGTTGTTGATGCGAGAAGGTTATCCAATTGACCATAAAAAGGTGATTGATGCTTGTGCAGCGAATCATGTGGTGATTGAACTTAACGCAAACCCATATAGATTAGACATGGATTGGAGACATATTAATTATGCTCTAGAGAAAGGAGTAATGATAAGTATTAATCCAGATGCGCATGAGACCGCAGGCTTTTTAGACATGCATTGGGGAATTGTTGCAGCACAAAAAGGCGGACTTACCAAAGAAATGTGTTTCAATGCTAAATCCGCCTTAGAATTAGACGCTTGGTTCAAAACCAAACGTGGTTAATTAACTTCTTTCTATTACCCAACTTGCCACTTTTGGTCCAAGTTCTTTTTGAGACCTTGCACCCACAAAAACGCCTATGTGGCCGCCAGGGAAAGCATATTCTTCTTTGTCTTTAGAACCAACAATTTTCATCACCGGCCTAGTTGAACTATTAGGAATGATATTGTCTTCAGTAGCAAAAATGTTTAAGAAGGGCATGGTTACATTTTTCAAATCTACTTTGTACTTACCTAATTCAAATTCACCTTTGATTAGTTTATTATCTCTCCATAAATCTTTGATGTATTTTCTAAACATTTCACCTGCCAAATCAGGGCAATCATTCTTCCATTTTTCCATGCGCAAGAAGTTAGAAAGCTTAGCTTCATCTTGCATCATATCTACCATTCCAAAGTATTTACTAATGTCGGCGCTAGGCTTAAGTGAACCAAAACCAGCATTTAACATATCCGCAGGGATGATACCTAAACTATCTACCATTACATCCACATCAATGTCTTTAGTCCATTTGTATAACATGCACTCGTTCTCACCAAAATCATAAGGTGTAACATAAACGGTGAGTGATTTTAATTTTTCTGGGAAAATAGCAGCATAAATAGTGCTAAATGTTCCACCTTGGCAAATACCCATTTTATGAATTTTTGGGCTTTTAGTTGACTTGCGGATAAAATCAACAGCACCATCCATAAAATCGAGGATATAATCTTCCATGGTAAGGTATTTATGTTGTTGTTTTGGGTATCCCCAATCCATGATATAAATATCTAAACCTTCATCTAAGAGTTTTTTCATAAGACTTCTGTCTGGCTGTAAATCCAAAACATCATGTCTATTCATAATCGCAAAAGAAACCAATACAGGTATTTTTGATTTAGCAGGTGTATCACGTTTATAGTGATATAATTTTACTAAATCATTTTCCCATACCAATTCTTTTGGTGTTGTGGCAACTTGTACCTCCTCTACTTTTGACAATACTTCATAACCTTTAACCATTTTTTGGCTGGTTGCATGAAGTTCTTCCATCATTCCTGCAAAATTGAAATTTTGTATCATACGCGCATTTAATTGTAGGCTCAATATAATATGTTTAAATAAAAAAGCCACAGAAATTTGGTTCACCCAAAAATCTGCAGCCCTTTATCACTAAACAAACCCTAAACTTATTGACTGTTTTTAGCTGCTTTTTTAGGAGCTGCTTTTGGCTCTTCTGAAACTACTTCTTCAACATCTACTTGTTTCTCAAGTGTATTGATGCGTTTTCTTAGTTCATAAATGGTTTTGTATAATTCGTCCATTTCGGTGCGATTTATAATTGGCAAGTGAGCCATTGCCTTTTCCATTTGTGCTTCAACTTTCTTTTTAAGTGTCAATTGCATTGCGCTAACTTCACTCATTAACTTAGAATACTCTTCAGTTTCAAATAAGCTAATAAAATTTTTATCGTTATGATTTAACCACTCTTGGTAAATTGTCATAAAGCTTTTGAACTCCTCTCCATTTTGCATTCTTGTATACAAACCTTCTGAAAATTGATCCATAGCCTTTAAACCAGTTGTATACATCATGTATTGCATTTGAGAATTCTTCATGTTGTATACAGCCATCATATTTGCCATTTCTTTCATTACTTCCATGTTTTGAGTGCTTGCATTTGAAGGCATTATTTTTGTTAATGGCGCAAAAGTAGCATTCATTTGGTTGTACCATTGTTCGTAGTTATTGAACATTGTACCAAACATATCAGCAGGCATCATTTGATTGAACTGTTGTTGCATGTTGCCTTTCATGGTATCGAACATAGATTTGTTCATACCCATCATTTTATCCATGTTTGCTTTCATGTCACCACTCATGTTGCCCATGAAGGTCTTCATGAAATCAGGTTGCATGTTAAACATCTTATCCATCATGTCTTTGTAAGCAGAGGTGTTAAACATTTGCTTAAACATTTCAGGTGTATATGTTTTGTCTTGTAAAGAATTGATCATAGGCATCATAAATTGATACATCTTCATGAACATTTCTGCATTGTTAAATAATCCAGTAAAAGAACTTTTTGGAGTACCTTCATTCATTTGAGCCATCATTTGGTTATACGCACCTGTCATGGTTTCTTTCCAAGAATTGAACATACCTAACATTCCATTCATATCTGTGTTCATTGCATTTGCAGCAGGCATAGATTTGAACATATTTTGGCTCATATCTACCCAATTTTTACCCATGTCCATTTGGCTTTTCATCCAATTGTTAAAGAAATCAAAAGCAGGCATATTAGGGTTTTGAGAATTTGATTGGTTGAACCAAGACATTTGATTATCGTACCATTTCTTGAAGAAATCAGAATTAAAATCAACTGAAGAAGAATTAAACATTGCTTTTTGCATTGTTTCTGCTGCATTTGTGATAGTTTCGGCAGCTTGCTTTTGCATATCTGCAAAAGTTTCAAACATGTTTTTATTTTCCATTTTTTTTGGTTATTATTGTATTTGGTAGCTAGACACTTTGTTTGTCTCAAATCGGGCGCAAAATTAGTATAAATTATTTATTTTCAATATACTTACTGTTATTTAATTGTCAATTCGCCTCAATCCTTTGTGGCTCTAAGAAAGAAATTATTTTCGCAACAAATTGAATGATCCTTTTTTGATTTTTTATTTAGCTTGATTATTAATTTTCTGCGTAAAAAGTTTATACTTCAGAAAATTTATTAAAAATATGAATGCACCAAAAGTTGGGGATATATTTACCCATGACATTACCTACACACAAGAAAACGTTAACCTCTACGCTCAAATAAGTGGAGATGTAAATCCATTACATATAGATGAAGAGGCTGGAAAAAACAGCATGTTCGGACGCAACATTATTCATGGCCATTACAGTGCAAGTGTTTTCACTAAAATATTTGGAACACTATTATATGCAGATGGCCATATTTACATGAAACAAAACAATACTTTTTTAAGACCAATGTTTGCAAACACCCCTTATAGAGCTATCATTACAGTAAAAGAAGTTTTTCCAGAGAAAAACAGAGTTTTATACGAAACTAAGGTTGTTGAAATTGAATCTGGACAAGAAACCATCACTGGTGATGCGCTTTTAATGAATAAGAAGCAGTACGTTTGGTAGTTTAAAATAATTCAAAAAAAAATCGGAAGATCATTTTCAAAGAATTTGGTCTTCCGATTTTTTGTTTTTAGCCATGATGTATTTGCTCAAATATCTTGTACTTGCCATGGTATGATGCTGCAAAATCTGACCCATGAAATTTCCTTGCCTATGAACTTTTAAATTTAAGTTTAGCTCCTTCAAACCTTCAAAAAAGTTTGGTTCAAACCGTACCCTGCTAAAACTATTTTCTAGTATTTTTTTTCCGGTTTGAACCGATTCTGTCCAAAGCGTAATATCTGAATAAAGCAAACATGCTTTATAAGCAAATTCGTTTAAATCATTGGAAACAAAGCCAGGCCAATCCGAGTTACTTGCAATTCCTTCAGCACCAATAGAAGTGGTAACGGAAGGTGTTCCAGCTTGCATGGCTTCTAATAATTTCCCTTTTAACCCAGCGCCAAATAACATGGGAGCCAAACAAACTCTTGCCTTTTTCATGACTTGTGCTACCTGCTCTGCCCTACCCTTTACCATAAATCCATCTTTCTCGCTATGCAAACTATTTAGTTTTTCATCGCAATAGGCTCCATAAATATTTAAGTTGGCTTCAGGTAGTTTCTTATGAATAAGTGGCCAAATTTTTTCTTTTAAAACTATTACTGCATGTCTATTTGGTTCATGGTAAAAGTTACCAATAAATATAAAATCCTTTCTTTCCTCAAAAATTGGAGAAGATTCATTTGTTGGTTCAAACCAAATTGGAAAATACCAAAGCAACTTTGAACTTATATTAAAGGTTTCTATGAGCAATGAAAGCTCATAAGTAGAAATAATTAGGCTTAAATCGCACCTTAAAATACTTGCAATTTCTCTCTTGGCAATGTCAGTTTGCATTTCAGCTAAGCTCATTTCTACGCCCTTCTTCACTGCATTATGCCTAGCCTTTCTTAAAAAATGCAGGTCTTCTGTATCTAAAATTTTAATGGCAGTAGGTAAAATTTCAGAAACCCTCCAACCAAATTGTTCTTCAATCATAAATCGATCAAACAAAACTATAGTTGGGTTTAAAGCTTTAAGAAATTCATCAAAAGAATCATCATTCAACTTTATTGAGCAAGTTTCAATCTCTAACTTAGCTAATGGGAATTCAAACTCACTGTGTTGTGCCGCAGAAGCAAAAACCACTTTATATCCATAATTGGAAAATCCTTTTATCAATTGCATCATTCTTACGCCAGCTGCACTTGAATTTGGTTCAGGCCAAACAAAACCAATAATTAATAGGATGGGTCTTTCCATTTCACAAATAAACCTATTTTTGCAAGTAAATAAACAAACATGTTAGGATTAAAACTCGCAACAGACCCTAGATGGGTTGATATTGTAGAAGAAAATATTGAAGCCATACTTTCAGACCATGCTTGGTGCGAGCAAAAGGCTGCAAGCAATGCAATTACAATTATTACTAATAACTCAGAGCACCCCGACTTAGTTACTGCCATGTTGGGTATTGCCAAAGAAGAAGTGGAGCATTTTGAAAGGGTTCATGAGTTAATTGTAAAACGCGGACTTACCTTACAAAGAGAGAAAAAGGATGAATATGTAAATGATTTAATGAAATTTCTTAAAAAAGATGGCAGTAGAAAAGCCTCATTTGTAGATAGAATGTTGTTTTCGGCACTCATTGAGGCAAGAAGTTGCGAACGGTTTAAGGTGCTATCCAAAAACATTAGCGACCCCGAGTTATCAGCCTTTTACAGAGAACTCATGGAAAGTGAAGCCAATCATTATACAACCTTCTTAGGTTATGCAAGAAAATATGGCGATGGTATTGATGTAGAAAAAAGATGGAAAGAATGGCTTGATTATGAAAACTCAATCATTGTAAATTATGGTAAACGCGAAACCATGCATGGTTAATCAAATAGTATAAAAAAAGAAAGCCCGATGATTTCTCATCGGGCTTTTCTTTTTAAAAAATTGTATTATAACATCGTTGTAGGACAAACATAATTTGTTTTAGGAATTTCAGTTTCGCTCAATTGTTTAAATCCTCCTAAAATATTTACAAGGTTATCAAAACCTCTTGCTTTAAGGATTGAAGCTGCAATAACAGATCTATATCCTCCTGCACAATGCAAATAATAGGTTTGTTCTGGTTGAACACTACTCATATTTGAATTAATAAAATCTAATGGAAAGCTTGTAGCACCCATTAAATGTTGGCTTTTAAACTCACTGTCTCTGCGAACATCTAAAAGTTTGACATGTTCATGAGAAAGATAAAAATCAGCAAAAGCACTTGCTTCCATTTCTTTAATTGAATCTACCGGCTTACCTTCTTTTATCCAAGCCTCCATTCCTCCTTTTAGAAATCCTTTTGCATTGTCATAACCAACACGAGATAATCTCAATACAACTTCCTCTTCTCTGCCCTCTTCGGCAATAATTAAAATGGGTTGTTTTAAATCGGTTACCAAGGTACCAACCCATGGCGCAAAGCTATCATCAATTCCAATAAAGATTGCACCCGGAATAAATGCTTTGGTAAATTCATCTTTCTTACGTGTGTCAATAATCAATGCATTCTCTACTTCCTGAACCAACTGAAATGCATCAGGTGAAAGTGCAATGGTACCTTGCTTCAAGACTTCATCAATGCTTGTTAAACCACCTAAGATATTCATCAAAACATTATGCGGAAAATACTGAGGAGGTTCAACTAAACCATCGGTAACTTCTTTGATAAATTGTTCTTTTGTTAAACCTGGTCTTAAAGCATAATTTACCTCCTTTTGATGGCCTAAAGTATCTGTTGTTTCTTTGCTCATATTCTTGCCACAAGCGCTGCCTGCGCCATGTCCAGGATATACGATAACATCATTTGGCAAAGGCATAATTTTGTTTTGTAAGGAATCAAACAACAATCCAGCTAGGAATTGTGGGGTAATGTCAGCCTTAACTTTTTGAACCAAATCTGGTCTACCAACGTCTCCAATAAATAAAGTATCACCTGTAAAAATCGCAACATCTTTTCCTTGTTCATCACGCAATAAAAAAGTTGAAGATTCCATGGTATGTCCTGGTGTATGTAAAACCACTATTTCGGCATTTCCAAATTTTAACACTTCACCATCTTCAGCCACATGTGCCTCGTAGGATGGTTTAGCTGTTGGTCCAAATACTATGGTTGCGCCAGATTTCTTGGCAAGGTCAATATGGCCACTTACAAAATCTGCATGGAAGTGGGTTTCCAGGATATACTTAATCTTTGCTCCATTTTTTTCGGCACGCGCAATATAAGGGGCATATTCTCTTAGGGGGTCAATGATTATTGCTTCCCCATTGCTTTCTAAATAATAGGCAGCCTCTGCAAGACAACCTGTGTAAATTTGTTCAACTTTCATATCTGTAATTGTTTAGTTTGAGAATTTGTAACAACACAAAGGTCAAACAATCACTTCATATAAAAGGTGATTAAAGTAACATAAGCACCTTAAAAAAGTTGATAGAAATCAGGTTTTCCTATTTGTAAGGAATTTTGAAATTATTTGCTATCTAAAATCACAGGAGTATTTCCTTTACCCATGATAATAACCTTTGAATTTGGAGATTTTGCTAATTCTAGGTTTGCCTTAATAGTTTCGTATTGCAATTGCTTATCTGTTAGTCCAGAGCTAATAATACGCTGATAATCTGCAATACCTTGCGCCTCTACCCTTTTTCTTTCTGCTTCTTGCTTTTCCTTTTGTAAGACAAATTGCATTTTTTGAGCATCTTGCTCTGCATTAATTTTCGATTCAATGCTTGCTTTAACAGATGCGGGTAAGGTTATGTTTCGAACCAATAATTGTTCTAAAATGATTCCTCTATCTCTAAAACTTTTTTCAATTGTTTTATAGATTCTATTTTGAAACTCATCTCTTCTGCTAGAATACAAAGCCACGGCATCATAATAAACTGCATTGTCTCTAATGGCAGTTCTGGTAATTGGGCGAATAATTTTGGTATTGTAATCTAAGCCAGTTTCATTTAAAATTTTTGGTGCATCTGAGGGAACAACTTTAAATAAAACGGTCAAGTCAATGGTCACTTCCAATCCATCCGCTGTTAATATTCTAATGGCATCATCTCCTGCTTTGTCTCCTTCATCATGTATGCCACTCATGGTGTAATTTTGCGTTCTAACATCTAATGTCTTTATATCTAACAAAGGATTAATCACGTGTAACCCACTTTCTAAAATATCGCTTTGCACTTTACCAAATAAGACCTTTACACCTATAAAACCGGCATCAATTTGTTTAAAGCATGAGGTAACAAATCCTAACAAGGCCAAGGCTATTCCAACTACTCGTAAGGTTGGAAGAAATTTTCTAATGGCATCTACATTTGAGATAAACAAGGTGGCTATAAAAATAATAGCGCCTAATACAATAAATAACATGGTGGTAATTATTAAGACTCAAATATACAATGTATTAGTAGGTATTGATACCAAAGTTCATCAAATAATGAAGCCATTTAACATCATTTTTTGAAGAAATACAGGAAAATATAGATTTTACAGTATTGGGTTCAAACCGATTTAATAAATGCCTCTTTGATTGAGTGCTTTTTGATACCTACGAGCATTGTTAATATGCTGCTCCAAGCTAGATGCAAAAGCATGGTAGCCGCTAAAATCCTCTTTGGCACAGAAGTAAAAATAATCGTGTTGCTCGGCATTGAGCACTGCATCTATGGCTTGGATAGAAGCTGTGCAAATTGGACCAGGCGGCAACCCCGCATTCTGATAAGTATTATAAGGAGAATTAAGCGCCGTATGAATACTAGTTACCCTTTTGATGTTTTTATCATTCCAAGCATAGATAACAGTTGGGTCAGCCTGCAATGGAATTCCTTTTGCTAAACGGTTCAAATAAACGCCTGCCACGGTATGCATTTCGCTTTTTTGATTGGTTTCTTTTTGTACAATTGACGCAAGCACACTTACTTGCGCTAAACTCAGTCTCTTTTCAATAGCTTTGGCAATGCGCTCTTGAGTCCAAAATTTCAAATATTCCTTATGCATTCTAGCTAAAAAAGCATCTGCACTAGTGTTCCAGTATAAATTATAAGTATTCGGAATAAACATCGAGATAATGTTTAAGGTATCAAATCCATACTTCTTAACCATTGCCGTATCTATGAGTTTTGCTAAGAATACAGTGCTATCAATTTCTAAATTCTGAGCAACAAAAGAGGCTAAATCAACTGGTCTTTCTTCATACTTTAAGACTAAATCAATTGGTTCTTGCCTACCTTTAATAATCATTCTCACCAATTCAAAATTATTCATTCCTTCCTTTAGCTTATACCTTCCAGGCTTCATCTTTTCTTCCAATTTAAGCAATGCAGCCAAGCGAATGAAGGATTCAGGATTAATAAAATTGTAGTTATTTCTAATTTGCGAAAGAAATTTATAATAATTCTTCTGCGAGTTAACTGTAATAAATGCCTCCTTACTTTGTTGTTGTTTGACAATATTTGATGAAAACACATCAGTGTAAATCTTATATGCGGCAACTACCAACAATAATAAACTCACCCACAAAATGGGTTTAAAATTTTTAGATGCGTTTTGAAATTGGTTATTATGAGCAGGCATTACACTTTTTTTATGGCTATTCAAATAAATAACTTTTGCAATAGGTTTCTTAGTATATCAACTTAAAGTCTTCAACAAATTTTTCACCTCTTTATTGTTTGGATCTCTTTTCAATATCTTTTTCAATTGAAAAGCAGCCAATTTTTTGTTTCCTTGTAAATTATATAAAGCCGCTAGATTTAACAAAGCCTGAGGATGGTCTGGGTCTAATGCCAATGCCTTTTCATAACTTCTAAATGCCTTTTCTATTGCCCCCATTTGAAGGTAACTAAATCCTAAATTAACCCAAGGTTCTACTTGTTTTGGATTCAAATTTAAACTCTCCTCCAGCAGTATATTGGCGGTTTGTAAATCACCTTTTTGTATGAATAAAATTGCCCTTTTGTTTTTAAACTCCAAATTAGCCTTAGCCAATTCTGAAGCCTTAGAAACATAGCTTAAAGCCTTTTCAAACTCTCCTAAATTCTGAAATGCCTGACCAATTCTATAGTTTGTCCATGCATCTGTAATTAAGTTAATGTCTTTTAATTCGGTTTGAACCAAACGGATAATGCTGCTCCAATCTTCTTGGAGATATAATTTATGAATATTTAGTTGAATAGAAGGTACTCCATTTAAAGCTCGTAAAAAAAACTTTGCAGAGTCTAAGGCCGACCTTTCTCCATCAAACTTCTCATAATAATTTAAATAAGCTGCTGCTTTAAATATGGCACTAGTATTTGATTTATTAACACAATACAAGCCTTCAAAAACTTTAATTTTAGAAAGTTCCTTTTTAGCTACCTGAATTGCAATTTTATGATCGTGTACACTTACATGGGGTATATCAATTGAACCACTTCTTGGCATATGGCAGCTCACACAATCGTTATTTGCTAACTTTAACTGTTGTGGTTGTTCTGTACAAGCTTTATCTGAATGACATTTAAGGCAAGCATTATTAAAAATTTGTTTACCAGTTTCCTTTACACTCACATGCGGATTATGACAAGTAATGCAGGTTAAGGCCAAAGTTTCAAATCCTTTCTTGCCATCAGGTTTTAGGTTGCTTTTTTGGTTTGAACCTAAAAAACATTTACTCAATTGCAGTCGCTGTGCATGAGAAGCCATGATAAATTCGTCATCTCTGTCTTTGTATTTAGGCAGGTAAACTTCCATATATTCAGAAAGCACCATTCCTGGCCTAAAATCTGTAAACTTTTTTCCCTCTTTTAATACAGCATTGCCTTGCAAATGGCAACGTTGACAAACATCTATTTGTAATTCCCAAGGCAACTTTCTAGGATTAACAATGGTGTAATCGATTTGGGTTGCTGTATCTACAATTATACCTTTTAGCTTTTCTTGAACATGCAATGAACCAGGGCCATGGCAACGCTCGCAATCAATACCGTCTGGAATAGAAACAAATTTGTTTACTGAACCTTCTTCTGCTTTGGGCATCGCATTGTGACAACTCATGCATTCCATTTCTATGCCTCTGCTAAACCTTACATTTCTGCCGTTTTCGAAACCTGGAGGTAAATCCCATTTCCCTTTCTGAGCATACCAAGTGAGCGGCATTTGAAATATATAACCATTGATATTGGTCAAGTGACTATTGGTATGTTGGCCTGAACCGATGATATAATCCACACGCTCCGTTCTTTTAAAAACAGTATCTCTTCCATCCAAGCGAAACTCGGAAATATACATCGAATCGCCTTTCCAAAATGGCAGGTAATAGAAATCTAATGCAGCATCATACAAAGGTTTATGCGAAAAATTAGCTGCAGATTTTTGTTTGGTAGCCGCACCAAACGATTGGCCCATGCCAGTTTTTATGAAAGAACTATAAATGTCTTCATGGCATGAACGACATTGCTGCTTTCCAACATACTGAACAGCTGTATCATGATTGAGGTAAGCAAGCTTAGCAGATTTTACGGTATCCCCACAAAACAAATTGAGCAAACTTATGCAGGCGAGTAAACCAAATAGTGCCACATAAAAAAGGCTCCTTTTCATTCCGAAGAATTACGAATTAACTTCTGATTGATAGGCAATCATTCCGCCTAGTAAGTTGCGCACATTTGTAAATCCTTCACTCATCATATACATTTTGGCATTTGCACTTCTAGCACCACTTCTACAATGTACAATGATTTCTTCATCCTTAATTGATTCAAGTTCAGTTAATTTTTCTGGTAAAGTACCAAGTGGAATGAGTTGTGCTCCAATATTAAACTCTTCATACTCATAGACTTCTCTAACATCTATAATATTTAACTTCTCACCTTTTTGCATGCGCTCATGCAATTCTGTAACGGAAATATCTGCCATATTTAATTGGGTTGAATGATTAACTTCTTTGCAAAGGTTTGTCCAGTTTCTCTATTTTCTATGTAAAAAATATAAAAACCTTCAAGTCCACTTGGAACGCTAAAACTTTCGTCTTCTGGAAACAATTCACAAACCATGCTTCCTTTAATATCATAAAGCTTAAAATTATACTCCTTTAAATTTGTTAGGTTAGTTTTAAAGCTCTCATTTGTAGGGTTTGGATAAACGCTTGGTTCAACCCGAGAAATTGAATTTGTAACTTCTGGCAATTGCGTTGGGCTTCCTAAAAAAGTTCCCATGATAGGCCTAATCATAAGTGCTCCTTTTGTTTCTGATGGGTACCACCTACCATCCATTTTAAATGCCATATTAGGATTAACGCCTTTAGGATAATTCCTATCTAAACCAATATTCAATACAAATGAATTTACTTGATCCCAGCCAATATAAAAGGAATCTGAAACTGCAACAGGCTTAGGAAGTTTGTATGCCGTAAAACCATCTCTTTGACTTGTATATAAAGGTCTTATTTGTTCTAAACTCCAAATAACTTCATCAGAAGTTGCATTGGTGAAAAAGGGTGAAATTTTCTTCCAAATTTTCAAATTAAACCTTTGCAAACTAACATCTTGTTCGCTTCGATTATAAAAAACATAAAAACCAACAATCGAATCTGGCTTTTGAATATTGTACTTAAGACAAGCGCCAACATTAGGTTTAATCTCGATTCCATAACCAGCTTCGGCGCTTCCATCATCGTAAGCAAAGTAGTTGCTAAACACATTTTGAACCGTGAAAGTATCATTGCTAGGCACATTATCTAAGGCTGTACCACTAATCTTAACGCGATACTTGGTTTCAAATACTAGACTATCTGCTTGAACCGAAGTAGCGAAGTCGAAGGGTTTATTGATTTCTACCTTCGTGGTAGATTGCCCGGCAAAAGAACCAATAATCTGAATAAATTTATCTAATGTATCTCCTTCTGGCCTAATTACACTTCTAAAATAATCTATCGCATAGGCTTGGTTGTCATGATTGACTAATCTTAAAGAATCCTTAGCGCCTCTGAAGGCTGCCTTATTTGTTAGGTAATGATCCCATGGCATGCTGCTATACTGACCTAAATAAATCCTTGGTGCATTTCCCAAACTAATATCTTTATTAACATCGTTTTGGGTTCTACCCTTATTGAACCTAACATAATCTACATGCCAATGACTTAGATTTCCAGTAAAACTTCCTCTGTTTTTTAGCCTAAATTGAAAATCATCATGAAAAAACTTAGGGTCAAGCAAGACGACACTAAAATAATTGAATTTATAAAATAGGGAATCATCTGCTCCAATCAATTTTATTACCTCAAATGAGTCTGCGCCAAATCGAGAATTTCTAAACTCAAGAATAAGAGAATCATCAGGAAAAAATTGGTCATTTTTTCCTTGCGGTTCATATTGATAGTAGAAACTCAACATAACTGAATCTGATGCTTTTAAGCTGCTTAAGTTAAAATTTAAAGAAGTAAGTTGATCGCAAATTCCTTTGTTAGCGAAGGTTGAGTAAGGAACACCATTTTCCTTTAAACCGTCAAATGTGGCTACATTTACACTTGGGGGTGCAAATGGAAAGGTATTATTAATATGCACATTTCCATTTATCCAGCGGTCTTTATCTGGCAGTCCTGTTGAAAAAGAAAAATCATCAAATAAAGGCAATTCAATTCTACGATTTAGCCTAATTGCTCCAAGCAACCAATGTGCTTTGTTGGCTAGACTTCTCTCCGACTTAAATATAAAACGTGCTTGAAAAAATCCATGCCTGTTTCTACCGAAATTAATATTGTAATTGTAAGTTAATAGTGCCTGACCTTGGTTTCCACCTAAGGCAAGCATGCGAACCCAAACCCCAAGATTGTTTTTAAACTCCACAATAAATGAATCGCCAGGTGTGGCACCCGCAGAAGCCTTGCAAGAAAACCCATAAAAAATTGAGTCAGAAACAGCTTGGTTCAAAACGTTTATGGCATGTGTGTATAAGGTATCATTGCCTCCATAGGAATTGTCTGCATTTGCATAAACATTATCGTTGGCATCCTGAATATCTAACTTCGCTAAAAAACCCCAATTGATTCCATTCGCAGGACCTGATACAATTTTCACATCTTCAGCAGCATATCTTAATCGCGGAGGAACCGAATCTGGAATTTCGAATACACTAAAATTATCATAATTTCCAAGCTTTGTTTTTGCTGCCACTACCAACTTGCTAATTGCAAAAGTTGCTGTATTTGAATTGGAGTAATTGGCAGAATAAAGCACAAACTTTAAGGCAAATGCGCCAGACTCAAAGTTAGATTTTGGAAGATTAAATATCACCTCTCTCCAAGTTGTTTGTCCTGAAGTGGATTTCCAAATTTCTACCCATTGTCCAAAAACATCTTTACCAAACAAAACCAATGAATCACCTGCTGCTGCTGTTGGACCTTGCACATAGCTAAATGAAACAAATACGTCTGTACCTTGACCAGAAATGTCTATTGACCTAGATTCTACCTCATCTGCATTCAAAGCCGTTGCTGGATATACTTGATTTGTGCTGTCCAATGTATTTAAGACCAAACTGCGGTTTTCAATGCTTGCATTAGATTTGAACCAAAACAATGAATCTACCTGCAGATTTTGTTTGGTAAAAAAATCTACCAAAGGAAAAAAGCCAACATTTTTATTTAGAAATTTCTTCGTTCCTAATTCATTTGTAGTCTCGTTATGGATTGAACCTGAATAACCCTTTGGCCATACAACTTCTTGCCCAAAAGAATGACTTCCAAAAAGACTAAGTACAGAAACTAGGAAAAATATCTTTAGTTTATTCATTAAGGAATTGATAAATAAATGTCTACAATATCACCGCCTTTAATTGTGCCACCTTCTACATAAGGTGGACTTTGACGAATAACCACAGCCTTGGAACTGTCTTTTCCATTGCCTTCATAAAGTACTGAACCCAAATTAAGCAATGAAGATTTTAAAACATTTTGGGCATCCAACAAATTAAGACCCTTTAAATTTGGGATAGAAACCAAAGCCCCTCCACTCCCATCACCAACGATTAAATCAATGGTGGCTCCTTTAGGTATTCTTGTATTTGGCTGTATACTATTCCCCCGCCACATTTGGTCTAAAACCGCATTCTGAGCAATATCTGGTTTGTAGGATATTTCTCCAGCGTTTAATCCCAGTGTGCTCAAAACTGTTTGCGCGTATGGCAAGGAAGCATTTATTAAATTAGGCATTAGCACAGTTGCCCGTGCATCAGAATTAATGCTTAGATAAATTATTCTACCCTCCTTCACTTTACTATTAGGTGCAGGATTTTGTTCTACTACGGCTAATTTGGGCATATTGTCTACGAAAAAGGTATCAGTGATGAGGTAACGTAATTTTTTCTCATTTAATACTTCCTCGGCTTCAGAAATTGGTAATCCTTTAAGATTAGGCAATGTCAAAGATTGTCCATGTCTGGTATAGGAACTTAAAAAACTAGCCGCTATCCAAGTAATGATTAAAATTACCAAGATAATCAAGGCTATATTGATGGTTAAGGATTTTAGGAATCTCACGGCTGCAAAATATTGATATTTTAAGAGAGTACAAAGCTATCTTTGCCACATGTTTTCATTAAAGGATATCACAACCATCACCCTTACCCTATTTGCTATCATTGATATTATTGGCGCTATTCCAATTATTATCAACATAAAAAACCGTCAAAAACACCTCGATAGTGGCAAAGCTACCTTGGCTGCAGGGGCATTAATGGTTATTTTTCTATTGGTTGGAGAGAAGTTTTTAAAGCTTTTTGGCGTAGATTTACAATCCTTTGCAATTGCTGGTTCAATCGTAATTTTTATCATAGGCTTAGAAATGATTCTTGGAATTGAATTACTAAAAGATGACCCAAATGCAAAAACAGGTAGCATCATCCCAATTGCCTTCCCAATCATTGCAGGTTCAGGAACTTTAACTACCATTATTTCAATGAGTGCTGTTTATAGCACTTATAATATTTTAGTTGGGATTGTAGTTAATCTTACTTTTGTGTTTTTAGTTTTACGCTCTAGCAGCTGGATTGAAGGCAAGCTAGGAGAATCCGGACTTACCCTTGTAAGAAAGTTCTTTGGAATAGTACTCCTTAGTATTGCAGTCCGGATTTTTAAAGACAATTTCTAGTTAAGCTTGACCAGTTGGTCCGCCAAATCCCATTGGAAATGGAGGAATTTGCTCATTAATGGCTATGTTGCCATTTTGATCTTCAAATTTGTTGATGTTATCGTTAAGTGCCATTAATAAACGTTTGGCATGGTCTGGTGTCAAAACTATTCTCGACTTTACCTTTGCCTTTGGAACGCCTGGCATTACTCTAATAAAATCAAAAACAAACTCGCTGGTTGAATGTGTGATAATTGCCAAATTTGAGTAAATGCCTTCAGCCATTTCCTCGCTCAACTCAATTTGTATTTGATTTGGATTGTTTTCTTCTTGCATGGTTGTGTTTATTTTTTAATGATTAAATATGTTTTCTTAACTTTTTGGTCTCTAAACTTTTTTAGCAAAAACTCAGGGTTTAACTGGGTTACAGGGTAGGCGTTGTAAGTTGCTAAGGTATCAAATTCGGTTTGAACCAAAGTGTCAATTTCTTGCAAGGATTCGGCAGTAGCAGCCAAAATTGCCCCAGAAGCTAAATTTTTTATCTCTGGTTTGGTTAGTAATGGAACTTTATTTAGTGTATAAAACCCAAAACTTCTATCATAAATCCCAAATCTATAAACTGCCTTTCCTTCATATTTTGCTGAAGCAAGGTCTTTGCCCATCTGTGAACTAAATTGGTATTTAAGCAGGTTAGGATAAAAATAAACAGACATTAATAAACCAAAAACCCCAAATGCAAAAAGCTGTGAATGGTACCATTTTAAGTTTAATGATTTTGATTTTGCATAAAGAAAAACAAAGCCTAAAAAACCTGTAACTAAGAGGAATATTGAGATGAAATTTGGGGTAAAAAAGAATGAAAAAGCAACAGCCACAGCTGCAAGCAAAAGCATATTCAAAGCAAATTGAAACGCTTTCATTCCTTTGAAAGTGGCTTTAAATTGAGGTAGTTTGTTACATATAAAATCAGCAGTAATAAGGGCAGCAAACGGGAAAATAGGAAAAACATAATGAGGCAGTTTGAACCGAGAGGCTGACAAAGCAATTAGAGGCAATAAAAAACCAAATAAAGAAACATATTCTGAGTTTGGTTCAAACCGAAACCTATTTTTAACTAAAGAAACAAGACGAATGATTAATGCTAATAAAAATAAGTGAAACCAAGGTTGCATGTCCCAAGCCATGGTATCAAAAAAGTAATGCCATGGTGCATGGTTGTCCCAATAAATATCACCTGTAATTCTCCCAAAGCTTTGCGTATAAAAGAAAAACAAAATGCCAGAAGGACCTTTTAAATCATACACTTCCTTTTCTGGATGCAAGTCAAATTGATGGTAAAGGCCATATAACATGGGACCTAGCAAAATCCCTACAATTAGCAACATTAATAACCATTGCCATTTGAAAATAGCTTTCCAATCTTTTAAAACAAGCCAATGAAAACCTACAGCCATTCCAATAATAACCAAACCAATTGGACCTTTTGACATCATAGCTGCTGCGATTCCAATAGCTGCACCTAACAAATAAATCCACCTTTTCGAATTCGCAAATTCAATGACTTGCCAAACTGAAAACACAATAAAACCGCTCAAAATGCCATCCGTTCTCACATCATTAGTCATGAGTAGCCATGCGTTGTTAAAACACAAAAGCAATGCTGCTAATTGAGAAGTTTCTTCATTGTACCAATTCCTAGCAAGTTTGTATAATGAAAAAACACCAAGCAATAAAACTAACATGGCAGGTAGCTTGTAGGCCCAATTAGAAACCCCAAAAACCTTCATTGAAAATGCACTCAACCAAAACAACAAAGGAGGTTTGTCAAGGTAGTCATGCCCTTGGTCGTAAACTTCTAAATAGCTATTAGTTTGAAGCATCTCCAAAGAAATACTTGCATACTGCGCAGCATCAATTTCCATTACATCCAAGCGGAGGTTTAATACGAAAACAACCAGAATGAAAAGGAATAAAAATTTATTATACTTCAAAGCTTATAGTTTTATACAAACATTTTTGGGTTCGGTAAAAAATCTAAGTGCTTCCCAACCACCTTCTCTGCCAACGCCACTTTGCTTCATTCCACCAAAAGGAGTTCTAAGATCGCGAAGCAGCCAGCAATTTACCCAAACAATTCCACTCTTTACGGCAGCCGCCACACGATGAGCACGCGTTAGGTTTTCTGTGAATAGAATACAGGCTAATCCATAGTTATTACTATTCGCAAACTCAATTACCTCTTCTTCTGTTTCAAATTTTTGCAAGGTTACTACTGGACCAAAAATTTCTTCTTGGTTGGTTCGGCACAAATGATTTAAACCTTCAATGACTGTAGGTTCAATAAAAAAACCATCTTTACAACGCTCTTCAACAGCTGCGGTTTTGCCTCCACACAAAATTGTCCCACCTTCTTCTTTGGCAAGAGCTATATAGCCTAAAATTTTATCATAATGCAATTGAGAGGCAATAGCTCCAACTTTGGTTTGAGGCAATAATGGGTCTCCTACTTTTAACTTTTTTACCTCTTCAACAAATGCCGATTTGAACTTTTCGTAAATAGAGGCTTCGATATAAATCCTAGAACCGCACAAGCAAATCTCACCTTGATTCGTAAAAGAGGCACGAACACTCTCTTTCACAGTTTTTTCAAAATCACAATCGGCAAAAATGATATTAGGATTTTTCCCACCCAATTCAAGTGAGAGTTTCTTAAACATTGGCGAAGCCACACGAGCTATTTCTGCCCCAGTTTTTGTACCGCCAGTAAAAGAAATGACAGGAATATTTGGGTGTGATGTGAGTGCAGCACCAACTTTGGGCCCAAGTCCGTGCACAATATTCAAAACCCCTTTTGGCAAACCCGCTTCTATGCAAATCTTACTAAACAAAAAGGCCGTCATCGGTGTAACTTCAGAAGGCTTTGCCACCACACAATTCCCAGCAGCCAAGGCAGGAGCAATTTTCCATGTAAATAAATACAAGGGCAAATTCCAAGGACTGATACAAGCTACCACCCCAATAGGTGTTCTAAGTGTATAATTGAGTGCATGATTTCCCATCGGGTGGGCTTCTGAAGCAAAATGTTCGATAGCAGTCCCAAAAAAATGAATATTTGCCTGCGCTCTCGGGATTTCTCCATTTTTAGCTAGCCATAACGGTTTGCCTTGGTCTATACTTTCAGCCAAAGCAAGTGCATCTAAATTCTCCTCAATTAAAGCAGCTATTTTAAGCATAACCTTGCTTCTATCAGAACTTGAAGTATTGCTCCAGGCTGGAAAAGCAGCAAGAGCCGCTTCGGTAGCTAAGGCAACATCTTGATTATCACTATCTGCACACAAACTATAAATCTTGCCAGTTGAAGGGTCAATATTTTCTAAGTAAGAATTAGAAATAGGGGTTACAAGTTCACCATTGATATAGTTCAGAATTTTTTGCATGGTTCAAACCTACTTAAACAAGTGCAAAACACAAAACTGGCTAGACAGTAACTTAAAATGTTTTTTTTATGAGAAAATTAAACCTTTTATCCTTACCTTTATCTTAAAGAAAACAAAAGGTATGAAACAATTATCCAGAAAAGCCTTTTTAAAAAGCGCAGGGTCGGAATTATTGTCGGAATCACTTCCTCCTAAGCCTTATCCATACAAGGATCCTTCGAATAAAGACTTGCCAAGGCATCTTCAAAAAACTAGCACTGGCATTAATCCTTATGTTGGAAGTTGGGGCGAAACTCAAATTTTGCATCTTTTGCGAAGAACCCTTTTTGGGGTCAAAAAAACGGATTTAGATTTCTTCAAAGGAAAATCTATGAATGAGTGTGTGGCAAGTTTGTTAAGCCTACCACCAAATCCACCTTTTCCTCCTTTGAATAACTATGGCAACAATCCTAATCAGAATGATGCTGAAGTACCTTATGGAAGCACTTGGGTAAATGCCGCCGTTAATCCAAACATAGAAGGTGCCCGTATCCTTTCTTTAAAAGCATGGTGGACAGGTTTATTGTTGAACCAAGACCGAACTATCAGAGAAAAAATGACTTTGTTTTGGCATAATCATTTTGCCACTGAAACTATTACTGTACAGGATTCTAGGTATTCCTATAAGCACCATGCCATGTTGAGAGCCAATTGTCTTGGAAATTTCAAGGAATTGCTCAAACAAGTAACCCTTGACCCTGCTATGTTAAGCTATCTAAATGGCGAGCAAAATACCAAAACGGCTCCAGATGAAAACTATGGCAGAGAATTACAAGAGTTGTTTACGATTGGAAAAGACCTGCCGCAACATTATACAGAAGAGGATGTAAAACAAGCCGCAAAAGTACTAACAGGTTGGAGGAATAATAGACTTGGAATCAGTTCATTTTTCGACAGTAATAAACATGATACTGGAAATAAAACTTTTTCAGCATTTTATAATAACACCGTAATTACAGGCAGAACAGGAGCCAATGCAGGTTTATTAGAATTGGATGATTTATTAAATATGTTGCTGGCACACCAGGAAACAGCCAAATACATCGTTAGAAAAATCTACCGTTTTTTTGTTTATTATGTAATTGATGATAGTGTAGAAAAAAATGTAATTGTACCTCTGGCAAATTTATTTAGGAGCAATAATTATAACATCTTACCTGTTATTGAGACCTTATTAAAAAGTGAACACTTTTATGATGCTCTTAATAAGGGCTGCATGATAAAATCTCCACTTGACCACTTGGTTGGATTATGCAGGCAAACAAACCTAGTTTTTCCAGATAATTCTGATGCCCAAAAGCAATACGGCCATTGGCAGGTGGTTCAATTCTCGGCCCAAACGGCTAACCAAGACCTTGGCGACCCGCCTAATGTAGCTGGATGGCCTGCATATTATGAGGACCCTCAGTATTATGAAATTTGGATCAACTCTGATACCCTTCCTAAAAGAAACTCCATAGCAGACTATTTATTATACCTTGGATATTCAAGATTTGGATTTAAAACTGTAATTGATACAATCGCATTTGCTGAGCAGTTTAGTAACCCTTCAAATCCAGACCAATTACTTACTGATATAATTACTTTGATCTACCCAAATGACCTTAGCGCAACCACTAAAAATTTTATAAAAACATCCTTCTTACTTTCGGGTCAAACCGAAAATTACATTTGGACAGATGCATGGAATTTGTACAAAACCAATCCTTCGAATAATGCAAATAAGGATGCGATTAAAATTCGCTTACAAGCATTGCTAAAATATTTATTTGGACAGGCAGAATATCAACTTTGTTAATTAAGGCAATTATGAATAGAAAAGAATTTTTAGGCAAATCCATCACTGCTGGATTCCTACCTGTTGTGCTCAATGGCTTTTCACTGCAAGCCTTTGCAGATTCTCCTTTGGTTGCTTTTTTAAATAAAGCAGGCAATGAAGATCGTGTTTTAGTTTTGATCCAATTAAATGGAGGAAATGATGGATTGAACACCGTAATACCCCTCGATCAATACAGCAAGTATTATTCTGCTCGAACCAATATTGCCATTCCAGAATCAAAAGTATTAGGACTAGGAAGTTCGCCTAGCTTAGGATTACACCCTGGAATGAGCAAAATGAAAACCATGTTTGATAACGGCTTATTAAGTGTAGTTCAAAATGTGGGGTATCCTAACCAAGATTTCTCTCATTTCCGCTCAACAGATATTTGGCTTACTGGAAGCGATTCAGATGAAGAAGTTGAAACCGGTTGGATGGGTAGATATTTAGATACCAAATTTCCTGACTTTCCTACAAATTACCCAAATACAACTAATCCAGATCCACCTGCAATACAAATTGGAGCAATGATTTCTCCAGCTTTGCAAGGACCAAATATGAGTATGGGTATGAGTATAACAGACCCAACAAACTTTTATCAATTTGTCAATGGAACGGTAGACCCTGCGCCAAATACCCCAATGGGACATGAACTAACTTTTGTAAGATTAGTTGCCCAACAAACGCAAGCATATTCTGGTAGCATTAAAGCAGCAGCTGATAAAGCAACCAATAAATCTACCTTATACCCAAACAGTGGTACAAACACTTTAGCAGACCAATTGAAAATTGTTGCAAGGCTAGTTGCCGGTGGATTAAAAACAAGGGTTTACATGGTTAGTTTAGGAGGTTTTGATACCCATTCTTCACAAGTAGCTACTAGCGGAACAGAAACAGGGGCACATGCTACTTTGCTTACAAGAGTTTCTGAGGCTGTTAATGCATTTCAAGACGATTTAAAGCTATTAGGAGTTGATAACCGAGTACTAGGAATGACATTTTCTGAATTTGGAAGAAGAATTAAATCCAATGATAGTTTAGGAACCGACCATGGTGCAGCAGCACCTTTGTTTTTATTTGGAGCTAAAGTAAATGGTGGTGTTTATGGAAAAAATGTGGTGATTCCAACAGAACCAAGTCCGGGAGACAATTTACCAATGGAATTTGACTTTAGGACAATTTATGCTAGTATTTTAAAGGATTGGTTTGAGGTAAGTGATGCCGACTTAAGTTCAATCATGATGGCTAATTTTCCAATTATTCCAGTAATAAACACTGAGGCGAGCAGTTTAAGAGAATTAAGCGAAAATGAAATTGCAAAACTTAGTAACTATCCCAATCCAGCCACTACAGAAACCACCATACAGTTTAGTTCAACAGGTGGATTGGTTCAAATAGCTTTATTTGATAATTCAGGAAAAGAACTTATGCTCATTGTGAATGAACCTTTTTCACATGGCATACACGAAATAAAATTGAATGTTTCCCATCTTCCTGAAGGAGTTTATTTTTATCAGTTGGTAAATGGAAATAGGAAGCTTAGCAAGAAGTTGCTTGTTACAAATAAATAGCTTCGAATTGTTTTGCAATTTCTTCCTTTAAAACCATGGAAACCTCTTCAAAATTGGGTTTGTACCCTAATTCCCTTTCCATAGATGTAACATCCTTATCATCAATTCCGCAAGGAATGATGTGTTTAAAGTAATTCAAATCAGGATGAATGTTTAAGGCAAATCCATGCATGGTAATCCATCTACTGCAACGAACACCCATAGCACATATTTTGCGCGCAGATGGCAATTCGGGTTCAATCCAAACGCCAGTAAACCCTTCATATCTGCCAGCTGCGATATGAAATCGCTTTAGCATTTGGATAACAGCTTCCTCCAAGAATCGCAAATATTTATGTATATCAGTAAACACTTGTTCTAAATCAAAAACGGGGTAGCCAACCAATTGTCCGGGGCCGTGGTAAGTAATATCTCCTCCTCGATTTATGGGATAAAACTTTGCGTCTACTTCCTTTAGTTCAATTTCATTTAGCAATAAATTTGCTTTATCACCACTTTTACCAAGGGTGTAAACATGCGGGTGCTCGCAGAAAAACAGGTGATGCGAAATGGGGGGTGTTTCAACTTCGGGATGTTGTCGCTGTTGAAATTTAAGATTCACTTTTTCTTGGAAGACCGCTTCTTGCTTATCCCAAGCTTGTTGATAGTCGATAGGTCCCCAATTTTCGAAATGAATTTGCAAAGAATTATTTATAAATGTCTTTTAGCTCGACAGGAT
This sequence comes from Bacteroidota bacterium, assembly GCA_027488905.1. Lineage (GTDB taxonomy): Bacteria > Bacteroidota > Bacteroidia > UKL13-3 > UKL13-3 > B1. The sequence goes on from JAIYAT010000035.1 coordinate 587,868, forward strand.
CTGACTTTTTCTTGCGCATTTTCATGTTTAGTAATTCAACCATCACGGCAAATGCCATGGCAAAATAAACATATCCTTTTAGGTTGTAGTGTTCAGCTAAATCATGACTCCAACCTTCAACTAGCAACATAATTCCAATTACCAAAAGGAAGGCTAATGCCAATAGTTTAATGCTTGGATGAGAATTGATGAAGTGAGCAATATAATTTGCAAAAAACAACATAATAATCATAGAAATAATAACAGCTAAAACCATAATTGGCAAGTGTTGCGCTAGGCCTACAGCAGTTATGATAGAGTCGAAAGAGAAAACAATGTCAATCAAAATTACTTGAAAAACCACTCTCCAAAAAGTGGGAGCCACTTTGGAACTAGTAACTTCAGGATCATGTTCTAACAATTCAAACATCTCTAAAGTACTTTTATAAAGCAAAAACAATCCACCTAAGATTAGAATAATATCTCTCCAACTGATGGGATGATCTAATAAAAAAAAGATGGGGTCTTTTAATTCACGCACAATATAACTAATGAATCCAAGCAGCACTATTCTTATAAAAAGCGCAAAGAAAATACCGAGTTTCCTGGCTTTATTTTGACTTTCGGCAGGTAATTTAGAGGTAACTAAGGAAATGAAAATTACATTATCAATACCTAAAACAATTTCCATTACAGTTAAGGTAATCAGAGACAACCAAGCAGCGGGGTCGTTAAATAGTTCTATTATTGTCATATTTATTTACAGGGTGCAAATGTACAAATAAAAATTGCTTTTTTTATTCGGTTTGAACCAAGTTTACAATCAGGTTATCCAATTCATTAGGAAGCAGCCAATGCACATTTGGGTCGGCCTTGAACCAAGTAATTTGTCGTTTGGCATAATTACGGGTATGTTGTTTGATTAACTCAATTGCACGGTCAAGACTTGTTTTTCCATCCAAATAATCAAAAAGTTCTGCATACCCAACTGTTTGTAGCGCATTACAATCTTTAACATCATAAAAAAAAGAGGCCTCTTTTAACAATCCCATTTCCATCATTTGGTCAACTCTTTCATTTATTCTCATGTAGAGTTCTTCTCGTTCCCAGGCTATTGCATACTTTTTTACCTCAAAATTTCTAGGAGCCTTAGGTTTGTATAACACAACACCTTGTTTGTTCATCTCTAGCGCCCGCATGATTCGTTGCGGATTATTATGGTCAATTTTTTCGTACTTTTCAGGATCTAACTTTTGTAATTCCTCTTGTAACCAAGAAATTCCAAAAGCTTCAAATTTACCAATAAGTTCATTTCTATAGGTAAAATCTACTGGCGGCATTTCGTCCATACCTTCGCACAGTGCTTTAATGTAAAGCCCAGAACCGCCAACAGCTACAGCATTTTTTTTTCTTTTAAAGATATCTTCTACAAGGATTAAAGCATCTCTTTCAAAATCTCCCGCAGAGTAGTAATCTGTAGGCAATCTATTGTCTATAAAATGATGTTTAACTTTGTTTAATTCGCCTAGACTAGGCTTTGCAGTGCCAATGTCCATGCCTTTATAAAATTGTCGGGCGTCAGCAGAAATGATTTCCGTTTGTAATTTACTGGCAATTTCAATGGCTAAATGAGTTTTACCACTAGCAGTTGGGCCAACAATTACATGTAAAATTTTTTCCATAGGATTAGGCATAAAAAAAGGAGATTGCAAATACAATCTCCTCTTCTTATAATTTAATAAAATCTATTCTGCAATTACTTCTATGGCAATGTTTAAAGTTACATCGCGGTGTAAGTTGAGCGTAGCTTCATATGAACCAAGCATTTTAACATCATTGATTTCGATTTTGCGTCTATCGATTTCAAAACCTTTTGATTTAAGTGCTTGTGATATTTGCAATGGCGTAATTGAACCAAAGATTTTTCCATTTGCACCAGCTTTTGTGCCGATGGTGATAGACATTTCTTTTAATTGTTCTGCCAAACCTTGTGCGTCAGCTTTCATCTTCTCGCGCTTCAGAGCACCTTGACGGTTGTTCTCTTCATGCATTTTCAAGTTTGAAGCTGTTGCCATAATAGCATAACCACGAGGGAATAGGTAATTGTTAGCGTAGCCATTTTTTACCTCAACCACGTCACCTTGGTGACCTAGGTTTTTCATGTTTTCTTTAAGAATAACTTTCATTGTGCTTCCCTCCTGTCTTATTTAAGTGAATCACCAGTAAAAGGTAACACTGCAATGTGACGAGCACGTTTAACAGCTTGAGCTACCTTACGTTGATATTTTAATGAAGTTCCAGTAAGTCTGCGAGGCAGAATTTTACCTTGATCGTTCACAAATTTCAATAAGAAGTTTGCGTCTTTGTAATCGAGATATTTAATCCCGTTTTTCTTGAAACGACAGAATTTTTTCTTCTGAGGCGCTTCAGGCATGGTGTTGAACACCATTGCAGGTGATGAGTTGTTAGATTTCTTTTTCATGATTACTTAACTCCTTCCTGTTTTAGGTCTTTTTTAGCTTGATTAAATTCACCATTGCGTTTGCGTTGGTTAAAAATTACAGCGTGTCTGTCTAAAGAAACTGTTAAGAATCTGAGAATTCTTTCATCACGTCTAAAAGCTAGTTCAATTTTTGAAATAAAATCTGGAGTTGACCTAAACTCATACAGCGTATAAAACCCTGTAGACTTTTTCTGGATTGGATAAGCCAGTTTAGTCAAACCCCAATTTTCTTCATGAACCATCTCTCCGCCGTTTTCAGTTATAAGTTTGCGGTATTTTGCTACTGCATCCTTTAACTGCTCGTCGGATAGTACGGGAGTGAAAATAATCACTGATTCATAGTCCTTAGCGACAACCGATTCTGTTTTGTTAGATTTGGTTTTAGTTGCCATTTATCGATTTTTTAATTTTAAAAGGACCGCGAAAGTAAGGTAAAATTCATAAATCACAAATATTTATCTCAAAATCCTATCTGTTAAGAGCTAAAAATTATAAAAAACATGATTTAAATTCCTTAATTTAATAGCAAATTAAGCATTAAAATTTTATTTTCGTTGTAATGATGATTTCTCTACCCAAAAAAACCAAGGCTTTAATTATATTCTTTTTATTCTTTTGGAACTTCGCCTCCAAAGCTAACCCTATTGATTCCGCCTTAATAAAATCCCAATATTACTTAGACCATTCTAAACTTGATTCAGCCGAACTTTCTTTAAATTATCTTAATGAAAAGCTTGATATTGATAAAGCTAGTAAAGAACTATGTCAATTTTACAGAATTAAAGCAGATTTATATTTTAAAAGAGAAGATTTTTCGAATCAATTAAATTTTAAAAAACTAGCACTAGAAATTGCTGAAAAACTCAAAGATAAGTCCCTTCAAGCTGATATTTACATTGATTTAGCATCTTATTATGAAACCATTCTAGAAATTAAAAATTCTATTCCTTACCTGCTGAAGGCGCAAGAAATTTACACTGAACTAAATATTAAAGATAGACTTGCCCTAGTTTATAGCAAATTAGGCCTTTTACATTATGAAGAAGATAACTTCAATCAGGCACTCACCTATTTTTTTGGAAGTTTTGTAATTTTTAATGAAATTAGGGATGAAAAACCTGAGTATGCTTATTGGGTTCAAAACAATCTCTTGAACATCGGTTTATGTCATCAACAATTGTTTAACCCTAGAAAAGCACTTGCCTATTTTAAAATAGCCCTAGCTTTTTGTCAAAATGCGAAGTTTGAACAGGAAAGGCCTATTGGTGTGATTTCTACAAACATTGGCGCTATTTATGGCGAGCTAAAGCAGTATAAAATCGCATACGAATATTTAAATAAAGGCCTAGCAGTATGCCTAAAGCCCGAAAAAAATGAGTTATACCATGGTGTTCAAACAATCATTTTTATTGCCACACTTAAAAGCATAGAAGGTGAATCTACAGAATCTACAAATCTTTTTAAGCGTTCTAAATTTCTTATTGATAGTCTTCACTTTGGCGATTTAAATGAATATTGGCTCGTTCAGTTGTCTAAACACTATGCCCGCCAAAAGAAATTTGAGGATGCTTATGTTACCAAATTATTGCACCTTCAATTTAAAGACTCAGTTAATAAGGTAACAGGCAGAAATACCTTATCTAGGCAAATGCTAATATATAAGTTAGGCCAAGAAAAGGCAGAAAATGACCTCTTGATTGAACAAAGTAAGAATAGCAACCTTATCACAATTGGTATTTCTGGATTAGTGATATTCTTGATAATAACCCAAATAATTGCAATTTATTTTTACAGAAAAATCAAGAACAATAATGCCCGCTTGCAGGAAATGAATAAACAAATTATGCAACAAAAGTTTTCTTTAGAGGCACTAAACCATCAATTACTTCAAGCCAATGATAATAAAACCTACCTAATCAAGACAATTGCACATGACCTTCGAACTCCAATTGGGAATTTGGTAAGTTTACAAAGTTTGTTAGATGAATACATACAAAAAAGTCCAGAAAGCGAAGAATACCAAAAATTAATCTCAAGTAGTTGCTTTATGGCAATGCACATCATTGAAGATATTTTGGATCAATCTGTTATTGAAAAAGGTATACTAACTTTATCTATGGAAAACATTTTAATCAATCCGATTATTAATGATACAATAAACTTATTAAGATTTAGGTTTGAACCAAAACAAATTCAGGTAGTTACATTATTGGAAGAGGAAATAAGAATTTCAATTGATGGAGAACGCATCAAACGTGTGATTATAAATATTCTAATGAACGCAATTAAGTTTAGTCCAAGAAAATCAGTAATCCACATAAAACTTTTCCAAAAACAGGATAAATGTTTATTAAGTATTTCAGATCAAGGCATTGGGATGACAAAAGATGTGATAAATAAGTTGTTTGATAAACACCAAAAAATAGGAAGAGTTGGTTTAGAAAAAGAAAAATCATTTGGAATTGGATTAACAATTTCTCAATCTATAATTGAAGCCCATGGTGGAAAAATATTTGTAGAAAGCCAACCTAATTATGGTTCAACCTTTTATATAGAATTACCACTCTACAATTCTGAAGCTTAAGTTTCTAAATTGCGGTTTCAAGAAAAAGCTACTATTTTCACCGCATGGAAAATTTTGTGGTAAGTGCGCGTAAGTATCGTCCATCCCGTTTTGATACTGTAATTGGACAAGAACATGTGGTTCAGACTTTAAAAAATGCCATTAAAAATAGGCATTTGGCGCATGCCTTCTTATTTTGTGGTCCAAGAGGTGTTGGCAAAACTACCAGTGCGCGACTTTTAGCAAAAACTATCAATTGTACCAACTTAAGTGATGATTTTGAAGCCTGCAATGAATGCGATAGCTGCAAAGCCTTCAACATGAATGCATCTTTTAATATTTATGAATTAGATGCTGCTTCCAATAACTCAGTAGATGATATTAGAGGCTTAGTTGAACAAGTAAGATATGCCCCTCAAGGAGCTCAATATAAAATCTATATCATAGATGAGGTTCACATGCTAAGCTCGGCCGCATTTAATGCCTTTCTTAAAACCCTTGAAGAACCGCCTTCTTATGCTAAGTTTATTCTAGCAACTACAGAAAAACATAAGATTTTACCTACCATTCTTTCTCGTTGTCAAGTTTTTGATTTTCATAGAATAAAAATAGAGGATGCAGTAAAACAACTCAAAGAAATATGCACCAAAGAGCAAATTGAAGCAGAAGAAGAAGCCTTACATGTTATTGCGAAAAAGGCAGATGGCGCCATGAGGGATGCCCTCTCTATTTTTGATAGAATTGTAAGCTTTAGTGGAAATAAAATTTCATATTCAGATGTAATCAGTAATCTAAATATGTTAGATTATGATTACTATTTTAAGGCGGTAAACCTAATTATGAATGGAAACATTGCAGGAAGTTTATTGCTGTTTGACGAAATCTTAAACAATGGTTTTGAAGCCCAACACTTTTTGCAAGGTTTTGCTGAACATCTTAGAAATTTGATGGTTTGCAAACATCCTGATACCCTTAAACTCTTAGAAGTTGCCCCAAATGTAGCTGGAAAATTTGCCCAACAATGTCAAACCACAAGTTCCAGCTTTTTATTAAATGCCCTTAATCTTATTAACCAAACAGATTTAGGGTACAGGCAAAGTAAAAATCAACGACTTCATGTAGAGTTGGCTCTAATGAAATTATGCAATCTTAATCGTGTAATTCAGCTAAACACTCAGCAACCTTTGGTTGATGAGAAAAAAAAAACTCCTGACTTAATTCCTCAAAATGAGGTTTTGGATCAAACAGAACATAAAGTTGAAACAAACCCTCAACCTTTAATAATCCCAATTACCACAGCTTCTCCTCAAGGAAATCTTAGCGCTCTAGAGAAACTTAAAGCACAAATTACAAAGAACAAGGAACAATTATCAAAAGAAGATATAATTGAAACTTCAACTTCTTTTGAGGACATAAAAAGTGATGAAGTAACATTAGAAATGTTTAAGTCTACCTTCGACGAGTTCCTTAAAATACTAGAAACCAATAGCAAAGCCAGACTTTCAGCTTTCCTTAAAGAATCCCCTATTGAATGGAAAGAACCCAATACTGCAGTAATAGAATTGAAAAGTGAAATGGAATTCGAAATGATTCAAGAAGAACGATTAGAATTTATGCCTTGGTTCAGATCTAAACTAAAAAATTCAAATCTTGAAATAGAGTTTACAATTAATAAAGATAGAATTGTTAATCTTGGAAGAATTAGCAAAGGCGACCAATTAAAAATGATGATAGAAAAACAACCTATTCTTGGTGAATTTGTTCAAAGTTTAGGATTGGAAATTGATTACTAACCATGACAAATACAAATAAAATCAAGGAATCCTTGAGTTTGAAAGCAAGAAAATTCATTAATTACTTCTTAAAAGGATTATTAATCTCTCTGCCTATTTATGCCACCTATCGCATTATTAGGGGCTCGTTAGAAACCCTTGATGCCGTGCTTGCATTTGAAACTAAAGGCTTAGGATTTTTAATTGTTATTTTTACTATTACGTTGTTAGGCATTATTGGATCAACCATCTTTACCCGTCCTGTTATAGACCTTATGGACGATATATTTTCTAAAATTCCATTGGTTAAGGTTATTTATACTTCAATTAAAGATTTAATTGAAGCATTTGTTGGCGATAAAAAGAAATTTAACAAACCAGTTTTAGTCCAACTTACACCTGGCATATATAAACCAGGGTTTATTACCCAAGATGATTTAGAGTTTATGGGCTTAAAAGAGATGGTTGCTGTTTATCTACCTCATTCTTATGCCTTTTCTGGGAATGTTTTTTTAGTTGAAAAAGAAAAAATTATTAAATACTCTGGGGAAAGTGGAGATTTGATGAAATTTATAATTTCGGGTGGTGTCATTCAAAATGACGATAAAAATAAATAATTATGCTTTTGATCAGGGATTTTTTAAGGCTTATTAGGTTCAATAATCTTATAATAATTTCCTTTACCCAATTATTTGCATATTACTTTTTATCTCCTTCCATCTCGCTTAGGGATGTCATTTCGCCTCAATTCATTATTTTACTCACAAGTACATTTTTGGTTGCAGCCGCAGGTTACATCATCAATGACTACATGGATGTCATGCTTGATTTGGTTAACAAACCCGAAAAAGTAATTGTTGGAAAAACCATTAGTAGACGATGGGCGATGTTCTTACATTTTGGGTTGAACCTAATTGCCTTCTTATTAGCCCTGCAACTCAGCAACACAATTGCTTTAAGTGTTTTTCTATCTGGTTTATTTCTTTGGATTTATTCTCAATTACTAAAAAAAACCTACTTAATTGGTAATTTAATGGTTGCCACCCTAAGTAGCTTTACATTACTAGTTATTTATTTTTTCGACCATCGGGTAATGGTTAATGGCATTTGGGTTTATGCGGCCTTTGCCTTTTTAACAACACTAGTGCGCGAAATAATCAAAGACACCGAAGACATGCGTGGGGATGCAAAATTTAAATGCAAAACCTTACCAATTGTTCTTGGAGTTAGAAAAACTAAAGATGTAATCACCTGGCTTCAAGTACTTTTGGCAGGCCTAACCTTAGTCTATTGTACTTTTTTTGGTGTGCTTAGTTACAGCAGTAATAAAGTGTTTGGCATTTTTGTTATGTATATGTTGTTGGCAGTAATTATTCCAATGTTTTCAAGTATTTGGCTTATTCGCATGGCAGATGTAAAGCAAGATTTTAGTCGCTTAAGCCTCATTGCCAAAGTTACAATGATTACAGGAATCCTCAGCATGGTCTTTTGGAGATATTAAAATGGAATCAATGCTTGGGTCAAACAGAAAAACACTTGTTGTATTGCTATCATGCCTTAATCTCTTTGGTTATTCGCAAATTACCAAGATTGAAATTTCAACACTTTATGGCCATCATTTTGCGACAAATGTAATTGATAAAACCAAAGCTTCTTTGGATGGAACTATCAAAGGAATAGAATTTGGTTTCGGTAAAAATGGAATAGGAAAACCATCCTATAAAAGCATTTACGGCGAACAAAAAGTAATGCTCAATTTTAGAGTAGCAGCCTTAAATAAAATAGATACTTTTGGGTATGCTTTTGGCATTTTACCAAGTATTCATATACCACTCAACATAACCAAAAATCAAGCATTGCGCGCCAAAGTTTCTTATGGGATAAATTTTAATACCCAACAATACAATAAAGAAACTAACTTCGACAACAGAGCTATTAGTTCACACATTAACTTTGGCCTTGATTTAGGATTAGATTGGGAAATCAATTTAAAGGAAAAATATTACTTTGTATTATCACCAGGCGTTTACCACATTTCAAATGGTAGCATAAAAATGCCAAATGGTGGTATAAATTTATTATACCTAAAAGCAGGCTTCGGTTTGAACCGAGGGAAACCAAACAGCGAAATTCTAAAACATGATTATAATTTGGATAAGAAAGCTTGGAAGTATTGGTTGTATGGATTTGCTACCCATAGAGAGTATAATTATTTTTCATACTTAGATAGGTTTTGGGTTTTTGGTTTGAACCAAAACATTCAATACCAGCTTAATAAACTATATTCTTTAGGATTAGGATTGGATTTCCATTATGATGCAACGCAATCTTTAACAGATAAAACTAAAAAACTTTACCAAGTAAAAGAGAACGAGAAGTATTTAGTAGCAATTGGCATTTCTCAAAGATTTAGTTTAGGAAAGTTTTTCTTACCCTTTGGTGTGTATACTTATATTGCCCCATTAACATATATCAAAGAACCGCTGTACATTAGGTTTGGATTGGGTTATAACTTAGGGCCAAATTGGTTTATTGGAAGTTTCTTCAAAGGTACCATTAATGCAAAAGGCCAACTAAAAAGCGATTTTATGGAATGGAGCTTAGGGTATCGTTTAAGAAACTAACGGTTTTGGTATCCAATAAAATTGGGCGTTTGAATCGAAATCATTTGGATTTGATTAGGCTTAACTTCAATTGAAATGCTTTTCTCTAATTCTGCTGCATTTTCTCCAACTGCTTTAAATTTGAGTTCTTGATTTCCAACAGGTAGTTTTACTCTGGTATAACTAATTTGGTATGGAAGCAATTGCCAATTCCTTGTATCAGCGTGTTCTGAAATAGCACCAATAACCGAGGCTGCCAAGGCAAAACCGTCTTTCTGTTTATCCTTACTAGCTTTATAAACAGCTAGTTGCTTTAAGGCAAGCCGTGTTAAGCCAATTGACAATTCTTTCAACATTCTGTCTTGCAAACTTTTATAGGCAATTGCGTTGATATCTTGCGCCAAATAGAATTGATAACTGCCTTCTTTAGAAATAAGGTTTGCAGATTGAAACATCGGAATTCTCGTAACATATTTAGGAAGGGATAATCTAAAAAAACGCATGTCTGCAAGCCCTTTACTGTCTTCCTCACCAACATATATTGGAAACGCAATTCCTAGTTCAGTGTTAATGAATTGAACATATCCATTTCCTTGAGGGACAATTGAAATCGTAATACTTAATTCGTCTTTAACTGGTCCTAAGCCATTATTCCAAAAAACTAAAATATTTCCTGCATTCTTACTTTCCTCAACATTATGACGCATATCAAATTCTTTTTCAAAAAACCTCAATTCATCATAAAAGCCAGTTAAATAGGCTGTTCTCAAAATATCTTTTTTAAGTTGAAAGGGCACCTCAGTTTTTAATTGAGGAGTATAATCTTCTTTATATACTTGCCAAGCATTTCTATAGGCAATAAAAGCGTCGTTGTATTCACGCCTTGCATCATACACAATTCCTAGTAGGTTGTGCGCGAAGGCATCTCTTTTGTACTTATTCTCGCTTTTATAGGCATCCGTTATTTTTTGCATCTTCTGCAACATGCGTTTGGCTTCGATTAAGGCTTCATCTAACTTTTGAAGTTCCATATAATTCATTACGCTGTAGTAATGAAGCATGATTTGCTCAAAATTCTCGCCAGGGTAGGTAGTGAATTTAGGGCTAGCAAGCATGGTAAGTACTGTTCCTGCCGCACTTTTATTGTAATCTTCCACAAAGTAATCAGCCTTTTGAAGGTAAATATTACTTTCTACGTGTTTACCGGCCATCCATAAGACAGTACCTTTATTTAAATAAAATAGAAGTAAGTTTCGTTTTTGCTTCTCCCATTTTTCGTCATCCGACAAAATTTTCTCTGCAGAGGCTAGGTTATTCTCATATACTGCCGTCATTAATTCATGGCTGCGCTGATAATATGTTGCGCAAGAACTTATGAATAGCGCAAAGAAAACCAATGCGGCATAGTTTCCTATGCCGCTAATATGTTTTTTAGTCTGTTTCAAGTTAGTTCTTGATGAACTTTTTAATTTCCTTTTCACCAATCCAAACCTTTTCATTGGTTTCCAAATCAGTTAACTCTAGATTTACTTGATACTTGATTGTTTTTTGTTTTTTGTATTGGTCTACCACACTTAGGATAATACCATTTAGCATAAAATCAGCACCTTTTTCTTCTCTCCATCTTTTGCGGGTGGCATCACTGGCAAAAGTTTGCTGATCATTGCGTTCATCTCTAATTTCATTGCGTTCTTCGCCACTTTGAACTACAGAAACTGTTCCAGAATTAATGAAAGTTTTTTCCAAGTTTTTAATAAAGAAACCGGCATCGATATGTTCTGTTGTTTTGTTTCTAACCTGTCCAATTATAACAACAGGTTTGCGACCATTTTTTGTTTCAAAATTTGCTCTCCAAGGCCTATTCAACACATCCTGAATCATTTCTTCTGCAACCAATTTAGCATCGGTATCATTCCATCTTCCACTTAAATCTGTTGCTGTGTTTGGGTCGATACGCTCTACCTTCCTTGAAGGGCCACAGTTGCTAAAAATTAATAATGAAGCAAAAGCAGTGGCAAAAAGTATTTTTTTCATATTATTGTTTTGTTCTTGTTTTACAAATAACGTTCCAAATTTTCAACTCTTTCAAAATGTTTTTACGCAACAAAGAAAATAATTTCAAATGGAACTTTTCTTACCTTATAATAATAATATCATTAAGTGGCTGTATATCTCAAAAATCATACAAAGAAATCAACTTTAAAAAGGAAACAATTTTGGTTGGCAGAATTTCTGAAACCAATTTAATGGAACATAAAAAAACAAAATGGTATATTGAAAACTACAATAAATATGTTCCTGATTCGCTTATAATGATAAAGTTAAAGCAAAATTTGCCTGGAATCAATTTTATCATTTTTGGTGGAACTTGGTGCAGCGATACAAAAAGAGAATTACCAGCATTTCTATCAATTTTGCATCAACTTAGTATTGGTTCAAACCGATATGATATGTGGATGCTTGACTTAAAAAAAGAAAGCACCTATATTAATCCTAAGCTTTATGACATTCAATATGTTCCAACCATTTTGATTTATAAAGACGGAAAGGAAATAGGCAGAATTATTGAAAAACCTAAAGAAACCTTAGAAATGGACTTGCTGAAAATAATCTCAAATCCATAAACAAATTTTGCCGTTTATCTAATTCTAACTCCAATAAAGGCTTAAGGTTTGAACCAAAATATAAAAATATTAACTTGCACCTAATGAAGAAAATTGCGATTTATATTCTGCTTCTATTTGCAGGATTATTTGAAAGTATAGCTCAAGACAGTTTAAAAACAACTTTAAAAACATTTAAACCAGAAGATCAGCACGGCATTTCTTACCAATTGGTGGGGCAAATTTTAAGCAGTTATCATTATAGAAAAGTTGAAATAAACGACCAACTTAGCAATAAAATTCTAGATAATTACTTAGAAAATCTAGACCCTGGAAAAGTTTATTTTTTGGCATCAGACATCCAAAAATTTGAGGAATATAGAAATCAATTTGACGATGATTTGCTTCAAGGAAATGCAAGCAAGGCTTTTGATATTTATAATATTTACCAACAGCGCATGTATGATAGAATCCAATTTACCTTTGATTTACTGAGGCAGAACATGGATTTTAGCGTGATGGACTCGTTTTTGGTAAATAGAGACAGCGCAGTTTGGATAGGTTCTTACAAAGAGTATGATGATTTATGGAGAGATAAAACAAAAAGCGAGGCCTTACTATTAAAAGCTGATGGAAAAAGTTATGAGGTTTGGTCGGATATTTTACGCAAACGTTATTATAACCTACTAAAGCAGTTGGCCAAAACAAAAAATGAAGATGTGTTTTCTTATTTTGTAAACTCACTAACAGAAATTGCAGACCCGCACACCAATTATTTTTCACCTAGAGCTGCAGAAGATTTTAACACTAGCATGAGTTTAAGTCTAGAAGGAATTGGTGCTACTTTACAATCGGAAAATGAATACACCAAAGTTAGAGAAGTTGTTAAAGGTGGGCCCGCAGATAAAAGCAAGCTTGTTAAGGCCAATGACAAAATTGTTGCTGTAGGACAAGGTAAAGAAGGAGAAATGGTAAATGTCCTTGATTGGAGAATTGATGATGTAGTATCTTTAATTAGAGGTAAAAAAGGAACTACAGTAAGATTAGAAATTCTTTCTGTAGATGCCATTGGAAATAAGACAAAAATAGTTGAAATTGTAAGAGATAAGATAGTCTTAGAAGATCAAGCAGCAAAGGGAAGTATCAAAGAGGTAACCCAAAATGGCAAAAAGCAAAAAATTGGGGTGATTGTTTTGCCTACCTTTTACCTAGACGTTGCCGCCATGCAAAGAGGCGACAAAAACTTCAAAAGTACCAGCAGGGATGTAAAAAAGTTGATCCTAGATTTAAAAGTTCAGGGCGCAACAGCAATGGTTATCGATTTAAGAAATAATGGTGGAGGTAGTTTACAGGAGGCAATAGATTTAACAGGATTGTTCATTAAGAAAGGTCCTGTAGTGCAGGTTAAAGACCATTTTGGGGCAATAGAAATTGATGAAGACCGCGACGAAACAATAACTTGGGAAGGGCCGATGTGTGTTTTAGTAAATAGATTTTCAGCTTCGGCTTCTGAAATTTTTGCTGCGGCTATCCAAGATTATGACCGTGGATTGGTTATTGGAGAAAGAACTTTTGGCAAAGGAACCGTTCAAAACATGTGGGACCTTAATCAATTTGTGAAAATTGGCTCAGGAAAAGTAGGTCAGATAAAATATACTATGGCAAAATTTTATAGGATTTCTGGAGGTAGCACCCAATTTAATGGTGTTATTCCAGACATTGAATTCCCTGGCATGTATTCTGATAAAATGTTTGGAGAAGCAGCCAGTGAGTTTGCTTTGCCCTACGATGAAATTCCAAAAGTTAACTACTCACCTCAAGGCAATGCCAAAGCAAAATTGAATGATTTAAAAGCCATTCACGTTAGCAGGATGGCTAAATCTAAGTATTATCAATTTCTTCTTGAAGATATTGATTTAGCAGCTGCGAACAGAAACAGAAACTATTTCACATTAAACGAAGAGGTTTATAAAGCAGAATTGGCCAAAAATGAGGAAATGAAGAAAGTAAGGGAAAAACTAAAAAAGGAACTTAAAGAAAAAGGAAATGAGGAAGAAGGAAATTTAATATTAGATGAAGCTATTTTCTTGCTTTTAAATAATGTTCAATAACCATATTTTTCTTTCCATCTAGTTTTTAAAAACTGTTTTTGCTCTTGCTCTCTAGCATTTTTTCCCGGCTCAAAGAACTTTTTACCACTAATTGATGCTGGCAAGAATTCTTGTTCAACAAAGTTATTTTCATAGTTGTGTGAATAGGCATAGTCTTTTCCATAATTAAGTTCTTTCATTAATTTAGTTGGAGCATTCCTTAAATGTAACGGGACTGGCAGGTTTCCAGACATTTTAACTTCTGCTAAAGCCTCTTCAATTGCCATGTAACTCGCATTGCTTTTTGGAGAACAGGCCAAATATATAGCACATTGAGAAAGTATTATTCTGCTTTCTGGGTTGCCAATTACTTTTACGGCGTCAAAGCATTGGCTGGCAAGCAAAAGTGCATTAGGATTTGCATTTCCAATGTCTTCACTGGCTAGAATTAGCATTCTTCTGGCAATAAAGGTTACTTGTTCTCCTGCATGTAGCATTCTAGCCAAATAATAAACTGCAGCATTTGGATCGCTACCCCGTATAGATTTAATAAAGGCAGAAATTACATTGTAGTGTTCCTCCCCTCCTTTATCATATTTCAAAGTCCTTTGTTGTAAAACCTCTTCAACAAGTATATTATCAATTGAGATTCTGGCATTTGAATCAAACTGATTTGCCAACAATTCAAATAAATTTAATAATTTCCTTCCGTCTCCTCCACTATGCGCCAATAAAGCCTCCCACTCTGCTATTTCAATTTGTTTTGAACCAAACCATTCATCCTTTTTTATAGCTTCGAGTAGTATTTTCTTTAATGCAGAAGCATCCAATTCATTTAAAACATAAACCTGAGAACGACTCAAAAGTGCATTATTTACTTCGAAACTTGGATTTTCTGTAGTGGCTCCGATTAGGATAATTGTGCCATTCTCAACTGCGCCTAATAATGCATCTTGTTGACTTTTATTAAACCTATGAATCTCGTCTAGAAATAATAAGACTTTACCAATTTTCTTAGCATCCTCAATCACCTTTCTAACTTCTGCCACACCAGCTTGAATGGCACTTAAGTAGTATACATGCAGGCCCAATTCATTACCTATGATTCTAGCAAGTGTGGTTTTTCCTACCCCAGGTGGCCCCCAAAAAATCATACTTGGAATATTTTTATTTTGGATTACCCTAAATAAAGGTGAGCCAGGCGCTAATAGGTGTTCTTGACCGAAAACCTCTGCAATGTTTTGAGGTCTTACCCTTTCAGAAAATGGTTTTTGTGGAGGATTATCGAAAGCCATATAAATTTCAAATTCATTATCTTCGTGAAAGTAATGCAAAAATGGCTGCACATATTAATTTTTTTGATTGCCTATTTAGGGTCCGAAAAATTATTAGCCCAAACTACCATTCAATTAGATTCTACTCAAGAAAAAAAACTATTTTATCAAGAAGGAAAAGCAAGCTATTATCATCCTAGTTTAGAAGGAAGGAAAACGGCAAGTGGAGCTAGGTATCGAAAAAATAAACTAACTGCTGCTCATTTAACCTTACCCTTAGGAACTAGAGTTAAAGTAACTAATGTAAAAACAAAAAAATGGGTAATTGTCACAATTAATGATAGAGGACCTTACTCAAAAAAGTACATTTTAGATTTATCATTTAGAGCAGCTAAACACCTTGGCATGACTAATGGTAAGGGATTTGCCAAAATTAGAATTGAAGAAGTAGTTCCAAAAGAAAAGATTTGGCAGCAGAGTCATATTCCCGAATTACCTGGGCAAGGGTTAAAAAAGTAATATTGAGTTTAACTGAGCTTGTATATTTGCAATTCACTTTTGAAAAATGGACCAAAATTTATTGAATCAGTTTAGAAAAATCGCCTTTTGGGAAGGCGTTTCATTTATCGTATTGATGTTTGTTGCTATGCCTTTAAAGTATTGGGCAGGCTTTCCTCTTGCAGTAAAATATACAGGCTGGGCGCATGGTATTCTTTTTGTGATGTATGGAATTTGGTTGTTAAGAGTAAAAGAAGCCTATGCTTGGAATTTAAAAAGGCAGGCAGCAGCTATGATTGCTGCACTCCTGCCTTTTGGTACATTTATTTTAGAGAAAAAAACGAAATATTTCGCTGAGTAACTAGTTAAGCCTATTTAACTCTTTCAACGTAGTCGCCAGTCCTAGTATCTACTTTTACTTTATCTCCTACGTTTACAAACAAAGGAACCATTACTTCTGCCCCATTGTCTAACCTTGCAGGCTTTAATGTATTTGTTGCGGTATCTCCTTTTACGCCAGGTTCAGCATAATCGATAGTTAACACTACAAAAGTTGGGGCTTCTGCAGTTAAAGGGGTATCTCCTTCAAAAGAAACCTTTACCATCATTTCTTCTTTTAGAAATTTAGCAGCTGGGCCAACCAGAAGTTCTTCAATATAGACTTGGTCATATGTTTCAGGATCCATCATTACTAAACTGTTTCCGTCTTTGTAAAGATATTGCATCTCTTTAAACTCAACACGAACCATTTCCACTGATTCGCCTGCTCTAAAGCGGTGTTCCATTTGTTTGCCAGATTTTACATTGCGTACTACTACCTGATAAAACGCTCTTAAATTTCCAGGGGTGCGGTGTTGGTATTCCATTACTTGACATAACTCATTGTTATGACGAATGAAACAACCTTTAAATAAATCTCCAGTATTTGCCATACTATTGTGTTTTAAGTTTTTGAGGCTGCGAAAATAGTCTTTTTCAGAAAATGTAAACGAGTTTTTTGGTTTCGAAAAAAGGCTCATCAAACCAAGTGCTTAATGGGATTTCTTCTACAACAAGCTTTTTATTAATCGACCTTAAGTCTTTCAACTCTTGCTTTAAATCGCCTCCTTTTAGGAAAATATAACCGTTAATTTTAGAATTAAACTCTTCTCTGTCATCTAAATAGCTTTGTGTCCAACGGTAAAGTTGCTCTGCAGGTGCAACTGCCCTTGCCGTTATAAAATGAAAGGTTTCTCTAAGGTTTTCCACCCTTCCAATTGCAAAATCTGTATTTTTAAGGCCTAGTTCTTCTGAGATACCTTCGGCCACTTTAATTTTTTTTGCAATACTATCAATCATGGTAACCTCAATTTCTGGAAAGAAAATAGACAAAGGAATGCCAGGGAAACCTCCGCCTGTGCCAATATCTAAAACCTTCGTATTGGGCTTAAATTGAATAAATTTAGCTATGGCAAGAGAATGTAAAACATGTCGTTCATATAGTGATTCAATGTCTTTTCTTGAGATTACATTAATTTGTGCATTCCAAGTAGCATAGAGGTTTTGAAGCTTTTCAAAATGTTGCAATTGGGTTTGGTTCAAACCAGGAAAATATTTTAATAAAATATCCATTACCAAATTTTTCTATTTCTCACGAAAAGGCCTCTAATTCCAAAAATCCAAATATAGACTAAATACAATAAATCTAAAATTGGTATAAACCAAATGATACTCATTGACTTAAGCTTTTTTAGCACCATGTAAAATACAATAAGTTGAACCAAAAGCCTAAAGGCATAAGTTATTCCAATAACAATGGGATTTACTCCAAAAAAATAGAGAGGAGCAAGCATTGCATAAAAAACCAACAAAGTAAAATAGTAAGCTCCAAGAAATAGTTTGTCTTTAGTTTTATAATATTTTCCTGCGTGAATATGTCTAGTTTTTTGGTTGAACCAATCAGAAAATTTCCTTTTAGGCTCGGTCACCATAAACGCATCTGGATGAATTTGTATGGCAACATTTGAAGAGGTAGCTGCTTGGTTTACAAACAAATCATCATCACCACAAATAATATGTTGGTGTGCAGCAAAACCCTTTTGTTTAAAAAACAGTGACTTTGTATAAGCCAAGTTTCTTCCAACACCCATAAAAGGTTTTTTTAAAAGTGCGGCAGATAAATACCCCATGGCAGTGATCACAGTTTCATATCTAATAAATAAGTTTAAAAACCCTTTGTATTTTTTTTGTGGGGAATAACCAAGTACAATTTGGATATTATGATTGGCTAAAAAGCTGGTTTGCATTGCTTTTAGCCAATGAGGACTATTAGGGCGACAATCAGCATCAGTAAAAAATAGGTTTTCATAAAGAGCTGCTTTGATGCCAATTGTTAAAGCAAACTTTTTCCCAGTTGGATATTTTTCCTGTTCAATGAGTTTGCAAATTTTTAGGCGAGGATGGTTTTCTTGATAATACTCCAATAATTTCTGGCTATCATCCCAACTGCAGTCATTTACAACGATTACTTCGTATTCTGGATAGTCTTGGCTTAACAAAATAGGAAGATTTTCTTCCAAATTTCTATATTCATTTCTTGCAGAAATAATAACTGAAACAGGAGGAAAGGCGTGATTTGTTTCTGGCTTGGGTACCTTATAAAAAGCGAGCTTACTAAAAACAAAAATATAATAGAAAATCTGGGCAACAAGCGCAATTCCAAAAGCAATTAAAAAGACCCAACCCCAATCATTATTTATCTCCAACATAGCTTACAAAGTTAAATTGCTTTTTCAATCTCTTGCCAACAAATTTCAACAAGTTAATGTGTATACTTTTTTTGTAGGTCAATTGAATCCTAATTGCTTGATTATTTGTTCAATTTGCCAATCTTCAATTGGGTCGTATTCTTCTTTTAAGTTTGCATCAAAAACTTTTGCTAGCCCTTGCCAATAAACAGCGGTAAGGTCGCCACGATAGGTTTGTAGTAACTCGTATGTGGTTTTTCCGGTTTCTCTGTAAATGAGTTTAATAAGAATTCTGCCTTGAGAGCGTGTTAATCCTTTTAAATCATCCATAAATTGATTTTTAACTGCTTTTTCAGTGCGTTTAAGGTACTCTTTTCTTGCCTTATCAGTTGGTAAAACTTGTAGGTTTTGCTCCATTAGTTGAAACCTAAAACTAGCCATTTTAGCATAAGGCAAAACCTTTTTAACATTGTATACAAGTCGTTGGTACTTCTTATGGTAATTAGAATCTTTCTGGGCTTCTACTATAAAATCTGGTAAACTATATTGAAAGGTATCGGGTTCGGCCTGACCCAAAACCTTAAAACTGCATGATAACAGAATAAAACAAAAAAGTAGATTTTTCATAAGCCAATAAATCTAAAAATCATGCCACTTTTTTTCGGTTCAAACCTAAATAAACTAAGGCTGTAATAGAAACCAAAACAAAAATTGAAGATATTATTTCAGCTTGTGTTATTTCATTTCCAAATATGTGATAATTGGTATTTACCCTAATCTTTTCAATTAGAAATCGTTCTATTCCATTCAACAAAAGATAAAAGAAAAAGAATGTTCCAGGAATTGTAAATTTCTTCCTAATTACCCAAAGAAACAAAAATAAACCTATACAAGTAACCGCCTCATAAAGCGGTGTAGGGAAGACCCCATTGGGCAAGGCAGAGCAATGATTTCCAACACAACCCGGTATTGGAATTCCTTCATTTAAAACATTGTTTGGATAATTATAAGCCCAAAACCAATCAGGCATAAAACTTAACCATTCTGGTTTAGGCATAAAATTTTCAATCCCCCAATCTCCATCTCCACTTAAATGACATCCAATTCTGCCAATTCCGTAAGAAAGCATCAATCCAGCGGCGGTACTATCACACATAACAAGTGCAGGAATTCCATTTTTCTTAGTATAATATAAGATACCTGTTGCCGCTACAATGAGCCCACCATAAAAAGTTAAACCACTAAAAGAAATAAGCGCTCCAATTGGGTCAGCCATTAACTCATCTATATTTTCGAGGTTGTGAAATATTTTTGCCCCAAGTAATCCACCAATTGCAGCAATAGCAACAACAGTTCCCATTAATTGATGTGGGTTTTGGCTGACCCAAACTTCTTCACGCTTCTTTCCAATTAAAGCTTTTGCTTCTTTGTTTTTATAATAATAAGCGATTCCTCCACCTACAAGCGCGCCAAACCAGCTTCCTTTTGCACTTAATAAAAATTTTTGAGGGTTTTGAACCAAAGCATCATAATCGAGCACCATTTCTAGCAATTTGAAACCAATGAATGCACCAATGATTGTTTGAGTTATGATATCAACCAAAGTAATGGGTTCGTTTTGAACCAATTTTACACGAATAGGCTGCAGAAGGCCGTTGGCTTCGAATCTTTTTAATTCTAAAGTTGTCACTTGGTATGCCGCCATAAAGGCAAGGGCCATAAAAAAACCAAAGGTTTGAATCGGCATGGGGATGTTCAGGCCGAACAAATCGAGTAATAGGTCTGATATTGTTGCGTACATGTATGCGAAGAAACATCAAAATTTTTAGATAAATTGTACCCCATGAATAAAAATAAGATTGAATTACGAAGTGATACCTTTACCATGCCTACCAAAGAAATGAAGGAGGCAATGTTTTCGGCAGAAGTTGGGGATGATGTTTTTGGGGAGGACCCAACAGTTAATGCATTAGAAACATATTGTGCTGAATTATTTGGAATGGAAGCGGCACTTTTTTGCAGCAGTGGAACACAAACTAATCAAATCGCAATTAAAATGCATACCAAACCTGGCGATGAAGTAATATGTCATGAATTGGCTCATATTTATTTATATGAAGGGGGAGGAATTGCGTATAACAGTGGTGCTTCCGTTAAATTAATTGCAGGAGATTTTGGAAGGTTTACCTTGAATCAGGCAAAAAACTGCATAAATAAAGACGATATTCATTTCCCGTCAACTAGGCTCATAAGTATTGAAAACACAGTAAACCGTGGTGGAGGTTCTTGTTGGGATTTTGAAGAAATTAAAAAACTAAGCGAGTTGTGTAAAGCAAATGGCTTAAAGTTTCATTTGGATGGTGCAAGGTTATTCAATGCTTTGGTGGCAAAAAAAGAGACGCCTAAACAATATGGTGAAGTATTCGACAGCATTTCAATTTGTTTAAGTAAAGGCTTGGGGGCGCCTGTTGGCTCGGTACTAATTGGTTCAAAAACAGATATAAAACAAGCCAAAAGGATTAGGAAAGTTATGGGCGGAGGCATGCGTCAGGCGGGATTTTTGGCGGCAGCTGGACTTTTTGCCTTAGAAAATCATGTTGATAGACTAAGCATTGATCATAAAAATGCAAAATACATTGCCGAAATATTAAAAGAGCAAGCTTGGGTGAAGGATATTTTTCCGGTTGAGACCAATATTGTTATATTTAAACTTTCAGACAATCTTCCGTTTGAACGCTTTTTAAATTACCTCAATGAAAATGAAATTAGGGCTTCTGGCATTGGAAATAATTCCATAAGATTTGTGTTTCATTTGGGTCAAGACGAAGCACAAATTATTAGCTTGAAGGAACATATTCTAAAATTTATCGCTTAATATTGCCCAAAATTCAGGTATAAAGTCAGAATCACTAATCTTAATATTTACTAAATTATTATGTTTTTTAGGCTCAAACCTTTATTTTGTGCGTGAATTATCTAAACTTAAAATATAAGTTAAAATCTTATGGTCAGAAAATTACTCTTGCTCGCATTATTATTTGCAAGTTTTAAAATAGGCGCTCAAAGCTTTGTCAATGAAATTGCCACCTCAGGATTACCTGCAAATGGAGGTGAAATTATGGGTGTTTTGGATTACAATAATGATGGTTTTACAGATATCATTTACGGAAATTCACTTACTGGCCAAGTTCAGTTTTACAAAAACAATGCTGGATTGTTTGCAGATGCAAGCGTATCAACAAATTTTCCAACATTAGGCCTCACAGGAAATGGTAATCAGGCAGCAATTCCATTTGATTATAATGGAGATGGTTTTGTAGATATTCTATTTGCCACCTCTGGGAGTACAGGAGGAATGCGCTTGTTAAAAAACAACTGCGGATCTAACTTCACCGATGAATCAATTACCTCGCAATTACCAGCAACTTTAGATATTATTGGGCAATACATTACTGATGACCCAATGATCTTAATTTCTGATTATGACAGAGATAATGACAATGACATTGTAGTTTGTAGAAAATCTGCTACTGAAAATTCCGTAAGTGTGTATGTAAATGCAGGTGGGATTTTTAGCACCCGAAATGATTTGGTTACAAGTATTCCTACAGCCAGCTTACCTTTTATTGCATTTTTAGACTATGATAGAGACAATGATGAAGATTTATTATTGGTATTAAGCAGTAACATTAACAATAACTCCACCATTTCACTATATGATAATGGATCAGGTAGTTTTACTGTTCAAAGTAGCACAGGGCTTACAAATAGCAGCTCAGTGGGATTTGCTACAATATTAGATGCAGACAATGATGGATATGATGATATATTATTAGGAACAAAAGAAGTTATTTCACCGGGACCTGGTAATAATGGAAATCGTGTATTTAGGAACAATGGCGGAAATGGTACTTTTACAAATGTTAGCTTACTATATAATACATACCAAAGTTCAATTTTAGGAGATAATTACCAAAGCAATGTTTTTGATTATGACAATGATGGAGATTTAGATGTATTATGGTCTGTAAGATCTAATTCTGGAGGTAGTAATAGACCAGCATTCAGAGTACAAACAGGTTTAGGAGTATTTTCAACCAATAGTTCATTAGATGCTTTATCAATTGCTGGAAATACAAGAAGTAAGTTGGTTGTATTTGACTACAACAATGATGGAAAGATGGATGTTTTTGGCCAGACTTCCACAGGAAATGCATTGATGAGAAACAACCATTCAGCTGGGAACTATTTAAAAGTAAAACCATTGACCTGCAGTGGACAAGGCTTACCAATTGGTTCTAAAGTTTATGTAAGTTCAGGTGGAAGTGGACAATTTAAATCTTTTAATTACAACCAAACAAACACAAGTACTTCATCAAATGGCCAAGAATTGCATTTTGGATTAGGCTCTGCAAGTATTGTAGATACAGTAATTGTCTTTTACCAAAATTTCGCAAACATTGTTATGTTAAACAACGAAAGTGTTAATCAAACGCTTTCGATTACGGATGGCGTTTGTAAATTAGGTGAAGCATTAGTATTTAGCTTCCCAACAGATAGTATCACAGATTGCAGTGGAAAGGGAACAATTGTTTCGGCGACTGCTGGTTTTGTAAACTATAAATGGAGTACAGGAGAATCAACACCAGATATCACTGTTAGTAGCCCTGGTTGGTATGCTTGTGAAGTTGAAAATGTTTCAGGATGTAAGGCAAAAGATAGTATTTATGTAAAATTCGGTTTCGCCTATGTATTGCCTATAGATACTATTATTTGTGAGGGTGCAAGTGTAACGATAAATGCCTATCCTCGTTTTGATTGTTCACCATTTGGAGCTCCGAGTAAAGTAAAGAAGATTATTCCAGAATTTATTGATGCTGGTGAATTTAATGGGCATCATTATTATTTGTATACTATCTCTGGAAGTTGGAAAGATGCTGCACAAACTGCCTTGATTAATGGAGGATTTTTGGCTTCAATAAATAGTGTTGAAGAGCAAAATTTTATTGAGAATAATCCAGCTCTTGCTGGAAAAAATCTTTGGATTGGTTTACACAATGAGAATAACGATCCATTTAAATGGATGAATTGTGATACATTAAACTACACCAATTGGCAATTGTCTGCTGGTGCGCCAACACCAGATCCTACAGATAATTATGTATTTATGAGAGCCGAAACTTGCCCTGACGGAAGGCAATGGAAGAATACAAAAATATTACCTCCTATTGGAGACCCTTGTGAAAGTGAAATTTTCGGACTAATTGAATTTGATGACGCTACCAATATTGAGTATATATGGAGTACTGGAGAAACTGGTCCTACTATCACTGTTAATCCAACAGGACCGCTAACGGCAGTTGTCGAGATTATTCAAAATGGCACCACCTGCTATGGGTCCGCTAATATTAGTGTTATTAATTTTAGTAGTATATTTAGTTTTGATACTTTAACAGAATGTAATTCAAATTCTGTGTTATTGCAAGCTCAAACTGGATTTTCAAGTTACCAATGGAGTACAGGTGCTATAACAGATAATATATTGGTTTTTTCAGGCGGGTGGTATAAAGTTACCGCAGTATCAAGTAATGGATGTATTGGCAGCGATAGTATTTTTGTAATATTATTTAATTCTAGCATCAAAACACCAGATACAACCGTTTGTGCAGGTGTTTCTGTAACCCTAAGAGGACCAACAACCCCATTTTCTTATTTACCTGAGTATTCTCAAGATTTCCAAACTTTAAGCTATCCAAATTGGAATACAAATTCTTCGATTAATTATAGTGGATCAAGAATTTTAGGTCCGTTTGCAAATGATTCAATTACTTTAAATTTAACAGGACTTGCAACACATGATTCTGTATTGGTAACTTTTGATTTATTTATCCATGACACTTGGGAAGGAGATTGTTCTAGCAATGGTCCTGATAGGTTTAGGTTCAAAAATGGAAATACAAATGTTATCAATACCACATTCTCAAATACAACAGGATGTAATCAAGCTTTCAGTGCTTCAGGGTTACCAGGCTCATTCCCTCCAAAATCTGGGGCATCCGGAATAAATCTACTTAATAGATGCCAACCAGGAGCAACAACTACAAAATATACTATAACTAGAAGATTTAGACATACTTCAAGTGATTTAGCTTTATCATGGATAGGAGATTTAAGAGACCTCGTAGATAATTCAACAAAGTGTAATGAAAGCTGGTCAATTGACAACTTAAACATACAAATTCGCCGAGAAGGTGGAGGGTTATTATGGTCTACTGGTGATACAACACAAGATATAATCGTTACTCCTACTGATCCAAGCACAGTGTATTGGGTAAGAATACCAGTTGGTTCTTCCTTTTGTTATGATTCGGTAACAGTTTCAACAGTTGTTGGGGAACTACCTCATAACTTAATAACTTCAGACACCGCTAGTATTTGCACATCGCTAGGATTCTTTCCAATTTCTGTAAGTAATAGATATGATTTTTACAATTGGAGCACTGGCGAAACAACCAACCAAGGAACAGCCTATAATACGGGTTGGTACAAAGTTGTTGCAACATTAGTGCAAGGTTGTTTTGCAAGGGATAGTGTATATGTACCTTTCCACAAACTTGAA
This sequence comes from Bacteroidota bacterium, assembly GCA_027488905.1. Taxonomy (GTDB): domain Bacteria; phylum Bacteroidota; class Bacteroidia; order UKL13-3; family UKL13-3; genus B1. The sequence goes on from JAIYAT010000035.1 coordinate 613,098, forward strand.
ATTATCCCAACAGATACTTCAATTTGTTATGGTAATCCTTTAGAATTAAAGGTTGATTATAACAATGATTGCAGTCCATTTGGCGGACCTGCTTTGGTAAATTACATTGCAGGTGATAGCATCCCAGGATACAGTTATAAAGGAGAGTTTAAGGGAAGTCATTACTATGAGGCACTTACCCCAAGTTCATGGAGTGCTGCGGCTCAAAGTGCTTTAGCGGCTGGTGGTCATTTGGTAAACATCTTGGATGCCGAAGAACAAGGATATATTAGTGCAATGGTTTCTGAGAATGTATGGTTGGGATTGTATAGAAATGATGCTTTAGGGTATCATGCTTGGATGAATTGCGATACGCTTACCTACTCCAATTGGGCAATTTCAGAACCAATAGCTTCGCCTGATAATTACACCTTTATGTATGGAGCAGGTTGCACTGAAGCTCAAAAATGGAAAAGTCATGTGGATGATCCTTCAACCTTAATCGACCCATGTTTAACTAATATCTATGGGTTAATGGAAATTAGACCTCTTACCTATGAATATAATTGGTATGATAATGCATTCAATATTATTTCCAACGACCCTACAGTTTTTGTAAACCCTACAAGTAATACAACCTATAGAGGTTTTCATAGACTTTTCCCTGGTGGTGCAGCCTGCAACTCTGGCGCATCTAATGTGAAAGTTATTAATGAGAACTTCAATATTCTCCAAGATAGTATCACTAGAATTGGATGCAATGGCGATACAGCCATGGTTGTTGCCGCTCCTGGTTTTTCAAACTATTTATGGGATAATGGACAGACAACTCAAATTGCAGTTTACAGCGCAACAATTGGATGGGTTTATTGCTCTTATGATAATGGAATTTGCATATTTAGAGATAGTGTTTATTTATATGTACCAGGGAAGTTGAATGCAACAAAAACTATTGTAGATATTGTTTGTAAAGGTGATAATAATGGAAAGGCTACAATTACAGCTTCGGGTGGCATACCACCTTATCAATACACTTGGGTGTTAAGTGGTTCTACATTTCCAACAGATTCTAGTTTAATCCCAGGCACATACCCTTTCATCATCACAGACAGTTTGGGTTGTGTTTATGTAGACTCGGCAATAATTACAGAGCCAGCAATTGCCCTTTCACTTTCAAATATTGAGGTTAAAGGGGTAAGTTGTAGAGGAGATAGTAATGCCATTTTAGCTCCTAGGATAATTGGAGGTGAAGGTCCATTTACTGGAATTTGGACTGGTTATACTGCTACCGATACCTTATTTAATGTGCCTGCTGGAACTTATACCTATACGGTGACCGATGTTAGAGGTTGCACAAAAACGGCAAATATTAGTATCAGCCAACCTAATAGTTTGGTATTAAATGCATCAATTTTGAGCCAAATTTTCTGCCCTGAGGATTCAAATGGTACTGTATTTTTATCCGCACTTGGAGGAACCACACCTTATAGTTTCAGTTGGAATGGAAATGTATTGGGCTCTGATTCAGTAAAGGAAGTTTATAGAGGAGTGTTTATTGCCAAAGTTACTGACAAAAATGGCTGTACAAGCACCATCCAAGTAACAATGTCGCCATCTAATCCAGATGCAGAATTGTGTAACTTACTTGTTCCTTCAGGATTCTCGCCAAATGGAGATGGGCAAAATGATGGATTCTATATCAAAGGGCTTGAAGGTTACCCAGACAACGAGCTAACCATTTTTAACCGTTGGGGAGAAACCGTATTCTCTGCAACAAATTATAAAAATGATTGGACTGGAAAACCAACAAGAAATTCTATTATTAGTACGGCAGATGGCTTGGTACCAAATGATACGTATTACTATGTTTTGGTAACAAAAGCCAATAACAAGACTTATTCAGGTTATGTTTATATCACTAGGTAAAAAGACAAACAATGAACGTGTTTAAAAAGATATTATATATTGCCTTTCTTACAATTTCAGTTAAGGCAAGCGGACAGCTTTCATATGGTAATGAGCAATTTTTGTTCAATCCAGTGCTTATTAATCCTTCTTTAGCTGGCTTACACAATGGGCAGGCGCAATTAGGTTATGATGCTAGATGGGTTGGAGTTGATGGGGCTCCAAGAACTTCTTTCTTAAGATTTGATAAAATGTTTAATGGAAATACAGGTTGGGATATAGCAGTAATTTCGGATCGTGTTGGCCCAATCAGTAGCATTAGCGTTTCCAATGCATTTGCTTATCATTTAAGAATTACTGAAAATACAAATTTGTCATTTGGACTTAGACATCATCTTACCCAGAATTATTTTAACATAAATCCTCAGTTGTTGATTGACCAAAATGACCCATTGCTACTATCAGAGCAAACAGGCGTTCCAGTTAACAATTTTGATGCCTCTTTGGCCTTTATGAATACTTCTAAATTTATGATAGGCTTTAGTTATCGTAATTTAATTCCTCAACCAAGGTTTAGAAATACAAGTAGCACCTTACCAAGCCCAATTCAACATTCAATTATTAGCGTTAATGGTTGGTTCAACCAAGATTTTGATGGATTTGCTATAGAAGCATTTGGTAATTTCTCTGCAAGTCCTAATTTGCCTACCACCATACAAATTGGCGCATTAGGTTCGGTTCAAGGTAAATTTGGCGCTGGATTAAATTTCAGTCCGGGTAATTTTGTAGGTATTCTTGCTTATGTAAGGGCAACAGAAAGAATTAATGTTTTTTATAATTATAATTTACCTATTTCTGATATCGCAAAAGTTAGTAAACAATCACATGGAGTAGGCATTGGATTTAGAGTTGGGAAAGAGACTTTAAAAGCAGGAACCTTCTTTATTCAACCAACAAACGAGAGTACAACTAATAGATTATTCTAAAAAGGGGGTATCTTTGCCCACCTTTTTATGATTGCACTAACAAATATTGGCTTCGAATTTGGAGGCCGTTTTCTCTATCGGAATGCGAATTGGCACATTAAACCTAATGAACGTATTGGGCTTATTGGTCTTAATGGTACTGGAAAATCAACACTTTTAAGGATTATCAGTGGAGAGTATACCTTAACAGAAGGTACCATGTCTAAGCCAAGGGATTTAACCATTGGCTTTTTGAACCAAGACCAATTAAGTTTCGATACAGATGATAGTATTTTAGAAGTTGCCTTAACAGCATTTTCAAGACAACTAGCTTTAGAAAAAGAGATAAATGAAGTTATTGTAAAGTTAGAAACAGACCATAGCGATGAAGTAATTCAGCGTTTGAGCGACTTGCAAGAAGAATTTGACAGGTTAGATGGTTATGATATTCACCACAAAACAGAAAAGGTTTTAGAAGGTCTTGGGTTTACAACGCAACAATTGGCTCAACCCTTTAAAAAATTCTCTGGGGGCTGGAGGATGCGCGTTCTTCTTGCAAAAATGTTATTACAGGAGCCTAATTTGCTAATGTTAGATGAACCTACCAATCACTTGGATTTGCCAAGTATCATTTGGCTAGAGGAATACTTAAGGTCGTATCAAGGAACTGTGATAGTTGTGAGTCATGATAGGTATTTCTTAGACAAAATGGTGAGTAAGATTGTAGAGGTTAGCATGCAAAAGATATTTGAATATCCTGGCAACTACAGTTTTTATCTTGAATCAAAGCAAGAACGCATGGATTTGCAGCAGCGTTCTTATGACAATCAACAGCAGTTTTTTAAAGAACAGGAGAAATTAATCAATAGGTTCAAGGCTAAAGCTAGTAAAGCAACTATGGCGCAAAGTCGTATGAAAATGCTTGAACGTGTTGAAAAGATTGAAGCTCCAGAAGACGACAATAGAGAGATAAACATTCAATTTAGGGTTGGCGTAACACCAGGTAGAATGTTAGCAGAATTTAAAGATGTTAGCAAAGCTTATCCAGATGTTCCTATTTTAAACAAGTCGGAAGGAAGAATTGAACGCGGTGATAAAATTGCACTAATTGGTGCAAATGGAAAAGGAAAATCAACAGTCTTAAGGATGTTGGCTGGTGCCGAAAATTTTGAAGGAACCATTATTCCTGGGCATAATGTTAGGCAGGCTTTTTATGCTCAGCATCAATTAGAATCTTTAGGCTTAGGTAACGAAATCTTACAAGAACTTCAAAACTTTGCCCAAGATAGAAGTGACACTGAATTGCGAACTGTTTTAGGCTGCTTTCTATTTGCAGGAGACGAAGTGTTCAAAAAAATAAAGGTGTTAAGTGGTGGTGAAAAGGCGCGTGTGGCATTAGCTAAGACACTTTTAACAGAGGCAAATTTTTTAATTTTGGATGAACCTACCAATCACTTGGACATGCGCAGCATCAATTTGCTCATTCAGTCTTTACAAGGGTATGAAGGTTCTTTTTTGGTTGTAAGTCATGACCGATTTTTTGTATCTCAAGTAGCCAATAAAATTTGGTGGATAGAAAATGAGCAAATAAAGGAATACCCTGGAAGTTATGAAGAATATGAATATTGGAGAATTAAGAAAGAGGAAGAAGACAAATTAAAAAAATCTCAAGAGCCAGCAAAGCCAAAAGCTTCGGTTCAAGCGGTTATGGCTGAACCAAAAGAAGATAAAGCAAAAGCAAAGGTTAGCAATAATTACATTCAGAATCTTAGAAAACAATTGGATGACTACGAGGCAAAAGCCAAAACCATACAGGCTAAAATCAAAGAAATTGAAAATGCATTTTCACTTCCAGAAAATAGCAGTGATGCTAAAATGAAGGATTTAAATAACTTTTATGAAGCAGAAAAAAAGGCTTTAAAACATTTAGAAAAAGAGATGGAAGTAATATTGGAAGAATTAATTGTTTTAGAAGATTAACCCTTAATAGAAATTGCTTTTTTAGAAATTTCGGTTTGAACCTAAACTCTTCAGCAAAAAAAGGCTGCTCAAAATTAATTGAGCAGCCTTTTTCATTTGGTTCAAACCGAAACTATAATTGACCCATGTTTCTATTGATGAAAGCTGTTAGCTCTTCGCCATGTAACAAGTTTTGGGACAAACGCGCCAAATCAAACGCTTGCTTCATGGTTTGCATTTTTGCATCCCCTTCAGACATTTTGCTAAGTTTAACACTTAAATTATGGTTGGTATTTATTACAACTCTATAAGTATCTGGTAGGTTTCCAAACATACTCATGCCTTGCATTTTCTGCATTTCTTTCATCCTTCTCTCCCACTCTGGCGTGATTAAAGTTAGGAATTGATCATCTGGCGCAAGTGCTTCTGTTTCGAAAACAAATTGTCCTGCGTTTCCAAAGCTATTTACAAAACCATCTTTAATGGCGGTTTGGTCTGCATCATTTAATACACTTTCTTTCTTAACATCTTTGTCAATCAATTTATCGATGCTTTCGCTATCCACACGTTTCCAAACTACACCTTCCCATTTGTGTTCGATGTTAGAAATAAAATGATTATCAAGCACACCATCCATTTTTAGCACATCATACCCTCTTTTCTCAATGGTCTGAATAAAACTGTCGTGTGCTTTTAGGTCGTTTGAATATAAGAATACAACCTTACTGTCTTTGTCGGTTTGGCTTGGGGCAATTTTCTCTTTGTATTCGTCTATGGTAAAAGGGTCATTGGCTTTATTTAACAGCAAACAGAACTTTTTGCCGCGCTCAAAAAACTTCTCGTCGCTGATCATTCCGTATTTTACGAAAGTACCAATGCTCTCCCACTTATTATTGAATTCGGTTCGATCCGATTTAAAAATCTCTTCTAGTTTATCAGCAACTTTCTTAGAAATATGGCTATTGATTTTTTTAACATTTGCATCACTTTGCAAATAGCTGCGACTAACATTTAAAGGAATATCTGGAGAATCAATTACACCATGCAATAACATTAAAAATTCAGGAACTATGTCTTGAACGCTATCCGTTACAAAGACCTGGTTGCTAAAAAGTTGAATCTTATTACGTGTAACTTCGAATTCGTTTTTAATTTTAGGGAAGTAGAGAATACCTGTTAATTTAAATGGATAATCTACATTTAGATGAATCCAGAATAATGGTGTTTCACTAAAAGGGTAAAGTTCTTTGTAGAAGTTTTCATAATCTTCTTTGGTACAATCGGCAGGCGCTTTTGTCCAAAGAGGGGTTGGATTATTAAGAACTTTTTCTTCGAATTCGATTTCTACAGGAAGGAATTTACAATATTTTTCGAGGATGTTTCTAATTCGAGCATCTTCATTAAATTCTAAAGAATCGTCGGCTAGGTGAAGAATAATTTCTGTTCCTCTATCTTCTTTTTCTGCTGCTGAAATTTCGAAACTAGTGCTACCATCGCAGCTCCATTTAACGGCCTCAGCGCCTTCTTTATAGGAGCGCGTAATAAGTTCTACCTTGCTTGCTACCATAAACGCAGAGTAAAAACCTAATCCAAAATGCCCAATTACTTGAGCTCCTTTGTCTTTGTATTTATCTAAAAATTCTTCTGCGCTAGAAAAGGCTAATTGATTGATATATTTATTAACCTCTTCTTCTGTCATTCCAATTCCTCTATCAATAATGTGTAAGGTTTTGGTGTCTTTATCTAGTTTAACTTTTATTTTTAAATCACCTAACTCCCCTTTTGCCTCGCTGGTAGCTGCCAAAGTTTTGAGTTTTTGTGTGGCATCCACTGCATTACTTACCAATTCTCTTAAAAAAATCTCATGGTCGCTATAGAGAAACTTCTTAATAATAGGAAAAATGTTCTCTGTGTGAACACTGATATTGCCTTTCATTGCCATATAAATATAGTTTTAATGTTTGCCCATGAAAGTCAAAATTTGTTCCAAGCCCATTGAATGCTGTCAAATTGTCTAGTAGCAAAGTTTAAACAATGGCAATTTAGCAAGTAGATTTCCGTTGAAAAGCATATTTTTGAACACCATGAAAGGAAGCATTTCGTTTTTCTTATTATTAATAATTGGATTTGTAGCAGAAGCACAAATTGGAGGAAATAGTACGTATCAATTTCTAACCGTCTCGCCAAATGCCAGAATCAATGGATTAGGAGGCTACGCAATAGCCACACCAGATGCAGATTTACATTTGAGCGGACAAAATCCGGCCCTTCTTAGAAAAGAAAATGATAGGCAAGTTGGATTTAGTTACCTTAATTATTTCAACGACATAGGTGCAGGGGAATTTAGAATTGCCAAACATTTTGACAGCATAGAAACCACATTTGCGGCAGGTGTGCAATACATAACGTATGGTAATTTTACGAGAACAGCACCAGATGGACAAGAACTAGGAACCTTTAGTGCTGGAGAATACAATTATCATGTGAGTGCCGCTAGAAAATATGAGCAGTTTAGTTATGGTACTACTTTAAAATTTATCTATTCGAACCTAGATGTTTACTCTTCAATGGGTTTTGCAATAGATTTAGGTGGCACCTGGAAAAGCGAGAATGAATTGACAACGGTTTCCGCAGTAATAAGCAACATAGGCGCTCAATTTAAAACCTATACCCAAGACAATCGCGAGGAAATACCTAATAATTTTCAATTAGGAATAACAAAGAAGTTTGCCCATGCGCCATTTAGGTTTGGAATTGTGGCCCATAACTTACAAAAACCAGGGAAGCTACTTTATAATATTCAAGACAGAAACATAATTAGTTTAGAAACAGGCGAACCCATAGAAGACGAATTTACTGTTTTTCAAAAAGCGATGGCGCATATGGTTTTTAGTACGGAGTTGTTGTTGGGCAAGTCTTTGAATTTTAGATTTGGATATAATATGTTACGTAAGCGAGAAATGGAACTGACTCAAGCCAGAAGCTCAGGAGGCTTTACCTGGGGATTTGGATTAAGAATCAGTAAGTTTCATTTTTCGTATGGATTTGGCGGATTTATACCTGGAAGAAACTCAAACTCTTTTAGTGTAATTACCAACTTACACGATTTTAAAAAAGGTAAATCAAAGCGGTGAGAAAAATTATAATTGCAATAGACGGTTATTCTTCATGCGGTAAAAGCACCATTGCCAAGGAATTGGCAAAAGCATTAAACTATCACTATGTAGATTCAGGAGCAATGTATAGGGCGGTAACCTTATTTTTAATACAAAATCATATAGACATTTACCATCCAGAATTGGTTCAAAAGGCCTTAAAGGATATACAGATTAACTTTGGGGTCAATGAAGAAACTCAAACACAAATCACTTTGCTCAATGGAGAGGATGTAGAAAATGAAATTAGGGTAAACTCGCGTGTGGCTAGTGCGGTGAGCGAAGTTAGTTCTATAAGTGAGGTGAGGAAGTTTTTAGTAAACCAACAACAAATGTTAGGTGCACAAAAAGGGATAGTGATGGATGGAAGAGATATTGGCACTGTTGTTTTTCCTACAGCAGAATTAAAGCTATTTATTACGGCTGAACCAAAAATCAGAGCACAAAGAAGACTTGATGAATTGAAGTCTTTGGGTCAAAACACCACATTTGAAGAGGTTTTAGCAAACCTAACTAAAAGGGATGAAATGGACTCTAATCGTCTTGACAGTCCACTCCTAAAGGCCAAAGATGCAATAGAGATTGACAACAGCAATCTTAGTCAGGATGAGCAATTCGCATTAATTATTGATTTGGTAAGAAAAACCAAAGGGCAAGAGCAACGTAACTAATCAAAATTCAAAATATGGTTAAAAAAATTATACTATCCATAGTTACTATATTTATTGGTACGATTATTCACGCTCAAACCAATTACGCAAAACTGGTAAATCCTTTTATTGGAACAGGCGGACATGGGCACACATTTCCTGGGCCGGTAGTGCCCTTTGGAATGGTGCAAGTTGGTCCAGACACTCGTGTGGATGGCAGCTGGGATGGCTGCAGTGGATATCATTTTGATGATACTACTTTATATGGATTTAGTCATACCCACTTAAGTGGAACAGGTTGCAGTGATTTTGGAGATATCATGTTAATGCCAGTTAAAAGTGATAAGCCAGTATGGGAAGCCAAAACTTATAGCAGCAAATTTGACAAAGCCTCAGAAAAAGCCAATGTTGGGTATTATGCGGTTAAGGTTCATAATGATATTAATGTTGAACTTACAAGCAGTGCAAGGGTTGGGTTTCATCAATATACTTTTGAGGAGGAAGGCACTTACCAAATTGTTTTAGATTTATTTCATAGGGATAAGTTATTAGAAGGAAGTATCACTAAAGTTGGTGATAATGCCATACAAGGTTACAGGCGCAGTGAGGCTTGGGCAAAAGACCAATACACTTTTTTCTATATTGAATTCTCAAAGCCATTTGAACATTTTGATACCAGCAAATCTCCTCTTAGAATTACATTCAAAAAAAGCGAAAAATATTATTGGATTGGACTTGGACTTGTTTTTATTGTTTTATTTTTAATTGCATTCTATTCCTTTAAAAGAAAACGTAAAAATGCAGCTCAATTGGCTGTAAATACAATTGGTTCAACAAAGAAACCTAGCCTTTTAATTTTTTCCATACCTTTTGTTTTGATTTTCCTGCTTGTGGCATATTTGGCATTTAATTTTGCACAAATTGAAGGTGTTGCAAACATGGGTTTTTCTATGAATAAAGGAGAAAAACTACATGTTAAAGTTGCAATAAGCTTAGTAGATGAAAATGGTGCAAAGCAAAATTTATTAGCAGAGGTGCCACATTGGAACTTTGATAAAACAATTGAAGATGCCCAAAAATTATGGAATGAAGAGCTATCTAAGATTGAAGTAAAAGGAGGGAATCAAGCACAAGACACAATATTTTATACTGCATTATACCATTGCTTTATACACCCTTCCTTAGCCAATGATGTTGATGGAAGATACAGGGGTAGAGACAATAAAATATACACGAATAAGGAATTTAATTATTACTCTGTATTTAGTTTGTGGGATACCTTTAGGGCATTACATCCCTTGTTTAACTTGGTTCAACGCGAAAGAAACAAAGACTTTATTAAAACATTTTTAGCACAATATCAACAAGTGGGAAGAATGCCAATGTGGGAATTGGCAAGCAATGAAACCGATTGTATGATTGGATATCACTCTGTGAGTGTGGTGGCAGATGCTTTGGCAAAAGGAATTGATGGGTTTGATAAAAACAGCTTATTAGAGGCCGTGAAAGGAACCGCAGAAAATCATCCTTATGGCGCACAATTGTTTACCAAAAATGGCTTTTTAAGTGTTGAAGACGAAAGCCAAAGCGTGAGTAAAACTTTAGAATATGCCTACAACCATTGGAGTGTTCAACAAATATTTGAACACTACAAGGAAAGTAACAACATACCAAAAGGGATTAATCCAAATAATTGGCAATATGTATTTAACCCAAAAACAGGGTTTATGCAACCCCGCAGCAATGGCGGTTGGCAGCATCCTTTTGATCCTAAAGAAGTGAATAACAACTATACGGAGGCAAATGCCTGGCAATACACATTTTTTGTACCACAAGATGTAGAAGGATTAATTAAGGTAATGGGTGGTGCAGCAAACTTTGAGGCAAAACTTACAGAATTATTTGAAACTAGTTCTCAAACCACAGGCAGAACACAAGCCGATATCACAGGCTTAATTGGCCAATATGCGCACGGCAATGAACCTAGCCATCATATGGCTTATTTATACAATTATGTTGGTAAACCTCACTTAACACAACAAAAAGCGCATCAGATTTTAACAACCCTATATCATAATGCTCCTGATGGCTTAAGTGGCAATGAAGACTGCGGTCAAATGAGTGCCTGGTATGTATTTAGTGCAATGGGTTTTTACCCAGTAACACCTGGTAAAAATAGTTATGAATTAGGTACAAGCTTGTTTAATGAAATTAAAATAAAAACAGGCAATCAACTGAACCAATTAAAATTTAATAAGACTTCAGAAAAGCAAATTTATGTTTCCGCAAAAAGTACCAATCTAAGTTTTGCAGAACTTACTAAATATGCAGATAACAAAGAAAAAACTATTGTTATAGATTATGAATTTGATTGTTCAGAAAAACCCTATGCACCTTTAATGCGCTCGGATAGTACTAACAAATCCGTCCTTTTACCTATACCCATCATAGACGTTAAATCGAAATCTTTTAAGGACAGCCTATTGATTAGTATTTATTCAAATTTTAAATTAGAAGAAGAAGCATTAAGTTATGAAATAGAAAATTCTGAAGGGAAAATTTTGAAAAATGAACCCTACAAAGCACCCTTTTATATTCATGAAACTTGTGTTATAAAGGCAACTTTAAAAGCAAATGGGGCTTATGGAAAGGCCAATGCAAAATTTGTTCGCATGACACACCAATGGAAGGTTAAATTGATCAATAGCTATAACCAGCAATACACTGCTGGTGGACCAGAAGGTTTGATAGATGGCTTATATGGAGAAACAGATTGGCATAAAGGAGCTTGGCAAGGTTATCAAGGAAATGATTTTGAAGCAGTTTTAGAACTTGAGGAAGAAACTACCCTCCAAGAGGCGAGTGCTAACTTTTTACAAGATCAGCGTGCATGGATTATGATGCCTAAGTCATTTTTAGTTTATACTTCAATGGATGGTGTTAACTATACCTTGCAAGGCACAAAAAATAGTAGTGTGGCAGAAGATTTCGACGGGCCTTTGGTTCAAACCGAAACCTTAACCTTTGACAAACCTGTTAAAGCACGTTTTGTGAAAATGGTAGCCAAAAATTACGGCAAACTGCCTACATGGCATTTAAGCGCGGGAGAAAATGCCTATATTTTTGTAGATGAAATAAGTGTTAAATAAACGGAATAAACATAGGTACCTTTTGTTTATACAGTTTATATGCTTCTCCAAATTGTTTACTCAACTTAGCTTCCTCTAGGTAAGTTCCAATGATTAGGTAAGCCACAGAAATAAGTACAAAAATTAGGGTCGTATCAAAAGGTTTGTAAAGCAAATAGCCAAACAAAAACATAAAAGTTGCCGAATATAAAGGGTGTCTAACATATTGGTTTAAACCTTTACTATTTAGGGTTGAACCAATGGCCGCATTAAAAGTAGCTAGTTGATATTGTTGTAACCCTAAAAATTCATACTTATCATAATGCCTAAAACTTAAAGCCATGATAAGAAATGAAAGCAACATGAGTACAATCGCAATGGCTGAAAAAAACGAATTCACTTGAAATAGCACAAGGCTTTGCAGTTGTCTTTGGTATAAAAATGCAATGGCAAATAATAGCAAGGATTGTGCATTATACAAGATTCTATAAAAACGTTTTAAAAATGGGAATTGCTGAGAGAGCTTTGTTTTAATGCTTTCTAAGGCCAGAATACTATGTGGAATATAAAACAGTAACCATAGTAAGATTAAGATTAGGTAACTTTTCATAAGTTCAAGTATACTATCTGATTTTGAATTCTCTTTCTGTTTAACTTGAATAGTTGATTGACCTTAATTTATTAAAATCTACTTCATTTCTTGTCCAAAAGTGAGCAAATTATAATCTGGGTCTAACAAAGAGAATTCAATTTGGCCCCAAGGTTTTGGTTCAATCCAACCCCCAGAAGAAAACAAAAGATTTTGTTCAATTGCCAGTTTATGTAAGGCTTCTATATCATTTGTTCTGATATAAACCTGTCCATAATTTTCCAATGGATTAAGATTTTCGAATTCAAAAAATTGCAATTCTACCTCATCCTTTTTGAGCAATAGGTAATTAGGATAATCAGTAGCACCAATATCCATAAAACCCAATTGATGAATATAGAAACTCTTGGTAAGATTTTTACTTCTCATTGGAAGTTTTGGAATAATAGAGGTTATCATAAGATATTTAAAAGGCTCAATTTAAGCATTATTTCATTTTATTTTTTATGGAGGTATGTTTGTAAAAAATTCTTTTGTTTTCGGTTTGAACCCATTTATGCTATTTAATCCAAACAATATTGATAGCACTTTTTTCCAAGCTTTTGGTATTCATAAGAAATAACCCAAAACACCAAAATAAGTTTAGTATAAAAATACATGTCTAATGTATTTTATTTATCTTTCACGACTTCTAAATTCAATGATTCTAACAATACTAAACTTCCATTAGGATCTTAAGCCACTATAAATGACGCTAGAATCAAAAAAAGAACATCCACAAGAAAAATTAAATCTACATCAGCGAAACAAACACCGCGGGAGATATCCTTTAAAAGATTTATGTATTAGCTACCCAGCATTAAAAGCATATGTTCATGTAAATGATTTTGAAGATGAATCCATAGACTTTTCAAATCCGAAGGCAGTAACCATGCTTAATGCGGCCCTCTTAAAACACTATTATCAAATAGATTTTTGGCAAATCCCAGCAGGTTATTTATGCCCTCCTATTCCAGGTAGAGCCGATTATTTGCATCATATGGCCGATGTATTAGGTAGTTCCTTAAATGGTAAAATTCCAACAGGTAGTAAAATCAAATGCCTAGATATAGGTGTTGGTGCAAATTGTGTTTATCCAATTATTGGACAAAGGGAATATGGCTGGAGCTTTGTTGGTTCAGACATTGACCCCATTGCCTTAAATTCTGCAGAGAAGATTGTTAAAAACAACACAGTTTTAAAAAATAAGATTAGTCTTAAGTTACAAAGCAATGAAGAAGCTATTTTTAAGGGTCTGTTTGAACACAATGAAAGATATGACCTAAGTATTTGCAACCCTCCTTTTCATGCCTCCATGGAAGAAGCAAAAGCTGGAACCTTAAGAAAACTAAGCAACTTAAAGCAACAACGTGTAAATAAAGTAATGTTAAACTTTGGCGGTCAAAGTCAAGAATTGTGCTGCAAAGGTGGCGAGGTTCAATTTATAAATAACATGATTTTGCAAAGTAAACATTATGCAAAAAACTGTTTTTGGTTTTCGAGTTTAGTATCAAAATCAGAGCATCTAGAAGGCATTTACAAAAACTTGGAAAAGGCAGGAGTTAAGCAAGTAAAAACCATCCCCATGAGCACTGGAAATAAAATAACAAGAATTGTGGCCTGGACATTTTTAGACAAGCCAGCCGAAAAGCTTTGGGTACAAGAATGGAAAGAAGCATTCAAATTAGATTAATTCAAAATTGGTTTTATGATGGAAACAATATTCTCTTTATGAAAATAAGTTCCCTCGTAACTTAAATGATCATCATCAAAATAAAGGACATTACTATCTAAGGTAATTTTCACATTATTACCTTCAGTCATATTCTGAAAAACATCATATACCAAAATATTCATAAATCTTTTACTTAAGGATTGTATTAATTCATTTTTTTGAAAAACCAAGGCATTATTACCAATTAATACCATATTTGAGGAGATTTTAGGTTGAATATCGAGGTAGGTTAAATATTGATCAACGTTAATATTTTCTTTAAATGGCAATAACGGAGGTTGAGTAAAAAGTAGAACTTTAATATTTTTCTTCTCTAAGAAAATGAGCAAATCATAAAAATTAGAATCAATCTCATCATACCTAACATCCCAACGACAAGCTATTACAACAATTTTTGGTTTCCATTTTTCTATATTTTCAACAATAGATTTAGCGTACGCTTTTCTTTGTAATTTTGAGAAATTATTGTTTTCAACTTGCAAATCTAAATCCCTAATATTGAAAAAAGGACTTGTACCATTTGAGGTATAGCATGAAAGAGAGGTTTTAAATTCATCTGAAATTTCACTTAATAATTTTGCCCACATTACTCCATGAGAATCGCCTAATAATAACATTTTAGGCATTCCAAAATGTTCGCTTTCTATTATTCCTTCATTTTTATAGGCGTCTTTAAACTTTTCCTGTTTCTTTGGAAAATGTATATTTTGTGTTAGGTTATTCTCTTTTAGAAATGTTCTTAATCCACTTTGATTGGGAATAATATTATAATATTCCATATAGGATATTTGCTTTAAGTAATTACTCTTATAATTGGTATTAAATAAATCTGATTGAAGATAAATAGTTAGCCCACTTACTACAATAAAACCAAGTAGAACTATTTTTGGTGTATGAATGTACCTACGCGTTTTATTTTCAATAAATACAAATGTTAGAATTGATAGTAAAAAGGTTAAAAACAATTCAAATCCATTTAAAATATGACGATTAAAATGGCACAAATTAATTGGCATATTATTCATCATAATAATGATTACCCAATGCCAAAGATACAAGGAATAGGAAATTTTACCAATAAAAACAAGGATTTTCATGGATAAAAATTTACCAATTAATTCATTAGTGGAACTATACAAGATAATCAATATTGATCCTATTATTGGGAATATCACCGTAAAATCAGTGGTCTTAGCTCCAAAAAAATAAGACCAAACAATCATCACAAAACCGATTGATGAAAAAAATAGATTTGTAAACGAATTCTGACCTTCACGAATTTTTATAAGACTTACTAGGCCACCTATCGAAAGCTCCCAAATTCTAGTAGGAAGCATATAAAAAGCAAAATCAATATTTTCACTAAAAGTAATTTTATAAATAAAAAAAACAAAACTTGCTATGGTAATAAGCAAAATTGGGATGAAAAAATTCTTAAAAAATTTATAGGAAAAAAACAGAAAAAAAGGATAAAAAAAATAAAACTGTTCTTCAACAGAAAGCGACCATGCATGCAAGAAAAAAGATTGTCCAGACTTTTCACCCCAATAATCTCCGAAATCAAAAAGGGCATGAAAATTAAAATATGAGAAAATTAAAGGAAATACATCTTTACTAATACTCTTAACAGTTGGTTTAAAAACAAAGAACGAAGCAAATATTAAGGTAAAAAGCACCACACTTAATAGTAGTGGAAATAATCTTTTTATTCTCCTTATCCAGAAACGATAAAATGAAAAGTTTTGATTTTTTATATCATTGGTCAGAATCCCAGTAATAAGATATCCAGAAATAACAAAAAAAACATCAACCCCCATGTATCCCCCTCTAACATTATTATATCCTAAATGAAATAAAATAACAGGGATAATTGCAACAGCGCGTAATCCATCAATTTCAATTCTGTATTTCATTATTTTGCTCAAAATGACTTAGGGGTTATTGAAATCATCTTTAAATTAATGAAATGAATCAACTAACAAAAATAACAATTTCGAGTAAAATGATTACACTAAGTCGAAATTTATAAAGTATTTGAAATTAATTAAATAAAAAGCCTCGTATTGACCCAACACCATTTCAAAATCATCTTGTTCAAAATTTTGTTCATTAAAAATGCATTTCAAAAAATGGGAATTATTCATTTATTTAAATTTCAGTTAGGCATTCATTTACAAGATAAAAAACAAAAGAGTTGTTAATCCTATTGATTCAATTTTGATTCAGGAGGCAAAAGGTGAAGAGGTAATTGAGATTCCTTTAATTCTCCTAATACCGATTTAGACCTTGTTTTAATAGATAATCACCAGATTTAAAGCTAAGCCATTCTAACTGTGCAGCAATCCAGTTAAATTCATCACCCGATAAATCTCCTAATAAAAGGGTAAGACATTCTGTTAAGCGTTTTACTTGAATAGCATTCATTAAAAAGGTTTTATACTTCGAAGATAGCCTAATGGAAGAAAGCAAAAAATTAACTTAATAATGCTTGTATCAACATACAAGAGGAAACTCAAATTTTTTTTTATCTAAATATTTAATTAACATTGGTTATGTTAGGTAAAAGGAGCATTTAATTAATAAAATAAATGGATAAAGCATCAGATTCTATGGGTAATTGTTTTGCTGAAAACTTATTTTTTATTTCAATTCATTTATGAACCTATTCATCAATGGAAGATTCTTAACACAGCGCTTGTCTGGTGTACAACAATTTGGAATTGAAATTTGCAAAGAATTAATCAGTACCTGTGATTTAACTATTTTAGTTCCTGCAAAAGTTGAGTTAAGAACAAAGGAATTCGATGATAAGATAATGCCAATAGGCAAACTTGGTGGGCATTTATGGGAACAAATTGAGTTGCCTTTTTTTATTAAAAAGCAGAAGAATGCAGTTTTATTAAACCTATGTAATACAGCCCCAATAAATCTAAGGGAACAAGGAATAACAGTGCATGATTTAGCATTTGCAATTGATCCTAAATGGTTTGATTGGAGATTTAGTATGTTTTATAATTTTCTAATTCCAAGGATAGTAAGGGCCAGTAAACATATATTTACGGTATCCGAAACTATAAAAGGGGAAATAATAAACGCCTATAAAGTTTCAAATAGTAAAATTAGTGTATTGGGAAACAAGGTTTCAAATAAGCTTATAGAAGCCGATATAACCAGTATGGAAAACCTAGGCTTAAAAGAAAAAAACTTTTATCTGATGGTTGGTTCAAACAACCCGAGAAAAAATTTCAAATTTGTTGAAAATTTATTTCTAACAGACTTAAAGCAATTAACACTTGTAATCGTTGGAGGTTCCCACGAGGCTTTTAATTCAACAGAATCAGTTAACAGTGAAAATATTATTTATTTAGATTTTGTAAAACTTGGTGAGTTAAAATGGTTGTATGAAAATGCAATAGCATTGATTAATCCTTCAATTTATGAAGGATTTGGCATTCCAAATTTAGAGGCAATTGCTTGCAAAACATTGGTATTTTGTTCTAATATTCCAGTTTTCAAGGAGATTTATAAAGATAGCGTTTGTTACTTTGAGTTAAATGATAATCAATCTTTAAAAGCGCTTATTTTGGAACAACAATTGCAACCAGCAAGCTTTGAAATTTTCAAACAAAAAGGAACATTAATATTGAATGCCTTTCAGAATCGAAATAGGGCAACAGAAATTTTAAATGTAATGAGCAAATGAGGGTAGCATTAGTACAAGATTGGTTAATTGTGAATGGAGGAGCTGAAAAAGTCTTCAAAGAAATGGCAGCCTGTTTTCCTGATGCAGATATTTTTTCATTAGTTGAATTTTTAACTGAAGAAGACAGAGCTTCTTTAATAAATGGCAGACCTGTTAAAACATCCTTCCTTCAGTATTTTCCATTTGCAAAAAAGATATATAGGAACTTTCTCCCTTTGTTTCCGATTGCCATAAGCAGTCTAGACTTTTCGAAATACGATTTGATTATTTCTTCCTCATACGCAGTTGCCAAAGGGCTTAAGAAAAAAACAAATCAAATTCACTTATGTTATTGCCACTCTCCTATTCGATATGCATGGGACTTAAAGGATGAGTATTTAGCTAATTTAGGAGGTGTAAAACGTTGGATTTCTGAGCTCATTTTAAGATATATTCGAAGTTGGGATTTAAAAACTGCTTCTTATCCAAATTTATACATTGCAAATTCTACCTATATTGCAGATAGAATTAAAAGAACCTATGGAAAAGATGCAGTAGTTTTACACCCGCCTATCAATACAAAAAAGTTTACTCCTCATTCAAAAAAACAGAACTACTACTTTACATCAGCTCGTTTGGTTCCATACAAAAAAATAGATTTAATTGTGAATGCCTTCAATGAAATACCTTCCCTTAGGCTTATTGTATCTGGTGATGGACCAGAATTTGAACAATTAAAGTCCTTGGGAAAAGAAAATATTGAGTTTACAGGTTTTCTAAAGCAGAATGAATTAGTAAAATACATGCAAGAAGCAAAGGCATTTGTATTGGCGGCAAACGAGGATTTTGGAATAACAAGCTTAGAAGCACAAAGTTGTTTAACGCCAGTGATTGCCTTAAGAAAAGGAGGATATTTGGAAACTGTAAAAGAAAATAAAACTGGCGTTTTCTTTGAAGAACAAACTGTTGAATCCATTAAACAAGCGATTTTGGATTTCGAAAAGAGCAATATACAATGGCAATCTGATGCTTTTGAAAAGAATGTGGAACAATTTTCTGTAGAGAATTTCAGAATTGAATTTGATAAAATTGTGTCTCAATATGTTAAGAAATAGCCTGAATAACATTCTCTTTTATTTACTTGCTATGCTTATGTGCTTTCCTATTTTGCACATGAAAGTATCTAATTTTCTTATTGTAATTTTTGCTTTATTTAGTTTGGCCTCAGCAATTTATTATCGTAAAGAAAAAACTTGGGTTGGTTATAAAGAACTTTTAATTTACATCGCTCCTTTTGTCTTAATTTTATTATCAGTTTTGCTGAGAGAAACTAATCAGGAAGCAAAGTTTTACCTTGAAAAATCATTAAGTTTATTAATTATTCCTATAAGTTTTTTCCTTTCACCTTTAAAACTTAGCGAAAATCAAAAAACTAGGTTATTTAGTTTATTTGCAATTAGCAGTTTACTGATTACAACCTGGGGAATATTTAGAAGTTTCAGCAGACTGCATGTATTTTTAGAAAATGGATTGGTAAAAAGCTATAAAGAATTAACAAGTCATCCCGCATTTTCACATTATTTAAGAACTTATTTTGAAGATGCAACTTCTATTCACCCAACCTATGCTTCCATTTTTCTCGGCATTTCTTTTCTGATATTTTTCTATCGATTGATTACTTCGTTTTCAAAAGAGAAAAATAAATTTGTCTTTTTTTACATTTTGGGTTGCCTCCTAAGCCTTGTCTTTTTATCTATTTTAGCCTCAAGGGCTCCCTTTGCTGGCACAATTATAGGAGCCTCAATTTTATATGCTTTTTTGATCCATAACAGAACCAACTTTATTTGGTTTAGCGCTGGTGTTGTCATTTTAGTGCTTGGGATTTATTTTCTAGTACCATCATTCTCAGCGCGTTTTAATGAAGTTTCAACCCAAAATATGGGTTTACCCGACGCAGAATCACAAAACTCCTTTAATATTAGAACAGGAATTTATAAATGCAGCTTTGAAATTATAAAAGACAATTGGTTGGTTGGTGTTGGTCCTGGTAATTTGCAAACAGAACTAAATCAATGCTATAACAAGATATCCAAAGAAGTTTATGAAGTAAGAGATTATAATACCCATAATCAATATTTAGATTATTGGGCATCTATGGGCATTCTTGCTCCAATATTACTATTGCTTTTATTTGGATGGGTTTTGATTAAAAATTTTCATCAAAAAAACTGGCTGGCTATAGCAATTTGTGCTCTTTTCTTCATAACATTTTTTACAGAAAATGTGCTTTTGAGACAAAATGGAGTTGTAATTTTCTCTTTGTTTATGAGCCTATTTGGTTTTAACTTACCTCAATCGCAAAAAAAGCCTTAATTTTGTTTTTGAATTTTATTCAAGCCAAATTTGACGCGTTACTCCAGATACATAAAACTGCTAAGTGGTATAAGTGATTTAGTCATTTTGAACCTATGCTTCTATGGAGTTTGGCTATATAAATTTGGTGCTTACTTTCACCCTTTCTTCATAATGTTGCTCTATATCAACCTCTCATGGTTGTTGTTGATTGGCGCAGTTAAACCCTACAGTGTTTCTAGAACCTCATCCTACCTTAGCGTAATTAAGTTAATTTTGAAAATGGTAGGGTTTCATATCCTATTGGTTTTTGCATATTATGTGTTTCAACAAAATTATCGGTATTCGCGGGAGCTGTTATTACTATTGTATTCAACATTTATAATTAGTTCCACCTTATTTCATACCTTATTATTTTTAATTATAAAAAGGGCTAGACGCGAAGGGTATAATTATCGAAATATAATTATAGTAGCAAATCAATCTAAATATGAAGAAGTTAGGAGTTTTTTTGGTTCTCAACCTGAATATGGCTATCATGTTATCTTAGTAATTGATCCAACAGAAATGAAGGGCTCTGATTTTACAAGCTCAATTACAAAGGTTTGCACAGATAATGAAATTCATGAACTATTCTATTCTATGTCTGCCATGGATCAAGAAACCCTTAATTTCATTTTTGAATTTGCAGAAACCAACTTAATAAAAATAAGGCTCATTGCAGACTTTAAAGGTATTGGCTTCAATGGGATTGAATTAGAAAATCATGACAGCACAGCAATTATTAAAGTACATGCCACGCCATTGGATGAATGGGACAAACAATTAACCAAACGATTATTTGATACCGTTTTTTCGATTATTGTAATTGTTTTTATCCTGAGTTGGTTACTTCCTATTTTGGCAATTGCCATAAAATTAACTTCTAAAGGTCCTATCATTTTTACCCAAAAACGAACAGGAAGAGACAACGAGGTATTTACTTGTTATAAGCTCAGAACCATGCGAGTTAATGCAGAAAGCGACCTTATGCAAGCAACCAAAAATGATGCAAGAATTACTTCGATTGGGAAATATTTGAGAAAAACCAGTTTAGATGAACTTCCACAGTTTTTTAATGTGTTAATCGGAAATATGTCTGTTGTTGGTCCACGCCCATTAATGCTCAAGCATACTGAAGATTATATGGGAGAAATCTCAAATTTCATGGTGAGACATCATATTAAACCAGGCATTACTGGACTAGCACAAAGCCATGGATATAGGGGAGAAATAAATGATTTTGAGTCGATTAACAAAAGAATAAAACTAGATTTATATTATGTACGCAATTGGTCATTCTGGTTGGATGTAAAAATAATTCTTAGAACGATTTTGCCAAAAAAATGGCTGCCTAAATAAACTTGTAACTAATAAGTCAAATTAGTTCTAAAAGCTATATTAATTATTTAAACTTGCGGCTGTTTAGATGAAGCAATTTAATACATTTCCAAAGTTTTGGGGCTTAATTCAAGAACTAGCGCTTAAAACAGTAAAACTTCGTTATAAAAACTCAATGCTTGGTTTTTTATGGAGTATGATGAATCCTTTGATTTATCTCGTTATTTTTACGTTTGTTTTTAGCTATGCCTTTCCTGGAATAGATAGATATCCACTGTATGCCTTAACAGGTTTAATGTTTTGGACTTTCTTTTCGTCTTCAAGCATTCAGGTCATAGAATCTGTAATTAATAATTCAGGAGTCTTAAAATCAATTAATGTCCCAACCATTGCATTTCCTTTGGCTGCGCAGGTTGCGTCATTAATTAGCTTGTTCTTATCCTTGATTCCATTTAGTATTTTAATGTTGATTTTCGGTTTAGAAATAGGCTGGGAAACCTTATTATTTCTTCCCATTTTGTTTTTGTTTGCTTGCTTTACCTTTGGTGTTTCTTTAATTCTATGCTCCTTAAATGTGTATTTTAGAGACATTCAGTTGGCTTGGACCTCCTTTATGCCTGCCATTTTTTATAGTTCTCCAATTGCATATACAACTTCTGTAATTCCTGAGAAATTTTTATGGCTAATGAAACTCAATCCCCTTTATCACTTTATTACTATTTTAAGAGAAATTCTCTATTACAACCGCATTCCTTCTCTTATGCAATTCTTAGCTATTTTTGCTTTGGCTGTCATACCACTTGTTTTGGGGTTATATATTTTTAAACGTTTAGAAAGAGGTTTTGTATCTCAATACTAGAAATGCAACAATCAATACTAAAAGAACCTATTGTCATAGCAGAAAACCTTTCTGTTAGTTTCCTAATTCAAAGGCATGGTATCAATAATTTCAAAGATTTTGTTATTACCATGGGGGTTAAAAGTCCATTTGAGAAAAAAAATGTTTTAAAAGGACTCGATTTAACCATATATAAAGGAGAGTGTTTTGGTGTAATGGGCCGAAATGGAAGTGGAAAAAGTACCTTCCTAAGAACCATTGCTGGCATCATGAAACCTGATGAAGGTAAGCTAACAGTGAAAGGCAGGGTTGCCCCCCTAATGGCTTTAGGAGTTGGTCTTGAACCCGAACTTACAGGCATGGAAAACATTAAGCTTGTTGGAACGCTCATTGGATTTGAAAAAACAGAACTCAATGCGTCTTTGCAAGCGATTATTGATTTCTCAGAGCTATCTGCCGATGAAATTAATATGCAAGTTAAAAGATATTCATCAGGCATGATGGCCAGATTAGCCTTTTCTATCGCAGTGGCTACCGACCCAGATATATTAATCATAGATGAAGCACTTGCCGTTGGAGACATGGGTTTTAGAAATAAATGTGCCAAAAGAATTGATGAAATTAAGGCTGCAGGAAGCACAATTATTTATGTTTCACACCATTTAGAAGAAATCAAAAAAATCTGCTCAAGAGCTTGCTACCTTGAACATGGGCGGGTAGAAATGATTGGCGATGTACATGAAGTTTGTGATTACTACGAACATCAGGTGATAAGGAAAAAAGCATGAGTGCTAAAATTTCCATAATTATAACTTGCTTCAATGATGGAGAATTTATCGAAGAGGCCATCAAAAGTGTTGAGGATTCTCACTTTAAAAACATTGAAATCATTATTGTGGATGATTGTTCAACCGACCCATCCACTCAAGAAAAACTACAATCCTTAATAGCTGAAGACTATAAAGTGCAACTTCTGCTGAAAAATCAAGGCGTTGGTAATGCTAGAAATCATGGAATAAAACTAGCAACTGGCAAATATATTCTTCCGCTTGATGCAGATGATAGGATCAAACCTGAATACATTTCTAAAGCAGTTGAAGTTTTTGAAAACAAGTCAAATGTTGGTGTTGTCTACTGCAATGTGCAAAGATTTGGGGCAAAATCTAGTGTGCGTATAGCACCAGAATTCAAACTTTCTCAACTTCTTGCTGGAAATTTCATTGCTAGTTGCAGCTTTTTTAGAAAAGAACTTTGGGAGATTACAAATGGCTATGACACAAATCTTCCTAACTATGAAGACTGGGAATTCTGGATTTCATTGGCAAAAATAGATGCAGGATTCCTTCATCTAAATGAGGTGCTTTTTGAATATAGGGCCAAAGCAAGTTCAAAAATCAGTAAGTGCCTTGACCCAAGCCATAGAGAAAAAGTAGTTAATTATGTAGTTAACAAACATATTGATTTGTACAAAAATCATATGCCTGAAATAGTTGGCTACTTGCACAATATCATAAGCGGTCTCGAGCTTCAATTGCAAGAGCAAAGTAATTATTTATCTCAACAGGGAGCTGGTGAAGTACTTGAAAAACTACGTTATGCTGAAGATGAATTGATTCGCAGAACTGCCTATTATGAAAATAGCTTTTTTTGGAAGCTGAAAAAAATATTCGATAAAGTTAAATTTTGAACCTAACCTAAATGAACCAAGAGGTAAAAGATAAAATTAAGTTCTTCAAAGATTCATATGCGCAAATGACAGCCAATGACTCTTTTAGCTTTTATCGTTTTTTCATTTTTGTAACTTCTTACAAAGGACAAAAAAGAATCTGGAATTTCATCTACAAAGTATTTAGGTATATTTTTAGAAAACTAACTGGGTATACCCCAAAATTTGATAGTGATTACGCCTTTTGGTTCGACAAAAATTACCCGAAAGAAACAGATAGACAAAAGTTCATTCAAAACGCTAACAAACTATTGGTTCAGCCCAAATTTAGCATTGTTTTACCTGTATATAACACTAACCCAGCGTATTTAAAACTAGCCATAGAAAGTGTAAAAAACCAATTCTATTCAAATTGGGAGTTATGCATTGCAGATGATGCATCAACTAATTCGGATATACTTGACCTATTAAATTCCTACAAAAACGACCCAAAGATTAAGATTCATTTTTCTAATCAGAACCAACATATCTCTGGGTGCAGCAACCAAGCACTTGCACTTACCGAAGGAGATTTTATTTGCTTTTTAGACCATGATGATGAGCTTGCCCCCAATGCCTTGTACGAAAATGCAGTGGCAATTAACAAGAACCCTGATGCAGATATCCTTTACTCTGATGAGGACAAAATCAATGAAAACGGGTTTCATGAACAGGCCTACTTTAAACCAGATTGGTGCCCAGATAGCTTTTTGGCAAGGAATTATTTCGGCCATTTCGTTTGTATAAAAAAACAATTACTTACCCAAATTGGCGAATTTAGAATTGGATTTGAAGGTGCTCAAGATTATGATTTGTTGTTAAGAGCAACTGAACAAGCCAAACAAATCATACATATTCCAAGTATCTTATACCATTGGCGCATGCACCCAGCTTCTACTGCTGTAAATGAAGAAGCAAAACCCTATGCTTTTAATGCTGGGGTAAAAGCACTAGAAGAGGCATTAATACGCAGACAAGTTAAAGGAAGTGTTAGCATTATAGATGGACTACCTGGTTTCTATCATATCAATTATCACATTGAGCATTATGATAAGGTAAGCATTTTAATGCCTACTAAAAATAATGAAGGACTTTGTGAAGTTGCACTTCAATCTATCTTTAACAAAACAACTTACCCAAATTTCGAAATCATTTTAATTGACAATAACAGTGATACAGAAAGCTTCTTTGCCTGGGTCAAGCAGTGGAGAGAAAAAGAACCAGAACGATTTAAATATGTGAGAGACGAAGGTGGATTTAACTTTTCTAGACTCATGAATGTAGGTTCAAAACTAGCAATTGGAAAATACTTACTTCTGCTGAACAACGATACCGAAGTGATTGCGCCTGAATGGATGGAAAACATGGTTAAAATGGCACAACGTAAATCAATTGGCGTGGTTGGTTCAAAATTAATTTACCCTAATGAAACCATACAACATGCTGGTGTTATCATTGGTTTAGGCGGTATTGCTGGACACACATTTGTAGGATTCCCAAGAGAGGCTTCGGGGTATTTCCATTACCTTAAATGCGTTAATAATTATGCTGCAATTACAGCAGCCTGCTGCATGGTGAGAAAGGAAATATTTGAAGAAGTAAATGGTTTTAATGAGGCGCTTGCGGTAGAATTTAATGATATTGACTTCTGCTTGAAAGTTAAAACCAAAGGATATGACAATGTGTATTTACCATTGGTTGAGTTGTATCACTACGAATCTATTTCAAGGGGACATCCGCATAAAAACAAAAAAGCTTACCAGCAGCATTTGAACGATGTAAAGTATTTTGAAAGTCAGTGGAAGCACTATATTGAACACGACCCATGCTACAACCCTCATCTGAGTTTAATCTTCACAGATTTTAGGCTAAATATTAAAGATTAATTTGCCAAACGTTTGAGGTTTTCTTTCAAAAAAGCGGTGTCTTGCTGTATTTCAATAGGCAACTCCAAGGTATGGTGAATAAATTGCTCCAACATTTCTTGTAATACAATATTTGGCTTTTCTTCTACAATTTTTGCTGCTGGCATAACAGGCATCCAAGCATAAAAACTTCTATCGAAATGCGGGGTTAAGAACTTTCTAAGATATTCTGTAAAACTGTCCCGCACTACAAATATTTTCAAACCTTTATTCTTTTCTTTTAACTCACGGATGCTATACTTTGAACTTGGATTTGTTATGGACGCTGAATCTATAATAAGTATTTCAGGCGAATTAAGTAAACTAAAACGGTGATAAGGAAACATAATGTCATCCTTTAATCCCAGCATCAGTTGTAAGTCGCCTTCACCAGTATTTGAGGTATCTATTTTAAATTCATTTAACTCATTTGGTTTAAGACTGGGGTATTGTTCTTTCATTTTTCTTAGAACTTCTATATATGCTAAATAAGCCCCCCACTCTGTCCAATGCGTATCTGTTTTAATATAGGTTGGATATTTATCTTTACCTGCCACTAATTGTTTACGAACATCTATCACATTAATTAAGGAATCATCTTGAATAAAATCATAAAGCTGATTTATTTTAGAAAATTTGTATTGATGCGCAATTAACGCATTTTGGTATTCGGGATAAATACGTTGCTTATAGGGTAATAATAAAAAATAATAAGTAATGTCTTTTGATTTTAACCAAGCTGTTAACAACCTTAAGTTTAACTTAATTTGCTTCAATTCT
This sequence comes from Bacteroidota bacterium, assembly GCA_027488905.1. Classification (GTDB taxonomy): domain Bacteria; phylum Bacteroidota; class Bacteroidia; order UKL13-3; family UKL13-3; genus B1. Next base: position 639,843 of record JAIYAT010000035.1, read on the forward strand.
TGAGGTGTAAAGGGTTGTTGAGATTCCTTAATTAACAACGGACTTGTATAATAAAGCCAATCTTCTTTGCCAATACCTACCATAGCTGGCAATGGTGAACTTTTAAATAGATTTAGCTTGGTTTTAGCATAATACATCATCATGGTATTTCTAAAAGCAAACCGATCTTCATAATACTTTTGAAATTCAAAAAAGTAACCCCAAACAAACTGTGGATTAAAAACTGGCTCTGCAGCCAATGGTCTTTTCTCAAAAGATTCTGTTTCTTTTTGAGAACACAAAGGCAAGAATACCACTGCAAGAAAGAAAGAAACTAAAAACAAAGTGGCTGAATGAATATTCCTAATAAACTTAGCTATAAGCATTGCAACTGCAATTCCTAATCCTAAGGAAATTGGTAAAACATAGACCAATTTAAACCCATAAGAACTTAGGCTCAATAATGAAAACAAACCAATTAAAACTGCTACTATAAATAAGTTAACTTTTTTCATGGTTAAAAACGGAAATAGATAAATGGATTATAGGAACCGGCTGCTGCTGTCATCAAGGCATAAACAAAAATAGTAGCCAAAAACAAAGTTTTAAGCAGCCTAAACGAATTCATTACCATAGACCTTTGCTTTTGATTTGTATTAAGCTTGAAATAAGTTTGAAACAAATACTTCAACATTTTATTGGCTCCATTTACAGACAATAGAATAGCTAAAATTAATACAAAAAGAATTTCACCAGTTAAGTATAAATCAGCTGTTACAACTGCCATAGAATTTATTTGCCAAGCACCAGCTATAATTTGTAGGGCTTGGTCAAAAGAATCTATCCTAAAAAACACCCAAGCAAAGGCTACCACCAGTAATGTATAAAGATTAGCAATTGGACCTAACCTACTTAAAATCTTTTCAAAGCCAAGTCGCTCTATAATCATAAACAAACCATGAATCATTCCCCAAACAATAAAACTCCAACTTGCACCGTGCCAAAGTCCAGTTAAGAAAAAGACTGTTGAAAGATTGAGGTAAAGTCGGGTTTGACTAACACGATTTCCACCCAATGGAATATATAAATAATCTCTGAACCAATTAGAAAGCGAAATATGCCATTTGCTCCAAAACTCTTTGATAGAACTAGCTGCATAAGGAAACCTGAAATTCTCTAAAAAATCAAACCCTAACATTTTTGCTAAGCCGATAGCCATATCAGAATAGCCAGAAAAATCAAAATACAGTTGAAGTGAATAAGCAACAATAACCAACCAAATAGTGCCCGTGCTTAAGTCTGTAGCTGGTATCCCATAAATGCTATCCACCATAAATCCAAGTGTATTGGCTATGATGATTTTCTTGCCTAAACCTATGATGAATCGCTCTACCCCTACCCTAAACCTCGGCAGAGAAATTACTCTTTTAGTAAATTGAAGGGCAATATCTTTGTAACGAATAATCGGACCGGCAATCAATTGCGGAAATAATGCAATATACAAGGCCATATCCACATACGATTTTTGGTAATGATTATCTTTTCTATGCACGTCTATCAAATAGGAAATACTATGAAAAGTATAAAATGAAATCCCTGCTGGAAGCTTAATGCTTGGTATGGGTAAAGGCTGTAATGAAATTTGAGCTAATAAAAGATTAAGATTTTCAACTATAAAACCTGCATACTTAAACACAATTAATATCAATAAATTAATGCCCACACCTACTTTTATTGCTGTATTAGTGCTTGCGCGTCCAACCCATTTTCCTAAATAATAGTTTAAAGTAATTGAACCAAACATCAATATCACCAATTCTCCTTCCCCAAACACATAAAACAAAACACTGATGATTAGCAATATCAAATTTTTATACTTGGCATTGCGCGTTAAAAGCACAATAGCTAAAGTGACAGGCAGAAAGAAGAACAAAAAAAATGGTGCGCTAAATACCATGGCTTATTTTAAGATTGGAATGAGTTGATGTGCAACTGAGTCGGAAAATACAATTGCGCCATTACTATTCAAATGGTCAGGGTTTAAAAAGTACTTTGGGTCAGCTTTAAACAATGCAGTATAATCCATTGAAGTGGTTTCACCTTCAAGCAAATTTTTAATAGATGTTTTGAAGCCTGTCATAGGTTTCATTAATAACGGAGGGAAACACACCACAAGTTTTATATTGTTTGTTGCACACAACTCTTGAATATTTTTAAATGAATTGAGGTAGGAAAGATTCAATTGATTTGCCTTAGGTAAGATTCGATTCACGATAAAAGTGGGTGCTTTTGCGTCCTTTGCTGGGGTAATTAAATTTGCTCCTAATGAGTCGATATTAGATACCATATAATCTAAATCTTCCTTGCCTTTGAGCAGGTATCTTATGGAATTAATAAAGTTTCCATTATGGCGATAAGTCCGACAAAAGTAAGTTGGCCAAATATACTTTCCTGTTTGTTTGCAAACTATTTCGTTTATTTCATTGCTTTCTACATAGGGTACTAAAGCATCAATCCTAAATGAGATGCCTGAATTTTCATATAATGTTCCAGGGTCGTCTAAATTGTAAATAACCAACTTTGGCTTGGCACAATGTTTTAAAGCAAGTTTTAAAATCTCTTCATGAAACACCACATTTGAACCACTAAAACCCAAGTTATAACAAGTATTACCAGTGATTTTTTTAATTTCATTTGGACTGAAATTATTCAAAGCCCTTGAGGAACCAAAAATTAAAATATCAGCATTGATTTGGTTGTTGATGAGTTTTTCTATCCTAGTATCTTGCTTGTATTTTGGTGCTACAATAGACATCCCAAAGCCAAAAAATTGGTCGAGGCATATCATGAAAAATATCCAAATGATTAATGATATGTATTTTTTTACGCCCATTTCTAAAATTGAAAATACACAAAATCTACTTGTTGCGACCCACTTAATAAAATTACAGCAAATACCAAAAATGTATAAAATATAAGCCTTGGAAATTTGTTCATCGACTCAAAGTACAAGTTAATATTTTTATCTTTCATCCTTACCTCGATTGCAATTAACAGCGTAATTAAAAACACTTGAATAAAAAACACCAAAGGAACACTACCCAAATACAGTAAAGTTTCTCTGGCATTGTTTGGGTTGAACCAAGCCTGATTTAAGCTGGCACCAAATCCATCAAATAAATTTTGAAATAAAAGAAGTGCATCCTGAATATTCTCTCCTCGAAAAAGAAAACCACCTAATGCAAATAAGTGAAATACAGATAGGGTTTGAACCAAATTACGAAACCAATTTTTTCTTGAAACCCCGAGGTTATCAACAAATTTTTCTCGCCATTTATGCGTTGATTTTGTATAAACAACCGCTATTCCATTATAAATCCCCCAAAAAACAAATGTCCAATTTGCCCCATGCCAAAAGCCACTTAAAAGAAATACAAAAATAAAAACCAATTGCCAAGGTCTACCTTTTTTCACCATAGGAAACATAAGGTAATCTCTGAACCAATTCATTAAAGACACATGCCATCTTGCCCAAAAATGAGTAAAAGTTTTGGCTAAAAATGGGTTCTTAAAGTTCTCTATTAAATTGACGCCAAACAACTTTGCCAATCCTAAGGCCATGTCTGAGTAACCAGAGAAATCGCAATACACTTGAAAAACAAATAAAGCAGTAGCCATATATATTGGCAAACCATGGTACTTCTCTGGGTTATCATAAACAAATGAAACCATTGGATTGAGTTGATCTGCAATAGCAACTTTTTTAAAAAGCCCCCATAATATCCATCTTAAACCAATTACAATATTGCGCCATTCTAATTTATAGTTAAAATGAAACTGCGGGAAAATAGCTTGTGGCCTTTCAATTGGACCAGCAACCAACTGCGGAAAAAACATTACATACAAAGCATATATCCCAAAATGCTTAATGGCTGCTTGTTTACCTTTATAAACTTCCAAAGTATAACTCATGGCTTGGAAAGTATGGAAGGATAAACCAATCGGAAGTAAGATTCCTAAATGTGGCAAAGGCGTTAGGTTCAAACCGAAACCAGCTAATGCTCCATAAATATTATCAACAAAAAAATTGTAGTATTTAAACACACAAAGAATTCCAATATTTGCTATGAGGCTAAGTGTTAAGGCAAATTTTCGTGTATTGCCTATTGATTTTTCAATATAAATCCCCGCAAAATAATCAATGACGATGGTGGTTGCGAGTATCAAAAGATAAACAGGTACAAACCACATGTAAAAGTAACAGCTAGCTGCTAGTAACCAAGCCCAACGCCACTTTGAAGGCAATACATAATAAACGACAAAAACTATCGGCAGAAATACTAAAAACGTAATTGAATTAAATAGCATTTATTTTTTGAAGCTTAAATCCTTATTATCAACCGCGCGAAAGTAAGCGAAAGCAATAAAATAGAAAACATAATAAAATACCTACTAGGCAATTTATTAGCCATTACCAGCAGCAGCATTGCCCCACCATTCCATAAACTAAATACTCTAACAAATCCCCAATCGTCTGCCCAAATAGTGAAATTAAACACAATTCCTAAAAACAACCAAATCACAAATGAAGCAACCAAACCTGCACCTATCTCATTTTTTAATTGAGATTTAAGAACACTAAGGGTAATCCAAACCAACCATATTTGCCAAACTAAATATCCTATAAAAAACCCACTTGCCATGATTAGTGTTGGGCTGCTAAAATCTATATTGCTCAATAAACCATTCCAAATTCCCAAAAAAGGTAAACCAATATGTTGGTAGCCAGCAGCAGCAGATTGCGCTGGAACCATGGAGCTAAGCAAGATTCGCCATACCATTATAAACAAAAATGGTAACACATGGGCTAAGGCTAGACCTACTTTGTGTTGTTTAAACTGCACATAAGCGGAAGCTGCTAACAAAGGAAAAACACTAATGATTGAGGTTTCCCTGGTAAACAAAATGGCTGTGGCTAAACTTATGCTCCAAAAAAACCGCGCTTTTACCAAGAAAAAGATAAGCCAAACATATAAGCAAATCTCTAGCAATTCCGATAGATTTCTGGCAAGAGACATATACAAACCAAAAACAAAAAAAGGAAGTATAATTAAATTTGGATTAGCTTGAAAATGTTGAATCAGTTTTCTAAAACCAATAATAAATAAAAGAAACGCAGCCCCATTTACCAATACCATTGCATAGGGTACAGCTTTAATATTTCCCAAACTCAATATCCAAACCAACAAAGGATAAAAGATTCTTTGCGCCCGATAAATGGGTTCATCTACAGTGACACCATAAGCAGTTTTCTCTAAATTGAATGGATTAAATGCATACCTTGTAAAAAATTGCCCATCATATCCATCCCCTGCAATCACATGAACTGGCATTGGGGTCAAACCAAAACTAACAAACTTTTCTCCAAAAACGCTAAAGTATGTGATATCTCCTCCAGCAATAATCCACCTTAATAGTATGAAAGCCAATACAAATGCTATGCTAAAACCCAAATAATATTGGTTAATTTTTTGCTTTAATTTCATATGCTAGTCAACAAAACTAAGCAAATCAATAGACACATTATTGCTTAAAATCAAATTTACCTTTATTTGCAAATTGCGAATTACAAAAATGCCTAAAAAAGCCATTAAAATAACCTTAGGGTTCTTTATACTACTAGCAACTTTACCCTTGTTACAAGTGGTCTTTAACCCTTTTAAACTGGTGGGCTTGAGTGGTGCTTTTGAGGTTAATTTTCCACCAAAGTTTAGTTTTAACAATCTGTTAAATGGAAAATTCCAACAACATGCAGATTTATATATTAAAGACAATGCGCCTTTCAAAGGCGACTTAGTAAGGTTTAGAAATCAACTCAATTATTTTGCCTTTAATGAGATTAATACAAACCTTATGTTGGGCAAAGAGCATTTTATTTTCGACCCAAATTATTTGTTGGCGCTAGAAGGCAAAGACCTACATTCTGATTCGCTTTTTAATGCGAATGCAATGGTTTTGGAAAAAACCCTTAATCATTTGGAGCAATTAAACATCCCATTGTTTGTAGTGTTTACGCCTAATAAAGTAGATTTTTACAAAGAAAAATTAATACTTGAACCAACATTTGCTTTACAAACCAATGCCAAAAGGTATGCCGACCTATTGATAAAAAACAAGGTTCCGTTTTTTGATGCAAACGCATGGTTTCTAAAGTTAAAAGATACCAGTAGTTTTACACTTATTCCCAAATATGGTGCACATTGGAGCAGCTATGGCGCCTGGCTGGCGGCAGATTCATTAACTAAGCTTTTTCAAATGAATGGTATTTCAACGCCTAAAGTAATACCTCAGAAAATAGAGCTTAGCCAAACTGCTCGCTTTACAGATGATGATTATTTACCTTCTTTAAATTTGATATGGAGATGGGCTTCGCCACAACTTGCCTATCCTATTTTAGGGTTTGAACCAAGTGCAAAGCCAGATGTGCTTGTGGTAAGCGATAGCTACTTTTGGAATTTTTATGACCTTGGGTATATGGAACATGTATTTGGACCGCAATCTCAACTTTGGTACTACAACAAAACCAAGTATAATTTCAAAAGAGATAAGTTGGGAGAATGCAGCGAAGTGCTTCATCCAAAAGAATTGAAGCAATTCAAGGCCATCATTTTCATGTCTGCACATCCCAGCTTAAACAACTTTTCATTTGGATTTTTCAACCAATTAAATGCCAGTCTAAATGAATAAGTATATCCCATTTACCCTACTAATTATTCTATTTGCAAGCCTTGGCGTGTATTTAAAATTCAAAGACAACTTAGATAAAACGCCTATAGGCTGCGATGAGTTTGGCTACATGCAACTAGCCAAAGCAATGGATGAGGGTAAAACTTTTGAAGAACATTCTCCTAGACCCTACTTACCTGATCTTTTAAACTACTTAAGGGCTAATGGCATTAGCGAGACAGAACTGCGTTGGACAGTGGTTCCGCATGCATATTATGTATGGGATGGAACCAATAAAGTAATCAACCAATATGCGCCAGGAACATCATTTATCATGAGCTTGTTTCCTTTGAACATTCGAAAATTACATTTTAGTACGCTAGCGGTAATAATGCTAATTGCTATTCCATTTTTTGCAATTTACTTTATTGATAAAAGAAAAAAATTCAATTATGCACACCTTGCCTTATTGATTTTTGTTTTCTCCTCAACAATAGGACCGCCCTTACTCGCAGAGTTTACAAGGGTTAACTCAGTAATTTATACCATTGGATTTCTAATAACAGCGGGCTATTTCTTAAAATCTAAACCACTTTTGGCTTGGTTTTTAATTGCTTTAACCGCAAATTTTAGGCAAGTCAATCTATTGTTACTCCTACCCTTTCCGCTTTTTTTTAAGTTAAACCTACCAACTTCAAAAACAGAAATTAGCAATTGGTTCAAACAGGCAATTAAAGCTATTGGCTTATTATTGATTGCCCTTAGTCCTTATTTTTATTATATGTTTAGGTTAATGGGCAATCCTTTTAAACTTACCTATTCCTCCATTGATACAAAAACAACTACTGCTTTTTTAGAAAATATCCATTTCTACTTTAACCCAAATGAAGCTTGGTTCTGGTTGAACCTAATAATGGTTATAATGACTTTTTCACTTTATTTATATAAGCAGATTGGGCTCAAAGAATGGATTGGCTTACTTTTATTCGAGGTGGTAACCTATGCTTTTTTCTTAAGTCATAGCATGCAAATAAACTATTACCCATATGCTTGTGCAATGGTTTTATTGGGTTTCGGTTTGAACCAATTATCCCAATGGAGGCTGTCTGAAAAAGTGACTAAACTTATTCCTTGGCTAACTATTCTGATGGCAGTTCTAATAACCTGTGATGGTTTTTTCAGTCGAAAAGAATCTATGACGTTAAAAGATGCCAATGCAAAATATGAGCCTTTATGCGGCTATCAAATTGTATGGGGAGATTTGTTACCTAGCGCAAGTGAATATGTATGTGATAACAATGCCTTCAAATTTTCAGTAACCACACCTCGTACGAGAAAATTAATTATCAATTATCTTTACCAGAAAAAGTTAAGTCAGGTTTTTATTATCAACGATATTCCAATGGAAAGCAACGGTGTAATAAATGAACTTAAAAGTTTAAACCTGCCATTTACTTTGCAAAACGACTCCATTTTTGGTTCACTCATTATGTTAAAGCCAAATGAATAAACATCAAATTTACCTATTGAGTTTTTTCCTGATATGCTTGGCTTTTACACTAAACTTTGCCAGCAGCCATAACAAAGTACCCATTGGCTGCGACGAATATGGTTACTTGTATTTATCTGAAGCCCTGAGCCAAGGACATACGTTTAAGGAACACACAGAACGACCTTACCTAAAGCCTTTGTTACATGCTTTTGATAGCAACCATATTTTTAGGGGAGCCTATAGTTATATGGTAGCACCCTTGGCTTATTACTTAAGAGATGATTCCAATGAAATCATTAACATGTATCATCCTGGAACTTCTTGGCTGCTTCATTTCATTGATTTGAATTATCGAAAATATGCTTTTCCCTTGCTTGTAATTTTAATGCTTGCTCCGCTATTTTACCTAATTCAAAAGTCTAAAGATAAATTTAACTATAGCGATATTCTTTTATTGATTTTGCTGCTTTTAATGTTTATGCCTTTTAGTGTGTTAAGAACAGAATTCACGAGGGTTAATTCTTTGGCACCTACCTTTGGACTGCTACTTTTGGCGGGTTATTTCTTGAGTAGTAACCAAATATTAAGCATCTTTTTTATTGTCCTATCTGCCAATTTCAGGTTTGGAAATGTGCTACTCATTTGGCCATTTGTGGCTTTGTTTTTTTACCAAAATCTCTCGCGTAAAAACAATTCAAAACAACTATTTTATAAGATTATTATTCTAGGCATAAGTTTACTTTTAGCCTTGTCGCCTTATTTTTATTATGTAGCACAATTACTTGGAAGTCCGCTTAAATCTACCTATTCTAGTATTGATACCAAATTTGCAAGCGCTCCAATTAACTTGAGTTTTTACCTTCAATTATCTTCTCAATGGTTATGGCTTCATATAGCTGGGCTTGCACTTATACTTTGGCTTTACACTAAAAAACTTGTATCGGTTCAAACCATAACTGCGCTTATAGCTTTGATATTATTTAATTATGTTTTCTATAGTTATAAGCAAATTACGATGAACTATTATCCTTATGCTAGTTTCTTTATTTTGTTTGGAACGGTATTACAGGCTGCAAAGAATTTTGAATTAAAAAATAGTTATCAAAAACCAATAAAGTATTTGTTTTTAGGATTGTTTATTGCCTTGGCATTTGCAGGTGCAATAGAATTTTCAAAGCACAATACCCCAACTTTTCAAGAGGCAAAGGAAAAGTATGAAGCTTTAAAACCTTATCAAATTGTGTGGTGCGACTTACTTTCTGGAACAACAGAATATGCTTGCGGAAACAGTGGTTTTATGTTTAACAGAGGCACGGCAGATGCGAGAAAAGTAGCTTACCAATTTTTTTATCAAAATGGGTATTCGCAGGTATTTGTACTTACCGATTTACCCATAACTCCTGATGCAATAGCAAAAGAACTGAATGATGCTAAGATTCCTTATCGAGTGGAACAATCTAGTTTAGGACCTTTAATTGTAGTGACAAATGGTATTTAGCAGTATTTTATTTTTGGTGTATTTCCTGCCAATTTTCTTATTGGTATATTATGTTTTGCCAAATACTTATAAAAACACTTGGTTAGTAATTGCGAGTTTGGCTTTTTATACTTGGGGGGCACCTACTTTTCTTCCCATACTTTTGCTTAGTTGTGTAGTAGATTATGTAAGCACCTTTTATTTTAAAAAGAAAAAAGGTAAGCTATGGTTTGCCTTGGTTTTGGCAAGTAATATTGCGTTACTACTTTATTTTAAGTATGCCAATTTTTTCACAGACAACTTAAACCATTTCTTAACTCACTTTGAAATGCAAGCGCTATCCTGGCAAGAAGTTGCATTACCCATTGGTATTTCGTTCTTAACATTTCAAAAGATAAGTTACTTGGTAGATGTATATAGAAAAGACTGTGAGCCTCAGCAATCCTTTATCAATTATTTGCTTTTTATAGTGTTGTTTCCGCATTCCATTGCAGGCCCAATTGTTAGGTATAAAGACATTAAAGCGCAATTGCTAGGAAGATTTGAGAACCTTAATGCCTCTTTTATTTTTCTAGGATTGTTTCAGTTTGTGATTGGATTGAGCATGAAAGTAATTATTGCAAATCCATTAGGAGCAAAAGCCGATCTTATCTTCAACGCACTTCCAAACTTAGATTTTGCGAATGCCTGGATGGGAATCATTTGTTATACCTTTCAGATTTACTTTGATTTTGCTGGGTACTCGGCCATGGCCATTGGATTAGGCAAAATGATGGGATTTATCATTCCAGATAATTTTAACTTCCCCTATACCGCGCAAAGTATCACTGAATTTTGGAAACGTTGGCACATCACCTTAAGCAGTTGGATGAAAGACTATTTGTACATTCCACTTGGAGGCAATAGAAATGGTAATGGGCGAACTTATTTTAACCTTTTTATCGTTTTTATGCTGAGTGGATTTTGGCATGGTGCCAGTTGGAATTTTCTCCTTTGGGGAGCCTTTCATGGCTTATTTTTAGTAGTTGAAAGATTGGGTTTATCAAAAATATTAATAAAGATTGGACCATTTGCCATGCTGTACACCTTGATAACAGTGATGATAGCTTGGGTGTTTTTTAGGTTAGAGAACTTTTCAGATGCAGTATTTTTTATCGAACAATTGTTTAGATGGCCAGATTCAAACATCGATTGGTTCAAGCTAGGCACAAGAAGAGAAATCATTGTATTGGGCATCGCATGCGTGTTTGCTTTTATGCCACTTAACTTGCAAACAAAACTCAACCATCTTTTTAAAGCCTATCCAACAAAAAATTGGGTTGCTTATTTCTTGATGTTCCTAAGTGTGTTTTTATATGTTTTATGTTTAGGGGAAATATTTGCAACTGGGTTCAACCCGTTTATTTATTTTAAGTTTTAGTGGGTTGTTGTTTGGTTTTTAGGAACTATGTCGACAGGCGTAACTTGTCAACCCATTCACCTTCATGCTTTTCACGTCAAATAAAATTACTGTGAACCAAATTTACTTTAAACGCAATCCCACATGGCTAACCAATAGACAAAAAAACAAAAAACTTTATTAATAATAGTGTCTGTTGAACATTTAACCTCCACTTTTGCCATACCCGTGTTATGTGCAGTAATTTATTTCATCGTTACTGTTTTCCATTCTTTTAGTAATTCTCCTTTTCCATTTATATCATAAATCTCTAAAAATTTAAACTTCCCTTTAGAAATTTTTTTGTGAAGTTTATTGAAATCATCAAAAGCTTTATACTCGTTATTTATCTTAAATGTAAAATCTGAAACAAGCTTCCATTTGCTATTTTTTAGTGTCCAAATATTTATTGATTTGAATGAGCTTGCACAAGAAGAATAATATTCAGCAATTTCAATCCCTCCATCTTCGTCTATATCACCGATACTGAAAACACTTTCAATATGACAACAATTTGATTCTGTTTGTATTCTTGGTATTTTGTTGTCAGTAAAATAATAAGATTGACCTTCTTCACACAATCCCAAACTTGGTAAAATAAAAACAAAATCATCTTTTCCGTCAGCATTAATGTCGCCTAATAGTTTAAACTCTTTTTTTGTCGTTCTTTTTGATTCAAGTGAATACTCGTAAAATTCTTCTTTTTCTATGATCATTGGAAAGCATTCTTTTTTCTTGTTTTCTATTTCGTATCTCGAAATATCTAATTTAAATTTTCCTGTTAGGATCGAGTCGTTTATAAATTGAATATCATTAGAGAGTATTGAGTTTTTTGGCTTATTGGCTTTCAATTCTTCAATTTGCTCATCATATGAAAGTTTTTCTGTGAAAGTCTTTTGAGAAATTTCAGTTTTATACTCTTTATTATTTTCCGCTTTTTTAACTTCATTTTCACAAGCTAAAAAACTTAATAAAATCATCAAAAGTGAAAAGTTTTTCATCTGGTCTTTTTATTCTGCCGAGTGATAACATTATTGCACATAACTTTCCCACGCTCGGCGCAGTAGAAATTTTGGAAAACTAAATTATCTGCCAGCACGAATTTACAATAGAATCACAAAGTTTTAATTAACAATATTAACCCCATTGAGCCAAATGTGTGTTAGCTGTAGTAAATTCTCAGTCGTCTAGGAAAGGGATTTTTATCAATGGAGTTTTAGTGTTTTTTTTTCGAAAACTACCATATGCAACTACCCCTTGTCCCCAGCAAGTTCCATAATCATAGTTAGCAGTTTCTTTAAGGTCTATTTGTCTTTTGGTAAAGGTAAAAACGACTTTACATGCTTTAGCTGTATCTTCTTTGTCTATGTATGTACAAGAGTTGTTCTGATAAGTTAAGGTATCAATAAAAGAACCAGAATTGTAACTTGGTGCACCTTTGCAAGTAAAGAAACTCATTACTATATTATTACTATCAAGGAGTTTTACCCTAATTTCACCAAAGTTCCCATAAGTGTCTCCGTTCTTTACTGTTGCTTTACTAATTAGTTTATAAGTGCCGGTCGGATTTATAAATAAAGTCTGTCCAAAGCAAACATGGCTAAAGAGAAACAAGAATGATATTAAGTTTAGTTGTCGTTTCATTAAATTATAGTTAACCTTTTGGCGGATTTCGGAGCTTAGACAGTCAATTCACCACAAAAGTTGATGTGAGGTTGAATGTTCAATTCACATATGCTGCCATAATTTTAAAATATTTTGTTTTCTAATTTTTCAATTTTCTCTTTAAGGTCTTTAGGGAAAGTAACTTTTTCGTTTCGGTTAAAGTCAAACATAACAATAATGTCTTGTGCTTCTGCTGCTATTTGCCCTTTGTCGTTAAGTATTCTATGGCAAATGCTGAAACTTGTATTCTTAATAAAGTCAACTCGTGAATGAATGATTATTTCTCCTGGATAAAAAAGGGGTTGTTTAAAGTCGCATTTGCAGGACGCAAGCATAGGTCCAATGTTTGTCTCTCTGTGTGATTTTGTCAAACCAATATTGTCCCAATAGTTTACTCTTGATGCTTGAATATATTTAAAGAATGAAACATTATTAACGTGTCCAAAATAGTCAAGTTCACTCCAATCAATTCTAAGTTTAAGCGCTACTGGAAAATCTTTTTCTGTCATAATTTATACCCTCATTTTTTTGTTAATTGTCAAGTTTATGTAGTGTCGTTTTAACCTGACCGCTATAGTTTTGGCACTTGAAGGTGGCGATTTTTACCAAAAGACTTCATTCGAAGCACCCAACTACAATTATACTAAAAACTGTCATAAGAAGCACTGAACATCCACTTTTGCCAAACTAGTTTTAGCGGTAGTGGTTTTGTCTATCACTCTTTTGCACTTGCCAGATTTTTTTTAATTTTCATCATCAATTTATCTGGTGTTACTCTTGGTAAGTTACTTAAAAACCAATTCATAAAACCGACAATTTTTTTGCCTTTACCATTCAAAAATAATTCAACTCCTGCTTCTGCAACTACATCTGCTGGAACAGGTTTGTTGGCACTCATAGCGTTAGTTTTTCGCATTGCGTCTGTATGAAAAGGTGTTTCTACCGTTCCAGGGCAAAGTGCTGTAACTATTACGCCTGTTCCTTCCAATTCGGCTGAGACTGTTTCTGTAAATGATAAAACAAAACTTTTAGTAGCTGAATAAATTGAATAATAGGGGAATGGAAGAAATGAAAGAAGCGAAGCTACATTCATAATTCTGCCTTTTCCAGCTTTTACCATATCAGCACCAAATAACTTGGTAAGTCCAACTAATGTAGTAACATTAACTGCAATCATTTCTTCGTCTTTCTTCAATGGCATTTCTACAAAATTTCCGTAATCGCCAAAGCCTGCATTATTTATCAATCCTGTAACTAAATACTTATGTTCTTTTATCTCATTATATAAATCTTGAGCAGCATTTGGTTCAGATAAATCATATAACAAATATTCTAATTCAATTTTGAATTTATTTTTTAATTCTTGTTGAAGTTTTAGCAATTTATCTTCACTTCTTGCTACCAATAGCAAATTGAAGTTTTTTGAAGCCAATTGTTTTGCCATTTCGTAGCCAATGCCCGAACTTGCTCCTGTGATTAAAATATATTCTTTCATTTTGTTTCGTTTTGATTATTTTCTGCTCTTAATTTTATAATTTCAAGCCAATGTTCGTGAAGATTTAGTAGTTTATTGGGTTGAAATACTTTTTGTAGAAAAGTCAAAAATCCATTTTGGGCTTCTGGTGTAATTAATCTGCAACCCTTTGCAGTGGGAACTATTACCCAAGCGTGATAGGCAGTAAGATTTCTTGTGCGGATTTCCCAAGCCATTCTTTCATTGGGTACAAATTCTTTCATTAGGGGTTCAAGATGTAAGCCCATAGTGTGCATTTTAAAAGTGAGCCCATTTTTTAAAGTGGTAGCATTGGTATCATTTATAAACTCCACAGGGGTTTCTACGCCTTTGTAAAACGTATGCCATTTTTTAGCATCAATTAAGATATCCCAAACAATTTCGGGTTTGGCATTTATTTCAATTTCGTTGTAAACATACCATTTGGATTTTGTAGGATTAAACTCTTTTGGCCATACCACAAGGTTGGTAGTTGGGTTGTACTTTTTTGTCTTAATAGACTTTAAAGAATTTTCTTGTGCTGAAATGGTTGTTGTTAAACCAAACAGCAACAAAAGCGATATGATGATTATCTTTGTCATTGCAATTTCTTTTTAAATTGTAATGCAAAGGTTGGTCAGTTAGCAAGTGCCAAACGATAACAAATGTTTATAGTTTGGTAATTTCCGATTTTTTTAGTCTGCTTAAGTGAATTGGAGTAATTCCTAAATAAGAAGCTATCATATGCTGAGGAACTCGATTATGAATGTTTGGAAAAACGTCCGTTATGCTGTCATATCGCTGTTTAGGTGTTCTTACATACAAATTTTTAATTCTATCGTCTTGGTAAATAAAATAATACTCTGCAATCAGTCGTCCCATTTTTTGTCCGTCAGTCAAGTTTTTATAACCCCATTCAATAGCAGTACGAGGTAAAATAACTACTTCAGTTTCTTCCAAAGTCTGTAAGCTATAAATTGAAGGTTGCCCTTGAATAAAGTTGGAATAGTCAGCAATAAATTGGTTTTCTAATGCAAAATGTATGGTGTGTTCAGTTCCTTCGCTGTCGGTTACTAAAACTCTAATAAGTCCTTTGTTGATGAAAAATATTTCGTTTGGAACAACATTAGGTCGGCTTAATATTTCTTGTCGTTTAAAAGTTTTGATAACAGCATTATTTAGGAAGTCGTTTAGTTCGTCTTCCGAAACGTTAATCAAATGTTTCATTACCTGTCTAATTTGTTCCATTTATTTCTTTCTAGGTTGGTCTGTTTGGGTCGGTCGTACAATTACTGACAACTGTCTGCTGAGACTAAACTCCGCCTATTGCAAATGTGCTGTTATAGGTGGTTTTTTTTTCATCTTTCAAATGTCTTGTAGCTTCTTGTCCAATAATTTTCAATAAAGGTCCATTTGTCACGAAATTCTTTTATATGTTTTTGATAGGGTAGTTTCTTAAATAATTTTTTTTCGTCCGTGTCCGAATTGCTCACTTTATAAATTTCAATTATTTGCGGATATTTTTCAATTTCAAAGTCGCAACCTTGTCCGTGTATGTAGCCATAATTAACTAATCTGTAATTTTCAATTTTACTCAAATAACTTTCCCAATTCAAGTCACCACAGCCTCCACGTTCATAAGAATAGAAAAAATCTGTTCCTTCTATTTTTGTTATGTCAAGGTAACAGTTATCAATTAACTTAAACGTTTGTGTTTTTTTGTCATAAAGATAATTGACACACTGATTTGGTGTATTTGTAAAACCAAAAACGCGAATGTCTTTGTAACCATCATTATTGATGTCTAAAAACTTGGCTTCAGAATAATGGTCTTCTTTTACTATTGTGTCACCTTTAATTGATAGTAAGCAACTGAAGTTTCTGTCCTTTAAGGTCTGAATATATTGTTGGTTGTTAATTTTGAGTATGTCGATTTTGATGTCAACGGAGTCTTGTCTTTGAACTTTCGTTTGAATTGTAGAATTGACGGCTGAAATTTTTTCAATAGTCTTCTCAGTTGACTTCGAATTACAAGCAGTCAATATGAAGAGAAAAAATATGTTTAGTCGTGTCTTCAAAAAATCACCTATAACGGTTTTGGGCTTGGCGAAGGTGGCGATTTTCACCACAAATGTTGATGCGGAGAACCAAATTTTGATTAACCACAAATGTGTCTGCGGAGCACTGAACTGCCACTTTTGCCAAACCCGTGTTATGCGTTCGTTATTTTTTCGCTTTTGGCTTTCTCCAATTGAAGTCCACCAATTAAATACAAAAGTCCAATAAAAACCGCAATTAATGAATATGCTATTTCCATAAATTGATTTGCTTGTTGTTTTTCCAAATCAAAAATTAGTTCGCCTATGCCACGCAACAAATAAATTCCTGCGATAACAAAAACTACTGGCTTTAAAAATGGTAGTTTCCTAAATTTATTGTTAGCTGAAAGTCCGTACAAACCAAAAATGAAAAACACAACTGAGACAAATATTGTCAACAGATATGGTAATGAAGAATGTGTTTGAGCAATTTTAGTCATTTCGTTACCAATTCCTGTTACTTCAAACATTTTGTCAGCCCAAAATAGTCCAACAATATGTGCAATCGAAATTACTATGTTTATGTATCCTCCAAGTTTAAGCATAATGTTTTTTTGTTCCATATTTTGTAAGACCCCCAATTGTTAATAAAAGTATCCATTGACCAAGATTTATAAAATTGTTTGGGAACGATGGCGAAACCAAAATTACGAAAAACCAAACTATTGCATATCCAAAGAAATAGATTGAAAGCAATTGTAAAATTGTCTTTTTATTCTCAAAATAGTTGGTAAAATTGATGAGAGTAAGAGCAATAGAAGCAAAAAGTAAGTCAAAAGAAATCCAATGCCAACCGCATCTTGCCATTGTCCAAATTTGTTGTTTTTCAGCCCAATTATTAATATTTATGGCTGGTTGAATACTGTTAATTTCAATATCTCCACCAATTGTGTGTGCTAAAAAGGCTAACCCAGTCAAAATATTTGCAATTAAAATTGGAATGTTTGTTTTTTTCATTTCATTTATTTTTTGCAAAGGTCTATAAAAGGTAACGAAATCCATTTGATGTAAATCAAATTCGATTTTTTGGATTACGAATTCTACTTAAAGTTTCAAGTGTTATCCCTAAATGAGATGCGATATGTGTTAAAGGCACTCTTTGAACTATGTCTGGACGCATATTAATAAGACTTTCATATTTCTGCTGTGCCGTCTCAAATTGTATAGAAACTATTCTTTCTTGTAGTTGAAGCATTGTTTTTGTTACCGCAATTCTTCCTAATCGCTCAAAGCAATGATGTTTGTCTGTAAGTGTGAAAATTGCTTCTCTTGTTATTTCTAAAAAAGTTGTTGGTTCGAGTAATTCAATATTGTGTTTACTTGATACACCTTGATAAAAGCTGTTTATAGAACTCATAAAATCGCCTTCAAATGCAAACCAATCTGTAATCTCTTTGCTGTCTTTGTTGTAAAATGCTCTTACGCAGCCACTAACAATAAAATACATTTTGTCTGCAAACTGTCCATCTTTTACAATTAGTGATAATTTGTCAAGACATAATAATTTGCACGAGTTTTTTAAGTCGCTTTTACAGTCCACAGTCAAGTGCGAATAATTTTCGCTAATGGTTTCAATTGCGTTTTCTATGTCGGTCGTGTTTTTCATAATGACGCATAACGTTCCCATGGCAGGCGTAGAAAGCATTTAAACCTAAAAAGTGCCTACGAAACCATGAAGCCCAAAACTAATAAAATCATCCATACGAACTGAAATGTGCTTTTTACGCTTGCCATGTGTTAGCACCAGTTTATTTTATTCGTTTCATCGACATTTCAACCCCTTGCGATGTCTTAATTTTCAAGTTGTCTTTATCAAAGTCAATTATTTTATGCTTAAAGTTTGCTCCACTCGTAGTAACAATGAGAGTTTGTTTATTCTTGTCAATTTCATATGATCCTTTCATTTCACTAATAAGAAAGTCTCCATTAGAATACATTGTCAGGACATAACTACCATCTTTGTTAAAGTCAACTTTGTCAGTGATATTCATTCCTGTATTGTCTTGAACATTCGCAGTAGTCCAGGAGCCGATAATGTCTAAGTTTTGATTTGATTGGCAAGCTATAAATGACAAGCTAATAATGAAGAGTAAATTGATTCTCATTTGTATGTTCGTTAAAAATTGGTGCTAACGTTTTGGCGCTTGGCGAAGGCAGGGATTAGAAGCACAAATGTTCAATAAACCACAAATGTTGATAGAAGTACAAATGTTCAATTAACCACGTCAGCCCTGCTTTTGCCAAACCGCTGTTAGGCGTATGTGCTTTTTTGTCCACCGCTAATATACAACGCTTTCTGCAATGTCTTTGTATGTGTTAATGTCTTTTTGTACGCTTTCTAATTTTGTTGTCAATGAAACAATTGCAATTTTTCCTAATGGTA
>JAIYAT010000022.1 GCA_027488905.1 Bacteroidota bacterium
CCAAATTCACTTGGAATGACAAATACATTTTCTGCCTTTTCCATGATACCATAATCGATAGAGATACTGCGGGTTTGCTCATATATCTTACGAATGGTTTCTGCTTCATTATCTGTGAAATAATCTGGAATTGCTTCATCAAACAAGGTAAATTGTTCTGGCAAATGTTCCTTAAATGCAGTTTTAATAGCAGCAACACTCCAAACAAAAATTCCGGCATTCCATAAAAACTCTCCACTTTCTACAAAGGTTTTGGCAAGTTCTAAGCCTGGTTTTTCTGTAAAGGTTTTCACTTTGTGCACCTCTGGTTTAATTTCCTCCTCTACAAATTGAATATAGCCATAGCCAGTATCTGGGCGGCTTGGTTTAATCCCTAGCGTGATTAAGGCTTGATTCTCTTGGGCAAATTCCATGGCTAATTCAACTTTATTTAAAAAAGCAGTTTCATCTAAAATCAAGTGGTCGCTAGGAGCAATGATGCAAAGGGCATCTTCATTAATCTTACTGATTTTACCACAAGCATAAGCCACACAGGCAGCGGTGTTTTTGCCAACTGGCTCTGCCAGTATTTGTTGGTCTCCAATATTCGGAATTTGTTCTTTAACCAACTCAACATAAGCGATATTGGTAACAATATATATGTTTTCTGCCTGAAATTTCTTTAAGAATCTATCATACGTTTGTTGAATGAGGGATTTTCCTGTACCTAAGATATCAATAAATTGTTTGGGGTGATTGCTTCTGCTACTTGGCCAAAATCTACTTCCAACGCCACCTGCCATGATGATAGCGTAATTATTTTTATTATCCATATTCTAAGTTTAGGTTTTAAGACCCTTTTAACAAGACTGCAAATAAATAAAGATTTTCGCACTTTCTGTTTTAAATAACCATTATTTTACCTTAACTTAGTGCACTAGTTTGAATATTACAGAAATGGCGGAAGAGAAACGCACAAAGTCTAAAGCCAAGGAGTCGGCTACAGACCTCAAAGAAGCACTAAGAAATTATTTTGGATTTGATAGTTTTAAGGGTGAACAAGAGGATATTATAAAGAATTTACTCGATGGGAATGATACTTTTGTGATCATGCCTACAGGTGGCGGAAAATCGGTTTGCTACCAATTGCCAGCCCTCATTATGCCAGGTACGGCCATTATTATTTCTCCGTTAATTGCTTTAATGAAGAATCAAGTAGATGCCATTCGCTCTCTTTCACATGAGAGTGTTGCCCATTTTTTGAACTCTTCTCTTAATAAAGGCGAAATAACTGCGGTAAAAAAGGATATAAATTTGGGTCGAACCAAAATGCTTTACATTGCCCCAGAAACCTTAAAAAAGGACGAAACCATAGAGTTCCTGAAACAAATAGACATTTCTTTTGTGGCAGTAGACGAAGCGCATTGTATATCTGAGTGGGGTCATGATTTTAGACCAGAATACCGTCGCATCAAACAAATGGTGAAGGAAATCAAGGATGTTCCAATGATTGCCTTAACAGCTACTGCTACGCCAAAGGTTCAAAGTGATATCATTAAGAACCTTCAAATGACAGATGCCGTTCTTTTTAAATCTTCTTTTAACCGGTCTAACCTATATTATGAAGTAAAATCTAAAGGTAAAAAAGGCGAGGCCATCAAAGAAATAGTATCCTTTATAAAGTTAAGACCAAACAAAACAGGTATCATCTATTGCCTTAGTCGCAAACGTGTAGACGAAATAGCTGGCATTTTGCAAGCCAATGGCATCAAAGCCTTGCCTTACCATGCTGGTTTAGACGCCAAAGTGCGTGCCGACCATCAAGATAAATTCTTAATGGAAGATGCGGATGTTATAGTTGCTACCATTGCTTTTGGAATGGGAATAGACAAACCAGATGTTCGATTTGTAATTCATTATGATATCCCTAAAAGTATCGAAGGCTACTACCAAGAAACTGGTAGAGGTGGTCGCGATGGCCTAGAAGGTGAATGCATATTGTTCTACAACCCAGCCGATATCGAAAAATTAGAGAAATTCTTAAAAGATAAGCCTGTTGCGGAAAGAGAAATTGGCGAATTGCTTATTTTTGAAACAGAAGCTTTCGCAGAATCTTCTTCTTGCCGCAGAAAATTCTTACTTCATTACTTTGGGGAAGAATTTGATGATAAGCATTGTAATAAAATGTGCGACAATTGCCGTCATCCTAAAGAAAAAGTGGATGCCAAAGATGCCGCCGTCTCAGCACTTCAATTGGTTAATGAGATGAAAGGCAAATACAACCTCAAACATTGTGTAGATGTTTTGGTTGGAAATAAAACACATGAAGTAACGCTCAGTCGCCATCAAGAACTTGAATTATTTGGAGTTGGTAAAGGTCAAGAAGAAAACTACTGGAAATCAGTTATCAGACAATTGCTCTTACGCAGCATGCTTACCAAAAACATCGAAAACTACGGACTTCTTTCGATCAACGAAAACGGTGAAAATTTCCTCAAAAAACCAACAAAATTCGAAATGGCTGTTGACCGGAAGTTTGAGAAGTTTACCGATACAGACGAAGATGACAGCCAGGTAGAAGCAGTATATGATGAAGTGCTTTTTGGTATTTTAAAAGACGTTTGCAGGAAAGTAGCCAAATCAAAGAATTTACCTCCTTATATTATTTTTCAAGAACCTTCTCTCCAAGAAATGGCGTTTAAATACCCCATTACCATGGAGGAATTGTCTAAAATTACAGGGGTTAGCGCAGGCAAGGCTATCAAATTTGGAAAAGAGTTTTTAGATGTCATCAAGAAGTATGTAGATGAAAATGGTATTGAGCGCACAGAAGATGTAACCATTAAATCGGTTGTTAATAAATCTGCTCGTAAAATTGCCATTATTACCAATATTGATAAGCGTGTTTCATTGGAAGACATTGCACGTGGGCAGGGTATTAAAAAGGATGAACTACTTACCGAAATTGAAAACATCGTCAACAGCGGTACCAAGTTAAACCTGAACAAATACGTTCATGAGCTTACAGATGAAGAAATTCTTGAGGAAGTAATGGACTTTTTCCGCAAAACCAACGAAAATGTTATGGAGGCGTCTATGAAAGAATATGGCGAAGAGTTCAGCAAAGACGACCTGCATCTCATGCATATTCACTTCATTAGCGAAATGGCAAATTAATTTTCTTGCAATTCAACTCACTTTGATACATTTGTACAAATATTTTTAAAGTGAGCAGTCATCATTCAAAAGGGCAAGCCGTTTCTATGGCCGGCCTGTTAGTAGCCTTAGGAATTATTTATGGAGACATTGGTACCTCTCCTTTGTATGTTTTTAAAGCAATTGTGGCTGGGAGAGAAATCTCCGAACTACTAATTTTAGGCGGATTATCGTGTATTTTTTGGACAATCACCCTTCAAACTACAGTTAAATATATCAGCATTGCTTTAAATGCAGACAACAATGGTGAAGGGGGGATTTTTGCCTTGTTTGCTTTGGTTCGAAAAAGAAAACCCTACCTAATTATTCCAGCTATTATTGGCGGCTGCGCCTTACTAGCCGATGGTATGATTACGCCACCTATTTCGGTATCCTCCGCCATAGAAGGTTTAAACATTCGTTATCCTGGCATTCCTACTTTGCCTATTGTTTTGGCTATCATCACGCTTATTTTCTTGGTTCAACGCATGGGCACCAGCATTGTAGGTAGAATGTTTGGCCCAGTAATGTTGGTGTGGTTTGCCATGTTAGCCATCGTAGGTTTTGCAGGTTTGATCCAAAATCCTTGGATTCTTAAAGCTTTAAACCCAGTTTGGGCTATAGAATTGCTTACCATGTATCCGGATGGATTTTGGTTATTGGGTGCTGTATTTCTTTGCACAACTGGTGCAGAAGCCTTGTACTCAGACATGGGGCATTGCGGTAAAAGCAATATCCGTGTGACTTGGATATTTGTTAAAGCATCTTTGTTGTTAAACTATTTTGGTCAAGGTGCTTGGTTATTAAACCATACTGGCAAAAGCCTAGAAGAGGTCAATCCTTTTTATGCAATTTTACCTGAGTGGTTTGTATTGCCAGGCGTAATCATTGCAACCTTAGCTACTATTATTGCCAGTCAGGCCATGATAAGTGGTTCATTTACCCTTATAGCAGAGGCATTGCGCTTAAATGTTTGGCCAAAGGTTACCATTAAGTATCCTTCAAACCTTAAAGGGCAAATTTATGTGCCTAGTTTAAATTGGATTTTGTGGTTGGGCTGTATGGTTATCGTGATATACTTTAAAGAGTCCTCTGCAATGGAGGCTGCTTACGGTCTATCCATAGTTATTGCCATGTGTATGACTACAGTATTATTAGTGAATTTGCTCAACCGTAGAAGAACACCTAAATACCTTATTGGCCTATTATTATTGGTTTATATTCCTGTGGAAGGCTCCTTCTTAATTGCAAACGTCGAAAAGATTCCAGCAGGCGGTTGGGTTACTTTATTAGTTAGCTCTGTTTTTATTTTTATCATGTGGGTTTGGTACCGTGGGCGTAAAATTAAAAATCGTCTAACAGAATTTACCAACCTTAAAGAGTACTTGCCATTGTTGCACCAATTGAGCAGTGATGAATCTATTTCCAAATATTCTACCCATTTGGTATACCTAACCAGTGCCGACCATTTATATGAAATAGAGTCAAAAATAATGTACTCTATACTTCAAAAACGTCCCAAAAGAGCGGATGTGTATTGGTTTGTACATATTCATGTAGATGACCAACCTTTTACCATGGAATACAAGGTAGACCACATTACCCCAAATGACGTTATTAGAATAGAGTTTAGGCTTGGGTTCAGGATAGAACAAAAAATTAATTTCTACTTCCGCAAAGTGGTAGAGGAATTGGTAAAGAACAAAGAGATAGATGTTACTTCAAGATATGCCTCTTTGCGCGACCAAAAGATAACAGGCGATTTCCGCTTTGTAGTGTTAAAGCGCCATTTGTCTAACGACAATGATTTTGAAGGTATGGAACGTTTTATCATGCAATCTTACTTTACCTTAGACCATTTAAGTTTAAGCGAAGAGAAGGCCTTTGGCTTAGATACCTCTTCTGTAACGGTAGAGAAAGTACCTTTGGTGGTTTCACCTATGCGCGATTTTAAGCTAAAGCGTGTGTTTGGGGATTCACATGCCTATATCAATAGAAAAGAAGCAGAAGAAGCTGAACTTAACTAGTAGGAATTTTTCCTAATTTCAAGTTACATATTTTTAGGTTATTTTAATTTGGGTTGAACCCAAGTTTGAAGTGTGCGCGCTAAAGCGCAGGCGTAAAAATCATAAACAGCTATAAAGCTGTGCATTGCAATTTATAAAGCACTTATTTATCACTCAAAATTATTTAATTATTAATTATATCAATATACCCATAAGTGGGTATATCCTTTACCTTTTTTTTACATTCATTTGACCTACCCATTTAACAACAAAATTTATTTAAAGAAAGTAAAATTTTGTTGGACGTTAAAAAGCTAACTTAGGTAATAAGTTTTTTAATGCAAATGGCAGTAAGATAAAAAAAGGAGTAAAGCCGAAAATCCTGTAAAGAGTAGGTGAGAAATTTATTTTAAATTTATGAAAACCAAATTGTTAATCATTGTTTTTTTGTTGTATTGTTTACCTGCATTTACACAACAATCTACGCTAGAGCAGAGGCTAAAGGCTAGCAAAGTTGAAAATTATATTTTAATTAAGTATATGTATACCACAAACAAATTACAATACGAGATTGACCCTAAATGCCCAAATTTAAGCAAACAACATGTTTTAGATGATGAACCTGAAGAGTTGATAGCAAAAAATAAAAAGTTGAAAATTACATTGGCATTTATTAATCCTATTGCCTATAACATTAGCTATAAAATAAAAAATACGGAAGATGATATTTATAAAAATATCAAATCATATACAAATAATATCTCCCAGTTTTTGAAGATTACCTTAAATAACAAGGAGCAAACAGCTGATGAAATTTCACAGTATCTATTAAAAAAATTAGATATAGACCCAAACTCTGAAAATAGTTTAGTAGTAAATAATAATGCTAAAATAAAAAATATTAAGCTGGCTAAAAGCTATTTAGAATTAGATAATTGGTTGGTAATTTCATCAATGTATGATGAAAAAGACAAAATGGTCAATGTCCTAGGGAATGATTTTAATAAACTTATTTTAGAAATCAATGATTTGTTGTACTCCGATACTACTGGCAGAAAGGATAATAACCTATATTCTGAGGTTATCAATAAAGATTACAACAATTTAAAATCTATTATTGACTATAAAAAGTTTGTTATTTCATTTAATCAATTTAACGACCACCTAAAATTAGCTATAGATGCTAATAATTTGATTGTAGGAAAATTAAATAATTTTAAAAAGACATATTTTAATAAAGGAGATGATATTGCCAAAAAATCATTGCCTTCGCAGGCATATTATTATTATACTTTAAACGTAATTGAGCAATTTAACAAAAGCATACTTGAGGATTTAGATAATCAGGTAGTTTTATACAATGGGTATTTAAATTTATTAAAAGAACTTAACAAGCTAGATAACTATTATGATAAGGAAAGAGATGCTTTTTGTTTGGAAGATATTGCTATAAAGCAAGGTGTTACAACCAAATTTACTTTAATTGTTGAACCCAACAAGGATGAAAAAGTGAGTCCAGCAACATGTACTTTTTCTATTAACAATTACTCATTTTGGCTACCTGAATTGTCGCTTGGTGCCAATTTTACAAGGTTTAGCACCAATTCATATGGTGTTTCTCCAGATAGCACAGGAAGTTTTGTTGTGACCAGTAATGCAAACCTAATTTCAAATGTGGGTTATATGGGTATGTTTAATTTCTTGCCTTCCACTGCTGTTAGTAATTTATATCCAATGATCCAGGTAGGTGGGGGCTTTAGTGCGCCCAACAATAAAATTATTCCTGTAGTAGGTATAGGTGGAGGTTTACGATTATTTTATCCATTGGACATGTCTTTATCTGTTGGATATGTTTGGCATTGGGACCAAACCTTAAATTCATATAATTTAGGTGAGAAAGTTAAAAGTAGTGATTTACTAACCAATGATTTAACCTATACTTTCAATCCAAATGGTTCTTTATATTTGGGTATTCATTTTAATTTAGGTAAAAAATAACATTATTAGAATAGTAATAATTTTTTCTTTAATGCTTACTTGTTTATTTGGAGCATGTAATGGTTCAAAAGCAATTTTGGTTGATTTAAAAGTCTCTAAGAATATTGTTGTTTCTGCAAAGAAGGTAAAAATCAAAAATGGCATAGAATTTCGTGATAAGGATGCAACACTTACCCTCTATTGAAAAAAAGATTAAAAATTCTGCTTCTTGTAAGCCTATTCTTTTTAAAGGTCATAAAGGTGAAAACAAAAATCAATTAAGCATAAGGTATTCCAAAAAATTCAATTTGAATTTCACCACTGATACGAATAGCAGTATTTTAATTGATATAGTTAACTTTGATAAATTTTGTAAATAAATCTTTGAAATCATGATAAACTCACCAATTTTAGATATCATCATCTCCTTAATAGGTGACTTCGGCAAGGTTTCATATGGTGCATTTAGCATTATTAGAAAATTTCAAATAGTTGAAAGTAAAAATTTGAAAAATTATATAAAATGGATGCAAAAGACTTTATAATAAATGCCGGTCCGAATGGAACATTCCGACCTTCTGGTTCTTACCAAACCATGCCTGAACATATTGATGCAATATTTCAGCGTTATGAAACTGATAAGGTAAAAAAAATATCAATCTACTTTCATGGTGGTTTGGTTAATGAAAAAAATGGAATGGAAACTGCTTTTAAAATGGGCAAACACATTTTGGATGCAGGACAAACACCACTCTGTTTTGTTTGGGAAACGGGTCTAACGGAAACAGTTTCATCTAACCTTACAAAGATTTCAGACACAAAACTATTTAATAAATTGATTAAAGTTTTGGTTAAGAAATTGTCTGAAAAGCTGGGGTTTGATTTAACGGAAGGTAAAGGAGCAGGTCAACTTTTAACTGATGAACAAATTGACAAAGAGTTATTTAAACCTATTCCTTTTGAATCATACAATCTAGAAAAATTAATAGTTACAGGCAAAGGTGCGGAAGCAATTGCAATGTTGCCAAAAAATGAAGCTGATTTAATTCTTTCTTTAGAAGCAGACTTTACATATTTAATTCAAGCAGACCTTGATTTTACAAATACAATTGCAAAAACTAAGTTGACTGTTGACACAGGTCAACAAGGACAAGCAAAAGGCATTATTAGTACTGCAATGTTCATCAAACATGTTGCTATAATTGCATTTAGAGTTATTAAAAGATTTATCAATAAGAGAGACCATGATTTTTACCCCACTACGATAGAAGAAATTTTACGTGAACTTTATGTTGCAGAACTTGGGGCTTGGGTTTGGAACAATATGAAGGTTAAATCAAATGATATGTGGAAAGACAATCAAAAGCTTTCAGGTTTGAATCGTTTTGTAGGCAGATACTTGCTTGATAAGTTAATTGATTACATTAAGAAAAATAATGATGCTGAAGTTAACCTTATTGGACATAGTGCTGGCTCAATTGCAATTTGTAATTTACTAAATACAACATCAAATATTTATCCTCAATTAGTTTACAACAAAATTGCTTTTTTGGCTCCTGCTTGCAGAATCGATTTATTCAATAAGGAAGTGGTTATGAATAAAAACAGGTTTAAACATTTTAGAATGTTTACTATGAACGACCAGTTTGAAATACAAGATAGACTTGTCCCTTATTTCTACACTCATTCATTATTGTATTTGATTTCAGGAATTCTTGAAGATGAAGGAAAAGATTTTGATGCTTATATTTTAGGATTACAAAGACATATCATTGGCAATTATCCTTATGATTCTGCGCAGGAATTGATTAATACAAATCAATTTCTTTTTGAAGCAGAAACAAATAGAATTGCATTTTCGCAAACCGATGTAAGTGCAACAGATGGAATGAAAACCAAATCAGTTACTCACGGTGGGTTTGATGATGACAATGAAACAATTGAAAGCATAAAATATTTTTTAAAATAAGCAAATAAAATGGAAAAAGACTTTGCGCTAATAATTGGTATTAATGACTATACTCCACCTGACTCTAATGGTCTTAGAACATTAGGTGGTGCAATAAGGGACGCTAATAATTTTGAGGAATGGGTTCTTAATCCCAACGGAGGCAATGTTCCAAAAGCAAATTGCAGAAAAATTATTTCAAATTCCAATCCTCTGCAACCAATTCAGAAAGAGATTGATGATGCTTATTTGGAATTAGATGAATTAATTGGTAACGGTGTGGGACAAGCAAGGAGATTCTACTTCTACTTTTCAGGACATGGAGTTGGCTTAATGAATGCCACAAAAGAAATAGCACTCTGTTTAGCCAATTGGTCTGAGAAGAGAAGACATGAAGCACTTGGAGCAGAACTCTATAAAGAAACTTTCAATCAGTATGGATATTTTGATGAAATAATTTTTATACTGGATTGTTGTAGAAATACTAAGGTAAATATTAACCCTGCACACCCTTCTTTTTCTCCAATAATGCAGGGTCAAAATGCAGGACAAACGAAATTATTTACTGCTTATGCAACCCAATACCAAGACCAATCATTTGAAGCAGAAGAAGAAAATTCAGAAATGAGAGGTGTATTTACAAAAGTCCTTTTAGATGGCTTAAAAGGTGATGCACCAAATGAAAACGGGATTATTTCAGCAGACGGATTAAAGGATTATCTTATGAAGCAAACACCAATTGAGGCACAAAAAAAAGGTTACAAGCAAATCCCTCAAATTATAGTTGATTCATTTACAAAGGAAACTCCATTTATTTCACTTGTTAACTTTCAAAGTGAAAACATAATTTGTTATATAGTATTTAGTGATGCAAGAAATGGAGATATAGAATTGATTGACAATTCAGGAGTAATCAAATTTTACAATGCAAGCCAGCAAAAAAATGTTCAAGTAACATTATCGAAAGGCCTTTATTTATTAAGAGATACTGTAACAGGCGATAAATATCCTATTCAAGTTTTACCTTCAAATAAAGAAATACATGTTGACTTCTGAGAAAAAACTAAATCATGCTCTTAGAATAAGAATTTCAGAAGAGTATAAATACCTTATAAATATTACGGTTTTTGATTCTAATAGTCGAATTATTGAAAGTCAATCTTCAAATAGATATGAGGTTTCATTTACACTTCCAATGGGCTTATACACTATAAGAATAGAAATGAATGGCGATATTAAGGATGAGGTAATTTTATTAGATAAAGAAAAGGAGTATCTAATTGGGGACAAAAAATCTTACACTACGGGCAACATAAAAATCATTTCCCCTCCGAAACAATTTTCATCTGCACTGCTTGGAGAAACCTACGGTTCATCTCATGAGTATTATACATATCCTGCAATTGATTGGAGCAAAAAAGAAACTTTTCAATTTAGTCAAGATAGTAACGGTTCAAACTCCTCACTGTTTATTTTTCTTCGTTTTCCATCGGTTGAAAAGTTTAATAGGTTTAGAAGTACCTTTTCTAAACCATTTTATTGCGACTTTGAAATCGTTGACGAATACGGAAGTATATTAACTCAATTCGAAACAAAAAGTGGTATTGAAATTAACGAGCAACAAGGTTGGATAGCTTTTAATGCTAAGGTGCCAAATGGAATTTATTACTTATTGTTTAAAGGAAAAGAACCAAGACAAATTCCCATTTATATTTATAAGAATTGGCATACTCAATTCTTTATGACTTTAGGTAATCAACCACTTTTTGGAACGACAAGAGTTTTTCTATCAAAACAAAGAGAATTTAACCCTAATGAGAGAACATATAAATACGTTGATATTTTATTAGACAAACTTCAAAATCAAGATTTCAGTTTAGATAATGAATTAATCAATGAGGTAGCAAATTCAAAATTTGAATCTCCCATGTTAGGTTTAATCTGCTCTTATATTTACCTACAAAGTAAAGAAACCAAAAGTGACAACCTTTTTAATATCATTACTCAGAATATGCAGAATATCATTTTAAAAGACAACGAAGATTCACCAGACCTTCGTGCCTTGAATATTATAGCAGCAAATCATTTTCCTAATTACAAATATAAAAAAGGAAGCATTAAAGGAACACCGATGTTGAGAATTGGTTTTGAAGCTATATTAAAAGCTTCAGTTCAAAACAAAGGTTTAATACCTCAAAATAGTATTAATGACTTTGTTTCCGAGAATATTTACTTCGATTCTCCTTTCAATATATTTAAACCAATACCATTCAAGAAAAAACAAACTCGAAAGCAAGCCAAAACAAAGAGATCATTTTCTAAGATTGAAGTTGAATTGCTTGAATCTTTGGATAATGATGGAATTGAATTGACAGAAATTTCATCCAAGGAAAAAATGCTTCTACCAAAAAGTTTTAGCCATAATCCTAAAATTGATAAGTTTACTACAAGCATCAAAAATTTGTTTGATGACAGTCTATTCAGCTATATTCGAAGCACAAACGAACCTGACATTGAAAATAGCTGGATAAAAAGTTCCATTGCAGACATTATTAGATCGAAAAATGACATGAGCATCAACGATATTTCTAACGACTTAAATGTTTCTGGAAATACGGTAACCAGAATATTTAACGACTGGAAAAAAGAAGCAAAGAAGAAATTTGGAAAATAAATCTGCCTCACAAAAAATACATTCACTCTCGTCCTGAAATATGTTGACCATTAAAACATTTAAAAGCAAAAAAGTAATTATTATTACTGAGTAATTAACCTTAGAGATTTCATTGATAACCTTGGTCGAAAAGTCGAAAATCCTTTAAAGAGTAGGTGTAGAAAAGTTCCTATTTACTCAAATTTGAATCTATATGTAAAATATTGTTTAAACTATCCACTTGGTAACGGAAACCATTTGAAACTTTCATTGAGTTAATTTTGCAAACTGTTAATTTGTAAACTTCCAAAAAACAGTTTAGATTAGAACCCATAATTAGAACCTCAAATCTTTTAACAAACAATAGTGCTAAATTTGAAAAACCAAAACAATGATTGAGCCAAAGGAAATAGCGGACAAATACTTTGAGAGATACTCAAAGACTGTTTCGTGGTTTAATTATTTCTCGGTAATATCCATTTTGGTGTTGTTCACTAATTGGATTCTAATCGTTGAGCCTGCACATTTGATATTTTTAGAAACAAAAAATGAAATAGATCGTCAGTATTTGATGGTGGAATCTCAACTTCAAATTTTGAAAACTGAAAAGGAATATCAACTAAAAAAAGTGAATAATGAAGTAGAAAAAATAATTGAAATTGAAAATTCATATTCAGAGTCAAGAAAACCATTAGAAAAACAGGTTGAAAAACCAAAGACTGAAAAATTAGGAGAGGCATTGAAAGTTGAAGATTGGCTGCCAAAAGATTGGTTTGAGGGTATTAAACTTGTTTTTAAGATTTGCAAATTTCCATTTTATGGAGCAACAATTCTAAGCGGCTTATTTTTCTTTTTTATTTTCACGCTATTCTTTATTAGAAGTAAATGTTTACATTATTTGTCTAAAGCTTTAAGAATTTATAAAGAAGAAAAAAGTCTTCAAATAAATCAGTATAAGGATTTCAATCTTAAACCTTCGATTTGGTTAATGCCTTTGCCGAAAATTAAAAATAAAAGTATTGAGCATTTGGAGATTAAGACAATTCTTGGTTTAAATTTCAGCTACCAAAAACTTTATATTTTTTTTATTTCTTCTTTATTTATAATTCTTTTAATTCAATTCAGGTTAGCATATATTACATATCAAGTCACTAATTCAAAAATTACCACATTACTTCTAACGAATTTCTCTATTACTCTCGGCACATTAATTTTAATTGTATTTTGGCTAAAGCGAAAAAAGATAGAAGATAACTTTAATACTGAACCTAATCCTAATGAAATAACTAGGAAGGAATTTCTATCATTATCATTTTTAGCTTCAGTATCATTAGCATCATACAGATTTACACCATTTATCTTAAAATACTCTTATAAACGAGTTCCTCGTTTTAAGCCAAACAAAATAAGGTTGCCATTTACCATTCCGGAATATAGGTCTTCATTGGTATTGAATTCTAAATCTAACATTGTCCATTACATTAATGAAATTGGGTTTTCTCTTTCATTTAAGACAATTTCGAATGCGAGTAACTTTAAAGAATTCAAGAGCCATATCAATAAATTTGAAGACAGTTTTAGCTTTAATAGTTTAAATGAAACGCCAAGAATCTCAAAGAGACAATCGAGTTGGCATGCAGAAAATTACTCTTTGCAACTAATTAAAGAGGGGGACTTTAAAACTGCTGTAAAAATTTTACTATATTCTATTAATCAAAACATTGAAAATAGCAAACCAAGTATCCGTTTACATGATTTGTTAGCAACTCTTTGTATAAGGCATAAAGAAAAAGTACCAAAGGGAACCTTACAAACATTATTTGACTTATCAATTAATTCAAGGAATGAAAGACTTATTGCGGCAGTTAATAAGTGGAAAAGTCAATCATGGCAAATAAAAAAATTAAAGAAGAAAAAAATAACTTTCAATAATATAGAAATCTAAAACGGGGTAAGTATTTTAATGTAGAATACCGTGAAAGCGGAGGTAAGGGTTCGAATCCCTTCTTCGCCCCAATTTTAAACTAATTTCAAGACGACTATCCTTCTAATAAACAGTAAGTTATCCGATAAGAAGGTGTTTGTGATAGCTTGGTTTCCTCGTGTTTTGAGTTAACATTTGGTTTATTTCTCCAAATAAACTTTAATGTTAATAAAACCCACCTACTAAACTGAAACTTGTTAAATAGTAATTGATAAAATTAGCTTACCCAACCAAGAAAAGCTATTCTCCAACAGGTGAATTTGATTTTAGAGATATCCTTGTTAATTTTATGGTTGTACCCTCTAAAGATGCTTCGAAGTTTTCAAATATCCCCATTTATCAAAACAGATTAATTTAATCAAGTTTAATAAGGCCGTAAACCTTTGAACGAGGAGTTAAGTAAGTTAATCGATGACTATTTAGAATTAGTATTAGTTCATGTCACTAGAAAGCCTTTTAAATTTCCACCAACCTACTTTCACCTTCCAACCTACCTCTCACCTCCAAAAATCCCCCAAAAAGTTTTCCCCAATTTTTAAGGCTGTTTTAAGATGGCTGAGCCAATTCAGCAATTTTCTTAGGAACAATGGGCTTTTTCGGGCGTTGAAAAAAAAATCCTACTTCTAGGATTGTGTTTTTCACCTAAGATAATCTTTCATTTTGTTTTTCTCAGTTTTGGGTTAGCTAAGAAACACGCAACGAAGCGGGTTTCGTAAAACACAATTTTTTTAACCCATATTTTATGGAAAACAAAGTAAACGCAGCCATTGATGCTGCCACCCAAACCAAGGTTGAAGCTGCCATTAAGAGCATTGCTAGCGACCTTCCCTTTTTAATTGAATTGAGCGCTACCGAATCGAAGCGCTTATCACACATGGAAGCGGGCAGGGCCGATTTTGTGAGAAGGGCATTGTACTTGGCGCAAAACAACCCCAAGATTCAACCTCAGTTTTTTGAAATGGTCAATTATGAGAATGACATCAACCTTACCCAAAGCCTAGATGTGATTATTGGTCAAACCGAGAGCCTGCTAAAGCGCCTGTGCGATACCAGAGACCAAGCTGGCAGTGAAGCCTATTTGGCTGCATTGGAGGTGTACAGCACCACCAAAAGAGGTTCAGCAAA
Source organism: Bacteroidota bacterium (assembly GCA_027488905.1). Lineage (GTDB taxonomy): Bacteria > Bacteroidota > Bacteroidia > UKL13-3 > UKL13-3 > B1. The sequence goes on from JAIYAT010000022.1 coordinate 14,868, forward strand.
AGGAGTAGATGGCGCCAAAACTGCCTATGACGAGCTAAAAGGGATGTTTAATGGTCAAGGTAAAGCAATTAAACCAAACGACACAAACAAAGCCTAATAGCGTTAGGTAATTGGGGTAAGAGGGGTGAACTGCTTCGGTAAACAGCCAAGTAGGTTCACCTCTCTTCATATATTAGGTTCATCAACACACTAAACTGGGTTTATCTTAAAACAAAACTAGTTTAGGTTAAAACATAACTGGGTTCATCCCAAAACATAACTAGGTTTAGTTTGAAACATAACTGAGTTTATCTCAAAATATAACTGGGTTTAGGTTCAAGCTTAACTAGGTTTATCTCAAAACATAACTAGGTTTAGTTTGAAACATAACTGAGTTTATCTCAAAATATAACTGGGTTTAGGTTCAAACATAACTAAGTTTAGTTCGAAACATAACTGAGTTTATCTCAAAACATAACTGAGTTTAGTTTGAAAAATAACTGAGTTTAATTACAAACCGAACTAAGTTCACCTGAAAAACAATATGCTTAATGGAAGTTATGTGAGTGCTTAATGTGCACCACATACTATTTTTTTCAGCCAAATAATTTAATTTAAATTTTAACAGACTTTTCATGGAAAAAGCCTATAAAAGTCAAAAAAAATTATCAAAACTTTGAAAATAGATTAATGAATTTTTGAAAACAATTGTTATCAAAATATTATCATAAATCATTTAGAACTAGCCAGCAAGCTTGGTTCCAGTTGCTTTACTTTTAATCTATTTCCAATTCATGTTTGATACTTGCTTTTCTCAAATCTAATTATCATATTCGTGTTGCCTATTAAAAAAACTTTAAATAATTCTCTAAATGCTACCCTACTTTTTAGACAAAATTGCTATTTATATTTTGCAATTTAATAGCGGCATCAAACTGGCTTCAATTAATTAGAAAATAAATTAATTTTCCTGAGAAACAAATTGTAGCATGTTTAGAACCATCAAACTCAATGGAATTTCTGAAGGTTCGCATCTGTTGGATGAGTCGGAAAATTTATTGGTAATTAGATTAAATGTTGGCTTAAACGTTTACAAAGTACTTAGCGAAATTCCTAAGGCACTTCCATTCCTAAATAAGGTAAGTCTCTTTGAATCCTTTCCAGAAAGTAATGTATTTGTTTTAAGTATTAAAAAAGATAAGAATGAACCAACTCTTAAAGAAACATTTAAGAGCATCGTTAAAGAAAGCCAACACTCTGACATTAAATATATAGGTAGCGTATTGAAGTATAAAGATTCTGGTGTTTACCAACTTTATACGGGTAACTTATTTCTTAAGTTTAACAATACAATAAACGAGTTGGATGCTTATTCGTTTTTTGAAACGTACGACTTAAAGCTTAAATTGAAGTTAGGCTTTGCTGTTAATTCCTTTTTTTTGGAAGCACCCACATCCTTAGGTAGAGATATATTTGAATTTGCGTTACTGCTTGAAAAGAACCCAATTGTAGAAATTTGTTATCCAGAATTGGTTACGAAACGAATAGGAAATCAGCGATTTTTACAAAACAATAGTAATAGCAATTACCCATTAAACACTGCATGGACACATGAGCTAGTTAACCTAAAGCATGTCTGGAAACATACCAAAGGCAAAGGCGCATCTATTTGTTTTATTGATGATGGAATTGACTTCTCACATCCAGCATTTTTGCCAAATTCCAGAATAACGGCCTGCAAAGATATGATGGATAAATCAGGCAAAAGAAAGCCACAGCACTTATTTAATGAGGGGCATGGAACTGCATGTGCTTCTATTGCTTGTTCCGCTGATCCAAGAGCAATAGGCATAGCCCCTGAAGCATCGCTAATGGTAGTGAGAACAATGGGCTTAGGCTCTGTATTAGAGGCCGAAGCTATTTATTGGGCAACACAGCAAGGTGCAGACATTATTTCATGCAGTTGGGGTCCACCAGATGGCAACTTTAGAACACTAAAAAAGAACCATTCAAAATACCCTATTCCAGACCACACAGATATTGCCCTAAGATATGCCGCAAGAGAAGGTAGGAATGGTAAAGGTTGCCTTGTATTCTTTGCAGCAGGAAATGGCGATGAGTTAATTTCCAATGATGGTTATGCTTCTCATCCCGATGTGTTGGCCATTGGAGCAGTTAATAAATCATTGCAAAAAACAGTTTACTCAGATTATGGCTATCCATTATTTTGCTGCTTTCCAAGTGGAGATTTTTCTAAAGTAGCCCCTGATAAATGGGAACAAAACAGCGGTATAGCAGCAGCAGATGCAATGGGAGAATTTGGATTAGTGCCTGGCGACTTTAATCCTATGTTTACTGGATCGTCTGCCTCCTGCCCTGCGGTTGCAGGCATTGCAGCCTTGCTCATTTCATTAGAACCCAATGTATCAAAAGATGAGGCCACTCAAATCATAAGAGATTCATGCACTCCTTTAGGAACGTCGACTGAAAGAGATTCAAATGGTTACCACCAACAATTTGGTTACGGCCTTCCCAATTTAGAAACTATGATTCATACCCTTCAAAACAATCAACATATTAACCTAAAAAAAAATAAAATGGAAAACAGCACCCTTAAAACCAAACAACAATTATTGGCACTCCACATAGGAATCAATGTGGTAGACAACAAGTATTACCATGGACTTATACCCGAATTAAAGGGTTGTGTAAACGACAAACAAAATTTGGAAAATTGGTCAAAAAGTAAAGGATTTTTAACGGTAGGCTTAACAAATGAAAGTGCAACCAAAGAGAATATTATAAAAGAAATACTTAACCTAGCGCAAGTTACGCATGCAGAAGATTGGGTGCTAGTAACCTATGCTGGTCATGGAGCTCCAATTAAAGATGAGAATGCTGATGAACATGATGGTTTTGATGAGTCTTGGGTTACCTACAATGGGTTTTTAATAGACGATGAAATTAACGCAGCCCTTAAGCAATTTAAAACTGGAGTAAATGTTATTTTTCTATCCGACTCGTGTCATAGTGGTACGGTAGCGAGAAGTTTAAATGTAATGAATGAACCGTTAAATGGTGATGTTCTCATGCGATATATTCCATTACATATTGTTAATCAAGTTTTAAGTCTGAACCAAACATTTGCGGGAGAATTAAAAGGCAGGGCATTAGGAAAAAGAATGTTAATAGAAGATGAACAAGTAATGTCTAACTTACTAAGTTTTGCAGCATGCCAAGATGATGAATTTGCGCAAGAATTGAATGGTAAAGGACTTTTTACTACCGCTTTTTTAGATTGTATGAAAAAGGCAGAAAGTATAAAAAACTATAATCATTTATATGTAATGGTAAGGGAAGCACTACCTAGGAATCAAAATCCTAAGTTGTTTTTTTATGGCCCTAAAGTGATTGATTTCCCCAATCACCCTCTTTTCGAAAATATTTCTATGCATAATGCAAGTCACCAAGAAAAAAATACCGTACAAAGCAACCCATCAAAACCTTCTAAACCAATTTCACCAAATAAAAATGGCAGGTTGGTAATTAATACAAGCGAGCAAGAAATAATAATAAATAAAGGTTCAAATCGCACTTTAAGTGAAGAAATACTTCCAGTAATAGAAGGAAGTATCGATGCGAAATCGTTTGAAGGAAGAACATTATGGGACAAGGCTTATGATTGCTTTTTAAAAAGTGAAGGAAAAGTAAGTTGGGTTGAACCAGATATTGCATCAGATGTTAATGGAGACCCAACCTTAAAAGAAAGTGCTTCACGAAATTCTGATGGCGATACTTTTAACTGGTTACACACTTATCCTCCCCAAAAAGAAGATGAAGCTAAGGTGCCTTTCGATTGGCATTTGGATAACGAACATAGTCAGTTAAAGGCAGCAAGAGAGGAAGTTTTTCCTGAAATAGTTGCTGGTGTAGAACCTAATCCAAACAAGAAGCTAGTAAAAATTGCACATATAGATACTGGGTATTTAAGAAACCACCCTGTATTACCAAAAAAACATAAAGGTGAACGATCTATATTAATTGGTGGTAACGATAATAATGATGGTGCAATTGATTATAATAAACCAATGTCGCTGGCCGAGCAACAAGGTCATGGTAATGCAACCCTAGCTATTTTAGCGGGTAGAAAAATATCATCTAAATCAGGCGATACCCCTTACAATGATTATTTTGGAGGAAATCCTTTTGCTGAAGTTATCTCAATAAAAATAAGTGAAACGGTTGTTCTATTAAGTGGAAAAAACTTTGCTCAAGCCATTGATTATGCAATAACAGAAAATGTAGATATCATTACCATGAGTATGGCAGGATGGTGCACTAAAACCATGGCTGATGCAGTTAACAGAGCCTATGAAGCTGGTGTTATTATTTGCTGTGCTACAGGGAATAATTGGGTTAATGGTATAAAAAAACTTATTCCTAAAACTGTTTTATACCCTGCTAGATTTGAAAGAACAATTGGTGTAGCAGGAGCAACATACAACCATAAACCTTATGTTTTTGATTTACACAATCCAAAAACACGGGCAGAAGGAGGCCTTTATATGCAAATGAGTTATGGGCCTGAAAGTGCTATGGGTTCCATAATTGCAGGATACTCACCAAACATTATTTGGTTTGGCCATGAGCCAGATGCAGAAAAAGATCCTTTATATGTAAAAAATGGCGGTGGAACCTCTTCAGCCACTCCTCAAGTTGCTGCTGCTGCATCTCTTTATCTTCAAAAATATAGAGAAGAAATTGAAATAATTGCTGGAAACGAAAAATGGAAGAAGGTAGAAATTGTAAAAGAAGCATTATTTAGAACAGCCTATAAAGAACCCATGTATGCCTCTTATTTGGGCAATGGTATTGTTAAAGCTGCCAATGCCTTAAAGTTACATCCATCTAAAATTGATAATATTAAAGAAGCCCCAAAAGCGCAATCTGAAGGAAGTTTTTTTAAAAAGCTTTTTAAATTATTTAGTAGAAACTTATTAGCCAATGAATCAAATGAAACGCTTAAAGAAATGCTTGGTAATGAATTAATTCAGCTAATGCATAAGGAAGAAGCTTTGTATCCATTGTTAGAACTTAACTTTTCGAGTCCAAATTTTGATTTTAATGTTGAACAGAAAACGCTTTTACTTGAAACACTTGAAAGAAGCAGCCTAGCTTCAGATTTTTTAAAGAAAAGTATCCTTACTGATAGAAATATTAACAATTATACCATTAAAAGAAATCATTTATCACCTAATGATTCTATACACAATATTGAGCTAGATTTAAATGGAATACAATTGTTAATCAATAGCAAAGGAGTAGATTATGAAGTAGGTAATGTTGAATGTGATGAACTAAGTAATCAGAAAAATAACTTTAGAACAGACACTATTGAAATTACACTTTCTGAAGAATCTAATAGGTCTGCCAATAGTTACCTTCAAGTACAAAATAATTTAGAAGAAGAAGGAAGAGAAGGTATTGTACTTGTTCTAAAAGAAATAAATGGCGAATGGATTGCAGATTGGAAATTTCCTGAGGAAACAAGTAATGGCCAAACTGCTAATAGGGCTATCAATAATAACTTTAATGCAAACGGCAATGCCATTGACCTTTTAGAAGTAAAAGCTGAAAATAGAGGTATTGCAAGCCTTGCAGGCAAAATTATTCTTAAAGTATTTAGTTGGATAAAGCCTAAAGCAAAAAATAAGGAAAAATCTAATTGGGAAAACTTTCTTTCCAATAGTGTAGATTATAAGTATGAATGCTATGCCATTGATTTGTTAGAGAATGAAGTTTCGTCAGATAAATGGATTAAAATTAGCGATAACTTAAACCAGCCTATTTGGAATTATATTATAGAAGAAAAAAAGCCCCTTCTTATGTTATTCCCTGGGCTTTTCAGAGAAGTTCAAACAAACTTTACAGATATGTTGAACAATTCCGAATTCAAAGAGCTGGTTAACAAAAAATATGGTCGATATGCAATTGGGTTCAATGTGCCGGATGTGATTGATGGGATTTCACTAAATGCTCAAAAAATTGATAAATTAATTCCAACTGGAATCGCAAATAAACCTTGTTCAGTAATTGCGAGAAGCCGAGGAGGATTAGTGGCTAGATATTTATTTGAAAAAACTTGGCAACATAACAATCCAAGTAAAAGGAAATTTGAGTTAGAAAAATTGGTTTTTATTGCTACACCAAATATGGGAACTCCTATTGCCAATAACGAATTATGGAAAAACCTAGCCACCAACTTGGTAAACTTAACGGGAAAAGCCTTCTCACTTGGCAATCCAATGTTTAAAGGTTTTGAGATACTTCTAGGCGCTATTGTAAACAAGGTGACAGATCTTCCAGGGATTGATAACTTAGAAGAAAACAGCGAATTGATAACTTTATTAAATAGCGGATTAGAAAAGAAAGAAAACTATTATGCAGTAGCTGCAGATTTTGAATTTAAACCAGCTATCCTAAATGCATTAGAAGAATGGATGTTGGATAAAAAAGTTTTTAGTAGAAGACCAAATGACGGGGTAGTTCCTGTTCAAAGTGTAACCTTTGCCCATGGAAATGGCAATGACGTTTTGAGATTTGAAAATATAAAATATGTAGGAAATTCTCAAGGGGTTAACCATTTAAATATTCTTAACAAAAAGAATAGTGAAATATTAACATGGATAGCATCAGTTATCAAGTAAATCATTTGTAAATTAAAACCTATTAAAATCAATATTATGGACGTAAAAGTATATGCAAGGAAAAAATTAAATAGAACTGGTCTATTTGTTAACTCTGGTGAGAAGTATTTGATTAAAGATTTAAACACATCCAAATGGATTGATATTCTAATTAAGTGTGATGCTAATGGTTTTAAACTTAATTTAAGTAATCATAAATTAAGAATGCCAGCTCAAAATTATTTCTACTTGGGTGCACAAATTGGAGAAAATCAACATAACCTAATTCCTATTGGCAAATTGTACGAAACTGAACCAATTACAATACCCGAAAGCGGGGAGTTAATGCTATTTGCCAACGACAATCCACATTTTTATTGGAACAATTTTGGTTTCATCGAAGTAAGAATAATTAAGATTTAAGAGAATTAATACTTAATGTAACTGGTTTGAATTGTTTAATTCATTGATTTATGAGAAGCAGTAAATCTAGGCCTTTTCCCTACTAGATTTACTGCTAATAATGTTCTTCATATAATTGATTATAAGACAGTAAAGAACAAAGTAACTTAAATTAATATATTCGACTTAATAATTAATCAATCAAAAATTGAGACATGGAGAATATAACTAAAAAGCACTTAATTAAAAAAGGTCAAGAAAAAGAGGCATTAGATTTTATTCTAACCAATTGCTTTCGTGCAGGGTTTGGAACAGTTCCTAAATCCGAAATAGATCTTATCCTTTTTACCGCTTTACTTAAATATTCTGACGAGAATGTTGATAATGATTATGAATTAAGTAAATACTTGCAAATTACTCAGAGGCAAATTTCCAATCTTAAAGAAAAAGCAAGTGTAAAATATCTTCAAATCACTAGTGAAGAGGCTATTTCTATTTTTTTAGACAAGGCTAATAGCGCAAAATTAGATGACAAATATATTGAGATACCAATAAATAATATAGCTGTTAAAAATGAAATTGAAGCCATTCTTGACAAAAATGATATCCTCTTGCAATCTCAACTGAATCCAAAAATATTCCGGTTAAGAGTAGATGACTTCTTTGAATTAATTATTCTCTTTGAAAGCATTTTAAATAGAACTGATAATAAAGAAACAGCTGAAAATCGTGTTATTGAGGTATTAAAAGGCGCTGCTTCCAAAAACAAGGAAGCAATGGGAAAAATTAGTAAACAAGAAAATGATTTGCTAACTATCTCAAAAAAAACCCTTAAGGAAGGGTTAGTTAAAGGCGGGTTCTCACTGCTCATAGACCTATTAACGTCTTTGATACCTGGAGGGGCTTTCATTTCTGAACCAATCAAAAAACTCTTTGATACTTTTAAAAGGAATACTGTAAAATGAAAAAGCAGAATTCCAACAACTTTGAAGCCTACAATGAATTTATTCACAAATCGGTGTTGGCTTGGATAAAAGATAAAAATTGGACAACAGTAAGGCCTATTCAACAATTTGCATTAGAGCAGCTTAGTAACAATACTGAAGATGACTTAATTCTTTTTGCTCCAACAGCTGGTGGTAAAACAATGGCAGCTTTTATCCCGCTTTTAAGTGAGTATCTGAAAAAGAGAAATGACACAAATGACGATCAACAGAAAGGTTATTATATTCTCTATATCTGCCCAACTAAGGCGTTAATCAATCAACAAGCTGAGGAAGAAAATGATATCAGTCAGTTAGCAAAAATCTGCAACATTCCAGTCACACCATGGATGGGTGATGTAGCCGTAGGAAAAAAAGAAAGGAGTTGGGAGAGTCCTGATGGAATATTAGTAATTACTCCTGAGTCTCTAGAAGCTCGGTTTGTAAAGAAATATTATGATATTGAAAGATGTTTTGGAAATTTAAGAGCAATTGTTATTGACGAATTACACATTTATTTTGAATCAGAAAGAGGTGCACAAGTAATTTCGTTATTATCAAGACTAGAAGCGATAGTAAGTAAAAGAATTCAAAGAATAGCGTTATCAGCAACACTTGGCGATGGAAGCGATAAAGACCTTAAAGCAGTATACGATTTTCTTAGACCGAATAATTCTTTAAAAAATCTTCCTAAAGCGAACATTGATTATAAATCAGAAATTACAATTCACTTAGAAATATTTGAAGATGAAGATTTTACCGAAATCGGAAACCAAAGTGAAAAAACGAGAAGAGAAATTGCGAATTCAATTAACTTGATCTTTGATGAGCAGCAAAAAGGAATAATTTTTACAAATTCAAGAAGAGAAGCCGAAAGGTTTACTAATTTATTGAATAATATGGAAAATGCCTTGACAAAATTACCAGATTGGTCTAAAGACAAAGAGGAAGATGAAAAAGCTGAATATGATGAATTAGAAGGTAGTCCAAAGGAGCATAAGAGAAGTAAGGCTAAGAAAGAGAATATTAATCCTGAAGTTTTCCCCATGCAAAATTATCAGGATAAATTTAATTCAGATAATTTGTTAACTGATCCCCGTAAGTATTGGCCTCATCATGGTTCTTTAAATAAGACAATTCGATCTCATGCAGAAAAGCGAATGAGATTAAAAGATGTACCCTGTATTTTAGTTGCAACAACAACACTTGAATTAGGCATTGATATAGGAGAGATAAAAAAAGTAGCACAAATAGGACCTGGTATTTCCGTTTCCTCCCTAAGACAAAGATTAGGAAGGTCGGGTAGACCAAGAAACAATCAAAACTCCAAACCAGAGTTGTATATTTATGTAAGAGAAGCTTTTATTGACGAAAATAGTGAAATTATAAATCGTTTAAGATTACCGAGCTTTCAAACCTTAGCTCAAATAGCATTATTGAATGAAGGGAAATTTGAATCTCCAAATCTTGACAAATTACATCTTTCAACAGTAGTTCAACAGTTGCTCTCGCTTTTATATCAATCGAGAGAAAACTCAATTAGCAGGAAAGACATTGAGCAAATTCTAGTTGAAAACGGGCCATTCAAGAATTTGAAAGCCCCTCTTAATGGATTTGATGAAACCAATATTTTGCGAGGGATACTAAGAAGATTGTTGACAAGGACACCAGCATTGATAGATATAGATATTCAAGAATCGGAAGATAAAATAGAATATTTTTTAACCTCACATGGAGAAAAGATAATAAATGCCCCTAATTTCTTTACTGCTTTCAAAACTCCGATTGAATACACGGTTAAATTACACTCAACTGTTCTGGGGACTTTGGGTTTGGGCCATAATTATGGAGTTATGGATAAGATAATCTATAACGGTAAAACCTATGAGATTACTGGGATAAATCACAATAATAGGGTAATTGAAGTGAGGAATACTGAGTCTGGAAGCCCTGTTTACTTTAGTGGTGATGCTCTTTTTCCATCCGAAGAAGTTATAAATAAAATGAAAGATTTGTATGTCCTAGATAATAAATCATTCGAGGATTTCTTGAGTAAAAATATTAATTCTTTAAATGAAAAAAGTAAAGTACTACTATTAAAAGCCAAAGATGAATTTGTTAAATATTTAAATGAGAACTCTTTGATAATTGACTTAATTGATGAAAAAGGAGATAGAATTAGTAGAAAAGTTTTTATTTGGTTTCCATGGGTTGGTGAGAAAGAATTATTAGGAATAGTCGATGCACTAAAACACGCCAAGATCAATGCGGTTGCTTTCAGGGTTTGTATAATTTTAAAGAATTCTAACAATGATTCCGATTTCCTAAAAACATTATTAAAAAAGATAGAAAGTATTTTGAAAAGCTTTCCTTCATCTTCAGAGATTATCCGAAATAAAGGAGTATTTTATTCTGAAAAGTTTGACCACTTTTTAACGCCTACACTTTGGCGTAAAGAAAGAGAACTTAGTCAATCGTCTCACCAAAAAGTTATGGCTAAACTAGATGAATTAAAAGTTGAGATAAGTAAACATTTAAAATAATGAGAAAAGAAAATAACCTACAGATAAAATGGGGCGATATAGTGCCCTTTCTTTCTCTTACTATTTTTAAGGAAGTTGATAAAATTAAATCAAATGATTTATTTGGATGGATAAAAAGCAATATCGAGAAAATTCTTTTTAGCAAGCCTATCAGTTCAGCCGAGAAAGATATCAAGATTTATAATTTCCTTGATAAAACAGAATTAGAAGAAAATCTTAAAGAAGATATTTTGGGGATTATTTTTCAAGTTAGTAATTATCCTTCTTGGTTGAAGATAATAAAAGGGGAAAGCAGATTTGATGAATTCGTTGAATACAAACATCACCTATTACTATTGATAAAAAAAGGTAGTTACATCTCATTTTCATCAACATACCAATCTACTACAAATAATTTAATGCAAATATTTGAGTTCGGTCAGTTTGATACATTAATTTTTCCATTTCAGTTTAAGAAAGTAAAGGAGAAATTATATGAAGATGCTTTTATTACCGATGAAGTCTTTAATTTATGGTTGAATGGATTACACAGGTCTGTAAAATTGAAACCGGATAAAAAGAATATTACAGGCCCTGATTTGCGCATGGCTATCGATCCCTTTGCAGACCAATCTTATAATTATGGGGCATTTATTTCTAAGTTGACTATAAATAATGAAAACAAAATCAATTTCTTGAGTGAAGAAGAGAAAAAAACTTTAAGGATTGGCTATTCTAAAAATAGGAATATGCTTTGGATGAGTAGAACAAAAGGAATCATTCAATACGCCTCAATATTTGACTACCTTACCACTGAAATAGAAAGAAAGACAAAAACACCTCTTACTAAACAAAAGGAAGCCGAGCATATGTTGGGGTTGATTAATTTAAGTAAACCAACAAATTCAGATGAGATTAAGAATGCAAAAGATCCGTTTGAAATAAAGCTAAATATTGAGATAGAGAAACTGGATGAAGACTTAAATGATAAAGAATTAACGGAAAAAGAATGGCTTAACTATGGTAAACTTGAAATTGATAAAAATGTCGCTTTAAAATTTGAAGACAATACACTAAGTTTTGGTGTAAATGTCTTCTACATAACAAAAATAGTTCAAACATTTGTTTTAGAGATTCAAAGTTTTGATGATAAAGAAATAAATATTTCAGTAGGCGATATAAGAAGTATAGCAAAGGAAGACGAAGTATTTGAAAATGTTCTTAATTACATTGGTTGGAATAATGCTTTTCAAGTACTATTTGAATCAGGTCATGTTTTAACTGGAAACCGATTATATTACCAATCATACGGTGACATATTCTATAAAGACATTAAATTTAAGGATTTTAATGGTTTTGATGTCTCAAAAGAGAAGCCAGATGGGTGGGATAAAAACAGTAAACCAAAAATTCAATTAATTAAAAATGTAAATGATGATAGTCTTTTCTCTTTTGTTGCAAAAAATATAAATGATCTCTTCGATTCTAAAAACGAAGAATGGTATTTATTGTGTCATGATCAAGCAAATGAAATAGCCGATTTCCTTTATATTGAACCAGGAAACAGAAAGGTTATACTCGTTCATGTTAAAGCTGCTGATTCAAATAATTCAAATAGAAATATTGCAATTGACCCATTTCAAGTAGTTTGCTCACAAGCCGTAAAGAATTTAAGACATGTAAATGCAGATGAGTTGTTAGAAAGGTTCAAGAATAGTGAAAAGCGTTGTGGTACTTTTGCAATTAATTCTGATGACCCTTCAAATATTATTCTTGATACATCTAAATTTCATAATGCTTTAGAAGTAATAAAGAATAAAGGACAAGTTGTTAACAAAAAGGTAATAATAGTGCAACCCCATATTCAATCAACAAAATGGAAGAAATCTGAAAATGACTTTTATAACAGTACTAATCACCAAAATTCTACTACCCTCAGACGAGCATTAATGCTTTCGACTATTTTGCTCGAAACCGAGATGGCTTGTAGAAAGCAAGGAGTTGAATTTGAGGTTTGGGGCGAAGCAGTATAGTATAAGAAAAAAAATAGTGTGGTTCCTTTCTTTAATTGTTCTTAGACTTAGCTTTTTGGTTCTATTTTTAAAAGTCTAATTGATTTCTATTTAAGAGTTTTATCTTATGGAATTAAAGGCCGAATACGCAACAAGTTATTGGCGAGAGTAGGGTAACGAATTTCTATATCATTTTTGTGTATATCCGGAAGTTAGTTTTTTAAATCAAAATTGGTGCTGAAAGGCCACGATTTAAGTAACATCCTGCAAGCCATAATAGGTTACACCATAAACTAAAATTTTCCCTCTTTTTGCATATGACAAATATGATTCAATGGTCTATTTTTTTTACTATTGTTTTCATGCTTTAGTTATGCCCCAAAATATCAACTTTATGCAGCATTTACATACCTTTTACGCTTACGCAATGTAATTAGTTTGATGCCTTGCAACTAGCAACTTAATATCTCAAAAGAAACCCTGAATTCTTCACCTTATGGCAATCCAAAAGTTCCTTTCTCTAAATGTTTATATTACAACATTAAGCTATCGCCCAACACTTCAGTTTTACCTGATTGCTCCTTTGATTAATGAAAACAAAAACATCACAGCTTAGTGGGTCTTTATGCAAGTGTTCTAGCAAAATACCACACAGACTATCAAATTCCTTGCGCATAATGGCATGGCCTCTAAATAAATAATACCATTGATGAATGCTTAGACTTAAAACAATTTCATCAATTTTTGCAATATGTTCATTAAGCAATTTTCTGGAATGGAAAAATAGCAAACATTGGGTAGATGAAGCCCTACAGTTCTATTCAGTTTACCTTTTGATGGCTTTAACAAGGTAAATCCATTTTCTTCTTTATGCCTACTAACTACTAAGCTTACAATAGGTTTGATTGGAAAAGTATAAATGTTTGCAATAGACCAGCTTTCTTATCCCGCTTTGCTGCCATTCATTAAAATGCACTAGCATTATTTCATTGAAATTCTTCATTCGCCAAAGATGAAACTAGCTATTTATATTTTTTGAATGTACTTTAGTGGGTGGTTACTTTAAAATGAAATACGATGGCGGAAAACAAAATTCCAAAATCTAATAGTAAAAAAATATGAAAATAGGAATATACATATCAGGCTTAGGGCAGTCTTTTGTTAATGAAACTGTAGAAAAATATTCAGAAAGATTGATGAATGAAATGAGCTTCCATACAAATGGAGTAAAATATGAAATCAAAACAGAGCAAATAAACTATTCAGTTGATAAATCAAGCACGGTCGTTAGCATTTGTAATATAAACGAACAAGGTAAAGTAGTTTATAAGATTTATGACTATAAATATCACGAAATACTTACTGAGAAATTTAATACCTATTCTCTTATCCTAAAGAACCTATGGTTATTTCTTTTGGTTTTCAAAAAATTTCCGTTAATTATTAAAAGGCTTTTTAGTCCTGAAAGCTATAATCGCCCATTTCAGACCCTTTACGTTTTTCTCATTTTTTTCATTATCGCCTTTTCTATTCTAATAACACTTCCTGCTACATTTGATTTAATCTTAAACTCCAAAATTAGCGAAGCTCTCTGGACAATAAAAAATTCAATTTACCATAAGGATATTTCTTACATATCACAAGAGTATTTTGAAACTGTATCTAAAGGAGTTTCACCGATAATAGTTTCAATAATAGCATTGCTTTTATTGCTTGTCCCTAATGCAAATATTTTAATTGCGAATTTGGCAACTGAATTTGTTTGTGCAAATGACTACATGGAGCATGGTGTTCAAAGACAGTTATTACAAGGGAATCTTGAGCTTTTAGTTGATTACATTACTGAAACGGAAGTGGACTGTAAAATTCATTTTCATACATACAGTTTCGGAAGTATTTTGGCTATAGACTATATTTATCCCTATGGAAATAAGGTGTCAAAAAATGCTGAAGTATTTTGTGAAGCAATTATTACAATTGGCACTCCCTTTGAATTTGTTAAATCATATTACCCTCAATTTTATAAAAGTCGTAAACCAGAACTTGGAGACAAGCTACATTGGTTAAATGTATATTCAATTGCAGACGCTCTTGCAACAAATTTTCGGAATGATTCAAAAATTGGTGAAGCCGAATTTGGTATTGAAACGACTTCCATTAAGCCATTTAATATTAATTATGAAGTAGCTATAATAAATAAATTTGGTTTATGGGACTTCTTTATGTTACATAGTATGAGGGTTCATAGTATGTATTGGGATTCTAAATCTGAGGGACAAAGTTGTTTAAGGCTAGTTTATGACGAAATGAACAGAAGAAATTTAATTTAATAATTGTTTCAAAAGTAAAATTGATGAAAAAAAAGTAAGCAGCTAGAAACAACTAAATGAAATTGGAGCTCAGTACATAAATTAATCTTAATGCTTTTAAATTTTTTTTCTAAGTTTGGTAGAAATAACAATTCTTAACCAAAACCAAATTTACCCAAAGGAGTAAAACCGAAAATCCTGTAAAGAGTAGGTAAAAGAAATATGGCAGTAAAAAATGGAATATTCAAATTGATTTTCATGGATGGTGTCTTAATAGGAAACTATTCAAATGAACATAATAACGGGGTTTTTTATCCTGAATGTGCCAGAAGAATAGGTAGTAAAATGATGGATGATGACTTTGTAGGTGAGTATGATGATGTATGGTTTGAGGAGGATCATACTCCTCATACAGCAAAATTAATAATCACCTTAAAGGATAATATTTATACCTTAAACTGGGAAAATCCTAATAAACCTGCTTTTAAAGGGATAGCTCAAAGAGTAGACAATACGCTATATGGCACTTATGTAAGTATTGAAAACAAATAATAAATGTATATAAAGAAAGGCAAATTATTAATAATTTAGAACAAACATTATTTCATACTAATTTCATTTCATACATGTAACAAAAAAGTTGAATACACACAATTTTTTGTTTGTAATTATGTTCAATAAAATATTATAATTGTCTAAGATTTAATCATTAAATGAAAGTTAAGAAAAGTTTAAAGGCTGCTCAATTTTTTAAAAATGAGTCTTTAAGTCGGCAATTCTTGCATGAACTTAGGAAAAAGGAAAGTGAGAGCGTATCTTCTAAGGATGGGGCATCAAAAGCTAAGGGGGATATTTCCTATGAAATCACGGTAGATAATGTTGTTTATAGAGTTAAAGAACTTTAGGCTTAGGTTTTGAATTTTGCTTTTACTACCCTTCTTTTAGTTTTAATTAGTTTGCCAGGCTTCTCTTTTAGGCGTGGTTATTATTCGGGTAGGTTCATTTTAGATTTTAAACCTGAAAAGATATTTTATGAACTTCTGTTATCTTTCCTAATTTCATTGTTGTTTCATACCTTTTGGATTTATATAGTTCAACTTTTTCTTCCAGTTAATTTTGAAAATCTCGGCTTTTTACTAATTGGTGGAGATGATTTTAATCGTTTAGACGGCATTTTTAATAATATTCACTTTTATGTCTACCATATCTTTTCTTATTTTCTTTCAATTTCAATAATACCCTATGCACTTGGTAGATTTGTAAAAAATAAAATTAGAGAGCACCAAATAGATATAAAATTTCCAATGTTAAGATATCCAAATGATTGGCATTATATACTTTCAAATGATTATGTAACTAATTCTACTGGTTATATTGATTCTGATGGAAATGCTGATTTTATTGTTTTGGATATATTGGTCAACAATGGAAAGGAATCAGTTATCTACTCTGGTATTTTAGAAGAGTATTATCTCTCAAGAACAGATAAAGAATTAGACAAATTAATTTTAGTTTACCCATCAAAGAAAACCTATTCTTCTGAAGGTGAATCAGAATTTAGAGATATCCCTGGTAATTTTTTGGTTGTGCCTTATAAGCATGTTTTGAATTTGAATATTAAATACTTGCAGTATGAGCAAGAATCCATGGATGATTCTAATTTATTGTATACTCCTAAAAATTAACAGCACTATTTTTTTAAACTAGTTAGGTGTTAAGCAAATGTTTTAGGTTCAACCCTTACCCCTTTTTTAACACGTAATAACAGGTGGTGGTAAAGAAATCTCTAAACCAAGGGATGGCAGATACCAAGGCAAATTGCACTCTTGGCTTCGCACCAAACTTGTATTTATAACTTGGGTTAACCAAATAAAACTCGCGTTTGGCTATTTTAAAACCAGCCTTTTTGGTAATGCGCTCAAACCTATTAATGCTAATCTGGGTTTCTTTTACCTCCAATACATCTACAATTCTTCCTTCTATTTCTCCAAACAGCTTCATGATGCCTCGGTACATAAAGGTAGGAAGTATATGAAAATAAGGAAGCTTGTCTAAAAACTTGCTGTCCAGGCTTTGTTGATGTCCTCCATAAGGCATAAACCAAGGTGGAAATGCAAAAAAGATAACCCCATCTGGCTTCAAAAAATGTATGATATGGGCCACAAATTTCTCTTGGTTGTGAATATGCTCTATGGTGTCTTTCAATAAAATCACATCGTACTTTTCTACCAAATCCTTGTCCGGATTGATATCATATACATTGCTGTTTAGAATGCTAACTTGCCCAGCGGCTATCTCCTCCTTCAAAAAGTCTTTGGCAATGGTGCTGGCCGATTCCAAAAGCTCAATGCCTGTTACCCTGCATCTTTTCTCTGAAAATGCTTTGCAAATACCACCGTAGCCACTGCCCACTTCTAAAAAGTTGATGTGCGCCCCAAGGGGTTTTACTTCCTCAATAAAAGGAATGATAAATTCATGGGTGGTATCATATTGTTGCTGGTAATACCTATTTACATTGCCTTGTAATTCTATCATGGGTTAACTCGTATGGGACGAAAATAAGCTTTTAAAACCAAACACAAAGACTACTCATCAATAGAAATCCATTCTTGCTATTATTGCCCTCTTGGTTCAAATAAACCTCCTTTGAAGAAAAAAAATGGCGACCTTCTACCCTAAAAATGGCATGATTGCCAATAAATCTGTCTATACCCAATGATTCACTAAAAGTGCTAAAGCCATTATTGTTGGTGATGGGGATGACCACAATAGCATTGGGATCATCAAAATACTCAAACCTATAAGAAAAACTAAATTTTGGGTTCGGTTTGATCCTAGCGCAAACGTTAAATTGCCACCAAGCAAAATTATCACGCTTGCCAGTAATTGTATCAAGCTTATTTTGTAAACCACCGTAAACATCTGCGGTTGCCGAAAACCATTTTACAGGTTGATAGATAAAGTAAAGATCTGTGAAAAAGCGGTTACCAAACAAAGGATTCTGCTTAGATTCTTCAGAGCCAATATAATTGTTCCAATTAATTAGTAATTTATCGGTAGGCTTATATTCAAGTTGCAACGCTCCAGACAAGGGATTGTTTACGTCTGTAATAATTTGCCAACCATTTAAAATATAGCCATAAGCAGTTAGCTTTTTATTTATAGGTAGGGTTAATCTTGCGCCTGTAACATAGTAAGGTGCATTTTCTGCCGCAAAACTTCTGGTATACAATAAATGGTCCTTAGAAATAGCAGTTTCATTGGTAAAGGGAGAACCCAAAACACCTGCATCTATCCAAATACCTTTTTTCTCAGATAGCCTAACCCCCACATTTGCTTCAACAATATTTTTAAGTGTTCCTGCTTCTGTAGCATAATTAGAATTAATATAAGTGCCAACACCAGGCACAAAACGAGCTCTTACCATTTCCTCTTGGTATCGAATATCAATATAGGCCAAATTGATGTTAATTTCATTGTGCCTTGGAGAAGAAACCGCATAAGCGCGCCACGAATCTTTAGGTTGGTTCAAATCAAAACCATAGTAAGTATCTACGTAGCCGTTTATTTGAACCTTGCCTTCAACCACACTATCTTGTCTATCTGTCATGCCATAGTTTTGAACTTGGGCAATTACCCAGCAAGGAAGTAAGGCCACAAACAAGAATAGTACCCTGCTAAGCATCTCTAATTTCTACTATAATTTGGAGCTTCTTTGGTTATTTTTATATCGTGTGCATGACTCTCTTTTGCACCTGCCGCAGTAATCTTGATAAACTTACCATTTTCCTGCAATTCTTCAACGGTTTTAGCACCGCAATAGCCCATTCCGGCTCTTAACCCACCCACAAATTGGTAAACTACTTCCTTTAACAAGCCTTTAAACGGAACAATACCTACAATACCTTCAGGAACCAATTTAGCAATTTCATCTTCTGCATCTTGGAAGTACCTGTCTTTGCTACCTTCTTTCATGGCTTCTATTGAACCCATGCCACGGTAGCTTTTAAACTTACGGCCTTCATATATCACGGTTTCACCTGGACTTTCCTCTACGCCAGCAAAGATAGAACCGCTCATTACTGTGCTTGCTCCCGCAGCTAAGGCTTTAACCAAATCTCCACTATATCTAATTCCACCATCCGCAATTACAGGAACGCCAGAGCCTTTAATGGCTTTTGCACTTTCATATACTGCGGTTAATTGCGGTACACCAATACCTGCAATGATACGCGTGGTGCAAATAGAACCTGGTCCAACACCCACTTTTACCGCATCTACACCTGCATTCACCAAGGCTATTGCTGCATCGCCAGTGGCAATGTTGCCAGCAATAATATCAATATTGGTAAAGGCTTTTCTCAAACGACTTACCTCTCTTAAAACTCCCGCAGAATGTCCGTGGGCCGTATCAATAATAACTACATCTACACCTGCTTTCACCAAGGCTGCAATTCTATCTTCGGTTTCTGGCGTAACGCCCACTGCGGCACCTACAATTAATCTGCCATGCTTGTCTTTGCAAGCCATTGGATGGTCTTTTACCTTTAAAATATCTTTATAGGTAATTAAACCCATTAGCTTTCCGTCTTTGTTAATTACAGGTAGCTTTTCAATTTTATATTCTTGTAAAATACTTTCTGCTTGTGTTAAGTCTGTGCCTTCTGGGGCAGTAATCAGATTTTCTTTTGTCATTACATCAATAACAGACTTAGACATTTCCTTTTCAAATCGGAGGTCTCTGTTGGTTAAAATTCCAACCAGTTTGCCATTGTCATTCACAATGGGGATGCCACCAATTTTATTTTCTGTCATCATTTTATGGGCATCCTTTAAGGTAGCAGAGTCATTTAAGGTAAGCGGGTCTATGATCATCCCACTCTCGCTTCTTTTTACCTTGCGCACTTCTTCGGATTGGCGCTCGATGCTCATGTTTTTATGCAAAATACCCACGCCTCCTTGTTGTGCTAAGGCAATGGCAAGTTTGTATTCTGTAACGGTATCCATAGCTGCAGAAAGCATAGGAATATTGATACGAATATTTCTAGAAAGTTGTGTGGCGGTTATTACTTCGCGTGGAAGTACTTCTGAGTAGGCAGGCAATAAAAGCACATCATCATAGGTGAGGCCTTCTCCGAAGAATTTTTGACTATCATTGAACATGGCAAAAACGTATAGTTATTTGCGTGCCAAAAATAGGGTTATAAAACCATATTGCCAAATAGATTACTTTTCCTTAACCGCAAAAACGTATTCTGCAAAGCCAGCTAAATCCCAAAAAACGCCTCCTGGTACAAACCCATATTTAAGGGTTTCAGTAACTAAGGTAAGCGGTAATAGCAGAATATAGGGCCAATATCTTCTTGTTTTTCCGCGTAGTACTGTACAATTATTTTTTTCTAAAACCCCAGTAATTTCTGGAACCGAATAAATTCTTACATGGGTTGGGTCATCATAAAAATTTAAAGTGCGCTTCATACTTGGCAATTTGGTGCTGCCTTGTCCAGGGTATTCAATATAAATGTTTCCGCCTACTTTTAATTTTTTCAATAAGCCTTCAATTACTTTATCGCCATTGTGCAAATGCTCTATGATATGGCTCATGATAATCACATCAAAATAATTATCTGGAATGGTGCTAAAAATTAAGGCCGTTAAGTCCATTTCATAAAAACCACTCATGGCTTTAAAATCCGCCTCATCATTTTCGTAGTTTTTTGATATATCAATGCCATGGTATTCACACAAAGGGTAAACCGACTTGGTTTTAGTAGCACTATGGCTACCCGCACCAACATCTAGCAGAGAAAATTTTTGCGTTTTTAAGGAATGGGGTAAGAACCTAAATTTATGAGGAATGATTAATGCCATGTTACGAAGGTAAGTATTGCCAAAAGTTTTAAAAATTATTGCTCTATATCGTTGCTAGGCTTTGGGTCTAATCTTTCAGGTAGGTTGGTTTGAACCAAAAGTAGGGTATCAGCAACCACAGATTTTCCAAGTGGTGATTGCATAATTCTATCCTTAGGCAAATCAATATAGTAAACTTTTCCAGGAGCTACATTTAGTGCTGGCTTTCTAAGCCATGGGTTCAACAATTTTAATAGCTTATAATTTACATAATTGCTTTTGGCCCAAAGTGCCAAGTTATTAATACCCAAATCTACTTTTACTTTTATAGTTTGTAAAGGTGCGTATTTATCTTCCTGAAGCAAGTAGAACCCATATTTATCTGGCTTTTCACAGATTTCTTTGATGGCCATTATTCTAAAAAGATACCTAGCAGTTTCGGTGTTAAGGTAAAGTTCATAATAACTTTTCATGCCTTGGTTTAGCAATTGTCTTTTTACCCCGTCAATTCCCATGTTGTAACTGGCAGCCACCAAGCTCCAATCACCTAATTGATTGTAAGCGTCTTTAAAGTATAAGCAGGCAGCAACAGTAGCTTTTTCAATGTGGTAGCGTTCATCAATTTCTTCATTTACTTCAAGACCATAACGCCTTCCTGTTTTGTCTAAAAACTGCCAGAAACCTGCCGCGCCAGCCGGACTAACCACATGCTGCAAGCCACTTTCTGCTAAAGAAATGTATTTAAAATCATCCGGAATACCATTGGCTTTTAAGATTGGCTCAATTACTGGAAAGTATCTATTGGCGCGCTTTAGCATCAATATGGTTTGCGATTGCCAATACACATTGGTAAGTATTTCACGGTCGTAACGCTCAATTACATCATAATCTGTTAAAGGAACTTTCTGACCCGCAAAACTTAAAGACTTTGGCATGCTCAAGGCATAGATTCTATAATATTGTTTAAATTCGTCATTTGCCTTTATTTGGGCAGTATCACCACTACTCATTAATAAACTAATGGCAAGCGCAAATATTGAAATGCTAAGAAGGTATAATGCTGAGTTGTTTTTCATTGGTTCAAACCAAACTATTTTGTGAAGCAGATTGCGAATTTAATATCTCTTCTACATAATCCCTATGATTACTTAATCTTGGCACCTTATGCTGCCCACCTAATTTGCCGCGTACTTTAAGCCATGCATGAAAGGTTCCTTTTGGCAATACCTTAATTTTTGGTGCTAACATTGCCATGTCTTTGAATCTTTTGGCTTCATAATCAGAATTGCATTTTTTTAAGGTTTGATCCAAAACCGATGCAAAAAGATTAAAATCATTTGGGGCTTGTTCAAATTCTATTAACCATTCATGTCCGCCTTTGGTATCCTCTGAAAAATAAATGGGAGCAGCGGTGTAATCTGCAATAAGTGCCTGGGTTTGATGGCAGGCCTCCTTTATGGCTAGGTCTGCATTTTCTATCATCAATTCCTCTCCAAAGGCATTGATAAAATGTTTGGTTCGACCCGTAATTTTAAACCTAAAAGGAGAAATTGAAGTAAACTTTATGGTATCGCCAATGATGTATCGCCATAAGCCTGCATTGGTGCTAATTACCAATGCATAATTTTCATTTAAATTCACTTCACCTAATGAGTAGGTTTTGGGGAAATCCTTCCCATACTCGCTCATGGGCATAAACTCATAATACACACCGTAGTCTAACATGAGCAATAAATCATCTGAATCTTTTTGGTCTTGAAAACCTAAAAAGCCCTCGCTGGCATTGTATATTTCTAGGTAATTTATCTTGCTTCCTTTAATAAGTTTTTTGAACCTTTCTTTGTATGGCGTAAAGCTTACACCGCCATGCATGTATAATTCCAAGTTTGGCCAAATGTCTGATAAATCGTTTTTGCCAGTTAATTCAAAAAGTCTTTCAATAAGCACAATGGTCCATGTGGGCACCCCTGAAATATTACTTACATTTTCATGAAGAGTTGCTTGCGCCATACGTTCAATTTTCTCATCCCAATTGTCCATAGTGGCGATGCTAAGTTCAGGCGTTCTCAGGTACTGCGCCCAAAAGGGCATGTTTTGCATCATTACTGCGCTCACATCGCCATAGAAACTATCATTGTAATTCTGATTTGCTTGGTAGCTTCCCCCCATCACTAAACCCTTGCCACTAAAAATATCTGTTTCTGGGTGCTGCATCATATAAGTTAAAAGTACATCTTTACCACCTTGAATATGACATTCTTCTAAGCTTTCATAGGTTACAGGAATAAATTTACTTCTTGCACTAGTGGTTCCAGACGATTTTGCAAACCAATTCACTTCACTTGGCCAAAGTATGTTTTGTTCGCCAAGCATCATGCGGTCTATATAATGTTTAAAGTCATCGTAATTGGTAACCGGCACACGTTCTTTAAAAATTTTGGTATTATGAATGCTTTTAAATTCATACTTTCTGCCAAACTCAGTGATTTGCGCTGTTCTAATTAGCTTAAAAAACTGTTCCTGTTGAACATCCAAAGGATGATTCATCATTTGCTCAATCGCAGGAATTCTGCGTTTGAGGTACCAGTTCATGAGGGAATTTACGATGGGCATTGCCCTGCTAATATTAGAAAAAATACTTAATTATACAATTTCATCCTTGCATTAACAAAATCTCGGATCAAGCCAAACGCCTCATTGTACTTACTTAAGGTAATAGCTCTATGTGTGTCGCCAACATCATGGTATTGGTGATATTCGCCTCTCAGGTAAAAGAATAGGGCTGGAATACCCTTCTCCGAAAAATGGTAATGGTCGCTATTCATGGCCTTGCCTCTGGCAGAAACTTCGGGCAAATAATTACCAATGGCATTGCAATTTTGTAGCAAGTTAAACAGTTCTGGGTAAACGGTGCCATTCACGGCGGTGAGGCCTTTATCGCCAGTTGCCATTAAATCTAGGTTTACCACTAAGCTAATTTTCTTGAGTGGGATGAGCGGGTTTTCTGTAAAAAACAAAGAGCCAATTAAGCCAACTTCTTCCGCTGCAAAGCCAATAAAAACCACAGACATACGTGGTGGATTTTCTTTGTAATGTTTAGCCAAATCCAACATCATGGCAATGCCACTTGCATTGTCATTTGCACCTGGAAAAATGGTCTCCAAGCCCATCATACCTAAGTGGTCGTAATGTGCGCTAATAACTATAAATGAGTCGGGTTGAACGCTACCTTTGATAAAGCCTAATACATTCTGGGTGCCATGCACCGTTCTTGTAGCATCAATGTTAAGTTTAATTTTAAGGATTAATCTGCCAAGTAATTCCTTTTTTACATAAATGATGGGAAAGGGTTCAAAATCCATGGACACGCTCCAGACCAGACT
This sequence comes from Bacteroidota bacterium, assembly GCA_027488905.1. GTDB lineage: Bacteria > Bacteroidota > Bacteroidia > UKL13-3 > UKL13-3 > B1. The sequence goes on from JAIYAT010000022.1 coordinate 38,994, forward strand.
TTCTTGATTGTCAAAAATTAGGCCTTTGGCGTTAACTTGATTTTTTAAGATGGCGTCGGCTCGTTCTTGGTTTACAAACTTTTTTCCTTTGAGTGCATCCACAATTAAGAAATAGCTTTTTAAGTTTTTCTTGAACCATTTATTATACTCATTGTTGTTGTCAACCATTGCAGAGTCTAACCTTATCACCTTAAAAGTTCCTGAAACTGTTGGGCAACCCGGGTTAATAATGAAGTCTTCACCTGGAATTAAGTCGTTGCCATCTGCATTAAAAAAAACGCGTTGCGGGTAACTTACCACTGGAAACCCAAAATATTGAAAATAGCGCTCGCCTAAGGGTGCAAGTTTAAGTTGGGTAAATTCTTCTCGTATGAAATTCGCAGCTTTTTTATCTCCCTCGTTCACGTAGCCACGCCCTGCAAATTCTTGGCTGCAAAGTTTAGCAATAACTTGTTTTGCGTAGCTTATGTTTTGTGCTTGCGCAACAAATATTCCAAAGCCCAGAAGGATACTGACAATAGAGGCCTTCATGAATTGAGGTAAAATTAGATTGCTTTTACCGTAAAGGTGTAGCTTTCCATAATAAGGTTGGCCAGCAATTTTTTGCAAGCGGTTTCTACCATTTCGTGAGCGGAAGCTTCACTATCTGCTTCAAGTTCCATGCTAATGTGCTTGCCAATGCGCACATCATGAATGGTAGGCAGGCCAATATTTGGCATAGAATTACTAACTGCTTTTCCTTGTGGGTCTAATAGCGCAGCGTGAGGCATCACATCAATTTCAGCTTTAAATTTCATAATTTTATGAGTTTCAAATGTACAAGAAGCGACAAAAGTACGTAAAGCACTATGCTTAGTCCAAGCCCAAAATATTGAAATGTTAAAATTAAGAGCAGCGCTCCTAACAAAAACAAGTACCTCAGCTTATTAGGTTCAAAACTAAAAGTCTTAAATTTAAGAGCAAACAAAGGAAGTTCGGCAACCAACAAATAAGCGCTGATAAAAGGAAACAGTAATAAGAAGTAGGAAGAGGAAAACAAATTAGTTGCGAAATCTGGTCCGCTTTCTAGCACAAATGGAATTGAACAAATAAACAAAGCATTTGCAGGGGTAGGCACCCCAATAAATGAATCGGATTGGCGAGTGTCTATATTGAACTTAGCCAAACGTATGGCTGAGAAAATTGGAACGAGGAAGGGTGTGTAAGAAAGGAACACAACCAAGGGAACAAACTGAGGAAAGTTACTTCCAAAGGCAAGGTAATCGTGGCTTATGCTGTAAAATATCATGCCAGGCGCCACGCCAAAACTAACTACATCTGCTAAGGAATCTAGCTGCTTGCCAATTTCGCTATAGGCGTTAAGTAACCTTGCAATAAATCCGTCAAAAAAGTCGAGGATAGCAGCAGTAGCAATAAACCAAGCCGCTTGTTTTAGGTCACCTTCTAAACTACTAATAATAGCCAAACAGCCAAAGAACAAGTTCAAAGATGTAAGTGCGTTAGGAATATGTTTTTTCACCTTGTTAGTTTTGCGCAAAATAGGAGAAAAAAGAGAAAGCACCTCTTAATCTTAGGTTCTCAAAATACCAATCCAAGTAGGATTTGCCTCTTTATTGCAAAATTTGCAGAAAATTGGCGACCCCGCAAGGGGTCGAACCTTCGAATAATTGTAGGAATTGGTTTGAAGTAGAAATACGCCTTTACCAAATATGCGATTTTACCTATTTTCCCCTTATTTTTGAAAATAAAATCGATTTCGAGTTCGGTTCAAACCATGAAAAAATTAGTATATTTTATTTTGCTTTTTTTAGGAAGTTTAACTTCCTGTCTAGCCCAACAAGAAAACGTAGACCTTCGCACGGCAAGTGGCAAACTTTTACGCAAATTTGAATACCACCAAAAAAGTAATTTTGATGTTGTAAATGGCCGTTTAAATGTAGCCTTGGTTGCTAGTAATGGATACGTTTTTGAGGTAAATGGCATTCCTGTTAAAAACATTCAATGTGGCAAAACAGTTAATATTGCCAACTATTCTGTGGTTTTAATTGACAATAGATTAGATAAAACGTTTGTCTTGAACCAAAAAAGCAAACCAAACCTTAAAATTAAATGTTTGCCTAATGGCGCTTATGAGCTTGTTTTTACAGGAGACCTATTCGTTGGCAAAGAAAAATTAAAAGTCTTTGCCCGACTAAAAGGCAGCATCAATCATTCTAGAAACTTGAAAACCAATTAACATAATGAAGCATATTTTTACTTTTTTTCTGGCCATGATTCTTTCTTTAGGCCTTTTTGCGCAAGAATCAATCAATCCAGCGTCAGCAAAGGATAATAATGATTTAACACGCATACTTAAACATAATGCAGACCTGCGTTTGGCTGCTGCGATTGAAAAAACCAAAAACAACAATTATCCCAAACGAATGGTTTCTGCCAACGGTAGAATCAAAGAATTGGTAAGCATTAGTAGCACAGGAATGCCAATCTACTTAGAAACTACAAACAATTTAGATGCAGCCAGAACCATTGGAACCAGCAAGGTTTGGCCTGGGGGAGCATCTGGACTTAGCCTTAGCGGACAAGGAATGACCAACCGACTTGGCGTTTGGGATGGTGGTGCTGTTAGAATTGCACATCAAGAGTTTCAATCAAGGGCTGTGCAAGTAGATGGCAGCACTACGTTGAGCGACCATGCTACCCACGTTGCAGGAACCATGGCAGCAGGTGGAGTAGTTGCCAATGCAAAAGGAATGGCTTATCAAGCACCTATTCGTTGTTATGATTGGAGCAATGACAATTCAGAAATGAGCTCAGCTGCCTCAGCAGGACTGTTAGTTTCTAACCATTCCTACAGCCAAATTAGTGGCTGGAATTATAACGATAATTTAAGTCGCTGGGAGTTTTGGTCCGACCCAAGTGTGAGCACAACCGAAGATCATAAGTATGGTTTTTACGATTGGAATTCGCAAGAGTGGGATCAAATAGCGTTAAGTAATCCTAATTACCTCATTTTTGCTGCTGCTGGAAACGATAGAGGTGAGGCCGGTTCCTCAACCTTTTGGATTCGCGACAACAATGGTAGTTGGGTTCAAGGCAATAGCGCCAATAGACCACCTGCTATAGGTCCTTATGATTGTATCAGCGGCGGGCCAGCCAATGCTAAAAATGTTATGACCATTGGAGCAGTAAACAAAATTGTAAATGGTTGGTCAAAATCTTCTGATGTGGTAATGAGTTCTTTTAGCGGCTGGGGCCCAACAGATGATGGTAGAATTAAACCAGATGTAGTGGCCAATGGAGTTGCTGTTTACTCAAGTACCAGCACCGGCAATACAGCATATGCCAACTTAAACGGAACCTCAATGGCAACGCCTAATGCAAGTGGCTCAGCACTTTTATTACAACAACATTATAACAACAGAAAAGGCAGCTTTATGCGTTCTTCCACTTTAAAAGGCCTCATCATTCACACTGCCGACGAAGCAGGTTCGAATCCTGGTCCGGATTACAGCTTTGGTTGGGGATTGATGAATACTGATAAAGCAGCTACAGTAATTTCTGATACCCTTAAAAATAGCATTCAACAATTGTCTCTTTCTAATAGCGGTACTTATACCTATTCTTTTTATGCAGATGGAACTTCTCCAATAAGAGCTACCATTTGCTGGACTGATAGGCCTGCAACTCCTTTGGATGCTGCCTTGGATGCCCCTAACAAAAGATTGGTAAATGACTTAGACATTCGCTTGCGCAGAAATTCTGATAATACAAATTTCTTTCCATACGTGTTAAATCCTGCTTCTCCAGCTAGTGCTGCCACAACTGGCGATAACAATACAGACAATACAGAATTAATCCATTTAGGTACGCCAACGGCTGGAATTTATACAATCACTATTTCACACAAAGGCACTTTAACAGGTGGCGCGCAACCTTATGCTTTAATTGTTTCTGGTATTACACCAAAACCAACTGCAGGTTTTACAAGTAATTCTAGAACAGTTTGTATGAACCAAAGTGTAGCCTTTACCAATCTTTCTGTAGGAGGTACTGCTAGAATGTGGTATTTCCCAGGCGGAAATCCTGCCACTTCCAGTGCTTTAAACCCAAATGTTTCTTATGCGGCTCCTGGTAGTTATCCTGTTGCCTTGCGCATTAGTTCAAGCAACGGATATGATTCAATTTATATTACAGATTATTTAACCGTAGGTGGCATTAGTTTGCCAATAGACGAAACCTTTGAAAGCAATTCACCAACAAGAAATTTATGGTCTATTGATAATTTACAAGGTGATAGCACTTGGCGTCTTTGGAATATTGCTGGCACAACACCTGGCAATACCGCCATGGGAATTAATAATTACGACGTAACCACACAGTTTTATACAGACAGAATTGTTTCTCCTGTGTTAGATTTAAGAGGTTTAAGCAGTGCTAGCTTGCAGTTTCAACATGCCTACACACGTTATGATAATTCTGCTACAGATTCTTTGATAGTGTTAATTAGCACCAATTGTGGCACCAACTATACTCGCTTGGGCGCTTATGGAGAAAATGGAACTGGTACATTTGCAACTGGGCCAGATAATTCTTTTGCCTCAGTAAATGCATTTATTCCATCTAAGGCCGCTGATTGGTGTGGTGGCGGTTTGGGCGCTGCTTGCAATACGTTTAACTTAACTCCATTTGTAGGAAATGCCAATGTAAGGATTCGCTTTGAACAAAAAACAAACAATGGTGGCAATAACCTATTTATTGATAACATCAAAATAGTAGGTACCCCTTTAGCGCCTGTGGCAAAATTTTATACCTTGACACCTTCAGTTTGCGTAGGTGATGAGATTCAGTTGTTGGACTCTTCTTATAATCAACCTAAATCTTGGACTTGGTATGTGAGCGATGCCGATACTGCAATTTACACCGTTCGCAGTCCACAAATTAAGTTTTTAAGTGCAGGAACAAAAACCATTTCGTTGGTCGTGAAAAATGCGACAGGTCAAGATAGTTTTACCAGAGTTGCTTATATCAATGTACTGCCATCTCCAGCCATTCCTGCTATTACTTCGAGCAAAGGCAATGCAGTTTGTGATGGAGATAGTACCCTTATCTCAACCGATGTATCCTCAAACTTTATTTGGTATAAAAACAATTTGGTATTTGCAACAAGCGGACCATCATTTACCACCAAAGAAGAAGGTTTATATTTTGTGCGCGTGAGAGGGGCAAATGGCTGTTGGGCTAAGAGTCAATCTCTAGATTTAATGGCGGCAACAACGCCACCAAAACCTGCCATAACAAAGGATTTAACCGGAACACAGTTCTGCGAAGGCGGGGTATTTAATTTAACTTCAAGCGCCACAACGGGTAACCAATGGTTTGTAAATGATACCCTTTTTAATGGAGCTACCAATAGAATTCTAAACTTTAATGCTGCTGGTACATTTAAGGTTCAAATAAGTAACAAAGGTTGTTTAAACACCTCAGACCCATTAAGCATAGAAATGCTACCACGCCCACAAACAGGCGAGTTAACAGGAAATACTTGGGCTGTAAAAGGAGATACTGCAAGGTTTAAAGTTGTACCTGGGGTTTCGGGCTCTTTGTTTAATTGGACATTATCTGGAGGAACCATCGAATCGGGTGCTACTACACCAGAGGTTTTGATACGTTTTGGTTCAATCACAAACGCAAGCGTAAATGTGCAAGAAAACGGAAGCAATGGCTGCAAAGGCATTACAAAAACCATCAATGTAAACTTGGTTAATACAAGCGTGGCGGCGCATCAAAAAGGTGAGTTAAAATTATTTCCAAACCCAGCAAGTAATTACTTAAATCTTCAATTGACACAGCTTGCTGCCAATGCAGAAATTAAAGTAAGTTTATACAATGTATTGGGTCAAGAAATAAAACATGAGCAAGTTAAATACAATGGTCAAGGTTTCGGTTTGAACCTAACCGATTTGACTGCGGGTGTGTATGTGATTAAAGTTGAGGCACAAGGCAAAGTGTTTACTAGAAACTTTGTAAAGCAATAATATAAGTTTAAGGAAAAAAAATTCCCGAATTAATGGAAAAAAATCCATAAAAAAAATACCCATAAGTGGGTATATACTAAAGAATTCTTTTGCTTTTGTTTGTCTTAACCAAAGACTCATGATTAAATGAGCCTTTGAAAATCTACATCAAAACCGCTTTTGCCTTAAAACAACTTTAAAGGGCTACCCAAAATTATTAGGATAAAGGGTAGCCCTTTTTGTTTACCTAGCGCGATTAATAAAACTCAAACCCTTTAAACACTAATGGGACAATGTGTGAATTTTACAATTTAAAGAATTGAATGTGTAACAACTAAGCTTGGCAATTAGACCATTTTTGCGTCTTGATTATTCCTCAAGGATTAAATTAAAAAAGTTGCATCAAACCTTATTCTATGCATTATGAACCAAACACACATTCACTTATTAATCACCCATCTTCCGATTTTCGGTTCAATATTAGGTGGGCTTGTACTTTTCTATGGGCTTTGGACAAAGAGTAGCGAAACAAAAATTGCTGCCTTCCTGCTTTTCATCATTTCAGCAATGGGGGCAGGTATTGCTTACCTAACAGGTGAAGCTGCAGAAGAAACCGTTGAAAATATTCAGGGCGTTGTAGAAGCAACCATTAAGGCACATGAAGAATTTGCATTATTTGCTTTAATATCCTTAATTATTCTGGGAGTGGCTTCCATATTAGGGTTGATCCTAACTTTGAAAAAATCTCCATTGACAAGAACAACAGCGTTTGTAATTTTATTTATTGCGCTAATTAGCTTTGGGCTAGTTGCAAGAACAGGTTATTTGGGTGGTCAAATTAGACATACAGAACTTAGTGCTGCTCAAAGTCAAAATCCAGTACAAATTGAAAATGAAGGTGACAAGGATTAAATTAGGCAAATGAGGCTACCTATTTTAATACAAGTTTTGCCTTTTCTGTTTCTGTATTCTCTGATGATTTTGGCTGCTATTCTTATTGATTTTATCCTTCATACTTACAACTTGGCTTATATTGGTCGGTATCTAGGATTAATTGGCACTTGCATTATTCTAATGTCGTTTGTTTACTCATTACGAAAACGAAAAATTATAAAAATAGGGGCTCCTAAAGATCTTTTAAAAATGCATGAATACCTTGCTTGGATTGGTTCGGTACTAATCCTTGTGCACGCAGGAATTCATTTCAATGCCTTGTTACCATGGCTTGCAATTTTGATGCTGTTGATTAATGTAGCAAGTGGGTTAGTTGGCAAATTCCTTCTTAAAAATGCTAGTTTATCATTGGGTTCAAACCGACAAGAATTAATTGCATCTGGTATGACTGCAGTTGAAGCAGATAGGCATCTGTTTTTAGACATCACAATGGTTGATGTAATGAAAAAATGGAGAGTAGTTCACTTGCCAATTGCTTTTACGTTTGGTATCCTATCCTTGATGCATATCATAACTATGCTAATATTTAGCAATTGAAAAAGCTATTTATACTTTTAGTAATTGGACTTGCAATTTTGCTTATTGTACAATTCCCTCATGCTACAATCAGTCCTGGTGAATTGACAGAAGGACATAAGAAATTAAATAATGAATGCCTTTTTTGCCATAAACCATTTGATGGAATTGCCAGTGAAAAATGCATTTCTTGTCACAAAGTGGAAGACATTGGAAAGGGTAAAGATGGGAAGCAAAACAAACCATTATTTCATCAAGAACTCTATCACCAAGAATGTAGCTCTTGCCATACCGAACACCAAGGCTTGAATCCAACGCATGCAAAAGGTGGTTTTAAACATGAATTACTTTCACCTGCCACCCTTAATAATTGTAGTAATTGCCACGATAAACCTAAAGATGCTTTCCATGGCTTATTCAAAGATAACTGCAACAAATGCCATGGCCTTAGTAAATGGGTGCCCTCAACCTTTGACCATTCTACTTATTTTAAATTAGATCAAAATCATACTACAACATGTAACACTTGCCACCCAAATAATAATTATAATTCTTATACTTGCTATGGTTGCCATGAACATGCTGAAAGTAAAATTATTGAAGCGCATAACGAAGAAGGAATTTACAACATCAGTAACTGTGTATCATGCCACAAAAGCGGTAACGAACATGACATAAAAACAGGTAACAATCGTTTGAATGTGCATGAACAGAAGAAAATTAAAGATTTTATCAGGTCCAAGGATGGAAAAGAGAAAGATGATGATTAACCTTTTATAGCTGTTTACAAATAATTAATAATATTATATCAATGTCCATAAATCATTTTAATGTAAAAGGTTTAGATGAGGCAGAAGTACTTCTAGCAAGGGAGAAGTTTGGTCAAAACAAATTAGACTACAAAAAAGAAAATAGTTTCATAGATACTGTAAAACGCATTGCCAAAGACCCAATGGTAATTTTATTATTGGTGGCTTCTTCTATTTATTTTATTAGTGGCGAAACAGGAAACGGAATATTTTTAATTGTTGCCATTGTCTTTATAACTTCCATTTCTTTATATCAATATTCAAGAAGCAAAAATGCTTTAGAGAAGCTTAAAGATCTTTCACAGCCAAGTTGCAAGGTCATTCGTAATGGTGAAATTGTAGAAATTAAAAGCGAATACCTTGTTATAGGTGACTGCCTGATGGTTGAAGAAGGTACAGCTATAACGGCAGACGGCACCATTATTCACGCTAATGATTTTTCTGTAAACGAATCTGTTCTCACAGGTGAATCACTTGCTGTTAGTAAGGATAAAGACAAAGAGGATAAATTTATTTATAGCGGTACAACAGTAGTCAGTGGTTTAGCCATAGCAAAAATTACGGCCATTGGCAACGAAACCAAATTAGGTAAAATTGGATCAAGCCTAGAGGGCATTGAAGAAGAGAAAACGCCCTTAGAAATACAAATTAACAATTTTGTAAAATGGATGGCAATAATTGGTGCAATAGTTTTTGTAATCGTTTGGGCATTTAATTATTGGCATTTACAAAATATATTGGATAGCTTGTTACAGTCGCTCACTTTAGCCATGAGCATTTTGCCAGAAGAAATTCCAGTTGCCTTCTCTGCATTTATGGCCTTAGGTGCTTGGCGTTTAATGAAGATTGGAATTGTAGTAAAGCAAATGAAAACAGTTGAGACCTTAGGCAGTGCAACCGTTATTTGCATTGATAAAACAGGAACTATTACTGAGAATAAAATGAAATTGGCAAAACTATTTTTGCTCAAGAATAATTCAATTTTTAGCCCTGAAGATAAATTAAACGAAGATGAAAAGGAATTAATAACGTTAGCAATGTGGGCAAGTGAGCCAATTCCTTTTGACCCAATGGAGCTGGCATTGCACCAAGCCTATAAAGAAATAGTTGAAAAGGACGAAAGACCAAATTTTAAACTTATTCATGAGTATCCATTAGGTGGCAAACCGCCAATGATGACACATGTTTTTTCGGATAATAAAGGAAACAATATTATTGCAGCTAAAGGAGCACCCGAAGCCTTAATAAATGTATCAAATCTTTCTGAATCTGAAATCAAACAAATTCACACAACGATTCAACTTTTAGCAGTGGAAGGTTATAGGGTTTTAGGGGTAGGTGTTTCTAATTTTGCAGGCAACTGCTACCCTGCAAATCAAGAAGATTTATCTTTTCAATTTAAGGGCCTCGTAGCTTTTTACGACCCCCCTAAAGGAAACATCCAGAAAGTTTTGGAAGATTTTTATGCCGCAGGTATTCAGGTGAAGATAATTACGGGCGATAATGCCGCTACAACCACTTCTATTGCAAAGCAAATTGGGTTTAAGGGTTATAACAAAACTATTTCTGGAGAGGCCTTGATGGCATTATCTGAAAAGGATATGAAAACCTGTGTAATGGATACTGCCATTTTTACTAGAATGTTTCCCGAAGCAAAATTGAAAATAATCAATGCTTTAAAATCTAATAATCAAATTGTGGCAATGACAGGAGATGGTGTAAATGATGGCCCAGCTTTAAAGTCTGCACATATTGGAATTGCAATGGGTAAAAAAGGAACGGAAATAGCCAAACAAGCCGCATCATTGATTTTATTGGAAGACGATTTATCTAAAATGGTTGATGCCATTGCTATGGGAAGAAAAATTTATACAAACCTTAAAAATGCCATTCAATACATCATTTCCATTCATATACCTATCATTCTAACTGTATTTATTCCATTGGTCTTAGGTTGGATTTACCCTAATATTTTTTCACCTATTCACATCATATTTCTAGAAATAATTATGGGTCCAACTTGTTCTATTATCTATGAAAATGAACCAATGGATCAAAAAATCATGTTGCAAAAGCCAAAACCTTTAACCACAACATTCTTTAACTGGAAAGAATTATCTATTAGCTTTATACAAGGACTATTCATCACAGCAGGTACTTTGTTTATTTACCAATATTCAGTTTTGAATGGTTATGATGAAGCACTTACAAGAACAATGACATTCATCGTTTTAATTACAGCAAACATCTTTCTTACCTTAATAAACCGCTCTTTTTATTATTCTATCTTAACGACTTTAAAGTATAAAAACAATATGGTTTTAGGCATCATTTTTTTAACCATTTCTGTTGTTGGGTTGATCCTATACGTTAATCCATTGACAGTATTTTTTGAGTTTGAAACTTTGAATGGTTTGCAACTGCTGACATGCTTTACAGTTGGTTTTCTTTCAGTAATTTGGTATGAAATGGTTAAGTTTATCAAGCGAATCAAACCTAATGTAACTTAAAATCATTTACCTAAGGAAACCTATATCGCCAAAATAACAAGTTTAGATTTTGGAGAGGTAATTATTAAGAAAGTCGTGGTTGTTAAATAGCGAAAAACTTTTATCTAATGATTTCTATCAATAATAAAATCAACTAATGCCTGCATTGACGGTTTGATAGTACTTTCTGGCATTTGGTTCAAAATATCCAATGCTTCTTGCTTTATAGCATTCATTTTGTCGCGCGTATAAGCAATTCCATTGTGGCTGTTTACATAATTTACCACCTCAGTCACTTTAGCCTTTTTGTGGTGTTCATTTTTGATGATGTTAATGATGCGGTTTCGTGTTGCCTTATCAGCATTATTTAAAGTATAAATGATAGGCAAGGTGAGCTTTTTCTCTTTAAGGTCGATGCCCGTTGGTTTGCCTATGTCCTCATCCCCATAATCCAGCAAATCATCCTTCATTTGAAAGGCAATGCCTGCTTTTTCTCCAAACAAACGCATTTGTTCAACTTGCTCTGGGCTTGCGCCAGCAGAGGCTGCACCAATGGCACAACAACTTGCAATCAGAGATGCCGTTTTTTTGCGAATAATGTCAAAATATACTTCTTCGGATAAGTTGAGATTGCGTGTTTTTTCTATCTGTAGCAATTCTCCTTCACTCATTTCTTTAACTGCTGTGCTCACAATTTCTAATAAGTGGTAATCTTTATTTTCTACTGAAAGCAATAAACCACGTGAAAGCAAATAATCTCCAACCAGTACTGCGATTTTATTTTTCCAAAGCGCATTGATAGAAAAGAAACCACGGCGTTCATCACTATCATCTACCACATCGTCGTGCACCAGAGTAGCTGTATGCAAAAGCTCAACTAAACTTGCTGCACGATAGGTAGATTCATTTACCCCATTAAATAAACTAGCAGAGAAAAACACAAAAATTGGACGTATTTGCTTACCCTTACGCTTCACGATATAAGTCATGATGGTGTCCAACAAAGGAACCGAGCTGCGCATGGCTTCTCTGAATTTACTTTCAAAGACTTTCAGGTGCTCATCTATCGGAGCTTTAATTTGATCCAGGTTATTCACTCACCCGCAAAGAAAGCAATTTTATAATGGATTTGCAGCAATAAACAAAAGCTGTTTATTTGCAGTATGGCTAAGGTTCAAACAACATTCTTCTGCCGCAATTGCGGAGCATCTTCGGCAAAATGGGTGGGAAAGTGCCCTGCCTGTAACGAGTGGAATACTTATGTAGAAGAGGTAATTCATAAAGAAAAGACTGATTATAAAAGCACTTGGAAGAAAGAAACCAATGGGATTTCAAAAAAACCTGTTCTTATAAATGAAATCGAAAAAGGCAATGAAATGCGAATTGTCCTAAAAGACCATGAGCTAAATAGGGTTTTGGGAGGAGGCTTAGTGCCAGGTTCTGTCATTTTAATTGGTGGCGAACCTGGAATTGGGAAGTCGACACTCCTCTTACAAGTTGCCTTACAGTTTCAAAAGTGTAAGGTATTATACATCAGTGGCGAAGAAAGTGAGTCGCAAATTAAAATGCGGGCGGAACGAATTCCATTTTCAAACGAAAATTGTTTTCTCTTCACAGAAACCAGCACACAGAAAATTGGCAAAGCTTTTAAAGAGTTGGAGCCAGATTTGGTGGTGGTAGATTCTATTCAAACCCTACAAAGCGATTTGATAGACAGCACACCTGGCAGTATTTCTCAGATTAAGGAAACTGCAGGAGAAATGATACGCTTTGCCAAAGAAACGGGAACACCTGTTTTTTTAATTGGTCATATCACCAAGGATGGAACCTTAGCTGGCCCAAAACTGCTAGAGCATATGGTTGATACAGTTTTGCAATTTGAAGGCGATAGGCATCATGTATATCGCATTTTAAGAAGCACTAAGAATAGGTTTGGTTCAACCAACGAAATAGGCATTTACGAAATGCAAGGAGGCGGATTAAGAGAAGTAAGTAATCCTTCAGAAATTTTAATTACCCAAAGAGATGAAAGTTTAAGTGGTGTTTCTATTTCGGCAACGTTAGAAGGGATGCGACCATTGCTTATAGAAACCCAAGCCCTTGTGAGTGCCGCAGTTTATGGCACACCCCAACGAAACTCCAATGGTTATGATGCCAAAAGATTAAACATGCTGTTGGCTATTTTAGAGAAAAAATGTGGTTTAAGAATGGGTATGCAAGACGTGTTTGTGAACATAGCAGGCGGACTGAGAATTGAGGACCCAGGCATTGACTTGGGAATTGTGGCAGCCATTGTGAGTAGTTATGAAAGTGTTGCCATCAGCAATAAAATTGCGTTTATAGGAGAGATTGGCTTAAGCGGAGAAATACGCGCCGTGAGTAGGATAGAGCAGCGAATTGGTGAGGCAGAAAAACTTGGTTTTGAAACAGTTTATCTTAGCAAATTCAATAAGTTGCCAGCCCATAATTTTAAAATAAAATTGATTGAAATTACCAAGCTAGACGAATTATTGAATTTACTTTTTGGGTAGTTAATTCTGGGGAGCAACTTCCAGTTTTTTTAGTTCTGCTCCCAACCATTTTCCAATGGGTTCATGAGCAAGAATAGTATGTAAACCAGCTTGCGCAGCCCCTTTGATATTAATTTTACTATCATCAATAAATACAGTTTCATTAGCTTTTATTTCGGCTTGAACCAATACTTGTTCGTAACAAGCAAGCATAGGTTTGCGGCTGCCCATTTCAAAGCTTAAAAATTGTATTTCGAAAAGCTCATTAAAAATGTCTTTACCATGGGCACGGTAAACTTCTTCGATATGGGTATGATTGGTATTGCTAAGTAAAAATAATCTGTAATGTTTCTTTAATTGCTTCAACAATTCAATCCTTTCTTGTGGGAGGTCTAGCAGCATGGCATTCCAAGCATCTTTAATTTGCTCTCTTGAAGCATTTCCTTTTAAGTAGGTAAAAAGACTTTGCAAGAAAAACTCTTCTGTTATTTTTCCCAGTTCATAATCGATAAAGACAGAATCTTCATGGTTAATTTCGTCTAGGTCTGAACCAAGGCGTTTAAAGGCTCTTAAGGTCTTTCCTTGGTCTAGGTCGAGCACCACTCCACCTAAATCAAAAACTATATTTTTAATTCTCATACTTCACTTAACTACTGCTATTCAACATTAAAAAATTCGAAAATGTTTTAAGGATTCAAAGAATGAACGGCTTGCGTGAGGGAGAAAATAAGTTCTGGGTTTTTTTCAAAGGCGTTTCCAACAACTACTACATCTGCACCTGCTTGGCAAGCAGCAATTGCTTGTTCTTGGGTACGAATACCTCCACCAATAAATAGTGGTCCATTTATTTGGCTCTTAACTTCGGTAATCATACTTGCGCTAATTGGATTTAAAGCACCACTGCCTGCATCCATATAGGTGAGTTTGAGGCCAAGCATATCACCAGCCATGGCAGTGCAAGCGGCAATATTGTTTTTATCATGAGGTAGCGGGGTAGTATTGCTCATGTACATCACACTGGTTAGGTTGCCCCCATCCACAATCATATAAGCAGTAGGAATGATTTCTATGCCAGATTTTTTGAGTAGAGGGGCTGCTAAAACATGCTTTCCAATAAGTAAATCAGGATTTCGACCACTTATCATGCTAAGAAACAATATTGCATCAGCTTTTGGATGCGTTTGCATGATGTTTCCTGGGAATAAAAGTAAAGGAATCTCAGTTTGCAGTTTAATAATTTCTATGCATTTGTCCCAGAAACCATTGGTGATTAAGCTACCTCCAACCAAAATAAAATCTACCTTAGCTATACTGCATAAAGATAGAATTTTCACCAACTCTTCCTCAGATTCAATACTATCAGGGTCTAATAGCACGGCAAGTTGTTTTAAACTTTGAAGCTGATTCTTGTGGAGTTGCTGGTAAATATTTGTTTTCTTAGGATTAGACATAAACAATAGTCAACAAATAAAAGCTTTTTAATCCTAATTATAGAATGCTATTCCTCTTAAATTTTACAATAAATGATTTTTTCTGAAAAATAAAAGTAAAGTTTTTGGGGTTTAGGGCTTAAACCATTAAAACGTATCCATTTTAGGACAAGCCATTGATTATTAAATAATTGTTACGTGGCTTGAACCCAACAGTGACAAGGCTGGCGCTGTGCATAACTTATGTTATGAACACCCTACAAGCAACGTTTATATAAGAAAACAGAAATTCACATAGCCATGTGTTGAAATTGTCTTTTGTTAAAAAATCATGAAAGTAGGAGTTTTGAATCAAAAACCCCCTAACATTTTAGGAGGCTGAATAGAAACTGATAATATAATTAAATACCTGATTTACGAAAATGAGCCGCAATAAGAAAAACAACGAACAGAAGGGCCTCAGGGTTGAGCGCCACTTCACCAAAGATGGGGTGAATGTGTATGACATGTTCACTTATGATTACCGCACCTCTGTGATTAAAAATCCGAATGGGAGTGTTGTGTTTGAAATGAACAATGTAGAAGTACCGAATTTTTGGAGTCAGGTGGCTACGGATGTTTTAGCTCAAAAGTATTTTCGTAAAGCGGGTGTTCCACAAGCAGATGGTGGCAGCGGCAGAGAAACTAGCATTAAGCAGGTTGCGCATCGCATGGCGCATTGTTGGATGCAATGGGGAAATGACTATAACTATTTTGATAGTTCAGATGATGCCCAAGTTTTTTATGATGAATTGGCCTACATGATTGTTGGACAATACGCAGCGCCCAATTCGCCACAGTGGTTCAATACAGGTTTACATTCTTCTTATGGTATTACAGGTAAACCCCAAGGCCATTACTTCGTAAACCCAAGAACTGGAAATTTAGAGAAATCAACCTCTGCCTATGAGCGCCCTCAACCACATGCATGTTTTATTTTATCAGTAGATGATGATTTGGTAAACGAAGGTGGCATCATGGATTTATGGGTGCGTGAAGCGCGTATCTTTAAATATGGCTCTGGTGTAGGAACCAACTTCTCAAAAATACGTGGTTCTCAAGAAAAACTTTCAGGAGGCGGCTCTTCTTCAGGTTTGATGAGTTTCTTGAAAATTGGAGACCGCGCAGCTGGTGCAATCAAATCTGGTGGAACTACCAGACGCGCAGCAAAAATGGTTTGTCTAGATTTGGATCACCCAGAAATAGTTGAATTCATTAATTGGAAAAAAGACGAAGAAAAGAAAGTTGCTGCATTAATCGCTGCTGGTTATCCTAGTGATTATGAAGGCGAAGCTTATGCGACAGTATCTGGTCAAAACAGCAATAACTCAGTTCGTATTCCAAATGAGTTTTTTGAAGCATTAAAAGAAGGTAAAAATTGGGACTTAAAATCTCGCACTGATGGCAGAGTAATAAAAAGTATGCCTGCAAGCGAATTATGGGAAATGATTGGTCAAGCTGCTTGGGCATGTGCAGATCCTGGTGTACAATATGATTCTACTATTAACGAATGGCATACTTGCCCAGAGGGCGGACGCATCAACGCCTCTAACCCATGCAGTGAGTATATGTTTTTGGATAATACTGCCTGTAATTTAGCAAGCTTAAACTTAATGCGTTTCTTCAATACAGAAACCCTTGAGTTTGATGTTAAAGCTTATGAGCATGCAGCCCGTTTATGGACAATGGTGTTGGAAATATCTGTGCTTATGGCACAGTTCCCTTCTCCTGAAGTAGCTCAATTGAGTTATGAATACAGAACCCTAGGATTAGGATATGCAAATTTAGGAAGCGTGCTAATGGTAGCTGGCATTCCTTATGATAGTCCAAAAGCTTTTGCTTGGTGTGGTGCTTTAACTGCCATCTTAAATGGCGTGGCTTACCAAACTTCAGCCGAAATGGCCAAATACCTTGGTGCTTTTCCAAAGTTTGAAGAAAACAAAGCACATATGATGCGTGTAATGCGCAACCACCGTTATGCTGCATACAATGCCACGGATGCTTATGAAGAACTTACCATAAAGCCTGTAGGTATTGATCCTAAATATTGCCCAGACTATCTTTTGGCTTCGGCTTGCAACAACTGGGATTTAGCAGTTCAAATGGGTGAAGCCCATGGTTATAGAAACGCTCAGGCAACTGTTATTGCACCAACTGGTACCATTGGGTTGGTTATGGATTGTGATACAACAGGTATCGAACCAGATTTTGCCTTGGTTAAGTTTAAGAAATTATCTGGAGGTGGATATTTTAAAATCATCAACTCTAGTGTACCTGCAGCACTTAAAAATTTAGGATATTCAGCTACAGAAATTGATGCTATCATCAAATATGCTACGGGTTCTGCCACGCTAAATGGCGCGCCATTTATTAATCCTGAATCTCTTAAATTCAGAGGGTTTACCAATGAGGAAATTGAAAAATTAGATAAAGCTTCTGCCGGAGCTTTTGAAATTGGTTTTGCTTTTAATGTTTGGACATTAGGCGAGGCTTGCCTACAACGTCTTGGGTTCAAACCAGAAGAATATAATAACCATAACTTTAATTTACTCAGAAAACTTGGCTTTACCCGTCAAGAGATAGAGGCAGCAAACGATTTTATTTGCGGAACCATGACAGTTGAAGGTGCTCCGTTATTAAAAGAAGAGCATCTGCCAGTATTTGATTGCGCTAATAAATGTGGCAACAAAGGTGAGCGTTACATCGCTGCAACAGGTCATATTCGTATGATGGCAGCAGCGCAACCGTTTTTAAGTGGTGCAATTTCTAAAACCATCAACCTTCCTAATGAAGCTACTTTGGATAATATCAAAGAATGTTACCAAATGAGCTGGGAACTTGGATTAAAAGCAAATGCACTTTACAGAGATGGTTGCAAATTGAGCCAACCGCTTAGCAATAAATCAGATGTAAAAGACGAGGAAGAAATTCAAGAAGCAGTTGAACAAGTTTTAGGTGAAGATGCTCACAAACCAGTTGGAGAGTTAAGTCCAGAACAAGTACTTGAAGCAGCCACTGCAATCTTAAACAGAACCCATGACACTGCTTTCAAACATAAACTTGCTGGCGTTGTGGCACGTAAAACCCTTCCAGGTAAACGTGCTGGATTTACTCAAAAAGCAACTGTTGGGGGTCAAACTATTTTCGTAAGAACAGGTGAATATGAAGATGGTACATTAGGAGAAATCTTCGTTGACTTACACAAAGAAGGTGCAACCCTTCGCTCTTTGATGAACTGTTTTTCTATTGCTGTTTCTTTGGGCTTACAATATGGTGTGCCTTTGGAAGAATATGTAGACAAGTTTACTTTTACACGTTTTGAACCAGCAGGAATGGTAACTGGTCATGATAACATTAAACAGTCTACCTCTATCATTGACTATATGTTTAGAATGTTAGGGTTTGAATATTTGGGTAGAGAAGATTTTGTTCAGGTTGAACCAAATGACTTACAAAGAGCCCATTTAGCAGTAAACGTGCACAAATCGCAAAATTTAAACCTAAATCCAAAGGCTAATGTTGAACCAAGCGCAACTGCAACAGCACCTGCCATTGGTTTTTACAAGCCAGTTGAGGTAAAATCTACTGCTATGGCCCCTGTTGCAGCAACCTCAAGTTTAGAGAATCCTATTGATCAAGTTAGTGAAATGAACAAGCGCATGGGAGATAGCCCAGCTTGCCCAACTTGTGGTCATATTACTATCCGTAGCGGTGCCTGCTACAAATGCTTAAACTGCGGCACACAAACTGGTTGTAGTTAATTTTCAGTTCATTGATAAAAAAATGGAGCTGCCAACAATTGTTGAGCAGCTCTTTTTTTATCATTTTACTAGACACAAGTTACTTGGTTTTGCACTAGTCATTTCTTTTTGTTTAAATAGGTTTTGCGGCTATATTTGAAGCCTATATTTATATTCTAAGCATGAATTCGCCTTTATTTAAAAAAGCACTTCCGCACCTACTGGCATTAGGTATTATCCTATTGGTAATTTTTGCCTACTTCTCACCCATGTTTGGTGGAAAGCAACTTAAGCAGTATGATGTAATGCAATGGAAAGCAACCTACCAAGAGATTGCTAAGTTTGAAAAGGAAAGTGGTGAAAGAACCTTTTGGACCAATAGTATTTTTAGTGGAATGCCAAGTTATTTAATTGGTGCTTCCTACAAAGGAAATTTTACCAATACCATCCTTTTTAATTTGCAATTGGTGTTTAAGCATCCTGCTGACACCCTGTTTTTATTGTTTATATGTTTTTATGCATTGCTTTTGGCTTTTGAGGTTTCACCCTGGCTTGCAATAGTTGGTTCCTTGGCATTTGCTTTTTCATCCTTTAATTTTATCAATATAGATGCAGGCCACGTTACAAAAGGAAACGCAATTGCCTTTATACCTTTGGTTTTGGCGGGAATCAGAATTGCGCTTTATAAGAATAAGTGGTTAGGAGCAATTCTTACAGGTGTTGCACTCTCTTTTGAACTTGCTGCAGGCCATTTGCAAATTACCTATTACCTCATTTTCGTGATTTTAGCTTGGATGATTTATGAATTGGTTCAAGCCGTAAAAAACAAAACGCTACCTGCTTTTTTGTTAACAGGTGTTTTACTTTTAGTGGCTGCAGGTATTGGCGTTGGAACCAATATTACTGGATTATTGGCCACAGAAGAATATGGTAAATATAGTATTCGTTCGGCATCCGAATTAACCAAAACCTCACAAGGCGCTGAAAATGCAGCAAATGCTACAAGTGGCTTAGACAAGGAATATGCTTTGGCGTGGAGCAATGGGGTTGCAGAACCTTTCACGCTGCTTATTCCTAATTTCTTAGGTGGAGCTAGCAATGGCGAATTAAGTACTTCGAGCAATTCCTATAAAGAATTACAATTGAAAGGCGTTCCAAATCCTAAAGAGGTGGTTAAACAAATGCCAATTTATTGGGGGGATCAACCTTTTACCGCAGGCCCAATTTACTATGGTGCTATCATTATCTTTCTTTTTGTATTTGGCATGTTCTTACTTAAAGGAGGAGAGAAATGGTGGATTTTTGCTGCTTCTTTACTTTCTATATTTTTATCTATGGGAAAGAATTTCCCCTTGTTAACAGATATCTTTTTCGAATATTTTCCACTCTATAACAAGTTTCGTTCAGTTACCTTTATTCTTTGTGTTGCCCAAGCTATGTTTCCATTTTTAGCCATGTTGGCGCTTAAAGAATTTTTGCAAGGAAAAGTTTCTAAAGTAGATTTTATCAAAGCGCTTAAATATAGCTTAGGGATTGTAGGTGGGCTCTGCTTGTTCTTTGTTTTGATGCCAGGAGCAATATTTGATTTTAGCAGTGAAGCCGATGCACGCATGGGATTTCCGGATTGGTTGAAAGACGCTTTGATAGCAGATAGAGAAAATCTAATGAGAATGGATGCTTTGCGCTCATTAGCCTTTATTTTGGGAGCGGCCGCATTGTTATGGTTTTCGTTTCAAGGAAAAATCAAGCAACAAGTTTTTATTATTGCAATGGGAGCTTTGATTTTAGTAGATTTATGGGGTGTTGATAAACGTTATTTGAA
>JAIYAT010000008.1 GCA_027488905.1 Bacteroidota bacterium
AGTAGCTTCGCACCACTTGGGTAGTAGCTTCGCACCACTTGGGTAGTAGCTTCGCACCACTTGGGTAGTAGCTTCGCACCACTTGGGTAGCAGCTTCCCACCATTTGGGTAGTAGCTTCCCACCACTTGGGTAGTAGCACCGCACCTTTTATGGAGTAGCTTCCCACCATTTGGGTAGTAGCTTGGTATAGCGTGAAAGTCGCGCCAGAAGCTAGGAGCCAGAAATTTACTTAGAAACTCTTAAACTCAAATCGATACTTTTTGAAGAATGTGTTAATGCGCCAACCGAAATAAAATCAACACCACTTGCAGCATAATCTTGGATGGTTTCCAGAGTGATGCCACCAGAGGCTTCAGTTTCGAATTTATTAGCTATTAATGCAACAGCTTCTTTTAATTGTTTTGGGATAAAATTATCTAACATAATCCTATGAACCCCACCAATAGCCATTACCTCTTTTACTTCCTCTAGGTTTCTAGTTTCAATTTCAATTTTTAAATCAAGTCCTTTGAACTTTAAATACTGATGGGTTTTTTCAATGGCTTGAGAAATACCACCTGCAAAGTCTATGTGATTATCTTTAATCATAATCATGTCATACAGACCAATTCTATGGTTGGATGAACCTCCCAATCTAACCGCCCATTTTTCCAACAAGCGCATGCCTGGTGTGGTTTTTCGTGTGTCTAAAACAACAGTATGATAATCTTTCAACAAGTTGCTTATTTTTCTGCTTTGGGTAGCAATTCCACTCAAACGCTGCATAAAATTTAAGACCAGTCTTTCTGCGGTTAGGATGCTAATGTCCGAACCATAAATATTAAAAATCAAGTCTCCTATTTCTATGTAATCACCATCTTTTACGCTTGGTTCATACCGAAGACTAGGGTCTATTCTTTTAAAAATATAGCCTGCTAAGTCAATGCCTGCAATTACCCCAGCTTCTTTTGCGATGCAATAGGCTTGGCCATTTTTATCTGCAGGAATACAGGCTAGTGAACTGTGGTCTCCATTTCCTATATCTTCTCTTATAGCAATTTCTACGAGTTCTTTGATGTCTTGTTGTTGTAATAATTCCATTTGCTTAATTAGCGGGTAAACGTCTATTTCTTATAAAATCAACCGAAGCGATGATATCATCATGAAGCAAGCGGTCTGCTTCTAACTTTGGTACTTTGGTTCTATAGTCCTCCATGAGCTCGTTGATGAGCGAAGAACTTTTTGTTGGCATTCTAAATTCTAAAGCTTGTGTTGCACACATCCATTCTATCCCCAAAATGGTAAAAACATTGTCTAATACACGTAAGGCTTTGGTGGCTGCATTTGCGCCCATGCTCACATGATCCTCTTGCCCATTGCTACTTACAATGCTATCTACAACGGCTGGAGTGCAAAGTTGTTTGTTCTGACTAACAATACTTGCCGCAGTATATTGCGGAATCATAAATCCACTGTTAAGTCCTGGGTTTGCAGTTAAAAAAGGAGGGAGGCCTCTTTGTCCAGAAATTAATTGGTAAGTTCTCCTTTCACTTATGCTTCCCCATTCTGCCATGGCAATGGCTAGAAAGTCTAAAGCCAAAGCAAGTGGTTGCCCATGAAAATTACCGCCAGAGATAATTTTATCTTCATCAGGAAATATCAACGGGTTGTCGGTTACTGCTTCAAATTCTGTCATCACAGTCATTTTCACAAACCCTACAACATCCCTAGAGGCACCATGCACTTGAGGAATACACCTAAAGGCATAAGGGTCTTGCACACTTATTTTTGGAGATAAAGCAAGTTGACTGTCCTGTAAGATTTTACGAATATTATCGGCTACCATTATTTGCCCGTGGTGTCCGCGGGCCTTATGAACTAAATCGATAAAGGGTTCTAAGCGACAATTAAAGGCATCAATAGATGCGCAGGCAATTACATTTGCCCATGCAGAAAGATTGGCAACTTCAATGATTAAATGCAATGCATATGCATTCATAAATTGGGTGCCATTGATAAGTGCAAGACCTTCTTTGGCTTGAAGCTTTATAGGTTCCCAACCTTTTTCTTTCAATACTTCCGCAGCTTCTTTAATTACAAAGTTGCCGTTTTCTTTTACCCAAACTTTTCCTTTTCCTATCAAAGGCAAGCATAAATGAGCCAAAGGAGCTAAATCACCACTTGCGCCTAAAGACCCTTGCTCATAAACTACAGGAAGAATATCGTTATTATAAAAATCTATTAATCTTTCAACTGTCTGCAATTGCACACCACTTAAGCCAAAGCTTAAACTTTGAACCTTGAGCAAAAGCATGATTTTAACCAACTTGTGTGGTACAAAAGCTCCTGTTCCGCAGGCATGCGAAAGCAATAAGTTTTCTTGCAGTTGGCTCAATTCATCCTTCGAAACTACCGTATCGCATAAAGAACCGAAGCCCGTATTGATGCCATAAAAGGCATCATTGCTGTTTTGTAGTTTTTGATCAAGATACTTTCTTCCTTTTTCAATTAGTTGAATTGCATTGGCATGCAATTTTATTTGCGTATCATTTTGTATCGCATGTGTTAGGTCATTAAACCCATTTTCAATATTGCCAATTTCAAAAATTGATTCCATAAATATTTATATATTTGTATAAATTTCCTCAGCACTTAGGGCTACTTGAGTTCCATTACTTAAGTCTTTTCTTACATAATTACCACTTTCCATTTCATTGCTACCAATTATAACTGCATATCTAATTTGGTTTTTATCTGCATACTCCAATTGCTTAGCAATTTTTTTGGTTACATCTGGATAAACCTCTGCGGCAATATTATTGTTTCTGGCTTTAGCACAAAGCGATAAAGCATGAATTCTTGTGGCTTCATCAAAGTGGCAAAATAACAATTGTGTTTCTTTTTTACGCAAGTTAATTGGAAATAGATTCAAGTCTTCCATCACGTCGTAAATTCTATCTAAACCAAAAGAAATCCCAACGCCAGAGACATCAGGTAATCCAAAAATTCCAGTAAGGTTGTCATATCTTCCACCTCCGCCAATACTAGGTTTAAAGCTGCCAGCATTGGCTACTACTTCTACAATGGCACCAGTGTAATAAGTTAAACCTCTCGCAAGCGTTACATCTATGCTAACTAAGTTTTTGGTAGTGAGTAAATTTGTATAGCTAAAAATCTCTTCTAATTCATTCACTCCTGTTAGGCCTTCTGGCACTTCGGCAAAGAAACTTTTCAGGACAGTTAGAACCGATTCTGATTTACTGATACTTAAAAATTCTAAAACAAGAGTAGTTTGTGTTGGGTTGAACCCAGCTTTTTCTAAGTCGATTATTAAACCGCTTTCTCCAGTTTTATCTAGTTTATCAAGGGCTACAGTTAGCGGGATAAATTTGTCTGGTGCATTTATTTTTGTGGCCAAGGCAGCCAATAGTTTTCTATTGTTAATGCGAATACTTACAGGGATATTAAG
Organism: Bacteroidota bacterium; assembly: GCA_027488905.1. Classification (GTDB taxonomy): domain Bacteria; phylum Bacteroidota; class Bacteroidia; order UKL13-3; family UKL13-3; genus B1. The sequence goes on from JAIYAT010000008.1 coordinate 3,450, forward strand.
GTAGCAAAAAGCTTCATCATACATCTTTATCAGTTCAGCTTCATTAATTAGACTTTTTGAACCAATTACGTCTGCATCGCATTGCCAAAACTCACGGTATCTGCCTTTTTGGGGTCTATCTGCGCGCCAAACAGGTTGCATTTGGTAGCGTTTAAAAGGAAAAGTAATTTCATTGCGATTCATCACCACGTAGCGCGCAAATGGAACGGTTAGGTCGTAACGTAATCCTTTTTCTGCAATAAAAGGGAGTGTTAGCTTGCTATCCAAAGCATTTACTTTTCCATTCATAGAAGGCAGGTAGGTTTGATCCAACTCATCATGTCCGGCGGCTTGATCTTGAAATTCTTTCAACTTTTTGAGGTAATCGCCTGAGTTTAAGATTTTGAAAAGTAGCTGATCGCCTTCGTCTCCGTATTTCCCAGTAAGAGTTTGCAGGTATTCCATGCTAGGAGTTTCGAGCGGCATGTAGCCATATTTCATGAAAACTTGCTCGATGGTTTGAAGAATGTGTTTGCGTCTTCTCACCGTAAGTGCGTCAAAGTCGCGGGTGCCTTGCGGTATTGTGGGTTTTGCTGCCATAATAGCAGACAAATATAAGTATAGTGAAGTTAAAAATCTAAAAACTTGAAAATGGGTAATCTCGAGTTTTCAGTTGGGCTAATTATAATTTATGTTTTTTGGTTCACATAAAAATATTAATGAGGGTATTATGAATTTATTATTTTTGTCTTTGGATAATCTTATGAAACAAGTTATGATAAAACCTATTTCTTTAGGAATTTTAATAATGTTTTTTGCCTTGTCTATTTCTGCGCAGGGAGTTCTTCAAATGCATGTAGGTTATGCTGCTGGAAAAATGTTTAACAGTAACTTAAACGGAAAATTTGGAGGCGGTTTTGAAGTAGGAGTTGGTAGAATTAGAAAATTTTCATCCAATCTTGAATTGCTTACAAACGTAAGTTTAGTAAGAACTAAACCCAAGGAAAATGCCTTTTATTCTGTGAAAGATCAGTTTGCACCAGCAGTAAAAGCGGTTTATGATCAAAGTTTAACAAATTGCACCTATGATGCGACCTTGGCATATTACCTGATACCAGACAGGCTTGCATTTGGAGTTGGCCTATGTGCTCAAATTACCCTGAATGAAGAAGTTATAGTTGAAGAAAATACTTATAATTACTTTTTATCAAATGAGGATTTTACAGGTAGAGTGCCTTCAATTGAAGATCTTACTCCTAAACCCGGTTTCAACTTTTTTTTAATAGGGATTGAAGGTAATGTGCTTTTTAGCCCAATAGAAAGATGGCAAATTTATTTAAAGTACAATGCTTTTTTGCAGGATGTCTATGGGGTACCAGAGGGGTTTGGAAAGGTTAATTATGGAGCTGTAAGGGTTGGCCTTAGTTACAAATTTGTTCGATCTAAAAGAGATGTAAGATTTTAATTTAAACTTATGAATAAGTACAAGAAATTTAACTTAATCCTAGTTTTAATAATTAGTTTTCTAGGTAATAATATTTTGGCACAATCAGCCAAATTAGAAAATACTGTGCAAAAGGCTACTATTAAATTGGATGTTGATTGTGATGTAAGTCAAATAATTTCATTAGAAGAAAAAGGGTTCATTTTAAAAACAAGCCAAGGAAGTACAACAAAGGAAAAAAAAATCAAATTTCATTATTATAAACCTGATTTAAGTAAAGCTTGGACTGTTTCTTTTTCAAAAGCTTCAATAAAAACTATGGAGCGTTATATAGTAGCAAGCAAATATTCTGATTTTGTTTATTTTATTCAAAATACCCTCGGCAATGTTGCTGGAACTAATAGTAAATTGGTTATTACTAGAATAGATACTTTAGGAAAGAAAAACGAATTTACCTTACCTGTAAGTCGTGAGATGGATGATGGAAATAATATTGCTGTTTTTCAAACCAAGGATAAGTTAGTTTTCCTCGTTTCAAATGTAAAGTCGAGTAAGGTGAAAAAAGTAAATGATGATGGAAAGAAAGAGAAAGTTAAGGTTTCTGAAAATAAATTAGTGTTATATTCTATAAGGCATGGAGAAAAAACCTTTACCAAAATAAATACTGAGTTAAAATTAGTTTCAGATATACCCAATCAAGATCTTTCTGTTGAATATTTGGGGAGTAGCGATAGTCATATTTATTTGGCTCGAAAATTTGTTAATTTAGCTAGCGGTGAAACTAGGTACGGTATTGTTTTAATGAATACTGAGGGTGAAATAATTGAAACTAAAGAGATTGAAGCCAAATTGAAATATATACCAATTGCAGCGTTTAATTTGAGAGAAGAAAAAGGTTCAAATATTTACAATGATGATTTTGACATTAGTATAAATGATAATGCTGCTGGTAATAGAACTACGGTTACCTACATTGCCAAGGCTGGATCTTTCGGATGTTCACAACTAGATTTAGAGAATGGTTTTTTTTATATGTATGGGTTAGCTATAGATAAGCTTAAAATGGATAGAAAGGGGAATCCAGTAGATTTAATTAAGCAAGTTCCGAATTCTTATTTTGTTTTAAAATTTGACTTCAAGAGTGGTAATTTATTAAGTAACTATTATGGTCAATTACCAAAAGGAGTTGCGCAAGAATTTGTATTTAAAGAGGGAGCAATTTTTAAAGACCGTGGTATCAATTTTAATATTGTGGATTCTGGTTTGGTTCGATTAAATATCTTGGGAACAAAAGTTACACATGCAATTTCTGTTAATCTTGCAAACGAAAAGGTTTCAACTGTTTCTAAAGAAATTAGAAAATCTCAGACATTTGGTTTTTATCAAAACAAGTTTTTAGCGGCATTGCTTGTTTCTCCAAATTTTGCCAATAAAGAAATGGTAAATTACGTAAAGAAAATTCCAGATTTTAGAGAAAGGGAATTTAGCTATTTTGGTATTTTTATGGGTAAAAAAACTGCTGTAGTTAAAAATTTTGCATATTCTAAATCTCCAAGATTGGAGTTGGTAATTTTTGATAATTCAATCAGATAAGTTTAGCCTTAACGCAATCTGTCTGCACTTTTTACCAAGGCATCATCTTTTTTTATTAGATAAAATACCCTGATATTGAGGTATAAAACAAATATAATTAATGCAATACCTATGATAGAGGAGGTCATTAATTTTTCACCACTAAAGTTGGGAGCATACAAGTAGGCTTTGGTAAAGAAGGCTGCAATAAGTGCTACCAAGGCAACTAAGTTAATGAGGGTGAATTTCATTTGTTTCACTCTATCTTTATAGCTAAATAGCGTAAATAAACTTAAGCCTATTACAATACTTGCAATTAGGATCAAACCAAATTGTAAATGACTTTCTACCAAGGTGCCATTTTCTAATTTGTTAAAATAAAACAGGTTCAAAACGTATTCTGTTGTTTTTACATTGGTTTCTATCGTAACAAAATGGAGCAATTTTATACTGCACAAGGTGCCAACGATCAGGATAATCATCACTAAAAAAACGGATTGAATTCTTTGTATCATGCTGCAAAGGAATTAAATACTTAGCGTATACGCAAACACATAAAATCTAATTTAGTCATGAAAAAGTATAAAAAACAGGTTAGGCCAACATTTACTTCTTCCTAAACTGCTCTCCAAATACTTTCTCAAACTTCTCTAGTTTTGGTGCAATTACAAACTGACAATAAGACTGCCCGCTGTTTTGGTTATAGTAGTTTTGATGATAGTCTTCGGCTGGATAATAGTTTTGTAAAGCACTTATTTCTGTTACAATTGGGTCCTTAAAAGCGCCACTATTATCTAGGTCTGCTTTAAATTTCTCTGCGCTTGTTTTTTGGGCTTCATTGGTGTAAAAAACAGCCGAGCGATACTGCGTTCCCACATCTGCACCTTGTCTGTTTAGGGTTGTTGGGTCATGGGTTTGCCAAAATACAGATAGCAAGGTTTCAAAAGATACCTTACTTGGATCAAAGCTAATTCTGCAAACTTCTGCATGTCCGGTTAAACCGCTACATATTTCTCTATAAGTTGGATTTTTAATACTTCCTCCGCTATATCCAGACTCAACTTTTAATACTCCTGGTACTCTTTGAAAAACTGCTTCAACACACCAAAAGCAACCTGCGCCGAAAATGGCTTGCTCTAAATTACTTGTACTGTCCATGTTTATTTGTTCTTTAGTTTCTTTTTCTATTACCCTCTTTTTTTGATTAGTCTGTGCTTCACATGCACTCAATGTTAGCCCAATTCCTGCCAATAAAATTATTAATTTTTTCATGCTTTTATGCTTTTCATATTCATTAGTGTTATAAACTTTCAATCCCTGACAAATATTTTTCTGCTTGTTCAAAAAGTTCCTTTTTATGGGTGTCACTCATTTTATTTAGGGTAACGTACATCATTCCAATACGAGGGTTTTTCTCTAGCAATGGCCTGTTTACCTCGTAAAACCGCCAATATAAACTGTTAAACGGGCATGCTTTTTCACCTGTTTTTTTTCCATACTCATAAACACAATTTGAACAATAATTGCCCATTTTCTGAATGTAATTTGCAGAACTTACATAAGGCTTGGTGCCAACAATTCCTCCATCTGCAAACTGACTCATTCCGCGTGTGTTGGTAATTTCTACCCATTCAATTGCGTCGATGTAAATACCCAAATACCACTCATCCAAAGCATCAGGATGAATACCTGCTAACAAGGCAAAATTCCCTGTAACCATTAACCTTTGAATATGGTGCGCGTAAGCATGTTCCAAAGATTGCTTAATACTTTTTGAAAGGCAATTCATTTTGGTTTCTCCTGTCCAAAACCAATTTGGCAAAGCACGTTCATGTCCAAAATAATTCATTTTGGCAAACTCAGGCATTTACCACCAGTAAATGCCGCGCATATACTCTCGCCAACCTGCAATTTGTCTAATAAATCCTTCCACTTGCGCTAGGGAAATGGCTTCAGGATTGTTTTTGTAAGCTGTTATTGCTGCTTCAACAACTTCCTTAGGATGTAACATTTTTGTGTTCAAAGCAAAGGATAAGCGAGAATGAAACAACCACGGCTCTTTTTGGTCCATCGCATCCTGGAAGCTTCCAAAATGGGGGAGGGCTTCTTTGCAAAAGAATTCTAAAACTTTTAAACTTTGGCTTCTATTTATTGGCCACAAGAAATCCGAAGGTTTTATCTCTCCGATGTAAACACATTCACTTGTTTTTATTTCTTCAAAAATCGCGCTTACTTCATTATGTACAGGAAAGCCTTTAGGAACTGCTGGCGTTCCGTTCCATTTTTTACGGTTATCATGGTCATAATTCCATTTGCCTCCTTCTGGTTCGCTTCCTTCCATTAAAAAGCCATATTGCTTCCTAACAGTTCGGTAGAAGCTTTCAAGGATTACTTGCTTTTTTCCTTGGAACATTTTCCCTAAGAAGTCTTGTGATACTAAAAAATGTTCCGTTGTATAGACCTCATGTGTTATTTTAAGACTTTTACAAATCTGCTCTAATTGACTTGATAAGCGGTATTCATCTGGTGCTTGATATTCGAAATGTGTTATATCATATTCTAATATCAATTGGGTTAGGTTCAAACCTAAATCTTGCTTGTTACTGGTATCATTTATTTTATAATAAATAACCTTATGTCCATTTTTTTCAAGTGTATCAGCCATTTCGCGCATTGCTGCAAAAAAGCCAACTATCTTTTGAATATGGTGTTTGGCATAGTCTGTTTCTTGCCGCATTTCAAACATGGCATATAGCACATTTTCTTCCTTCTGTTTGAACCAACTGTGTTGCAGATTTAGTTGATCACCGAGCAGTAATCTTAAGGTTTTCATATTGATATTTGAATACCCATATTAAGGCTTTGCATAAGGTAAACGGTCAACAAAATTGGCAGAATAATAGGTCTCCAAACCTTGAACCAATAATGTATTTGCTTTGGCTAATTCAATAAATCCTTCTTCGTCAATAATTCCTGGGGCCAAGTAAATTTCCTTGATGCCGCCAACTAATAAAAGCGTCTCATTTGAAGTGATTTTTATTTCCTCTTCAAGGGTAAGTCCAATTTGAACATAACTTTCAGCTACATAAGGCGCAGGTAAATTCCCTTTTACTTCTGGTGTAAACCCACATGCTTCAAATTCACTCGTTTCTCTATCATATCTTGCAGAGGTTTGATGCGCATTTTTATAGAGCTTCCTAGGAACATGGTTAATGGTAAAACAACCAGTTGATTTGATATTTTCGTAAGTGTGCTTTTCTACAGTTACTGGCCTATGTATGATGCCCATTAGTGGAGGATTTGCGCCAATATGCACCACATTAGAAAAAATTGCTAAGTTTTGTTGCCCTGCAACATTAGTTGTTCCTATGAGCAAAGCAGATTTAAATCCACTTAAACCGTTTATTAGATTTGTTCTTTGCTGCTTAGGTAATGTAGAAATTTCTATGGCGTCTAAAACAATCATGCTTATCCATTGCTAAGGGTAGACATTCCACCATCCACTGCTAATATTTGACCGCTAACCCAAGGGCTATCAATTAAAAACTGCACAGCTTTTACCATGTCTTGGGTTGAGCCAACTTTCTTTAAAGGATGTCTGTCTTCTGCTGCCTTAAGTTTGGTATCGGCATTTAAAAGTTTGTCTGCCAATGGCGTTTGAGTTAAAGAGGGAGCAATTGCATTTACCCTAATTTTTGGTGCAAACTCGGCTGCTAAACTTTTGGTTAAACCTTCTATTGCTCCTTTTGCTCCAGCTATGCTGGCATGAAAGGGCATTCCTTTTTGTACAGCAACTGTGCTAAATAAAGTTATCGATGAACCTTCCTGCTGCAATAAATTAGGTAAGTACTTTTGAATGCATTTAATCGCTCCCAGATAATTTACTTGTAAATCAT
>JAIYAT010000037.1 GCA_027488905.1 Bacteroidota bacterium
CCAAGGATTGCAGTTGATTTTAAATCGTAGGTAACCCAAATATAATTGGTATCATTAGCCAAGGCTACTAAACCATTCACGTTAAATGCACCCCAACTTGCACCTGTTGGTGTAGTTTGTATAAAGGTTGAACCAAACTGATTGGTAGTAGCAAAAGTTGCACTAGTTCCAGTGTAGAACACTTTTACATTGGTAATATTTGAAGTATCCACTCCACCCCCATTTGTGTTTAAACTCAATTGAGTTAAAGTTACAGGAGAACCAGCTGAGCTCATGCGCACCCTAACACGTAACATTCTGTTGTTAGTAGAAGGCGCTTCAACCATGCTAGCATCTGGATGAGAAACATCACTACCTACATAAGTCATTGGTGAAGAAATTAGCACATTACCAGTTGGAGCACTTACAGCAGGTACAACCCAGTTACCATAAACATTTGCACTATCAAACCTAGCATCTAATACATTGCTATTAGCAGCAGTAGTAGCTACATCATAAGCCAACCAGTAATAATTGGTATCGTTAATTAAGGTATCAGTTGTTAGGAATGAAAATGCGCCACTTGGAGTTGAAACCGTAGCAACTAAATTAGTAGTTGCAAAGGCTGCAGAATTACCAGTCTTATACAACTTCGCACTTAAGATATTAGCTGGAGTTGTAGTTCCAATTGTATTGAACCTAAATTCATTTACAGTTCCAGGATTACATGAAGAAGAGGTAACTCTAACGGGAACTCTTAAAATTGGCACATCGTTAGCGCCAGCGCTAGTTGTGCTAATTTGTTGTTGCGTAGTACTTGCATTATAAACTGGGGCACCCGTTACTATGTTAACATCATAATCTTCCGTTTCTCCCCAAGTATAAGTTCCACATGCTGGTGCACCAGAAGTTTCATCTAATACAACTCTCATACGTGTAATACCTTGCAAAGCAGCACAAGGAACTGTAATGTTTCCAGAAATTATTGTTGCTCCAGTAGGACTTGAAGTAAATGAATTGTTTAAATAAGCTTGTTCAGCAGGTAAATCAAAAATTCCATTCTGATTATAGTCAATGAAAATTCTTAAAGATGAAGGATAACCAAAGCCATTACATGCCGCTGCATTAACAGAAAATGGTAAGGCTACACCAGCAACCAAATTGGGTGCTGTTAAAAATCCAGAATAGTTAGAATAGGCGCTATTAGCTGAACCAGGCCCAGGAGCTGTGGTTGTGCAGGTAGAAGTATTATTTAAACTTCCTATAGTTACATTCCAGATTTCTTCATCAAAAGTTGAAGTTGCTGCACTAGGACAATATTGAGCACGAATTCTTCTGTTTCCTGTAGGAGCTGTATTACTTGGAGTTCTGCTTATACCAGCAATGGTTATTCCAGTTAACTCTGCATCTACTGAGTCTCCAAGTATAGCAGTGTTCTTGATATCATAAGTAATCCAGAAATAATTTGTATCGTTTAATAAATTTAGCGTTCCATTGATATTGAAAGCGCCATACTTATTACCTGTTGGTGCAGTTTGAACGAAAGTTGTTCCAAATTGAGTAGCTGTGCTAAATGTTATACTATTACCAGTTGAGAAAACTTTTACATTAGCAATGTTAGCAGTATCGTCTCCACCGCCATTGGCATTCAAACTAAATTGGGTAATTGAAACAGGAGCACCGATTGAGCTCATTCTTACCATGGCACGTAACATTCTTGCATTGGTGCTTGGTCGTTCTGCCATAGACAAATCTGGGTGAATTACATTGCTGCTGATGTATGTCATTGGAGTTGCAATAACTACATTACCAGCCGGACTTCCGTTTGCAGGCAAATACCAATTTCCTAGTAAGTTGATACTATCTAGCCTTGCATCCAACACATTAGAGTTGGTAGCAGTAGCGCTAACATCATAAGTTAACCAATAGAAATTGGTATCATTATTTAAAGTATCGGCAACTGTGAAGGTAAACTGGCCTGAAGGGCTAGTTGCAGTTCCTAATAAATTGGTATTGTTAAACACACCAGAATTTCTTGTTGTGTAAAGCTTAGCATTTGCAATATCAGCAGCAGAAGTAGTACCAGCGGTATTAAATCTAAATCCATCCATTACAGCTGGATTACAAGGAGAAGAAGTCATCACAACTGGAATGCGTAAAATTCTAACATCTGTAGCCGAAGCAGCAGTTGCACCAGTGTTTTGGTTCACACTAACACTTCTAAAGGCAGCAGCACCAGAAACGATGTTTACATCGTAATCTTCAGTTTCACCCCAAGTATAGCTACCACAAGCTGGTGCACCAGAAGTTTCATCTAATACAACCCTCATGCGTGTAATACCTGGCAAAGCAGTACAAGGAACAGTTATGTTTCCAGAAATTATGGTTGCACCAGTAGTGCTAGAAGTAAATGAATTATTTAAATAGGCTTGTTCAGCAGGTAACTCAAAAATTCCATTCTGGTTATAATCTATAAAAATTCTTAAAGTTGAAGGATAACCGGTAAAACCACAAGCGGCAGCATTCACACTAAATGAAATAGGCAATCCAGCAGCTAAATTTGGTGCAGCAACAAATCCTGTGTAGTTTGAATATTGGCTGTTCACCGAACCAGCTCCTGGTGCAGTTGTGGCACAAGTTGAGGTGTTGTTTAAACTTCCAATAGTTACATTCCATATTTCTTCATCGCCATTAGTTGTTGCATTACTTGCACAATACTGAGCACGAATCTTTCTGCTTCCGGCAGGTGCAGTAGCACTTGGAGTTCTGTTTACCCCAGCAATGGTAATACCTGTTAATTCTGCGTCTACAGAATCACCAAGAACAGCAGTGGTTTTAATATCATAAGTAACCCAGAAGTAATTTGTATCATTTAATAAATTAACAATACCATTAATGTTAAATGCACCATACTTATTACCTGTAGGGGTTGTTTGAACAAATGTTGACCCAAACTGATTGGTTGTAGCAAAGTTGGCACTATTACCAGTGTAGAATATTTTCACATTAGCAATATTGGAAGTATCGTCGCCACCGCCATTTGCATCTAAACTAAACTGTGTTACAGAAACTGGCGCACCAGTTGTGCTCATTCTCACCATGGCACGCAACATTCTTGAGTTGGTAGAAGGGCGTTCAACCATTGATAAATCTGGGTGAATTACATTGCTTCCAACATAGGTCATAGGATTTGTGATTACCAAATTACCAGCAGGCGCTCCAATTATTGGTGTGAACCAATTTCCAAAAACTTGAATACTATCAAATCTTGCATCTAATACATTTGTAGAAGTGGCAGTTGCACTAACATCATAAGTCAACCAATAATTGTTGGTATCATTAACGGCAGTGTCTGTTACACTAAAAGTAAACTGACCAGATGGTGAAGTAGCAGTACCTACTAGGTTGGCTATGCTAAATATGTTCGAACTTCCTGTTTTGTATAATTTTGCGTTTGAGATATCGGCAGCAGAAGTAGAACCAGCCGTATTAAATCTCAATTCTGTAATAATACCAGGATTACATGGAGATGAAGCAACCTTAACAGGTACTCTTAAAATTCTAACATCATTTGAACCAGA
>JAIYAT010000024.1 GCA_027488905.1 Bacteroidota bacterium
AATTTAATTGACTCTATTTCAGTTTGGAGTGGCTCAACAACTTATAATCCTCTTAGCCTAAACGCATCTACTCCTGCAAATACTTCTCTATATGGTATTTATACAACAGGTGCTATTTCTAATATTTCTAATAATTATATTGGAAATTTATACAGTAACAGCAATAGGCCTTATTCTGGAGTTACTACCGCTGCTATCTGTGGAATTGGATTGCAGTCATTTACAAATGGACAGGTTGTAACTAACAATACAATTAGAGATTTCTACCAAAGAACTTGGAATGGTACTACTATGACTGGTGCAACTATTGGTATAGTAGGAATTGTTTCTGCTTCGGGTGCTGCTACAATAAATAACAATGAAATTAGTAACCTTAATACTTGGAGTTCTAATAATACCAACTTAGGTGCATTTTCTTCTCTTAATGGTATTGCTGTAAGTTCATCTAACATTCATATCATTAATAATAATACCATAAGTGGTTTAAATAACTATTGGAATACTTCGGCAGCCACAAACCTTAACGGTATTGGCTTACAGGTTTCTAATAACAATACTGTTAACAACAACATCATAAGAGACCTTACTTCTTATGGCAATAGCCCTACAGCTGCCATTGCAGGTATTTATAATGGCGGTTTTTCTGCTAACCAAGTAATTAATAACAACCGTATTAGCAACCTAATTTCTCGTGATTCACTTAACAGTAATCCTAGGTTGGTTGGTATATTCTTTACTTCTTCTACAGTTATTCCTGGTAATAGTTCATCATGTTCAGGTAATTCAATCAATGGTTTGGTTCATACCTACCCTACTGTTGGAACTCCTATTGCAGCGCAGCAATTTGGGATTTTTGTGAACCAAGGTACTGGTGTATTTGCCAACAATATGATTCGTTTAGGAAGAGATACTTCAGGTGCACAACTTGCACGTTGTATTGTTTATAGAGGTATTTCTTTAAACGCTCCTTCAAATGGAGTGAGTCGTATTTATAACAATAGCATATTAATTGATGCTGCCCCAGATTATGGTACAGCAGGTTTTCCAGATCCTTCAAGTTCAGGTATTCATGTTGGTAGTAATGCATTTGCACCTGGTTTAATTGATATCAAGAATAATATTGTAGCAAACAATACTGTAAATGGTGGTACTGCAACTTTGAATCATTATGCTTATATTTTAGGAACATCTAATCTAAACTTCGACCATAATTTTGATTTGGTTACTTTACCAATTAATGCAAATTCTTTTGTAGCTAGATATGCTAACGTTAACTACGCCACACTTGGAGCTTATAGACTTGCAAGTTCAAGAGGTGCAAATATTGGTACTTCACCGCTTAATTTTGTTAATGCAATTGGTAGCACATCAAACACAGATTTACATTTAAGTACCTCAAATACTTCTGAAGGTTCTGGAGATACAACTATTGCTTCTTTTGTAACAGTTGATTTTGATGGACAAACTAGAACAGGATTAACACCTGTGGACATAGGAGCAGATGCTGGTAATTTTACATTGTCTGGTGATTCAATAGCACCTGCTATTTATGTAACGCCATTGTCAAATGCATCTTCAACTGCAAATAGAAATGCTACAGCAGTGGTATTCGATGGTTCTGCAATTCCTCAAGGTGCCAATGCGCCAAGAGTTTATTTTGCAAAAGGCTTAGCCGGAGCTTGGTTCAGTACAGCAGGTGTGCGCACAGCTGGTACTGAAAGAAACGGTACCTATGCGTTTACAATTGATCATGCACTAATAGGAGGTATTACTGTTGGTGATACAGTTCGCTATTTCTTTGTTGCTCAGGATTCGGCTAGAGGAAATGTTTCTACTGCGCCAGCCGGTATTAATGCTAGCAGTGTTTTAGCTGTTACTCCTCCTTTGAACTTAGGTGAGACCTTTAGTTATCGTTTTAATGACCCTATTCCTAGTGTTGTTTATGTTCCAACTCCTGTAACTGGTTTTACTAGCTTCCCAACTTTAACTGGAGCAGGCGGTGCATTTGAAGCTATTAATAATAGTGTGATTAGCGCCAATACAACAATCATCATCAATGACAACGTTACAGAACCAGGAACTGTTGTCCTTAACAGATGGTTAGAAAGTGGTGCTGGAAATTATAGCCTTACCATTAGGCCTGATGGATCAATTCAACGCGTTCTATCTGGTAATTCTGGAAACTTCTTGTTGCGTTTTAACAACGTTAATAACGTGAAGTTACTAGGATGGGCTGCATCTGGAGCTGCAACAGATACTAACTTGGTTATTTTAAATGCAGCCACTTTTGTGGGTTGTATTCAGTTTTTGGAAGGTGGATCATCAGATACCTTGCGTAACCTAGTAATAAGAGGAAGAAATACTTCAACCGTTATAACTACTGGTGGATTAGTAAATATTAACCCAACCACAGTTACTAATAGCTTGAACAATTTTAACATGGAGAATTGTTATTTGGCTCAAGACTTAAGTGGAACTACTTTCCCTGCTGTTGGACTTATGGCTTCTGGAACCTCTCCGAGGCTAGTTACAAATGTGGGTATTAGAGGCAATAGCTTTGCTAACTTTACCTTCCGTGGTTTACAATTTACAACTGGTACTGGTAACAATATTTTGATTCAGAACAATCACTTTTTCTTCAATACCGGAGCGCCGTTTACTTCAACAGCTTATAATGCAATTGATTTAATACCTGCAGCTGGTTCAGATGGTAACAGTAT
>JAIYAT010000007.1 GCA_027488905.1 Bacteroidota bacterium
TGGTTTAATATTAAACATAACTAGGTTTATCCTTGAACCGAACTGGGTTCACCTTAACATCGAACAGGGTTTAGTTTCAAACATAACTAGGTTTATCCTTGAACCGAACTAGGTATAGTTTCCAACAGAACTGGTTTAGTATTAAATAGAACTAAGTTTGTTTGTAAACCAAACCAACTTTAGTTTACAATATAACTAGGTTTACCAATTAACAGAACTGGGTATAGAATCAAACAGAACTAAGTTCACCTTAAAACAGAACAGGGAATAGTTTCCAGTAGAACCAAGTTTACTGTTGAACCTAACTAGTTATAGTTTAATACAGCACTAGTTGGTTTGAATAAGTGTACAAGCCAAGCTCACTGATAGCAGTGATTTAAATCCTAGTCTTAATTTTTCCCATAGGCTAAACCAAGTATATTTAATATACCCATAAGTGGGTATTTTTTGGATTTGGAGTATGAGTTATATTTGTTAGAGACGAATAAGTATGGAGGGTATTTATGAGTTAGCGGTAAGTATTTAGCCGGTGCTCAGTAAACATTCAATCAGAATGGCTAATATAAAAATTTAATTTATCAGAATCTTGGAAATGTTGCCGCTATGTTCTTTTATTAAATCTTGATGACTGGATAATTTTAAGTGATGTTTGAATGCTATAATTACCTTCGTCATATGTAAAACATTTTAATATAAAAATTATGAAAACAAAAATCAAAACAACTTTGCTTACAGTATTTTTCTTTTTGGGATTTCTTACAAGTTTGCATGCCCAAGACAAATTTGAATTTGCGGTAATTTTTTATCAACCTGTCCCAAGGATTATGGAAATTTCTATCAATGGGATAGAGTACAAAAAAATAGATGTAGATAATAAAGAGGTTCTCGGATTAAATGATGTAAATGCGGCATTAAAAGAAATTAAAAATATGTCTAAAGAAGGTTGGGAGGTCTTTAATACAGATATAGTTCAAGGACAGACAGTAGGTTCTAGGTCCTTTGTTTTCTACTTACGGAGGAAAGCAAAATAAAAATTCAAGAGTCTAGAATACACCTACAAATCCTTAGATTATGGTTTTTGGTACTTCGACTTAATATTGCAATAGGCGGTTTTGTATGGACAAAATGCCTACCGCTAACAGGCGTTTGGAAGCAATAATGGCATTAGAATAAAAGGGAAAAGGAAAAAGTATATTTTTGGGGCAAGGTGCCGAGGGGGAATAAGTGCTAAGCATTCACTTGCAGCGCAATGTGCCATTACGTTACCATTAATAATATGACAAAGAATATTTTTATTATACTCATTATTGTTTCAACACTTAGCTGTACTCAAAATTCACTTGAGCAGACTAGACTTCCGTTAACAAGAAATTTAAATACAGATTTGAATTCTTTGCTTCCATTAGGCAAGTCAGTTGTTGAAGTTATGGACGGAATTAAGAATGCCGAACAAATCCAAGTGCTTAATGAAAAATTAATTAAAGGAATTTCTGAAAATTATGATTGGTTTCTAGACTATCAAAAGACGCTCCAACCAGGACAGGAATTGCCTTATCACCCTAACTTAGGAATGACTGAAAAAGAATATGCAGAGCTAAATGAATATAATGAGAAAATCGAAGCTATCTCAACTGGACAAGAAGAGTTAGAAATTACTCGAACTGATGATATATACTCTTTCAAAACAACTGGTAAATTAAGTCTACTTAATTCCCTAACAATAAATCCTTCTAAAAATGAAGTACTAATGGGTGGCAGACTATTGACCAAGTTTGACACTATTTATGTTGCTGATGGTTCAAATGCATTTAAAAGTAGCTGGCGCGGTTATAAATGGACATTTGAAGAGCCTGCAGAAGCAGACTTGGAAGATTTACGGAATCCTGAAACTGTAAATATGAAATCAATTAAACTTACCTTAGGAAGGCTAGACAATTCCACTAAAACGATTTTGATATTCTCTGTTAAAGAGTTGAAGAATGGCCAACGAAAAATTAACGTTGAGACGCCAATCATTTTTTAATGGGTCGAATTATTGGTGGTAACCACAGCTAATCAAAAACAGTGCTTTTTCCTCGGTTAAAATGTTGTGCTTCTTTTATAATAAACCACTAAATTGCATATGCTAAATTTCTTAGGCGACAAGATTGGGAAGCTAAGAAAAGTAAGGAGAGTAGTTGCTTTGGATGTTTATGAGTTACCAGTAATTTTAACACGAGCAAAATGACATTGAAAAGAAAATATAAAATTATAAGAACCTTACTGGTTTTCCTAGGGCTAACAATTCTTTTGACAGGTTGTAACAATACCATATATCCTATTTACATTCCTGCAAGAGCCCCAAAAGTTCCAGAAAATGCTATTGTTAAAGACATTCCCCGTTATCCAAGAGGAAAATTATACACCTTTTATATTTTGGCCAAACAGAAGGAAAAACAATTAGGCTTATCCGCACCAGAAAATGGCTATGACAGTTTATTAATGAGAATGTGGTATACCTACCCAAAAGGAATTTATCAATTTGCAGAACTTGTAGAAATAAGCCTAGATTCTAGCAAAGCATATACAGCGTACTACACTAAGATGAGAATCTTCTATAATCCTTCCAGGAGATACGAAGTTATTAATAAGTAAAAGGACTCGCTAATTATGCCAAAATGTGGGTGGCAAGCGTTTATGGATACACTAAATAAATTTCAAATAACTAAACTTCCTACCATTGAAGTGATACCCAAATACATGGAAAGGAATCCGAAAAATGATCCCGACTATGGCAATAACTTACTTACCATTTCTGTGGAAGTTGCCACAAAAAGTGAATACCGGTTTTTTCAATATAACAATTTCAAAAAATATAAAGATATTGACGAAGTGAACAACTTGTACCTATTTGATTTGTTTCAAAGAAAACAATTTGGTTTAAAGGAAATTGAAGATAGTTGGTATTAACATGGTGGAAAGAAAAAATGCAGGTAACAACTAGCGTTTCGTGGTAGCCATTTCCACGATCTGAAATTTGTGAATTTAAATTAACTGTCTTTTAATATAAAAACAAGCAATGAACCTTAACAAATCTTATTCAGTTGGATTTCTATATATTTTAGTGTTAATTTTTTCTTTGAATTGTAATAAGGAAAAAAAAGCTGAGGAAATTGATTTTAGAACTAAATATTTTGGAAGTTTTAGATTTAGGCTTATTACAGAATTTTGGATGAGGGGGCAAGCGAATGATTATGATACTTTCTTTTACAATGGAGTAATACGCAAATTTGAATCGAATGATAAAATTGATGATTTATATAGTGGTAGTGAAGATAGTACCGAGAATGTAAATGAAATGATAACAATTGAATTCAGCCAAAATTTAAAAATAATATCTTCAATAAACAAGGATGGATCGTTAATTTCAAAATCGGGTTATCATTATGTGCATGAAGGAAGGTTTGTAAATTTAGATTCAATAAAGTTCTATGTTGGTGGATTTGGCGGATTAGGAGGAGGGGTGAATTATTTTGTAGCTGGCAATAGAATAAAATGAGAAAATAAAAAATCGGTTTATAACAGCTAGCGTTTCGTGGTGGCTGCAAGCCAAGCCATGAATTGTAAATCATCGTATGCAAACAAAAAATATTTACTTTCTAATTTGGCTTTGCATTAAAGGGAGTTTAGAATTTGATTTGATTAAAAGTATTTCTTTGAATTCTCTCGCCATTAAGTATAAATTTACTTACCCATAATTAAGTTTTTATAGGGAATAGGAGTTTGGCAATCGCCAATGTGTAGTTTAGGGCAATAATTACAGACACTTGCTTAATCACTCACTTTTCAATAATTTTACAACAGATTGTTCGGAGAGGTTTATTCAAACTATACGTTAGCGGAAACCTCAAAAGACTGGTCATATCAAATTTTAATAACCTCTTAAATCAGCCTAATCGGATGTTTAAATTAGCAGCAATTGTTGAGATATTAAAAAGCCTTGAAAAGGACTTAAAAGAAATTGGACAGATCGGAGAATCAATTTACTTAATCGTTAAAAAATATTGGCGTGTTTTTATTGTAATTACAATTTTTACTTTTTTGTACCTTTTTATGGATTATCTTGTATTTCACTATCCATCGAAAGTTATTGACAGATACTATAATTTAATTGATAATGGAAAATCTAATGAGGCGTCAAAGTTGTTAAATAATCCAGAATTCGAAAGCAGGTGGAAAGACACAACTGACTTTTCGAGCGGCTATTCAAGTACAATTGGTAGATCCAACCTTAAATCTGAATACATTGGAGATGAAAAGTGTGTTTTTTACCAAATTTTTTCTTCAAATCAAAAATTAGTTTACAAAGTTACATATGTTGTAACAGACAGATTTAATTCTAATCATTTTAAGCGAAAAGAGTGCATTCCATCATTAATTTGCCAAATCGCCAAAGATTACTTTACAAACAAGCATCTGCTAAACAGTGATACGCTAGTTTTAGGAGAGTACTTTAGAAACATTGAATCATGTCTCCTTGTTAGATCATTTACGAAGAATATAACAATTTCTAAAGATACTTATGGATGGAAAATTGATAAAATTGAGACAAAAGACATGACTGTTCATTTTTAAAATCTATTTATTAAATATTTCAAATGAACCGAAAAGCGTTTATTTATAGAATAACCTTAGCGCTTGCGTCATTAGCTATTGGCCGCAAATTATTCGTTTCCTCAAAATTCAATGAGACACCCGTAAATCATCTGAATAACTTGAGCTTATTTCAATTACTAGAAGTTATACCTGAATATTATTTTTCTATTTGGTCAGTTGAAGAAATGATAACAATGGGTTTCATCAACTATGAAAAAACTGCAAACAAGTCTCAATTGAAAGAGACATGCATTGATTTAATTAACAAATTAAATATGAAGGGATTGAATGTAATAGGATCTAGTATAATTCTAGATTATAATATAGGAAGCACCTTGTTGATAAAGAATTGGCTTATCTCTTCAACTGAAAATATTTTATTCACTTCACTATATATACTAAAAAACAAGCATGCTTTATAATAGTAAATTAATCAATTCTGAGGATCCTATTCAAGGAGATATTTGCATTATTGGCGCTGGTCCTGCAGGTATTTCAATGGCTCTGGAACTTGAAAGTTTTGGCAAAAATGTAATACTAGTTGAATCCGGCGACTTTAGCTATAACTCTAATTTTCAGGCATTAAATGACGGCTTTGTTAGTGGTGTTAATTATTTCCCCCTTCAATCAACAAGAGTAAGAATGTTTGGAGGTACTGGCCAAATCTGGGGAGGAATGTGCTCACCTCTTGATACCGTTGATTTTGAAGAACGCCACTGGGTTCCACATAGCGGTTGGCCAATCAAAAAAATGGATCTTGATCCTTATTACAATAAGGCGCATTACTATTTGGGTTTAGAGGAAATTTGCTATGAGTTTGAGTTCTGGAAGAATAAATTAACTGATGTAACAACATTTTCATTCTTTGATCAAACATTTTATAATAAAATGTGGCAGTATAGTACGATTAAATTTAAGGACAGGTATAAATCTAGTATTGTTAATTCTCAAAAGATAATACATATTAACAGATCAACGTTTAGTAAATTTATTTTTGACGACAATATATCAAGTACCAAATCAGCAGTTTTTATTACTAAAAATTCAAAGACTTTCTATGTAAATTGTAAATACTACGTTTTGGCCTGTGGTGGTATAGAAAATGCCCGAATTCTCTTGAATAGTCATCCAAAAATTAATGAAAATGATTTAGTTGGTAGATTTTTCATGGAACATATTGAAATACCAATTGGCGATCTACATTTTTTCAACAAGCATAATTTCAAACTTTATACTTGGACTTATGGAAAGACCAAAGCAAGTGCTGAAATTGCGATGTCTAGCGAATTTCAGCGATTACACTCTATATTGAATGGAACAATTTCACTAGAGCCATTAATTCTATCACAAATGAGAAAGAGTAAGTCTGAAACTTGGAAGTATAAAGATCCATTTAGGTCAAGGATGAATGCATTCGAAAATTGGTCTAAAGCATCAATGTTTTATGAAAACAATACAATGTTAGAATCAAAATTTCGGTTGAATTTAAGACTTGAACAGTCTCCTAATCCTAACTCAAGAATTACTTTATCAAATAGTTCTGATTATTTTGGTGTTGCCAAACCAATTTTGCATTGGGAATTGACAGATTTAGAAAAAAGAAGTATTTTAACTATTATAAGATTATTTTCACAAAAGGTTGGTGCGAACAATCTTGGTCGAATAAAAGTAAAGGAATTTATTGAAGATCTATCACCATATTTCAATTGGCCGAAAGAAACAAGTGGGGGTTTTCATCATATGGGAACTACAAGAATGAGTTTGAACTCTTCAGAAGGTGTAGTTGATTTGAATTGCAAATTGTTTCATATCGATAATCTCTATGTTTCTGGATCATCTGTCTTTTCTACCTCTGGTGCACCAAATCCAACTTTAACCATAATAGCACTAGCTTTAAGACTCGCAGAACACCTAAAAGAACTAGCAAAAGGCAAATGAGGCATCAGGTAGAAGCACCTAACCAAAAGCGACACATGGTGAGGATTTGAAAAGTTGTGCTTCTTTTGAGTTAAACTACTAAATTGCCTATGCTAAATTTTTAGTTGGCAAGATTGGTAGCTGAGAAATGAAAGTAAGTAATTCGGGTGTTTATAAATTATGGCTCATTTTAAAAAACAACAATATGACTATGAAACTAACAGATATTTTTAAAATTTTAGGACTTACCATTTTAATGGGTTGCGAACATACTTCTGAAAAGCAATTGAAGACTGAGACTAAGAACATAAATGAAAAAGAAATTTCATTTAACGACTATTTAACCGCTATTCCAGAAACTAAACTTCCGCTAGACTTGAAATGTGAAGTAGCACTTAACGGCTCTACTTTAGAATTTGACAGAGCAACAATTGACAAGTTTGGTCAAGAAAACTCAAGAATAAATGGAAAAATTGCAGTTACAGAGAATTTCACTGCAATAATCTATCTTTATCCAGCTGACATTAGCCTCCCAATCATACAAACAACAGACAGACAAGGGAAGAAAATATCAGAACTGAAAGTATATGAAAGATGGTGTGGTGAGGACGAATTTTCTTGGGGTACTTCTTGGGCAAAAATTTCAAAAGACCTGACAATTACACTTAGCGACTCTGCTATTATCTATAAACGAAATGAGGCTGGTGAAATAATTGAAGATTCGAAGACAACCGAAGTTAGTCATAGAAAATTTCAAATTGACAACCGCGGACGAATAATTGAGAAATAAAACGAACCATACTAGCACCTAAACAAAATTGACGATTCAGCGCTTACATGAAGCTTTGTGTTTCGGCTCAAGCTCAATGAAGGTAAATAGTTTAGTGCTTCGAAGCCGCCAAATACGTTTAGATACAAAGTGGGAGGAGAGTAGTTACTTTGGGTGGTATGAGTTATAGGGCAAGTTAATCTCAAAACTATGCATAAATGAAAAAAATAAAGCTACATTATGTTGCAATACTTGGGCTTGTTTTATGTAATTATAAATTCAAAAATGAGCTTGACCTAAATCTAAATGGATTTTACGGAATGACTAATTATTTTCAGTCAAATAATACAAATTCAGATTATGTAGAAATTTTTTTATTGAAAATAGATACAGACAAAGTAACAATGTATGGAACAGTTCAAACTTGGGGGATTAGTTACAAATACAAGTTAAACAAAACAAAGGATACAATTTTGATAGAAAACAATCTCAAAATATTTCGAAAAAACAACTATTCAAATACCATTTTTTTAGAAACAAATATTGATAACAAAATTGAATTTATAGAATATCAAAAGGATTCAAATGTTGAAAAAATAGTTGATGAGAATGGTATTAATATCAATCGATTAAGCGATAGGTTAAACAAATTGATAATTGTTGGAAAGTATAAGTATAAAGGAAAGATTGTCAATTTTAAGGAAAACGGAAAGGTAGAAAACCTAGAAGTATTTAATAATTATTCAATAAAACCGCGAATTGGAACTAATACATTCTTTGACAATAGAATAATCGAAACAGAAAATGGAATTTGGAAATATCAAAAGAAAAATGGTAATCTTTTAATTACTAAATATTCGAACAAAAGAGACGAAAATGATATGTATATTCTGAGCAATGAGCAAATAGAACTTGAAAAATTAACCAGCCACCAATAGGCGTTTGGCGGCAAAAAGGGCATGAAGATTTTAAGGAAAAGTAAAGGCAAATAAGTTTATTTTTGGAGTAAGGTGCTATGGCGAAAAAAGGGTTAATTTTTACCATGATAGCCAAGCACACAAACTATAACACATGGCATCGGACGACCGATAAAAAAAAGCGCAAACGAAACCTATGAGTATTTCCCTTTTAAGAATAATAACAGTCGTCATTTTAATATCCTACTTGATCTTGACTTCTTCTTGCCAGTCGCAAACAAACACACAAGACAAAAAGACGGCTGAGCCAACGCATCCAAAAGACTCCCAGATTTCAGAGTATGTAGTAGATATATTCGAAGATTCAAAAAATAACCTTTGGTTTGGAACGATAAATAACGGAGCTGCAAAATACGATGGGAAGTCACTTACTTTTCTGACAACTAAAGATGGACTTGTTGGAGATATAGTTACGAGTTTTGCTGAAGACAAACAAGGAAACATTTGGTTTGGCTCTCATTCCGGACTTTCGAGGTACAATGGTAAAACATTTACCAACTTTACTGATAAAAATGGACTTGTTAACAACAAGGTTTCCGAATTACTAATTGATAAAAAAGGCATTCTTTGGGTTGGAACATGGGGTGGAGTTTCTAAATATGATGGCAAAACCTTTTCGACTTTTTCTATTCCGAATCCCGACATCAAGTTATTGCCTTATCAATCAATGGCAAATTGGGTGACTGAAATAATTGAAGATCAGCAAGGGAATATTTGGATTGCCCGGGATGGTTACGGTGTTTGTAAATACGATGGGAAATCATTCACTAACTACACAAAAAACGATGGTCTTGCTTCGAATGGTGTTCAAGTAATTCAAGAGGATAAACAAGGAAATCTATGGTTTGGGTCCAGAGTTGCGGAACAAGACCGTCACAACAGCAATGAAAGAATCGGGGGTAGCGGATTAACCAAATTTGATGGTAGAGCATTTACGCAATTCCAAACAATAAAAGGGATTACCCAAAACGATACCTATGCTATAAGTTTGGATAGTAAGGGAAATATTTGGGTTGGTGCAAATAAATTGGGAGTATATCGCTATGACGGAAAAATTTTTACCTTATTTAGTAAAACGAATCGAGCAGACTTGATGCCTTTTGGCTATGGCATACAGTGCATTTTAGAAGACAAAAAAGGAAATATGTGGTTAGGTCTATCTGGAGGACTTTTTCGACAACGTGGAGATTCAATAATCAATGTTTCGCGACTGGGACCATGGAACTAATCTATTGTGAGACAGCAACGACGTTATAACAGCACCTACCCAAAAGCATTGCATTTTGTTAGATTGAAATATAATATTTCTTTAATGTTAAACTATTAAATTGCCTTTACTAAATTTTTAGTTTATAAGATTGGGTAGCTGAGAAACTTTAGGTAAATAAATACTTTGGGTATTTATGAATTAAGCGCAAGAATAGAACACCACAAAAGGACATAACATTAACTAATATTAATTTATTTTTGACAATGACACAAACGATTTTAGGAGCAGGAGGTGCAATAGGCATTGAGCTTGCCAAAGCATTAACAACTTTCACAACTGACATACGACTTGTTGGTCGAAATCCGAAAAAGGTAAACGCAACAGACCAGTTGTTTCAAGCTGACCTGACAAAACGAGAACAAGTTTTTAAAGCTGTTGAAGGCAGTCAGGTTGTTTATTTAATGGTTGGCTTTGACTACAACACAAAACTATGGCAACAAATGTGGCCACCGCTTATAAAAAATGTTACAGACGCTTGCCTACAACATAATGCTAAACTTGTGTTTTTTGACAATGTTTATGCTATTGGTGGTGACAATGTAAATCACATAACGGAGAATTCCCCAATTAGTCCAACCAGTAAAAAAGGAGAAGTAAGGGCTGCAGTTGACAAGATTATTTTGGACAGTATTGAAAAAACAAATCTTAAGGCAATTATTGCACGCTCTGCCGACTTTTTTAGCGGTGTAAAGGACAAAAGTATTTTAATGAATACTGTTTATGACAACTTGGCTAAGGGCAAAAAAGCACAGTGGTTTTGCGATGCAAAAGTAATTCACAGTGTAAGCTACACACCAGACCTTGCAAAAGGAACAGCAATTTTAGGAAATACTGAAAGTGCATATAATAAGGTTTGGAACCTACCCACTGACCCGCAAAAAATTACTGGCGAAGAATGGATTGATTTATTTGCAACAGAAATGAATGCAAGCAATAAATATCAAGTTTTACCAGGTTGGGGTTTAAAAGCAATTGGATTATTTGTTCCTATTTTAAATGAAATGTATGAAATGCGTTATCAATATGACAGAGATTATTATTTTGATAGTTCAAAGTTCAATAAAGAGTTTAACTACACGCCGACAACAAATGCAATGGCAGTAAAACAGACAGTAGAACAATTGAAATCAAAAAATGCTATCGTTTAATAGCTCCTATAAGTATTATCGTTTTAGTGCTAGGCTGACCCATTTGTGGTTGATGGGAATTTGGTACTCCTCAATTATATTCGTAAATAATGAAAATGAAAACCTTATTGACAACCTTCGCTCTGCTGCTTTGTTTAACTATTGCAACAAAAGCCCAAACTTCTTATTCTGGGCGAATTGAAATAGGTTATTTGAATTATTTCTTCAGAACAATTATGGTTGACCCAGGCCCAAATTGGAAAGGCTATAACCTTGACAACAGGCAAAACGGTTTTAACTTCACATCTGTTAACGGAGTGACATTTAAAGATAGAAAGTTATTTACAGGAATTGGCTTAGGCTACTTAAATTTTGAAGGTATAGACGGAGTTGCAATGTTTGGAGATTTAGAATATTTACCCTTAAAAAAGAGATTAACACCTATCTTAAATTTACGATTGGGCTATAACCATATTTGGAATCAATATGATGGTGGGACCGGAACGATGCATACAGAATTTGGACTTGGAATAAATTATAAAATCAAGGAAAAATTTGGACTTTATATAAAGTCAGGAATACTCATGACGCAACAATCATTCTTATTACCACTAACTTTAGGTTTTAGATATTAGATAAAATTATGACTGAAAGAATTACGCTACTCAACAATATGAATAAATTCTTTTTTTTAATTAGCATTTCACTGTTTTGCTCGTGTGGCACAGTTAAAATTGTTAAGCAAGAGAATAATTCTCTTGTGGCTATTTCCGCCAAATCATCAGGAGTAGGATCCCAAGGGGTTGGAATAGAAATAACGCTTGAGAATTTAAGCACGCATGAAAGCTATGTTTCAAAATCGCTTTCGCTAACTTCGCCTCATAGCATCATTCAAAACATACCTCCCGGTCGCTATTTTGTGCGAAAAGTTCGAGTACCTCTTGGAAATATAACTTATTCAAATTGGTCGGAGGATATTAAAACATTCTTTGGCGAAATAGAAATTCAACCTAACTCGAAGTACTACTTAGGTAATTTTAATGGAAAAAGAGGAATGGGAGCTAAAAGTATTTTGCGACTAAAAATCGAAAATCAAGATATTCCTATTAAACTTCAAGAAAGTATTGAGGTGGAAACGGGATGGCGTGATGGCGCTTTTATAAAACTTTACCCTTACCAAAGTCAGGAATTATTGATTTATTAGATTTCTCGCAAACAAAACTCCTTATAACACGCGCCATCCTCAAATGCCGAAAACTTCTAAGTTATGGCATTTCGTTTACGCATTTTGTTTATCTTAGCTATTCAAATAAACCACCGCAATCGCAACCAACATAAGGTGCCAAATGTTAGCTTTAAGCAATTGAAAAAACAACGATCTTAAAACACTATCAGAAAGCCTGAATACAATTTATCAATCATTAAACCCTATAACATGACCAAAATCTTGACAGCACTTTTACTCTGCACATTTATCGCATGTGGACAGACACCTCAATCAACCAAATCAATAAAAGGGATAAAGCCCAATTGGAAAACTTTGGAGGAAAAAAATTATTCCATTCAATATCCAGCTGATTGGGAATCGAATCAGAGCGGACAAATGGGAACAACGTTTTTTTTATTCTCACCTTTATCCTCAGATCAAGATAAATTTAGGGAAAACATCAACCTATTAATTCAGGACTTATCGGGTCACAACATTAACCTAGATAAATATACAGAAATATCCGAAGAGCAGGTAAAGACTATGATAACCAATTCGACAATTATTGAAAGTAAGCGAGTGAATAATGGACCAGAGGAATTCCACAGAATAATTTATACAGGCGATCAAGGAATATTCCATCTTAAATTTGAGCAGTTTTATTGGATTAAGAATGATAAGGCATATGTTTTAACATTCACTTGTGAGCAAGACAAGTTTTCAGATTTTAGTGAGGTTGGGGAGGCCATTTTAAACTCATTTATACTAAAAGATTAACCTGATAGATAGTTTCGCTACAATTACAAGCTCCTAATCCAAATTGGCTGTTCAGCGCTTACATGAAACTTTGTGCTTTGAAATTGCCAACAGCCTTTTTTGTAAAATGGATGGAGATTGAGTACATTGAGTGTTTATGAGTTATAGGGCAATTTAAAAGACTACAGTGAAACAACTAATTTACATATTGACTTTGGCTTTTGCGCTTTATTCTTGTGGCAACAAGACAAGCAATCAGAACCAAAGTAATCCTGTTTCATTAACAGCAGAAACTACCATTGAAAAACCAAAAGAAATTGGCGATAGTATTTACAAAATTTACAACTTCCTTTTTGAAGCAAAGAAGAATGCAAAGTTTGAATTTATTGCCAAAGGACATAAATCAAAATTAAAAACCAAAGGCGACACACTTTACTCGGACGACCAAATTTTAATGCTTGGCGATATTCAGGAAATTGTGAGTTCTGGCATCTTCAAAAAGTTTGAATTCAAATCTAAATTTGACAATTTCAAGGTTGACAATATTTACAAAGGAAACCTTGCTCCACCTGATTTTACTACCGACCCTGACGCTAAACATTTTATTACTAGAATTAAGGAAGGCTGCATAGAAGAAGGTATAAATTTTGCAGGACATTACACAATTGTAGACTGGGGTTGCGGAGCATTATGTCAAGAAATGGCCATCATTGACAGAATTTCTGGGGAAATTATTTATTCTCAAATTCCCTTCGACACAGCTGATGGACACTCAGGCATTAGTTATAAAATTGATAGTCGAATGTTGATTATAAACACAGAAGCTTTAAGCGAATTTAACGACTATGAGCCAGGTTACAGACGCTTTGATTCTTGGAGAAAACCAGCAGTTTTTGAAATTAGTAAGGGCAGACTTAAACGTATAGAATGACAACTACCATTAGATGTAAAGAGGAAGAAGATTTGGTGCTTTGGGTATTTAGGAGTTAGCGGTAAGTTTAAAAGGCCCCTTCCTAAAAAAAAGTCTGACTTGACAGAATAATCAATTTGCCAAGTCAGACACCTTAATCCTTACTGCTTAAAAAAATGTGCATGCTGACCAACCCAATCCTCAATGGAGGTCATCTTAACTGGTAGTTTTTTTAAGATTTCTGGCATATTCGGAGAAAACATAAGAGGATATTGTTTCGTATCAGCTATCTGTTGGTATACCTCTTCAGCACCTTTTCCAGCACCTGCTCCAAAAAGACTATCTAAAATTTGACCAAATTCTTTAGGTGGCATTGGGAAGTAAGAAGTTTTTTGGTTCAAACCGACTGAAAATTTTTCGGCTAATTGATTGCCTGTGAGGTTTTCAATTCCACTTACTAAAAAGCTTTCACCAGCTAATTCAGGTTTAAAGATTGCTTCTGCAACAAAAGCAGCTACATCTTGAGTTGCAATCCAACCTATAGGCATTTCTTCGGGTGTTGGGTATGCTACCTTTTTATCATTGATTACAAAAGGAGCTGTCCAAGGACCTAAAAGATTTTCGGCATAAACTGAGGGTTGAACAATAATGTGTGGTAAGCCGCTTTCTTTTAAATAATTAGTAATGTCAATTCTAATATCCATCGCAGGATTACCCACTTTAACAGGAAGGATGAAACCACTTGAATTCCAAACCAATAATTTCACATTATTTGAAATGGCAGCATCAATAGCATTCTTAGCGTATGTAAAACCATCATTAGGATTTACCAGAAAAAAAGGAGCTAAAAAGGAAATTGCATCTATTCCTTTAGAAACTTCTTTCAATCGGTTTGCATCTGACATATCCGCTAACAGAGCTGTTGCCCCCGCTTGGTTTAGTTTTTGCAAGTTTGTTTCTGTGTGTGTAGTTGCATAAACCTGGGCACCTTTGTTTAATAGTGCTTTAATGACAGGAAATTGTTGAGAGCCAGCCGCTCCATAAACCAATACTTTCATTGTTTTAATTTTATTGTTAATGATTATGCAAAAATATCTACCTTCGCTATACAAAATATACTACTATACCAAAGTATACTAGTATAGTTAAGTATAGTAATAAAAAGAAGTAATATGTACACAAAAGGAGAATGCACTGAATTTATAAGACCTGTTAGGGATGTATTGGAAATAATAAGCGGGAAATGGAAATTACCTATTTTAATTGCCTTGGCTTTTGGAAACAAGCGCTTCAAGGAATTAGAAAGAGACGTAGCTGGAATAACACCAAAAATGCTATCAAAAGAATTGCGTGACTTAGAAATGAATGAACTGGTAAGCCGTACTGTTTATGATACAATTCCTGCAACTGTAGAATACTCTTTGACAGAATATGGAAAATCATTGGATGAAGTTATAGCTGCCTTACGAGACTGGGGGAAGAAGCATAGAAAAAAGCTATTTAAAAAGGAGTAAATTTAGCAATAATAGAAACAAATCAAATACACCAGCTGCTAAAAGCACCTACCCAAACAGCGAGGTTTCGCGCACCAAAGACAGTTTTACGGTAGCTGAAAGTTTGGTTCAAGGCAACTCTATTTTTGATAAGCGGCTTGTTCATTGCCAACCACTCAAAACTAAGGAGATTTGGTGCTTTGGGTAATTATGAGTTAGCGGTCATTATAGGAAGACAAACAACAAATATTTAATACCATAGAAATAATGCAAGACTTTATTGACCAAGCGCATAAAAATGGTGTAACACTTTTCGACAATGGAAAGTGTCAATTTTGCGGTGCAGACTATCAAAGAGGCATTTTTGAATGTATGGACAACTACAACAATGGACTTGAACTTTTGGACTTTAATGTTGAGGAAAATCACTTGTTTAGATTTTTGAGTGTTGACGCCCATGCTTTGCAACATCCAGAAATTCATGGACGTTGGAGTAATCATTTTCACCTAACACGGCTGAATTTGATTTTGGACAAAAAACTAAAGTGGGACTACAAAAAATCGCCACTTTTGAGCAACTATTTGAACGACTACAAATCAAACAGACCGAATGAAAATTTAATTATTCCTAATCCATTGGAAAGAGGAAACATGACAGCAAATGACATAACCAAAGCCACAACAGCAAATGAATGTGTTGAGCTAATAAAAAAATGGGCGGAAGAAGTTTACCAAGCGTGGTCTTCAAATCATTTATTAGTTTCACAAATTGCAGAAGGTTTTTTAGAAAAGAATAATCATCATCAGACACATAAAAGTAAAAAAAATGAACCGCTAACAGGCAAAGGCAATAAAGTGGGTTCAGTGGTTAAATGATTCCGAAGGCTTTCGGTATTTTGCTTCCTATGCGTTATGCCTCATTTTAAAGCCTTGAAAAATTGTATTTGCATTTATATTATATTTGAAAATGACCAATACACAAATAAAATCGGAAATACAAAAGGTGTTAGACCACATTTCTGAAAGTGTATTACAAGATTTGCTTGAATTTTTAAAGGAACTTCAAGACCAACCAACAGAGAAGGCTAGGTTTACAAATAATTTACGCCAAATTATATCAGAAGATAAAGAACTACTTGAAAGATTCGCTAAATGATTCAGCTTTGTTCCAGATTTTAACCATGAAAGCTTAAGTGAATTCATAGAAGGGAATGACAGAATAGTTTATCAATTGGTAAATGAAACAGTTGAAATAGAGAGAATACATTGATAAAGATAACTCAATCAAATAAACTTAACAGATATATCATGAAACTAAGAAACCTGGCCTCTCAAATTACAATGATATTTATATTCATTGCTTTAGGAACTGTAAAATTATTGGGTCAAGCCCCACCAGCAGGTAAGTATGACACAATTAATTATCCTGAAGACAGAAAATTCATAAATTCTATTTCAAATATTTTCGACCCTTCCTTATCCTTGAATGACAATTCTATTAGCATTGGTGCTGATGGGTCAATAGCTTACGGCCTTGAAGAAGAATTTCAAAAATTTGCTAGAAACGGTATGTCTTTTAAATCTGTTGTAACTGTTCCTGGGACTGAATTGGTCAGAATTTTCAATGGTCAAACTGCAATAAAAACTAAAGTTGCCGATGTGGTTTTTTCAACGCCAGAAGGAGATTTGCATTTTAAAGTTATTAGAGCTGAGACCTACATTAAAGATAACGGGAAATGGTATTTTGTTTTAGGCCAAGGAACCAACTTTATGACTCAAGAGGAATTTAATGAATATAAAAAAGAACATACCACTAAAAACTAATCAATATAAAATGAACATCTGCCAACAGCATATTTGCGATAGGTAGGGTTTGGTCTCCACTTGATAGTTTTGCGGTAGCTGAAAGTTCGGTTCAGGGCAACTGTATTTTTGCTGAAACGCCTCCCCACATCGCAAACCTATCAAACCTCGGGAAAGTAGGTGCTTTGGGTGTTTAGGAGTTAGAGTAAACAGTTTTAGTTTAAAATAAAACAATTAGAAAATAAATCTTAAATTTGGTCAAAAGAAGAATTATGAAAACTGTGACACTTCACTTGCCAGACAATGTAGACCTAAATGAAAAAGAAATTTCAACCATGTTGGCTGCACAATTGTATGATCTTGGAAAAATGTCGTTAGGACAAGCTGCAAATCTTGTTGGACTAAGTAAAGAAGAGTTCATGGACGAATTGGGAAAATATAAAATTTCAATTTTTGGAGAAACATTGGAAGAAATTGAACATGATTTAAAAAATGCATAATGTCATTATTTCCGACACAAGTTGCCTAATACTATTATCTAAGATTGGGGAATTAGATTTGTTATATAAAACTTATGGTGAAATCACTATTACTCCTGAAATCTCTCAGGAATATGGCAAGAAACTACCAATATGGATAAAAATAATTTCGGTTAAGAACAAGAATAAACAATTGGAATTCGAAAAAATTGTTGATTTAGGTGAAGCAAGTGCTATTGCTCTTGCTTTGGAACTAAAAGATTGCTTGGTAATTGTGGATGATAAAAGAGGACGGATTTTGGCAAAAAATCTTAATATAGAAATTACAGGTACCTTGGGGACTTTGTTGAAAGCTCGGCAATTAAATGTGGTTCCAAAATTAAAACCAATTCTTGAAAGCTTAAGAAAAATTGATTTTAGAATTGATCCTGAAATTGAAATTGGAGTTCTTAGATTAGTCGGAGAATAAACTGTCAACCCATAACAGTTTAGATAGAAAAAAAACTATCACTAACGGCACCTGCATGAAATTGTTGGTTCAATACAACATAAAAGAATGACTCGTATGCTAATATTTTACTTTTTGAAATAAACGCGAAAATTGAAACAATGAAAACTGATAAAACGGACTACGAATTTATTACATGGGATTGGAGATTTGGAGGAGATGAATCAACAAAAACCATTGCATACGTTTCCGAATATGATGGTTCAGAGAAATTAAATTTGGCTTGCACTCAACTAGACTTACCCGCAAAAAGAAAGAAAGAGGTAATCCAAGAATGGTGTGCGTTTCTCCCATCCTTGAAAAATTTAAAGCAGCTTTGTTTTTTTAGTAAGGTCAATCAGGATTTATTTGAAGCGGCTTGTCATATAGAAAATCTCGATGCGCTTTTTATTAAGTGGAGTGACATTGAGAACTTTGAAAAAATGGAACGGCTAACAAAATTAAGACGACTCTATATATCGAATTCAACCCATTTTGAAAATTTGAGTTTTATTAAGTCCATTAAATCCATAGAATGGTTGGAATTACATGAATTGAAAAATCTGAAAGAATTAGACGGAATAGAATTCGCTGAAAATCTGAAAGGTTTCATTGTCTCAGGTGGAACGTTTGGTAAGCAAAAACTAAAAGACTTTGAACCATTGTCGAGTTTAAATGACTTAGTTTATTTAGGATTATCAAACACCTATGCACTATCTGAGAATTTAAGTCCATTGGGTCAACTTAAAAAGCTAAAATACCTGGACTTGCCACTTTATTATCCAATACTTGAGTATGCTAAAATAGTTAAGCATTTACCAAATTGTGACCATGGCATTCAATCCTTTAGAGAAACGGGCTTTGACTGTAAAAACTGCGGTTTAAAAACAATCACTCCTATGAAAAAAGGTGGAAGGGAATTTTGTCCAAAATGTAATCAACAGAAATTTATAGATTTAAAACAAGCGTTTGAAGAAGCCATAAGAAATTGCCCATAACTGCACCTGTAAGTATTTTCGGTTTAGAGCTCCGCAGACATATTTGGGGTTAATGAAAATTTGCTTCTCCGCAATTATATTCGTGCTGAAAGCTGTCAAACACCTTTTTTGTAAAATGGAAGGTGAGCGGGTGCTTTGAGTGTTTATGAGTAAGAAATAACTATGACAGGATTTAAAATAACAACTTCGGACAATCAAGAAATAAAGTTTGAATTTTATATAGACGCTGCGCCGGTGACCTCAAAAGCGTTTATTGACATATTACCCTTTACAAGGACTTTTCATCATGCAAGAGTTTCTGGACAAGAAATATGGATTGACAACGTTCCGCAACTTGACATC
This sequence comes from Bacteroidota bacterium, assembly GCA_027488905.1. GTDB lineage: Bacteria > Bacteroidota > Bacteroidia > UKL13-3 > UKL13-3 > B1. The sequence continues at coordinate 19,171 of JAIYAT010000007.1, forward strand.
ATTCAAGAAAACGCATCTGTATACACCGAACCAGGCGAAGTTGTTTTTGGTCCGACAAAGCCCATCAGAACAAAGACTGCAAACTGTTTTGGAATATATTATGGTGAGGGTAAAGGACTGGATGCTTGTAACATTTTCGCAAGGGTAGTTGAAAGTGATAAACAGAAATTGATTGACCTTGGTAATAGCATTTGGAAGAATGGGTCACAAGATTTGACCATTTCGGAAATAGACATAACGAATGACTAAAATTGCAAAGACAGAAAGAAAAACACGCTATATGAGCACTGAAATAATTATCGGTTCAGTGTTTAAATGAAGCGCTATGCTTTGTCTTAAGTACAAAGGAGGTAGTTAATTTAGTGCTTCGAAATTGCTAGCTACTTTTGTTTTAAAACATAAGAAGCGTAGAGGATTCGGGTATTTAGGAATTATCAGTCAAGCTAAATTCAACCGCAGGATTACTAACATTAAAGTAAATAAAGGACCATACTATAATGACAACTGAAGAAATAAAATCAAAACTTCACTCACCAAAATCTGCTGATAGAAGACGTGCTGCAAAAGAAATTGGCAAGTTAAAACGAATTGACCTTGCTGAAGATTTATACCATGCCTACCTAAAAGAAACTAAAGACAATAGGACTTGGGAAACGCAAGTAGCAATGATTTTGGCTCTAGGACAACTTGAGTATAAAAATGCACTGACCGAAATTGACAAAATCATAAAAGCAAACAACCCGCATGACATGATTACCTATGCAGCGGCTCAAACTTATGTTAGACTTAATAGGCAATCACTTAGTGACGCTTCACCCGTTTTGGAACTTTTGCAGTTTGGGGGACTTTCAGTTGTTAATGGTTGTTTAAAACCCCTTGGTTATGACAAAATGCTACCAGACGAAAACCAAATAAAAGAATTAATCAGGCTTTGCTGGGACTTACATCAACACAAAGACAGAATTGGAAATGAAGGTGGCTTCAGCGACCCACGTTATGGCATTGCAGCTGCTTGTGCGGGCTGGGACAGACAATTAACAAAAGACTTTTTAGAACACTGCCTTGCAACAGCAAATGGAGACACACCCTTAGAATACGTTTCGGAAAACTCACTGAAAGGAAAATATGTTAAACTGCGATAGAAGAACACGAACCGCGAACATCATCTACCCAAAATTGACCAATAAAAATATCAAGTGACACAAGAAGAAATTAACATAAAAGACATCTTAACCTCATACAATCTAATGGTAGAAATACCACCTGGGAAAATTGAATTGAGGGACGACAGAATTAAACAAAAATGGATTGTTGAGATAAATCCGTTTTTACTAGGAAAATTCCCAATAACACAAGAATTTTATTTTGCAATTACAAATGAAGACCCAAGCACAATTAAAGGTAACAGACATCCTGTAGAGACTGTTACCTGGAAAGAAGCTATCATTTTCTGTAATAGTTTATCAATCAAGACAGGATTAAATCCTTGTTATCTAATTCAAGAAGAGAATGAAACAATAATCTTTGATATTAAAGCAGACGGATTTCGGTTGCCTACTGAAGCGGAATGGGAATATGCTTGTAAAGCAGGGACTACAGGAATTAGATATGAACAATTAGAATTAATTGCTTGGTATAAAGATAACTCGTTAATGACATCGCATAGCGTTGGACAAAAGGAACCTAATTCATGGGGACTTTACGATATGCTTGGCAACGTTTGGGAATGGTGTTCAGACATCTATGACGAAACAGTATACGGCTCATACAGAGTTTTTAGGGGAGGGGGTTGGGCTGACGAAGAACGAAGTGTAATGGCGACCACTCGAAGAAGAAGCCATCCTTTATCATTTAAAATTGACGACCTTGGATTTAGAATTGCAAGAAACAAAACAGAAAAAACAAAGAACAGCTAACCACGCATTGGCAATAAGCAGGTGTTATTCTCCGCTTGACAGTTTTGGGTTAGCTGAAAGTTCGGTTCAACGCAACTATATTTTTGCTGAAACACAGGAACATCGCAAACAACTTGCAACGGCATAACGCAAGGTTTTATTTAAAGAATAGACATTATGAAAATTAGACTGCTTTTTATAATTATGGTTTCTCTCATACTATCCTGCAGAAGTACATTTGATGGGACTATCACCTATAAAGTTACTATCGCCTCTAATGATGGTGACAAAAATATGTATGACTATTACAAAAAAAAATATGGTGACTCCTTGGTAATTGATTTTCAATCAAATGGTAACATGAAACGATATCACAAGAATGCAACACTAGATTATCAGTTATACAGCGCAGAGGACGGTGCAATTATTTTTGTGTACCATAATTCGAAGATTGATACCTTTCCGTGTATTGATTTTTCGTTAAACAGGATTTACAAACAGGAAATTGAAAGTGAAGTGATAATAGGTAAAGAATGTAGTTGCAATAAAATCATGTCAACAGCTAAAAATAATGGAGATAGTGTGGTGATTGAAGCCTGTTTTCCTAAAAATAACAGAAAATTATTCCTTAGGCCGAGTCTTTATCGCACTTACCAGGATTATTACATACATGAGCTATTTAAAAAAAATAAGTCACCTTATTTTAAATACTATATTCATTTTCCGTATGTTTCTATTAGGTATGATGGACTAAAAGTGGAAAGAAAAAAATGAACAACACAAAACAGTATCTATACAAAATTGGCGCCTTGTATTAAGTTTACATGTAGTTCTCATCTTTGATAACAAACTGCTAAATTGCCTAGGATAAATTTCTTATTTGACAATAGGTTCAAAAATAAGAACGACATAATTAAACAACCAAATAATAGAAAATGAAAAATACAGCATTGATAACAGGAGCATCTAACGGAATTGGATTAGAATTGGCTAGAGTTCACGCTTCAAAAGGAGGTGATTTGGTATTGGTAGCGAGAAACAAATCTAAATTAGATGAAATTAAAGCTGAGTTAGAAAAACAATTTAATGTTGCTGTTTATACCATAGGAAAAGACCTTTCTGCAAGTAACGCAGCACAGGAAATATATGAAGAAACCAATAAACAAACTATTCAAATTGACTATTTAATAAACAATGCAGGCTTTGGCGACTTTGGAATGTTTGCAGAAACTAACTGGAACAAAGAACTCCAAATGATTAATTTGAACATTACTACTTTGACACTATTTACAAAATTATATCTTCAGGATATGATTAAGCGTGGTAGTGGTAAAATAATGAATGTTGCGTCAACCGCGGCTTTCCAGTCCGGACCAACCATGGCAGTATATTTTGCAACGAAAGCTTATGTCTTAAGTTTTACCGAAGCAGTTAGTAATGAAGTAAGTGACAAAGGAATTACGATAACTGCGCTTTGTCCAGGTGCTACTGAATCAGGATTTCAATCTGCTGGAGGATTGGATGAGAGCGAACTTTTCAAAGGAAAAAAATTGCCAACCGCTAAACAAGTTGCAGACTATGGCTATAAATCAATGATTAAAGGGAAGACTGTTGCAATACACGGAATTATGAATTATATAATGGCCAACTCTGTTAGATTTATACCGAGAGCTTTGGTTTTAAAAGTTTCACGAAAGATGCTAGACAAAGTTTAGTATTAATTTGATGAATGGTGGAGAAGTATAAATTCAAACAATTGTGCACTCCTTTTAGAACGACACCTAGCTAACAAAAATAGGAATGACAGAAATAGAAATTCTTGCCTTTGCGCTTAACCAATTTGCAGAATTGACAGTGGATGAATTTAATATGTCCGTTTCTTTTTGGCACAAAAAAACTTACAAAAAAGGCGACTTTTTCAACCAACAAAATACTATTTGTAGATATTTAGGATTTATAACCGAGGGTGCTTTTCGTTCTTATGTAATAGACAGAAAATCAGATGAAGAAAAGAATATTTTTTTATATTCAAAAAATCAATTCGTTGTTCCGTTCAAAAGTTTCATCAATCAAACACCTTGCGACTATCAAACCCAAGCATTGACAGATGCTTCAATACTTTATATTAATATTAACGACTTACTTTATCTTTACCAACAATCTCATAAATGGGAACGATTTGGTCGTTTAATGGCACAAGAAGCATTTAATTTAACCCTTGAAAGAATGGAAGGTTTTGTTTTCAAAACTCCCGAAGAGCGGTATTTGGATTTACTAAAAAACCATCCAGACATTTTCAATAATATTCCGCTCTATCATATTTCATCCTATTTGGGAATTCAAGGTCCTTCTTTAAGTAGAATTAGAAAAAGAATTTCTGGCAAGTGATACGATTTTAACTTGGGTTAAAATTTAGCTGAAAAGGAAATTAGACTTTTGCTGAATGAAAACTATAAGTAAAATTCTATGCTCAATTTTGTTTTGCTTGACCCTACAAACAAATTCTTTTTCACAAAATTTAAACAACGAAAAAATGACAAAATCAAAAACCATTGTATTTATTCATGGATTATGGATGCATGCATCTTCTTGGCAGCAATGGATGGACTTTTTTAACGAACAAGGCTACCAAACACTAAATCCAGGATGGCCAGGTGACTCTTTAACAGTTGCTGAATGTCGCGCAAATTCGCAATCTATTGCAAACCGAGGTGTAGAAGAAATTGTTGAAAGTTATGCGAAAATAATTGCAACGCTTCCCGAACCGCCAATTGTTATTGGACATTCGTTCGGGGGTTTAATTGCTCAAATTTTATTAAGCCGTGGTTTGGCAAGTGCTTGTATTGCCATAAACCCTGCACCAATGAAAGGGGTATCGCAATTACCTATTTCGGTATTAAAAGCTTCATTTTCATTTATTGGTAATCCACTGAATATTAAAAAAGCAAAATCACTTACTTACAAACAATTTCGTTATGGCTTTGCCAATGCAGTTTCTGAAAGTGAGGCAAAAGACCTTTACAACCTTTGGACGATTCCTGCGCCTTGCAGACCGCTTTTTCAGGCAGCAATAGCCAGTTTTTCAGGTTCACAAACAAGCGTAAATACAAAAAATACTACGCGTGGACCTTTGCTTATTACTGGAGGTGAGAAAGACAATCAAGCCCCACCAATTTTCGGAAAAGCGTCAATAAAAAAGTATAACAGTTCTGTAATTTCTGACTTTAAACTATTTGAATGTCGCGGACATTCACTTATAGTAGACAGCGGTTGGAAAGAGATTGCAGAATACTCACTTAATTGGCTTCAAAAATACGGTCTTTAACGCGCTAGAAAACACCAAACAGCTCAAAGGGTCTGCAAGAAATTGGTGATAAAGCAAAACGCTAACACATTTTTAGTTATTGAAAGTTTGGTTCTTCGCAACTATATTCGTGGTGAAAGACTCCAACTTCTTGCAGCTGCCACATGTTATGGCCATTTTAAAAGAACATATGAAACACAAAGTTTTAGCGACCTTACTTCTAATCTTTATAGCCTCAGAATATGTATCTGCACAAATAGACTTTTGCGCTGAACTAGAAAAGACTTCAATAAAACTAAACATTGAAGATAATTGCGAGCAGTACGCTTTTCTCGATTCAACATTGTTAAACAATAATATCCTTGCATTTGGTGAGAATTCTCATGGAACACATGAATTCTTTACAACCAAGTTTCAAATAATTGAATACTGTGTGACGAAGTTAAACTATAGGACAATAGGAATAGAATCTGACTATGCTGGAACCATAGATGCGAATAAATTCATACGAGAAGGAGTTGGCACAGCAGGAGATGCTGTTTACAGTATGGGTATATCTGCCTGGATGACGGAGGAAATGAAAGACATCCTAGAATGGTTAAAACAATATAACTCAGACAAACCTGAACTTCATAAAGTCTCAATATATGGTTTCGACATGCAGTTTACTAAACCAACACTTACAAGACTAAAGATAGAGCTAGTAAAGCTTAATTGTCCCGCTGCTGCCCTTTTAGACACCCTTATTGCGTGGAAAACAATTACGCAAGTTGACCTAAACTACTTGAATAAATTAGCTATAGAATTAATAGAATTTGCTAATCTTCAGAATGACACTGTGAAGACGAGTTTAATTGGATTAATTAATTCAATGACCACTTCAATTAATTACCTAAAGATTGTTGATCCATACCAAAAGGCAAACTTTCGTGACAAGTATATGGCTGACAACATAATTAATACCTATAAAGGCCAATCCGTTAAAACATTGATTTGGGCGCATAACGAGCATATCACAAAAAATGGAAACATCAAAATTTGGCAAACAATGGGTGAGCATCTAAGTAAAAAGTTCGGTAATGATTATTATACAATAGGTCTTTTGACAGCTAAGGGGCGAATAGGGTTTTACAATAGAAATATTAAACGAGGAGATTCTTTGGAGATACCTTTAGACAAATTGGATTCTTACGAAAGTGCTTTTATCAAATGTGGAGCTAAGCACTTTTTTATTAACCTAAACCAGATTAATGAAACATCGACATTGCAAAAATTCTTTTCTAAAAATAAAGAAATGATAACAATAGACCTTTTGTACGACCCAAAGAAAAAGGAATACAGTGTAAAAAAGAATAATTTTAAGAATAATCTAATTGACAAATTCGATAGTGTAATATTTATTGAAACAACAACAGCAGCAAGACAATGAAATGGATCAAGAATATTGAAGAATTTACAGAACATATTTTTAGCAACAAAGAACGAGCTGCTAAAAGGCACCTGAATAATTCAGAAGTGGAAAAACCTCGAGCAGTATTTAACCAAGCTTGTCAATTGATTGCAGACGAACTAACGACAATTGGATTTCAATTTTTCCAACGACAACACAAATTAAAACTAAATAGTACTGATAAAAAGTATACGCTGATTGTTAGTTTTTCTTCAAACAGAGATAATGTAGCAGGACAATTTATTGAGTTATCTGCTTTCTTCTATATTGAATCTAATGACTTGAAAAAATTCTCAATAAACAACCCACTATTGACCTATTGGAATGAAATCATGATTGGCAGAGATATTGGAACTTTAATAGACGGTGGAGAAGGAAGTTTAGTTTGGAATTTAGCTAACAAAAAAGAGTTTGAGAACGCAGTTTCTACCCTTACGAATACAGTCAAAGAAAGATTAATACACATTTTTAACGACTTACAAAATCCTGAATTAATTGTAGCACAAATTGAAAAGGATAACTTTGAGTTGAACAATCCTATGACAACTGTTCAATACCTGCTTATGCTAGATCAAAAGCGTATTGCAGAAAAGTACTTATCTGATTTTTTAATTCGAAAACCGGACAAAATTTTAAGTGATTATAAAAAAGCTATTGAAACATTTGAAGCGGGTGAAATCCCCACAGAATTCGTTCACGGTAAGGGATATGGATATGAAATTGCGCTTTTAGAAAAGGAATACGGACTAAAAATTACTTTGCCTAGCAACAGGTAAAGTGTTTCGTCGAAAACTAACGCAAGTAAATGTTGAATAATAGGATAGACGAAACAACTGACCTTAAAAAGAGTCCCTTATTTCTCCGTTTCTACAAAGGCGTTCTTAAAAGCTTCCTTCCTTTTTGCTTCATTCTTTATAGGTTCAAACCGAGCGCTAAAATGCCTTAATTGCTTTGGCTGCCAACTGATTTGATAACCGCTTAATTGCGCTTTGTTTGCATTGATTTCTGTAAGGGCTTCAATTACATAATCGATATGGCTTTGTGTGTAAACCCTTCTTGGAATGGCAAGTCGAACCAAATCCATAGGTGCTGCTTTTTCTGTTCCATCCGCCTGTGCACCAAACATAACAGTGCCAATTTCGCAAGCCCTAATGCCAGCATGCAAATACATTTCAATGGCCAAGGATTGTCCAGGGTATTTTAAGGGTTCAATATGGGGCAACATGTTTCTGGCGTCGATATAAATGGCGTGGCCGCCTGCTGGTGTAACAATTGGAATACCAGCCTTGGTTAAATGTTCGCCCAAATATTGCGTAGAACTAATGCGGTAATGCAGGTAATCTTCTTGCACCACCTCTTCTAAACCAACTGCCATGGCTTCTAAATCTCTGCCCGCTAAACCGCCATAGGTAGGGAAGCCCTCTGTTAAAATTAACAAGTTTCTAGCGGCTTCGGCCCAAGTAGAATCGTTCATGGCCAACCAACCCCCAATGTTTACCAAGGCATCTTTTTTAGCGCTCATGGTACAACCATCGGCATACGAAAACATTTCTTGCACAATAGTTTCTACAGGTACTTCGGCATAACCCGGCTCACGCATTTTGATGAACCAAGCATTCTCTGCAAACCTACAGGCATCAATAAACAAAGGAATACCATACTTCATGCAGATGTATTTTGTTTCTTGAATGTTCTGCATAGAAACAGGTTGTCCGCCTCCCGAATTATTAGTAATGGTTAACATTACCATTGGAATGTTTTCTACCCCTTTTTCTTTGATGAAGGCCTCTAGTTTGGCAATGTCCATATTGCCTTTGAAAGGATGATACAAGGAAGGGTTTTTTCCTTCTTCAATTACCAAGTCAACTGCTGTGGCTCCGGTATATTCTATGTTGGCACGAGTGGTATCGAAGTGTGTATTGTTGAGGATGTATTTCCCTTTGCCACCTATGATCGTAAAGAGGATTTTTTCAGCCGCACGGCCTTGGTGTGTTGGGATGATGTGCGTAAAAGGCATTAAATGATTAACCGCTTTTTTAAACTTATCGTAAGAAGGGCTTCCCGCATAAGATTCGTCACCACGCATAATGGCTGCCCATTGGTTGGCGCTCATGCTGCTGGTGCCGCTATCAGTGAGTAAATCAATGATAACATGCTCGGATTCTAAGGCAAATAAATTGTAATGCGCATTTTCTAAAAAAACCAATCTTTCTGTGCGGTTGGTCATGCGAATAGGTTCTACAGATTTAATGCGAAAAGGTTCGATAATAGTCTTCATGCTGAGTGAGTTTTTGTTTGAGTTTAAGCGACCCAAAAAAACAAAAGCTTGCTAGGCTAAAAAATGACTTTTATCCATGTTTTGAAAATCTGACGGAGGGAGGTTGAGTGTTTTTGCATGGATAGACAAACAAAAGCAACAAATATAAATTCTATTAGCATTTGACCTTTTCAAAGCCTGAAAATCCCACCTCCCCCTAAACGAGATTTATTTTGCACATAAGCTTTTACAAATTAATATAAAAGAATATTTTTGTTTTTAATAAATTATTCATGAAACATTTAGTTGAAATTGACGATTCTACCGAAACAGGCAAAAGCGTGTTTGAGCTATTAAAAACCTTGTCGAAAACTAATACAAGTATAGACATGATAAACGAAGAAGATTTAGATTTATCAGATACCATTCCCTTTAATACATTCTCTAAAAACTTATTTGGTACTTTAGAAGAAAAGTTGAAAAATAAATGAGAGAAATACTCATTAAACAAAAGGTAAATAATAAATTAGATGAAATAGCTGACTTTATTATAAATGAATACCAAATGCCATTAACCGCGATCAATTATGCAAAGAGGTTGCTTGATTTTATTGATGAAGTAAGAAAATATCCATATGCAAATACTTATTGCAGACAATATTTTAAAGATAGCGGTAAATTTAGATGTGCTGTATTTGAAAAGAAGTGGGTTATTAAGTACTTTATTACCGAGAAATATGTAATAGTTGATGATATAATTTGGGGTGCCTCGGTAAAATGATAATTCCTTATTCCCTATTAATTCTACCTCAATAAAGTAAAAGCACCCTTTGTTTCAAATTCGAGTAACTTCTTCTTTTGATAGCCTTGGTATTTGGTGGTGTAAAAATACGTATCTGTAGGGCAGGGTGCATTGTTAAAGTTTCCATCCCAAGTTCCATTTAAGTTATTACTTGTAAAAACTTCCTGCCCCCAGCGGTTATATATGCGCATACTGAAATCAATAATATCATTACCAATTGGAGAGTAGTAATCATTTAATCCATCATTATTGGGTGTAAAAGCGGTAGGAAAATAGACAGTAACATTGCAAGCTCTTTTTACTTTGGTATTATCTTTTGCGCCGCAGCCTCTAAAATCTTTTACAACCACAAAATAATCCCCAACTTCTCCTACTATTATCCATTGAGTGGTGTCGCCCGTAGGCGTCCATTTATAGGTACTAAATAATTTTCCAGCATCTAATTTTACCAACTCTTTTTCTTTATCGCAAATAAAGTACTCATCCCCCAGCGCAGTAAATAGCGGAGGATGATAGTTTATCTCAATTTGGTCTTGGGCGCTGCAAATGCCACTCTGTATTTTTAAACTGTATTTGCCAGGTTTAGTTACCAAAATAAATTGGGTAGAATCTCCATTATTCCAAAGGTATGTCTGTGAATTTGGTGGGCCTGTTAACATAAAAGTGTCACCACTGCACAAGGTGGTATCAATACCAAGGTTTAAATTTAGTTTTTCTATAATTTTTACAGTATCGGTAAGGATGAATTTGTTGTTACAAACAAACCAACTGAAACGAACGATGTATTTACCTGCAGCATTGTAAATATGTTTTGCTGCAATTGTTTTTGCTTTGCTTCCATCCCCAAAATCCCATTCCAATGAGTCGTAAATTAAATCTGAAGGGCTTTTTATTTCAAAACTGGATTCAGATAGCGCACAATTAGCCGTTAGCTTAAGTTCAGGTTTTTTTGAATTGGGAGCGGATTCAGATATATCTGAAATAAAAGTAGGGAATCTTTCAGTGCCAATACTCCCTAAAAAGGGATTTCTGCTTAATTCAATAGTATTAAATGAGAAGTTACAGTTTGTGCCAGCTATAGAAGGGGAGTTGATTACAGATATTTTGGAAGTAAAGGTTCTATTTTCAGAACTGGCTGCATAAATTTTCCCATTGGGGCCTAATTGAATATCACCTATGCTTTCATATGAGTTCGAAAGGAGTATTCTACCATTGTCGCTGGCATTACTTTTCATATCAAATTGTACAAGAGAGAATCTTTCGTCGCTTCTATAAGAGGAAAAATACAAAAACTTTCCAGTTGGATCATAACAAATAGCGCCCATTTTATCATAGGTGGCGCTTGAACCTAAATTTACATTTTTATTAAGTGAAATTGTTCCGCATCTTTTATCAATTAAAAATTCTTGTATTACGCAGCCCGTGCTAGCATTTATATCAGAATCAAAGAACAAATAAGCCAATCTTTTGCCTGAGCCTTCAGTAATCATCTTACCATAACTGTATTGTGTATTTGGGAAAGTAGCCGTGCCTGCATAAGAAACAACAGGTATCGAGCTTACCTGTTCATTAATAACAGCAAAAGAATTGAATTCGTTAGTCCCTTTTTTATGGGTGATTAACCAATGCCCACCATTATTATGCATTTTTACAGCGGTAAATTGTAAGTCCATTTGGGAGGCTAAAAGTCGCTTTTTATAAACTACATCCCCATTTCCATTGTTTAGGTTTAAATCTACTAAGGCATAGAATATATTATCGGTTTGATCGCAATAAAAAACAAAATACTTTTTAGGTGTGGTTTCAAAAATCAAAATGGTAGGACTTTGATCACTTCCCGTGCCTGGATATAATTCACCGTTAGGCATCAATGCTTTATTTCTATCCCAAATTTGTCTTCCATCCGTAAATAAAAGCAAGGCTCCCGTAGTTTTATCAGACATAACCGAAGCCCCCAATACAGAATACATTGGACTGGCTTTGTCTGGAATTGGACTCATACTTGTGCTGGTAAAACTCATGCCTAAATGGGTTCCAAAATACCAAGTATTGTTTTGGTTCTGCGCCAAAGCACAGTTTGAACTAAGAATGATTAATATAAGCAAAATCCTCATGTTAAGTTTAGACAATCTTTTTGTTACAAAGGCTGCATTTAAAAAGTGTTTTTGGTTCATCATAATCCTAATGATGTAATTTGCAGCTATTCATTCAAAATCCTTACTTTTACCTAGTAATTCTAGTAAAAAACAAATGCCTTCAAAATCCTTTCAATTTTTTGCATTATTGGCTTTCCTACTTATGCTGTTTGCCCTATTTCAAATGGGAAGACATAAATCAACGAGTATGCAGCGTGCGGCCTACCATTGGAAAACAATATTCGAAAGAAACTCCTATGGCAATGAGGAGCGCGATAGCTTTTTGGATCAACACCAAATAAAGAAACTCTATGTGAAAATGTTGGATGTGGATTATAACCTTGCCTATGGAATCTATCCTGTAAGCGAAACGCTAATAGAATATTACAGGGGAGACATGCCAGATTCTATTACTTACATCCCAGTTGTCTATATAACCAATGCGGTACTTAAAAATTTAGGTGACGACCAAATTACCTATTATGCCCAATTGTTTTTAAGAAAGGCCTTAAGGATTCAATCCTACACACAAAAGGAGGTAAAAGAAATTCAGATTGATTGCGATTGGACAGAAACTACCAAAGACAAATATTTTAAACTTTTGCGTGCAATGAAAAAACTATTGCCAAGGCATGTTTTTTCTGCTACTATTAGATTGTATCCTTACAAGTATCATGAAAAGTTAGGCGTTCCTCCTGTAGACAAAGGCATGCTCATGTTATATAATATTTCCAATGCGGCAAACCCTCATCAGCTCAATGCAATTTTTGATTATAACGAAGCTTCAAAATACATCAGTAGATGGAACAAATATCCCTTACCATTAGATTATGCGGTGCCGGCTTTTAGCTGGACCATCCTTTATCGCTACCGTCAGTTTAATAGAATTTTTTCAGGCGATTTGGTTCAAACCAATCTCCTTGAAACTAATAAGTTGCAAGCATTAGGAAACAATACTTTTAAGGTTAAAGAATCCTTTGAGGCTTATGTTAATCGTCAATCTATTTATTTACATGCAGGAGATGTTTTAAAAGTAGAAAGCGCTGGAGCCCTAGAAATGCAACAAGCTGCAAGCCTTGCCAAACGTGCCGGAATGAACCCACAAAGCACATTGGCTATTTTTGATTTAGACATGAATGAACTCAGTAAAATTTCAAGCCATGACATCGAGAAAATATTTATACTTACTCCTTAGTGTGCTCATTTTTTTGCCACCACAACAAACCAATAGTTGTGCATTTTTTATTTTAGACGAAGAATACCGCTTTTGGATGTTTAATCCCAATCTAAGCCAATTGCCGGGTTCGTTTCCGTTTTTTTATACCTCCGAATTATATTATGAAGGCTTAGATAAATATACTAGAATGGTTGAGCCTAATCCCGATGTGCAATCCCATAAAGAAATCTTTGAAGAGAATATCAACCAATGGTTTGCATATACCCAGGGTAAAGTATCTAAAGAGTCCATCAGTATGTTTTTGTATGAATTAGATCCTGCCACCTATTTTGAATCAGAAGCCGTTTGGTTAAAGAACAACGACTTTTTAAATTATTCAACCAACCATCATGAGTTATTAACCTATTTAGTATTTGCTAAATTATCGGAAGCAAATATCAACCCTAAACCAGTTTGGGATGATTGCCCCGATTGCCCAAATATTATCAATGGAAAGGTCGTACCTTTATACAGAATTCCTTCTTACTGGGAGATGCAACAAGAAGATTTTCCCAAGGCCAATACGGCAATTGTGAATCAAGGTTTAAAACTTTATGAGCAATGTTCAGATCCGTTTCTTAAACGTAGGTATGGTTATCAGTTGGTGCGTTTGGCCTATTATGCTTTAGATTCTATTACCATGGCCAATGTGTTTAATTCTGCATTTGCCAATGGTTCCAAAGACTGGATGTATTATGATGCCTTGATGTATGAAGCCATGAGTAATACTGGTGCACTAAAGAATTTTAAACTAGCCCAAGTATTTAAGTATGCGCCTTCTAAAAGATATAGGTGTGTTCAATTGTATGTTCAAAAACAACATTACCAAGAGGCCATTTCTTTAGCAGAAAATAACCAAGAGCAGGGAATGGTGGAGGTAATGGAAGCCATTCATAATCCAAGCCCTTGCTTAACCTATTTGCGCCACTTGCAAATTATGGATCCACACAATGCGTTTCTGCCTTTTTTGTGGATTAGAGAAATTAATAAATTGGAAGATTGGATACTAGGTCCGCAATACTCAGAATTTGGTAGCACCAGAAGTAATGATTTATGGTACCAAGATGAACAAAACCAAATTAGCTTAACAAAACAATTACTAAAAGATAAAACATATGCAAAGGAATGCCTTCAAGTATTACAAAAACAAGTAAACCTTAATGCTGCCAATGCTTCTTTTTATCATTTGTGTTTGGCCTATGTTCATTTTATGCTCAAAGACCTTACGCAAGTGCAACAGCAATTGAGTTTGGTTCAACCCGAAACCTTAAGCAACGAAGCTAAATTACAATACCAGCTCACCCGTTTTATGTTGGCACTTAGCCAAACCAGTTCTGTGAATGATGAAATCAAAAACACCTTTCTACAATTGGTTCAAACCATACAAAAAGAAGAAGCCAATAACTACGAATTAAAAAGCATAAGGTACCAGCTTATTTCATTTGCCGCCCAAGAATTTCTTAAACGAAACGCAGCTGCTGAAGGTTTAATGCTGTTTGGAAAAACCGAGAAAGGCTATGCCTATCATCCATACATAGGCAAAGGAAATGTTTATATTCAGTTGTTTGAAAAGGGCACTCCTGAAGCACTTTACAAGGTGATAGAAATCCTTGAAAAGAATCAAAAAACTGATTTTGAGAAATACCTATGTGGCGATATTTATTGCTATTATCAAGAGGACATGCTCAGCGAAAATTATGAATTAAGTATTTGTAAATGGAACCCCAACCGTGTAAGAGATATCCTAAGCATGAAGTTGGTGCAACAAAACAAAATCAAAGCAGCCATAAATGTTTTATCTCGGGTTGAACCAAGCTATTGGCAAAACGAAACGTATAAATTGTTTGCCAAGGATGATCCCTTTGTGGTGAGCCCGTGGAATGGCCATGCCGCCATGAATGAAGTTGGAATAAAGTATACAAAGTTGAGTTTTTTGCAGCAATTGTATCATTTGCAAAGTCAATTGCCAAGATTAAAGGGAGAAGAAAAAGCCAAGGTGCTTTATCTAATTGGCAATGCTTATTTTAGTATGTCATACGATGGAAAATATTGGATTGCCCAAAGCAATTATTGGTCGTGTGAAACAGAATATGATACCCAAAGACCATCCTTTGGTTCAGATTATTTTACCCCTTACAGAGCCATGTATTACTATAAAGAGGCACTTAATTGTACCCAAGATGTTAAGTTATCGGCCTTGATAGGCCAAGCGCTTAAAGGAATTAATATGTCAGAAAAATCCTTTTATAATGATAAGCAAATCCTACAAATGTTAAAGTCGCGTAAAATAAATACAGATACTTATGAACAACTTAATGGAAACTGCGCTTTGTTCTATGATTTTCTAGAAACATATTCTTACTTCGCTCCACAACGCAGGCAATCTTTTGCCAAAAACTAAATTAGTATGATTACAATAGTAAAACGTAGGTTCTTACCTAACAAAATTAAGGTTACAGATTGGAATGTAATGGCTCCTTACTTTGAAGATTTATCTACTAGAAATCTGCAATCCGTAGAAGCCCTTGAAGATTGGCTTAAAGATAGAAGTGAGCTGGATGCTTTTTTAAGTGAAGACCTCGCGTGGCGCTATGTGCGCATGACTTGCGATACCACCAACAAAGACTTAGAACAAGCCTACTTGTTTTTCGTGGAAGAAATAGAACCCAAAATTGCACCTTATTCTGATGCCCTTAACAAGAAGTTAATGGCTCGTGAATTTTTAAAAGACCTAAACAAAGACAAATATTTTATATACCTACGTGGCATTGAAAAGGAGATTGAAATCTACCGCGAAGCCAATGTGCCTTTGTTTGCTCAAATTGCAGCAGAATCTCAAAAGTATGGAACTGTTATTGGGAGCTTAAGTGTAGAAATTGAGGGCAAAGAATTAACCTTGCAACAAGCAGCCAATTACCTTAAAAATCCAGATAGGGCAGTGCGCGAGGATGCCTTTAAGTTAATAGGAGAAAAGCGTTTAGGCAAAGCCGATGAATTAGATGAACTTTTCGATAAACTAATTGCCCTTCGTCACCAAGTGGCTGTTAATGCGGGCTTCGACAATTACCGCGATTTTATGTTTGCTGCCATGGGTAGGTTTGACTATACCCCACAAGATTGTTTTAATTTTCATGAAGCCATACAGACTGAGGTAATGCCTTTGGTGAAGGCATTTAACGAAAAAAGAAAAGCAGAACTAGGGCATGAACTAAAGCCTTGGGATTTAGAAGTAGATACACAAAACCGTCCAGCATTAGAGCCCTTTACAAGTGGAGCCGATTTGCTTGAAAAAACTGTTAGATGCTTTAGAAAAGTAGATGAATATTTTGCTTGGTGCATTGAAACCATGGACAATATGGAGCGTCTAGACCTTGAAAGCAGAAAAGGAAAAGCCCCAGGTGGATACAATTACCCCATGGCAGAAACAGGTGTGCCTTTTATCTTTATGAATGCCGCCAGCAGCACCCGCGATGTAGAAACCATGGTGCATGAGGGCGGCCATGCCGTGCACTCTTTCTTGAGCAAAGACCTCGAATTGGCAGCCTTCAAAAGTTGCCCTAGCGAAGTGGCCGAATTGGCCTCTATGAGCATGGAGTTGATTAGCTATAGCGGTCAAGATGAATTTTATCCTAACCCACAAGATTTTAAACGCGCTAAAGAAGAACACCTTGAAGGCATTATTAAAATATTGCCTTGGATTGCTACCATTGATAAGTTTCAACATTGGATATATACGCACCCAACTCAAACCGCAGCAGAACGTAAAGCCTATTGGTTGCAATTAAGTGATGAGTTTGGCACTGGCATGGTAAATTGGGATGGATGTGAAATGTATCGCGCTTATGCATGGCAAAAACAATTGCATTTGTTTGAAGTGCCTTTCTATTATATTGAATATGGAATGGCCCAATTAGGTGCCCTTTCTGTTTGGAAAAATTACCTTGAAAATCCAAGTAAGGCGGTGCAGCAATACAAAGACGCCCTTGCGCTAGGGTATACCAAAACCATTGGAGAAATATATGAAACTGCCGGAGTAAAATTTGATTTCTCTGCCGCTTATATCAAAGAATTAATGACCTTTGTGAAACAACAACTAGCCAATTAGTATGAAGATATTTTGTATTGGAAGAAACTATAGCGAACACGCAAAAGAACTAGGCAACGCTGTGCCAGAAGATCCAGTGGTTTTCACTAAACCTGATACAGCTTTACTCAAGAATGGAGAACCTTTTTACTTGCCCGATTTTAGCTCAGACGTGCACCATGAAGTTGAATTGGTGATTAAAATTAACAAGGTAGGTAAGAATATTCAAGAGAAATTTGCCCGTAATTATTTCTCAGAAATAGGCATGGGGATAGATTTTACTGCCCGCGATGTGCAAGCAAAACTCAAAGCCAAAGGCCTGCCTTGGGATTTGGCTAAGGGTTTTGACGGTGCCGCACCACTGGGTAATTTTATAGATATTTCGCAAAGAGAAAGCTTGCAGGATATTACTTTCGGCTTGCAAAAAAATAAGGTATGGGTACAACAAGGAAATAGCAAAGACATGATTTTTTCTTTTGAGAAAATTATCGCTTTTGTGTCGTCTTATTTTACCTTAAAAGTAGGCGATTTAATTTATACAGGTACACCCGCAGGGGTTGGTCCTGTTACCATTGGAGATACCTTAGAGGCCTATTTAGAAAATGAGCTTGCCTTAACTTGCGAAGTAAAGTAATGTATTTTTGTAGGCACATTGTTTTAGTAGTTTTTTCTTTATTTGGGTTCGGTTTGAACCTATTTGCCCAACAGTTAAAGTTTGACCCAACAAAGTATCCTCAAAATTACTTTCGGTATCCACTTGACTCTTCAGTTAATTTGGTTTCACCCTTTGGCTCTTTAAGAGACAATCATTTTCATAGCGGCTCAGATTTACGCACCAATGGCAGAGAAGGCTTAGTTGTGTATGCCGCTGCAGATGCTTATGTAAGCCGAATAAAAATACAAAGAAATGGATATGGCAAAGCCGTTTACCTCACCCATCCCAATGGGTATACAACGGTTTATGGGCATTTGCAAAAGTTTCATGGGGCCTTGGCTGCCTATATTCTTAACCATCAATACCAAAACCAAAGCTTTGAGTTTGATTTGATTTTTGACAAGAAAACACTTTGGCTCAAAAAGGGTGATACACTTGGTTTTTCTGGCAACAGCGGCAGTAGCACTGGTCCGCATGTGCATTATGAAATTAGAGATGCGAAGACGGAAAAAATCATCAATCCTGCCTTCTTTGGCGTTTTGCCTTTTGATACTTTGAAGCCACAAATTAACCAATTACACCTATATAATTTTGTGGCCGATGGTTTGTTGTTGCACAAGAAATTGGTACTTGGTCCTAAGCAATTTGTCCAAAATGATTCGGCATGGGTGTATAAAGATACCTTAGTTTTACCCGCCAATACCTATGGTGTAGGCATTGAAGCGTTTGACTTTATTCACAATACAAAAGACGCCAAACATGTGTATGCTTATGCGTTAAGCTTTCAACAAAAGGAAGTGTTTAAGCATACCCTAAATACCTTTGCTTTTGATGAAGGCAAATACATCAATACACACATAGATTATCCTTATTATAAATTAGCCGATAAGCGCATACAAAAATGTTTTGTTGACGATGGTAATTTTTTTTCTTCCTATACCTATAATGCTGATAAGGGGAAATGTGAATTAAAGTTTGGCGATACCAGCAATTGGACAATTAAGGTTTGGGATGTAAATGGAAATTATAGCTTGTATGTGTTTCCATTTAGGGTAATTGCAGCTAATCCAAATCAACCAGAATTGCTAAAATATAAAGACAATATTGCCATTAAAAGGCAATTGTTGCCTCTGCAAAGTAATAAGGTTAGTATGTTAGGTTTTCAGGCTCGGGTTGAACCAAATGACATTTATGATACCATTTTTTATGATGGACAAATGTTGGATCCTAAGCCATATACCTTGGCAAATATTTACCAATTTCATCATAACAAAACACCATTGCATAAAAGCATAGATATTGGCATAAAATCAGATCCAGTTGCAACTACATTGCAAAGCAAATTGTTATTGGGGTATGCGCCAGAAAAACCAGAGAATTTTAGGGCAATGGGCGGTAAATTTGAAGACGGCTGGGTGAGGGGTAAGGCTGCTAACTTTGGGTATTATACTATTTTGGCAGATACAACTCCACCTAGCTTGCAACAGGTGCTCATCAATACGCCTTCGGATCAAACCGATACCCTAACTTGGAATTTTATAACCAAAGATAACCTAAGTGGGATAAGTACTTTCAATGCATACTTAAATGGCGAATGGATTTTATTGGATTTTGATGCAAAGAATAATTTGTTAACCTATCGGTTCGACAAAGTTTATGAGAAGCGCAAGGCCTACTTTGAGCAATTGCGGGTACAAACATGCGATGAACTTTGTTATGATGTAAGGGTTATTGTTACAGATTACAAAGGAAACTCAACAGAGAAAATTTTTTCTATCCCATTTTTTTAGGTTCGAACCAAAACCAAAATAGGGCATTAAGAGTTAAATAAATAAATTCAAAATATTATGGCAATTACATTACAAGTTGGTGATAAAGCACCAGCATTTAAAGCTAAAAACGAAAAAGGTGAAACCGTATCATTGGCAGATTATAAAGGAAAGAAACTAGTATTGTATTTTTATCCAAAAGATGATACCCCAGGTTGTACTGCAGAGGCTTGTGATTTAAGAGATAACTATCAATCTTTTCAAAGTCAGGGTTATGAGATTTTAGGTGTTAGTCCAGATGCCGAAGCCAAACACCAAAAGTTTATAGACAAGCACGAGTTACCCTTTTCATTGTTGGCAGATACAGACAATGCGGTTGCAATAGCCTACGGCACTTGGGGTGAGAAAAGCATGTATGGCAAAAAATACATGGGCATTTTACGCACCACATTTGTGATAGATGAAAAAGGCAAAATTGAGAAGGTAATTGAGAAAGTAGATACCAAAAAGCATACTACCCAGTTGTTGTAAGAAAATGTTCTTAGCAGCTACTAGAGGTCAATTGCTAGCGGCCAATCGTTTAAAAATGCCTTTCTACCGCTGCTGCAATTTTTGCCGCTGGCAATTGTTCCATACACGAGGTTCCATCTAAACAGCTGCCTCTATAAAAACATTTACAGGCTTTGTCTGGCATTACAATTTCTCCTTTGCCAAACAAATCAAATTCGTTTGGATTGAAAATATTATTCATCAAAATAATCTTCTTTCCTAAGGCCAAAGTGATGTGCATGCCCATGGTAACTTGTGTGATTACCAAATGACACTGATTTACTAGGTTGATAAATTCAAACAAGCTAAAGTAGCCTAAGTAATGCGCACCAGAGCGGGCCTGAATCTCTTTGTTACGGGCATCT
Source organism: Bacteroidota bacterium (assembly GCA_027488905.1). Classification (GTDB taxonomy): domain Bacteria; phylum Bacteroidota; class Bacteroidia; order UKL13-3; family UKL13-3; genus B1. The sequence continues at coordinate 39,652 of JAIYAT010000007.1, forward strand.
TCTGCTTCTCCTCCCAGCAATAAAATATGTGCATCGGGATGTTGCTGCTTTAATTGTCCTACCAATTCAACCCACTTGTCTATGGTCCATAAGCGGGTGGTCCAACGGCCGCCACAACCTGTGTTTAAGCCAATTATTTTTTTATCTTTTGGTAAATCCCACTGATACCCTTTTTCGTCATGGGTATCCATTAAATAGGGCTCACCTTTGTGTTCAAACCCACATATCTCAAAAATCTCTTGCAAATAGCTTTTGGTATTGGCCTTGCTCACATCGTCAAACATGCCAGTATCAAACTTATGTTGAGCCAAGGCATTGATGGGTTGAATCTCATTGTCTTTTAGCACAAAGCCATATTTTTCTTTGGCATCAAGCACTTTCAACAAGGCACCAGCTTCTTTTTCTTTGTCAAGATTAATGGCAATATCCCAAGAACTGTGTTGTGTGTAAAGAATGCTATTATAATCCCATTTCAGAATCTCATCAATTTGCGATGAAGGCAGAATGTCTGGTGTCCAAGTTAACCAAGTTATTTTGCAATTTGGGTAGAGTGCTTTAAACTTTAATACCAAAGGAGTAGTGCGTATAACATCGCCAATTGCGCCCAATTTGATAATGAGAATTCTTTTCGAAACCTGCGTGTAGGCCACACAATTATCGCAATGATACCCATGCTGCTTATGTGGTTTGCAGGGAATATGACCTTTAAAATGTAAACAATCTGCCTTGTAACTCATGTCGTAAAACTTTCGGCTGCAATATCTGTGAATTTTTACCGCTTATACAAGTTTGCGTACAATTTGTCAGGTTTAAGGTGTTTTGGTTAATAATTTGTAACTTGCCAAGAGTAAATATTACTAAAATGAACAGAGGAACCATTATCCTATTAGCCATTGGTGCGGCAATTGTGTTATTGTTTATGAGCGGCTGCGGCAGCTACAATAACATGGTAACTAAGCAAGAATCCGTTTCGGGTGCTTGGTCGAATGTAGAAAATCAATACCAAAGACAGGCAGACCTAATTCCAAATTTGGTGAGTACTGTAAAGGGAGTTGCCAATTTTGAGCAGAAGACCCTGACAGATGTGATTGAGGCTAGGTCAAAAGCTACTTCAATTAAAGTTGACGCTTCAAATTTATCTCCAGAACAAATTGGCAAGTTTCAAGCTTCTCAAGGAGAGTTATCACAAGCGCTGGGCCGTTTGATGATGATTACTGAAAACTACCCGCAGTTGCGTGCTACTGAAAGTTTCAAAGAATTGCAATCCCAATTAGAAAGTACTCAAAATCGCATTACAGTAGCGCGAGGAGATTTTAATAATGAGGCCAAAGCATACAATACTTACATCCGCACATTTCCGCAAGTGTTATTTGCTGGAATGTTAGGCTTTGACAAAAAAGGTTATTTTGAAGCTGATAAAGGCGCTGAGAAAGCTCCTGAAGTAAAATTTGAATAACTAGAATGTCTAAGAATTTTTTTAGTGTTACTGAACAAAACCAAATTGTTGAGGCCATTCATCAGGCAGAATTAGCAACCTCTGGCGAGATTCGCGTTCACATTGAAGAACATTGTCCGGGCGACCCAATTGACCGCGCCAAGGAGATGTTCTTCTCTTTAAAAATGAATGAAACGGAACAACAAAATGGGGTGCTCATATATGTAGCCTTACTCGATAAAAAGTTTGCCATAGTTGGAGATAAAGGCATTCATGACATTGTACATGACAGCTTTTGGCAGGCAGAAAAAGACCTCATGAAATCACACTTTGTAAAATCTGAGTACACAGAAGGTTTGGTTCGAGCTATTGAAAAAGTTGGTGAGAAATTAAAAGTAAATTTTCCTTACCAAAAAGACGATACCAATGAACTTAGCAACGAGATTTCGTTTGGAGGGAAACCAGATGCATAAACTATTTTTTTGGTTCTTGTTGGTTCCTTTGTTTATTAATGCAAAGGAAATTCCTAAGCAAAGCAATCCCCCAAGGTTGGTATACGATTTTGCTGGTGTTTTAAACAGTGAAGAAATCAATCAATTAGAAAGAAAGTTATTGCTTTACGAAGACAGTACTTCCAACCAATTTGCAATTGTCATAGAAAACTCCTTAGAAGGCGAAGACGATTTTGAATATAGCCATCGAATAGCGGATGAGTGGGCCATTGGTACTAAAGAAAAAAGAAACGGGGTTCTGATTTTTATTGCCCTACAAGAGCGCAAAATTAGAATTCAAGTTGGCTATGGTTTAGAAGGTGCCATACCTGATGCTATTGCTAGGCGTATTATTGAAACGCGCATAAAACCAGCTTTTAAAGCAAAAGCTTTTTTCCAAGGATTTGACGAAGCCACTGATGATTTAATGAAAGCGGCGGCTGGAGAATACAAAGCAGACGCTAAAAAGAAGTCAAAGGGTAAGAATGATTTTCCTTTAGTACTCATCATTATAGTTATCATTATCCTAATTTCCTTCTTTGGAAAAGGCGGCGGTGGCAGAAGAAACAGAGGCTTTGGTGGACCATTTTTAGGTGGCATTCCATTTGGTGGAACTTTTAGCGGCGGCGGCTTTAGTGGTGGCGGCGGCGGAAGCGGTGGGGGAGGCTTTGGAGGTTTTGGCGGTGGAAGCTTTGGTGGCGGTGGCGCAGGTGGCTCTTGGTAAGCTTATTTTTGCTGAAGATAATTCCTAATAAACTCTTCTGGTTTTAATCCGTATTGTTTAACCCTTCTTCGTTTGCCCAAATACAGTGTTTGCGGAACACTTCCAATTCCCAATTTTCTGCTTAACTCTTTGTTTCCATAAGCTAAATAATAGTTTGGCTTGGCATCCGTATTATAAATGCGCAACTCATAACTTTTGTTTACGTACAACACCATTATCACCTTTAGGTTATTAGTGTCTAATGCAGCAATGGTGCGTAACATCATAGTGTCGGACTTGAAATTCTTGCTGTTTCTGCTTCCAAAATAAATGTAAACAGATTTTCTTCTTAATTTTCTAAGGTTAAGTTTCTCTCCTTTCGCAAGTGTAAACTTAATCTTAGGAACTTTTTTGCCCGGTGCTATTCGGTTAAATTCAACCGTATCATTGCTAGGTTTGAACCGAATGAACTTACCGGCAGGATCTGCTTCCAGTATTTTGTAAAGTCTACCATTTTTTTCAAAATAATTGGGTTGACCCAATTTTGCAAACACCACATAATTCAAGGGATTAGTGGCGTCTAAAACAGTGTCATTAGAATTTACAAATATGATTTTATCTAGGCCGGGTTCGTTGTAAATTCCATTGGTATTGGCGTCTAGCAAAGCAATTTTAAAGGATTCTTTGGCAAGTTTAACCTGACCCACTCGGGCAATGTACTTTTGCTCACGGTAAGTAAACTCCATGCCAATAAACTTCTTTCCAGCGTATGCCAAGGAATAGTATTCATCGAGTTGCTTTTTAAACTCATATTTCTGCCCAAAGAGTTTGTTGCGTGTTAATTCAACCCTAATTTTTCCTTCGGGATAGTAGGCGTTTGCAATTTCAAAACCCAATGGTTTTTCATCAAAATAGGGAAGTAAATAACTGCTATCATCTGTAAAATCGTTATTTTGGTTCAAGTCTAAAAACAAGCTTGGATTTTTGTGGTAGGGATTACAGACTAAGGCTGTCACATAACCTGGGTTTAGTTTATTTACAATGCCATTAAAAAACAAATAACCATAGGCGTAATCCTTAAATCCATTTGGTTTTTTGATGATTACTACTTCAGACTTGCGTGTGCCCTCATAATCCAAACTTTCAATGGTATCTCCTTTGCAAATAAACAAAGCAAGTGTGATTTGAAATTTATCAAAACGCTCATCTTTGGCATATTGTGTTAAGGGAACATGAATGGCTCCAGTATCGGTTTGACCCAATAATTTGCTCGCAAAAAGAGCCAGAGAAAGCAAAACAGTCAAGTGTTTCATTGGGTCAAAAATATAATTATTTCGGTTTGAACCTAAAAATAAAGACCCGTCAAACCAAAGCTTGACAGGTCTTTTGAAAATTAAAAGTGTATTAGTGTGAGCCTAAATATTTAGCAACACCTTCGGCTGTAGCATTCATTGCATCTTTGCCTTGCTCCCAATTAGCTGGGCAAACTTCGCCTTTTTCCTCAAAGTATTGAAGCGCATCAATCATACGTAATGCCTCATCAATATTTCTACCTAAAGGCATATCGTTTACCACTTGATGGCGAACTACACCATTTTTGTCGATTAAAAATAAGCCACGGTATGCAACTGCATTTTCACCATTATCGCCAACCCATTCTAACTCTTCGTTGTCATTGTAGGTATAGCGACCAGCCAAAACACCATAATTAGTAGCAATAGTTTTATTAACGTCTGCCACCAAAGGATAGGCTACACCTTGAATACCACCATTGTTTTTAGGGGTATTTAACCAAGCCCAATGAGAAAATTTGCTGTCAATTGAGCAACCAACCACTTGAACGCCACGCTTTTCAAATTCTGCAATTTTGTCTTGAAATGCAATGATTTCTGTTGGACATACAAAAGTGAAATCTAATGGGTAAAAGAAGAATACAACATGCTTCTTTCCAACATACTGACTCAATGAGAAGTTTTCTTCAAACTCTCCGCCGTTTACAACGGCATCGGCACTAAAATGAGGTGCCTTTTTTCCTACTAACATTGTCATAATTTATTTTTTTTGATTTTGAATATGTAATTCGCCTTTGATATTTATTTGAATTTGGTGGATGTTAAATGATGGTATACCATTTTTCTGGAAATAGCTTAGTACCATAGCTTCAAGCGTAGGGTCTTCATGGTCTAAAATTTGTTTGGTTTTTTCGCAATACAAGTGAATGTGTTGATCGGTTCGATGGTCATATCTAACCTTGTCTTCATCTGTAACTACTTTAGAAATCAATTTGTTTTGAACCAATACTTCTAGTGTTTTATAAATTGTGGCTAGAGAAATTCCAGGGTGTTTTTTATTTACCTTACTGAACAATTCTTCTGCACTAGGATGTTGTTTGAAACCAAGCAAAGTTTGATAAATATAAACCCTAGGAAGGGTAACTTTTATACCGCATTCTTGAAGGGAAGTCTTTATCTTGGTTAAACTTGAAATCATTTAATAATTATTCTTTGTTAAGAATTATTCTGCAAATGTAAAGACATATTTTTATCAGTTCAAAATTAAATTTTGGTTCAAACCAAAACACTGACAAAAATCTGATTATTTCAAGGCTAAATTAAATAACTTGCAGTCGATGGATGCTTTAAGTTTACGTTCGAAAATAATTCTTGCCTTTGGATTGATTATGATTCCGATAAGCATTGGGGTGTTGGGATATATTTTGATTGAAGAGGTTAGATTTTTGGACGCCTTATACATGACTATCATCACTGTTTCTACCATCGGATATGGTGAAATTTTCCCTTTATCTGATGCTGGGAGGGTTTTTACAATTTTTCTTATCATCGGAAATTTGGGAATTTTTGCCTATGCAATTACCTTAATTAGCAGGTTTCTTATAGAAGGAAACTTTTTTTACCAACTAAAAATCAAACGCATGAAAACAAAAATTGCTGCCATAAATGACCATGTTATCGTTTGTGGATTTGGAAGAAACGGGCAAGCTGCATGTGAAACCTTAAAATCTCATGGTTTACCTTACGTTATATTAGAAAATAGCAAAGAACTATTGGATACTGAAATTGACCTAACTCATCCTTATTATTTAAATGATGATGCAACCAAAGATGAAGCGCTTTTAACTGCTGGTATTGAACGCGCTCGAGCGCTGATAACAACTTTACCTACTGACGCAGACAATGTTTTTGTAACGTTAACAGCCAAAGGATTAAACCCAAACCTTTTAATAATTAGCAGGGCTTCTGACAGTTCCTCCTTCAGTAAGTTAAAACGGGCTGGCGCTTCAAATGTAATTATGCCAGATAAAATTGGTGGGGCGCATATGGCATCGCTAATTTTGCGACCAGATGTTAAAGAGTTTGTAGACATATTGTCGGGTCAAGCTGGCGCAGATGTGCAATTAGAAGAATTTCCAATAGAAAAACTCACCGAAAGATTGAATGGGTTAAACATTGTTGACCTTAATATCAGAAAAGTAACTGGTGCCAATGTTATTGGATTGAAACAAGCAGATGGGTCTTATATAGTTAATCCAAATATTAATCTGCCATTGCAGGCTGGGATGAAGTTGATAATACTTGGAAATACTGAGCAAATGAACACGCTCAAAAGAATGTTGGTTTAAGGCTTAATCGAATCTCTAAACAATAAACTAGCATCTCCAAAGCTCAGAAATCTGTAATCATAGGTAAGGGCATGGTTATAAACTTTTATCCAATCATTTCCTACAAAAGCAGCCACCAAAAGCAACAAAGTGCTACCAGGTTGGTGGAAATTGGTAACAAGCCCATTGGCCATTTTAATTTTGTAACCTGGTGCAATCAATAATTGTGTGGTACCGCTAATTTCTTGTTGGTTATGCTCTACGGCATGCAAAATCACCGCTTCTATGGCTTTAGCAGGACTAACATGATTAGGTAATTCGTAGGGGTCCCATTGTGAAACTTCTATTTCGGAAAAGCTTGTTTTCTTAAACAATAATTTTACACCAAACCAATATAAACTTTCTATAGTCCTTAATGAGGTTGTTCCTACAGCAATGATGGGTTTTTCTTCTTCCAAAAATGCATGCATTTGTCTTAATACCTTTAGCGAAACATATATGGCCTCGCTATGCATTTCATGGTTTTCCAATTTAGCAGCTTTTACTGGTCTAAAAGTTCCTGCCCCTACATGTAAGGTAAGCTCACTAATGGTAACCCCTTTTGTTTTTAATTTTTCAAAAACCTTTTCAGTGAAGTGTAATCCAGCAGTTGGTGCCGCCACCGAGCCTTCAACTTTCGAATAGGTAGTTTGGTACTGGGCCTCATCTATTTCCTCAACATCTCTGTTTAAATAGGGTGGGATTGGAAGGATTCCTGCATATTCAAGCAACTTACCAAATGTCAAACTAGGTGAATTCCAGTTGAACTGAATGATAAATCCATCGGGTAAACTTTCTATTTGTTTGGCCTCTATTTTAATTTTGCTTCCTGCCAAGGTTAGCTCTTTTATTAAAACTTCGTTTTTCCATCGTTTAGCGTTACCCACCATGCAAACCCATTCACAAGAACCTTTGCTGTTAAAAATTGATTCAAAGTTCCCATTGGCTGGCTGCAAGCAAAAGATTTCAATCTTTGAGCCCGAACTTTTATTAAAAAGTATTCGAGCATGAATAACCTTTGTGTTATTTATGAGTAAAAGGCTTTCATTCGGAATAAGTTCCCCTATTTCTGAAAAATCATGGTCTCGAATTCCACCATTTTGATAAACCAGTAATTTGCTTTTGTCTCTTTGAGATAAAGGATATTTGGCTATTTTTTCATTTGGTAATTCATATGAAAAATCGTCTATTGAAATGTCTTTTGGATTCATTTCTTGTTTATTTACCTTTAAAGTCAGGTTTTCTTTTTTCAACAAATGCAGACATTCCTTCTTTTTGATCCTCTGAAGTAAAACTCATGTAGAAGTTTTTGCGTTCAAAAAATAGGCCTTCTTGTAAACTGGTTTCAAAAGCTTTGTTTACACTTTCTTTTGCAAGTCTTGTAGCGATTGGACTCATGGCACACACTTCATTTGCCAATTTTACTGCTTCATTTAAATACAGCTCTTCTGGCACCACTTTGTTGATTAAGCCAGCTTTTAATGCATCTTCAGCAGAAATAAATTTACCTGTTAGCACCATTTCCATTGCTAGTGCTTTTCCAACGGCCCTAGTTAGCCTTTGTGTGCCACCTGCGCCAGGCATAATACCAATTTTAATTTCAGGCTGTCCAAATTTTGCTGTTTCCGAAGCCACAATCATATCGCAGGTCATGGCTAATTCGCAGCCGCCACCTAGGGCAAATCCAGAAACTGCCGCAATAATTGGCTTTTTAGTTTTCCTTATTTGATCCCAAGTTTCAAATTGGTCTATTTTTAATAAGTCAATGGCTGTTTTGTTTTCCATTTGCTTAATATCTGCCCCAGCAGCAAAAGCCTGTTGGTTGCCAGTTATAATAATACAACGAACTTCTTCATCCTCATCCAAATCTTGAAGCGCTTTTTTCAATTCTAACATCAATTTTAGGTTCAAGGCGTTAAGTTCTTTTGGTCTGTTTAGCCGAACAAGCGCTATTTGAGGGGCATATTGGTTTTCTACAAGGATAAATTCAAAATTCATGTTAGTTTTGCGTTTGGTTCAGCAAAAAAAATTAAAAATTGATAATTACCTATGAACCCAATGGTTTTGGGGAAAGTTTTATAGAAAAATGAAACTATTTCTTCAATCTTTATAAAAAGAGTTGCATTTGAATAAAAAAGCTCGATATTTGCACTCCTTTTGAGAAAATAATGTCATGAGAGTTTGTGATTTAACTGGTAAGCGCCCGATGGTGGGTAATAATGTGTCTCACTCTAATCGTAAGACCAAACGCAGATTTTACCCAAATTTGCAGGAAAAGAAATTCTTTATCCCTGAAGAAAATCGTTGGATTACTCTGAAAGTTTCAGGTAAAGCCATTAAAACCATAAATAAAAAGGGAATAACCGCTGTTTTGAATGATTATATTCGTAACGGCAAAATTTAAGGAGGAATAAGAAATGGCTAAGAAAGGTAATAGAATCCAAGTTATAATGGAGTGCACAGAGCACAAAAACAGTGGTTTAGCTGGTACATCTAGGTACATTACAACCAAAAATAGGAAAAATACTACTGAGCGCTTAGAGCTTAAAAAGTACAATCCTATCATGAAAAAAGTAACTGTTCACAAAGAAATTAAATAATAAGTCATGGCTAAGAAGGTAGTTGCTACATTAAAAACCGGCGCAGGTAAAGACTTTGCAAAGGTGTTCAAAGCGGTTAAGAACGCAAAAGGTTCTTATTCATTTAAATCTGAAATCGTTCCAAACGATAAAGTAAAGGATTATTTTAAGAAATAAACTTTAATTCTAAGGTATATAAAAGCATTCTGTTCTGCAGAGTGCTTTTTTTGTTTATAATGCACTCAAATTATGGGAATTTTTAGTTTCTTCAGTAAAGAGAAAAAAGAGAAGCTCGATCAAGGCCTCGAAAAAACAAAGACTAGCTTATTTGATAAGATAAGCAAGGCGCTGGTTGGAAAAAGCTCCCTTGATGATGAATTTCTGGATAACCTAGAAGAAATTCTAGTAAGCAGCGATGTAGGTATAGAAACCACCTTGCGTATAATTGATCGTCTTCAAGCCAGAGTTGCAAAAGATAAGTACCTTGGTGTTAGCGAACTCAATACCCTTTTGAAGGAAGAAATTGGGAAACTATTAGATGAAAATAAATCTGATATTCCAACTGATTTTTCTGATTTGAAGGGAGTTAAACCTTATGTGGTTATGGTGGTAGGTGTAAATGGCGTTGGAAAAACTACCACTATAGGCAAAATGGCAAACCAATATAAAAAGGCCGGAAAAAAAGTTGTTTTAGGTGCTGGAGATACTTTTAGAGCAGCAGCTGTGGAGCAACTTAAAATTTGGGGAAGTAGAAATGATGTCCCTGTAATTGCTCATGGCATGAATACAGACCCAGCTTCAGTTGCCTTTGATACTGTTAAACATGCCGTAGAAACAGGTGCAGATGTTGCCATTATTGATACTGCTGGAAGATTGCATAATAAAATCGGCCTAATGAATGAGCTTACGAAAATTAAACGTGTGATGCAGAAGGTAAAACCCGATGCTCCTCATGAAATACTGCTTGTCTTAGATGCAAGTACTGGTCAAAATGCTTTTGAGCAAGCCAAACATTTTACTGCTGCTACAGAAGTTAATGCTTTGGCGCTTACAAAATTAGATGGCACTGCAAAAGGTGGCGTTGTAATTGGGGTTGCTGATCAATTCAAAATTCCAGTAAAATACATTGGCGTTGGAGAAGGAATAGAAGACCTTCAACTGTTTAACAAACAAGAATTTGTAGATTCACTTTTTAAAAGCTAGTAATGAAAACTAAAACCCTTAAAAAAGATAAGGTAAACATTATAACCCTAGGATGTTCAAAAAATATTGTTGACAGCGAAGAGTTATATTCTCAGCTTAAAGCCAATGATTTTGACGTAGAACATGAGTCGGAGGAGGATGATGCGAACATTGTAATCATCAATACTTGTGGATTTATTGACAATGCCAAGGAAGAAAGTATTAATACTATTATTCGTTGGGCCGAAGCCAAGCAGGCTGGTGAGATTGAAAAATTATATGTTACTGGCTGTCTTTCTCAACGTTATAAACCAGATTTAGAAAAGGAAATTCCTGAGGTTGACCAGTATTTTGGAACAACACATTTGCCACAATTGTTAAAAACCGTTGGGGCTGATTATAAGTATGAACTAGTGGGAGAGCGACTTATTACCACGCCAGCACATTATGCATATTTGAAAATTTCGGAAGGTTGTGATAGACCTTGTTCGTTTTGTGCGATTCCGATTATGCGCGGCAAACATGTAAGTAAAAGTTTTGAACAAATTGAAACAGAGGTAAAAGGTTTGGTTAAAAACGGCACAAAAGAACTTTTATTAATTGCGCAAGACAGTACTTTTTATGGGCTAGATTTATATGGTGAAAGGAAATTAGCCGAATTGCTTAGACGTATATCTGATATTCCAGGTGTTGAGTGGATTAGATTACATTATGCCTATCCTTCACAATTTCCATTAGATGCTTTAGAGGTAATGGCAGAAAGAGATAATATCTGCAAGTATATTGATATTCCTTTGCAGCATGTGAGCGATAACATGCTGAAAACCATGCGTCGTGGGATTACACGCCAGCGAACTGAGGATTTGGTTCAAACCATTAGAGAAAAAGTACCTGGAATTGCAATAAGAACTACGCTAATTGCGGGACATCCTGGAGAAACACAGCAAGATTTTGAAGATTTGTGCGAATTTGTAAAGAAAAATCGCTTTGAGCGACTTGGAATTTTTACTTACAGTCATGAAGAAGGAACCCATGCTGGTACTTTGCAAGATGATGTACCTGCCGAGGTGAAAGAAGAAAGAGCTGCTATTATTATGGAAATTCAGCAAGGGATAAGTGCAGAAATTAACAAAGAGAAAGTAGGAAAAACCTTTAAAGTCCTTTTTGATAGGAAAGAAGGAGGATATTATATTGGAAGAACCCAGTTTGACAGTCCAGAAGTTGATAATGAAGTATTGGTAAGCGCAAAAGATACTTATATTCGAATTGGAGATTTTGCAGAAGTATTGATTGAGTCGGCAGAAGATTTTGATTTGTATGGGAAAATCCTAAAATAAAAGAATGCTTAAGCTTCACGAAACAGTTCAGTTGCCTTATGCTGGGTTAATTCCACCCATTGTTGCAGATTATCTTAAGAAAGATGATTTTCTAGCATCACAGGTTCAGGGTTGGTTTGAACCAAAAAGTTTTGAAAGCTTAATAAAATCCAGAGATTTTTCGAATTCTCAGCGTCAAATATTGGTTCAAACCTTAACAGAGAAATACACAAGTTTAAAATTAATTTCACATAAAAAGGCAAAACAACAAATTGAAAGTTTAGCAAATGATGGAACCTTTACCATAACTACTGGGCACCAATTGAGTTTATTTGGGGGGACATTTTTTATGGCTTTTAAGATTTTAAAAACCATAAAACTGGCCCGGGAGTTAAAATTGCAATTCCCAGAAAATAATTTTGTTCCAATACTTTGGCTTGCTTCAGAGGACCATGATTTTGAAGAGATTAAGGCTACTTGGTGGCAAGAAAAATACCTTACTTGGGATGCGCAAAGCTTTGAAAAACCTACTGGAGAGCTATCTGTTCAAACTTTACAACCTGTTTTGGAAGAATTACTTGGCTCTTTAGAAGCAATGGGGGGGATTGGTTCAACCCTAAAACAATGGATTAAAAGTGCCTATTATGGAAATCATACTTTAGGGGAGGCCTCCATAAGCTATTATCATAGTCTTTTTGCTGAGGAGGGCTTGATAGTTATAGATGCTAACCAAAAAATATTTAAAGAGGCCTTAAAGCCAGTCATAGAGAGGGATTTATTTACAGAAGATAATTATTTAGGCCAATTGAATAGTGACAGAAAGTTATCTAAAAGATACAAGTTACAAATAAAGGCTCGGAATGGAAACATCTTTTACCTACATGAAACCCATGGGAGGAGAATGATTAAAAAACAAAAAAAGGGTTTTAAGTTAGCCGAAACAGATGTTCAATTTAGTGCAGAAGAATTGAAGGCCGAAATTGAAAGTTATCCTGAAAGGTTTAGTCCAAATGTTAATTTGAGACCCATTTACCAAGAGTTGATTTTGCCCAACCTCGCTTATATTGGTGGTCCTGCCGAAATTGCTTATTGGTTGCAATTAAAGCCAATTTTTGATTTAAATGAGGTTAAGTTTCCTGCCTTGGCGTTAAGGTTTATGGGGGCTGTGATTCCAGACGGAATGGATAAAAAATTGGCTAAGTTTAAATTGCCAGTTAGTTCTGCTTTGGGCAATGAAAATTTGGTTACAGAGCGATATCTTGCAAAGATTAACCCTTTTGATTATTCTTTGGCAACAGAAACTATACTTGAGCAGTTTCAAGGAATTATAGAAAGTATTAATAAGAAAGACCCAATGTTAGCCAAGGCGTTTTTAGCGATGAAGCTTGAGACAAAAAGGGCATTTAAATCAAATCGTTCCGATTACAAAAAGGCTACTAGAAAAGGGAAAGAAGAATCGATTTCCCGTTTATTGAAAATAAGAACAAGTTTGTACCCAAATGGGATATTACAAGAAAGAATTGAAACCTATTTAAGTTTGCAATTAAAGGTTGGTTTGAACCTAAACAGAGAGTTATTAGAAATTATTTCTCCATTTGGGGCTGAATTTTGCATGCTTAAAGCTGAGCGCCAGCATTAAGTTTTAGGTAAGTAAGGTGCCAAAGAACAATGCCACCACAAACAGCAACATTTAAAGAATGTTTGGTGCCAAATTGAGGAATTTCTATGGTACCATCACAAATATCTATGATGGATTGTTGAACACCATCTACCTCATTTCCTAAAACTATTGCAATTGAGGCATTTGAATCAACGTTTAAATTATTTAAGGGAATACTATTGGCGGTTTGTTCTATTGCAAAAACCTTTATGTTTTCTGACTTTAAGGTTTGAACCAAGTTTAGCGCATCTGGATGGTGTTCCCATGCAATAGTATCTGTTGCTCCAAGAGCGGTTTTCAAAATTTCCTTGTTGGGAGGTAATGGAGAAAATCCTGTCAAAAAGATTTTTTCAATTCTAAATGCATCTGCACTTCTAAAAATAGAGCCAATGTTGAGACCGCTTCGAACTTGGTCTATAATTATAAAAATTTTATTTTTTTCGGCCAATTGAAAATCATTCTTACTCAAGCGATTGAGTGACTGCAAGGATTGTTTTGGGTTGCTCATTAAAAAATCTAGTTTGAATGGATGGTTTCAGTTATTAAATGGTAGGAAAAATAGGTTAACTTTTTATTTACTTTGCCAATAATGATTTTAAATTATATTTGCTGCAAATTAAAGATTATGAAGCTATTTCACAATTTCAAGAGACTCAATCAGGTGATTCTTTTAATAATTGCCATCGCCATTGGCAATTCTACTTTTGGACAGGGGTCTCCAAAACGTTTATCAGCCAGTATTGCTTTGGGCGTGCCAGTTACTTTTTTCTCTGTAAAGTCTAAATTTGTTGGACTTTATACTGGAGCGGTAAGGTATTCGCTTAATAAGAGTTGGTCAATTGAAGCGAAATTGACTTCAAATACCTTTTATAATAGCACTGGTAATCCAGCTAAGACAAGCTTGGATGGAACGATTTCGGATGTGTTAAGTTATCGCTCTCAAGTTTATGGATTCAACGGAATTGCATATTATAATTTTCAAAAGTTATTTGGATTAGCTAACAAATCAGAAAATCGATGGATGCCTTACGCAAGTTTTGGAGCTGGTATTAATTATTATAAGCCTACTGTTAGATTTGTAAATGGTACAGGATGGGATTTTAAGAAATTTGGAAAACCTTACAGAGATTGGCAATTAGGTTTAGGAGCCAGATATTATTTAAATGCAAATTTAGATTTGTATGGTGGAGCAGAATACCACATTGCAGAAACGTATTATTTAGATGGTTTAAAAGAGGCAAGTAATCCAAGTTTAGACCAATACTTGAATTTTTATGCAGGTGTCTCTGTTAAAATTGGAGCCAAGCCTTGGAATAATCTTATCGATTGGAGTAAGAAAAATATGGAAGAACCAACTGATCCAATTCCTAATTATGCAAAATGGGCCTTAGATGTTACAGCTGGTGTTCCATATTTATTCTCACCAGTAGGAGGTTATAAATTAACGGGTATGATGGGAGTTGGTTTGAGAAGATCTTTTACAAAAGCAATTGGCTTATCTCTTAATTTCAATACAGGCAAATTTTCAGGTGGTAATGATAATGCTACAGGAATTGCTTTTGGGTCGCCAGAGTCAACTCTATCTTATGAAACTTCAATGAAACAATTCACTGGTAGAATTCATTTTAACCTTAGGAATTTAGTAAAAGAGCCTTTTGGAAGAAGAGATTGGAATCACTTTGGAAGTATTGGTATTGGATATATCCTTGCCACTGGAGATGCTAGTTTTTCTTATGATAAAAAACTCGAAGATGCTAAATTATACTTGACACCTGGTATTCAAAATATTGTTTTGGGTTATGATGCAAGAAGATTCCTTACCAACTCATTTGATTTAATTGTTGGTATGGATTTTAGTTACAATCAAACTAAATGGTTAGACCAATCCTATGACAAACCAAATTTAAATAGTCATTTGTATTTTCACACAGGTTTAACTTATAAAATTGGTGCTTCAAAAACTAAACAACATATTGATTGGACTCATAGCACTTACAATAATTTTAAAGATAGGAAAAAGGTTACACCAAAGCTTCCTGTTTTAGAGAAGCCAGTTGTAATGGATTCTGTTGTTAAAGCACCTGAACCAGTTGTTGAACCAACACCAGAACCAGTTGTAGCACCTGAACCTAAACCAGAACCAGTAGTTGAACCTAAGCCAGAGCCAGTGGTTGAGCCAAAACCAGAACCAGTAGTTGAGCCAAAACCTGCACCAGTAGTTGAGCCAAAACCAGCGCCAGTGGTTGAACCAAAACCAATTATTGTAAATCAACCTGCAAAACAAACTTCAACTGAAGTTACACCTCCATTATATAAATACAATGTTGTGGTGGCTTGTTACAGTGTCAATAAATTAAACATAGCCAAACTCAATCAGAAGAAATTGGAGAATAGAGGATATAATACCAATATTTTCAGAACTTCTATGAAATCTCAATTGTTAAGATTATCAATAATTTCTACTGATGACAAAGAGGAAGCATTAAAGATTGCGCGTAAAGCTCGCAAGGAAATTGACCCTTATAGTTGGATATATATCTATAATAAACAGTAAGTTGTAGATAACTAACATATTTTTTTAACTAAGTTCTCATGCTTTGGGTTAAATTAGCAAAATAATTAGGCTAAGACCCAACGTATGAGAACTTTTCTTTTAATAACAATTTGTTTAACATCATTTGTTAACCTTGCAATTGCTCAGAATAAACCTTTGAAATCTGGTGAACAGAAGAGCATGGAAAAATTGAAGTCGCCAGATATGACGCCGATTTATGGCGGCACTCCTACAGAAGCTTCAGAAAAAGAAAAGGCTAAGGATACCATGAATATTATTCCTAAAGCTGATTATAGTAAATTTTCATTTGGTGCAAATTATGGTGCTTCTTTTTATTTAGGCGATGTTCCAGCTGATGCGCTTTATCCTGGTTTTGGAGGTTATGTTAAATATTCTTTTAGTCATATTCTTGGTTTCAGAGCCCAGTATCTGCATGGTAAATTCTCAGGCAGAGAAACAGAAGATTACAAGAATGCTTGGTTCACCACTAAAATCAATACTTTAAACTTCCAAATGATTTTTAATATGGGTAGCGTTGATTTTAGAAAGAGCTTTCCTAGGGATAATTTTTACTTTGGCGCAGGTGCTAGCTTTCAATTTTATAATGCTAAAAGAGATAATCCACAAGATACAGGCACTCCATTGGTGCCATACTATCTTGAGGCGAATGGGAGCGCATTTTCTATACCTGTTTCAATTGGTTATAAGAGAAAAGTTACCAAGAATTTTGATATAGGTTTGGAATTCAATTATCAAATAAACACAACAGATAACTTTGACTTACTAGATGGTTATGGATCTTCGCCTGATGGAAATGGCTATTTTCTTGCTACAATTGTTTATAATTTAACAAGTACAAATCGTCCAAAGCATATTGATTGGTATAATCCTATTGATAAAATTTATCGCGATTTAGAAAACTCAAAGGAAGCTATAGAGGCAATGAAATTAGATGATGATAAAGATGGTATTCCTAATAACCTTGACAAAGAATTAGATACTAAGGAAGGTTATAAAGTTGATAGCAAAGGAGTAACATTAGATAGCGATGGAGATGGTATTCCTGATTCAGAAGATAGTGACCCTTTTGGATTTAGTCAAGCTTTGGGACAGTATTTTCCAGAAGGTAATGCTGGAAAAACAACAGATGGCGGTCTTTTGAAAATCAATGACTCTATTCCGATGACAGATTTCGTGACCATTTCTCAAAGTGGTATGGGTTTGCCAACCTTAACATTTCCTCCAAACCATTTTACGGTACATGTTGAACAATATAATGTGCTTCAACAAATCGCTAGAATTCTAATGATAGATACATCGGCTTCCTTGGTAATTATTGGTCATGCAGATAATAATAAACCAAATATGACCCAATTTACTTTAGCAGAGAAAAGAGCTTTGGAAGTAAAGCGTAGATTGTATAAAGTTTACGAAATTCCAGAACAAAGAATGCTAGTGTTCTCAGAAAAGGACCCTTATGTACAAAAATTCCAAATGGCTTCTGAGGGGCTTGATAGAAAGGTTGAATTTAGAATTATAAGACCAGTTGTTAAAAGACAACCAAGGGTAGATCAAGAAGATTTGAGACCAGCTAAATCCTTAGATTTAAAAGATTAATTTTTCTTAGGTTTTTTCTTAGCATTTGGATTTTCCTTTTTCCAAGGTAAAGGTCCAATACGATACATATACCTTGCTATTAAGGTTTGTTTCTTGGCAATATATCTAGAAGGTTTACTTGCAGTCCATCGCCTCGGATTTGGATAGCATGCAACAATGGCTGCTGCTTCATTTGCTGTTAGTTTAATTGCAGATTTGTGAAAGTGAAATTGGGCAGCTGCTTCGGCACCATAAACGCCTTTCCCCATTTCTATGATGTTAAGGTAAACTTCTAAAATTCGCTTTTTAGTCCATAAGAGTTCTATAGCTACAGTAACATAAATTTCTGCTACCTTTCTGATATAACTTCTCTTTGGCGTGAAAAAAAGATTTTTTGCAGTTTGCTGTGAAATAGTACTAGCTCCTCTAAGTTGTTTCCCTTTTTCTAAATTTTTACTAATGGATTCATAAATCTGTTCAAAATCAAATCCATAATGTTTAAAGAATTTTGGATCCTCGGATGTAAGTGTGGCTAAGGCAATATTTTGTCCCAAGTTTTCTATTTTTTCCCAGTCCTTTTTCAGTCGTATTGGATCCTCTCCAAAGGCTTGATCAAATAACCTAACTATAGGTAGAGGTGTTATAAACACTGGAACTATCCTATATATTATAATAAAAAATAGACTTACTTGAAAACTCAAAAGGAGCAATCTCAATAACCAATTTTTTAGTTGGTTTAATTTTTTACCTAGTGCTTTAATTGTTTTTC
This sequence comes from Bacteroidota bacterium, assembly GCA_027488905.1. GTDB lineage: Bacteria > Bacteroidota > Bacteroidia > UKL13-3 > UKL13-3 > B1. Next base: position 57,595 of record JAIYAT010000007.1, read on the forward strand.
CCATGCGATTCATCGCAATTTTAGTAAACTTTGACTACAAACTGTATGTGGTTCATCTTTTAATTCTGAATGATTCAACTTTTTCTTTTTTATTTGAATAATAATCATCAATAATGGAAGTTTTTAGGATAAAAATGTTTTTGGGCATTGCCACTTTTGTTTTGTTATCTGATATTTATGTTTGGCAAGCTGTTAAGACACTTACCAAGAATAAATCTAAGCTATATCAAAAAATAATTTTTTGGTTTTACTGGAGCATCCCGTTTTTGTTTTTAACTATCTTATTTGGAGAAAATATTTGGCATTACTTTGAAAATGACAAAGTAGCAAGAACTTGGTTTATGGCTATGTTTTTTGTGATTTATGTTTCAAAATTTGTGACTGCAATCTTTGTATTGTTGGATGATATTAAAAGGCTCTTTAAATTAATTTGGCACTGGATTGAGCGAAATTTATTATCCATGAAAAAAGAGGCAGAAGAGGAAGAATTAGAGGAAGCCATAGAGACAGAAGTAAAAAAAATTACAAGATCAGAGTTTATAGCCAGAGCCGGACTTGTGGCAGGTGCAGCGCCTTTTATTTTGCTCACCCGAGGAATTTCAAGCGGTGCTTATAAGTACCAAGTTAGAAGGATAAATTTAGTGTTACCCAATTTACCTGAGGCTTTTGATGGAATAAAGATGCTTCAAATTTCTGATGTGCATTGCGGTAGTTTTTACGATAGGGATGCTGTTTATCGCGGCATTCGTATGATAAAAGAACAAAAAGCACATATAGTAACTTTCACGGGGGATTTTGTTAATAACAGAACCAATGAGGCAAACGAATGGGCAGATATGTTTTCGGAAATCAAGGCTCCCATGGGTGTTTTTTCTATTTTAGGAAATCATGATTATGGAGATTATGTGAGTGATTGGAATAGTCCAGAAGAGAAACAAAAGAATTTGGAAGATATTTATGCACTGCATAAAAATATGGGCTGGAAGCTCCTAAGAAATGAACATTTTATTTTAGAAAGGGAAAATAAGCGACTCGCTATTATAGGCGTGGAAAATTGGGGAGACCGCGGTCGCTTTCAAAAGTTTGGTGACATTGATAAAGCAAAAAAGGGAATGCCTGATGTTCCTGTTAAAATTTTATTGTCTCATGACCCAAGCCATTTTGATACCATCATTCAACCAAAACACAAAGACATTGACTTAACGCTTTCTGGTCATACGCATGGCTTTCAATTTGGTGTAGAAATGGGCCCTATTCGCTGGAGTCCATCTCAATACATTTATAAGCATTGGGCCGATTTGTACCTTTTAGAAAAACAAATGCTCTATGTAAATAGAGGATTTGGTTTTTTAGGATATCCAGGACGCGTAGGAATTCTACCTGAAATTACGGTGTTTACTTTAAATAGAACTGCTTAAACTACCCTAGATATTTACCTGAGATGGGCACTCTTCTGCCTGGTCCAAAAGCTTTTTTTGAAAGCCGAATGACAGGAGGCGCCTGCCACCTTTTCCATTCATTCATATTTACCATTCTCAAAATGCGTTTAACCAAATCCTCTTCAAATCCTTTTTGAATTATTTGTTGAGGACCTAAATGTTCTTCAATATAATAATATAAGATTTTGTCTAGCACATCATAGGCTGGTAAACTATCACTGTCTTTTTGGTTAGGCCTAAGTTCTGCAGAAGGTTCTTTGGTAAGGATGTTTTCAGGGATTACTTCAATGTCTCTGTTTATATAATGACATAATTCAAAAATCTCGGTTTTGTATAAATCTCCAATAACAGATAATCCTCCACACATATCGCCATACAAAGTGCCATAGCCAACCGCTAATTCACTTTTATTGCTTGTGTTCAAAAGAATATAACCATGTTTATTTGCTAAACCCATTAATAAAACACCTCTGCTTCTAGATTGCAAATTTTCTTCTGCTAATCCAAAACTGCTGTCTTTAAAATGGGGTGCTAAAGAACTTATTAAACTGTCAAATACATTTTCTATAGAAATCGTCTCGTAGGGTATTCCAAGATTATTGCACAAGTCAATGCTATCTGTAATAGAATGAGAACTGCTATACTGAGATGGCATCATAACTGGCAAAACGTTTTCTTTACCTAATGCTTTAACTGCCAAATAAGTTACTAAAGCAGAATCAATGCCTCCTGATAATCCAAGAATAGCTTTTTTAAAGTTTAATTTTTGAAAATACTGTTTGATACCAAGTACCATGGCTTGCTCTAAATCGGCGAGTTTATTTCTATTCCCGATTGCCGTATTTAGTTTATTGATGAGCTCAACCTTCCCGTGTTCAAGTAAATAGGTTTTTTGATCCTCCTCAAAATAAGCCAATTCATCAAAAACAACTCCGTTAGGTTCAATCACACAACTGCCTCCATCAAAAACCAAATGCGTTTGCGCGCCAATATGATTTACATAGAATACAGGTAGCTTATATTTAATTGCATTCTTTTTTAAAATGTTTTGCCTATTTGCAATTTGTGTTTTTGAATAAGGTGAAGCGGCTATATTGATGATCACACTTGGGTCAAACTCAATTAATTTATCCATTGGGGTAGTTAAATACATTGGGTTTTCATCAAGGTTCCACAAATCCTCACAAATGGTCAATGCAATTTTTTGCCCTTTGTACTCTATTAATGAAAACTCATCATTAGGTTCAAAATACCTATACTCATCAAAAATATCATAGTTGGGTAATAATGTTTTTTTTACCACCTTTTTGATTGCGCCGTCTGCTAAAAAAAAGGCAGCATTAAATAAGTCTTTTCCTTCAACTTTAAGATTAGGTTCTGGTGAACCAACAATTGCAGCAATGCCTAAACACTTTGATGCTAAAGTCTCTACGCACTTTTTAGATTTTGTTATGAAGTCTTCAAATTCTAAAAAGTCTCTTGCAGGATACCCGCATGTTGCCAACTCAGAAAATACAATTAAATCCGAACCTTCTTGCTTTGCCAGTTGCAATGCATCCAGCATTTTTTGTGTATTGCCTTCAAAGTTTCCAGTATGAAAACTTAATTGTGCTAATGTTATTTTCAAGTAATTCTGATTAACTGTTAAGTATTACCATTACGTAATTTATTCAAATGTAGAAGCAATTACAGATATTGCAAAATATTTGCTTAAGCTACTTTCATTATGAAATTTAAAAATCTGTTAATCTTTCTTTTTGGTTCAAGCCTACTTCTTTTTTTTACTGCCTGTAAAGAGGAAAAATTACCTATAAAGGTTTTACGATTTGAGCAAGATTTATTGAATCCTAACTTAGCAAATAGCCCTGCTCATTATCAAAGTTTAAGAGCTAAATATCCTTTGTTTTTCGAGAGCTATTGCAAGGATATGCTCGGTTTAGACCCAATTGAGGGTGCTACAAACTTTAGCAGACCTTTGGCGGGATTTATTCAATATCCTGGCACTGTATTGTTAAACCATGAAGTGGATAGTGTGTTTCCAAATCTAGACGACTTTGAATTAGAACTTGGTAAGGCCATGCATATTTACAAAAAAGAGTTTCGGTCTGAACCGATTCCCCAATTCGTAAGCTATATCTCAGAGTTTGGGTATGCCCATGTAACTTATGACAGTTTAGTTGGCATTGGTTTGGATTTTTACTTAGGTGAAAATTATCCATTATATAAAGCGCCTTCCATAGAATTTCCTGATTTTATGGTTAGAAAATTACGCAGAGAATATATGTTACCTAATACCTTAAAAGCTTTTGCAATTGGAAAGTTTGAAAGTCAACTCACCGATAAACGTTTATTGGCATTGATGTTATTCGAAGGTAAAATAAAGTACTTCATTAAAACACTTGTGCCAAATCTACCTGATTCTATTTTATTTGGATATTCCACCCAACAATTGAAATGGTGCGAAGCAAATGAAGGCATGATATGGAAACACCTTGCTTCAACAAATTTATTGTTCAGTAAAGATGGCGCTCAATTTATGCGTTACATCAATGATGGTCCTTTTACTATTGCCGAAGGCGTTCCCCAAGAATCTGCGCCTTCTATTGCTATTTATGCAGGATATAAAATCATAGAGAAGTATGTTGAGGAAGAAGGAATAAGTTCACTGACACAAGTTATGAATAATAATAACTGGGACGATATTTTAAAGAAAAGCAAGTATGGTCCTAAGTAAATGAATTTAGTTTTACTATATGTATCCAATAACTCAATTGAATATTTACCCAATTAAGGGAATGGCAGGTATCTCTGTTGAGGAGGTACAATTGTCTTCTAGTGGTTTTTTGTTGGATAGAAATTGGATGCTAGTAGATAAGAATCTTGAATTTATTTCTCAAAGAAATTTTCCGGAAATGGCTTTGGTTAAGGTGAAAATGCAAGGGGATGAAGTCCAAGTTTCTTATAAAAATAATCAACTAACTTTTGGCGTTTATGAAACTATTGGGGCACCAATGGCTGTAAAAGTTTGGGATGATTTTCCATTGGCATTAAAGGTAAGTGAAGCTGTTGATAAGCAAGTTTCTCAATGGTTTGAACAAGAGTTAAGCCTTGTAAAAATAGTTCAAGGAAGCAGAGAAGTCCCTAAAGGATATGTTGAGAATAGTCATAATCTTAGTCTTGCCGATGGCTTTCCTTATTTATTAATTGGAGAGAGTAGTTTGGTAGATTTGAACCAAAGACTGCCATTGGCTATTTCAATGAATCGGTTCAGACCAAATATTGTTTTTAAAGGGGGAGAGGCTTTTGTAGAAGATACTTTCAACGAATTTTTGATTGGTTCAAACCGATTTAAAATGGCCAAACCCTGCGCAAGGTGCAATGTTACCACCATTAACCAAGAGACTGCAGAACAAAGCAAAGAGCCTTTGGCAACTTTAGCAAAATATAGGACACAACAAAATAAGGTAATGTTTGGGGTGAACCTAATTGCCTTAAACAATAACGGCACCATTAGGTTGGGAGACCCTTTGGTGCCGTTGTATTAAGATTATTTGAAATTATTGCGCGTAAGCCTCAATTGGCAAACATGCACAAACTAAATTTCTATCTCCATAAGTATTATTTACACGACCTACAGTTGGCCAAAATTTAGCAGCCCTTACATAAGGCAATGGATAGGCAGCTTGGTTACGAGTATAAGCATGATTCCACTCTTCTGCAATCACCATTGAGGCTGTATGAGGTGCGTTTTTAAGCACATTATCCAACTTATCTGCGGTTCCATTCTCAATAGCTCTAACCTCATTTCTAATAGCAATCATCGCATCACAAAAGCGGTCTAATTCAGATTTAGGCTCACTTTCCGTTGGCTCAATCATAATGGTACCTGCAACTGGGAAACTCATGGTTGGTGCATGGAAGCCATAATCCATTAAGCGTTTTGCAATGTCTTCAGCTTCTATGCCACTTGCTCCCTTAAATACGCGGGTGTCTAAAATCATTTCATGTGCACATCTTCCTTTTGAACCAACATACAGGATTTGGTAATCTGCTTCCAATCTTGCTTTGATATAATTGGCATTTAGAATAGCATACTTAGTAGCGTTTTCTAAGCCTTCAGTTCCCATCATGCGGATGTAAGCATAAGAAATCAAGAGGATAGAAGCGCTACCCCAAGGTGCGGCAGATACTGCATTCATGGCATGTTTGTCTGCACCCATATCCACAACAGCATGTCCTGGAAGGAAAGGCACAAGGTGAGAAGCTACGCCAATAGGACCCATACCAGGGCCACCACCACCATGAGGGATACAAAATGTTTTGTGCAAGTTAAGGTGACAAACGTCTGCCCCAATATTTGCTGGAGATGTTAAGCCTACTTGGGCGTTCATGTTTGCACCATCCATATACACTTGGCCTCCATTTTGGTGAATCAAATCACATACATCTGTAATTTGTTCTTCGAATACCCCATAGGTGGAAGGATAGGTTACCATTAAACACGCTAAATTGTCTTTGTGTTCTATTGCTTTAGCTCTTAAATCTTCTATGTCTACATACCCATTTTCTAAGGTTTTTGTAACCACAACTTTCATTCCTGCCATTACAGCACTTGCAGGGTTGGTGCCATGAGCAGATGAAGGAATTAGAGCAATGTTTCTATGGGATTGACCAATGCTTTTAAAGTATTCGCGAATAACCATTAAGCCTGCGTACTCGCCTTGCGCGCCTGCATTGGGTTGCAAACTAATGCCCGCAAAACCTGTAACCTGTTTTAGATAATCTGTTAATTCATTAAATATCTTTGTGTAACCATTAGCTTGGTTACGCGGAATAAAAGGATGCAATTGGCCAAATCCAGGCATAGTAACTGGAATCATTTCTGCTGTTGCATTTAATTTCATGGTGCATGAACCTAGTGCAATCATCGAATGACATAAAGACAAGTCTTTGGATTCAAGCAACTTAATATAACGCAACATTTCATGCTCACTATGGTAAGTATTAAACACCGGATGCGTCATGTAGGTTGAAGTTCTAGCATACCTAGCACCAGCTTTTAAATCGACATTTACAGCTTGCTTAAGACTTAATGTTTTACCACATATTACACTTGCCAACTCGCTTATATCAGCAATAGTGTGTGTTTCATCAATTGAAATACGGATATGTTTGTCGGATACCTTAACTATATTTATTCCTTTAACTAAAGCATTTGCTTGGATTGAACTTGCATTATCAACTGCAATGGTAAGGGTATCAAAATAAGTTGAGTTTACTACAGTTGCGCCGTTTGCATTTACAGCATCGGCAAGCGTTTGGGTCAAACCGTGAACTCTACCAGCTATGCCTTTTAGGCCTTTTGGTCCATGGTAAACGCCATACATACTTGCCATGATAGAAAGTAAAACCTGCGCGGTACAAATATTAGAGGTTGCTTTTTCTCTGCGGATATGTTGTTCGCGTGTTTGCAGTGCCATACGCAAGGCAGAATTACCTTGACTATCCACAGAAACACCAATGATTCTACCAGGCATTTGACGTTTGTAAGCATCCTTTGTAGCAAAGAAACCTGCATGTGGTCCGCCATAACCCATTGGCACCCCAAAACGTTGTGAAGAACCTAGTACAACATCAGCACCCCATTCGCCTGGAGGGGTTAATAAGGTTAAAGAAAGTAAATCGGCAGCAACAGCAACCATTACATTGCTTTCAATGGCTTTGGCCATGAATTCACTGTAGTCTATAATTTCTCCATTACCTGCAGGATATTGAAGTAAAGCGCCGAAGAAGGTATTATCAAACTGAATGGTTTCATGGTTTCCAATGATTAATTCAACACCAATTGGCTCCGTGCGTGTTTTTAAGATATCAATAGTTTGAGGAAAGCACAATTCAGACACAAAAAATTTAGTGGCATTTGCATTTTTTGTTTCGGCATGAAGCATGTGCATTGCTTCAGCAGCTGCGGTGCCTTCATCTAACAAAGACGCATTGGCAATTTCCATTCCCGTTAAGTCAATTATCATGGTTTGGAAATTCAACAAAGCCTCCAATCTGCCTTGAGCAATTTCGGCTTGGTAAGGCGTATAGGCTGTATACCAGCCTGGGTTTTCCATGATATTTCTTAAAATCACATTGGGAGTATGTGTGCCATAGTAACCTTGACCCAAATAGTTTTTATGCAAAATATTTTCATTGGCATAAGATTGAAGCATTTGAATTAACTCCTGTTCAGACAATGCCTCTGGAAGCTTCATTCTTTCTTTCAGCCTAATGTGGGAAGGGATTGTTTCATCAATTAACTTGTCTAGGCTTTCTATGCCTATTGTTTTTAGCATAGCCGCTGTGTCATTGGCCATTGGCGAAATGTGACGATGAATAAATTCATCCGAGTGATTTGCTTTGATTTGCATATGTTGAATTTTTATCTAATGCCTGTTAGGGAGTGCAAATTTATTTATTTTCTTTAGCAGACAAGGAAATATTTTGCACCTGTTTATAAGTGGTTTAAAACCTATTTTTATTATTATTGTTCCAAATAAAAATTATTAATCTATGAAAAATAAAATTATTCTATTTGCTTTATTAGTTCTAACAACTATGTCAACCCAACTGTTTGCCCAAGATAAAGAAGGTGACGCAATTGTTGGTTTATGGGAAACTGGAACGGGCAAAGCCCGCGTAAATATTATTAAATCAGGGAATTATTATTATGGAAGAATTGTATGGTTGCGCGAACCAAACAATGAAGAAGGAAAGCCAAAAGTGGATAAAAACAACCCTGACGAAACCAAGAGAACTGTGGCTTTGCTTGGTTTAAGAATGTTGACCAGTTTTGAATTCAAAGGCAATAACCTTTGGGAAGATGGCACAATTTACGATCCAGAAAGTGGCAGTACTTATAGCTGTACCATTAATATGACAGATAATAATACCATGAATATTCGCGGTTATATTGGTATTTCTGCCTTTGGAAGAACAGATGTTTGGAAGCGTTTAGAGCTAAAAAAGAAATAGTATCTCCCTTAAGGAGATACTAAATTCAAAGAAATTTGAAAATAAAGCGGATTGGTAAGGTTGTTTATCATGTGAAATTTTTCATCTGAGCCGATAAATCTAAACTTATCGCCTTGATCAATGTCAAAACTGTAATTTATTCTGTATCCGGCTTGAACCGAAAGCCAAATAAAGCCAGTTAAAGAAAATTCATAGGTGATACGCGGCCTGAGTTCTGAGCGACGTAATTCTAAATTGTCGTAAAATGGAATGCTTGCTGCTCCACCCATGTTTCCGATACTATAACTATTTCCTTCTAATTCATACCCTACAAATAAGAGGTTTCTAGTATTAATAGTTCTTCTTAATGCAAATCTAGCAGGGAACAAGGTTTCAATTCCCCATTTTCTACTTGGGAAAGTATGGTTAAACAAAATTAATGGAATAGCACCCAAAGCACCTGGCCTATAAGTTCTAGATAAGCCAAAACCTAAAATTGAATAATCACTCCTTTTCTTACCAAAAAAAGCTGCGGCAGTTATCTTTGGTTTTGTAAGGTATGAACCAATATCGCTGCTGTTTAACTTATAATCTCCGTTGGCATCGGCACTTGCAAAGGCTAGAATAAAATATTTTTCATTTAATGGTTTAAATATTGTTGTATTTAACCCTATTGTGGTAAGACCATTTTCATGCAATTTGTGAATAAAATGATTGCTTCCATCATGGCTACCCATATTATAATTGGTTCTCCAATAGGTTGCACCCATATTGATGAGCCATTTGGTATTCGAGAGAATTGGGTAATTGGCGGCAATTCTTAATCCCGAAACATTGTTAATTTTTGCTTGGTCTTTGTCACCTGTTAAAGGATATTCCTCATTTCCAAGGTAATTTTTTAACTCATGTTTTCCTTGAAAATCATATCCAACTGAAATAAGTTTACTAGGACTTAAGCCTAATACCTTACTGGTACAAAAGCGTTTAACCCCTGTTGGTTCAACCACCTCAAATTGGCTAAAGTCAACCATTTCTTCTTGGGTGCTATCTATTTGCGCCTGAATTGGGTCAAAGCTTAAAAATAAAATTGAAGTAAAAAGTAGTTTTTTAATCATGTGTTTTGTTTTTATCTTGTTTAAAACGTTTAGCCAAATTAATAGTTTTATTTAATATTGCAGCATGTTTGATAAGTTAAACCAAGCCAAGCAAATGGCCGAAGGCATTAAAGCCAAATTAGAAACAATTAGTGTTATTGGTGAAGCTGAGGGAATTAAGGTTATTGCCAATGCGAATAGGAAAGTATTAGAAGTCAATATTCCTGAAAACCTGTTAAGTGAAAATAACAAAGAAGAAATTCAGGATCTCTTATGCGTTGCAATTAACCGCGCATTAGCTGCTGCTGAGAATGTTTCAGAGGCAGAAATGCGCGGTATGATGGGAAGCATGATGCCTGGTTTAGGCGGCTTGTTTAAATAATTTATTCCTTTACAAAGGTTTTTGAATAGATGCCTTTTTCGGTTTGCATAATGATTCGATAGATGCCATTTTCTAATTCATTAAGTTCTATCTCTCCTGTGCTTCTGTATAATTCGAATTGTTTTTCGTTCATCTTCCTTCCTTGCATGTCATAAATAGAAACATTTGCCTTGCCTTTAAAATCAGGAAGGTAAAATTGTAAAACATCTTTTGCAGGGTTTGGATAAACCAATAAACTTGCTTCACTTGTTAATTCCGATGTTCCATTGGCTGGATTAACAATTATTGAATAACGTGCATTTGAATCATTTACAGTTTGTCCAATAGGTAATGGGCCTAAGAAAGCTGTTGCTCTTATGGAAATCAAAACTATTAAAGGATAAATGCCAACTTGCCCAGACGTTGGAGTACCAACTAATTTAGCACAACCACCTGTTCCACCTACAATTTTACATTGCGAGTTGTGACAAGAATAGGTGAAACCTTCTGGCATCCCAATCACGTTGTCTATCCACAAGGTGTCAATTTTGGCAGATACAGTTTGACCCAATTGAGGGACAAAGACAGTGGTATCTTTTGTAATAAAATATTGAATTACTTGTGAATAAGGTTTTCCAACATTTGCTTCTGCTAAAACTGCTGGAAAAGTACCTGAACTTTTAATAGCAGGGTCTGGTGCACACTGAGCAAATACATTTTGCGTAAAACTAAGCAAGCAAATTGCTATCATTGAAAGTAAAATTTTTTTCATGGATTTTAAATTTTTTGCAAGATATACGATATTTTCAATTCTTCAATTGGTCTATGTGTTTGCCTACGGACAAGATACTATAACCAATAAAAACAATTTGCTTAACCAAACAGTAGTTACTGCAGGGCGATATGAACAGTCTGTTAAACGTATGATGGTAAGCACAGAACTGATTAAACCCTATCTCATACGAAACCGCAATACAACCATGATGGATAAGTTGCTTGATAATATTCCATCTGTGCATGTAACGGATGGACAGGTAAACATAAGAAATGGCAGTGGATGGACATACGGTGTGGGTTCTAGAGTAATGATTTTGGTGGACGATATGCCTTTTTTATCTGGTGATGCAGGGCAGGTAAAATGGAATTTTATTCCAATCGAAAGTGTGCAACAAATAGAAGTTATCAAAGGTGCCTCTTCCGTTTTGTATGGCTCAAGTGCTTTGAGCGGAATCATTCATTTTAGGACTGAAATGGCCAAGGAAAAGCCAATTACACGTTTTAATTTACACAGCGGTGTTTTCAGTCAACCGAGTCGAAGCAATGCGAAATGGTCTGAACAAAGCCGCATTCAATATGGATTCAATGGTTTTCATAGCTTTAAGAAAAAGAACAAAGCCTTTGCCTTGTCTATGGACTACTTTAAAGACCAAGGCTATCGGATGGGTGAATCAGACCATCGACTTCGCCTAACTGCTCGCTCTGAATTTAAAGGCAAGCGAAACTCAAAATATGGTCTAAATGCTGGTGTGTTAATTACAGATGGTGGCTCATTTCTTTTATGGGAAAACAATGATTTGGGCTATACCGCATTAGATTCACAAACTACCAGCACCTTTTCAAAGAATTATTACCTCGACCCTTATTATAATTTTTATATTGGAACTTCAAGACACACTATCAGAGGAAGATGGTATCATGTAAACAATGATATCACTAACACCGATACTGCAGCAGTTAATCAGGATAACACTTCGAACAACTTTTTTGGAGAGTATCAGGTTCAGCAATACCTGAGTGCAATTAGAATGACCCTAACTGCTGGTGGCATTTACCAATACTCAAGAACAAATTCTCCTTTGTACCAAGGCTTTCAAGAAAGTAGAAACATTGCTGCCTTTTTACAATTAGATAAAGCCCTAGGAAAGCGTTTAAATCTAAGTGGTGGGGCTAGAATTGAGCATTATGCCATTAATGGGAGAGGAGAGCAAAAACCCGTTTTTAGAGCAGGTGCGAATTTTGAAGCAGCTAAAGCAACTTTTTTAAGAGCCTCGTTTGGACAAGGATTTCGATTTCCATCCATTGCAGAGCGTTACATACAAACTTCGGTGGGTTTACTTAATATTTTCCCTAATCCTAATTTGCAAGCAGAAACTGGTTGGAATGCGGAGCTTGGCATTAAACAAGGATTTCAATGGCATGCACTCAAGGGATACATTGATGTGGCTGGGTTCTATACAAGATACCAAAATATGATTGACTTTAATTTGGGTGTTTGGCGTCCAATTGTAGACCCATTCAATCCATTTCCTTCATTTGGTTTTGTGACAATCAATACTGGCGAGGCTCAAATTGCAGGATTTGATTTAAGCAGTGGGGCTGAGTATTTGCAAGAAAATCTCAAATGGAATTTCTTAATAGGATATACATATACCCAACCAATTATGTTAGATATAAATGAGGTTTTTGCAACAGATACCTTAGGAAACGACATAAGCTTTAGGTCCACCAGAAGTGACAGTACCAATATGTTGAAGTATCGGTTCAAACATTTACTAAGAGCAGATATTCAGGTTACCTATAAAAGGTTTCAACTAGGAGTTAGTGCTAGGTACAATAGCGCAATGGAAAATATTGATAAGGCATTTATTGACATTCCATTGTCTTTATTTGTAGAAGGAATAAATCAAGGCAGAGCCTTATCAGCCAATGGCAAAACTATTTTTGATATAAGATTTGCATATCAAATTTCAAACAAATTAAAGGCTTCGTTGATTATTAACAACGTGGCCAATGCGGAACTAATGACAAGGCCTGCAGACATGCGACCACCAAGGTTAACGATGTTACAATTGGCTTATACTTTTTAACTATGCAAGGTTTCGGTTTGATCCAACTCACCGCCAAAGGATTGTATTGTGCGGAAGGAGATTTTTATATAGACCCATGGTATCCTGCTGGCAAGGCTATTATTACGCATGGACATAGCGACCATGCGCGCTTGGGTCAAACCGCCTATTTGTCTCATCCCATCACTGAAAAAGTTATTCAGCATCGTCTGGGCTCGGTTCAAACCGAAACATTAGACTATGAAAAAGAACGCATGATAAATGGGGTAGGGGTTACCTTATTCCCAGCTGGGCATATTCCCGGTTCGGCGCAAGTACGGGTGAGAAAAGGCGCAGAAACTTGGGTAATATCTGGTGATTATAAATGTCATGACGATGGAATTTCAGAACCATTTGTGCCTGTTAATGCAACGCATTTTATAAGTGAATGCACATTTGGACTTCCAATTTTCAATTGGAAATCGCAAGCCGAGGTAATGGGAGAGTTAAATTTGTGGTGGCAACAAAATGCTGCTTTGGGTTTGCAATCAGTGGTGTTTGCCTATGCGCTGGGCAAAGCCCAGCGCATCCTAAATTCGTTAGATACATCTATTGGAAATGTTTTTGGACATGGCGCAGTACTTGCCATGAACGATACTTTGATAGCTGCTGGGGTGAAAATTAACCCTTGTTTAACGCTCCAAAATGCCACCAAAGAAGCTTTAAAAGGTGCTTTAATTATTGCACCACCTGGCGCCAATGGAACACCCTGGATGAAAAAACTAGAGCCCTACAGAACCGCTTTTGCCAGCGGTTGGATGGCCATGCGAGGCAGCAGACGATGGCAAGCTGCTGATAGAGGTTTTATATTGTCTGACCATGCCGATTGGAAGGAATTAAATAGTGCTATTTCAGCAACCAATGCAGAACATATTTACTTAACTCATGGCTACAAATCTGTTTATGCAAAATACCTTCAAACACAAGGCTTTGATGCCTTAGAATTGGATACTTTATTCGAAGGAGAATCCTTGAAAAGCAATTCAAAATTGGAGGAAAACCATGCAAGCTGATTGGGCGCAGTTATTTGAAGAACTAGATGCTAGCAACAAAACAAACGATAAAGTAGCAGCCCTTCTTGCCTATTTAAATGTTGCCTCAGATAAAGATAAACTATGGTTAATTGCCTTGTTTACTGGCAGAAAACCTAAGAAACCTGTCAAGGCAATGGACATGAGAACTTGGGCTGCTAGTGCAGCAAACGTGGAGCCTTGGCTATTTGAAGAATGCTATGCTGTGGTAGGAGATATAGCAGAAACCATTGCCTTACTTTTTGAAAGTAAAAATACTGGTGAAACACTGCAATTTAGTTTGGCTGAATTGATGCAAGAAATTGTACAAATGGCACGCTTCTCACAAGATGAAAAGAGGCATTTACTTCAAGAACGTTGGCTTCAATTGGATAAAAATACCTGCTTTTTATATAATAAGTTTTTAACTGGTGGTTTTAGAATTGGCGTTTCTCAGCAGCTTTTGGTTCAAGCTTTAAGTAAACAATTGCAAAAACCAGCTCCAGAAATTGCACATCGATTAATGGGCAATTGGCAGCCTATGCTTCACACTTTCGAAGAATTATTTTTGCACGATTTGGCAAATCAAGAGGATGCCAAACCTTATCCATTTTATTTGTCCTATCCCATAGAATCAGATGTGAGCGAGCTTGGGGATATAGCAGATTGGCAAGCAGAATGGAAATGGGATGGTATTAGAATTCAATTGATAAAACGTAATAATCAGGCATTTTTATGGTCGAGAGGTGAGGAATTGATTAGTGAAAATTTCCCTGAGCTGATAGCTTCTGCCTATCATTTGCCTAATGGCACCGTGATTGATGGAGAATTATTGGCCTATAAAAATCAAGAGGCCCTTCCATTTAATTTATTGCAAAAACGGATAACACGCAAAAAGCCTTCGGCCAAAATGATTGAAACCTGCCCCTGTGCAATTATTGCCTATGATGTATTGGAGTTTGAAGGAATAGATATTAGAGGAAATGCTCTTTCTGAAAGAAGAAAAATATTGGAGCAAATTATTGCACAAAATGGTTTCGGTTTGATCCAATTGTCGCCTGTTTTGGATACTGGAAATTGGGAAATGCTTGCTAAGCTTAGGGAAGAAAGTAAGTCTCAAAAAGCAGAAGGATTGATGTTGAAGCGAAAATCCTCTCCTTACCAAAATGGTCGCAAAAGAGGAGACTGGTGGAAATGGAAAGTTAATCCCATGCACATTGATGCTGTGTTGGTTTATGCGCAAAAGGGGCATGGGCGTAGGGCAGATTTGTACACCGATTATACTTTTGCTTTATGGCATGAAGGGAAATTGCAAACTTTTGCAAAAGCTTATTCTGGTTTAACAGATAAAGAGATGATTGAAGTAGACCAATTTGTGAAAAAGAATACTTTAGAGAAGTTTGGTCCAGTAAGAACCGTTACCCCTCAATTGGTTTTTGAAATTGGTTTTGAAGGTCTTCAAGAAAGTACCCGTCACAAATGCGGAGTAGCCTTGAGGTTCCCACGAATTTTGAGGTGGCGAAGAGATAAATCTGCCGAAGAGGCAAATACTTTGGAAGAATTAAAAAAGTTAATCTAGTTTTTCGAAAACGATTACCTTCTCGGTGAGTTCTTTACCGCCAACAATATGTTCATCAACAATTCTTTTTACATCCTCAGGTTGAATGTTTCCGTAATAAGTTCCTTCTGGGTAAATAACAGCTGCTGGACCGTGTTTGCAGGCATCTAAGCATCCTGATTTTTGAGCTCTAACCTTTCCAACAAGACCCGCTTCTTTAATAGCATCTCTAAATTTTTCTACGAGTTCCATGCCCCTGGTTTCGCCGCAACAAGCTTTTCCTTCAGCTTTTTGGTTGGTGCAAACGAAAATATGATTTTGATAACGCATTTGTTTTATTAGTGTTTATTAAGCTTAAAAGGTCATTAACATATTTGTCAATGACCTTTTAAGTTTAACTGTTGAATAATTATATTGTTTTATTTTTTAATTCCTTGAAGGATTACCCTTCTGTTTTCAAAACGACCTTCCTCTGTATCATTTGTTGATATTGGGTATTTCAAACCAAAACCTTGTGTTCTGATACTAGTAGCTGGAACACCTTTACCAATCAAATAGGTTTTTACAGAAGCCGCACGGCGTATAGACAACTCCAAATTATAGGCTGCAGAGCCAGTATTATCAGTATGTCCAGATAATAATAATGTATATCCTTTATTTATCTTCATGTATTCAATAGCTTTTGCTAATCTTTCTACTGATTCTGCAGTTAGTTCAGTTGAATTTAGCTTGAACTTAATGCTTTGAACTTCAATAGTATCTGGTTTTGGATCTGGAATTGGATCTGGATCTATTGGATCAGGAATAGGATTATCTTTTGGACACCCTTTATTTTCTTTTAATCCTTTAACATCAGGGCACGCATCATCTTTATCTGGCACTCCGTCTTCATCTCTATCAGGGCAACCGTTAAATATTGCTAAACCTTTAAGGGTTGGGCAATCATCCTTAGCATCTTGAATACTATCATTATCTGTGTCTGGGCATCCTTTGAATAGGGCAACTCCAAAAACTTCTGGACAAGCATCGTCTTTATCTGCAATGCCATCCTTGTCTTTATCTGGGCAGCCTTTCAAAGCAATTTCTCCAGCATTGTCTGGGCATTCATCTTCTTTATCTTGAACACCATCATTATCTCTATCTGGGCAACCGTTGAAGGCAGGAATACCAGGAACAGCAGGGCATGAATCTAATCTATCTGAGATACCGTCTTTGTCTGTATCAATTTCGCAGCCATCTTCATCCACCTTAGCACCTTCTGGCGTATTAGGACATTTGTCTTTAGAATCTTTAACGCCATCTCTGTCAGCATCGCCATCCAATTTTCCAAATGAGTAGCTTAAAACCAAAGTGTGATTCCAAAACAAATCTTTACCGCCACCAATATTGGCATCTCCGTTATCACCAGTGGTTAATCCAAGGTTAGATTGTAAAGTTAATCCTAAACGATTATTGAATGGGATTCTTGCTCCAAGACCAATAGGTAAAACTAGTTCGTTTTGAGCAGCTGTTACTTGAGTAGCCTTTAAATTCCTGTAACCCAACCCTGCTAGTGCAAATGGTTCAAAATATTTAGGCGTATTACTTAAAAACTTCCAACGAATATTTGCGTCTAAATATCTAGAATTACGATAGAAAAATGAATTATTATCTGTATTATAATATCCCCATTCCCCCCAATGTCCGTTTACTGCTACGTCAAATTTTTCATTTAAATAGCGTGCAACAGTTAGCACTCCAATTCCTGGTCTGTTATTACTCTTGACACTTTTTATCTCATATGATTTTAACTGGAAATTAAATAAGCCATTTCCTAACTCACCTTTGTAATCTAATATTCCAACTCCTAAACCCACACTCCAAGGGTGTGATGAATTTTGAGCAAATGCTGTTTGGGTCAGAAGAATTGTTACTAAAACTACCTTTAACTTTTTAAGGATATTTGTTTTCATTTTATAATGCTTTGTTTTTCATGCTCTTTCGACGTTTTTTGGTCAAAAGCGCAGCAAATATATATGCATATATAAATTTTTGAAACATAAAATTCCTTTTAGTGTATAAATAATTCTATAATTAGATTAAAATAATACTTTCTTAATATTGGCTTAGGTTCAAGCCAAAAAAAAGGAGGCTACAGTTAAATGTAGCCTCCTTTTTAGGAATATCACGTTGCTTATTTTACTACAGCAAATGATTTGTGAATGATTTGCTGATCGCTACCCATAAACATAAGATTGTATTTACCAGGAGCTAGATTCAAATCTTGAATAGTAATTTCAGACTGATTAGAAATTGTTTTTAATTCTCTATAAACTTCTCTTCCTAACATATCTAAAATAGTAATTTCAGCATTCTTGCTAGTTATGTTTCCTAAACTCAACTTGAAAGTTCCATTATTTGGATTTGGATACAAATTAATTTCACTAGAAGCTTTATTACCGGCTAGGCCTGTTGTTAATGAAGGCATTTCAATAACATTTTCATCTCCACCATAATAGCCTGGGTCTGTATTCTTACTTAAACCAGCACATGGTGTTGGACTAACCGTTACAAGCATGCTTGTTGTTCCTGTACAACCGTTTGCAGAAGTTGAAGTTAAAGTTACAGTGTAAGTGCCAGCTGATGCGTATTCTTTCTTAAAATGAATATGTGTTTGAGTTGCAGTTGTGCCATCTCCAAAATTCCAAGCATGTGAAGGCATCCATTCAGGAGAGTTCACTCTACTTTCATTGTTAAAGTAAAAAGTATTACCCGTTACACATTGTGTGGCAAGCGTGCCAAAAGCTAAAGAAATATTAGCATCTGGAACTTGATTGCCAATGGTGGTAACGTTAATTGTATTTGAAGTTGAATTAGAGCATCCACCATTGTTTGCAGTTAAGGTAACAGTATAACTTCCTGTTGCAGCATAAGTATGGAAAATTGTAGTTCCAGCTGTATTGATGTTAGAAACTCCATCACCAAAATTCCAAGTATAACTGGTTGCACCTGTTGAGGTACTGCTGTTAAACACATAACCAGTGCTACAAACGGATGAGTTTACAAAACTACTTGAGAAAGCAGGTACTGGTCCTGTTCCGCTTGAAACATTGATAGCTGAATTGGTAGCTGTTGATTGGCAACCGTTGCCTAAAGTTGCAACCAATGTTGCACTGTTTAAGCCAGAACTTGTATAAGTTGTGCTTGGGTTGGTACTTGTGCTTGCAGAAGGACTAGCTGCAGTAAATGTCCAAGCGTATGTTGGCGTGCCATAAGTTGCAACAGTTGTGTTTAAAAATGAAACATTTTTGTTACAAGAACTTGGTGTTGGAGTAAATCCTGCAGTTACATTTCCTATTTCTACAGTAGCCTCATCAATATCTTCACAACTGCCATTTATTGCTTTAAGTGCAATGGTGTGCGCACCAGCACTAAGGCTACTGATATCATAAGGGAAAGTACTTTGGTTTGTATAAGCTCCACCATCAACACTTACCTGATAACTTGTTGCGGTGCTGCCAGTGTTATTGATTGTTCTAGTACCTGAACATGCATCTGCTGCAGTTACCACCAAGTTAGCTGTAACTAATGGTCCAGTTGCAGAAACTGAGTAACCACTTAAAGTAACTGAAGTAGAACATAAACCAGAGAATACAGTTAAAGTTGCATTTTCTGTACCTGAAGCAGAATAACTTTTATTTACCACTGCAGAAGTACTAACAGGAGATCCACCATTTACATTTGAAAAGTTCCAAAGGTAAGTAAGATTGCTTCCGGTTGCTGCCGCTGTAAAAGTGTAAGTTGTGTTACAAGCATTTAAAGCAGGAGTAATTGAAACGCCAGTTGGGGCTGTAGATACAACTACGGATTGAGGAGTTGAAGCTATACTTCCATTGATAGTTAATACAACTGAATAAGTTCCAGCAGTTGCATAATTATGAGTTGGATTGGCAATAGATGATGTGTTTCCATCACCAAAATTCCAGCTGTATGAGGTAGCTCCAGTTGAAGCAGAACTGTTAAAGGTGATTGAAGTACTTCCACATGCATTAGGTGTATAACTAAAACTTGCAGAGGTTGGTGCAGATACAATAACATTTCTAGCAAATGTTGTTGAACAACCTAAACTAGAAATTGCAGTTAATGTAATAGTGTATGTGCCAGCTGAAGCATAAGTTTTTCCGAAAACATGTGTATTTGTGCTAGTTGTTCCATCACCAAAATTCCATAAGTAGTTTGGTATCCAACCATCGCTGGTGTGGGTACTTGTATTTTCAAAATAAAAGCTATTTCCACTTAATGCCTGCGTGTAATCGTCATTTCCTTCTACAAAGGATGCTGCGCTTCCACTAAATGACGAGATATTAATTGTTTGAGTTGCATTGCTAGAGCAAACGCCATCCGAAACAGTTAGCGTCACTAGATGATTGCCGCTACTTCCAAAGTACTTAATTGGATTTTCCAAGCTAGTGCCCGAATGGTCTCCAAAATTCCAAAGGTAGCTTAACCCTGTGCCACTAGTTGTATTGGTAAATTGTTTGCCATTACCACAACCACTAGCTGATGTATAGGTGTATGAAGCTGTTGGACCTACAAGTGAACTTACTGTTACATTATTTGAAACAGATGAGGTACAACCACTTACAGAAATAACACTTAAACTTACTCCTTTTGAACCTCCAGTTGCAAATGTAAATGTAGGATTTTCTGAACTAGAAGTCCCTTCTGCACTATTGAAATCCCATGCATAGGTTGCAGAGCCATAACTAACTGAAGATGTGTTTTGGAAACTTACATTTTTGCCACAAGCTGGCGGAGTTGCAGTGAAAGTAGCAGTAGCTGGAGCAACTGTTACTGTTGTTGAGGCTTCATCTGGACAAAGTCCACCATCAGTTGCTCTAATATAAATAGTATGAATTCCAGGTGTTAATCCATCAATATTGTAAGGGAAAGTTGTTTGAGCTGAATAACTTCCTCCATCTACTTTAATCTCATAGGTATCAGAATTTGTAGAGGTATTTGTAATGGTTACCGAAGTAGAACAAGCACTAACCAAGGAAGCTGATAAACCTGCATTAGGTCCAGGAATTGAGGCAAATGGGTTTAAAGCTAATTGACTAACCACAGTTGAACAAGCGCCATTTGCTGTTACAGTCAAATCTACTGTTGTAGGATCGGTAGTACTATAAGTTCTTTGTGCTGATGAAGTAGTTGATGCACTGCCACTGCCTCCTGAAAAACTCCAGGCGTATGTAAGGTTAGTACCCGTTGCATTGCTGCTAAAGGTGTATTCGTTTGTGCATGTATTAAGATTTGTGCTAATAGTTCCTGCCACAGGATTGGTTACCACTGCTACAGATTGATTTGAACTTGAAGCTCCACTATTAATTGTAAGTGTAACAGTATAGTTTCCATCTGTTGCATAAGAGTGAGTTGGATTTGCTAAGGTTGAAGAATTACCATCTCCAAAATTCCATGCGTAACTAACTGCTCCAACACTTGCTCCGCTGTTAAAGGTAACATCTCTATTACTACAGCTATTTGGAGTAACGCTAAATGAAGCAGTAGGGGCAGGAGTAACCACCACGTCGTAATGGGCAGTATCAGTACAACCTGTATTTGTGTAAATTACCAAATGAGCACGGAAGTTTCCTGCAGTGGTATAAATTTTTGGAGTAATATTTAGGTAAGAAGCAGTGGTTGAAGTTCCATCACCAAAATCCCAAAGGTTACTTGTTTTGTAAGACGGATGCTGATCCACATTTCCAAAAAGGAATTCAAAGCTATTATTGGTTACACTTTGTGTTGAAGGGTCAGATAATCCAACACTTGCATCTGGGCCAGTTTTAATGTCTCTTGAAATTGAAGTGCTAGTAGAACAACCTTGATTGGTTACAGCTGTCATTAGGATAGTGTACCTAACATTTGGTTCACCTGGTGTTCCCCAAGGTACATTCGTCACAGTTGGGAAGGTATGTTTCATTAAGCTTGGGTCAGTAACCGTCTCTAATGAAGTTCCATCTCCATAATTAAATATATAAGATACTACTGAACCAGAAGGAATTGTTGCTGAACCACTAAAAATAGCTGCTCCATTACAGATAAGTTGACCGCCATTGCCATTTAAAAGAGGTGTACCATAAGTTCCTTGAGCACCCATATCTGGGGTATTTAAACTCGGTGAAGCAAATGGGTAAACGTTAATTACTTGTGATGGCTCTGTAGCAAAAGCATTGCTAGTACAACCATTATTATCTGTAACTCTTAATGAGTAGGTAATTGCATCTGGGTTGCTAACGGCATTAACGGCTGGACTATAAATTGAAGCAGTTGATCCCGTTCCAGTTGCATTTGTATTGTCTTTTCTCCATTGGTAGCTGATGCTACTTGCTCCAAAACCAAAGCTAGAACCAGTACCATTAAAAGTTACTGTTGCTCCAGTACAAATATTGTAGTCATTGTTTGCGCTGCCACTGGTTTCAGTAGTAGTAAAAGAAGCTGTTGGGTGCTGATAAACCCTTACATTATCTGTAAAGTTTGTAGAATTTGTACAGCCAAAATTATCTGTTACGCTTAAGTTAATGGTATAATCTCCATGG
The DNA here is from genome assembly GCA_027488905.1 of Bacteroidota bacterium. Lineage (GTDB taxonomy): Bacteria > Bacteroidota > Bacteroidia > UKL13-3 > UKL13-3 > B1. Next base: position 79,519 of record JAIYAT010000007.1, read on the forward strand.
CTGGCATAAGTTAATGGGCCATGTGGACCAACACCTGTAAATGCTGCATTGCTAGAACCTGTTGCTGTCCAGCTCCAAGAATTGATTGTACCTGAACCAGTAGTACTTCCATTCGAAGAAGTATTGGTTAGGTTGAACCCATGTCCAGTAAAACACTGTGAATTGTCATTAAAAGAGAAACTCGCAGTTGGATTAGTTCTCACTAGAAATTCACCATTGATATAATTGATGTCATAATTAGATAAGCCAGAACCTACTGCTATACTTGGTGCAATTGAATAAGGAGTTGAACTTGCTGCTGCTCCGCTTGCTGCGCCACTTGTTGTTAAAGTAACTGAGGTAACCTCATCAGGAGAAATAATTCCTGATATGCTAAATTCTACTCCAGTTAATGTAACTCCTGTACCTTGACATTTTGCCTGATTATCAGCAGTAATGTTTAAGGTTTTTCTAGTAATATTTGCAGTTAAGCCGCTTGGTTGAATTAAATCATAGTTACCAGCATCAGGTCCAGATTTTGTGTAAGTACCTGTAAGTGCAACTGGCTTTGTATTGCCAACATTGAAATTGTTAAAATTAGCTGTTACAATGCCGCCTAAGGTTACATCATCACCACCAATTAAATTGCTAAATGTTGCAGTATTTAAAGTTGCAACATCTGTTCTATCATAAACTTTATTTTGAGCACTCACGCTAATGTTCAAATTCTTAACTGTAATATCAGCTGTTAACCCAGTTGGTTGGGTAATTGTATAGTTATTTGCATCTGCACCAGATTTCGTGTAACTGCCTGTTAGGTTAACGGTTTTGCCTGTCCCTACATTTTTTGTATCGAAATTTGCAGTTACAGTTCCACCAATTGTAACATCATCTCCAATTTCTACACCATTAAAAGAAGCACTTGTAAGCGTGGCAGTGGTAACACCATCATATTGTTTGTTATTTGCTGCAACACTTACTGTTAATTCTTTAGCAGTGATATTTGCGGTAATGCCTATAGGTTGGGTTATGCTATAATTTCCAGCATCTGTGCCAGATTTGGTGTAGCTACCTGTTAAAGAAACCGCTTTTCCATTAGCAACTGTTTTATTGTTAAAGTTAGCGGTAACAGTTCCACCTATCGAAACATCGTCGCCACCTAAAACACCATTAAAAGAAGCTGAGCTCAAAGTTGCTCCATCATTTCCATCATATACTTTATTATTTGCCGTAACACTTACTGTCAATTCTTTAGCTGTAACGTTGGCCGTTAAACCTGTTGGTTGCGTAATGTTATAGTTATCAGCATCAGCACCTGATTTGGTGTAAACACCAGATAAAGATACTGCTTTGCCATTATTAACCGTTTTGTTATTAAAGTTAGCAGTAACTGTTCCCCCAATTGTAACATCATCACCACCTATAGCACCAACAAAAGAGGCAGAACTTAAAGTTGCTGCATCATTTCCATCATATACTTTATTATTTGCTGTTACACTTACAGTTAATTCTTTAGCTGTAATGTTAGCAGTTAAACCACTAGGTTGGGTAATGATGTAATTTCCAGCATCTGTTCCTGATTTTGTATAATTACCTGATAAAGAAACTACCTTGCCATTGTCAACTGTTTTATCATCAAAGTTTGCAGTTACTGTTCCACCAATCGAAACATCATCACCACCTACAACACCATTAAAAGAAGCTGAGCTCAAAGTTGCTCCATCATTTCCATCATAAACCTTATTATTTGCAGTAACACTTACAGTCAATTCTTTTTCAGTAATATTAGCAGTTAAGCCACTAGGTTGCGTATTAATTTCATAGTTTCCAGCATCTGCTCCTCCTGATATTGTGTAGCTGCCAGTTAAGGTAACTGGTTTTAAAGTTCCAACATTTTTGTTATTAAAATTTGCAGTAACTGAACCACCCATTGTTACATCATCACCACCCACAACACCAACAAACGAAGCAGTACCTAGCGTAGCATTCGCATTTCCATTATATTCTTTATTATTAGCCGAAACATTTACAGTTAATTCTTTTGGTGTAATATCTGCCGTTAAGCCACTTGGTTGGGTAATGCTGTAATTTCCAGCATCTGTTCCAGATTTAGTATAAACACCCGATAAAGAAACTGCCTTACCATTGGCAACAGTTTTATCATTAAAGTTAGCAGTAACTGTTCCACCAATTGTAACATCATCACCGCCGAGTAAGCCTGAAAATGATGCTGTACTTAAAGTTGCAACATCGTTTCCATCATATGCTTTATTTTGTGCTGTAACATTTACTGTTAATGTTTTTGCACCAATCGTAACATCTGCAGAAGTTCTTGTACTACTAAAACAACCAGTTGCATCTATTTTCGCAGCTGCATAATAGGTTGCATTTCCAACTGCTTTTAAACCATCGGTTTCAGTTCCGCCACTTGGAGCTGTATACCATACCACCGATTCTCCAATATTAACTGTTACCACTCCAGTATGAAATGACCCGTCATAAATTCCTGAATAGTCTGAATCAAAACCAGGTGCAGCAGGCAAGGCATTTAAGGTAAAGCTTGCGGTAGCATCAATGCCAGGTGTTGTTTGATTTTCAAAATCGAACCCAGTTGGGGAAGTTGAAACTAAACTGTTCGTGTTTAGGTTAACAGTACCTGATCCAGCATGCGGCGCGGTAATGGTACCTACGGTTGTGGTTCCCCATTTCACTAGGTATTCATCACCTGTGCTTAACCCAGAATAAGTAATCTCAATTGCATTGCTTACTCCCAAACATTCTGGGTTATTCCCAACTGTTACAGTAGCAGTCTGACTAAACGACTGATTGCCAATCAAAATGAAGAAGGCAAGTAGCGATAATTGAAGGACAAATTTTAAATTCTTGTAGATGTTTTTCATAGAATTATTTTTAGTAGCAGAGTCTTTGGTTTATTCTTAATTAATACATGAAAGTATTTTTTATATACAGAACTGTAAATAATAAATGTTGAGTAGTGCTTTAAATTATTTTAATAGAGATAATTTTATGTGAGTTGCAGTATTTGATGTCGCAATTTGTGTTTTAAAATGGGAATTTATCAGGGGTTTATGCCCAAATTGGGAAAGTCTAACTTATGTTAGGTGTCCAAATTTCTATTTAAATGGGGAAATTTAAATGTAAGCCTGAAATTCGGTTTTATAAATAGTTCTATCGCAATAATAATGCCTTAAACTGCCACTCATCAGACCCTACTTTTGAAAACCCTGGTGCCGGCAAATGGTAATGGTCAGCCATTTTAAAGAAGGTTTTCCAACCTTGCTTTTTGGCAGGAATGCTATTTAAATTAAAATCTAACCCAATATGAAACTCTCGATTTAAAATAGTCTTATCTGCATTTAAGTCTAAGGGTCTAAAGTTTTGTAGGCCATATCCTGCCGCAAGGTTTATATATTTAGGCCAAAAAGGCTTTAACTTTTTGGGTAACAAGCCATGCATATCTGCACTTAACCAATAAATATGGCCATCATAATCTGATACCAACGACCATCCTTGCATGTTTCTTTCCCTAAAATAATCTGAAGGGAAATAACTGTATTTAAAAGTGAAATTTTTTAGCACAGGCACTTTTCTTTGGGCCACCGCGTAAGCAATTCCAATTGAATTGGCAAGTAAATCTTGGCTGCTAAAAGCATACTTAGAAAATCCATCTCCAAGTTCTATGCTCAAAGCCCAAGCAAATGGCAAAACTACACTTACCCATTCGCTACTTTTTTCGGAGAACTTTCCCCACTTCATCAATTCATATAATAAATTACTAAACATATAGGAAGTGTAAAAATGGCCAACTTTGTCAATTCCTAAGCTGTAATTGTTAAACCCACCATCGTTTTCGTGATGAAAAGGGTGATAATTATTTTCCCACCACCATTTGTATTCAAAGTAAACACTGGCTGCTTGTTGCGCGGTTAAACCTGCAATAATAAATTTTTGTCTTTGGCTGAACCTAGCTTCTTTTTCAGGAATACTATCTTGTGCTAAGCTTTTAAAGCCAACTAAAAATAACACAATTAAGATTAAGGTTTGAACCAAGCGCATATTAAAAATCTAAATATACTGCTAATCTAGCAAAATTTCGGTTTTGATACATAAAACTTCCGCGTTCTTCTTTGCCAAAGGTTTGGTCTAATGCAATTCGGGTGGCAGCTCCCTTAAGGTCATTTACTTTAAAACCTAGTTGCGTATTTAAGGTTGGTTCAAACCGATGCTCTTCTCTTATTTTTATATCTAATGCATAATATAAACTGTAGTCTTTATTTATTTTAAAGAGTGTTTGTTCAATACCAGCTTGAAATAACCAACTCCCCGATAAGTCGGTGTTTGTTTTGAAATTGTAGTTGTAATAAGCCAAACCATAAGCTTGAAGCGTGGCTCGCTCATTTTTATAAATAAGTCCAGTAAAGTGATAGTCTTTTGCATAATTGCTAAAAGCCAATCCAAGTAAAATGGCATCATCCGACAAATGTTGTGAGCTATGGCCAGTGCCCAATCTTACAAACCATTGTGATGAAATTTCAGCATCCACCCAAGTGTCACCAAAAAAATCGGTATTGATTACTGCCCCAGCGCCATTGTTCCTTTGTAGGGTAAGGTAAGTAGCGCCTGCAATACTCCATTGAAATGGTAAGCTACCTATTTTAAAGTTTAACACTGGCATGATGCCTCCCATCGATGCGTTCCAACTCTTTTGGTCAAAGTTCTTAGCCATGCTCAGTCGATGTGCCCTGCTGTCTGCCGTAAATGTATTAATCCATCTTTTTTTGGGTAAGATTTTCATCTTCCCAATTTCTGGCTCTTCTGCTTTAGTGATTAAAGTCAGACACATCACATAAAATAAGCAAAGTATATGTTTTTGCATAAGAGCAACATAATAGCTTTTGTGCAAACCTGCAAATGAATTTAAGGAGGACCTGTTTTTAAACTATCTTGCTTGATGTAATTCACCTTCATGCAAGCTAAAAATCCTACTATTATATTAAGTCTCTTATTGAGTATTTTCAGTTTGGTTCAAACCGAAGCCAAAACCTTTCTAATTACTCCAGAAACCGATTGGGTGAGGCAGGTAGATAGTTTGCCAATAGGTTTTGAGCATAGGGTTTTTAATGCATTATACTTAAATGCAAAAGGGGGAGATACGATTGCCATTCAAGCAGGAACAAGAGCGCCTATAAAATTTGAGAACCTACATGGCGATTCCTTACATCCCATTGTTATTTGCAATTGGAAAGGAAATGTATGCATTACCAAACCTGTAGACGGGTTTTATGGTTTGGCTTTTTCTGGGTCGAGGTACATTAAGTTACAAGGCATCTCTCACCGTAAAAAAACCTTCGGAATAAAAATTGAACATCTCCCTAAAGGGAATGCCATAAGCTTTAATGAGTTTAGCAGTAACATAGAAATATGCGGACTCGAAATTTCTCACATTGAATCTTCTGGCATATCCATTAAAACAGATGTGAACTGCAAATACATGGACAGGTTTTTTAAATTTACTTTATACGATATTAAGATACACGATAATTATATAAGAAATGTTGGCAATGAAGGTATTTATTTAGGCAATAGTTTTTATAATAATGGTTTCGGTTTGAACCTAAATTGTCCACCTAGCCTAGATACAATGATTGTATTGCCACATGAAATAATAGGTGTAAACATATACAATAATCAAATTGATAGTACTGGTTGGGATGCCATACAAGTTGCTTCCTCTCTGCAGGTGAAAATTACCCATAACAAAATTTCCTATGACAGTTATGCCGCAGCACCAAACCAAATGGCTGGAATTATCATTGGGCAACCAAGCCAAGCTGAGGTTTCTTATAATACCATTTATCACAGTTATGGAAATGCCATACAGTGTTTTGGCATTGGTACTAATATACACCATAACCTAATTATCAATCCTGCTATGGCAATAAGGTTAAGGGGTGTTTATTTGCAAGATGGAAAGCTTGTAGCTTCAGCGCCTAGTTATGGTATTTATTTAAACGATAAAGTTTATACCCAAGGCGTTTTACCTATGCTGCCTTTATGGGTTCAATACAATACCATCATTATTGGTGAGGTTTATCCGTTAGAAAACAGCAACAAAGACTGGATGCCCCAAGGGATTAATGCCATGCAACTTAATTTCTTAAAGGACAATAAGGTTTCAGAAAATAAGGTTTATTTTTTGTTTGATCCTAACAAGCAGGTTCCAAAACATATAGCGGCAAATAAAAACAGTCTTCTTTTTAATAATTCATTTATATTGGTTAGTGGTAATGCTAAGTTTAAAAAAATCATAAAAAGAAACCAGCATACTTACGCTTTCCCAAAACTTCGTTAGCATTGAAAAAGTTATTGGTTTCTATTTTGTTAATTACACGTTTACCATGAAAAAAATAATACTCATCCTCACCTTTGCTTTTTTCATACCACATGCAAAAGCACAAACTTTTAATCCGCTCTTGGCTGCTATGTTGCAAGACACCTTAAATACGTATGTGTCTCAAATTTCAAACATCAAAGGTATGTCTGCCAGTGTGTTTATTCCCGGGCAAGGAGTTTGGACGGGCGTAGTGGGTAATTCTTACACCGGAAAACCCATCACAAAAGACATGCGCTTTGGCATTGCTAGTAATACCAAATTATTTGTTGGGGTAATGATGTTGAAGTTGGCAGAAAGCAAAGTGTTTAGTTTGGATGATTCTATCAAAAAATGGGTAACAATTAGCAACCCTAATATCAATCCTGCAATTACCATTAGGCAATTGCTCAATCATACCAGTGGTGTCTCAGATCCCTTTTCTGTTTCGCCTTGGTTTGATACCATTAAATTAAATCCTACTAGGGTTTTTACACCCAATGAAGTATTGGGTTGGATTGGTACCCCATATTTTCCAGTAGGCACAAGCTGGCAATATTCTAATACCAATTATTTAATAGCAGGTATGGTGGCCCAAAGTGCCAGTGGTGTAAGCTTAGCCAAATTAATTAGAGATAGTATTTTAAATCCGCTCAACATGGATAGCACCTTCATTGATTTTGAAGAGCCCGCAAATGGAACATTAGCGCATCGTTGGTGGAATACCATAGACTACCATGATACTTCAAGAGTTAGTTTAAATTCTTCATTGGGGTATGCTGGAAATATATTCTCAACCTCTTCTGAAATGGTGCAGTGGTATGATGCACTTTTTAGTGGAAAGGTGCTTAGCAAAAAATCTATGGAAGAGTTAACCAATTTTGTGTATACTGTAAATCCAATCTTGAGTTACGGGCTAGGCTTATCCCGAGATGTTACGCAAGGCTTGCCTTATTGGGGTCATGGCGGTTCTACTTGGGGTTATAAAAGTAAAATGATGTACGACTCATGTTTAAAGGTTGCAGTAGGTGGATTTGCAAATTCATTTCCTGCTGGCATGGATGGGGTAACCTTTTTATTGTACCGAGTAGTTAAAAACCATATTCCGGGTTGCAGTGGAGAAATTGTAGGCAGCACAAGCGTATGCCAAGGAACAGATGCGGTTAGCTATTCCGTTCCACCTATTCCTAATGCAAGCAGCTATGTATGGTCGCTACCTGCTGGTGTTGGCGGTACAAGCAGCACAAACACTATCAGTGCAAATTTTGGAGGAATGGCAAGTTCTGGTTTGATAAAAGTAACTGGGGTAAATAATTATGGTTTGGGAGGCTCAACATCATTGTATATAACTGTTAAACCCAAACCGATTGCCCCAATTATAACCCAAAATGGAAACACTTTAAATTCAAATGCCAGTGCAGGAAACCAATGGTATAATTCGGGAGGCAAAATAGTAGGCGCAACCAATGCTACTTATACCATTACAAGCAGCGATTCATTTTATTGTTTGGTAACACTCGATGCTTGTTCGTCTGATACTTCAAATACCATTTATGCAATGTTTAGTGGCATGAATGAAGGGGATTTTCATCATGAATTGCAGGTGTATCCAAATCCGTTTAGTGCACAAACTACCTTAGAAACTTCAATAGAAATGAAAGATGCGCGTGTAATGCTTAGCAATTGTTACGGACAAGTAGTTAGAGAAATCAACAGAATTAATGGGCATACTTTTGTATTCGATAGGTCAGGTTTATCCAGCGGTTTATACTTTATACAGTTGGTTCAATCCGAAAAAGTAATTGCTACAAAAAAGTTATTGTTACTTGATTAAGATAGATAGAAAGTCTTTTGTTTGTTTGATTTAAGGTAAGATTGAAAATACAAGTTATACCTTGTTTTATGTTTCAGGTTACTGTAGCATTTTGCGTGCTCATTTTAAACACATACAAACAATGAAAAAAACAATTTTTACTCTAGCATTGGCATTAACAAGCATTTTTGTGAGTGCCCAAAAAGGAAAATTCACTATTGCCTTAGGTACTACGGAAAATGCAACACCTTGGGCATTTGGCGTAAACAAAGACTTCTTTGAAAAAAAATCTATTCCAATTCATTTTGAGGCAGGGTATCACCTTACCAATAAGCTTCAATTGGCTTTAGCTGTAAATCATAGTTCTGGCGAGACTAAAGAACTTGATTTAATCTTTTTTTCCTACAAGGCCGATCTTAAAGTTACTTCGGTGATGTTAAGAACAAATTTTTTCTGGTTAAATAAAGAGAAGTTTCAATTGGGAAGTGGTTTAGGCATGGGTTATGTTTCGGCTTCCGAAGATGTTACTTCTATAAGTGGCGTAGGAACAGTTGATCCTACAGAAAGTGCGTTTCGTATTCACCTTAATTTACTTGATGCACGTTACTTCTTCACCGAAAAAATTGGCGTTTATGGAAATTTTGGATTTGCCGCTCAAGGTTTATACGGCATAGGCGTAATCGGTAGATTTTAATTAAATTTTTTTTAAAAACGCCCTATAAATGCAAATTAATAGGGCGTTTTTGTTTATTAAAACCATAGTGAAAACAATTTCATTTGTTTGCTATAAAAAACACTAAAACTAATTATGAAAACTAAATTTACTAAAATCTTATGTATTATGTTAGGCCTACTTTATGCTCAAAAAAGTGTAGCTCAAGATACTGTGGCTCATAAGGCGGCAATACAAACCCAAGATACTATTGCTAAATACAAAATTGTCTTAATGGTAAGGCAACCGCTCACTTGGTTTACTAAGCCAAGTTTTTATGTTGGCCTTAAATCAAACGCATCAACTGTTTTTTTAAGTGCTAGCTATTATAATAATTTTTCTGGTAAGGGGCCTCAATTGGCACTAGAGTATCAACGAAATTTTGAAGAGCGTGCAAAATATGAACTGTTTTTTTACGGTAGACTAGCCATTGGACAATTTGATGAGCAAGGTGCTTCCAGTATAAATTATAATAATTACGCTTCAGTTGGGGGAGGAGTAGGGTGGAATATATTTTTGGGAAAAAAAATGAAATATTTCTTTCAGCCCACTGTAGGTGCAAATATCCCCATTTTAGATGCTAATAGTGGTTTTTACGACCAATTATATTTTTATGTAGGTGGTCCTGGTTCATACTTAGATATTAAATTAAGATTTGGGCAAAGGATTTTTGATCGTTAGCTTTTAGTTGTTCCATAGCAGCTTTATTTTTCGTGTCTACCCAAAAACTCCCAAGCCAAACCTAACCTAGTTCTTAAATTCCCTCCATCAAAAGTTCTGTTCACATAGGGTGAAATTTCAAAAATTACTTGTAGGCCTGGCTGTGTTTTTAGGGGTTTAATCCGCGTTCCAATGTCTATGAAACTTCCATTGAGCACGCTTAACTCTGCAAATTGATTAATTGGGTTAATACTAATGCCAGCGCCAACATAATAGTTGACTTGTGCCGTACGCTTAACATTAATCCTTGGCGAAAGCTCCATGTTTAGGTTACTCATAAAGGTATTTGTTTCTAGCTTGTATTCTGCCCAAAGCAGTCGATCGCTTGCGGTACTCACTGCTAACAAAGATTGAAATGGATAGTATCCAACAGAAACTTGTGCAGTTGCAACTTTTACAAATAGCATCGAAATAATGAATAAGATTTTTATTTTCATAGCAGTTCTATTAATTTACAATAGGCCGGTTTTGGTTGGTAGTTTTTGTCAAATAGCAAGGGATAATCTTGGCGGTTAAAATACGCCGGAATCCAAGAATCATTGTCGCTTATCCCCCAAAACGTAATGCCATATTGGTATTGTTGGGGGATTTGTTTGTATAAGGTAACAATCTTACCCAAACAGTCTGCCTGTGCTTCAAAAACTGCCGCATCAGGGTTATTGTTGTTGCCCAAAAGGTTTACAGAAATATCTAATTCAGAAACATGTACTTGATAGTCTTGGTTAAACACCTCTTTAAACGCTGCTGCAATTTGGGTAGGTTCTGGGTATTGCAAGCTCACATGCATTTGCAAGCCAATGCCGCTTATTTTCACCCCTCGGTTTCTTAATTGGTTGAGGTAAGTAAGTACTTGTTTTCTTTTGAGTGGGTTAGATTCTAGGTTAAAATCATTGTAAAACAGGACCGCTTGTGGGTCTGCGGCTTGTGCATACCTAAAGGCTTTTTCAATATAAGTAGGTCCAATTTTTTCTTTCCAAATGCTATTTCTTAAGGTGCCGTCTTCATTAAAAGCTTCATTCACAACATCCCATGCCTTTACTTTTCCCTTAAAATGTGTAACAATGGTTTGAATATGATTTTTGAAAAGGGCCTCCCACGCTTCTGCATCCCCTTGAAAGGAGCTTAGCCAAGCTGGGTTTTGTTGGTGCCAAATTAGGGTGTGGCCATGCACGGTTTTGTTATTTCTTAAAGCAATGGAAATCAGTCTATCTGCCTCCGTCCATTCAAAGACATTTTCTATAGGATGCAGGTTTTCTGCTTTAAAGGCATTTTCTGGCGTAAAGCTATTGAACTGTTGATCTGCCAGCCTCGCATAGTCAAGGTTGTTTTCGTACTGACCTAACTGAATGGCCACCCCAATGCTAAACTTGCTTTGGGCATGTAAACTGCGTGTAGCATCGCATGAGGCAGTAGTGGTTTTCTTGCAAGCGAAGGGTATAACCCCAACACAGGCAAAAGCAACTACCAGCAAGTTTAGTTTCTTGGTACTTGGCATGGCTTTTTAGGTTTCGGTTTGACCCAACACTGCTGCTGCTGCTGCAATGCCAAACAAAGCCGCGGTTTCTGTCCGCAAAATGTTTTTGCCTAAGGAGCAAGTTTTAAACCCATGAGCTTGGGCAAGTGCAATTTCTGCTGGACTAAAATCCCCTTCCGGACCAACCATCAAATGAATGGTTTTGGGGTGGTTTTGCAAAAAACTAAACAAGCTATTGTCTTGCTCGCTCAGGCAATAGGCAATGAGTTTTAGTTCGGCTTCCCCTTGGCTGAGGGCTTCTTTAAAGGGAAGTAAATTGCTAAAGGTGGGCAGGTAATACTGCTTGCTTTGCTTTAGGGCGCTGATGGCAATTTTGTGCAGGCGTTCTAAATTAATCCTAGGTCTTTCGCTGTTTTGGCATTGGATAAACCCAATGTGGTGCACGCCCATTTCTACGGCTTTTTCTACCAACCAATCCATGCGCTCATGCTGTTTGGTAGGCGCAATGCTCAGCCTAAGTTGATAGGGTAAGGTAGGTTCAAACTGCGTTACTTTAAGGATGCGGCCACTGCATTGCTTGGGATGCGCTTGGTCTATGCTGGCTTCTGCCAAATTCCCTTTGCCATCTATGAGGAGCAGGGTATCGCCAATTTTGTGGCGCAGCACCTTGATGCAGTGTTTAGATTCTTCTTCGCTAAAGGTAAAGGTTTCGCCTAAAAGGCTATCATAGAAAAAAAGCTGCATAAATAATTAATCTTTCCAGGTTTTAACCAGTTTTACCAGCACGGCAATGAGGCCAGTGAGTGCTATGAGTAAAGCAAACCAGGTGAGGTAAAGTTCTGTAACAGAAAAAATGCTAAAGGTTTGGGCTTCGGTTTTGGCCAAATTACCTAGCCAAGTGTTTGGGAAGGGGCCTTGTTGCCAAAGATAATGAATGAGGAGTTTGTTGCTAGCCACAATCAGGGCCAAGAGCAGCAAGCCACCTAGCAACATCAGGTTGATGGAGTGGATAAAGCCTTCGCCAGCAGATTCGGGGGTCTTATTCGCATTCATGTTGCGCTAAGGTAATCAAAAACCTTAAAAGTGTTTTCTTAGAACTTTTTTTATTTTTATGGGTTAATCCCTTAAAATCAAATTCCATGAAAAACCTATTACCCTTATTCCTTATCGCTTTACTTTTCTTAAGTAAGCCCTTGTTGAGCCAAACGCAAGTGAGTGGTGGCATTTATTCCAATACCACTTGGACCTTAGCACAAAGTCCTTATTTGCTTACCAACAATTTGGTAGTGTTTCCCGGTGCAACCCTAACCATTCAGCCTGGGGTAGAAGTGAGGGTTAAATCAAATCTTGCTTCCTGTAACCCATTTTATATCGAAGCAAGGGGAACCATTAACATGGTTGGGCTTCCCAATGCCACCATCACCTTTAAATCTGAAACCGAGCCCACAAAAATTGGCGCATGGACGGGTTTTATCATAAAGAACTCGCAAGGTGGTGCCCTTAATTACAATTATGTTAATATTAGCAATGCCATCAAATGTTTTGATTATGATGCTAGCCTTCCTGAAACTATTAACATTAATCAATGTAGCTTTAAGTATAATTTTTATGCCATTGTGGTGGGTTTAAATTTGAGGGCAGAAAATTGCACCTTCACCCAAAATGAAAATGCCGTTTATGGATGGTCGAGGTTTGAGTTTAACAATTGCTTGTTCGACAGCAATAGAGTAGCCCTAAGTTTGTATGCCAGCCTTTTGTCGCTCAACAATTGTGTAATCAGTCACAATAACATGGGCATAACCCTTGCCTCTAGTTCTATGGAAGGTATAAGCCTTAAGTATTGTTTGTTTGAAGACAATATTGTTGCCTTTGACAATGCCAACAGTGGTACCATTGATTCTTGTACGTTTATTCGCAACCAAGATGCCATTAAAAACACCTATTATCTAAAAATTCGTAATTCTAATTTTAGTCAGAATACCACGGCCTTGCAACTTGGTTTTGGCACAGAAGTGATGGCGTGTGCTATTTTTGACAATGGAACAGGTGTGGCCCTTGGTCCAATTAGCTTTGGACAGCCAGCACCCAATATCAAGAGCAACAAAATTTGTTATAACCAATTATACAACATAGACAATCGTACCGACCTAAACCTATTTGTGCCTACCAATTGCTTTTGTATCTCCGATTCCATTGAAATGGAAAACAAAATTTTTGATGGGTATGATGACATTACCAAGGGGCTCATCAGTTATGATGTGTTTGATACCACCTGTACCAATGTACTTGCGGTTAGAAATAAAACAGGGGAACCTACCTCGCTAGACGAAAACTCTGCATTAATTACCACCGCGGTGTATCCCAATCCTTTCCAAACCCAAATAAACATCGAAAATAATCATAACTACCATGGCTTTCAACTCATGACTATCGCGGGTAAAACGCTGATAACTGGTGAGCTAAAGGCAAATGATCATGCTATCCCTACAGATAATCTTGAGGCAGGGACTTACCTTCTTTGGCTAAAGGGTTTGGACGGACAAGGAAAATGTTTTAAATTGATACGAAACTAGAACAGCACTTCCTTAGGCAATTTAAAGCAAACCAAGCTAAACCTGTCTTGCACATAAAACAGCTTTTGGAATTGGTTGATGGCTACCTGCCCGCGGAAGCTGCTGTCGCTAAAGCCGATGCTTTTGAAGTATATGGGCTTACCTGTTTTGAGGTTAATCACCAATAATTGGTCTTTGAAAACCGAAAACAAGTATTGTTTATACGCAATGCTGTTTCCTTGCCAAAATACAAAGCTGTTATTCCCTAAATCGGTTAGGCTAAACTGCCAAGCCGCTGCGCCAGTTTGGGAATCAAAGCTTTTTATTTCTCCTATACCCATAGGTACGGCAATAATTTTATTATCCTGGGCATAGATTTGTTGCAAGGCCTCATTGCCAATGGGCTTTTGCCATACAATGTTGCCAGTGCTGGGGTTTAGGCAAGCCAAACTAAAAGCGCCATCTTGGTTAAGGCTTAGGTAAAGAAACCCTGCTTCACTCAGTCCAGCCACCGCTTGTACGCTGCCGTTTTGCGAAGTATTAATGGTTCTTTCGTACAGTAGGGCGCTGTTGTTTACGTTGTAGCCAACCCAAACGGTTTTGTTTTGAGAACCGCCAGGGGTTTTGTAAAACACCTCCATAAACAGAATCACCTCATTTTGGCTATTGCGTGCGGCACGCAGGTAGCTAACTTCTATGGAAGTATAGAGGGGGTTGTTGTCTCTAAAAGTAAGCAAGGGCATTCGTTTGCCATCGAGTAGGTTGGTTTGGTAGATGCTGGCTTCTACCTTTCCATTAGGGTAAACCGCTTGGTAGAAATTCCCATCATGGTCGGCACTAATTTCACTTCTTGCAAAGGTATTGGGCAAGTCACTTCTCCATAGGGTTTGCCCGGTTTGGGTATTAAGGCAATATTGTTGGGCGCCATAGCAACACACAAAGGCATTGTGCGCATAAAAATAGCCTTCGCTGCCAAGGGTTTGTGGGAAAGAAAAATAATTGCTCCATTCGAATAGCTTTTTGCCCGTAAGGCCATTAAACTTATAAATGACTTCTCCTATGGCTTGGTTTGCCGTTACCGAGCTATACAGCACTTCATTGTTTTCTAGGAGTACGGGAGAGATGCCATAGCCTACGTTGTTGGTCCATACGGTATCATAGGTTTTTGTTTCTACCTTGGGTATTTCGGGCGTGGTAGTTGGCTTTTTCTTGCAGGCACCAAGGGCCAATACGGCTAAAAGGGCGAGTAGGGAAAGGGATTTTTTCATTTGCTAAGGGTATTTAAGGGTGGAGTTTAATATGCGATTTCTTTGGGGAGTCGGTAGCAGAGGATTCTAAAACGATCTTGCACGTAAAACAATCTCTTTTCTTCGTTGATAGCGATGCCATACTGCATATAACTATTGGGCAAGGCCATTTTTTTATGGCATATTACTCTGCCGTTTTCAAGGTTGAGACCAAGAAGATAATCGCCTTGTGTTGAGATCAAATAGTTTTTAAAAACTATAGCATCTCCAAAATCAAAATTAATGTCATAGTATGGTTCATCAAGGAAGGATGTTGTCCACCTTGGATTACCATTAATGGTATAAAAGCTACAAATTGGACTTTGCCCTGCACTTATTGCTATCACTTGTTCTTCATAAAGGTGCAACCCGACACAGAAATTTGGCAGCACTTGCTGCCAAATTATCTGTCCGTTATCATTGTCTAAACAGAATATGTACCATGTTTTTTGATAGAATCCGCTTAGAAAGGTTTTGTTTCCTTTGGTTGCAAAGTTGCTAACTTGAACTTCATTCATTTGATCATCAAAATCTTCCACCCAATCTAATTTTTTCTTTGAAAGGTTATAGCAAAAGATTTTAGTTTTGGGAGGGTAATCATGAATTGCTGCTCTGTAAAAAACATATAGAATAAGGATGTCTTCATTCTTTTTGTTTTTGCTAACTACAATTGGGCTTATTAATAATTCTTCATGAGTTTTTGCAGAATCATAGATAGAGAATTCTATCTCTTTCTTACCTGATTCAATATCAGATTTATATATATCTACTTGGTAATTCGCATTGGACATTGCTTGGTAATAGTATGTGTTTTCGTCACTATATATAAATGAACTAGCGCTATGGTCTATCATTTGTGTCCTCCAAAGAGTTGCACCATTTTCTGTATTGATGCAATAATTGCGAGGGCCATTGCAAAACACCATTTTATTATCCTTGTAAAAAACGCCATTATCAGAAATTGGTAGTGGTGTATGCAAATAATTGTTCCATTCAAAAAGCTGCTTACCTGTAAGTCCGTCGACTAAGTAAATACTTCCTCCTTTTGGGTTTGGAGAAAACAAATCATTATAGATCACATTTCCCTCCTTGGTTAGGTGAGGCTTTAAACTATAGCTGGCTGGAATTGTCCAGACTGTATCATAAGTTACAGATGGCAAAGGTGCAGGGAGTTCGATTTTCTTTTGAGATTTGCATGCAAGAATGGTCAATATCAGACCAAGTAAATATATATAAATTGTTTTCATATTTCTACTTTGGATCTACCTTAAAGTTGTAACCAAAATTCCCATCATAAAGCTTATTTAATGCCTTCATTGTTTCAATGGAGTTTTTCATTTGTTCATGATTTGTTTTTGGCATTTCAATGATAAAATGGGTTTGGCTGTTGTCCACTTTAATTTGATGAGCAGCTGAAGAGGCTAATACTACCCCATCATTAGGAGTTTGTTGTTTTATAACTTTAAAAGTTTCAACCACAACTCTGTTTGCTTCGCACGAACCTATTCTTTTTATTCCTCTGCTATCTAAAAACTCATAAGAACGATAAAGTTGACTAACATTGCCAGCTGTGAATCCACAATTGCCATTGATGCTTGGGGATTCATTTTTAATTTTGACCTCTAAACCCACTGCAGGAATAGTTGAAGTTGGTGGATTATAATCATTGCTTCTACATTGAAGGTAATCGGTAACGCTGCAATGTTTAACTGTCTGAGATGCACTTACTCCAACTAAGCCATATAAATACAAATCATTGGCAATATATAGCCAATTTTTTGCACCAAGGTAAGCAGCTTTATTTTCTTGAGCGGCTTTTAACATACTTGAAGCGTCTGAAGATATATATGGGCCAACCAAGGGAATAGTTGAAGCTTTCAACCTTTTTTTATGGTATTCGATTCGTTGGTCTTCAGCTAATATTTTGGCTTCTAATTCAATAATATATTTAATTACTTCCTTCTCCACTTGGTCATCCTTGTCATAAGCAAAATACCTTTGGGTAAAGTCTAAATCATCATGCCCTATTGAAGCCGTGCTACTCAAAAACTTCCACATGATGGGTTGTTCTTCTATACCATAAAATTGCACCACTGGCACTTTAGAAGTGTATTCAGAAAGACCTTCTTTATGTACATTATTTTCCTTATAACCTTTAAGAAATGGAGCACCTACATAATAATCTGCTGTTGTTGCTTTATAATAATTGTCCAAGGCAAGTGGAATAACTGTTTTGCTTATGGTGTTACAAGTTGAAGAAATGATTTTGTCTTCAAAGTTTTTTGAGACCAATATTCTTGTGATAAAATTGCCATTTAACATAGGCGTAATTTGAGCTCTTCCTAAAGCCTTGCAAGCCTCATTCATGAACAATGGAGATCGATTCCCTAATTTTGGATGGCAATTATTCAATATTTTTGCGCCATCATGAGGAGTGCCAAAAGTTACTATTCCATGGGCAAGCTTGTCAAATGTTTTGGGGTCATTTTCCATGTTTCTTAACCATTCCCTTCCAACAATACCACCTTGACTATGGCCTATGATAAAGTCTCTAGGTGTTTTCTTTGGAATATTTACTTCACAATATTTGTCTAAATCTACTGTCGCGGCAGTAATTCCTAAATCTTCACTATAAAACTGTACCTTATGACTAATTGATGATGCGTGTCCTAAAATTGACCTTGCTTTTCTTGCCTTGAACCCAAGATGTGAAACACCAATTTCTGTTGCAATCGCAGGTGGCCTAAGTGAATTTGTATTTCCATTTAGGCCATGTATCCATATGATATTGACGATTTCATCTCCTTTTTTATTTACTGAGTCAATTTGCACACCTCTTTTTTCAAATATGGTTGTAATCGAATCTGTAATTGGGTAAGGTTTAATGCCTTTGATTGGTTTCAAAAAACGTGCATCACCTACCTTACTGCATTGTTGGTCCCCAGCAGGGAAGTCGGATAGCTTCATTCCAAACTTTTGGAGCGCTTTTGCTAAAGAATCCTCGTAAGGTATTTTATTTTGAGTAGACAAATTAAAAGATTGGCTTTTTTCTGGACTTTGTGCCTGAATTGTTTCAACGAAAGTAGTAAGTAAAAACATCCAAAAAAGTGGTTTAAAATAGTTTTTCATGGTTTTGGGATTTAATTTTTTATGAAATTTGCATTTATGGTTTTATTTTCCGATGTGCTTACCTGAAAAGTGTAATTGCCTGCTGGTAAATCTGATTTGTTTACCTCAATTAAATTTTTTCCGACTGCATCAATTAGGGTAACCTGACCATTTCTAAGGTTAATTATTTTTGCAGAATTTATACTTACTCCTTGTTTTAGCTTAATCGCTGCTGTAAATACCCCTGTATTTGGATTTGGAAAAAGGTTTATTAGATCATCTGTGTTTAGCGTTTTGTTTATCAGATTTCCATTATCTTCAAATTCATAATTAGTAAAATACCTAAGTTTAGTTTCTGTGACACAAGGTCCTTTATCTAAATTGGTGAAACGTTCATGTTTTTCAATCTTTAATAGAAATCCCTTATTGTTTTCCATAGCTTCATAACCATTGGTAATTTTGTTCTTTATACCATCTTCATCAATGTATTCTTCTATTATGGTTAGATTACTGGTATTGTAAGTAGTTTTTGAATTTCCTTTGCTAATTTTAAATTCACTAGAGTTGATACTTTCATAGGTATATCCTTCTAGTTGGTAGGTGCTTTTTAGGTTTGCTTGATAAACAGGAAAAGATGCTATCCCTGGATGATAACCGCCAAGAGCAATTGCATCTTTTTCACTTTTCAAATCATCCTTTTGCTCTTGGCTGCATGGAATAGTTTTTAGACATGAACCTTGCTTGTCAAAAACGGCAACCCCATTAAAGGTGTATTTGAATTTGTTCGGGAGTTTCATCCATGCTTCTTCATTGTCGTTGCTGTCGATTTTTATTTCTATTTCGAAGGTGTAATCATTAAAGATGGATTTGCGATAAGTTTTTTCTACGAATTTCAATTCGTACTTGATCTTCTCCATTTCATTCATGCGCTCAAATCCTCCGGAATCTGCGACGCCATAATTAAATTCTAAAATCTTGTTTTTTTGTTTGAACAAGGTGTTTTGGCCATAGCTTGCAAAATGGAGCAATAGGCCAATGCTAATAATAAAGATTTTCATGGTTTAAAAAATTTAAGGTTTAAAAAAATCTGGTTTTAGGTATTAAATTTTGGTTTTAGCAGTAATACCAACTGCAGGTTTTGAACTAGTTCTTTTTGTTTAGCTAAGCGCTTATTGGATAAGGGTTAGCTTCGCTTCCATTTCTCAAATATGTAGCAATCATTTTCATTTAAATTGTATAAGAACAATAATTAAAGTGAGTTTATTAATTACTTTATTGTTTTAGAATAATGGCTCATTTGTTAAGCCTCATTAATATGTTTTTCTTGTACATTCTTTCAGCCAAAAACCAATATTTATGTTTACAACAGAAACCCTAACTGTTAACTTTCAAAAGAGATTATTTGAATTGATTCGCGCAAAGTTAGACCCCGACATCAACCTTGCTAAAAGGATTGCAGAACTACTTCATGTTGGCCTTGACGCGGCCTATAAGAAGATAAGTGCCGCACGAATTTTAGACTTAATAGAGTTGCATATTCTTTTAGAGGCATTTGAATTACACTATCAAGATCTAGAAATCTCTAGTCAGCGCAGCAGGCTCACCATGCTGCAATTTGTGCCAAGTATTCAAAGCCCATGTTTGGCAGCTTATCTGCAATATTTAATTAAGGCATTGCAAGAGGTGAAGCCTGTTTTGCAAGGAAACCTTTTGCTTACTTTGCCTTCCCTTTCTTTTTTTCATTTAGCCTATTCGCCAGAACTTACCAGTTTCTATGCCTTTTTATTGCAAAAGCACGTCCTAAACTTACCCGACTTTAAGCACCGAAAATTTGATTTGGTTCAAACCGACCCTACTTTATTACAATTAAGCCAAAGCTTGCAGGAGGTATACTTTAAGCTACCCACCACCGAAATTTGGCAGGCCAATGTGCTAGGGTTTTTACCAAAGCAATTGCGTTATTACCAAGAGGCGCAGTTGTTTGTGCAGCCCCATACTTATTCCTTGTTGTTAGATAAATACAAGCAGCTCTTGCAGCACTTAGAATTTGAAGTAGGGGAAGGGCAAAAATATAATATGCATACCGCCGCAAAAGGGGCAGCATTTGCGTTATACCACCATGAGTTGGTGGGAGGAGAGCAAACCATGTATGCACCCCTAAACAGCACAGCCAAAGTTTGGATTCAAACCCATGGTTTGCAAATGCTGTGCACTACAGATGCGCATTTTACAGGGCCATTTTATCAAAACTTGTTAGACCTGCAAGCCAAAAGCACTTATTTGAGTGGGCAAAATGAAAAGTTGATTGCCGCCTTTTTTGGGGAGGAGCGGAGGGAGTTGGAATTGAATACTAAAATACTTGGGAATTTGTGAGGAAGAAAATTAGGGCAAAAGAAACATGCAAGCAAAATTTATCATCCTAATTACATTTCTAATACTACAGACATAGAATCTGTTGAAAGATATAAGTGGGCGCCACAGCTGCATCTGAGATTAATAAAATCAAAATCGTCTGTTTTACAAGCATAGCAATAGTTGGGCAAATTACTTCTTCTAAAGAAATTTACCTTTTTTATACGATCAAAAAGGAGTGCAATCTCTTCGTAAGTAAAGAGGCTTCTTTTATAATCAATTGTGTCTTTTATAGCTATTGGATTTTTATTATTGCTTTTTAAATGTTCAATTAGAAGTAAGCATTGCAAGGGCATAAGTACATTTTTATCCTTAGTAAAGAGCCATTTTAAGGTTGAGCCAAAAAAAGACTTAGCGCGCTTTTGATAATAAGGATGACCGGGATGTGAAGTATGAATATCTTCTAATATATAAATTGATCCATTTTTTAAGTAGTTTAAACTTTCCATGAGTGATATTTTTTGATGGAGCGGATCATGGCTTCCGTCTTCAATTAAAATATCTATGGGTTGCGCAATTGATTTTAAAATGGATTGATAGCCTTTAATGTCACTTTGATCAGCTTTAAAATATTTAATTTTGTTATCTCTAGGCCATTGCGCATTTTCATCTACTATGTCTACTCCAAAAATATTGGCTGTTGGATATTTTTCTCTCCAATAACTAATAGACTGCCCTTTAAAAACGCCAATCTCCAAAATGTTATTTGCTTGTTTTGGCAATAATTTTTCATAGAAGTCAACAAATTTGTGCCAATATATTTTATCAGAGATGTTTGAATCAATCTTCATTTTTATTCAATTATATTTTGAGTAAAATTAATTAAAAATTACAATGTCTTGCTGTTTTTTCTATTCTTTAACTAGGAAACATTTTGCCCCAACTATCAATTTTTAACTTAAAACAGCTAGATGCTAAGGGAGTTGAATTTGAAATGTGCCACCATGCGTTGTAGGGAAGTGATAAGTGGTTCAAAAAATAATTCAATATAGTTGTAGGTATAACTAATTTAAGTATATTTGCATCCACATTAGCGGCAAATGGCAAGCTTAGAAGAAGAAATAAAACAAACTAAATTTAAGAACGAGCAAATTAAGGCCAACTTAAATGTGCTGTTTACGGCCAATTGGTTGTATAACAAGATTTCTGAAAATTTAAGGCCCTTTAACCTCACCCATGAGCAATTTAATGTGCTACGGATCTTAAAAGGTAGCCATCCTCAGCACATGTGTCAAAAAGACGTTTTATCAAGAATGATAGCGCCAAACTCAAACGTAACGCTCATTATCAAGAAGTTAATCGCCAAGCAATTAGTTAAAGTTAGTCAATCTGAAATGGATAAAAGGGAATACCAAATTAGTATTACCGAAACGGGATTGGGCCTTTTAGAAGAAATAGAAAATGGGTTTAATCAACAGAAAAGAACATTTAATAACTTGAGTACCTCTGAGGCATTTCATTTAAACGCCTTGTTAGAGAAACTGAGGGAGAGCTAAAATTTTTTTACCTATATAGTTGTATGTATAACTAATATTAAGATAAACTGATGAATAAGAAAATATCAAAATCAAACCCCGCTTACCCAAGCAGAAGCATGGGGCCAAGCGTGCGGCAGGTAATTCCAAGTGCAATAGACCACATTGATCCCTTTGTTTTTTTAGACCATTTTGGACCCTTAGAGAAAAAACCAGGCGGGCAAGGGGTGCCACCGCATCCACATGCGGGCATTGCCACTATCACCTACCTTTTTGAAGGCAGCAACCGTCACCAAGATAGCTTGGGGCATGATGCTGTGGTAAATGCAGGAGATATGGCTTGGATGCAAGCTGGTAAAGGAATAGTGCATGCAGAAGGTATGCATGAAAATAGAGCCGAATCAGAATTGGTTCATGGCTTGCAATTTTGGATTTCGCTGCCTGCAAAGGATAAGTTTATTGACCCCGCCTTTTACCATCATCTTTCGGCAGAATTGCCTCAATTTAAGTTAGGTGAAGCCACCATAACAGTACTAACTGGTGCATTATTAGGGCATCAATCGCCTGTTAAGAGTTTATCTCCTGCTTATATGTTTGAAGTGAAAATACCTAAAAACCAAAGCCTAGCAATTCCTATTCAAGAAGGGGATACTGCAGGTTTGTACATCGTAAATGGTCATTTAAAGGTGGAGAATACGAGCCTGTTGCCAAGCAGCATGACTTCGTTTACCGAGGAAGGAAATGCTCTAGAAATGCATGCAGTAGAAGATACCCATCTCATGCTTTTTGGGGGTACGCCTCTTCATGAGCCTATTGTTGGCTATGCCTCTTACGTGATGAACAGCGATGCACAGATACGTCAGGTAATGCAAGATTATCAAATGGGCAAGATGGGAACAGTTGAAAATTATTAAACAATTAATATATAAAAAAATGAACGCAAAATTAAACTACAAACAAATCCTTACCGCAGGTGCAATTGCCGCTGCTGTATCAGTAATTATGAATGCTATCTTGTATTTTATCTTCAGAGGGGCAGGCGTTTTTACAGACACCCTTTTTATACAACCTAATCAACCCTTGACTTTAGTGCCCATAATTATTTCAAGTATACTGCCCTCTTTGATTGGTGCAAGTGTCTTTTTTCTTTTTGAAAAATATATGAATAATGGATTTAAGGTATTTAGCATAGTAGCCCTTGTATTAATGGTTTTATCCTTTGCAAATCCATTTATGGGAATTCCTGGGATATCGGTAGCTGCAGGCATAGCGCTTAATATAATGCATGTGGTAGTAGCTTTATCTTTGTTATTCTTTATAAAAAGAGCAAAGAAATAGTTTCAGTCTTGAACCTAATTTAGAAGAAATGAAATTTTTATATCGACCCAACGAGGCCCGGTGGCACAAGGAAGATGCCATGAAAAAAAGTGCCTATGCGTTTGTGCCTAACCAAACCCATTTTGGGGAACTCTGTGGTTTTGCCGATGATATTGTTAAGGCTGGAGAAGGTTTTGGCATGCACCCGCACCAAAATATGGAAATTAGTACCATTGTGGTGCAAGGTGCCCAAGCCCATAAAGACAATACGGGCAGCGAAGGAATTATCCATGAAAATTGTGTTCAGACCATGAGTGCTGGAACGGGCATCCTGCACAGCGAGTTCAATGCTTCTAAAACAGAGCCCTTTCATAGTTATCAAATATGGGTTTACCCAAAGGAGCTAAATGTAAAACCAAGGCATGAAGCGTTTACCTACCAGCCAGCAGATAAGTTGAATAAAATATGCTTGGCCTTGTCTCCAGATAGACGCAACAACTCCGCCCTCATTAATCAAAATGCTTTTTTTAGTGTTAGCCAAATTGAAAAAGAAGTTACACTCACTTACCAAATGAATTTGAGTGGTAACGGTGTTTATGTTCATTGTGTAAGTGGCAGTATTGCCATTGATACTTATAACCTTAAAGCAGGGGATGCTTTGGGTGTATATGAAACAGAATTATTTACCATAAAAGCCTCCGAAACTACGGAACTTATTTTTGTGGAAGTTCCAATGCATAGAGGCGTTAACATTTAACAATTATGCTAGTATCAGAATACATTTCAAATGATATTGCTGCACCTGTTGTGGTGCTTTTTGGCGGCAATCCTTTGCGTAGAGATGAGGTAATTGGTCATCTGAAGCAACTCGGCGATATTACAATTTATGGGACGCTTAGTGAGGAAGAAGGTTTAGCTAAAATTCAATCCTTGCCCAAAGTAGATTTAGTTTTAATTGGCGGCAGATATTCCGCGGAGCAACGCAGAAGAATTAGAAAATTTGTAGCTGAAAATAGGCCAATAACCAAAATAAGCGAACCGGGTGTTGAATTTCCTTATGAAACAGAAGCCATAAATAGGGATATTCGTTTAAAATTATATTTGAATAAATGAAGGGCATAATTAATTTTGAAAGTATAGTAAATACAAAAACCTAATAGCATGGAAGTTCTACAAAAAGACAATGAAGAAAAAGGAGTATTCTATATAGCACTAGAAGGTAAGTTATTGGCGGAAATGACTTATGTATGGGCAGGAAAGGATAGAATTATTATAGACCATACAGAGGTAAATGACTTATTAAGGGGCAAAGGCGCAGGCAAGCAAATGGTGAGTAAAGCAGTTGATTTTGCTAGAGAAAAAGGAATCAGTATTATTCCATTATGTCCTTTTGCAAAAAGTGTATTTGATAAGATGCCAGAATTTAGCGATGTATTATAATTTAAAGAAGCATGGATAAGCATAATTTAACAAAAGAGTATTCTAACGGAGAAGTTACAGTAGTTTGGCAAGCGTCAAAATGCAGTCATTCGGCTAATTGTGTAAAAAACCTTTCCGCTGTTTTTCAGCCGCAAACCCAACCTTGGATTAAAATGGAAAATGCCAGTAGCGCAGAAATTGTAAGTACAGTTGGCAAATGTCCATCTGGTGCATTGAGCATAAAATAGGGGAGTGTTAGTGGCTGTTTTTTTGGCCAAGCAAAAAAGTAACAAGCGTAAAAGAGGTAAGCCCATGAATGTAGCAAAATTGTGAAAGGGAAGGTATACCCACTTACAGGTATTTTTTGATTGAAAAGGATTGGGTATATTTGTTTGTAGGTGAGAAGAGTGGGTATTAAATAGTTAACGGAAAGGTTAAACATGCATACAACTAAAAATAACTTGAATCGTTTTAAGTTTAAACTCATTTTTAAACCTCAAAAGACATAGCCAAAATGAAAAAAAGAAACTTAATTTTTTTAATCCTTTTCGTATTGACTGCATTATTTACTAGTTGCAAGAAGGAAAGAAATCAAACTGTAACAGTTGAACGTGACTGCACCGGGACATATTTGCGCTTAAACGGCAAAGACTATAAAGTATGTAATCTCGAAAAAGTATCTTCATTTTCTGACGGTGCTACTGTAACCGCGACTTTTAAGAAGATAAACGAATGTCGGGGTTCAGCAAAAGATGCAATTGTCTGTTTTATGCTTCATGAAAATGAAGGCTGGATTGAGGTTGATAAGATAAGCTATTAAGTTTTAATTGAACGGAACCTACAATGGCATTCAAAAAAGTGTTATTTCTTGGGTGTTTTTTGATTGCTAAAAATTGATATGTTTGTATTGGTTAAGCTACTTTTAAACAACTATCAAACGAATGGAATCGAATTACATTACCTTAATTTTATTGCCTTTGGCGCTCGGTATTATTATGCTAGGCTTGGGCATATCACTATCTATTGCCGACTTTAAAAGGGTTATAGTTTATCCAAAGGCCATATTTATTGGCTTGGTTTGTCAAATGTTATTATTACCCATTCTTTGTTTTTTTCTGGCAAATTTGTTTAACCTTTCTCCAGAACTTGCCGTAGGCCTCATGCTTTTGTCTGCATCACCAGGTGGCCCTACAGCTAATTTGTTTAGTTATCTAGCCAAAGGCGATGTTGCGCTTAATATTTCACTTACCGCAGTGAATAGCCTACTCTCGCTTTTTACGCTACCTTTTATTATAAATTATTCATTTATATATTTCATGGGATCAGACCAAACAATTCCTATGCAGTTTAAAAAAGTTATAGAAGTATTTTTTATTGTGCTTGTGCCTGTTGCCATAGGTATGTATTTGAAGTCAAGAAATCCAGCCTTGACTACTAAATTAGAGAAACCAATTAAAGTTGTATCTGCATTGTTTTTAGTGGCCATCATTTTGGTTGCAATAATGAAGGAAAAAGAAAATGTTGTTTCATTTTTTCTACAAGTTGGAATAGTAACTTTGGTATTCAATGTTTTGAGTATGGTGATTGGTTTTTACATTCCTAGATTGTTTCAACTTGCAAAAAAGCAATCCATTTCAATAGGCATGGAAATTGGAATTCACAATGGTACATTGGCAATTTATATTGCGCTTTCGGTCATTGGAAACAGTGCCATGAGCATACCTCCTGCGATATATAGCCTTATTATGTTTTTTACGGCTGCAGCTTTTGGTTATATTGTAAATATTGGCCGCAAACCTGAATTGGAATATTAAACAATCCTACCTTTAATAGCCTTGGCAACTGCTTCTGATTTAGAATGTACCTGAAGCTTTTTATAAATGTTTTTGATTTGGCCGTAAACAAAAATGAGTGAACCGAATGTTGAATTTCCTTATGAAACAGAAGCCATAAATAGAGATATTCGCATAAAATTAAACTTGCCTTTCTGATTAGATATAGTATAAATTTTGAAAACTATCATGGATAAAAATAATTTAACAAAAGAATATTCAAACGGCGAAATTACTGTGGTTTGGCAATCGTCTAAATGCATACATTCGGCTAATTGTATCAAACACCTGTCTTCTGTTTTTCAGCCGCAAACCCAACCTTGGATTAAAATGGAAAATGCCAGTAGCGCAGAAATTGTTAGTACTGTTGGCAAATGTCCATCTGGTGCATTGAGCATAAAATAGGTGAGTGTTAGTGGCTGTTTTTTTGGCCAAGCAAAAAAGTAACGAGCGTAAAAGAGGTAAGCCCATGAATAAAGCAGAATTGTGAAAGGGAAAATATACCCACTTTTGAATATTTTTTACCATAAACATTCGGGCAGGTAAACGGACTTTTGTTAAATATGATAAATATTTTAGTCGACAATTAAACTTTTGGAGATTTCTGCAGTCAAAGATTTGAATATTTATGAAATAAATTCCGAATGAATAAAATATTTTTACTATTATTTTTAGTTATAGCAGTAACGAATTTATTTGCTCAAACTTGGACAAGCAATTACTCTCCAGGCGCAATTGACGCAAACAGCCAATTGACAGGCGGTAATGAAATAATGCAAATCGTTTCCCATAAAGGGAAACTCTTTGCAGGCAATAGTTATTGGCAAGAATTTGACACCATCAACAATCCTCGGTCATGCGAAATAATAAGAAAAGACAATTCAATTTCTTCTTGGCAAGTAGATAAAGATTTTACTACTGCAAATCTTAGAGTTGGTGCCATGAAATCTTTCATTTTTAACACCAATTTTTCTGGGGCATCCATAACTCCTGATACTTTACTAATTACAATTCCTAATGATAATGATGGTCAAGTAAATTGTTGGGTTCGCAACGACAACACAAATACTTGGAATGTGAATACGCTAGCTAACGTGCAAACAAATGTTAATTGTAGAGCATTGGGCTTTCATAAAGATGCCACAAATAACATCTGTTATGTTTTTGCTGGACTTATGGATTATGGAATTTTTAGAGGAAGCTACAATGCCTCTTTACCAACTAAAATTCAATGGACTTTAACCCCCGAATTTGTTACACCTACAAATGAAAGGGTAATGGGATTTACTGTGTGCAACAATGAAATTTATGCAGCCACAAGCGATGGTGGCATTGGACATATTTATAAAAGAACTGATGCTTCAGCTTCATGGTCTTTAGTAAAAACCACCACAGACGGACCCCAAGCAGAAGACATTAGAGGATTATCAGCAATTCCAAATCCTAATGGTGCAGGTGAGGTTTTATGGTATAGTTGGAATAAAAAAGCAAGTAGAATAGACCCATTTAATAATTATGCAGAAACTGTTGAATATGCTTATACAGATAGTTTGACAAGCCAACTAGGAATTCAAGTTCAGTATATTATTGCGGCTTATAACGACAATTTTCCTGTTTTTAATCCAACAAATGCAAATGAAGATATACGTATAATAGGAATTGAACTTAAATACAATGCAACTGCATTACTAAGCAACCCAAAACCAAACTGGAACGGTTGGGGAATTGATGGCCAATATTACGAACGCCATCAAAAGGGAAGTAATATTTATTATGTTAGAAAATTTATTGTAAATAATTCTCCATTAGTAACAGATACATTAGTTGCAACTAGAACTATTTGTGTTTCGCCATTTGCAAGCGACAACGGAAAAGTTTTATACGCAGGAGGAATGGACTGCAACAGTATTCCAATGAGCAGACAAGCATGGATTTATACAGCAAATTTTAATGGACCAACCTCATCAATAAGTACATTTTCTAATATAAACTCCATTTCAGTTTATCCAAACCCTGCATCTTCCGAAATTAATATTTCATTTTCCTTATCAAACAATTTCACTATTGAAATTATAAACACTTTAGGCGAAGCAGTTTTGAAATTTCAAAACCAAACTAAGATTGATGTATCGCAAATGGCAAAAGGTATATACTATCTTAAAGTATGCGATAACCAAAAGACTTACACACAAAAAATAATATTACAGTAAATGAAAAATCTAATCACTGTATTTGCCTTTTTGCTTGTCTTGAAATCTCAAGCCCAAACATTCATACCTAATGACACTATTCTTGCAAACAATGTTTTTCAAGTAGAATTTTCTGACGACAGCCGTTCTATGGTTTGGTGCGAAAATTTAGGTGGCGGACTAGCAAGAGTTTGGTATGCCGACCTTAACTTAAATACTGGACTTCCAAACTTTGCGACCAAACTAGCTATTGACACCATTCAAGGACAAGGCTGGCCTTATTGGGGGCAAGACAACGTAAGTAAATTCTTTCTTATTAAAAACAAAAACGGACACATAAAATATATCCGTAGAACAGGTTTTAATACCTTAACCCAATACGATTTAGGAACAGTAAATGCTGATGAGAAATCATTATTAAATGTAAATAGCGACAGTACCAAAAATTACTTTTGGGTAAACTATGTTGTAAAAAATCCAGTTTCAACAGGCTTTGATAGTTTATTTGTATTTCGCTCCGACAATCCAACAAATAGAGTTTTCATAAACGCTGAAAAGAAAAATTCTGGCGGGTCAGCTTATGAACTAACCTTTCCAAGATGGTTAGCACAATCAGAACAATTAGTTTATCCATTCAGACCATTTGCGGCACAGCCCTATTGGGACATCAAATTTTGGAACGGACAAACACAAATCTCAACACAAGTTACAAACGATATTCCTTCAAGTATTTTTAATCATCACGTTGACGATTTACCGTTTCGACTTCCTCAATTCCCAAATGATACATTTATGTTTAGTAGTAAGGCGGCTCAACAAGTATCTATTTATAAAAAAACTGGAAAGTATTTTACACAAGTACAATTACATACTTCACCTACTTCAATTATTCCTACAACCTTAACTTCTTTTGAGCCTTTTACAATTTGTGGTAAAAAAACTTATGGAGCATATCAAGTTTATAGCGGCAATGACATTCCTGGCACAACAGCAGGTGAAATCTACTTGCTTGGGATTTTTGGCGACAGCATTCACACTAAAATAAGTGAGTTTACAGGTGATGTTGCTGTTGACCCTGAATATGTTATTGGAAATAAAAAGGTGTGGATTTTTTACTATGGAAAACCAACAGGTTTTGGAAATTTTAACTTACATAGATGCGAAACCCCATTGGTAATTCCTTGCTTAACAACAGGAATTGAGAATTTAATAAATGAATCAAATATTTCGGTTTACCCAAATCCAGCATTTACAGAATTAAATATTTCGATTCCATTCAATACTAAATTTGGTATTGAAATATTTAACACCATGGGCGCAAGCGTTTTTAAAACCGAAAATCTGAATAAAATAGATGTAAGTAAATTACCAAAAGGAGTTTATTTTATTAATGTTTTATCAGGCAATAGAAGTGTTACCAAAAAAATAATTATTCAATAATTTTATGAGGTTGAGGCATCCTTTTTTAAAAATAATGTCTAATTAGGTAAATAGAATTTATTTAAAAATTATCCTCTAAACTACTCAGTTTTTTTCTTTTCAAAAATGGCAGTTTCATAAAACGGTCAGAATAGTTGAGGTTAAAGCTGCGCTTAATCCTGACCTTGGCTAATTGGTGGTGCTCATAAAAACAAATTTTATTTTATCAGAAATCAAGAAACCGCAAACCAATATAAAAAACAATAATCAATAACATGAAAAAAATTACTTCAATTCTTTTTAGCTTGTTAGCTTTCGCCAATGTACAAGCACAATTTACAAAATCGTTCACCGCAGGAACAAAAGATCTAAATGGAAACTTTATGGGTGGTACTGAAATGAGGGTATTAGCCAATCATAAAGGAATGTTGTTTGGTGGTATTGAAACTTGGATGGATGATACCACAGGAACTTGCGACCCATTTATTGGTGCTCAAATAATGAGATTAGAATCGCCAACAGGTCAATGGAAATTGGATAAACATTTCAACAAATTTTTTGACCAAAATAAGGGTAGAGAAAGAAAACGTAATGAAGGTATTACCGCATTAGAATCAGTTGTTTTCAAGAATAACAAAAACGGAATTACACTTTCAAGTCCTGATACAATATTAATTGCAGCAGCAAGAGATTTTACTGGTGTATTATCTGTTTATACAAGGAATGATAGTAATAGTTCTTGGACAGAAACTGAAGTTGGAACCATCACAAATGACACATCGGGTTCAACTGATAATGATGGTACCATTAGAAGTTTTATTTTATATAAAGACCCAATAACTGGAATTGATAGAATATTTGCAGGATCTCTTCCAAATGGAATAATTTCAGGGGCTTATGATGCAACTTTGCCTGGAAAAATAGCTTGGGATACGATTCCTGAGTTAACAGGATTTGTAGGAAGACCAATGGCATTTGCTGTTTGTAATGGGGAATTATTTTGTGCAATAGCTCCAAGTATATATAAAAGAAATAATACCACTAAAACCTGGACTGCTATTTTTACCTATCCATTTAATGTTTTTCCTGGCGGAAGTAGTGGATTGCGAGGACTAACAACTATCAAAAACCCAAATGGTTTGGGTCAATCTCTTATAGCTGCTTTAGAAGGCACCACAAGTAAAATTTATAGAATAACTCCAGGGCAAAATAATCCAACAGAAGAAATTGACATAGATACTTTAATGACAAGGGCATTTGGTTTTGCAGGCCAATACTACGTGATTGCTAATAGTGAAATGACATGGATTACCGAGCCTAATACTGGTGATTCAGTTTTAACCATAACCATTCAACATCACCCTGCCAATATTAGAGATGATGCATTTTATTTAATAAGAAAGCAAGTTGCAGGTAATATTACCTATTCGCTAAAAAGAATTGATAATGATGTTTTTTCACCATTAACAATTTTAAATTCAACAAGGGCGATAGTGCCTTCGCCATTCCCAAATGATGGCAACTTTGTTTTTTTAGGAGGTTATGATGCTGATAACAACATTTCGCATAATACAGCTTATGTTTTAAGGGCAAGTAAATCTGCATTTTTTAACCCAATTGGAAGCACTTCAACTTCTGCCGGTTTAAAACATAAAGTAATTTTTCCTTCTATAACTGATAATACAATTGATGATGTTTTTGGTTACCATCAAACCTATTTGAATACAGCTAAAACTCCTCAAAATAAATTATTCCTATTTTTGCCAGGTTCTAATTCCAATCCTTTTGCTTATGATGAGGTGCAAAAACTAGCAGCCGAAAATGGCTATCATTCATTAGGTATAAGCTACAGTAATGCAACTATTAGCCCTATGTGCGCAGGTTCTAATGATAGTTTATGTTTTGATAAAGTGAGAAGAGAAGTAATTACAGGGGCTGCCTTAAGCGATTCGGTAAATGTGAATGTTGCAAATTCTATAAACAACAGAGTGCTGAAAGCATTACAATTTTTAAATACCAATTTCCCTACAGAAAATTGGGGTCAGTTTTATAGTGGCTCAACTATTCTGTGGAATAAAATTGCAGTGGCAGGACATTCGCAAGGTGGAGGACATGCTGCATTTATTGCCAAACAAAATACAGTTGATAGAGTAGTTTTATTGGCATCTCCTAAAGATTATTTTACAGCGCCATTAAATAAACCAGCATCATGGATAAACAACCCGAGCATTACTCCTTCTTGTAAGTATTATGCCATAACGCATGAGGACGATTTTTTAGGTTGTACTTACAATCAGCAATTGCAAATATTTAATAGGTTAAAGATGGATACTTTTGCACCCAATGCTATTTTTGAAACCAGCAATGGTAATTACAATAAAAGCCACGTAATTATTTCAACTATTAATGGACTTAATAGTAGTAGCGCGCATAATATTGTTGGGGTTGATGTTTTGGCAGCAAATATTTGTAAAGTTTCATTTTATACACCAGCATGGAATTATATGATTACGAATAATGGTTGTTCAATTGTTCCTAATACTAATAAACCAACTATCACAGTAATAAGACCTTTGGAGTTTTGTAATGGAGATAGCGCAATATTAATATCAAGCCTTGGTAGCGCATATAATTGGTCAACAGGGGCAACCACTAGAAGAATAAGTGTTTATACCTCAGCAACTATTTCAGTAACCGTTACTGATAGTTTGGGCAACTTTGCCACATCTGATTCCGTTAAAGTGTTTTCGAATAATTTACCTCCAATCCCTGCTATAACTTTATCTGGCAATACTTTGAATTCAAGTGCTTCAACTGGTAATCAGTGGTATTTTAACGAAACAATTATTAACAATGCCACTAATCAAACTTATTTTCCTTCCCAAAATGGAAATTATAAAGTTAAGGTAACTAATAATAAAAGTTGTACATCTACATCGGCCAATTTTAATTATACCAATGTTGGATTATTAGAAAACTTTAATAGTAATAAAATTGTAATATATCCAAACCCAACATCCACTATAATTAATATTCCAATTGTAAATAATGAAATAGATAAAGTAGAAATTACGAATACTTTAGGCCAGGTGATGTTAGAAACTAACAATCAAAATAGAATTAATGTAAATGAATTGCCTAAAGGAATATATTTTATTACTGTTTTATTTGATAATAAAAGTATAACACAAAAAATAGTTGTTCAATAATTTATTTATTGAGGCAACCTTTTAATACAATTGGGTCTATATAGTACATTTAACAATTAAATTAAACACAAAAAAATGAAAAAAACAATTATGTTACTAGCTTCAATGTTTATGATAACGTTGGCTTGTAAAAAAGAAAAAGAACAAACCATTACTGAACCAGTTAAGGTGGTAAATGAACCTACTGTTGGATTTATGGCAAAGGTAATTATGGGAAGTAGTTCCGTTAAAAAAGATTGGGTAAGCACAAGTTCAAATAAAACTACCTCTGGTATTCCAGTTAGTGGTGTTGATTATTTTGCTAGCAGAGGCGGCATAAATTCTAATGAATTAAGTTTAATGAGTTTTGGAAAGTTTACGGATGATACTTCAAACATGGCAGGTAGGATTACAATATTTATAAGTAATGTTTCTGATACGGGCACATTTATACTTGATAATAATAATTACGCAGTGCTATCACTTGTAAGCAACCAAACTTTACAACATTATGCCACTGATGCAAATAATAAAGGGGTGTTAAACGTAACAAATTATGACACCCTTAAAAATACCATCTCAGGAAATTTTAGTTTTCAAGCTGCTGTTAATTCAAATACCCTTACCCTTCAAAATGGAGCTTTCTTAGATATTCCATTTAAACAATAAATTAGTATAGATTTAGGGGTGTTTTTTGATGCGAATGGATTGGTTTTGTTTGTATTGTTTTTCATTTATTTCAACGCATCTTTGTTTTGGTTCAAACCATAACCAATAATTTAACCATAATAAATTTAATTCCTATGAAAACACAATTACTTAAAAGGCTTTCTGCTAGCCTACCTGCTGGCATGGCGCTCCTCACTTGGATGATTTTTTCAGTTTCCATTGCCAATGCACAGATTATTTACACGGATGTGGAGCCAGATTTGAAGTTTACGCGAAGTACTACTGGTTCGATTGCTTATAACTTAGACCTTAATAAGGATAGCATAACAGATGTGATACTAAGTGCAAATCAAACAACTACTAGCGGAGGCTTTCCACAGCCACGGCCAACCGTTACCAGAAGAGTGCTAGCAGCAACTGCTAGTGGAAGCAATCTGTTTATGGTTAAGGTAAGTCCACTAGTGCCTAATGGCTTAGCCTTAAATGCAAGGGTTGACTCAAGCAGTGAAGTATGGGCAAGCGCAACTGCTGGAATATTGAGGCAAAGTAATTCCTCTACTGGCAAATGGGTAGATACTACTGACCGTTTTCTTGCTATTAGAATATATGTAGCTGGGAATTGGCATTATGGATGGGTACGTTTGTCTGTTGTAGTTACCACGAGTAATATTAGTTTCACGGTTAGAGACTATGCCTATAACAGCATCCCTAACCAATCTATACTTGCTGGAGAAACTAGCTGTACTGCTCCAACACTAAGCTTAACTTCTAGCGGGCCCTTGTCATTCTGCAAAGGCGAAAGTGTACAGTTAAATGCAGTTACTAATTTTGCTTACTTACATCATTGGTTCAAAAATGGAAATAAAATTTTAGGAGTTGATTCCACTTTTTACAATGCAACAGCAACAGGTGCATACTATGTAATTGCAGGCAACAGTTGTGGCAATGCCATTTCAAGTGTGGATTCGGTTTTTGTGTTTGCAGAGGATAAAAGCGTTACGGTATCAGGAAAAACCTTTACGGCCAATGCTGTAAATGCTAGCTACCAATGGATAGATTGTTCCACAAAGCAAACAGTTTCTGGAGCCACTGCAAAAACTTTTTCACCTAGCATCGAAGGCAGTTATGCTGTAATTATTACTGAGAATGGCTGTAGTGATACCTCTTTGTGCTATACTTTCTGTAATGTAATTGATACCTCTATTACAGTATCAGGAACCACACTAACTGCCAATGCAACTGGCGCCACTTACCAGTGGATTAATTGTTTTTGGCGCGAACCCGTTATTGGTGCCACTGCAAAAACTTTCTCACCAAAGTTTAGCGGCACTTATGCAGTTATTGTTAAGGTGAATAATAATTGTAACGATACATCATCTTGCTACTACATTACAGCTACTGGGATTGAAAGTGAAATTTTTGCTCCTGCAATTACACTTTATCCTAATCCTGCAAAAAGCCATGTAACCCTTGATTTAGGTGACAATCACAAAAGGGTTGAAGTTGAATTGGTGGATATGAATGGAAAAGTGGTTTATACCATTATTGCTTCATCGCAACAAATTGAAATTGACACAAAAGAGTTTGGTAAAGGCGTTTATGTTTTGCGTGTGCAAGCAGAAAATTACCTCGTAACCAAAAAGTTGGTTATTGAATAATAACATAAGTTTCTTGGTAAACAATTCAAGCCAAGCGGCAAAAAGATGAAGACTATAATCCTATTAGGTGGGCTTTATAACATGAGTTTTGCAATATTTCATATCCTATTTTGGAAAATATTTAACTGGCGCAGCGACTTGAAAAATTTAAGTTTTGCAAATAGGGCAATTATGCAAATCCTAAATGTTCAAATTATAGTATACTTTGTTTTTACTGGAGTGGTTTGCTTTGTATTTCCAACAGAATTGCTCCAAACAAAACTTGGAACTTATTTTTTAGGTGGAACATCTCTATTTTGGTTCGTTCGGACCATTCAGCAATTTGTTTTTTTAAATGTTAACCATTCTAAAATTCATATGCTAACCCTCATATTTTTAATTGGGACAATACTGTTTGCTTTACCTGTATTGATAAACTAACGAGGAAACAACATATAACCTGAAAGATCAATATAGCATTGAAAAATTAATAGGATTAAGCGATGAGATAAAAGAAAAGATAAATCTGATAGTTTGTGAACATTCAATTTTATTTCTGTTTTTTGCATGGACTTAGTAATTTCGGGCTGCCAATGATGCAATAAATGAGAATACCGTTAATATATATTCCCAAAACAAGATTTAAAAAATTCTTGTATATCGAAAAAAGATATAAATGTAATCATGTAATTCTTCCATTAGGTTGTGATTGTCATCCTGCCTATATGTTAAATGCATTGCATCTAAGAAAATGGAGTTTACCCTTTGATTGGTTAAATATTAAACCAATTAGAACATTTGAATATGTAGCTGAAAACATAAAGGATGGGTTTGAAAATTTTTTGAAAAATCCAAAACTAAACGAAGAGGGATACTTTGTAGCTGACCACTATCTGTATGCTGAATTTATGCACGAAAAGGATTTAACGCATCAAAAAACCATACATAAATTTAATAGAAGAATTAATCGGTTTTTAAATCTGGTGAAAAGCGGCCAAATGCACTTTCTTCATAATATTCCAGTAAATTCAATCCAGACAGAAAATGATATTAACCAATATGTTAATAGTATAAAAGAATTCCAGACAAGCGTTTCACCCAATTCAACCCTACATATTTATTTAAGGTTTGATGACAATTTATCAGAAAACAAATTGCTTGCTGAAAAATTATACAGTGAGTTACAACGTTTAAATATACCCATAGATAAGTATTTAAGAGGGTTAAAGGAGTATGGTATTTGGGGGGTAAAATCTTACTACCCAAGTTTATTAGCTAATTTGGGAATTAACATAAAAGTAACTTTTCCAAAAATATATATTAAGTAATATTTGCTAATAGGTTTGGTATATTTGGCGATATTGAACAACGCAATTTTTATAAGGAGGAGTTGAGGATGTTGAATTCAAAAGCATTTAAAGGAAAAAATATGTTTATTCAATAATTAAAATATAACAATTAAATTAGGTGGTCACGAAAAGCAACCTTTGCTTTTTTGCTTACTTCAACTTATCATATGTTAGCATAACAAAATTCAAAACAAGTGGCTAAATGAAATCATTAGTAAAAAAGCTAATCACTAAAGCGGTGCAGAACAAACACATCTGGGCTATTCTGGATGTAGCATTTATAAAAGCTGCTAGTTATGCGTCACATGAAAGGAAAATGGTCTACAAGAATAAGTACAACAAACAAAGCTTAACTATACTCGAGTCACTTTCGCAAAACCTAAGCGTATTAAATGGCCCATTTAAAGGCATGCTTTATCCGGAATTTAAATCTGTTGGAAGCGCGATTGCCCCAAAAGTTCTTGGCTCTTACGAAAGAGAATTGCATCAGATATTGGAAGAAATATGCTTAAACAACTATAGCGAAATTGTTGACGTAGGCTGTGCTGAAGGTTATTATGCAGTTGGATTAGCCATGCGCCTTCCTAAAGCCAAGGTGTTTGCATTTGATACAGATGATGATGCTATTCGTTTATGCAAACAAATGGCGCAGATGAACAAGGTAGCCGACCGAATCATTATTGGTTCATTTTGTGATGCCAAGGTTCTTCAGTCAATTCCATACACAAAACGAGCCCTGATCATCAGCGATTGCGAGGGATATGAAAAACAATTGTTCACCAAAGACACAGTCCCAACTCTTGCAAATCATGATTTGTTAATTGAAGTGCATGACTTTCTTGATATTGAAATTTCTTCTGTGATTCGACAGCGCTTTGAAGGTACGCATTCAATAAAAACAATTCGGAGCATTGATGATATAACAAAGGCACACACCTATGAATACGATGAATTAAAAAAATATAGTTTAGACGTTAGAAGAAGGTTTTTTGCAGAAAATCGTCCTCATATTATGGAATGGCTTTATATGACACCCTTATAGGCTGAGCGTCCTGCTAACAAGGCATCCCTGAGGACAGACTATCGTTCGTTACTAAACTTTATTCTATTAATTAAGAAGGAATTAAATGACAAATCTCAAAATCAAATCGAAAAAAGTATACACTAAAATTAAAATGTAATTATGAAACTTGGCGCATTTTCTATCAGTCTTTCAGTAAAAGACATTCACGCATCTTTGGCTTTTTATGAAAAGCTAGGCTTCACCTTTAAAGGTGGAAACATTGAGCAAAATTGGGTAATCCTTAAAAATGAAAATGCCGTCATTGGCTTGTTTCAAGAAATGTTTGAAGGAAATATTATTACCTTTAATCCGGGTTGGGATGGCGATGCTCAAAACATAGAAAGCTTTGACGATGTAAGAGAAATTCAGAAGCATTTAAAAAGCTTGGGCGTTCCCATTGGCAGAGAAGCAGATGAAACCACTGCGGGTCCAGAATACCTTACCCTAACCGACCCAGATGGCAATGCCATTTTAATAGACCAACATAGGTAAAAGAATAAAGGTTTCGGTTTGAACCAAACATAGCGACAGTTATTTTTGAAATTACTTTAGAAGGAAAACTTATTCAATAGCCAATTTGTCTATTCATTAGTATGATTGGTAAGTTTGCCAATTACTAATTAATTTCTAAGCATATACAATGTTCAATACCTTTTTAACGGCCAAATGGGAAAACTTGATTATGGCAAATTATGCCATAGACCCATTGCTACTAAAACCCTATTTGCCTTATGGTGTGGAGCTAGATTTTTATGAGGGACAAACCTTTGTAAGCTTGGTTGGCTTTATGTTTAAACAAACCAGCTTGTTTCAGGTTCCAATACCATTTTTAGGGACTTTTGAAGAAGTGAACCTGCGGTTTTATGTTAAGCGAAAAGACAAGGGAATTGAAAAACGAGGTGTTGTTTTTATCAATGAGACCGTGCCTTATAAACCTGTAGCCTGGCTGGCAAATAAATTATACAAAGAGCATTATATCGCTATTCCAACCAAGCATGACATACAAATTGGTTCAAACCATAAACGTGTGCGCTATGATTGGAAAATTAACAAGGCTTGGAATCATATAGCAGTTAAGGCAACGAATGCAAATGAAGCCATGAAAACTGGAAGCATCGAGGAGTTTATTTTTGAGCATTATTTTGGCTATACAAAAATCAGTGAAACTAAATCCCAAGAATACAAAGTAAATCATCCCCGGTGGCTGGTAAATAAGGTAGAAGAATATACCCTTGATTGTGATTTTGCAGCTATGTATGGTCAAGAATTTTCAATTCTAGGCATGCAAAAACCACATTCAGTTATCCTTGCAGAGGGCTCATCTGTAAGTGTAGATTGGAAAAGAGTGCCTTTTGAGGCCAACATTTAACAGAGGTAAAGGCCCCAATATATATCAATTAAAATAAGGTATGTTTTGAATCGTTTACTTTAGCTGATACCTATACATTGGTTTTAATTTTTAGACATTTGTCCTAAGCACATTCGTTTTTCAAGCTTGATTATTGCAAATGAAAAATCAGTATCCATTTGCTATTGATGATTTCACTTTAAATTTTTGATAGACAACATGAGAAAAAATGTAATGCATGAGGATAGTTATGATTACTTAGTGAAAAGGATAAGTAATTTAAACAGGGAAAGTATAAGGTTATTTGGCACCATGCGTGTTGAACAAATGATATGTCATTTATCTGACCAACTCAGACTTACCTTGAACCAGGAATCCATCCCTTATTAGGTAGGCTAAGCTCCAATGAATGGGGAAAGTTAATTTTTGTTCATATCGATTACCATCTGAAACAATTCAGTAATTAAAATAAGCTGAGGATCACAATTTTAGGACCCAGTATTGTTGGCCTTTAATTATGAATTGCATTTAATGCCCTAGTTAAGGCTCAACACAAGGTGATTTATTTGAGGTTATGCTTAAAAAAGCAGTAAGACACAAGCTATTGCCAAGTTGGGTTTCAATATATTAGCATATTTTTTATATTATTGAATAACCTAAATGAGCTATCCTAACAATTTAATCAAGAACCTTATAGCTTTTCAATGACCATAGCAACCTACTTAAACCACAATGGATTTTCTGAGGAAGAAGCCCGCAAAATTGCAAGTTGTTTCGAACCTCTTTTTTTAAATAAAGGGGATTATTTTGTGAAGGCGAACCAAGAGGCGCAATACTTGGGATTTCTTGAAAGTGGCATGCTTCAATTTTATACAGAGAATTTGGATGGGTTGGAAATTACTACCTATGTATCTCTGCCAAATAATATTGTAGCCTCTATTTATAGTTTTTTAAATAATTCGCCTGCTTCAGAAAACATAATGGCTTTGTTGCCTTCAAAAATTTGGGTGATTAACAAAAGTGAATTATTAAAATTAAGAGGCGAGTTTACCAGTTTTAATAACTTTTACATAGGCTTACTTGAATGGCAAATCTGCTGCATCGACAAGAATAGGTTTGATCTAATTACTTTAAGTGCTGAACAACGTTATGAGAAATTGCTGCTTGAGGAGCCAGAAATATTCCAAACCGTTCCATTGCAATACATTGCCTCTTTGCTTGGAATTACTCCTAGACATTTAAGTAGGTTGAGAGCAAAAAAATAGCAGCTAACTTTTTTAGACATTTGTCTTGTTCTTTCCATTGTAGCTTGATTCATTTTTGTGGACTCAATTTACACACTCAAAACAATGAAAAAGCATCTTTTTCTGACAGTCTTCGTATTGTCAAGCTACTTGCTTACAGCGCAAAGTAGGTTTCCTAAAAATCAAATTAGTATCAATGCCTTTAGAAATCCCTCGATAGGGTTAGAGTACCATAGAAATCAAGTTTCTGTGCATGCCGGCTACTATTTAACCAACTTTACCAGCGGCGTAACAACAGAATTTGCTAAAGTTGGCGTCTCTTATTGGTTTTTACCCTGGGGTAAGCAAGAAGTTCCATCTTCCTTGTATGCTGGTACCTCTTATTTGCGCGGTTTGACCCGAGAATATAAGCAGGAAAATGCCGCAGCCTTGGAGATTGGCGCAAGATTTACCATTTACAAAGGTTTAAATTTTAGGTTAGGTGCAATTGCTTTGTATGCGGATGGGAAGGATGTTAAAATAAATCCAAATCCTAGTTTAAGTTATTCAATTAAATTTTAATTTTACCTATGCAACATTTTATAACAACCCTTCTCCTTATAGCTTGTTTACAATTTCAAGTTAAGGGACAAAACCCTCTTTCTCAATCCACGCAAGTAGAAGTTGGGGTAGGATATATTCAGCCCCAATTTAGAAAAGGGGCAGAATTATTGCGTTCAAAAGAACTCAGAAGTAAAGGATTAAGTTACTACCAAGATGCCAATGGCAATAGAAAGGCTGTTGGAAGCTATGCTTCTCCTAACGGATTTAACCTTAGTATTGCCTATTATAAGCCAATCAAAAGGGTAAAGGGATTAATGCTAGGTTCAATAGTTAGAAATGCTCAAACAGGCTCAAACCCTAGCGATGGGGGATATGAAGAAGCATATTTCTTTAACTTTATTACGGCAGCAGTTGCGGCAAAATATTATCCTTTTCAGGAGAAAAACCTTTTTGTAAAAGCAGATTTTGGAATGGCAGCGGTACTAACCAAAAACAGGTTTATCAATAGTGCAAACGAACAAAACTTTTTTCATCAATTTGGCATTGGTTCGGCCACAGGCTTAGAAGTTGGCTATGCTATTTCCCCTTGGGCAAATAAGGAAAAAGTAATTGAATTTAAACTTGGTGGGCAATTGGCAAATACGCGCGTGGAGGTAAATGGGATTGGCGATGACAATTGGCAGTTTTCGGCCTTTTATTTAGGTGGCTCATTTATTTTCTAAGGGTTTATAAAATTAATTAAAACAAGATGAACTTAAAAAATCAAATTGGCTGGCTATTTATTTTAGGTGCCTTAGGGGTATTTATCCCTTATACTATACTTACCATAACCTTTGATTATCCAGATATTCTAAGGCAGGAGGTAGGTGTTATTTTGACAAAGTTTCATGAAGGAGGCAATAGTCTTATCCTCACCTGGTGGCTTTTTGCAATACTTGGATTACCCATGCTAGTGGCATACAAACAATTGGGTAAAAGTCTTGAACCAAAATCTGATAACGTGAGTTGGTTAACTAGCATAGGAATAATTGGTTTGGTTACCCAAATGATTGGTTTACTCAGGTGGACTTTTGTAGTGCCTATTCTAGCTGAGAATTATTTTCAAGGGGATGCTACTAGCAAAGCCATAGCAGAAGGCCTTTTTCAGGTTGTTCACCAATTTGGTGGCGTCATTTTAGGAGAACATATTGGACAAATATTTACCATTATTTGGTTGATTGGTTTAAATACTATTATTGTTAATAATAAACTTATCCCTAAGTCACTTAGCTATTTGGGTTATCTATCTTCTGTCATTTATCTATTGGCTCAAGCCGAATTGTTTGCAACCGTTATAAATAACTTTCCAGTTTGGGATTTAGCAGGGTTTATTGGTAGCACCCTCTGGCTTATTTGGATAATTTGGTTAGGTATTCATTTTATAAGGACTAAAGTATCCTTGTAAATTGGGCTTAGTCAATTGGTTAAAAATTATGGAACAAGCAAATTCATTTCAGTTTGAAATGAGCTCCAGTAATTAATATGAATTTGGATTTAAGCCAATACAGACTATGTTTCAAACAAACAAGTAGTTAACCCACAATAGTTGTAAGTAGGTTGTTACTGAAATAACTAAGTTTCTAACTAGTTTTTTTTATATTGCCTAAACAATCTATAAAACAATATGAAAAAACTACACTTAATTTTTATGCTGTTAGTTGCTTTTTTGGTGGTTTCATGCACCAAGGATAAAACTACTACCCCAACAACCACTCCCGAAAAAACGTGTTTGGTTCAAAAAATCCTTTACAGTGATGGCAGGTCAGATGCCTTTACTTATGATAGTAAGAACCGTCTGATAAAAACGGTTATTACGCAAGACACATTGACGAGCCAAACAGATATAAGCTATAACGGAAACATTGTTACTAACTCTTCAGGAGGAGGTATGCCATTTAGCGTAACCTATTTAAATGCTAAGGGTTTTGCAGACAGCTCTGTTATTAATTTTCAAGGTATTATAGAAATTAAAACTGTAAATACATTTAATAGCAGTGGTTTGCTTATTTCTCAATCTACAAAAGGCATGCAGTTT
This sequence comes from Bacteroidota bacterium, assembly GCA_027488905.1. Lineage (GTDB taxonomy): Bacteria > Bacteroidota > Bacteroidia > UKL13-3 > UKL13-3 > B1. The sequence goes on from JAIYAT010000007.1 coordinate 122,732, forward strand.
GGCCAAGCTGTTAATGATTTATACACCTTTGAATATGTTGGTGAAAATAGGAGCAAAGAAACTTTTACTGATGGAACCAATACCTTTTCAACTGTGTATGAATATTATTTAGATAAAAAGAATAATTCAAAAAAATCTCAAGAGGCTCAGTATTTTGAAAATGCAAATGCAAACCTTGTGAAAAAAACAACCACTAGTAAGGGAGATATTACAAACTATTCCTATGAATTTAATTCTGATGGGTTTGAGACAAAAAGAATCCAAACGTTTAGCGGTACACCCCCTGAAACTTTTACAAGTGTTTATACTTGGAGTTGTAAGTAATTTTAAACTAATTCATAAAAAGGCAGATATATTTTATCTGCCTTTTTTTATCCTAAAAGCCTGTAGGAATGTTGGGTTTAGCTTTAAGAAACTTGGCTGAATAGAATCAATGAAATTATAGAGCTTGCCGATAAAAATTTAAGCCCAAACATTTGTTTTATTAACCCCTTTATTACCTTCTGCATGCATTAGATACTTGCTATATTTTCATGTATAAATTTTTTCAATGCTGCAGAAAGTAAAGGGGGATTAATGCTTAATTTATAGTGTTAGTCCGAGTGTTGCTTGAAACCAAGTGTTTTTATATTGGGGTGTATTATGTGTTCCATCGCCATGATTTTCTGTAATATCCCAACCTATACGGGTACCTAAAATAACTCCCCTTAGGTTTAAGTTGATTCCAGCAACAAAGCCTAAAATATTCTTACGAACATTGTCAGTTTTGAATTCTTGTTCTTGCTCATAACTTACGCTAGTATTGGTAAATACATCTTTTTGTTTAATCAAATAGGAGTATTGTGGACCAGCAATTATGGTAATAAATTCAGAAGGTTTCAAGGCAATTTGCAAAGGAACATCTATATAAGTAGTAGTTCTTTTGAAATCGTATTTACTACCTAAAATTGCGCCTTCACCTTGAAAACCTTTTTGAGAAATTAATACCTCTGGTTGAAATCCAAAATATTTACTAATTGGCACACTCAAAAACAAGCCACCAGCTAAACCAAACTTTGCATCTGCTCTAAACTCATCAGTCTTAGAGTTATATACATTGGAATAATTTAATCCACCTTTCAAACCAAATCTAACTTTTTCTCTATTATCTAAATCTGTTTCTTGGGCAAACAAATTGCACGAGACAGACATCAAAGCTGCCATTGCAAGTAATTTAATTGTTTTCATTTTTTTGCTTTCGATATTTATATTTATATCTAGAGCAAAGATGGGTAGATTAAAATTAGAGGGTATTACACAAATAATGCTAAATCTTATATTATTCTCACATTGACAGAATTGCTACAGCACTGCAAGTGCGATACGTCTTTTATTATCTGCAAGCTTTTTGAAATAAGAAGGTGAAAGTCCAGTTACTTTCTTAAACTGACCCGTTAAATGTGGAATGCTATGATAGTCTAGTTTATTGGCAATTTCTTTTATACTCAGTTGATTGTACAAAATCAGTTCTTTAACACGTTCAATTTTGTTAAGAACAATAAAATGCTCAATTGAAACGCCTTTGACTTCTGCAAATAGGTTATATAAATATTTGAAATCATAGCCTAAAGTGTCCACCAAATGATTTGAAAGCTTTAAATCATTAGCCTCATTAGATTTTTCATATTGAACCAATTCAGCGATGATAGCTTTTATCTTTTCAACGAGTTCACCGCTTTTATCATCAAGTAGTTCTAGTCCAACCTTCAATAAATTTTTATGAAGTAAGTCACGCTGTGTTTGGTCAATGTTTTCTAAAAGCTCAACCATACCTAATTCTATTTCTCCAAAATGAAGCCCTAATATTTTTAATTCGGTTTTCACTAGCATTTTGCAGCGAAGGCTAACCATGTATTTGAAGTATAATACCATTTAGGATTTTTATAGAATATTTTGCTTGAATTTAATTTTAAAGAAGTTTGAAACCTTGTTTTAGTCTTAATTCTGGAAGATAGGTAATTATAATTGCTTTATTGCATAATAAACTGGTAAAGGTTATTAATGATTAAAACTGTTCTGTCTTATCATACTCGATTTCTGTAACATTAAACTTGGCATAGCTTAAATCCTGTTTCTCTAATCTCCATAAGACTTCAAAGGCGGTTGGAATAACTATGTTATTTACCCTTTCGTAATTCGCTAATTTAATAATCCATGTCTCTAAGTTATTAGTGTCCATATACCTTTTTGTTTCCAATTCTGTGATTTCACCTTTTGGGTCAAAGCTAACTTTAAAGAACAATGAAAGGCCATTGTAATTATAAGTTAGCATTGCAGTATTAGAATCAATTGCCAACCACTTTAACCTATTGCTTGGTAATAAATTGGTGGGATATAAAACACTTTCACCCAACCAACGAATTAATTCTCCTTGATCATATTGAATGCCTTCTCCATCCACAACCCTTATCAATGAAAAGATTGAAACTTCCAGCCTGCCCTTATCTTCTAAATAAGAATCCTTAGCAGTAAACAAAGTGGTAGAGCCTTTCCAAATAAATCCTTGTTTATTTGCTGTAGCATAATGTTCACCTATTATGTTTATCCAATCTTTGTCTAATCCAGTTTTAAATTGTCCATCATGTTTCATTCCAATGGAACTGATGTAGGGCTGTCCTTCATTCAAAACGTGCTTAAAGTAACGTTTAACAGGTGCTGGTAAACCAAGGATTTGTGCATATTCAAATTTTTGATTTGAAATGTTTTTTAACTGCCCAAAGAGCGTTTTTATTTGATTTTTAAATTGAATATTAGCATTTATTTTTCCAATAATTAATATCAATATAAGTGCCCCAATAATTAAGAAAGTGTAAACTTTTAGTTTTTTCATTTAGCTATTTCCTTCTCCCATTTTTTCTACCTCATAAAGCCATTGCTTTCTTTTTCTATCATCTGAAGTTTTTATTGGGCCATAGGTTTTAATCTTTACTGGTTTTATACCACTAAATTCAAGAACTCCAATTTTCATCGCATTGTGGCCTGAGTTTTTGTTGATAAGCCAGTAATACCAATTAGGGGTATCCATGGTAACAATTATTTGGGCTGTTTTTCCTTTGAGCAGTTTGTCCCAGAAAGGATCTTTTTCATGGTATTTGAATGCAAAATTAGGAAGAAAAATTCTATCAATAAATCCCTTAAACAAAGCAGGGTAAGTACTCCACCAATTTGGGTAAACAAATACCAAATGGTCTGCTTCTAAAATATCTTTTTGGGCTTGAATTAAATCTGGCTCTAAGGCTGAAGGTTTGCGATATCCAAAGTTTAAAATAGGATTGAATTTTAAGTCGATGAGATGCGTTATTTTACAACTTACACCAGCTTTTTCTGCACCAATTTTATATCTTTCGGCCAAGGCATAACAAAAACTTTCCTTATCAGGATGACCGTCAATAATTAGCGTTTTCTTCATCTTCAAATTTCTCATTCTTGACCCAAGGTTTGTTGCACATAAAATATTTTTATTTACATAAATCACATGTTTTTAGCTCTAGTTTCAACTATAAATCAAATAGTTTTAAAAAACGTTTAGTTTCAAACCGAAACTTTTTAGAAAATGCTTGAAGCATAAAAAGTTTAGGCTACATTTTTCTTACTTTGCAGCATGAGATTTAGCGCCCCAGATTTATTACCTGAATTTGTTTTTAAAACTAGCCGTAGTGGCGGGGCAGGAGGGCAGCATGTAAATAAGGTGGCAACAAAAGTGCAATTGCAATTTGATGTGCGTAACTCCAATTTGTTAGCAGAAGAGGAGAAGATACTGCTGCTAAGCAAGCTAATAAATCAACTTTCTGAGGAAGGTGTGCTGCAAGTTACTAGCCAAGAAGGAAGAAGTCAGCACGACAATAAACTGGTTGCCTTGCGAAAGATGTATCGCATTTTGAACAAATGTTTTGAAGTACCTAAACCGCGCAAACCCAGTAAGCCAACAAAATCTTCCTTACTCAAAAAAAAGGTGCTAAAGCAACGAAACAGTGCAGTAAAGCGTTTGCGCAGTAAAAAAAGTATCGAGGAAAGTAATTAGTTTTAAAAGGTTCAATCCATAAGTCTATTTCTGTTTGAACCAAAAGTCATTTTTCAAGATAAATAAAAAAATAAATCATGACCATAGAACAGTTTACCCGCGAATTTGAACAGGCTAGGCCACATCTTAAATCCTATTTATTAAGAATTACAGCAAGTATAGAAGATGTAGAAGATATTGTTCAGGATACCTTTATTAAAGCTTCCTTTAATCTTTCTAACTTTAGAGGAGAAAGCACGGTTAAGACTTGGATATTTACCATTGCCTCTAATATTGCCAAAGACAATTTGAGGGCAAAGAAAAGATGGCCTGAGACAGTTACAGATATTTGTAGGGAGAAAGCCTTGGCAAATCCTGATTATTTTATAGAGATAGGAAACTTGATGGCATCCTCACCTCAAACAACTTTTGAGATCAAAGAGCACATTACCTTTTGTCTTACCTGCATTGCTAAATCATTGCCATTAGAACAGCAACTTTGTATTTTTCTGAAAGAAATTTATGAGTTTAAAGTTTCTGAAATTCTTGAAATTTTGCAAACAACAGAGGCAATGGTAAAGTATTACCTGCATACTGCCCGCACAAAAATGGTCAGTATTTTTGAGGGGAGATGCGCCTTAATAAACAAAGAAGGTACTTGTCATCAATGTTCTGAGTTAAATGGTATTTTTAATCCTAAGCAGGATTTTGAAATAGAAAAAAATAAGGTTGAGTTTGCAAAAAAAGCAAATGAGCCAGACCGTAATAAATTGTTAGACCTTCGATTAAATATCATGAGAGAAATTGACCCCTTTACTTCAAATGGAGCAGTTTTGCAATTACATCATTTAGCTCACAATAAAAGAGTTATGGAAAATTTTGAAGAAAAGTGAAATAAATCCTATCGTTTTGTTGCCAACCAACGTCAAAAGGGTATAATTTAAAAAAACAACAAACATGGAACCAATTACGTCAAACGGAAAAGCTATTACAGAAAAGAGAGTTTTTAGCCGCGAAACCGCAGTAAGTATTGACATTGAGGCAGACAAAAGTATTCTTTGGGCTTTGCTAACAAATGCAAGCGATTATGCCCGTTGGAATTCGACTGTTATTTCAATTGAAGGAAACATTCGAGCCAAAGAGTCAATAGTTTTAAAAGCTAAGCTTGATCCAAAAAGAGCATTTAAACTTAAGGTGTTAGAATTTAATCCCGATAGTTCTCTAACTTGGGGAGATGCTATGGGGAAGAGAGTTTTTACACTAAAAACTATTGGCAATAACCTAACAAATTTTACCATGAGTGAAAAGATTGGTGGACCAATATTTCCTTTGTTCTCGAAAATGATTCCTTCATTTGATGCCTCATTTGAGCAATTTGCGAAAGACTTAAAAAACGAAGCAGAAATAATTTCAAAAACTAGATAACAACAATTACTATGACATACAAAATTGGAACTAAAGAAAGCCCAATGGTTTTGAAAACCCCGCCATTAACAAGCGAATATACCATGCACATCGACCAAAAAGATGGAAAAGATGTTTTGGTTTGCACGGTAGGGAAAACAGTGTTATTGTACAACCTAAATTGTATAGAAGATTTGCATAAAATGTTAAAGGCCCATGGAGATTGGATGGAGCTTGGTAGTGCAGATGAACAAAAACCAGCCAAGGAAGGCACCGTTGAAGCTTGGGGACGCTCAGAAAACAATCCTGTTAGGGGTTGGTATGGACTTAAAAAAGGATTACGTGGCAGGTTTGGCATGTATGTTCCACCTTTAATGGAGGCACTTGGTCTAGCCGAAGTTACCCATGATGCCAAGGGGAATAAGATGAGAGCCATTTAGAAAATAGGTTGAACCAAACAACTTTAACCTCATCTTACTCAACTGGCAGCAGCATTTCTCCTTCCAAATCTAAATAAGGAATGATAAGAGATACTTTCTCAATGATTTCTCTTTGTAGTGCTTCTAGTAACTTCTTCTTTACAAAATGTCTATGCACTACTAGTCCTATGGTTCTGTAGGGAACAGGCGCTTTAAATTCGCTAAGGTGTGTTTTTTCTTGTGCAGAAAATTCTTGGGTGGCTAGGTAAGGTAATAAGGTGCTAGCTTTATTTGCTTTTACAAATCTTAGCAAACTATCTATCGAACCTGCCTTATATTCAAAGTTTAACTTGCTTGCAGATTGATTTCCATTCACTTCGCATAATCTCAACACCTGTGTTCTTAAACAATGTCCTTCTTCCATTAAGCATAAATTTTCTACCTTTATTTTATTGGCAGAAATATTCTTAGGTGTTGCTGCATTTGCATCAAAATATAAAAAAGGCTCGTCAAATAATTTAAACTCTAAAATTTCTTTATCACTTAAAGGTATAGAAAGCAAGCCAATGTCTAATTCCCTCGATTTCAGCTTTCGCATGATTTCTGAAGTAGGTTCTTCCCTAACCTTAATGCTTAAATTTGGGAACTTACTGGCAAAGTCTTGCAAGAATAAAGGCAACAAAAACGGTGCAAGGGTTGGAATCACAGACAAGGTTAAAGTGCCCGTAATTTCACCCTTCACTTCTTTGGTTATTTCTTTTAGCTGCTCAATATTATTGACAATGACTTTTAGTTGCTCTATAATCACCGCGCCTTCATTGGTAAGCTGAACAGGTTTCTTTTTGCGGTCGAAAATTCTAATGCCCAACTCATCTTCAAACTTAGAAATCATAGTGCTAAGCGTAGATTGGGTAATATGACTTTTCTCGGCAGCAACCTCAAAATGCTTGTGTTCTTCTACTGCTAAGATGTATTTAAACTGTTGAATATTCATCTATATCATCAATGTTATTATTGAAACTATCGTTTTTGTGAATCAAATATAAGGTTTAGGTTTGTTCCGAACTATCAAAATCATAACTTAATGAAAAAACTAATTTTACTATCTAGTTTCCTTTTCAGCATATTGGGTGCAATTGCGCAACCAAAATCTGAAAGCAAAGGAAAATGCCCAATGGGATTCGACTCTCAGGTATCTACAACCCAAGAAAAACCAGCTGCCATTGCACCTGAAAAACCCTTTGGCAACAAAGATTGGTGGCCAAACCAATTAGATTTAAGTTTATTGCGCAAGAACTCAAATTTGTCTGATCCAATGGATCCAAATTATGATTATGCTAAAGCATTCCAATCCTTGGATTATGCAGCTTTAAAAAAGGATATTCAGGCAGTATTAACGCAATCGCAAGATTGGTGGCCTGCAGATTTTGGCAATTATTCTGGATTGTTCATTCGAATGGCCTGGCACAGCGCTGGTACTTACAGAACTGGCGATGGACGTGGTGGTTCAAGAGCTGGGCAACAACGTTTTGCTCCTTTAAACAGTTGGCCAGATAATGTGAACTTAGACAAAGCAAGAAGATTACTTTGGCCAATCAAACAAAAATATGGTAACAAAATTTCTTGGGCCGATTTAATGATACTTACAGGCAATGTTGCCTTAGAATCTACTGGCTTTAAAACCTTTGGATTTGCTGGCGGTAGGGTAGATGTTTGGGAGCCAGAAGCGCATATTTATTGGGGACCAGAAACCAAATGGTTGGATGACAAAAGATATTCAGGTGATAGAAAATTAGAAAACCCTTTAGCTGCCGTGCAAATGGGATTAATTTATGTTAACCCAGAGGGGCCTAATGGCAATCCTGATCCATTGTTATCGGCAAGAGACATTCGTGAAACCTTTAAACGCATGGGAATGAACGATGAAGAAACCGTAGCACTTATTGCAGGTGGTCATACCATTGGCAAAACCCATGGTGCTGGTGATGCAAAACATGTGGGTGCCAATCCAGAGGCTGCTGCCATAGAAGAACAAGGTTTTGGTTGGAAAAGCGATTATAAATCAGGCAAAGGAAATGATGCAATTTCTTCAGGCTTAGAAGTTACTTGGACTACCACACCCGTAAAATGGAACAATGATTATTTTAAACTACTTTTTAAATATGAGTGGGAATTGACTAAGAGTCCGGCAGGCGCAAACCAATGGGTTGCTAAGACAACCGACTTGATTATACCCAATGCATTTGACTCTACCATCAAGCAAAAGCCTACGATGTTAACCTCAGATTTAGCTTTGCGTTTTGACCCAATTTATGAAAAGATTTCAAGAAACTTCATGGAGCATCCTGAAGAGTTTAGCGATGCTTTTGCAAGGGCTTGGTTCAAGCTAACCCATAGAGACATGGGGCCAAAAACCACTTACCTTGGACCAGAAGCGCCAAAATTAGATTTAATCTGGCAAGACCCAATTCCTGCCGTAAACCACAAATTGGTTGGTAAGAAAGAAGTTGAAAAACTCAAAGCGAGCATTTTAAGCTCAGGTTTAAGTATTAGCGAGATGGTTTCAACTGCATGGGCTTCGGCTTCAACTTATAGAGGCACAGATAGAAGAGGAGGAGCCAATGGCGCCAGAATCCGTTTAGCCCCACAAAGAAATTGGGAAGTAAACAATCCAGTTCAATTAAATAGAGTGTTAACAGCGCTAGAAAAAATTCAGAAAGAGTTCAATGATAATTCAAAAGAAATCAAAATCTCTATGGCCGATTTAATCGTATTGGCTGGAAATGTTGGTGTAGAGCAAGCAGCAAAAAATGCCGGACAAAACATTCAAGTTCCTTTTACACCGGGCCGCATGGATGCCTCTCAGGCGCAAACCGATGTAAGTTCATTTGCGGTTTTAGAACCACAAGCAGATGGATTTAGAAACTACGTAAAAGCGGAATACACCTTGCCAACAGAAGCCTTGTTAATTGATAAAGCGCAAATGCTAACCTTATCCGCTCCCGAAATGACAGTTTTATTGGGAGGCATGCGAGCTATGCAAGCCAATTATGATAATTCTAACAAAGGAATTTTCTCTGAAAGCAAAGACAAATTGAACAATGAATACTTCGTAAAGCTGTTAGAAATGGGCACTGTTTGGAAAGCCAAAGACGAAAGTAAAGAAGTGTTTGAAGGCAGAGATGCAAAAACTAATCAATTGAAATGGACCGCAACGCGGGCAGATTTAATCTTTGGTTCAAACTCAGAATTGAGAGCCATTGCCGAAGTTTATGCAAGTGCAGATGCTAAGGATAAATTTGTAAAAGACTTTGTGGCGGCGTGGACAAAAGTGATGAATTTGGATAGGTTCGACCTAAAATAAAAAGTAGTAAATTAAATTTATAACCCAAAGTTGGGGCATTAGAAAAAGGCTTTAAAGTCGGGTTCTGTGCTTCAATTTTGGGTTTTTTTTGTTTCGGTTTGAACCAAATGTTAGTTACCCAATTAAGTCAGTTTAAACAATCAATAATACAAAAGCAGTTTTTACTTCTTATTTCTAGTATATTTATATTGCATTGTTTTCCTGAAAGGTTTCTTGCCTTCTTGGTCAAAGCTTTCAATAAGTATGGTGTTGGCATCTATAAAAGTAATTACTTGTTTAACCTTGATTACTTTTTTTGTGACAGGATTGGTTTGTTGACCAAACAAAGTTGCAGAATTTGATTTTTCATCCCAATCTCCTGTTAATGTTAATGTACCAGTGCCCATGTTGCTTATGCTAGTAAGCGTTACTTTTTGGTCTGTATTGTTGAACCCAATGGTAGTAATGGCAAGGAAATTCATATTCATCATTTTACCGAATTGCTTCATTTCTAGGAATCTTTCCCCAAGTAACATAGATTGATAAGATTCGGCTTTCTCTACCACCGGAGCATTGCCTTCTTCCATATACATTGTAACATTAATGTTAAAACTTCCATTATATTTTGAAAGAAGTTGATGAAAAGTAGAAGGGGTTGCATAGGATGTCCATGGATCAAGGTTTTGGGCCTTAAGAAACGTTAAGCTAAAAATTAAGGTGGATAGGAGTATTATTCTTTTCATTACAAGTTTTGAGGTTTCAACAATTTCTTCAAAGGTGAGCATTATGAAACATAATATTTTCAAAATATTTTATATCCTAGAAATTGGGATTTTTAAATTGAAAATAGATTGTTTTTTTGAATTTCTATCAGCTTATTAATGAAGTTTTAAAAACACATTAACTTAACTTTTAGGAAATGTGCCTCATAAATATTTGAAAATAAAAAGCTTATCAAGTATGAAGAAATTGTTGTTTACTTTTCCATGTTGTTTAGTTAATTATTTAGGATATATTCATTAACATTAGGAAGGGTTATTTGAGTCATAAATTTTTACATATTTATGAATAAACCTTTTCACAAATTTTTGTTTGTCTTGCTTTTAACAATTGCAGGCACACAAGTTAACGCGCAAATTAACGCGCAATTCCTAGGGAGATATTCCATAGGAACTTACAACTCTGATGGAGGTGTAGCTGAAATTTCAGCTTTCGATCCAAGTTCTAAAAGGATGTTTGTTACAAACGGTCCTGACAATTCGTTGAGGATTGTAAATTTAGCTAATCCTGCTAGTCCAGTGCAAATTAGTTCCATTTCAATGGCAGCATATGGAAGTGACATTACTTCTGTTGCTTGTAACAAAAAGGGAATTATTGCTGCAGCAATTTTGGATTCAAATGGAAAAACAAATCCAAGTAGCATTGTATTTATGGACATCAACGGAAACTTTATCAGTAAAGTAAAAGTTGGTGCAAATGCAGACAATGTGGTTTTCACACCAAACGGACAAAAAGTATTGGTTGCTAACGAAGGTGAGCCAAACAATGGTTACACTATCGACCCAGAAGGTTCAGTATCAATCATAGATGTTTCTGGTGGTTTTGCTGGTTTAACGCAAGCGAATGTTCAAACTGCTGGTTTTACAGCTTTCAATTCTCCTGCAGTAATTGATTCAAAAATAAAAATTACTGGAAGAATTCAATCAGGAGGAAATTTTTTAAGAAACTCAACTGTTGCAGAAGATTTAGAACCTGAGTATATCACAGTTTCTGACGATAATTTAACTGCTTGGGTTACTTGCCAAGAAAACAACGCGATTGCTGTAGTTAATATTAATACTGCAACCGTTACTTCGTTATTGCCCTTAGGTTTTAAAAACCATAATTTAACTGGAAATGGTTTAGACCCATCGGATAGAAGTTTAAATAATACGACGGCACAAGCTGCAATAGCTAATTGGCCAGTGTTTGGAATGTATCAACCAGATGCGATTTCAAGCTACAATGTAGGAAATCAAACTTATTTAGTAACTGCTAATGAAGGGGATGCAAGAGCTGATTGGGGTAATGCAAACAATGAAGAAGTTCGTGTTAACGCTTCTTCCTATGTGTTGGATACCGTTAAATTTGGAGGAACTTCCAATGTAACTGCTATAAAAGCTAATGGTGGATTAGGTAGATTAAATGTTACCAATCGCTTTGGCGATTTTAATAACGATGGCAAATTTGATAGTATTTTCACATATGGATCACGCTCATTTTCTATTTGGAATGGTTCAACAGGTGCTTTAGTATGGGATAGTAAAGATGATTTTGAACAAAGAACCTTGGCTATGTTCCCTAGTAACTTTAATGCTGGACATAATACTAATTCATTGGATGACAGAAGTGATAATAAAGGTCCTGAACCAGAATCAATAACTGTTGGTAAAATATTAGACAGTACTTATGCATTTGTAGGTTTAGAAAGAATTGGTGGTATTATGATTTACAATATCACTAACCCTAATAGTCCTTATTTTGTACAATATATCAATACACGTAATTTTTCTCAAACACCTGGTTTAAATTCTGGTGGAGATTTAGGTCCAGAAGGAATTGTATTTGTTCCCAGAAATGAAAGTCCAAATGGAAAAGATTTAATTTTATTATCAAATGAAGTAAGCGGAACAGTTGTTGTTTTCCAAGTTAATTCACGCAGCGCATTCCAATTACAAGTTTTGCATGCTTCGGATATGGAAAGTGGACTTGACGCACCAATTGATGCGCCAAACTTCGCTTCTGTTTTAGATACTTTAGAAGGAACTTACCCAAATACAGTTAAATTAGCTTCTGGCGATTGTTATATTCCTAGTCCGTTTTTAAGTGCTGGGGAAGATGCAAGTATGCAAAATCCTTTACGCACTGCTGTTAGTAGTTATTATGCAGGAACACATGCTGTAAGACCAGCTATTGGTAGAACAGATATAGCAATGATGAATATCATGGGTTTCCAAGGTTCAGCCTTCGGTAACCACGAATTTGATTTAGGAACTTCAGAAGTAAATAGCATTATTGGCGTTGATATTAGAAGTGCTTCAGACAGACGTTGGATTGGAGCGCAATTTCCATATTTAAGTGCAAATCTAAATTTTGCTTCAGATGCCAACTTAAGCTACTTAACCACTACACAACGTTTGCATGTTGATAGTTTTAAAACTCCTATTAATATTTCTGCCCCAAGCCAAAAGAAAGGGATTGCTCCTTCTGCAATTATTGAAACCAATGGCGAGAGAATAGGAATTGTAGGCGCAACTACACAAGTATTAGCCTCTATTTCATCACCTGGAGCAACTACTGTAATTAGTGGAGGCTCAGATAATATGCCTGCATTAGCTGCGGTATTGCAACCTGTTATTGATTCATTAAGAGCAATGGGAATCAACAAAATTATTGTGATGAGTCACTTACAACAATTGGCAAATGAGAAAACTTTAGCGCCTTTATTAAAAGGAGTGGATATTATTATCGCGGGTGGTTCACATTCATTATGTGCTGACGGAAACGACAGAATTAGAGTTGGAACTACTGTTGCTGATAAATATCCTATCTTAACTGTAAATAATGATAATGAGCCATTGGCTATTTTAAATACAACGGCTGAGTGGAAATATGTAGGTCGTTTTGTGTGTGATTTTGACTCATTAGGTGTGTTACTTCCTAATTTGTTAGATTCTACCATTAATGGTGCTTATGCAGCTGATACTGCAATGGTTACTGCTTTATATGGTTCTTATAGTGCTGGTTTCTTAACTGGCAGCAAAGGTGCAAATGTTAGAGCCTTAACTTCTGCAATTGCCGCAGTTATCAATAACAAAGACGGTAATAAATTTGGTAAGTCAAATGTGTTTTTAGAAGGAAGAAGGAACCTTGTAAGAACTGAAGAAACTAACTTTGGTAACTTATCGGCAGATGCAAACCTATGGTATGCTAAACAATATGATAACCAAGTAAAAGTTTCAATTAAAAATGGAGGTGGAATTCGCTCAGCTATTGGAAACATCAATGCAGTTGGTTTAACCACAGTCTTTGAAAACACCTTGGCTAATCCTTCGGCTGGCAAAGCGCGTGGTGATATTTCTCAATTGGACATTGAAAACTCATTACGTTTCAACAACGGTTTAGTTATTGGTAGAGTGAATGCTGCTGGTTTAAAAAGAATTTTAGAGCATGGTGTTGCTGCAACAAAACCTGCTGCCACTCCTGGTCAATTCCCTCAAGTTGGTGGTGTAGCATTTAGTTATGATACAACTAAGGTTGTTGGTAGCAAAATTCAATCTTTGGTAATAATGGATTCATTAGGAAATGTTCTTGACACCATCGTAAGAAATGGTTTATTACATGGTGATACCACTAGAACTATCAAATTTGTTACTTTAGACTTTTTATACGGAGGTGGCGATAGCTATCCGTTCCTTGCTAATTCAAATTTAAGAATCAACTTAGATACTGCTTTAAAAAGCACAGGTATTGCTACTTTTACAACTACAGGTAAAGAGCAAGATGCATTTGCAGAATACATGGGAGCTTTTTATGCTACAAATCCTTACAATTTGCGTGATACTTCAATTCTTGCTGATAGACGTATTCAATTGTTAAATGCAAGATTTGATAGAATTTTCCCAGTTGTTGGTCCTAGTAGTTCTCAAACTCCTTATGTTACGCCAAGTAGAAGCGATGTAAGTATTACTTCAATTTTAACCGTTGGCGATGGAGTAGGTTCATACAAAATGGCTGGTATTCCTGATGGTTTAGGTGCTTACGACAACAACAATGGTACCTTCACTTTACTAATGAACCATGAAATAAATAATTCAACTGGAGGAATAAGAGCGCATGGTTCAAGAGGTGCTTTTGTATCGAAGTGGGTTATCAATAAATCTGACTTATCAGTGGTAAGTGGTTCTGATTTAATTACAACTGTTAAATTATGGAATCCAACTACAAAAGTGTTTAATACTTACAATTCGGCCTCACCAATGCCTGCTGGTATCAGTCGTTTATGTTCAGCTGATTTACCTCCTGTAAGTGCATTTTTAAATGGAACAACAGGAACTGCAGAACGTATTTTCTTAAGTGGCGAAGAATCTGGTCCAGAAGGAAGAGCCTTTGCTCACATTTTAACTGGTGCCAATGCTGGTACTAGCTACGAGTTACCTTACCTAGGTAAATTCTCATGGGAAAATGCTGTTGCAAGTCCTGTTAGAGGAAATAAAACCATTGTAGCAGGATTAGATGATGTAAATGGTGGACAAATTTATTTCTATATTGGTACTAAGACCAAAGTTGGATCAGAAATCGATAAGGCAGGTTTGAATAATGGTAAAGTGTTTGGCGTAAAAGTAACTGGTTTAGCTGCAGAAGTTGCAGGTAGTATTCCAACCGCTAATACGCCATTTACTATGGTAGATTTAGGAATTGTTCGTGATTCAACAGGCGCTAGTTTAGATAGCAGAAGTGCTGCTAATGCTGTTACTACATTTTTACGTCCTGAAGATGGTGCTTGGAACCCAAGAAAAACAAATGACTTTTATTTCTTAACTACAGCTTCATTTACAACACCTAGTCGTTTATGGAGATTATCTTTCAAATCAATTGCTAAACCAGAAGATGGTGGAACAATCACCGCAGTTTTAGATGGAACTGAAGGTGCTAAAATGATGGATAATATGGCCATCGATAGCTTTGGAAATATCTTTATTCAAGAAGATGTTGGTAACCAAGCACATTTAGGTAAAACTTGGATGTACAACATAGAAAACGACAGGTTAATTCAAATTGCTAGTCATGATACTGCTAGATTCCTTTCAGGTGGTTCAAAATTCTTGACCCAAGATGAAGAAGCATCTGGTATCATTGACATGCACAATATTTTAGGTAAAGGAAAGTTTTTATTTGTAGATCAAGCACATTATCCTTTAGACACTCCATTGGTAGAAGGTGGTCAGTTACTTGCTATGAGCATTTCAGAAGTAGCTTTAGGGAATGTTGCCATTGTTCAAGATTCTATTGAAATTGGGGTAATCGATTCAAATAGCTTGGTAAATGTAACTGCTAATGCGGTTCCAAATGCTGATGATTACAGATGGACAGTTCCTGCAGGAGTTGTTATTGTTTCCGGTCAAGGTACTACTAACCTAGTAGTTAGGTTCACCAACCCTGCTAAATTCTCTAGTCCAGTTGCCAAGCCAAGAGTAATTACTTGTCAAGCAAGAATATTACTTTCAGGAAATTCATCAAAAATAGATAGTGTAAGAATTACTAAAACAAAACCTTTATTTACCATTGCGGCTATTATTGGAAATCCAAATATGAGCTTAACTAAAGGTGATTGGATGTCAACTGCAACTGCTGGTTCTTCAGCTAACATTGTGAACGTTTCAAGCACTGTTGGTTTAAAAGTTGGATATTTGGTAAAAGTTACTTCTGGAACTGGAAACACAGGTTTAAACAATACGGTAGATTCAATTTTGAGCGCAACTCAATTCCGTTTGAAAAACAATGTTTCGGTTGGAATTTCAGCTGGCGCTACTTTGAAGTCGTTCATTGTGCCACAAAATACTTTTGCTAGATATACTTCGGCTGCTGGCGCAACTAATTCATCAACTACAGTAACTGTTTCAAGCACAACTGGATTGGCCGAAGGAATGATGTTAAGCGTAGTTTCAGGAACTGGAACCTTAAGAGCCGGTACAGTTGTTTCTAAAGTTATTGATGCTACAACATTTATAATTTCATTAACACCTACAGTAAATTTAAGTAATAATGCTGTTTTATCTGGTACACCAGTATTAACTAATATTTGCCCAATCAATGTAACTACTGGTTTTACTTCTGAGGTTGATTACTCAGTGGTTGCCACTCCAGTTAATAATATTGGATATAGATTTATGTTATCTAATGGAGCAAGAATTTCTAGAATTGGAGATTCTACTATTGTTGGTTATGATACAGCAACCACAACTGCTCTTTTAAATGTATTTACCAAATCAAGTTCAATCGGAGTTGTATTTGATAATTCTTTAACAACACGTACAATTAGGGTGTTTCCTTACAACAATGCTGGAACTGGTGCAAGTTTTGGAGTTAGCATTAGAAATGACAAAGCATCAATCTTCAAAGTAACTAGTACAGGTGCAGCAATTAAAAACACTGCAGTAAGGTATACAGCTAGTGTTACCAATGGCAGCGAAGTAACTGGTTACAAATGGACAATCCCAACTTTAAATGTAACTCCGCTTTCTGGTTCGGTTGCTGCAAATGTTGTAACCACGACAACTGATACACTTTCTTTAATGTTTGGAAACTTGTTTAAATCTGGTAGTTTAAGAGTTGAAGCGATGAATAGTTGCGGAACTGGTGTTTCAAAATCTTTTAGTTTAAATGGAACAACTACTTTAAATAAGGTAGGTAATGAGTATGAATTGATAGAAGATATCGAGCCTACATCTTTATCAATTAACAATTTGGCAGTTTATCCTAATCCAAACCAAACCAACTTTACCTTATCAGTTGTTGGTGATGAAAAGGAAGCTTCTGCTAACGTTTCAATTTTAAACATGATGGGACAGGTTGTTGCTGAATATACTTTGGATAATAACAATGGAGTAGTATTGGGAGAAATCAACCATAACCTAACACCTGGATTATATTTTGTACAGGTAAAAATTGGTTCAACCCAGAACACAATTAAGATTATTGTAAATAATTAATTCTAAATTTTTTAATCTAAGCCCGCCAACGAAAGTTGGCGGGCTTTTTTGTTAGCAATTACTTAATAGTTTAATAATTAATACAATCCATTTCTGTTGTTAAAATTTGGTTCCTTTGCTGCTTGATTCTAAATGTATTTTTGCCCCAATATAGCACACCCCAAAAACAAATGAAACCATCTTTGAAAAACACTTTAAAAGGCTTAGTTCTTGCCTTACTTTTTGTGATGCAATGGCAAGGAAATAATGCTTTTGCCCAATGCGGATCAACAACTTACACTATAGACTTTAGTGGTTCAAGTTATTATGATGAAACCTATTGTGAAATTAGAAATTTAGCAGGAACAGTTGTTAAAACCATTGGTCCAAACACAACTTCTTCAACTTATTTGGCTTCTGGAACTGCTCCACATAATGGACCGTTTACATTTTGGGTAAGCACAAACGGCACAAATAATGACAATACACCTTCATGGACCGTTACTGCTTCTGGCGGTGGTGGAATCGTATTAAGTGGTTCAACATCGGGTGGCGATACCTTAATTAATAGAGGTTCTTTTTGCTATACGGTGCAATCTGCTAATGCAGATTTAAACACCTTAACTTTAAGTTCTGGCACCTTATCTCCTAACTTTAGTAGGAACACACTCAATTATACAGCCAATGTTAGCAGCTCAACAGCTAGCATTACTTTAACACCTACCAAAGCTCAAGCCAATGCAACTATTGAGGTTAGAGTTAACAGCGGCGCTTTTGCTACTGTAAATAGTGGCAGTCCCTCGGGTAGTTTAGCACTAAACTATGGAAGCAATAATATTCAAGTAAAAGTTACTGCTCAAAATGGTACAACCATTAAAACGTATTCA
Source organism: Bacteroidota bacterium (assembly GCA_027488905.1). Classification (GTDB taxonomy): domain Bacteria; phylum Bacteroidota; class Bacteroidia; order UKL13-3; family UKL13-3; genus B1. Next base: position 140,554 of record JAIYAT010000007.1, read on the forward strand.
ATTACTGTATTTAGATTAAATGCCTTGAACCTAGTTGGATTGCCAGAAACTTCTCTCCCTCAAGGTTCTTATGCATTAAGAGCACTTTCCTCAACTTACACTGGGCCTTTGTTAAGAATCAATATCAGTGGTAATTTTTATGATGTTTATCCTGATAGTCTTACTGGTGATTTTACTTTAAATTCAAATATTTCGGCAGTTTTAGGAACCTATGATACTGCCATTTCCCCAGTAACAAGCAATGAGGTAAATTCATTGGTTTCTGGAAGTACTACTGCAAGTGTTGCAATTTGGTACGACCAAAGTGGAAATACAAACAGAAATGCGCTTCAAGCGAATACAAGTAATCAACCTATAGCTATTAGTGCTGGAAGTATTGTTTTGAATAACTTCAAACCAAGTATTCAGTTTTCTGGAGATAAGTTTCTAACCATAACTTCTAGCAGCTTCAATACTAATTTAAGTGGAACCATAGTTTATAATGCATCGGGTGCAAATAACGCCTCAGGTAGCGGCAATGCATGGCAAAACATGAATGGAATTTTAGGAGCAAATCAAACGGGCACTACAACTGATTTTGCTTATGGAATTTATAACAACAAGTTTACTGCTGGAAATGGTGGTGTTAGTTTAGGTGATACCGCTATTAGCGGACATACCACTAGCAACAATGGGGTATCTAGAATTAATTCATGGACAAGAAATACGAGCACGGGTGCACTTAGCCTTTTCGTGGCTAAAAATGGATTAGAGGTTAGCACAAATTTAAATTCAGGTACAAGAGCCGCTGTTACCAATTTGGCTATTGGTGCCAATCAAGTTGCCGCAAGTGGTCAAGTCTTTTTTACTGGAAAAATTAATGAGTTGCTTTTGTTTACGCATACTTATTCAAATTCAGAAATTACTGCAATTGAAGGTAATCAAACAAATCATTTTTCTATCCTCTCAGGAAATACAAACCTTAGTTTTTTAGACTTAGATACTGGTGATCTTTCTCCTAGCTTTTCTTCATTAACTGCCACCTATGCTAGTACGGTTATGGTTTCAAGTATAGTAATTACGCCAACTATTTCTGATACCAATGGCCTAATTGAGATCAGCAGAAACAATATCAGTTTTGACCCAATTGTAAGTGGTGAACCTTCGGATACTTTTGCCTTAATCAATGGTTTAAATGTATTTTATGTGCGCGTTACAGCAGAAGACGGTGTAAGCTCAAAAACTTATATTCTTAATATTACAAGGGCATTGTCAAATAATGCAAACTTGCTAAGCTTGGTTCCTAATAGTTTGAACCTAACACCAAGCTTTATAGGTTCAACCCAAAACTATACCTGCACTGTTCCCTTTGCATTTAAGAGCTTTAGAGTTACACCAACCTTGTCAAATGATAGCGCCAATATGCAAGTTCGAATCAACGGAGGTGCTTATTCAAATTTAGAAAGTGATAGTTTGTCTAATGCGCTTTTATTAAATACGGGAAGTAATACAGTTGAAATAAAAGTTACCGCAGAGGATGGTGTTACAGAAAAGATTTATGCTATAACTGTAACAAGAAATACAGCAACCGCAAATTATTTATCTGCAAGCAATAATCAAGTAAGCTTATCATCTGTTTTAACCGTAGGAGAGGAAATTGCTGGTTATAAAATGGTTGGTATTCCAGATGGTTTAGGAGCTTTTGACAACAACAATGGTACCTTTACCTTATTGATGAACCATAAACTAGGAAGCGCACAAGGCATAAACAGGTCACATGGTTCAACAGGTGCATTTGTATCTAAGTGGGTAATCAACAAGTCAGATTTAACCATCGAAAGTGGTTCAGATTTGATCCAAAATATAAAGCTTTGGAATAGTTCAACCCAAAACTACGACCTATATAATTCAGCTAGCCCAATGCCTATTGGATTCAGTAAGTTAAGCTCAGCTGATTTGCCTGTTATTTCTGCTTTGTATAATTCATCTAATACCTTTGGTACACTTGATAGAATTTTATTAAGTGGTGAGGAAAACGGTACAGAAGGTAGAGCCTTTGCGTATGTGCTTACTGGTAACAATGCCGATACTACAGTGGAGCTTCCTTTTCTTGGTAAGCTAAATTGGGAGAATGTAGTGGTTTGTCCTTCGAGAGGGCAAAGAACAATTGTGGCTGGTTTAGATAATGAAATTGGAGGACAAGTTTATTTTTATTCTGGAAATAAATTAGACACAGGTACAGCTATTGAAAAAGCGGGTTTAACCAATGGAAAATTATTTGGTGTTAAGGTGACTGGATTAAGCGATGAATTAAATGGCAGCATTCCTGCACCTAATACAACTTTTACAATGGTAGATTTAGGTGTTGTGAAAGATTCATCTGGTGCAGGTATTGAATTGATGAGCAATAGCCTTGGAGCAACTAGATTTTTACAACCAGAAGATGGTGCTTGGGATCCTAAAAGTCCGGCTGATTTTTACTTTGTTACTTCAAATACATTTAGCAACCCAAGCAGGTTGTGGCGACTTAGATTTACGAACATCAGGAATCCTGAGTTTGGTGGAACCATTACCGCAGTTTTAGATGGAACAGAAGGAATTAAGATGATGGACAATATGGTAATAGATACTTTAGGTAGAATTATCATTCAAGAAGATGCAGGTAACAATGCTCACCTAGGAAAAATTTGGCTTTATAACATCGCTAACGACCAATTATTACAACTTGCCGAACATGATTCAACTAGGTTCAAAATTGGCGGAAGTAACTTCTTGACCCAAGAAGAAGAAGCCTCAGGTGTTATTGATATGGGCAATATTTTAGGCACTGGTAAATATTTATTTGTAAGCCAAGCGCATTATGCAACTACTGGCGAACTGGTAGAAGGTGGTCAATTGCTTTCTATAACCATTTCAACTGCCTCGTTAAATCCGGTAGCAATAAACCAAGATTCACTTGAAATTGGAACGGCAAGCCCAACCACAAATTTAAACTTAACTTGTGCCAATGTGCTTAACGCAGATTACTATAATTGGATAGTACCTGCTGGTGTTGTAATTGTTTCAGGACAAGGAACTACTGCTTTAGAAGTTAGAGTTACAGACCCTGGTAAATTTGTCACTACAATAGCAAAACCAAGGTACATTTATTGCCAAGCACTTAATTCAATTTCTAATAGTTTGTCAGCAAGAGATTCTGTAAGAATTTCAAAAACTCTACCTGGCTTTACGGTAAACACATTGATTTCAAATCCTAACAATAACCTTGGAAACCCTTCATGGACTTCAACTGTGGGAGTTGGTTCAAACGGAAAAATTGTAAATGTTGCAAGCACCACAGGTTTGAAGGTTGGCGACTTAATCAAGCTAAAATCAGGTTCTGGAGTAATTGGAACCTCCAACACAGTAGATTCAATTGTAAGTTCAACGCAGTTTTTGCTTAAAAACAATATGACTTCAAACGTTTCGAATACGGCAGTGCTTAATGCTTATGTTGTGCCACAAAACAAGTTTGCAGGCTATGTTTCCGCAGCAGGTGCAACAAATTCTTTAACGCTAATAACTGTTTCAACTACTGAGGGATTATCAGAAGGAATGTTATTAGAGGTGGTTTCGGGAACTGGACTTTTTAGAGAAGGTACAGTAGTTGCTAAAATTATTAATAGCCAAAACTTTGTATCATCGCTCGCACCTTCTTTAAATTTGACTAACAATGCAGTGATACGTGCTATTCCAGTTTTAACCAATGCATGTCCTATCAAAGTAAATACAGGAATTAGCTCTGAGTTTGATTTTACAATTGATGCCACGCCAGTCAGAAATATTGGGTATCAATATATTTTGCCTAAAGGAACTAGAATTTCTAGAATTGGAGATTCCGCCATTGCAGGCTATGACACTGCTAGAATTTCTGGTTTAAAAACAGTTTCAACGCCAATTACAAATATTGGAGTGGTGTTTGATTCCTCATTTACCTCTGGGTATATTTACGTTAAACCTTACAATAATGCAGGCTTTGCAGCAACTTATCGTTTACTAATAAGAACAGATAGGGCTGTAGTTTACAAAGTAACAAGCACAGGAGCTGCAGTTAAAAACACAACTGTGAGATACACAGCAAGTGTTACCAATGGAAGTGAGGTTGTTGCCTATAGGTGGACCATTCCTGCCACCAATGTTACTGCACATTCTGGTACCGCATTAGCAAATGTAATTACCACAACCACCGATACACTTTCCTTGACATTTGGAAATCTTTTCAGGTCTGGTACTTTAAGGGTTGAAGCTATCAATAGTTGTGGTACAGGTTCTCCAAGAACCTTTACTTTAAATGGTACATTAACCTTAAACAAATCTGGTCAGAACATGGAGTTAACAGAACAACTCGAATCAGAGAAATTGCCAATAAATGTTTTATCTGTTTATCCTAATCCTTCTCAAAATAATTTTACCTTATCATTAAATACCAATGAAAAATATATACCTGCAGAGGTTACTATTTTAAACATGATGGGTCAGGTGATGGAAGCATTTACGGTTACAAATAGTGGAGGTTTAATTTATGCCAATCACAAACATCAAATGCCTGCTGGTTTGTATTTTGTGAGTATTAAAATTGGTTCTGAAATTTTTACTGAGAAAATTTTGGTTAATTAATAAAATAAAAGTAAAAAATATATATTTACTTTTTAAAATAACCATATGAAAAAATTAATTGCAGAATTTATTGGTACCCTTTGGTTGGTACTTGGGGGATGCGGTAGTGCTGTGCTTGCAGCTGCTTATCCAGAATTAGGAATTGGATTTGTTGGTGTTTCATTGGCTTTTGGCTTAACTGTGCTCACCATGGCTTATTCCATTGGACATGTTTCGGGATGTCATTTGAATCCTGCTGTATCCATTGGACTTTGGATGGGAGGGAGATTTGATAAAAAAGAATTGCTGCCTTATATCGCTGCCCAAGTTTTGGGTGGTATAGCTGGTGCCGGTATTTTATTTGTGATTGCCTCTGGAAAACCTGGATTTGAAGTAGGTGGGTTTGCGGCCAACGGCTATGGTGACCATTCTCCAGGTGCATACAATATGCTGGCAGCCTTAGTTACTGAAATTGTAATGACATTTTTATTCTTAATTATCATTTTAGGTTCAACCCATTCTAATGCACCCAAAGGCTTTGCTGGCATTGCTATTGGTTTAGGTTTGACCCTAATTCACTTAATCAGTATACCTGTTACAAACACTTCTGTAAACCCAGCAAGAAGTACAAGTCAGGCTTTATTTGCAGGCGATTGGGCACTTGGTCAGTTGTGGTTATTTTGGCTGGCGCCAATTGTTGGAGCTGCCTTGGCAGGTTTAGTATACAAAGCAATCTCGCCAGAAACAGAGCAATAAAATTTAAAAATCTCTTTATTAAAAAAACATGTTAGATCAACTTATTAATCTTGTAAAAGAAAACGCTACAGATGCCATCATTAATAACAACGATGTGCCAAATGAAAACAATGAAGCTGTAATTAATACTACCGCAGAAGGTATTATGGACCATCTTAAAGGTCTTGCTGGTGGTGGAAGTTTAGAAGGTATCACTAGCTTAATTTCAAATGGCGCAAGTGCCAATGGATTAGAAATTTCTAACATGAGCAGTCATGTTGCCAACCTAATCTCAAGCAAGTTTGGGATTGAACCAAGTAAGACAGAAGGAATAGTAAACAACTTACTTCCTATGGTGATGAACAGCTTGTCTAAGAAAACCAATGACCCAGATGACAATAGTTTTACGATGCAAGGTATTCTTGGCTCTCTTGCTGGTGGCAATGCCAGTGATCTTGGTGGATTGTTAGGCAATGTTTCTAAATTTTTCTAAAATAACTTTTTAGGTTTAAACCTATAAAAGAAAAGAGGCTGTTTCAATTGTTGAAACAGCCTCTTTTGCTTTTCAAATAATGGGTAGAAACATTACAATTACCTAACATTGATTTAAGGTTTATTGTATTATTTTTACTTTTATTAAATTATAAGTAATTAACAATCATTATGTCAAAAACCATATTTATAACTGGCGCAAGCAGCGGAATTGGAAAAGCCACCGCAAAGTATTTTCACCAACAAGGTTGGAATGTGATTGCAACCATGCGAAAGCCAGAAAATGAAAGCGAGCTTAAAGATGATAGTAGATTAAAAATACTTTCCTTAGATGTTGAAAGCCCACAAAGTATTGAAGCAGCCATGCAACAAGGGATAGCACATTTTGGAAAAGTAGACGTTTTGTTAAACAATGCTGGGTATGGCGCTTATGGACCATTAGAGGCAGGAACTGATCAAGAAATAAGAAGACAGTATAATGTTAACTTCTTTGGTGTGATAGATTGTATTAAAGCAATTCTTCCTCATTTTAAAGCCAATAAAAATGGAATGATTATTAACATCACCTCAATTGGAGGATTAATGACTTTGCCACTTTTTGGTGTTTATAATTCTTCTAAGTTTGCTTTGGAAGGTTTGTCAGAAGGCCTTTGGTTCGACCTAAAGCCATTTGGAATTAAAGTTAAAGTGATAGAACCAGGTGGAATAAAAACTGATTTTGCTGGCAGGTCTATGAATATGTTTGACCTTAATAATTTTCCAGAATATAATACCTACAGTCAAACCATTGTAGAAAAATTTCAAAAACCTGAGTACGCTAAGAATTTTGGAACACCAGAAATGGTTGCTGCGGTAATATTTAATGCAGCCACTGATGGTAAGGATACGTTAAGGTATTTGGCTGGTAAGGATGCCAAGACTTTTTGGTTTGCTCGCCGTTGGTTTGGCTATAAATTTCAAATGAAGCAGGTGCTAAAGTATTTTGGGATTTAAAACAATCCATTACTAACCTCTAAATTTTATCTATTTCTTCCGCTGATAGGCCAGTTAGCTTAATAATATCTATTACACTCAAACCTAGATTTTTAGCAGATTTAACCATTTCAATTTTTGTTTCTTTTATCCCTTTCTCCATTCCTTTCTCCATTCCCTTCTCCATTCCCTTCTCCATTCCCTTCTCCATTCCTTCCTTCAAACCCTTTTCATTTGCAATTCTTATGGCATATTCGTGAGTATTATAATTGTCTCTAAAAACCTTTAAACTTCGTTCATAGCCATTTATTTCTATTTCGTTAAATTTAGCTATTTCGGCTGTTTCAAAAGCTTGATGAAATACTTCATCTGCCATGATTGTGGGTATACTTTGGAAATCTTCTAAATGCTTAATAAAAAATAACCATTGGTCTAAACGGGTTGTAAGTTCTTGCTCTGATTTATTGAAATTAGGCATTTCCAAATAAATGAAGGTAAGCTTGTCATAAAAGGTTTTACAATTTTGATTTTTAAGTTTTATCGTATGAACTACTTCCTTTTTTTCTGATTCTGTTTGATAATCATTAAAGATAAAATCTAAAACACCAATGCAATAAACTGCCTTAAGTTGAAAATTCCATATCCCTCTTTCAGCTTGCTCTCTAATAGGAAAGGTTGAGTAATAAATGGTCCTTTCTATAAAATAGTCTTGTTTCGACTTTTGCAATTCAACGATAAATTTCTAGCCCTTTTCATTTTCACAATAAATATCATAAACTGCTTTTCTATCAAATTCATTTGAACCTAATTGCTCATTATTTTTAAAGCTTAGGTAGGCTATTTGGTCGGCTTCTGGTAGCAGGGAATTTAAAAAGTCAATGAGCAAGGGTTTACTTGCTTCTTCTCCAAAAATCTTCTTAAATCCAAAGTCGGTAAATGGGTTTACATATTTTGCTTTCATAAAATAGCTATGCCTAATGTTTTCAATTACTTTACAAATATATTTTTAACTTGAGATAATTAAAATGAAGAGGCATAGTTAAATCTTATATATAGGATTTTTGGGCTATTTTGTTCGTTAGTTTGGTTCAAACCGAAACAGTAAATTGCCCAAAATTTTAGCAATTATTTTGAAAATTATGTTAATGAAATCGAGTAAATGTGTATTGCTTTTTACTAGTTTGTTTTTTTTATCCTTTTCTTCTGGCAACTTTCAAGATTCAAATTTTGTGTTGAACCAGAAAAAATTTCCAAGGGTTAGAGTTGCACTTACTGAAAAGCAAAATGATTTAGTTAAAAAGTTAGCTTATCTAAAACTTGATTTAAATAACTTACATATACTATTAATTGCTTATAAAAATGAAGGAATTTTAGAAGTATATGTAAAAGCAAAAACCACAACTTCTTATACCAAGTTCACAGAATATCCTGTTTGCTACGCTTCTGGAAATTTGGGTCCGAAACTACAAAAAGGGGATGGGCAAGTACCCGAAGGGTTTTATACCATTGACAGGTTCAATCCTTCGAGTAGTTTTTATTTATCGCTAGGTATTGATTATCCAAACACTGCAGATAAAAAAAGGAGTGCATCCAAAGATTTAGGTGGCGATATTTTTATACATGGAAGTTGCGTTTCTATTGGCTGTTTGCCCATTACGGATACTTACATAAAAGAATTATATGTTTTGGCTATGTTTGCTAAAGGAAATCAGCAACAAGTAATACCTGTTTATATTTTTCCATTTAAAATGGATGATGCTCAAATGAATAATTATCTAAAAACATACCAAAACAATGCTTTGCTTACTAGCTTTTGGACAAACCTTAAAAGTGGATATGATGTTTTTCAAAAAGACAAAAAGGCTTTAAAGGTCGCAGTTAGTGCTAATGGCAAATACGTATTTAATTAAATTGAATTACTAATAGTGTTTGTAAAAAGATTAAGTATATTAACAGCCTTTCTATCGATGAGTGCTGGGCTAATTGCACAATATAGCGGCTTAGGAAGCTGGAATATCCTCAACCTAAACTGCCAAAGTTCTCCTAAGTTGAGCCTATTTGCTGAAGCTCAATTGCGCTCCTTAGGTTTCTACAATCAATTTCATTACTATGAGGCAAAGGGTGGTTTTTTATACAAAGTTAAACCTGGTTTAACTTTTGCTTTTGGCGCTGGCACCTACCAAACCTACCGTGAAGGTGGAAATTTTGTGCTTCCCAAAAATAACAATGAGTTTAGAATGTGGCCTCAATTTTTGCTATACCAAAACATTGGCAGGTTTAAAATTGAGCAACGTTATAGAGCCGAACTTAGGTTCACTAGCAATGGATACCGCAATAGGTTTAGGTACCGCTTTTCTTTGTCCTATCCCTTTGGTAAAGCCAAAAATGGAATAAAACCTTTTAGCTTAACGGTCAGTAACGAAATATTCTTTACCGACAAAGAACCTTATTTCGAAAGAAACAGAGCCGCCTGCCACATCATTTATAAACCCCATGAAAGTGTAAACTATATGTTAGGCTATTTGCACCAATTTGATTATAAAATTAATGATGAAACAGGTAGGGATTTTTTGCAAGTAGGTGTTTATTTCTTGCTTAAAAGTCCTTCGCTTAATCCAACCAAAACAAAATGAGTTTAAGGTTTTCTGTGAAATACTTTATTGCAGTTTTAATTACCATTTTCACGGGCATTGGCTCCCGAAAGCTCAGCTTTTTGCCAGCCGAAACGGGGGATGCCTTGTATGCAGTAATGATTTTCTTTTTGTTAAAAACCTTTTTTTATGCCAAAAGATCAAGTAGCATTCCTTTGGCTTCTTTTGTTATTTGTGTACTTATCGAGCTAAGCCAATTAATTCAAACTGCTTGGTTAAATAGCATTCGGTCCACCAAATTAGGCGCCTTAATTCTTGGCAACGGTTTTCTTTGGATAGACATTCTGGCCTACGCCATTGGTGTGCTCATTGCCCTTTGGATTTCTAAACGTGTTTTAAAATAATCTATATCAATCATGTTAACCTTAAAATCAAAATTGATTTCTCTGCTACTTACTGCTTTTATTTGTTTGGTGGCATTTGCTTTTTGGGCAAACCATACTGTCAATAAAATTAGCGAGCCCTATCTTACCAACGCTCCTGATAATTTAGAGAATTTTAAAGCTGCCCTCTTATTAGGAACCTCCAAAACCCTAAAGAATGGAACTGCGAATTTGTACTTTAAATATAGAATAGAAACTTGTGTTATACTCTTTAAAAGTGGCAAAGTACAATACATCATTGTAAGTGGCGATAACAGTAAAACCAATTACAATGAGCCCGAAGACATGAAACAAGAATTGATTAAAAATGGCATTCCTGATTCTTGTATCTATTTAGATTTCGCTGGCTTAAGAACTTTTGATTCAGTCATCAGAGCCAAAGAAATTTTTGGTCAGCAACGTTTTGTGGTTGTTTCCCAAAAGTTTCATAATCAACGTGCCATCTGCATTGGTCGACGTTATGGCATAGAGGTTTATGGCCTAAACGCCCCAGATGTTGATGCCTTTAATGGCTTTAAAACCAAGCTGCGAGAATACTTTGCAAGGGTTAAAATGTTCCTAGATTTTTGGATCAATCAAACGCCTAAGCATTTGGGAAATCCTATCATACTTGGTTCAAACCAAACCTAAACCCAAACATGACCTAGGTCATAATTTGCTCCATTTGCTTTGGTTATTTTCGTAGGATTAATTCTATAAAATGACGCAAGTACTAACTTCAAACAATTCCTTACACTCATTCCATGTGCCAGTGATGGGTATTGCTTTTACCATTGATTCGCCCATTAAATTAGCACCTTATGGCATTTCTTCTGTAATCTCTCTGGTAGACGATGAATTATTAGAACAAATGCGTGCTTTTTATAGCGATATCTTTTCTTTTCGGTTTGAACCTATAACGCCTAAGACTTTTGATAGCAGGGCCAAAAGGGTTACAGCCTACTTAGATATGGTGAAACAAATTGTTGACCAAAAATTTCAACAAATGTTCGAAGGAGATTGGTTTCAAAATGGGCAGCTTCAAAAGTACATGCAACTTTTGCCAAGCCTTTCTCCTGCCAAAAAATTATATGAAACGGCTCTTCAAAATGGTTTTTTTTCGGAGGAGGTAAAATTGGAACTCCGCCAACGCTTACATCCCGGTGATATAGACGTAAACATCATGACCAAACTCGACAAAGAAAATGAGTTTGATGGCCATAAACTTGAGTCGATATACAACGATGCTCATGCTGCCTTACGCGGTTTTGCCAATAGCACTTTGAGTTCTTCTGTGGTGCTTTCTGCCGGATTAAATCCTAGGTTATACAGCTATTTTGGTCAGTTTAAAGATTTCTTCCCCAATGAGTTTGGGCAATTAAAAAAGCGTGTCATTTTAAAAATAAGTGATTACCGTTCTGCTTTAATTCAAGGCAAGTTTTTGGCTAAAAAGGGTATTTGGGTAAGTGAGTTTAGAATGGAATCCGGACTCAATTGCGGCGGCCATGCCTTTGCCACAGATGGTTTATTGATGGGGCCAATTTTGGAAGAGTTTAAAGAAAATCGTCAATCCCTCAAAGAAGAGTTGTTTGGTTTATACAAAACAGCTTTACTAGAGCTTAATCATCACATTCCAGAAACTGCACCACAACAAAAATTTACTGCGCAGGGTGGCGTAGGCACTGCTGAAGAACATGCTTACTTGCTAGAAAATTATGAGTTAGATTCGGTAGGGTGGGGCTCTCCATTTTTGCTAGTTCCTGAGGCAACTACCGTAGATGAAAAAACCATGCAGCGCCTGTGCGAAGCCACAGAAAGTGATTTATACCTCAGTTATAATTCACCACTTGGGGTTAGGTTCAACAACCTTCGTAACCTTAGCATGGACGATGCCAAAGAACAAAGAATCATGCTCAACCGTGCTGGAAGTCCATGTCCAAAGCGCTATTCTGTGCTTGATAAAACCTTTACCGAAGATCCAATTTGCACTGCTTCTAGGCAATACCAACACCTCAAATTAGCAGAAATAAAATCTGGCGACTTAAGCGGCCAAGCACTTATAGATACTACTGCAAAAACCCTCACCAAAGAATGTTTGTGTGTAGGTTTAACCAATGCTGCACTTATAGCGTATGATATTCCTCAGAAGCATTATAAAGAAGCAGTATCTATTTGCCCTGGACCAAACATGGCTTACTTTAGCAAGGTGCTGAGCTTGCAGCAAATGGTAGAACACATTTATGGCGGCGATTCTGTAATAGAAAGAACCGATAGGCCACATGTGTTTGTCAAAGAACTGAGCTTGTATTTGAGTTATTTTGAAGAAGCCCTTGCAGAAGCAAAAGAACCTTATACCAAACAGCAACAAAATTACTTTAGTGGTTTTGCAGAAAATTTGCTCAAGGGTATAGCCTATTATAAGGCTCGGTTTGAACCAAAAGCGTTTGATAAAGAAAAGAAAGATTTAGCAAAACTTGAGACTCGTCTTGAAGAGATTGCAGCCGTAGCTTAGAAACAGAAAGCTGTTTTTATTAGAGTAGTTTTGAAACGGCAAATAAAGGAATATTGCTCATCCAAGTTTCTTCCCTGTAATTGGATAAGGAGGTTCTAAAACAATGTAAGTCCTTGTGCTTTTCATACAATACGCGCAATGATTTTGATTGTAGATTTTCGCTGGCTTTAACTTCTAATGGATAAATTTTCCCGTTTTTCTCAAATACAAAATCTACTTCTGCAGTGCCATTTTCATTCGACCAATAGCTAATATTTTCAGCTTCTCCTGCAATTAATTCTTGCAATACATATTGTTCTGTTAATGAACCTTTAAATTCTTGAAAAAAGGTATCATCGTCCAAAACTACATTCGGGCTCATATTAGCCAGGTGCGAAAGCAAACCAACATCAAAAGCATATAGTTTAAAGTTCTTTAAATCACGATAGGCTTGCAGTGGAAAGGCGATTTTATTACAAGCATGAATTTTATGAACTAAGCCATAGTTAAGCAACCAATCAATGGCTTGCTCGTATTCGCGGGCGCGGGCTCCCGACTTCAATAAACCATAGACAAACTTTTTGTTTTCTTTAGCAAGTTGACTAACAAGGCCATTCCAAACGCTAATGATTTTAGGAATTAAATTGCTTGGTGCATGTTTAGCAAAATCTTGCATATAAGCGTTTAAAATTGCACTTTGAATTCGTTTTACCTCATTAAAATCAGCCTTGTTTTCTGCAAATGCAGCCACAGCTTCGGGCATACCCCCAATCAAATAAAAATTTCTTAGGGCTTGAATAAACTTTTCTTTAAAGGTTGAAATAAGCGCAAAATCGCCTTGTTCTAGCAAATTAGATAAAGCAGTTTCGTTTACGGCATTCAAATATTCCTCAAAACTCATAGGATGAATTTTCAAGAATTCTACCTTACCAACTGGAAAAGAACCATTGTCTAAACTTACGCCCAATAAAGAGCCTGCTGCAATAACATGGAGATGAGGTCTGTCTTCTGCAAAATACTTTAAGCTGGTTAGCGCATTTGGGGCATCTTGAATCTCGTCGAATATGAGTAAGGTTTTGCCATCATTCACTGTCTGATTGCTCATAACAGATAAAGTTTGAACAATTCTGTTTACCTCTAAATCTGTTTGAAATAGATTTCTAAATGCCTGCTCTTTTTCAAAATTAATGTAAATGAAATTCTCAAATTGCGTTGTTCCTAGGTTTTTCATGAGCCAAGTTTTACCTACTTGCCTTGCACCAGTTAACAATAAAGGCTTATACTTTTTCCTCTTTCGCCAGGTTATCAGCGCTTTTTCTGCCTTTCTAATCATAGAATTCTTAGGGTTTTGTGAAACAAATATAGTTCAAAATTTCTAAACTCCTTAGGTTTTTTGGCATTTTATCACAAAAGTCAAAGGACTTTTCGGCAAATCATCACAAAAGTCGAAGGACTTTTTGGCGAAACTTTAGCTTTTCCTCAGAAATAATCCTCATTGAGATTTTTCCTTATGGTTTTGTATTCGTTTTGCGAGCATTAAACTTGACCAATTTTCATTATTGGCTTCCAAAAAACTTTACCCCATTTTATTTCAAGAATTGCTCATAGAAACCTAGCTGCTGCCAAAGTTTTTGAAAACAAAAAAGGAGTTTGACATGAAGTATTGCTAATCTAAAATTAATGATGATGTATTTGCTTATTTTATTTTTATTTGTATTAAGCACTATAGCATAACATGAAACAATTATCTAAAATCATCTTCTTACTGGCTTGCTTTTACTTTATTAATGCCCCAAGCAAAGCCGCAGTTTACACCTGGATTGGACCTAATAATGGAAGTTTTAGTGACCCTGCAAATTTTTCTCCAAATAGAACGGCTCCATTAGGCACTGACACCATAATTATTACAGGTGGGCTTGGTGGAGATACCATAATAGCCCCTGCAAGTTATGCTCCCTCATTTTTTTATTATTGGGAAATTGGTACATTAAGAATAGCTAATGGAAAGCAAATAACCTTTAATGGCAAGGTTATAAATAATTCTAGTACATTTTTTTCTAGTTTGAAAATAAATGGAGTCCAAGGTAAAACTTTACAAATAGATAGTAATTGCACATTGAATATTTATGGAAATGGTTATGAAATTTCAGGAAATAATTATTCAAGTTTTACCGTAGGTGATCACAGATATACTACCGAAGCAAGGATTGACGGGCGATTAACTATTAATACTATACTTGCCCCAGGGTCTCACCCTGCTGCAATACAAAGAGCTGTAGGGTTACTTTTTCAAGGATGCAAGGTTACTATAAACGGAATAATCGAAATTAAATCAGACTCCTTAAATTTAAGTAGCGCTCTAAATTCCCTTAGCTTTATTCCTACTTTCGATAACCAACCATCTAAAGTTATTTTAAATGGAGACTTTATCTTCACTGGCGGGCGGCAAACTACTAATTTTAACGATTCTATTTTGCAGGTTGAACCAACTGGTAGGGTAATTCTAAACTTTCCTGCCAATGCCACCATGCATAATTTAAAAGGAGTATATAAACCGGGTTCGCAGGTTATCATCAATGGTCATCCCGGTTCTGATACCGCGCTTATCACTTTGCCAGATAGCATTCATCACTTAATTGTTAATACCAATGGAAACGCAAGGCCTTTACATTTAGTAGCGCGCTCAAACATTAACGATTCTCTTGTGCCTATTTTAATTAAAGGCAATGTAACCATAAATAAAACAGGGACAAGTTCCATAGAGTTTAATACCGCTACCAATAACAAAACTGCAACTGTTTTAGGAAATTTAACCTTAAACGGTGGTGATTTGCAAATAAGAAATTATGGAAACTTGGTCACAGACACAGGTTCAAGGGTTTTTATTAAAGGCAATTACCTTCAAAATGGTGGTACCTTAAATTTTATTGGAACTCATCCCAAAGTAGGGCAGTTGTTGGTAAAAGGAAACTTTTTTCAATACAATGGCTTAATCAAAAATACCAGCGGTTCTTTATTCCCACAAATTGTGCTCAATGGTACAGATACTCAAAGACTGCGCCTTCGCTCCAATATTGATGATAGCATTACCTTTGTTTTTAATAACCCAGCAGGATTTATTTTAGATAGTAATTTAGTGCTCGGTGCTGGTAGCTCAGTAGAGTATATCAATGGCAGCATAAGCGGATCTGGTAGCGTTGTTTATGCTAGCCCAAGTTCTGTTTTGTTGTTTTCTAATCCTTCACCAGCCAATCCAAGCAATAACTTATGGTCGGCAAGCCAAGTACCCTATCAAGTGGTCCTGCAAAATACTGCAGCCCTTACCTTAACAGGAAGCAAACAAATTAGAAACAACTTAACAATTGGCAAGGGCTGGCTTAACATTGCTCCAACAGATTCCTTGGTGATTGGCAGTGTTAGTCAAATGGCAATTGTAAATCAAACAGGAGATGGATTCGTTCAAGGAAAGCTAAGTTTATGGATTGGTGCACAAACGGGAACTTATAAATTCCCATTAGGATTAAACGGAAATTCCAAAACCATTGAATTGCAATATACCAATTCCCCTAACACAAGTGGAACCTTAAGCGCCACCTATTCAAACTTGCTGCCAGGCAATTTAGGTCTTCCCTTAAAGCAAGGTTCCGATTCAATTTTAAATACAGTAGGAAATGGCTTTTGGACTATCAACGCAGGTAATGGCTTAACTGGTGGCACCTATTCAATTAAAGCATTTTCCAATACAGTGTCTGGTGTGAGCGATATTCAAAACATTCGATTACTTAAAAGAAGCAATTCGAGTGCCGCATGGTTGGCTCCTGGTGCCCATGGAACTTCCGTTGGAAGAACAGATTCTTTTTATGTAACAAGAACAGGACTAGTAGGATTTAGTGACTTTGCATTGGCTCAAAAACTAGCTTCTTTAAACATTGGCAATAATAATATTGGGTCGAACCAAACCATTTGTGAAGGCAGAATTCCTAGCACCTTGCTTGGTTCAATGCCATCAAATGGCACAGGAAATTATACCTATTTATGGTTGTATGCTACCTCTGGAATTTCAGGTAATTATTCCCCTGCATTGGGAATTAACACCAATCAGAATTATTCCCCAATAGCAGTTTTAGGAGCAGTTTGGTATAAAAGAGTTGTTTTTTCTGGTGCTTCAGTTGATACTTCAAATGCGGTTTTGGTTCAAACCGAACCTAAATTAAAAGTTGGTTTTACAGTGAACAAACAAATTCAATGCTTAAATGGCAACCAATTTATTTTTACAGATACCACCCAAGGAAATAAAAATAGGTTATGGGTATATGGTTTAGGACAAACCGATACTTCAGCAGTATTAACATTAAGTTACAATGCTGGTCCAAATAATAGCCATCAAATAAGCTTGCTCGGTTCGGCAAATGGCAGTTGTGTTGACACTGCATTTAAAACAGTTTACTTAAATACAAACCCAATCACAAGTGCGATAAGCGGGGATACAATGGTTAAGTTATCAAACATCAAAAAATATGAGGTAATTGGTAGGGCTGGTTCTAGTTATTCTTGGTTTTTTACAAAAGGTAAGGGTAATAGCACTTCTAATAGCATTCAAATCCAATGGACAAGCATAGGCAAAGACCTACTTAAAGTGTTAGAAACCAATAATTCAAGTTGCACTGGAGATACTATCCTATTAGAGGTAAATGTTTCTCAACTCATTGGATTACCAATTGACCTGGAAAGGGAAAATGTATTAGTGTATCCAAATCCTAGTAATGGCAATTTTAAGGTAGAAAGCAAAGAATTTGAAATAGAGCAAATACATGTATTAAATCTGTTTGGGCAAGTTTTAATGAGCGAAACAACCACTACAGATAAAAGAGATTTGAAGGTAGATTTAAGTCAGCTTCCTGTAGGCGTTTACTTGCTGCAATTGGATCTTGAGAACAAGCAAAGACAAATGCATAAAATTTCTATTCAACATCCTTAAGCAAAAATTTTGTTCAGTTTTGAACCTAGTGTAATTTAATTACTTTTGGTTCATGAGATTACTAGCTTTAATTTTCTTTTTTATTTCTGTCATTTCAGTAAATGCTCAAACCGAAGAAAAGGCAAACGCCAAAGTACAAGAGTATTTGTTTTTGCTAAAGACTGGTAAATTCTCTAGCATAGAAAAGCGTTTAGACCCTACCATGAGCCGCTTGATTGATGCCTCAAAATTGCAAGGCTTTTGGGAAGGTCTACAGATGCAATATGGTGATTTACTAAAAACTGGAGAGACATCAGTTAAAACAAAAGATTCTTTATTTATCTGTTTGACCCCACTTCAGTTTGAGAAAACTAAACTGAACTTTAGGTTGGTACTTAACCAAAAGCTACAAATTGCTGGGTTATTTTTGGAACCCATGGATGTACCTTATGCACCCGCTGCTTGGGTAGATCCTCGTTTGTTTTTTGAAGTAAAGAAGGCCGTTCCCCTTGCTGCCTTTCCATCAGAAGGGGTGTTAACTTTGCCCAATGTGCAAGAAAAAGTCCCATTGGTAATTATCATTGGTGGTTCTGGTCCAACCGACAAAGACCTTAGCATGGGTCCAAATAAAATTTATAAAGACATGGCTTGGGGATTAGGCACACAAGGCATTGCCAGTTATCGTTATGATAAACGAACACGCGCCTTCGGTTCAAAAATGGGCGACCCTGAAAAAGTTACCGTTAAAGAGGAATACTTGGATGATTTGCAAGCCATTGTAGAGCTACTTAGTAAACATGAGTCCATTGATAGCACTAGCATTTACTTACTTGGTCACAGCGAAGGCGGGTTTTTAATTCCCTGGTTTGCCAATGAAGTAAAAGGAATTAAAGGTTTTATAATAGCAGCCGGAAATTACCACAAAATGGCAGATATGATAAGCGCTCAATTGTTGCATCTTAAAAAATATACAAGAAGCGAAACCGAGCGTGCAGAGCTTCAAGCCATTCTAGATAGAGTTCCTTATGCCCAGAACAAGTTAAGCTTGCAATCGCCTAAAGACTCGCTACCATTAGGAATTTCAGCCACTTATCTCATGCACCTTAATGCGCATGCACCTGCTATTTACCTAAATGCATTAAAGGGAAAACCCGTTTTGGTATTGCAAGGCGGAAGAGATTATCAAGTACCAACTTCAGAATTTGAAGCATGGAAAGCAGCTTTAACAAGTCACAAGCAGGTCACTTTTCAATTATACCATCAACTCAATCATATTTTTATGGCAGGAGAGGGTGTATGCTTACCCGCAGAATATGCAGAGTCAGGAAATGTTTCTAAGCTGTTTATTTTAGACATTGCAGCTTGGGTCAAGGCTAACTAAACCAATTGGGCTTCGTAATGCAATTCTACCTGAGCCAAAATGTCTAAGATTTCTGTATAGGATTCAGCGGTTACGAGTAAGGTTCTAAAAGGTTTAAAGTTATCTAAGCCCTTGAAATAAGGAGCATAATGGCGGCGCATTTCAAAAAGGCCAGGGCGCTCGCCTTTCCATTCCACACTTTTTTGAAGATGTGTTTTACAAACTTCAATTCTTTGCAACACAGAAGGTGGAGGCAAATGATTTCCGGTTTCCATGAAATATTTAATTTCATTAAAAATCCAAGGGTATCCAATGGCTGCGCGTCCAATCATAATGCCGTCTACGCCATAGCGTTTGCGGTATTCAACTGCTTTTTCCGGACTATCGATGTCGCCATTGCCAAAAATGGGAATGGTAATTCTTGGGTTTTCTTTTATTTTTCCAATTAAGGTCCAATCGGCTTCCCCTTTGTACAATTGCGCTCGGGTTCTACCATGTATTGACAAGGCTTGAATACCCACATCTTGCAGACGTTCTGCTACTTCCTCCACATTTTTAGTGTTTTCATCCCAACCCAATCTGGTTTTTACAGTTACAGGCAATTTGGTGCTTTTTACAACAGCCTCAGTAACTTTTACCATTTTTATTAAATCTTTTAAGATAGCTGCACCTGCACCTTTACAAACAACTTTTTTAACCGGGCAACCAAAATTAATATCCACTAAATCTGGGTTTACGGCATCTACAATTTGGGTGGCCATTGCCATGGCTTCCTCGTCTCCACCAAAGATTTGAATGCCTATTGGGCGCTCATAATCAAAGATATCCAGCTTTTGTCTACTTTTAATAGCATCCCTAATTAGGCCTTCCGAACTAATAAATTCAGTGTACATTAAGTCGGCACCATTTGCCTTACAAACCGCTCTAAAAGGAGGGTCACTAACATCTTCCATCGGAGCCAATAAGAGTGGAAAATTCCCTAAGTTTATGTTGCCAATTTTTGCCAATGCGCTAGTTATAATATATTGCGGCAAATATAATCGAAATGTTTGAGGAGGAAGTACCAGAATTTTCATCGCTAAAGCGCTTTGCCACCATTGTTGGTAAACTATTGGTTTTGGGCGGTATGGTTTTAGTGTTTGGATCATTGGGTTCGCTATTGGCGTATTTCCTTTGTCTTTATGGCTTTGGGGTTGACATTAGCACAATCAACATGCTTGCCATAAGGCCAGAACAAATTAATGAGCTAAATGCCATGAAAGTATTTCAGGTAGTTGCAGGGAGTTTGGGAATGTTTTTGGTTCCAGCCTTAGTTTTTACGCGCAGTCTTGGATTAGATTTTAAAACTTATGTCCCAGTTAAAATTAAAGTGTATTGGCCATTTTGGTTTTTAGGGATAGCATTGTTAATTGTAAGCAACCCAATAATTGCTTGGTTATATCAAGTTAATCAATTGCTTAGTTTTCCAGCCTCCTATGCAGAATTTGAAGCAAGTTTAAAGGCGATGGAGGCAAGCGCTTCTGCTTTAACCAAAGTGATGATTACTGCGCATGATATTCCTTCCTTGATGCTTAATATTTTTGTGGTAGCACTTATGCCGGCTATTTGTGAGGAGGTTTTTTTTAGAGGGGTAATGCAACAATATTTAAGAATTTCAATTGGCAATGCAAGTCTTGCCATATTTTTAACCGCCATTATATTTTCTGGCTTTCATGGTCAGTTTTATGGTTTTTTACCTCGTGTAATGCTGGGTGGCTTACTTGGATATATCTATAATTATACAGGAAACATAAAAGTGCCAATCTTAATACACTTTATCAATAATGCTACAGCTGTTATTTTAGTTTATGTTTTTAAAGATAATTCTAATATTTCTTGGTTAGATGAAAATTACCAGTTTGCTTGGTATTGGGTAATTTTAAGTAGTTTGGTTACCTTCGGAATCCTTAGAAGTTTCAAGCCATTGATGCTTTATTATGTTAGAAATAGAATAGCAAAAAAACTTTAGGATAGTATAAATTTTTAGGATAAACAATCGCATGAATAATTTTTGGCAACGCACTTTAACGGGCTCTCTTTTTGTTTTAGCCATTGTATTAAGCACTGTATTGAGTGAATGGAGTTTCTTTGGTTTGCTATTTTTGATTAATTTTCTAAGTCTACTTGAATTTTATGAATTGATGCTGCCAGATAAAAATCCTATTGAAAAATATTTGGGAATCGTGGCTGGAAGCATCATTAACCTTATGTTTGTTTTTATCATCAGGGGCGACCTCAGCACTGGTTGGTATTATCATTTGATACCTGTTTTTATGCTGCTTTTTATCATTAAGTTGTTTGAAAAAACAGGCAGAGAATTTGAGACGCTTGCTTTTCAAGTATTAGGAATTCTTTATGTATGTCTTCCTTTAAGCATGCTTGCAGATTTTGGTTATTTTAATGCGATAAATTACAGTTATGCCTTACCAATGGGCTTTTTTATATTACAATGGAGCAGTGATACTTTTGCCTACTTAATTGGAAGAAAGCTTGGGAAAACAAAATTGTTTGCCCGTATAAGCCCTAAAAAGACATGGGAGGGAAGCATTGGTGCAACTATTTTAACCATAGGTATGGCCTACCTGCTCAGCACTTTTTGGGATGATATTAGTAGTCTAGATTGGATGGTAATGGGCGCTATCATTGTAGTATTTGGCACCTTGGGCGACTTAGTAGAATCCTTACTTAAGCGTAATTTAGACATAAAAGACAGTGGCAGTATTTTGCCAGGTCATGGTGGTATGTTAGATAGATTTGATGGCTTATTTTTATCTATCCCAGCTGTTTACTTCTATTTGTTACTAAGCAACTAGTTGTTTAAATACTCGAGAGCAGGGCAATAAAAATCATCAATCCGTAATATCCTCCAAGGATACAGCCGATGTAAGAAAATACAGTCCTGCCAGTTTCCTTTTGATAAACATCCATTCTTTTGATGGCAGACAATGGAATGATTAATTGGTTCAAACTATCCAAAGCAAATTCTGAAACATAAATATTAACATCATTGCCTGGCTCACCCATTCTATTAGGATACCTGTTTGCTGACATTTTTTTTGCAAATCTATAGAATTGGTGATTTGGACCTGCTTCCATAAACCTTGCTTCAATTTGTTCCTTCTCTTTGTTTAGAATGGGATAGATAAGCTGCCAATCTTCGTTTCCTGTATGCACTATAATTGATTTTCCTCTTGCAAATGCACCTTCCATTTCATAACCATTAGTTACAGAGGCAGAAATTTTAAAGTAATGGCACCCTGAGAAAATCGTTAAAGCTATGATGGCAATTAGCCCAACGCCAAGTTTTGCGAAACTCATTTTAGTCGAATTTATAACCCACTGTCAACATATACCTAGCAGCAAACTCGCTACGTTTTGTAGAAGCAATTTCGTTACCATTGAAATCAATATGTCTATACCTTGATTGGCAATACCCAAATCCAATTCCAATATTAAAATTGATTTCTGCGGTAGGTTGAAATAATATTCCTTGCTGTACCAAAACAGATTGAAAAGAACCTGGCATTTCTTTATCTTCTAGGGTATAGGGTAAAGTGTTTTTTTGCACTTCATCGGTATAATTAAACCAACCTATTTCTATAGATGGTCCAAAATAGTAACGCACTTTTCCTTGACCATAGGGGTAGTAATAACACTCAAAACCAGTGCTAAATTTTTTGTTCTCTCTGTAATAAGATTGCCTTTCTTCATATTCTGTTTCGCGAATTTTAAAGGCATTTGCTCCAAGTGAGTTTAATCCAATTGAAACAGGAATTCTTAAGCTATAATCGCCTTCTTTGGTGAAATATTCATATCCCAAAGTAATTGCTCCAGCAAAATAATCAGTAACATTTATGTTTACATATCTCCTTTTAAAATTCGTTCTCAATGGGTCTGGTTTTGGCACATTAGTCCCCCAAACAGAACCATAGGCATAGTTTGAATTGGCTTGTATGGGAGCACTCGCATTAAAGTTTTCTATTCTACCATCGCTGTAAACAATTTTAGAAACTTCCATTCGGTTCAAAACGAATAATGGGCCACCTTGACCTACTGGATTGCGATATTTAACCTGATTATTATTTACCTCAATAATTCTTACATTACTCACTCTGCCATCCACTCGGTATAAAGTGTCTTGGGCTAAAAGTTGGGTTGAACCAAGTACTAGTAAAATCAAAATGGCTATTAAATTTTTCATATGATTGTTTTGAATGTAGGTCAAATATAAAGTAAAACTTATATAAAAATCTTTCTAATAAATAAGTAATTCATAATTGTGTTACTTCGGTTTGAACCAAACGCCATTTCGTTTTTAAAACTAATCAGTTAAATATTCCTATTATCCATTTATGTTTCCAATAGTTTAATTTCTTTATCAAAAAGATTGGTACCCATGCATATTTGAACCATGAAAAATACAGCATTTTCAAAATACCTTTATATCGGTTTTGTAGTATTTGGACTTTACCTGCTTTTGGTAAAAAAAGAACTGGGTGAGGCGGCCATTTATTTTGGTATTGCCTTGGCTTTCGACCCATTTAACCAAGAAATCAGCTTTAACAATAGGCCTACTTGGCAAAAATTAGTTCTTATCATTCAGGTAGTCCTAGTTTTTAGTTTGTTTGGAATCAGTTGGTTCAAGGATATTAAAACTAGCTAGTTTCCCACAAATTTAACATAGACTTAAATCAGTTGGACAGATTGTAAAATTTTGTGTATGTTCGCCAAACCTAACACTTAAAGAAACAACTATGTCAGGCAATGAAAATGTGATTAAACACAGCTCGGAAAATCCTTTCGAGTCTATGATGTCGAGATTCGACGAAGCAGCACGCATCATCGGTTTAGATGAAAGCGACTACAATGTTTTAAAGGCTCCTCAAAAGGCCGTTATTGTTAATATTCCAGTTACCATGGACAACGGAAAAGTTCGAGTATTCGAAGGATTTCGTGTGGTTCATAATGCTAACCTTGGACCTTCAAAAGGCGGTATCCGCTACAGTATGGATGTTCATTTGGATGAGGTAAAAGCCTTAGCCGCGTGGATGACCTGGAAATGTGCTGTTGTTGGTATTCCTTATGGTGGTGGAAAAGGTGGTATCAAGTGTGACCCGCGCAGCATGAGCAAAGGCGAACTTGAAAGGTTAACCCGTGCCTACACCGACTTAATGGTGGATGTTTTTGGTCCAGATAAAGATATTCCAGCACCAGACATGGGCACAGGCCAGCAAGAAATGGCTTGGATCATGGATGAATATTCTAAACTTAAAGGATACAGCACACCTGCTGTGGTTACAGGTAAACCACTTGTTTTAGGTGGTTCATTAGGTAGGGTAGAAGCTACTGGCCGCGGCGTTATGGTAAGTACTCGCTCTGCTTTATCTAAATTAAAAATCAATATCGTTGGCGCAACTACTGCTGTTCAAGGTTTTGGTAATGTAGGTTCTATCTCAGCTAAATTATTGGCTTCTCAAGGAATGAAAGTAGTAGCTATCTCTGATGTGAGTGGTGCTTACTATAACCCAGAAGGAATTGATGTAGAAGCTGCAATTGCTTTCCGCGATGGAAACAAAGGAACTTTAGAAGGTTTTACTGCTGGAAAGAAAATCTCTAACGCTGAGTTATTAGAATTAGACGTTGACGTTTTGGTTCCTGCTGCAATGGAAGACCAAATCACTGCAGAAAATGCAGATAGAATTAAAGCTAAGTTAATTGTAGAAGGTGCAAACGGACCAACATCTGCAAGTGCCGATGCTATTCTTAACAAAAAAGGTATCATGGTTGTGCCAGATATTTTAGCCAATGCGGGTGGTGTAACAGTAAGTTATTTCGAGTGGGTTCAAAACCGTTTAGGCTATTTCTGGACAGAAGAACGCGTATATCGTAGAGCAGACCGTGTTATGAAAACAGCTTTTGAAAACGTATACAGTGCTTCAATGGAACATACTTGTAGCATGCGTATTGCAGCTTATGTTGTAGCTATTAAGAAAGTTGCAGAAGTAGAAACACTTCGTGGTAAATTTGGCCTTTAATATTCTAAAATGATCCACAAAGAAGGTAAAGCCACCATATTAATTTCATTAATTGTACTTTTTGCACTTAACGCCTTAACCCGTTGGTTAGCGCCTGAGTTGATTTGGTTGCAGAATGTAGTTTTAGGAATCTCTGTTATTTTACTAATTATAGTTTTGCAATTCTTTCGCAATCCTGCTATTACAGTTACCACTGGCGATAACTTGGTTATTTCCCCAGCTGATGGTAAAGTGGTAGTCATAGAAGAAGTAGAAGAGCCAGAATACTTTAAAGGCAAACGTTTACAGGTTTCTGTATTCATGAGTCCTTTTAACGTGCATGTTAATCGCAACCCAATTGGAGGTATAGTTAAGTATTTTAAATACCATCCTGGCTTGTATTTAGTAGCATGGCATCCTAAAAGTTCTACCGAAAACGAAAGAACAACTACAGTAATTCAGAAACCTAACGGAACAGAAATCCTATTTCGCCAGATTGCTGGAGCATTGGCCAAACGCATTGTTTGGTACGTTAAAGAAGGGCAACCTGTAAAACAAGCAGAAGAAATGGGCTTCATTAAATTTGGTTCAAGGGTTGATATTTATCTGCCTTTAGACGCCAAGGTTAAGGTTGGTTTGAACCAAAAAGTAAAGGGCGGAAGAAGCATTTTGGCTGAGTTTAATTAGGTTTTTATTAATAAAAAAAATACTACCTTCGAAGTACTAAATCAAATACAATGAAGAAATTACTAGTTTTAGCTGCTTTTGCAGCATTCAGCTTTGTTAATACTAACGCACAATCGATTTCAGTGAGTACTCCTGCTTCTGAGCAAGTAAGTGTAATGAATGTAAGTTCAGACAATGCACCTGCTGATAAAGAAAAAGGAAAAGAGAAGAAGAGCAAAAAGAAAGCAAAAGCTTGCAGCGATTCTAAAGAGAAGAGTTGTGCATCTGGCGAAAAGAAAAAAGGATGTTGCAGCCACGAAGCAGCACCTAAGAAAGAAGCTAATCAATAGTAGATCCTATTTTTTTAGAAAAGCCCCGAAGTTCTTCGGGGCTTTTTTTTTATTGGTGCGAAGCAACTCTATAAGAGGTGCGAAGCTACTCCATAAGAGGTGCGAAGCTACTCTATAAGAGGTGGGAAGCTACTACCCAAATGGTGGGAAGCTACTACCCAAATGGTGGGAAGCTGGTACCCCAATGGTGGGGAGCTACTATACAAGAGGTGGGAAGCTACTATACAAATGGTGGGGAGCTGGTACCCAAATGGTGCGAAGCTGGTACCCAAATGGTGGGGAGCTACTATACAAGAGGTGGGAAGCTACTCCATAAGAGGTGGGAAGCTACTCCATAAGAAGTTTAGAGGAAGAGTGAAGAGAAAGAGTGTAGGTAGTGTAAATTAGATTGTGTAAACTCTTGCTCAAAACTCGCACTCCAAACTGATTCATTCTCAAGACTCCCACTCTTAACTGATTCTTGCTCAAAACTCAAACTCAAAACTGATTCTTTTGGGGACAGTTACGAAAAATTGCTCTCGAACCTTGGTCGAATAATCGGTGAAAACCCGCAATTTTCCATGAAAATTATTTTGGAGGAAATTTTAGGAGTTTTAGAAAGATTTATGCAATCGAATATCTCAAAAATAGTTTGAAAGACTTTATCGGAAATAATATCTATTTATGGTAGCTTGCAGGTAAATAAGATCGCAAATAGTTAAGTTATAGGCAATGCTCAAAGACAGTCGACAAAATATGACAACACGAAAGAAATTCATATATAGTTTTTTGACAGTAATTACCTTTTTAATTATTTCAAGTCTGCTCGGAGACAAATTCTTCTTCTTCCATCCTGGTCGTTTTTTCAACTCTGAATGGGACAAAGGAGTGTTAATAGAAACCGCTGAATTGAATACAACCATTAAAGGTGTGGACGATGGTCGCGGGCTGAAAATTTTCACAAATACGCCAGACACTAAATTTAGAATAAAAGGTTTAATCCCTATTGACAGTAATGCGAACAAATCAAGTTATCCTTATTTAATGTATGGGGACAGTATAATTAAAAAAGCAGAAAACGACACCTTCAAAGTCATAAGGCACGACACGACTTATATTTGGAAAGTAGAAGAAAGCTCAATAAAATAAAGCACTTGCCTATAACAGCACATTTGCAATAGGTGTGCAATTCGTCTTCGTTTGACAGTATTTTAGTAGTTGATTAATTCGTTTCCCTAAGCTACATTTGAGTATAAACGCACGCCCATCGACAATCTGCAAACCGTTATGGGCATTGCCATTGTTGCCGTTTTCTTAAACCTGAACCAAACACATTTTCTAAACGATTTAATTGCATTTACTATACACCAACCCGAAACTATTTGGGCATCAAAAATTAGCATTTTATTAATTTTAGTTACGCCTATTTTAGGATTGTTATTGGTTATTAATAGGGCTCTTTTTAACTTGCCCTTAATTAATAAAACATGCCTACTTGCACTTGCTGAAATTTTTGTTTTGGGAGCACTTAGCCTAGCTTTTGCTGGTGGAAGCTTTGCCAACAAAAAAAAACATATAGAGTCTTGTGCAATCATCAAACACACCGTTGCGGAAGATACCCTGTATTTAGAAGGACTAGAAATGCCTACCCTAAACGAATATTATACGGAAAAAGCAAATGGAATGTTTTATCAATTTCAAAAAGGCAAACTTACTTGTTTAGATTATGGCTTCATTTGCAATAGCAATGAATGGCACCTATTACTTCTCCTCACAATCACAATATTGGCCATTATCATAATTTGTGAGTGTTAGTTTTATTTTATTATTAACAGCATCGTATTTTCCTGTTAACCCATATAAATAATCATAACTACTCTTTAATGTAGATGTTCCGTCTAAATCTCCTTCTGAATTAATTAGGAAACTTGAGTTGCTTTCAATCTTTTGACCTGATTTGCCGTAATTATCCAGACTGATTGGGCCAATAACATAAACATTACTCAGGTGTGTTTGCCAAACATATGCGTCAAAATTATACGATTCCCAAAAATTACCTGTACTAAAATATTTTGAACATTGAAAAGATTTTTTTCCAATAATAGGATGTTTGGAAGTTTCAGGTGTAATTATATTTCCGAAATTATCAGAATATAAAGCCTCTTCTTTTCTACAACTTGTAAATATGAGTGAGAAAAATGAAATTGATAATACAATCTTTAAGTAATTTGTTTTCATACTTTATTTATTAAAACAATAAAATTCCCAGTTGAATATTACCAGAAATTCCATAATTTCTTAATTGTTGATTTTGAATAGGTCTATTTTCACTTAAAAAATTCATGATTAAAAAATTGGAACCATAGTTTTTTAAAACACCTGATGCTGCATGTTGCGGCAACCCACTGATTAAATTTCCATATCTAACATAATCAAATGTTAATTGTCCGCCCACAAACAACCACTTATTGATGGGTTTTTGATACCCAAATCCTAGTCCGACTTTTGCCAGATTAATCCCATTTATTTTGTAGGTAATATCTTGCGTACCACCAGCAATAAATAAATTTTCGGAGTAAGTGCCCTCCTCAATGTTTAAATTCCCATTCGCATAAGATGCACAAAGAAAAAGACCATAAGGAGCAGGCTTCTCACTGATAAGATATTTTCTAAATTCCATATTAATCCCTCTGTAGGAGGTGCGGGCCTTTTCACTCATGGTAATATCTGAACCAACTGTTTCCAAAAAATTATATGATTGAAAAACCTCTTTGTTAACCGCATCATACCCAATTGTAACAGTCATATTTCTGTGAAATGCAAACTCAGCAGCATAACTATTAAAAAATCCATTGAATCCATTTATAGCATTGCTTTTTAAAAGCACCCTTTTGCCCGCAAATCCAGTATTTTGGGCCTTTAACAAGTGAGGAAAACTGAAAACTAAAAGGATAATAAAAAGTGTCTTTCTCATGGATTCAAGTTTTTATTCAGTAAATAAAAGGTATCATATAAGGTTAACATAAGATGTTCTGGTTTAATAACAGAATCAAACAACCTTATATCGCGATAAATGATTTTGCCAGTAACAACATTAACGATGTAATGATATTGTAAATACCCATTAGGAGGCAAATAGTTTGCATAGTCAATATTGTCTTTCAATGCTTTGTTTTCACTTTTTAGATCAATTACAATAACTCCTACCAATCCAACTAATTCAGATTTAATAAGGGGTGTTAAAAACGAATAGTCATAGCCAATGTTAGGTTCTATTGTAAATAGCTGTTGAACAAATTGATTCTCTTCTTTTCGAGAAATTTGATTGAATATATTTTGTTGTATTTCGTTGGTATTAATGATCCTTTGACTTAGGTTATTAAGCATAGCAAAACTATCAATAATTGAATTACGAAAGGTAACATCATTCTTAATTTTGAACCTTTTGGTTAATCCATTAATGTTTTTATTTATTTCTTTTTCTGAGGTCATAATAAGTGAGTAATCATCTTTTTTATAACCATCCAACCTGAAAATAGAAACTTGCGGTTGCAAATAAAAAATATTATCAAAATCTTTACCCTGGTTAATAAAAGATTCTGATTTCTGAATAGAGCTGTTTATTTTATAGGTGCACCCATTTACTAATAGCAAAAGGAAACAGAAAAATGGTATTAATTTATTTTTTATCATTGTAACTAAGCTTTTGTTTGGCCGTTAATGCATACTTTCCATTAGGAAATTTATTTACTAGATTTTGAAAAATAATTTGTGATGTTTGTTTACCTAAATAGGCTTCGTTGCAAAGAGCATAATAGAAATAATTATCTTCATTTTGCCCGTGTTCTACAAGTTTCTTAGCAAATCCATAAACTAGCTTTTTAAATTTATCTGCATCGTAAGAATAAAGTATTTTATTTAAATCCACCATATTCGAATCTGTAGTTATGGCACACTTGCTTAATAATTCATCTTCGTACTGGTTTTCTTTTGATTGCGCTATAAAGTAAAGGGATTTGAGTAAGGTTGTTTTTCGTAATTCTTCTTCAAATTGAAATTTATTAGTCAAAACCAGCATAATCGCTAATTGATATTCAAAATCATCTATGGCATTGCCCAAGGCCAGTTTCGCCATTTGCTGCTGCATTTGAATATAAATCAGGCTATCTTTAATTTGATAAAGTTGCATTTTTTCTGGCAACTCATATACTTTTAATTGCTCATCAAGCGAGATAATTCTTTTGGCCACATCTGGATGGGTAGAAAATTGGTCATTATTATTCAATTCAATTTTTAAAATCACTTTTTCATTACGTTTTTTACTTTTAATCCACTCACTACTATCTAATTGTGCCAATGAATTATTAATTTCATTACCTAATAGTTGTGCCATGTTAATTCTGGCGTATAAACTTGAGTCAGGGTTAAGTAAATGTAGTGCCTTTATAGCCAAACTAGGATTGTATCCAGCCTGTATAACTAATTTTAATGCGATACCATCTGCCTCGTATTCGTTTTCTTTCGAATGAATAAGGTTTCGATAACTTCGGCCAAAATTATTATTGGTATTAATTTCGGCTTGGTTAATTTTATTTTGTTGCTCAATTTCTTTTAAGGCATGTTGCTTCATTACATGGGCAATTTCATGAGCAATTAAAAAGGCAAGTTCTGATTCTGTTTTTAAATGAATAATTAACCCTAAATTGAGAAAAATACTGCCATCTATATACGATACAGCATTGGCGGATAAATCTTTTACACACCAAACTTTAATTTTTTGAAGTAAAGCAGGTTCGTTTTGCAATAATTTACCAGCAATTGCATTCAAATAGTCATCCCAATTTTTATCATTAATAATTTTTCCTTTTTTTATCAGGTTTAATTTTTCTATGGCAACGCTTGCAATAATCTCTTTCGATTTTTTATCATCAAAACCTATAGGAAAGCTAACCTTACTTTTTACCTCTTGGTAATGATTTATTTTCTGACTGAAAGCTTGCTTAGCAAAAGCCCCAAACAGAAAGATTAGCATTATTAAAGCAGATTTAATATTCATAGGCATTACTATTATTTAACCATTAGATTTAATTTACAGTTGGTTTAACGCTTTTAACTTTTACTCAAGGCGCCTAAATGCATTATTTTAAAACCAACTAACTTAGATTACTTTTACTTTATAAACAAATATATGATTTACCCCAAATTTTCATAAAGTAACTTGACATTTTTTTAATCCCAATATAAGCTGAACCAATTTTGTGTTGTTTGCCATAAAGTGTAAAGCATTTAAAAATGATGCGATACACAAAAAAATAAAAGAAAATAGGTCAAAAATTAGATACATTTATGAATTCCTACAATACTTTAAAATAATAACAAAACTCTCCCATCGCAATTCTGCCAAATGATATCGGCTATTTAAAAAAAATCATGCATTGGTGATTTTGTGCCGAAAAACCAAAAAGTATTAGCAAAACTAATTTTGAAATTCAGTTTGCCTTTTGGTTAAAAGGGTTTAAACTAGCAATCCCTATATTAGTAAAAAACATATTTCGGCTAAATATGGTTTTTAGCTGGAGAAAACGAGAAATTGACCACCTAATCGCGGAATAAACTTACCACCCAGCGCGGTTGAAATTGACCAGGTAATTTCGGAGTAAATTGACCATTGTCAAAAATAGCAAGTATATGCTGATTTAAGAACCAATATCAGAGTTTCTTAAGTAATAAACTAAACAAGCCTCTAATTTTTGAAAAGACTTTTGCTGATGCTATTTTAGATAGAATTATTAATGGAGTACGTAGAATAATACTTGCTGGTGAATCCTTAAGGAAGAAAAAAATATCATTAAACTAAATAATTAATACTATTGAATAATATTCAACAATAAACTGCTATTCTTTGCCAGAAAATATGATCAATTTTGGCCAGCAATATAGGGCGGTCAGTTTGCTCCGAGATTTTATGGACAGTTACACCGCGATTACCAGTATGTTTACTGTTAGCCTGAAACGTCCGTTAAAACCTTCGGAGAAACCTTCGGAGAAAACTTCGGAGAAAAACCTTGTGGAGCCCTATTTACCTGAGGCAACAAAAAGTTTGGCGCCTAACAAAAAACCTTCGGAGAAAACTTCGGAGAAAATTTTGAACTTTATTGGTGAGGACCCTAAAATAACCATAGAGGAATTAGCAATAAAGGTTGGTAAATCTACGAGAGCAATGGAACTCCAACTGAAAAAATTAAAGGAACCAAAACAATAATTAGAAAAGGCCCTGACAAAGGAGGGGAATGGATAATTAATAATTTCAATTAAAGATATACCTTTAAGTTTTGTAATGGATTTGGGTCAGGATTTAGAAGTGGAATTAAACTAGGTCCATTTTTTTAACTACCCGAAAAACCTCCTACAATAGTTTCTATCAAATAAAACAGAATGACCTACCCGCCGATTTTCAATGCAATTTTCTTAAATCATATCTCTAGTGCAATGGTGATTTTGTGCCGAAAAACCAAAAAGTAATATGAAACAAGTATGGAACCTGCTCAACAAATCTTCAAGCCAAAAGGTAAAGCGGTTCTTTTAGGAGAAAGAGAAAGAGAAACAGTAAGAGAAAGAGAAACAGAAACAGTAAGAGAAACAGTTAGAGAAAGAGAAAAAGAAGCTCTAAGTTTTTGAGGATAGGTTTTTTATCATAACGTACAGAATCTTTGAAATTTCTTCAAACTCGGACTTTAATTTAGAATAATTTTCATAACTAATTTCTTCTTGAGCAAATAATAAATCAGTAATCGCAGCGCACTCGAAGGTAGACCCTCTAGCTATTGTTAAAAAGTTTTTTCTTTCCTTAATTCTCGTTCTTCCGCTCCCCTCAGCAATATTTAACATGATGCTTAAACTTGCCCTTCCAAATTGGTTCTTTACATAAGCGGGAATGCTTTTATATTGATGAAGCATCAACATTACCTTCCTTTGGTTATCAAAGGCCTTGTTGTATACTATTAACCTCTCGTAAGGGAACATGACGCACTATTGTTTGCTTTCAAAGAAACAATTTTTGATTTTTATACACTATGCGAAATGGAAAGTAAATCGTAGAAGTGGGATAGGAGCAAGAGAGAAAGAGAAAGAGAAAGAGTAGGAGAAACAGAAAGAGAAAGAGTAGGAGAAACAGAAAGAGAAAGAGAAACAGTGTCCTAATACTCTTTCTCTTTCTCCCCCCTCAAAACTTTTCTAGTGGAGCTGCAGGGACTTATGTTCACTCCTTTAAAACGCTAATTATCAACCGCTCATGAGGTCGTTGTCGTGTCGACGTCACAAGTTGCAAAATAGTTTTTTCGTGGGGACCGTTACGAAAACTGGTTTTGAACCTTGGTCCAATTTTCGGTGAAAATGAGGAATTTTCCAAGGAAATTTTTTGGATGAATTATTAGTCGTTTTTAGAAAAATTTATGCGCTTAAATTCATCAAAAGTAATTCGAAACTACTAATCGGAAATAATAACTATTTATGGTAGCTTGCAGATAAATAAAATATCAAACAAATAAATTAGCGACAACCCTACTGTCGATCGTGAAACTATCAATTGACTGAAATAAGGCACCATTAAGGATATGTATAAAGCAGAACTAAATTTTGACAGCGACTTTAATGAAATGTTGATTCAAGAGCTATCGGACTACAATTATTCCGTTGACATTACAGAAAGTTCCGACAAAATAAAAATGAAATATTTCAATTTTAAGAGACGTTTGATTCAGCCTATCAAGCGACAGATTTTTATTTCTAAAGAATTTACTTGTCCGCCAGAGTTGCTAGTTGGCTTAGACATTGTAAAAACTAAATTTATAAATGGAGAAAACATAACCCCACATTTAAGTAAAAATCTTACCAACCTTGACTTCAATGACAGTTTACTTAACGATTGGGGTATTTATCATTTACACTTAGGAACGCAATTAGAAGCCAATGGCAGTGGTTTCATTGAACGAACGGGACCAGTTTTATTTGTTCGTATAGATAAGGAAAAGGCGTTATTCATTGGAGTTATGCCTCATGGTAGTTGGACAAAGCAACAGATGATAAAAGTAATTCATGACAATTGGGAAGCCTCAATTTCATCATATAGAATGAAGGATGTTATTGGACTGGTTCATGTTCCTACTGACGATGATATAAAAGTAATGAGAAAGCATGGGATTAACTCTGGAGTAGAAATTGAACCAGGCGTTGTTTATCTTCCTATCGGTGGTGGGCTTACTTCTGCAAAGACAAGTATTGAAGTTTCAATGGCCATAATTCGATACAATGAATTGCTAAAACAACTAGAAGACCTTGTTCAAAATAATTTGCAGGAGATAGGTCAAGAAGTTTTTAAAAAATCTGGAAGGACTGACGAAACACTCTCAATTAAACTTATCATACAAGACCACGAATATTATGCGGTAGAACAGACTACAGGCCTTGCTTTTCAACTTGGCAAATACTAATTATACACAAACTTTACTAAAACAAAACGCAATGAAACTAATTACACTATTCCTAACTTGCTTTACAACGCTTACTGCGTTCTGCCAAGCAAATTGGAGTTTAAGTAACACAGGTATTCCGTCAGGTTACAGTCCTAATGATTTTGCTAAAGCTATAAATGGAGATATTTATTTGGTAGCCTCTCAATACAGCGGGAGTTCATTCAAACCTAAGTTGCTCAAATCAACAAACAACGGTTCTTCTTGGTCAGAGATTATTATGTCAGGGCTGACTAATGTTCAAAACACCAATACAATAATTTTTAGTGGCAATAAAATTCTTCTTGGTGGTTCAAACAGCACGACAGCAAGCTACTATGTTTACGTCTCAGATGATAACGGCTCAAACTGGACTTTATCCAATTCAGGTATTCCATCTGGTTACAGCCCCAATGATTTTGCAATTGCAACCAATGGTGATGTTTACTTAGCTTCTGCATATTACAACGGTACTTCTTTTGAACCTAAATTGTTAAAATCAACAAACAATGGTTCTTCATGGAATGAAGTTACTATGTCAGGGTTAAGCAATATTCAACTTCCAAACTCAATAATTTTCAACGGAAGTAAACTATTGCTTTCTGGCACAGGTTCAGGAAGTTACTATGTTTATTCTTCAACAAACAATGGTTTAAATTGGACATTGTCCAATTCGGGTGTTCCTTCTGGATACAGCGTAAATGATTTTACAAATGCAACAGGACAAATAATCTATGCGGCTTGTTCCCAATTTAACGGGACGAGTTTTGTTCCTCATATTATAAAGTCAACCAACGGAGGGACAAATTGGTCAGACATTACTGGGTTATCTGGACTAACTTCTTTGCAAAATACTAACTCTATTGTTTATGGTAACAATAATTTATTATTAGGTGGTTCAAATAGTTCAACTTCTTCATACTTTGTTTTTAGTAGCCCAGTTCCTACAACTAGCCTTGAGGATGAAAGCAGTAATATCCCGTTTTCTATTTTCCCAAATCCGTTTAACGAAACCTTATTTCTATATTCTCAACTCGGCAATGATTTACAAATTCGCCTCACAAACTCATTTGGTCAGACATTATTTGAGAAAAAAATAACCGCAGAAAAAGAACTAATAAACACTTCATCCTTACTAGCGGGAGTTTATTTCGTTACGGTTTACGATCAAGAAAAAAGAAAGACTTTCAAACTTGTAAAATACTAATGAGCAAGGCTGACTTGATAATCACACCGACGAAAAGTAGAGCAGAAACAAGGGTTTTGCATCAGGCAGGTTGACATCCAAACTTAGAGTTTTGTGATTCAATAAAGTTTAGTTCTCAACATTACCTTTGAGATAAAAATCTTGCCCATCGAAAGTCTATAAACCAACATTAAGCAACTTAAAAGTAAAAACAAATCAAAAATGATTACAAACGGAAATAGACGCAACGGACAACCCATTTACATTCAAAATGATTTGACTAAAAATCTTGTTCGAATTCCCCTGAACGGTAAAGATTTCAATGAAGAATGGATACAAAAACTAATCCACAATAACCCAGAGATATTACCCATCAATGAAATTGAACCAAGTTTTAGCCCACTTATTTCAATTGGCCGAGAAATTGCAACCTCAGCAGGTTATCTTGATAATTTATTTGTTTCTCCAGATGGTTATATTACAATAGTTGAAACCAAACTTTGGAGAAATCCTGAAGCAAGACGTGAGGTCGTAGGGCAAATTATTGATTATGCAAAAGAGCTAAGTAAATGGACCTTTACTGACCTAAACAATGCTATTGTTTCATTTAGCAGGCTATTCAATAAAAACACAGATGGTCTTTTAGAAATTGTTCGTAAAAACACAGAACTTGACGAAGCCGATGAACAATTTTTTATCGACAACATTAGTAAAAATTTAAAACGAGGCCGCTTTCTTTTGCTCATTGTAGGCGACGGAATCCGCGAAAGTGTTGAGGATATGATTGAATATTTAAGCCAATCTCCACAACTACATTTCACTTTGGCACTTATCGAATTGCAAGTTTTTAAATTGGAAGAAAACAATGATTCGCTTATTGTAATTCCGCAACTTGTTACAAGAACAAAAGAAATAACAAGAGCAATCGTTAGAATTGAAGGCTCGTATTCAGCCGACCTAAAAGTCAATATAGAAACAGACCTTGGAGCAGAAACAGAAAACAAAAAAGCGAATTCGCAGACTCGTCTAACAATTACAGCAGATGATTATTTTGAGCAATTGCAACAAAAAACATCAAGAGAAATAGTTGAATTTGCAAAACAGATAATAAAAGACTCTCAAGAAAGTGGGTATTACATTGAATGGAATACAGGAAGTTTTGGAGTAAAACTTTTTGACCCACAAGGAAGCGGAATAAAAATTGGGATGTTTACGGTTGACAAAAACGGACTTATTTATTTAGGGTATTCAGAAGGCCAGTTTAAGAAACTTGATTTGCCTTTGGAATTAACCTATGATTTTGCAAAAGATACAGCAGAAATTCTTCCAAATATTAAACAAAATCCAGTGACGAAAAATAGTTGGAATAAATACTCCACTCTTTCTGACCTTCAACCAGTTTACAGTGCATTTAAAGATCGAATTAAAACATATGTAGACCAAATATCAATCGCCGGACAGAAAAGCGATTTAAAATAGCAAATTTAAAATTTGTTAGGCTTAGTAAATTGACATGTTTTTTGATTTAATTTACAATAAAAAATTTAAGTTTTCAATCTAATATTACCTAATGATTTTTGAAGAAACGATTCTCAAACACAATCCATTTGTTATTTCAGCAGTAGATGAGCTTTTCTCTCAGGCAAAGGCAAATCAAACTCACGAAAATGATTTATTGCTTGTTGTAATCAATGGGTTTCATTTGGGAGATAATATTAATCCTGAGTATTCCCCATTCGTTTTTGGTACAGGTGGCTGGGAATATCAAGCAGACCATACGCAATATAGGTTTTTCGATAGGTATAGAACTTATTGGGTTAAAGAAACAAGGGATGGTTTTTTTTTAGATTTTAAAACCAATGCTGAAAAAAAGTTAAATGCAGATATATCGCTTCAAATAGAATTAATGATATATTTGAAATTTTGGGAATCTGATAGGATTCTTAAGATACTGTATGAACTATCTTTATTAGCGTCAGGTCAAAATTATGATTGGTATTTTAAAATTCCAAAAGTAACAGCTCGACATAATTTAATTCGATTGAAAATTCGAGACCAGGTGAAGGATACATGCCCTATATACTATCAGTTAATTAAAGATATTTATAAATCTCAAATCAGAAATGCGGCCGCACATTCACAATATTATATAATTGGTGATACCCTCGGTTTTACTAACCACTCAAGCAATCCAAATGAATTTGCCCCTTTAACTCAAATAAAATTCGAGGTTTGGGAAGAAAAATTTCACAAATTGATTCTATTTTACAATCAACTTATTGGAAAATTGCAGCAAACTCAAAAGGAATTTATCAAGGAACAAGAAGGTAAAGAATTTGGAAAACAAATTAGATTAACCTCTAAGGAAGGCTCCTATACGACTAAATGGATAAAGTATTTTCAAAGTTCACCCTTAAGAAAAGAATGGATGTTGTATGAAACATGGGTTAAATATCATAAGTACAAGTAAAGTATTCGATTAAAGTGGAATAAAATTAGCGTAAAATTATCGTAAAAAATTATTTTTAACATTCCTAATCTGGCTTTTAACATGGCAAAAAAACTATCACCAACCGAGTGGCTAACCTATACTACAATTCAAATTGAAACAGAATATCCTGATGGCAGCGCTGGCTCTGGTACAGGCTTTCTTTTTAAGTTTTTTCAAAATATTGAGCAAAATACATTTGTTCCATTCATAATAACCAATAAGCATGTTGTTGAAGGAGCAATTAAAGGTAGGTTAATTTTTACCAAAAGGGATAATAACAATGACCCAATTGACCAAGACCACTTTCCAGTGGAAATTATTAGTGATTTTGCTGCATCATGGAGATATCATCCAAACTCCGACGTTGACCTTTGTTCAATGCCAATTTCTTTAATTATATCGGAAGCGGAAAAAGCAGGTCACAATTTATTTTTTGCCTATCTTGAAAAATCATTCATACCCAATTCTGAACAATTGAACGATTTATATGCTTTAGAGGAAATTATAATGGTAGGATATCCGATTGGAATTTGGGATAGTTACAATAACAAACCAATTCTTCGAAAAGGAATCACCGCAACACATCCAAAATTTAATTATGAAGGCCGTAAAGAATTTATGATTGATGCAGCTTGTTTCCCTGGATCAAGCGGATCTCCAGTTGTCATTTATAATGATTCGGGTTATTTAAATAGAGAGGGAGTACTTTTAGTAGGCCAGCAAAGATTTCTTTTTTTGGGAGTCCTATATGCTGGACCTCAATACTCTGCCAATGGTGAAATTAAGGTTGTAAATGTTCCAACTAAGCAAAAATATATTTCAGTTTCTGATATTCCAGTGAACCTTGGCTATGTTATAAAAGCTGAAAGAGTAATAGAGCTAGAAGAATTATATAAAGATGTTACCATCCTGTAAATTAGGTTTCAAACAACAATTCGATTTTTGCAATTATCAGTTTGAAAAGTAATTGAAGGTAACTTTCAAATATAGAATAATTTATAGATCCCAAAATTTAGGCGTACAAACTAAGTCTAATTTTTATTCCAATATATAAATTGGTTTTTCTAAAGTCGGGTAATAGATAACCCTTTGAGTATAATTAAAATACTGCCCCCCTGGGTGCTGGGGACGTCCGAACCAATCTAAATTTAACCAACATTTACCGTCGCTATCTTCGCTATAATTTATTTCAAATTGGTCTGTTCCATATAAAGCGTTTATTTCATCAACAATTGCTTGCATTTCTTCTTTACTATTTGTAGCCAAAACTTCAGTAAAGGCATGACCTTCTTTTTCATTATATGCAAATGAAATTCTTGAATCCCCTCCAATGCTTTCAATCATAGCAGCCAATAATATTGCGAAATCATCACAATCACCTGAAAAATCATTATTAATTGTTCTGCTAGCTGACCTAAAATTTTCCATTTTATCAGAATCATTTACATACTTCCAATTTTTTACTATGTAGTCGTAAATCTGGCAAATTTGGCCAATATTATACTCTCCAGGGAATCTAGATGCTAGTCTTACTGCAAAATCATTAGTTGTTTCATTAGATATATCCACAGCCTTAATTAAGGCTTGTAAATTGTTGTCAAATTGAATCTGCTCATTACTAATTTTAGTCTCTGGTTGGCTTTGCCCCTTTTCTTTTAAGATATCTAACCCTATTTTTTGCTCAACATCCTTATTCTTAACGTAATATTTATATCCAAAAAAAAGTAGAGCACTCAAAATACCTGTAATAAACCAATTGTAATTCCCTTTTTTGGGTATGGTCACCTTTGGTTTGCCATCCACTTCAATTTCATTCGCACAATTTGGGCAAGAAAATTTAATATGTTTTCCTGTCGGAATTCGAACTACATGATTGCAATTTGGACAGCTTATTTCTGCTTTATTATTCATATTTTAGCATGGTTAATTATATGATTATTATGAAATTTATTTCTTGAATTTTCACCTATTTTCAATCAAATTTATAAATCAATTCCAAAACCCAAAATTCAACTTTTAACTTTTCATATTTAACGGGCCTCTCCGCCGATTTTTCAATGCAATTTTCTAAAATCATATCACCAGTCCAACAGTGCAATTCATATATATATATGATTGCACTATTGCACAGGTTGATTTTTTGTTTATTTACATAAAAATTAAGCCTACTTTTGGCTTAATAAAGGTGCAATAAAATGAGTGAAATCAGCTATCCAAGCGAATCCAGAGAATTAGTTTGCTTCAGTACGATACAAGTACAAACAGTGCAAGATGGAATAGTGAACCTTTTTTTTGGATATGATGTGTTTTCAAAATTCATTATGTCTACGCCTGGTTGCAAAAATTTAACTCCTGCGAATATTATGAAGCAAGTTGATTTTTTGATGTACCATAAAGATTTTACAATTAAAGATATTCCATTTACATTGGTAATGAATGTTGGTCAGGAATTGGAGGAGGAGTTAAACCTGATAGTTGAACCTTTTAAAGGAAAGGTAGTTTTTGATGCTGATTTTATAGAAAAAGAAATGATGCCTGATATTGATGTAATGATGAAATTGATGGGGAAGGATAGTAAAAAGTAGGTTGAGCTAATAGTGGAGAGTTTATAAGGTGGCTAATTTAATATTAATCTAGCAATAGCCTTAAACAGAAGAATATATTTTATCATTATGCAACAAATAGTTTAAAACAAATTTAGTTTTTGAAAACCTTTTTATTCATATATTCAAACTTATATTTTATAGTTTTCATTTGCATTCCTTCCCCTCCAATTTCAAACGTAACATTAATTATAGGAGGTTGATTATTTACTAGCGCTATGGCTCCTATATAATCGAGGTCGAATTTTTGTTTTGGATAAATTACGGTATCAGCACCTCCAAAATAGAAAAAGGTTTCGAGACTTGGGCTATGTCTTCTTTCCAATGGAGTATAACGGTTTCCATCTAGGCCAAAGGAAGAAGCCCTTAAATTGGAATCCCCATAAACTTTTATAAATGGAAACTTTATCGTTGTATTGGTTAAATTATTTACTTTAACCAAAAATGGAGATAATAGAAATCTAGAATCAGAATGCACTAATTGTGGTTCAGAAAATTCAAATTCCAAATCTAAATCTGGAACAACTTTTTTATTAAACATTTCTACAACCTCAAAATGTTGCGCCTTTTTGAAGGAGTCTCCATACCTTCGGAAATATGCATTTATTTCATTTTTATGAACCATGTGAGGTAAATGATTTGAAAATGGAATAAAGGTAACAACATACCCAGTTCCATCCTTTTCCAAAACTGCCTTATGCTTAACCCCCAAAACAGGTGGACTTACGATTGTTGATTCAGATCTTGAAAGAAAGGAAATTAACGCTTTTGGATTCTCGATAGGCTTCAGTTCTTTCGCACAATCAACTCCATTCTCATTTATTTTTCGTGCATTAATACCCCAAACTAAAATACCTCCTTGTGAATTTGCAAAACCAGAAAGTGCCTCTGCAAAATTTTTCGAGTCCGAATCTTTTTTGTCATTGCCTTGATTTGCTATTTTAAAATCAAGTTCCAGGCTTTCTTGCTCCCCCTCCAAAACCATTCGATGGATTTCAGAAAGATTAATTTTTTTATAGCGCTCTTCTATCGTCATTTCTCATAGATTTTTATCAAAGTTAGAATTGAAACCTGAAACCCAAAATTCAACTTTTAACTTTTCATATTTAACGGGCTTCTCCGCCGATTTTTCAATGCAATTTTCTAAAATCATATCTCTAGTGCAACAGTGCAATTCATATATATATATGATTGCACTATTGCACTGGTGATTTTTTGGGTTCAAAAACATAAAAAAATACATCCAAAACAGATTCCAATTCTGTGGGAAAATGTAAAGTGATTTTACAAAATGTAAAGTAGCTGTATGGTAAATGTAAACCAATTGTAAGTTGCATTGCAACCGATTGCAGCTGGCAATTTTTTTGGCAATCTTCAAATGTTCATAACTTCAACTCCCCCTATTATTAGTCATATTTGGTTGTGAGGTAAAAAAATAGATTCGCTATTACACCAATTTATTAGCTGTATGATAGTATCCTTAAAATCAATTATTAATGAAATTTCTAGCTTAAAAGTGGAATGGACACCCAAACAAAGGACAAGATTAAATCTGTTCGAAGAGGATCCTGATCCTGGATTAAAGATAAATTCATTTGCTTCTGTTTGTCAATATCGTAGCTATTTGGAAAAATATTACGTGTCCGCAAAAAGGGAAATTGAGGAAGAAATTTCTCACATTTTGGATAGCAAATTATCCATTATGAGGTTAGAAGAATATCGGTTTTTACTAAACGAGAATATGCAACACTATTTGCCTGATAATTTCAATCTAATTCTAGGTAATCTTGCTATAAAAATCCCAACGTTTAAAGCCAATTCAAAGGATTTGGTATTGAAGCAAAAGCTGGAAATTTTTGTATCAGAGCTGAAACAACTTATCAACAGGTTAGTTGAATATATTAGACACAAAATAAGGATTTTTAAGAAACTTATCTTGCCATATGAAACTGACAAATTAAATCACAAACCGAAACCCTCAAATACAGAATTTAACCAAGGGAAACTTTTCGCCGATAAAGACATAGCAATGCCAAAATTATATTGGAATAAAACGGATGCCGATTTGTTAGAGCTGGTTTTAGCGATAGTTGTTAGCAATTCTATAAGGACTGAATCTGGCGCCATTACACAGAGAATGGCCATTCGTTATGTGGAGGTGCTTTTTAATCACGAGATAAAATCTCCCAATATAAAAATTAACAAATTGGGAGAGAGATTGAAAGATGAGTCGAGTTATTTATGGAAATTAGACAATTCGTTACTGACTCGAAAACAACAACTTGAACAAAAAAGATATAACCGTAGGTGAAAAATAGTAGTTAAGTTAACTGTTAACTTAACCGTTTTATAAAAACCAAGTTCTTAACCTTGCTCCCGACAAAAAACTGGAGTATGGAAAATCTAACTTTATCAAATGAGGCGTACAATCAACTGATTACCTCAATCAGAAATCTACATGATACAGTAGCCAAGTTAAGCGACCGAAAGAAAATTTTGGAGGCTGAATATGTTGACAGCTGGGAAGCAAGTAGGATTCTAAAAATTAGTCGACGTACACTGGAGCGATACCGCAGCGCCAATCGTATTCCTTCCTATAAGATGAATAGAAAGGTACTTT
Source organism: Bacteroidota bacterium (assembly GCA_027488905.1). Lineage (GTDB taxonomy): Bacteria > Bacteroidota > Bacteroidia > UKL13-3 > UKL13-3 > B1. The sequence continues at coordinate 183,643 of JAIYAT010000007.1, forward strand.
TTAGATTGAGCGATTTGGAACACTACCTCTTCCAAGAATCTAATCAAGTTCAAAAGATTTTGAATATTCCCTAACCTGTTTCGGATGTCGTTAACGAAACAAGAAATATTGAATGCAACCAATAACGGGTTGGCAGTTTTCAATCACTACATTCCTGGTAAATGGAAGCTAGGTAAATCATTCCTGAACCCATATTACCAGGATACCAATGCTGCTTGTCATGTGTATTTGGATAAAGCTACAAACACCTATAAAATAAAAGATTTTGGAGAAGCAGACTTTGCAGGAGATTGCTTTTTCTTGGTTGGTTTTATTAAGAATAAAGATTGTAGAATCAAATCGGATTTTATTGATGTGCTCAAAATTATTAATGTTGAAATGGGGTTAGGATTAGGTGAGGGACCGCAAAGGGTTCAGCCTAAAACGGAAAATAAAACTATTTTGGTGAAAATTGGCGAAGATTTATCACCCTCCATTCCAGAAGAAAACATCAGTGTTACTTATAAAACGCCATCCTATCAGCCATTTTCAAAATCAGAGTTAGATTTTTGGAAGCAATATGGCATAACTCAGGAAGTATTAATTCAATATGGCGTTAGCAGTGTAAGACAGTTTGAAGGAGTTAACAAAGAAGGTGGTTCCTATACTTTAAATTCAAGCGACCAGGAGCCAATGTTTGCTTATCCTGGAAAGCGCTTTTTAAAACTTTACCGACCCAATTCAAAACTGAGATTTTTGTATGCAGGGGAATTGGCGGATGGTTACATTTTTGGACTAGAGCAATTGCCAGCTCGAGGTGATATTTTGTTTATTACAGGTGGCGAAAAGGATGTGATGAGCCTTGCTTCTCAAGGTTTCAATGCAATTTGTTTTAACAGCGAAACAGCCAATATTCCTAAGAAAATTATTAGGAGATTGAACTTTAGGTTCAAACATATAACCCTGCTTTATGATACAGATAAAACTGGAAAGGAAGCGGCAGAACGACATCAAAAGGCCCTAAAGGATTGTGAGGTACAAATTTTAACCTTACCGTTGGCAGGAACCAAAACTGAGAAAGATATCTCGGATTATTTTAGGCTGGGGTTTACTCGTGAGCACCTCAAGCGAATGTTTTGCAATATGCTCGACATTATCTACGAGGAAACGATGTCGATTCTAAAGTCATGCGAAATAGATTTTAAAAACCCTCCTATTAAGCCCGATGCCATTATTAGCATTAACAATGTTACCATTGGAGCTCCTGGGAATATCCTTTGCATTACTGGTATGGAGGGAAGCGGGAAAACCAATTACTTGGGGGGCTTGATTTCGGGCGTTTTGAGAAACTCGGGTGAAGATATTGATACACTTGGAACCGATATTAAAAATAACCCCATGGGTAAGGCGGTGATTATGTATGATACCGAGCAATCGGAGGATCAGTTATACAAAAACCTGAGCTTTATTCTTAAACGTGCCAACTTAGACTACCCTCCAAAATGGTTCAAGGCCTATTGTTTGGTTGGGATGTCACGCAAGGAACGCATGCAGGTTATTTTCCAAAGCATGGACCGTTTTTATTACGAACACAATGGCATTCACATGATGGTAATTGATGGCATTGCAGATTTAATTTCGGCGGTAAACGACGAAGGACAATCGGTTGAATTGGTAGAAGAGCTTTTTCGATTAGCTGGGATTTATAAAACCGTTGCTGTTTGTGTGTTGCATTTAAGTCCGAGCGGAATGAAACTAAGGGGTCATTTAGGCTCTGAGATACAACGAAAAGCTGCGGGCATACTCTCAGTCGAAAAAGATGAAAACAACAACGTAAGCGTGGTAAAAGCACTAAAAGTGAGGGACGGTAGCCCATTGGATGTTCCCTTAATTCAATTTGGCTGGGACAAACAACTAAACCGACATGTATTTATGGGCGAAAAGAGCAAAGAAGAAAAGGAAACGCGAAAGAAAGATGATCTTGAAAATTTAGCCAGAGACCTTTTTGCTCAGAAAAGCAGTTATAGTTACCAAGACCTAGCAAATGGCATTATGGAAATGCTCTATGTGAAGGACAGACAGGCCAAAAACTACATAAAACAAATGAAAGACCTTGGAATTATAGAGAAATTCGGCATAAATGACAATGAATTCCGCATTATTACCCTCCCTTTCTGAGTTTTTACCCAATATTCATGAAATTTACCAGTTTTAACCCCCGTTTTTCTGGTAATAGCCCTGCGGAATTTTCTGTGGGGCTTTTTTTGCAGATATATTACCTACTTCTGAATGAATTGAGTTTATGAGTTATCTTTTTATTTGAATATTTCGCTTGCTAAAGTATATTTTTGACCTTAGTTATACTAGTTAAAAACAATACAATACGCTTGGTAAAGGATAACACAACTTCGATAAGAGAGATGAATGGTTTAAACATAATTGATTGTCTTAAATGAAAGATATAAATGAGTAAAGGAAAATTGAACTTAAAATTAATCAATATTGTGAGCGTAAATCAAATTAACGTAATTTAATTATGGGGCTCCCAATCAATATTGAAGAATTAGTAAACGGCAATACCATTGAATGGGAGCGGCTAGAGTTCAAGCAAGGCTGGAATCCAGAAGATGTAATTCATTCGATTTGCGCATTTGCCAATGACCTCCACAATTGGGGTGGTGGTTACATTATTATTGGCATTGCTGAGAATGATGGACAACCTCTTTTTCCTCCAGTTGGTTTACAACATGAGCAAGCGGATGCCATTCAAAAGAAAATTATTGAGCTTGGAAATAAAGTTCAGCCGAACTATTTCCCAATTGCACAACCATATGTGTTACAAGGGCAACAAATATTAATATTGTGGTGTCCTGCTGGAGATAACCGAATTTATACAGCTCCATCCTCCTTAGGAAGTAATGGCGGCACACGTGAAGCTTATGTACGAGTTGGCTCAAACAGTATAATTGCCAGAGGCGAAATATTAAGGCGCCTACAAGAGCTAACCGCGCGTATCCCTTTTGACGATCGCGTGAATAATCAAGCAAGCATTCAGGATTTAGATTTAGGACTGATTCAAGCGCATCTGCAAGAAGTTAAGAGTGGTTTATATGAAGAAAGTAAATCTATGTCATTTGAAGATTTATGTAGAACTATGTTTATCGCAAAAGGATCAAATGAAAATGTACGTCCAGTAAATGTTGGATTGCTTTTTTTCTGCAAAGAGCCTGAACGTTTTTTTAATAGAGCTTGGATTGAACTGGTTTGGCATAAAGACAATACAAGCACAAACTACAAAGAATATTATTTTAAAGGGCCTTTGCAAAAGCAATTGCGCGATACTTTATCGTTTTTTCAAACCAATATAATTGCAGAACAAGTAGTAAAAGTTGCAACCAAAGCGGAAGCCAACAGGTTTTATAATTTCCCTTACTCAGCAGTTGAAGAAGCGCTGTCTAATGCTGTATATCATAAAAGTTACGAATTAGGAAGTCCAATTGAAATACAGGTATGGCCCGATAAAATTGAAATATTAAGTTTCCCAGGTCCAGTTCCTCCAGTTAATACCATAGTTTTGAAAACCCACAGACGAATTGTAGCCAGGGAATATAGAAATAGACGAATTGGTGATTTTCTAAAAGAATTACATTTAACGGAAGGCAGGGGCACTGGATTTCCAACTATTTATAAAGCAATGGCTGATAATGGTTCACCTGCACCTACTTTTGACACAGATGAAACCAGCACCTATGTTTTGGCTACTTTGCCTGCTCATGATGGCATGAGTAACGGAGCTAGTAACGGAGTAAATGTCCCTGTTTTCAAAGACTTAGAGGAGATTTTGACTTTTAGTAACGGAGCTGGTAACGGAGCTAGTAATGGAGTTGGAAATTTGGCCATAGAAATAATTAATACAGAAATTCACGACAGGGTTAATGAAATATTAGAAATTCTAACGGTTCGGATGAAAAGAAGTGAATTGTTTGAAAAAATGGATTTAAGCAACCAATCAAAAAACAGGGCAAAATATCTTGACCCATTAATTGAAAATGGCTGGATTGAAATGGAGTTTCCAGAAGAAAGAACGCATCCAAATCAAACGTACCAGATAACTGAGGCTGGAAATAGAATATTAAAATTGTTAAGTAACGGAAGCTAAAAAAGTAATAAACATGTCAGAAGACCAAAAACGAATACTAGAACAACAGCTATGGAACATTGCCAATACGTTGCGAGGCAAAATGAATGCAGATGAATTCCGTGATTATATTCTAGGGTTTATTTTCTATAAATATTTGAGTGAAAAGATGGATCTCTTCGCTAATGAAATATTGAAACAAGATAAAATTAAATTTCGTGAAATAACCTCTAAAACCGCAAATGGAAGTGAGTTTATTGACGCCATTAGAGAAGAAGCACTAGAGAAATTGGGTTATTTTTTAAAGCCTGAAGAATTGTTTTCGGAGGTGGCAAAGCGCGGTATGGGCGACAATGAGGATGTAGATAAATTTGATGAAACAAAAACCAATTTCATTTTAGAAGACCTACAAAAGATTCTAATCAACATCCAATTGAGTACCATGGGTACTGATAGCGAGGAGGATTTTGACAACCTCTTTGAAGATATGGATTTGAACAGTACCAAATTGGGTAAAACCGCGGATGCCCGCAATTTAATTATTGCAAAAGTATTAACGCATTTGGATAAAATTGATTTCAAATTAAATCATACCGAATTGGATGTTTTGGGCGATGCATACGAATATCTCATAGGTCAATTTGCTAGTGGTGCTGGTAAAAAAGCTGGAGAGTTTTATACGCCACAAGAAGTTTCTAAAATATTGGCAAAGATTGTAACTACAGGTAAACACAAGCTAAAATCTGTTTACGACCCTACCTGTGGTTCTGGTTCATTATTGCTTCGTGTAGCAAGAGAAGTAAAAGAAGTAAATACTTTTTACGGGCAAGAAATGAATCGCACAACATACAACCTTGCTAGAATGAATATGATTTTGCATGGGGTTCATTACCGCAAATTTGATATTAAGCAGGAAGATACACTAGAACATCCCCAGCATATTGACCAGCAATTTGAGGCAATTGTAGCAAATCCTCCTTTTTCGGCTCAATGGAGTGCCAATCCATTATTTACAAGTGACGACCGATTTAGTCAATATGGAAAACTTGCGCCAGGCAGCAAGGCAGATTACGCTTTTGTGCAGCACATGATACACCATTTGGCCGATAATGGTACTATGGCAATAGTTTTACCACACGGGGTATTGTTTCGTGGAGGAGCAGAATTGCATATACGTAAATATCTAATTGAAAATAAAAACTTCTTAGATGCTGTTATTGGCTTACCTGCAAATATTTTTTATGGCACAAGCATTCCAACTTGCATTTTAGTTTTCAAAAAATGTCGCGAAAATCCTGATGATGTCATGTTTATAGATGCTAGCAATGATTTTGACAAAGTAAAAACACAAAACATTTTGCGCCCCGAACACATTGATAAGATTGTTGAAACGTATCGTAATAGAACTGTAATTGAAAAATACAGTCATTGCGCTTCTTTGCAGGAAATTGCGGACAATGAGTATAACCTGAATATTCCTCGATATGTTGATACATTTGAGGAGGAGGAAGAAATAGATATATATGCCGTTATGAAAGAAATTAAAACGCTTGAAGCAAAACGATCAGACTTGGATAAACAGATTGATGTGTATTTTAAAGAATTGGGGTTAATTTTTTAATTCCATTCAATCCTTAATGTTTATACGAGTAGCAAAATAATATTCAAGATGACGACTAAGAAACAGAAAGTAGGTAATGTTCCAAATTTGAGATTCCCTGGGTTTGAAGGAGAATGGAAAAAGAAGAAATTGGGGGAGGTGGCTGAGTTTAAAGTTACCAATTCATTTTCGAGAGAAAACTTAAATTATGAAAATGGAAGTGTAAAGAATATTCATTATGGCGACATCCATACCAAGTTTCAAACCCTATTTGATATTTCAAAGGAAAGAGTGCCATACATAAATGAGGAAATTTCAATAAATAGAATTTCGGAAGATTTTTATTGTAAGGATGGAGATATTGTTTTTGCCGATGCTTCGGAGGATTTGAATGACATTGGCAAGAGTATAGAGATTTTAAATATTGCAAACCAAAAACTTTTAGCAGGATTACACACATTGCTTGGAAGGCCTAAACCCAATGAGTTTTATCCAGGTTTTGCAGGTTATCTTTTTCTCTCAAAATCAGTTAGAACACAAATTCAACGAGAGGCACAAGGTGCAAAGGTTTTGGGTATTAGCGTTGGTAGAATCTCAAAAGTTAACTTAACTTATCCTTCCCTTGATGAACAGAGGCAAATTAGCCGCCTACTTTCAATAATTGATGAAAGAATCCAAACTCAAAGCAAAATAATTGAAGAGTTAAAATTACTAAAGAGTACGCTTTGTAAAAAGATATTTTCTAAGCTGCTAAGGTTTAAAGATGATAGCGGCAAAGGTTTTCCTGATTGGCAGTTGAAAAGGTTGGGGGACGTTTTTTATTCCGAAAAAGGGAAAGGAATTTCTAAAAATAAAGTCATTGAAAATGGAAAATTCGAATGTGTATTGTATGGAGAGCTATACACAAAATACAAAGAGGTGATTTTTGATGTTGTAAGTAAAACCGATGAAAATGATGGCCTAAAATCTCAAGTAGGTGATTTGTTATTACCAAGTTCGACCACCACAACCGGGATTGATTTGGCTAAAGTAACTGCAATTAATAAAGAAAATGTCTTATTAGGAGGTGATATTACAGTTTTACGAACTAAAGGGGAAATCAATAATGTTTTTTATGCTTATTATTTATCAAACCAGAAAAAAGTTGAAATAGCGAGTTACGCGCAGGGGAGCACTATTGTTCATTTGTATTACAATCACATAAAAGGAATGATAATTGAAATGCCTTCACTAAATGAACAAAATAAGATTGTCAAATCATTTTCGATTATTGATGAGAAAATTGAAACAGAAATAAAGCTCCTACAAAAATTACTAAATCAGAAAAAGTATCTGTTGGCAAATCTATTTATATAAATAAGTTGGCCAATAACCATTGCTTTTGTTTCATTAATAATGAATGAATATTCTCGTTTGTGTTTATTTTCTCATCAACATCTGAGAAAAAAGTAGCGATTTTTATTTGCTCCTCGAGTAAAGGGAGGCGTATTGCTAATTTCATTAGTTGAATTTTAGACATATTATACCTTGTACTTCCTTGTGCCAGCTTCATTATTTGGTTTCTAACATCCTCACTTCGAAATAAGAATTGGGCGAATTCGGGATTTAATGTTTTGTGAGAATTCGGTCGATATCCAAAGCAGAAACTATTCAAATACAAATCCTCTACATCTTCAAGTAAAACAGATGACATTCCCACTTCATCAGGAGTTTCCGAGGATGTAGTAAATAAAACATCTCCATATTTCACTTTGTTTTTACTTTCATTCTTTTCAATTTCAACAAATTCAAATCTTGATGTATCAATTTTGGAGTTATCAAATACCTGCTTGTATTGAATATATGGTCTGCCTTGGCCAAAATCTTTTTTTGTTTTAGCTGTTAAGCCATTATATATTTCACCAACCTCCCCCAACTTCCTTACATCCCAATCAGGGAAAACTTTTCCGCTATCATTTTTAAACCGTAATAGTTGGGCAAATATTTTCTTACTAAGCGTACTCCCTAAGGAAATTAAATCCTAAATTAAAGCAATAAAGGAAGAATTGTTTACCAAACAATTAAGGTTTAAAAATAATATTGGTAGAAATTTTCCTGATTGGGAAACAAAGAAATTGGGAGAGGTTTTACTGAAAAATTCAAATAAAAATAAGGGACAAAAGTGTTCTGTTGTTCAAAGTGTCAGTAACAAACACGGTTTTATAAATCAAGAAGAAATGTTTGAAGACAGGAGAGTTGCAAGTAAAGACACTTCAAATTATTATGTAATTGAAAAGGGCCATTTTGCGTATAATCCATCAAGAATTGATGTTGGTTCTTTAGCATATAAATTTGATGAGAAAAGTTCTGTAATTAGTCCATTGTATATTTCATTTAAGGCAAATAACAACTTTCTTAAAGATGGTTATCTTTTGAACTGGTTTTCAACTTGGCAGTTTTTAGTGCAAATGAATAGTTCATTTGAAGGTAGTGTGAGAAATACCCTAAGTTATGAATCATTGGTTCGGATGAAAATTTCAACACCTTCAATTGAAGAACAAACTCACATAGCCGATTTCTTGTGTACCATAGAGGAAAAAATCGAGAATGAAAAAGCCACAATAGAACAATTTGAAACTCAGAAAGTGTATTTGTTACAACAGATGTTTATATGAACATCTGTTGTAACAAATATTGTTTTTGTATCGTTAAATTCGAGGCAATGAGTTGTTCTATTTCAAGTTTATCCTCGAGAAAATTCAATCCACTAACAATTTTCAACTGGTTGTTGTAGCTCGGATAGACAATCTCAAAATCTTCTATATCCTTTTTCTGAATATTGGGTAAACCTGAACCAATGCGAAGTGCCATTATTTTTTGCTCCGAGAACTTTAAAAAATAGTATAAATATTTATTTGAAATACTAGAATCAACATTAATCAAGGTATAACAATGGCCACCGCTCCAAAATTCTTCCTTATTAAACTGAACATAACCACAAGAGTTCCCTCCTTCACTAATTGAAATAGTATCAGCTTCAGAATTCTGTTTTGAATGATAGCCTGATGGGGAAATTCCTCCGTTCATTACTCTGAAAGTTCCAGTTTCAGATAATTCAGAACCATTTATTTGCTCCCCCTTTTTTACTTTGCATATTGATCCTAACGATGTTTTGGAAAACTGGTATTTATTGCCGTTAAAAGTATTTTGTCCAAGTGCTTTAATTAAGGTTTTAAGTTGCTCAATTATTTTGTTTTGGGTGCTAATGCGGTCATCAATTAGAGTAAGTAAAGTGGCTATTTTTTTTTGTTCTTGGGGTGAACAAATAGAAATGGGTATTTCCATTAACCCACTACTTGAAATAGCTGGATAGCTAGTGCCTGTACACCTTAGCATCACTTCTTTGTTAAAATTAGGCATATTCAATAAGTGGTAAATAAATGAAGAGTTATGCAAAGTTCTTATTTGAGCATAACCAGTAGATGCTACCCACTGTCTATCATCAGTCGTTCTATACAATAAATTGTTAAGTTGATATGGTCGAACGCATTGAAATAAAATATCGTTTTCATTTAAAACTCTTTGTGCTCTGCTCGGAGCATCTGACTTTTCAACAACTACTTCCTTTACAAGCTCACCCTTGACTACCGACTCAAGGTCAATGTAGACGAACTCCTCACTCAAAGGTTCTGTTTTAGGATTTACTACGCATTCATTACCTAAAATAGTTTGTTCCCAGTCATCCTCAAACCCTGGGAATCTCAAATTTGGAACATTGGATACTTAGCGGTTTCAAATGCTTAAATGGTACATTTTGAGTTTTCACCAACTAATTCAAAAAACATGAACCAACAAAAAACAATTTCAGAAATCATTAACCTATGGAAAACAGACAAAAAGCAATACGTTAAAAAGTCGAGCTTCTCGGCTTATGTGCTTTTAGTTGAAAATCATTTGTTACCAGTATTTGGCAATAAATACAACCTTGAAGATTCGGACGTTCAAGATTTTGTATTCCGAAAACTGGAGCAAGGACTAAGCCAAAAAACAATTAAAGATATTTTAATTGTTTTGAAAATGGTGTTTAAATTCGGAGCAAAAAACAAGTGGATTGAGCACAAACAGTTCGATGTTCAATTCCCTACAGAAAGAGAAAAACACTCCATTGAAGTATTAAGCCGTACCAATCAAAAAAGAGTGATGAATTACATACAAGAGCACTTCACCTTTAGAAATTTAGGCGTTTACATTTGTTTAAGTGCAGGAATTAGAATTGGTGAAATTTGCGCATTAACTTGGGAGGACATTAACACTGATACTGAAATAATTAGTATCAGAAGAACTATTCAACGAATTTATATGGTTGAGGATGGAAGTCGAAAAACAGAATTGGTATTGGACACTCCAAAAACGAAGAATTCAATAAGGGAAATACCAATGAGTAGAGATTTGCTAAAAATGTTAAAGCCAATGAAAAAAATTGTAAATAATTCCTTTTATGTGTTAACCAACGATGCAAAACCCACTGAACCTAGAACTTACAGAAGTTACTACAAAATTTTAATGGAAGAATTAGGAATGCCCGCATTAAAATTCCATGGCCTTAGACACAGTTTTGCTACAAGATGTATTGAAAGTAATTGCGATTATAAAACTGTAAGTGTTTTATTAGGACATTCCAATATTAGTACCACTTTAAACCTCTATGTACATCCTAATTTTGAGCAAAAGAAAAAATGCATCAATCAAATGCTCAAAGGATTGAATTAGATTGACCCCGACAAAAATTAAGGTTAGGAAATTGCAAAACAAATTAGTCTCACAAAAATTGACCATATTTGAAAAACAAACATTTTGCAATTTTCTAATCCCTGATTTTGCAGAACAATAAACTGAAAGAGAATTTATGTCGAAACAGTCTGAACAAATATTAGAAGAACAACTCATTACCCTTTTGCAAAAGCTTGGCTATACCTATGTGTCTGTTTCAGATGAAAAAGGGATGTTGACTAACCTTAAGGCGCAATTAGAAAAGCACAATAGCATTGTTTTCTCCATCCGTGAATTTGAAAAGGTTATTAATATTCTAAATAAAGGTTCGGTATTTGAAAAAAGTAAAATATTGCGCCAAAAACAGCATATAGTTAGAGATAATGGAGATAATCTTTATTTTGAATTCCTGAATACCGAACACTGGTGCCAAAATCAGTATCAGGTAACCAACCAAGTAAGCCAAGAAGGAAAATACAAAAACCGATATGATATAACAATACTGATTAATGGCGTGCCATTGGTTCAAATAGAACTCAAACGGAGAGGCTTAGAGCTAAAGGAGGCTTTCAACCAAATTAATCGTTATCAACGACATTCATTTGGAGCCAATTCTGCATTATATCAGTATGTTCAAATTTTCATCATTAGCAATGGAGTAAACACAAAGTATTACGCCAATAATAGAACACAGAGTTTCAAGCAAACATTTTATTGGACAGATATTGAAAACAAAAGACTTTCAAATATTCTAAATGGCTTTACAGATGCCTTTTTAGAACCTTGCCATATAAGTAAAATGATATGTAAATACATTGTTTTAAATGAAGCCTATAAAATTCCAATGGTGCTTCGTCCTTATCAATTTTATGCAGTTGAGGCATTAATTGAAAGGGTGAAAAACTCTACAAAGAATGGTTACATTTGGCATACCACAGGTTCAGGCAAAACTTTAACAAGTTTTAAAGCGAGTCAAGTTTTAATGAATTTACCACAAATACACAAGGTTGTTTTTGTGGTAGACAGAAAAGACTTGGATTTTCAAACAACTAAAGAATTTAACAGTTTTCAAGAAGGTTGTATTGATGGTACCGACAATACTAGCAACTTAGTAAAACAGTTTATTGGAACTTATGTAGATAAAAAAGGAGAAGCCAAGAATTCTAAATTAATTGTAACCACAATTCAAAAGCTAAACACAGCGATCAGCAAATTGAAGTATGAGGCAAAAATGGCTGATTTGAAAGATAAGCGTATTATTTTCATTTTTGATGAATGCCACAGAAGTCAATTTGGAGAAACGCATAAACGTATCAAAGAGTTTTTTAATAACAGTCAAATGTTTGGCTTTACAGGTACTCCAATATTTGCCGATAATGCTGCAAAGAATGAACATGGCAAACGAACTACTAAAGATTTATTTGAAGACTGTTTGCACAAGTATGTTATAACAGATGCCATCAAAGACGAAAATGTCTTGAAGTTTTCTGTGGAATACGTTGGCAGATATAAACACAAAGACGGGAGAGAATCAAATATTGATATTGAAGTAGAAGATATTGATACCAAGGAGCTGATGGAAGATGATACCCGATTAGAAAAAATTACAGACTATATAATCGCGCATCACAACCGTAAAACTCATAGCCGAGTATTTACTGCAATGTTTTGTATTAATAATGTTCCAACTTTAATTAAGTACGTTGATTTATTCAAAAGAAAAAAGGCACTAGGGCTGCATAATTTAAATGTTGCAACCATTTTCAGTTACGGTACAAATGAGGATGATGCGGATGCCAATGGCTTTATAAACTTTGAGAGAGATTTTGACAATGTAGAATTAAACGCTGTAGCTGAGGATAAGTCAAGTTATGGGGTTAATGTACATACTAGAGAAAAATTAGAGGAGTTCATCGGCGATTACAATAAATTGTTTGGCGATAATTTTACAACAAAGGATAGCCAAAGTTTTTACAACTATTACAATGATATATCAAAGAAAGTAAAGGAACGTAAAATTGATATTTTATTAGTAGTTAATATGTTTTTGACTGGATTTGATAGCCCAACATTGAATACCATGTATGTTGATAAAAATCTAAAATATCATGGACTTATTCAAGCTTATAGTAGAACAAACAGAATATTAAACGAACAAAAAAGTCAAGGAAATATTGTTGCATTCCGTAACTTAAAAAATCGCACTGATGAGGCAATTACTTTGTTTAGTAACAAAGAAGCAATTGAGGTAATCATCATGAAACCCTATGAGGACTATATCGGGAAGTTTAATGAAGCGGTTGATGTTCTTTTAGAAATAACACCAACAACAAATAGTGTTGATGATTTAGTTACGGAAGAAGATGAGTTAAATTTCATAAAGGCATTTAGGGATTTAATGAGAGTAAAAAATATTCTCAGTGCATTTGCCGATTTTAAATGGGAAGACTTAAAAATGAGTGAACAGCTTTTTAATGATTTCCAAAGTAAGTATTTGGATTTATGGCAAAAAGTTAAATCGGATCATCAAAAAGAGAAAGTTTCCATTTTAGAAGATGTTGATTTTGAATTAGAGCTGATTCATCGTGACGAGATAAATGTCGCCTATATAATTCAACTCCTAATCAAGTTAAAATCGCAAGCACAGAAAGATACAACTAAAGTGGAACAAGAAATTTTCAACCTGTTAAGTACAGAAACAACATTGCGTAGCAAACGGGAACTAATTGAAAAATTCATACAGGAGAATTTGCCAGTAATAATAGATACGGACGAAATTGAACCTGAGTTTGATAAATTCTGGAGCAAGGAGCAACAACAAGCATTTACAAAATTAGTTTCTGATGAGAATTTATCGGCTGAAAAAACTGAAAAATTAATTGAGGATTATTTATTCGCGGAACGTCAGCCCATGCGTGATGAGGTGTTGGAGCTTGTAAATGGAGAAAAGCCAAGTTTGTTGCACCGCAAAAAAATTGGTGATAGAATTCTAAAGAGAATTATTGATTTTGTTGAAACCTTTATTAATGGCATGAATACAGGTTGATTCATAAAAGCGTCTTTTTATAATCACCCATTTCTAAAATAGTTAAAAGCAAATATGGAAGGAATCATTTATTTACTATCAAACCCCGCAATGCCGGGAATTATAAAGATTGGCAAAACAATTCATGAAGATGTGAAAGTTAGAATGGCACAATTGTATTCGACAGGAGTACCAGTGCCATTTGAGTGCTTGTATGCGGCAAAAGTTGCGAATATTGATGATGTTGAAAAAGCATTTCACACCGCCTTTGGTCCAAATAGGTTAAACCCTAGAAGGGAATTTTTTGAAATTGAATCGGGTCAAGCAATTGCAATTTTAAAATTATTAGAATTAGAAAATGTAAGTCCACTAGTAGAACAAGAAGTTAATGTAGTTGACCCCATTGAAATTGAAGCAGGCAAAGCCTTTGCTCAAAAACGCCCAAGGCTAAACTTTGTAGAAATGGGTATTCCAATTGGATCAGAGTTGGTTTTTAATAACAATGGAGAAATTGCAACAGTTATTTCAGAGCGAAATGTTAGGTTTCGAAATGAGGAAACAAGCCTAACTAATGCCACAAGGCAGGCCTTAGGCGAAGGATATGCCTATAATGTTGCTCCTGGTCCATATTGGAGGTTTAATGGAAGAAAACTTCGGGATATTTATAATGAGACTTATCAGAGTATAGAGTAGTTGTTCAAATTGATTTAACGTATGGAAAATGAAAATGAAGAAATTAGTGTTTTAGATGAACTATTCATCAATAGCGAACATTATCATTCAAGTGTTGAGTACTTTAATTTATTGAAATTTATAAGAAAATTTCCTTCAATTTCTCCTTTCAATGCGTTTCTAATTCAAATGCAAAACAATGGAGCAAAATTTGTCTTAACACCAAAAGGTTGGAGATTTTATAAAAGAACAGTAAAACGAAATGCTAGACCAATGGTAATACTAATACCTTTTGGACCAGTTTCATTTGTATATGATGTTGAAGATACAATTGGTCCTCCTCTGCCCGACGAGGTAATACATCCATTTAAAACAACTGGCAATATTGATATTAAAGTATACAACAACACGATTTCAAATATGTCAAAAGAAGGTATAAATTATTTCGAAGAAAAAATGCATAAAAACTCAGCTGGTTATGCTTCTTTAGTGGATGGAAAATTGCGTGTAACTATAAATTCAGAATATGGTTTAAATGAACGATATTCAACCCTTGTTCATGAACTAGCGCATGTTTTTTGTGGACATTTGGGCATAAACAATGGTTCTTGGTGGACTTCTCGAATTGGATTTAATACTGACCTAATTGAAATAGAAGCAGAATCCGTGTCGTATTTGGTTTGTAAAAGATTGGGCGTTAAAACCACTTCAAGTTCATATTTGGCAAATTATATAAGGAAGGATAAGGAAATGCCTAAAATAAGTTTAAATACAATTCTTACCGTAAGCAATTACATTGAACAAATGGGTAAGGCTAACTTTAAATCAAAATCAAAAAAAACTATTTCAATTAGTATTTAAATAATTATTTAAGTTTCTTGAAGTTTAAAGATTCATTGCTAGAGTGTTTTTTTTAATAATGTTGAAAACTAATAATATATTGCGCTAAATTGCTTTTATGGAACTTTCAGCTAATCAAAATGTTATTGTAATTGCAGGCGCTTGGAACCCTGCGATTTTCTCAAAAGAATGGGTTGAGAATTACCTTTTTGACAGCCAATTGGTCGAAGGACCTCCTAATTTTCTTAATTTGCCTGGTAATCCTAAATTGATTTTTGAGGGGATGGTATTTAAATTGAATGGCGTTGGGATATCTTGTAAACAAGGAATGTTGACAATATTGGTAGATTCAATGGATTCGGACCACTTTGTAAAGGCTGAGGAACTTGCTTATAAATTAGTTGAATTTTTACCACATACTCCAGTGAATGCATTTGGTATTAATTTTCAATTTTCAGAACCTAATGACCAAATACCCAATAATTTAAGCGAAATAAATTATAATTCAAAAGTTTTCGGAAACGAAACGAATGAAAACAACATTCATTTAACAAATGATAAGTATTGTTTTGAAAATGGCGAAATAAACATTGCCACTCATATTTCTAATAAAACAAAAAAAGTTGACATTAATTTTCATTTTCCAATAAATAATTTTATTGAATTAAAGGCGAGATTAACTCCTAATAAAATTTCTGAACTCCTACCTATAGCGAATCAAATTGTAAACCAATAGATATTTTTATGGAACCCCAAAAGACAAGTACAATTTTTATTAGTCAGGATGAAGTTTCTACAAAAACTAAAGATTTTGAATTTTTATCTTTTATTAATATCCCTGAAACTGAAAATGAGTTAAACGCTGATACTAATCTAAGCAAAACACAAATTTTCAATAATTTGGAATCCAAAGAATTGAAATACAAGAAGGTTAATTTGGAAACTAATGTTTTTGATGTGTCAGCATTAATTATAAAAATATTAGGTCCAATTTCTGCACTTAAGCTGCAAAAACTTGTTTATTATTGTCAAGCTTGGTCGTTAGTTTGGGATGATAAGCCAATTTTCAAGGAGCGAATTGAGGCTTGGGCAAATGGTCCTGTGGTGCCAGAACTTTATGCATTTCATAGAGGCCAATATGAGGTGAGTTCGGTTCAAGTAGGTAATTTCAGGAAACTTTCGCAAACACAAACAGAGACAGTGCAATCTGTAGTTAGTTTTTATGGAAATAAATCTGGAAAATTTTTAATTGATTTGACCCATTCTGAAGCTCCATGGATTGAATCAAGGTCTGGATTAGGACCAATGGAAAGAGGAAATAGAGAGATTTTATTGTCAACAATTGCAGAATATTATGGCTCCCTCAAAGAAGAATAAACAGCCTTTTTCAATTCAACAGCCGCAAATTAAAAAACAACCAATTATTGAACAAAAATCTCCTGCAAATTACAAAGACCATTTAACGTCTTGGCAATTGTCCAAAATTGATTGGGAAATTGAAAATGAAGGGATTCCAAAAGCCGATATTAGAAAAAAATTTCTGTTTGCATTTTCAGAGGACACACCTTTAGCTTTAGAAATTGTTGAATTTGATACTGAACTTTTAGACACCTTAAATAAATTTAACGATAGGACATTTAATGGATATGGTGATTTTTTTGATTGTCTTTCACTAAATTATTCAAAACCAATACCTTCAAGTATAATTAGTAGGTTATCGATGTGTTTAAAAAACCATCTTTTGTTTGAAACTGTATTGGGATTTTTCAAAGAGTATGAGAAAAAGACTTGGTTGGAAATTGAATCAGAAAAGGCCAGCGGAGGTAGAACTAAACATCATGATATTGAAATCGGTAAGTTAGGTAAAGTAGCACAAAGGAGGTTAAGTCAATTAGAGTTGGATGATGCAGAATACTTATTCTCTATAAGAATTACTAAAATGTTTCGAATGTGGGGCTTTAGGATTTTTGGACATTTTCAAATACTATGGTTTGACCCTGAGCATAAAATTTATCCAATTGAGAATTAATTATTTTCGATTGTTTTTTTCGATTAATCAAAATCACATCTCCAACCTCCCCCCAGTACTAAACCTACCAGTAGAACTAGCTACCCCTTTATCAACCTGAATAATCACATCTACTTCATGGGCATGTGAGTTCACCCCTTTAAACTTTCCTTCTTTGGTAGTATGGTAGATAAATATAAATGAAACTTCAGGGAAGGATTTGTGCAGGCGGTCAATTTCGGTAATATCAATACCTGCTTTTGAAACAGAATCAATAAACACAAATTGATAATCTCCTAGATTTTCTGGAACGCGGTCGGTTAGGAACAAGTTGGGATGGTCGGCTTTGAGGCGCTCTATTTTTTCTTTGAGGGTATAGCCAAAACCTTCTTCTATGGCGCAAAACAGCACCTTGCCATGGTGAGCTGCCAGGTAATTGGCAAAGTCCAAACAAAGAGTTGATTTACCACTTTTCGGAAGGCCATAAACCATGGCTGTAAAACCTACACTTGGATCGCCAATGAGCTGGCGGTATTTTCCCTGAAGACCGATGGTCTGGAATTCCATTTTAAGCAGGTCTTCTGAGTTTACCACTATTCCAGTTTCTTCATCGGTTCCGTTTAAACTTTTTTTTTGTGCAAATAAATTCTCACCTACTATTCCCATTAGGCCATTGAGCTGTGCTTTTGCAATGGAAAGCGTTTTAGATTCTCCTTCAATAAAGGATTTAAGGGTAACAAATGCCTCGTTTAGCTTATCTGCGTATTTGTCCTGGCGTGTTATTTTACCTTGGTCAACTGATTTTTTAATCCGGGCAAAAAGCTTCTCTGATTTTTCTTTTACTCCCGCTTTACCATTAAGGGCAACAAATGCTTTAAGCAAGGCAATAGATAACATCCCTTCCTGAGTATTAGCAATCTCCAAATACCTTTTGAGGTTTTTGGAATCAATTTTAATTTCTGCCATTTCACCCATTTTCTCATAACAGGTTATTAGCTGCTTTTGCATCAGCTCAATTTCCTTGGCATAGGCCGAATCTTTGCCAATACGTTTTTCTAATATGGCTTTTTGCAGGCTATGAATAAGGGTAAGAACTTGGGCTTGGGATTTCACCTTACCGTGCATGGCTGCATAGCGCTTGATAAATGCTACATCTGAATCAATCAATTCTACTTGCTCTGCATCAGCCGATTCTACTTCTTCATTTGCTTTGATGCTGACCAGGATCATTTCGTTTTCCTCAATAAAACTCTTTGCCTGAGAAACGCTATCAAACTTTTCATTTGCAAAAATCTGGTCGGTAGCCACATCCCAAACAATAAACTTTTTAGAGCCAGCCGAAGCTTTGCGAATTTCAACTCGAAGCCCTTTGTAATTTAGAATCTTACCCTTTGATGGCGATGGATTTGGAGCCACCTTTGTCTTTTGTGCTGCCTTTTCTTTGGTTGGCTTTGATTTAGCGGTAGAACTGTTTGCTGCCAAATATCCACTGAGCTTTTCAAAATAAGCGTCTATAACACGTTTAATATTCTCATTGGTGTGATACATTGCCCAATTGTTTTGCGATGCTCCTAGGGCTAAATTATGGCCTTTAGCGAGTGCTTCTTGCATAGTGGTCCAATTGATTGAACTCACTTGAGATTGGTAGTTATTTATGTTAATCATGATTTAAAAGGTTAATAGTTCTAATTCAAGTTCTAAGGCCAGGGCTTCTAGCTCCAGCTCACTAATGTTTTGTCCTGGCAATGGGGTAATTACTCCAGTAGCAGCTCTAAACTCCAAAAGGTAGTTCAGTCGGTTAAACTCCTCCGCACGACTTACCGCAGAGCGACCTTCAACCTGAAGAGCAGATTTCTTTTGCACAATCATGGCCCGCAGCTCTGCCCATTTAGGAGAGTTTCCATCCCCTTTGAAATGTTCTGCTTGCTCTATGATAGATACTTTCTCGGCTTCGTATTGCGCAATTACTGGAGCTAAGTCACTATTTAGCGAATATCCTTTTGGCTTAAGCAAGGTGCGCTCAGTTTTACGAACCTTGCTGACATACTCTTTAAAATAATTTAGGTAATAGCGGTTCGAAAAATAGATACCCAATAGCGCATAAGAGGTTTCGATCTTTCTTCCAATGGAAAGGATATCTTTATCTTGTTGGTCTGTGCTATTGATAACTGCCTCAATATCTTCTTTGAGCTCTTTAGCTTTTTTGAATTGCTTATTGCTGGCCTCAGATTCATCAGCTACTTTGGGCAATTGCTCTAAAAAGCGCGAGGCAAGTAAAGTGGTATAAAAGCCTTGAATAGTTGTAAGTGAATCTTTTCGGTACTGATTATAATCTTCAATATCGCGTTTTACTTCAGCTAGGGTTTCAATTGCAGAGGTGACTTTTCTAAACTCACGGTTGAGCTCTTCTTTAGCCTGGTCAAAAAACATTTTTACCAATCGGTCTACATCTGTAATCAAAGCCAGTTTAATTTCTTCTGGATCCATGCTTTCT
The DNA here is from genome assembly GCA_027488905.1 of Bacteroidota bacterium. GTDB lineage: Bacteria > Bacteroidota > Bacteroidia > UKL13-3 > UKL13-3 > B1. Next base: position 203,148 of record JAIYAT010000007.1, read on the forward strand.
AAATCCAGCACATTTCCTCTATCACCCCTAAACCAAATATCATTGATACGCGATGTCTTTTCTTCTAGCTTTTGGAACACAAAAACATCCATACTGTCTTGCACCAAAGGCATTACAATGCGCACGTAGCTAAACTGATTTCCTTGTCTCCAAATCCTTCCTTCAAGTTGGCGAATATCGGTAGGGTTCCACTCGGGATAACAGTTGTAAATAACTGTTCCGCGCTTTTGAAGGTCAATCCCCTCGCGAATAGTAGCTGTACCAATAATGATTTTAACTACGCCATCTAAGAATGCTTCTTTGATTGTTTCTTTCCGTGTATCGTTGATTTCAGAAGAAATAATTTCAACTTCATCAACCTTTACCTTATCATACATTACCCCACGCTGATAGCCAATTTCAGTTTCTAGATACTCTTTTATCAAAGGGAAAAAGAGCTTACCTCGGTTCATATAAATCACCTGACCACTGGCAGTTTCTCCATGGGTTTCATGCCATGCTTTAACAGAGCGAATGCATTCCATCACATAGGCAATCTTGGGCGATTGGTCTACAAAATCTTTAGCACTTTCAGGGGTGCCTTTTAACAAATATGGCGAAAGCGCATTATCCAAACTATATGCCAAGGCACGAAACAAATTACCCATATCAAGCTTTCCCTTGGTAGCGGTTTTTGCCATGGAAACTATGCCATTTTGGTTTTCTCGCTGGCGAGGGGTCATGTTGATATAGGTGAGCACTTGCTTGTCTTGTGGCAAGCGCTCCTTAGTATTTTCAAAATTATAAATCAGTGGCAGGTTAATTTTCTTTGGCCGAATAACACCAGCTTCCTCGCCTGTTTTATACAGGATATGATTATAAATTAGCTTTTGTAAAATCCTGCGATTGGTAAAGGATTTAATCACTTCCTTTTCTACAATCTCTTCCTTGTAATTAGCGGTCCACTCAACAGTTGGCAGCACAAATAAATCAAAGAAGGTATCTAGGTTCACTATGCCATTATCACGCAAGGAATCATAGGCCACAAGCGAGAGCATGGAGTATATTTCAAGTGGTGAATTTGAAAATGGAGTGGCTGTTAGAAGCATAGTATTTCTGCCAAACTTGCGCTGGATAAAAGATAGAATCAAAAAGGCCTTTTGACCAGTTTCCGAAACAGCCGATTGAATATTGTAGCGCTTGTTTCCATCTTCATCACTCTTTACCTGGCTAAATACATTTTTACATCTGTGCGCCTCATCCACCACAGCATAATCAAAACCAAGGATGTCAATATCAGCAATAGAGTTTTTCTGACCTACACCAATCATTTCACGAAACTTCTGATACTCGATTTCTTTATCACGTGAGGTTTTCTCGCGGCTCTGGCCTAGGATGTTTACTAGCTCGGTAAAGAGTTCATCCGAGACAGACTCACCGAAGCCAAGGCGTTTAAACCCTTCATAAGTTACCATGGTAATGGAGCGTTCTGGTACGGCCTGATCCAAACGGATTTTTCCGACTATATCAGTTCCTAGGTTATACCAATCGTTTAAAGTAATACCAGTGTGTGATAATACACCTGATACAAACTCTCCTGATTTCTTGTCGGTAAAGCCAATGATTTCATTCATCCACTTTTTGTAAGTGGGTTTAGGAACAACAATAATGGGGCGCTTGCACTTGCCAGAATATAGGTTATGAGCAAGGTTCACAATAGCAGTCATGGTCTTACCAACACCTACATCAAAAGCGTTTATGCCTGAACCCATTGCCTCCATAAAAGCTACCCCTTCACGTTGTATGTCGGTTATTTGCAAAATGCCTGATTTAAAACGGGTGGAGCACTCAAAGCCAATAGGCACTTTAGAGTAATTAATATCGGATTGACCGTTGTACATTCTATTCCAAGATAGGTCCAATTTGAGCTGGTCCTCGTGGGTTGGCACTTCATGCAAAAAGCGAGAGAATAAACTCTCACCTTCAATGCGTGCATTTGCTCTTAGCTCTGCTTTTTCTTCTTTGCTTAGCTTATCATCACGCAAAGGGCGATTAGCCAAATAGTAATCTGCTATGTCAATAGCTGAACTCTTTTCAAAGTCGGTTTCTGAGTTAAGGGTATAGAGCCATTTTACAAATACTTGTTGGAGTGTAAAGCGTGTTTCAGAATCAAATCGGATATTGATTTTCTCCCGCTCTTTTTTGCGCTCAATTTTTCCATTTACTTTTTTGAGTTCTTCGGCATTCTCTAGGTCCATAAACTCCTCACGAACCGAGCAGACATAAAACAAGTTTACATCTACTGCAAAATCTGAAATGGCTGTTATAATAGGTCTTTCCTTTGGGTCAGGATTAGAAACAGATAAGAGTTCAGGCTTTGCTTTTTCAAGAATTGTTTGATGGATTTCAAAAACCTCTTCTCCAAATAGCCTTACTATTTCGGCCTTGTATTGTTGTAATTGACTGAGCCTATCATAGATGTTTCCATAGGTATAAATAGGAAAAGGCATTAGCTCGCTGGCATGGTAGAACAATGCTCCAGCGCGAACTAAATCAAATAGCTCAATTTCTAATTGCTTGCCAGTTGATTTGATATAAAACGTTTGCCAGCCACTCATGGGAACGCCAAGCTTTCGCTTATACCATACCCATGCACGAATTTCATCTTCTGTAATCCCTTTATTGTATTTAGCTACAACCTCATCAAATGACAAGGTTTTACCCTCGGCATCACCAAGGCCAGATAGCTCCTTGGACTGAGAAAGTACCCTTCGAATTACATCGGATTGGGTATTAATGTTGTTTGTGGTATAAGCGCTCAATGCGCCTAAACCAGTAATGGTATCTATTCCTTGTAAATAGCTCATAATTCTTTTAATTGAAATTCAACTTCTAAAGCCAATGCTTCCATTTCTAAAATGGATTCAGGGTTATGGGGTTTAAGATGCGCTTGCATAAAGCTTAAAATATGCTTGTTGGCATCTTCAATAAGCAGGTAATTAATATTGTCTAGAATAAAATCACCTTTATGGATTTGCAAGTTGTAATCTGCACCTTGTGAGTATAGGGTAATATGAAAATCTTCATATCTATAAATGACTAAAAATTCCTGATCGCTTGGGTCAAAGTAATCTATAAACCACTGGCCAGGTAAATCTAAAATTAGCTTACCATCTCCAAGGGCTTTGCCAATTGTGCTTTCAACCAACTTTCTATCACCTTCTATCGTTATTGGAAACTCTCGAGACGTTGAAAGTTTCTCAATGCCACATATTTTTTCAGGATACATCGAAAACCAAGTGTTAAAGGTACACAGCTCGGTAAATGTTAGCGGCTCTTTTGGAAACTCCCTATCTTTTAAATACACTTCCACCATGGCTTTCTCATCCCTGTCGGGAGGGAAAACACCTGAGCGCATCAAAGCAACGTGCCCAGCTTTTGGGTCGACTTTTGATAGAATATCCCGCAGCATAAATACGCGAGCTCTTTGGTATCTTGGCTCTTGCTTATCCATTAGAGCATGTCTAAATCCGATTCAATCATTGGTATAATTGCAGCTGGCACCAATTGGGAATGTAGCACTCGGTCTATAACCATTTTTTCAACTTGGGCATACCCATTACTTGAGTGCATCATTTCATGCAGATTGGGAGAATTAACCGCAGTAACTTTTTTTAGCTGAAGTAATATTTCCTGACGCAATTCATCTACCAAAGTATCTGGCTCATCTTGCACCCCGCGTAAAGAACTCTCTTGCTTTTCAGCAAAGGAGTAATAGCCATTTTGTGTAATAACAAGATGGTCTAATAGGGCAATATCAAATAGTTTAAGGGCTTCCTTGATTCTGCGCGTAAGAACGCGGTCGGCTTCTGATGGGAAAAGGTTTCCACTTGGATGATTATGAGAAATCACCACAGATTTAGCCAAAGTTTTTAAGGCAACAGCTGCCACAATTTCAACATCTACCAAGGTGGCATTAATAGCTCCAGTAGAGTGATGGTAATAACCAATGATTTTATTGGCTTGGTTTACATACAGGGCAATAAAATGCTCTTGCACTTCAATGCCAGATAGAATGCGGTCTTTGATAAATTGATAGACATCAAACGAACTAGTTATCTGGCCAAAGAAATACGCATCTTGGTTAAAGGTAACTTGAATCTCACGTACTTTAAACTCTGCATCCAACTCATCAATTTTTGATTGAAGGTCTGATAAGTCATGCTTATCAAATACAATTTGAGGCTTAATGGAATTTTCAGGATATTTCATTGCTACTTTCTTTTAAAAATTAAAATATCGGTTGGAACCGAGGTTGACTTAAACACAGGAGGCAAGCGGTATGCATCTAATAGGTCACATATTTTTTCTAGCTCTGCTTTTTCACTTTGATAGGAGATGCCATTGCGCATAAAATTTGAACCTGTGATATACACAAGAAGCCCACCAGAGCGAAGCATTTGAAGGCCTTGGTAAATAAAAAACAATTCCATTTGGTGCATCTTAGGCCGAGTAAAATAGCTGGAGTATTTGTTCTTGTACTTGCCATATGGAGGATTGCCAATCACCAGCGAAAAGGGATAACCTATAAGCCAAGAAACTTTGCCTTTAAGCCTAGAAGTAAAACGTGGTGGCTCTAAAAAAGCGGATTCAAAATAGCCTTCATACAGCGTTGCTTCGGGGTAAAGTATTTGTGCGATACGTTTGGCAATAGGATTAATTTCAAAGCCGGTACATTTACTTTTATCTGGCGCAAATTGAAGCATTTTACCATTTCCCATGGCAGGCTCAAGAACGGTTCCAGATGGTTTGAACCCATAGCGGTAAGCAAGTTTCCACATAAGTTCGCATACAAAATCTGGGGTATAAAACTCATATAAAACTCCTTCGCCTGTTGCACCCTTGGAGCCTTGTCCACCCGAACCTTCATACTGGGCAATAAGTTTTTTATCAGCATCTGAATAGGGCTTGCCTGCCTTGTCTTTTTCAAGAATAAGACTTTGTATTTGCTGATTTAATTTAAGCTGGCTCAAAGCGATTTGATACTATTATTTAGCTTGAATGTCGATTGTTTGTTGATAGAAAATATTGGAATATGGACTTGCTAGTTGAGCTCTTTGTTGCAGCTTTCGGGGAGAGAATATCCAAAGCCATGGATTGGCTCGCTCACCTTTAAACACGACTTGAACAAGGGTGTCAGATAATCTTACTCTGACCTTTTGAGTATCGCCTATCGCAATTCCATCAAGCTGTAGCCAAGGATCGGAATAATGAAAAACGCGAACCTGAATGGTATCTAAAATGATACTGTCCTTAATAATAGTTAGAATAGTTTTTTGCGAGACCATGCCCACAGTGCTTACTTGCCTTGCTCTTGAGGGTTTTACCTGGAGTGATTTTATGGCCTGCAAATTTTCTGGAAACAGGCTCTTAATTTCTGCAAGGCGTAGTGATAGCAAATCGGTTTGAGCAATGAGTTTGCCATTTTCTCCTTTTAGGTAAGTAATGGTTCCTCCAAGGTTTTGAATAGAGTGAATTAGCCTTGAATTTTCAGCGCGAAGGTGCTTATTGCTTTTCCAATATATCCATAGGGCTAGGATAAGAACTGCCATTGCGAGAATTCTTAGCAGGTTTAGTCGGCTCATTATGTTTTTCATGGTAAGGGTTGGTTGGACGTGTAGTTTGAGACCAGATATAAGTTGATAGAACTGTCATGATACCAGCAATTCCAGCCGTGGCCACTGCTTCCATTTTCAAGAAAATGGAAAGCAGTGTTACCACAGCAAGGAACACAGCGGCAGCAAGCGTAAGTCGGTAGCGGGTATGGCTAGTCATGTGTTAAACTAAATCATTTGGGTTTCGTTCTCTCCAACTTCCTCCATTGAATTCTTGAAGTGTTGGACAGCTAAAATTGACGCTAGGTCCAATTCTCATATCACCTTCAGTTTCAAATTTGGTTAGGTCTTTTAACCAATACAGGTAAAGACCTTCTATTCTCATACATTCAAATTGATTGGGTTCACTTGGAAAAAAGTTCACAGGTGAGGTAAAGTATTTTACCCCTGCTATTACCTGGTCGGTTGAATTGTCAACTGCCCCTTCCACTTGCTTAGCTGTTATGGTTTCCATGAATCGCTCAATTAATAAGTATAGGTTACCATAATGTCATCTGAATTCTCAAGGATATAAGGAACTTGAAAACTGATGGAATTTGAGCCATCAACTGTTGTGATGGTTTTAACACGTAAACCATTTATAAAAACCATAGTTGCAAATCCAGCCTTAATTCCATGGGCTAGGGTTAATGGAATATCAGTACTAGCTCCACCATTTAAGCCTGTAAAGCTTTCTGTGGTTTGAGTAAAAGCATCTTCCTTGGCATTTGCAGTAGCTTGTGCTGTTGCGGATGCAGTTAAGGCGCTATTGGCTGTGCCTTGTGCTGCCGCCGCAGCGGTATTGGCATTGTTTGCAGATGTCTGCGCCGCACCTGCCGCAGTATTAGCAGTATTCGCAGTTGTTTGTGCCGCAGCTGCATTTGCAAGTGCATTACTCGCATTGGTTTTTACTGAGTCAATATCAATGTTAGTGGCAATGGTAATTTTGTCCAACTTGCCTTTGTAAACACCGTTGAAAGCATAGGTATCTGCATTGCTTTCATAAGACGCCTTAACAGCCGAAGCGCTCAAGGCATTGGTAAACAAATCCTCATCTGCTAGCTTTTTAAAGGTTGAGGTAGCACCTGTACCTGTTGTTACAGCGGTAACAATATACAAGGCCCATTTGGTGTCACCATCATCATTTACAAAAACTCGGTCAGTAACCTTAAGTCCAGTTAGGGCCGATTTAGCAGCATTGTCGGCTACGTTAAAGGCGTTTTTAGCGCCCAAAACCAAGGTATCAACCTCTGTTTTTGAATACAAATTCAGGTTGGTTCGAGCCGTTGTTGCATTAACATCAGAAAGGTTATTGGCCTTTTTAACTACATCTGCATCTAGTGCTTTTAGTGCCAGTGTTTGGGTTAACTGGTCTACTTGTTTAATTTTTAATAATTCACTCATGATAAGTTTTAATTATGGGTTAGGGTTAGGTATTTAACATATACCACATCGGTGGTTTCGAGATTGAATCTTCCATGCCAATGAAGCAAAGAGTCCTGGACATGAAATGCACTGTGAGAACCGTGGTCGAACATGGCTCCATTGACTACTAAAAACAGTCCTTCAGGGTCGGTTATATTTGGCTCAAATGGAAAATCTACTTGGCCGCTAGTAGTAACTAATAAATTAATTTTAATCCATTCTGGTCTCCAAATAAGGCTTCCAGAAGGTTCGCTATCAGAGCCTATTTCTTGCAATGAACTGATGCGGTAAATCTCTTTGCCAAAGCGAATTTGGTCATTAACGCGATCACCCATCAAACTCAAAAGGTCTTTAGTTGAAAAGGTCTTTTGGATGCGGTTGCGAATATTGGTTAGTTTAAAAAGCATTTAGTTTTGTTTGAATAGTTTGATGTATAGATACCTTCCGCCTAGCAGTAATAGCAGGGCGCTTCCTATGCCAATGGTGGATTTTGTGAGAAGACTTTTTTTTTAGCAATGGATAAAATGCTCTCATAAATGGATATAATTCCATTCATGTAAGCTTTCCTATCGTCCCCGTTTTTTTCAGAGATATAAGCGCTCTGAGATATGCGCTGGGCATAGAGTTTATAATCTGACCCTGCGGCCTTGGCTGGTTTATAGCTAGTAGAAATAAGCCTTGCAAAGTCATTAAAGCTATCTTGTGGAGTAGCGTAAACTCTGAATACCAAATTGTATTTTGGATTGGCTTTTACGGAATCTCCCTTCCAAAATTCATTGGTTTTACCAGAAGCTGTTATACCAAAAAAATTACGGTGCTTTTGAGAAAGCGTAGATGTTCCCCATGCGCTTTCAAATGCTCCTTGAGCAAGGATAACTAAAGGGTCAAGACCATATCGCTCACCTGCATTTTTAGCAAGCTGATAGTGATTAATTACATACTGTTCTGTTTTGGTGCTCATGATTCTTGCAGGGTTTTAACAGATTGTTTATCTACCCATCTTAGGTTATTATCTATGGTTCTGAACTGAATAAACTGCCCATGTTGGGTATCTAAACTCATCATTGGCTCGCCTAGCAGAGTATTAGCTCCAGCATGATTGATGGGAATGAGTTGCTCGTTTAAAATAATGGCTTTGGTAAGGGTCAATAAAATGGGTGATGGCAAACCTTTAAGCGTAAAAAAGTCTTGAGGCTTCATCCATGCTGTTAGGGGAGTAGTTGCTGGGTAGGCATCATACATGTTTTTGTAAAAAGGGAAAATATCTACATAATCACTTGAGCTCGATACCCAAAGGCTCACACGCATTTTGTTTTTATCCTTCAAGGCTGATGGCGCCTTGGCTGCATTAATCACATAAGCCACTTCGATAAATTTCACATTGTTCTTTTGGTCGTATTGCTGGCGTCCTGTGGCATATCCTAAAAACTCTCCAGGCTTTGCTGTGCGAATAACGTTCTTATCTGAAAACTGCTCATAAATAGCTCCATGATTTGAAGCATCTGGAGTTGTTCTTAAGGTGACTTCCTTTTTAGCAACCACAAGGCTACTGGCTTTAGCATACTCAACCGCTGGAGCACTGCCACCACCTGTTTGCTTTTTGGGATTAGAGGCTATAATGGACAGGAATTTTTGATACTCCGATGCACTTAATTCACCTTGCAAATCATCTAATAAATTATCACCAAACAAATTGGAGTAATCCTTCATTACTTGATCTAAACTGGTAATGGTTTTAGCTGTTTCTAAGACAACAGATACATTGGTTGTATCAAAGCTTTTAAACCATGAAATTCCCGAAGGGTTAATAGCAGAGCGAAGTCCAATTGCCTGCCTTGTGGATGGGCTATCATCAACTTGGGATTGAGTACCTGATTTTTTGAGTTCAAATAGTAGCTTTTGGGCTAACTTATAAGAAATATATACTCCACCAACCAATAGGATTCCATTAACAATCTTTGCAGGATTGAGGCCAATGTGTTGCTCTAATGTAGAAGGATTGGTAGGCATAAGTTGGACTTATTTAACAGTAAGGTAGGCGCGGATTTTTAGACGCATATCAAAGGATTCGAGCTTTTTAACCATTAATTGAAGCTCGGTGGCATTAAACTCATCCGCAATTTTTTGGAGCGATTCAGTGATGATTCGCTCTTCGATATTGTCTTTTGGACGTATTTTGAGTTGAACCGTTTTTGGTTCAGCTTTTTTACCTGGGCGTAATGATGGAAACATGATTTTAAGATTGTGGTGTGGTGGTGTTTTGTGTAATTAGTTCAAGAATGGTTTTAAGGGTGCTCTTATCCTTTTCAATCTCACTTAGGAGTAAATACATCGTTCCTAATTCTTGGTTGCTTAAACCCTCGCAAAAGGTCTGAATCAAATCAAGAATTACTTCTCTTTGATTTGGGTCTTTGTCCTTTGCTTGGTCAATTTGATTCGACGTTTCTTCCGTGCCAGATAAAAAGTTAATAGCACTTCCAACTGGCGTTCCAGTGAAGAATTTTGCTAATCCTGGCAGAGCCATTCCAATAACTGAGGAGTAATATTCAATTTGCTTTTTAGCATCCAAACTGGCTTGCATGTCTGAGACCTGATATTGCAGCTCTTCATTTATGGCAATTGCATTGGTTAGCTCAGCACTTAATCTTTCAAGCTCTTTGCTCCGCTCCATTTCTGAGAACTTGCGCTGAACCAAATCGTTTACTTCTGCTTCGCCAAGGCCAGCATAGCCCGATAGGGATTTAGGAATATCTTCAAGTGAATCATTCAACTCATAGACCTTTGACCAAATAAGCACATTGTCCTGGGCCGTTTTAAACTCCACTTTTACCTTGTCAGGATTTTCGGCTTGATTATAACTCAATATTAGGCTGGAGTAGTTGGCAATGGCAGCATTTTCAATGCTGTTTAGCTTTTTGCCATTGCGAGAAAACATGGCATTAAACACCACATTGGTATACCCTTGCTTTTCAAAGGTTTTTTCCATCCTTTTTCCCGTCTGGGATACGTTATATATTTTTGGCTTGCCCACTAGATTAGGATTTGTATAAACTCAATGACTGGATAGTCTGTAACATGAGCTGGAATAACTATTACCACCAAACCTGAAAACTCTTCTAAGCCTTCTGAAAAGGCATGTTCTGGGCCAATTTCAACAATATTGGTATCGGATATTATCCTTGTTCCAATGGGTAACCTTTCGGCGTTGGTCAGAAACAAAAGCTCGTTGTAGGCTTGGAATTCATATCGGTTCAAGCCAACATGTGTGACAATCTTTTTAAAGCGATGTAGCTCAATTGAAATTTCTCTTTGAGCCAATTGCTCTTTGATGTAGGTTATAGGGTCTAGCATAGCTTATCCTCCTGATAAAAACTATCGGCATATTCTTGGCTTGGATTAACTGATGGCTTGGGATCGGTGTTGATAGTACTTTTTTCTAGTGCACTGCACTTAAAGTAGACACTGATGCTGTAAGGAGAAAAACTGGTTATAGGGGTGGTATCTGTATAAATACCACTGACCAGTGCGCCAGATTTTAGAGTTATTTCCAGGGCTTGAAAATCATACTTATCATCAACCTCGTCTAAAGCTGGACAAGCAACTACGGCTGCGATAGCATTTTCTTTTAGGTTGTTAAATTGCAGGTTTAACCAACCTATTTCAGAAAGATACTTATCGGAGCGAAGCCCCTTAGTGTGCTTGACTAAAAACCCTGTGCATCTTTTTAGGTATGCAGGAATTTTGTGATTGATGTGTATGGTTTGACCACTGGACTCAACCTGAAATCGCAAGATATTATAGCGTATAAATGCCATTATCTCAATTCTCGTTGGTAAGCCACAAATAAATTTTTGCCTCATATGGATAGCCCTCAGTTGGGAGGTCACCTGCTGCTATTTCCGCAGTAGCTCCATCTGTAAGACGTCCTTCAATAGAGCTTCCTCCAGCGTCTAAATGCTCTTCAAACAAGAAGAACTTTTGGTTGGGGGCAACCTGATTGCCGCTGGTTAGAAGCTTTACTTCATGAAGTTCTTCAAAGACTTCTTGATTGTTCACCTTTAGTCCAAGCATAGTTCCAGCAATCAGATTTTCCTGAGGAAGCGAAACGTATATACCTCTTATCCGAGCATATTGCTTGTCGGTTTGCGCAGATAGTCTTAATGATTCTCCAGGACTGTTAACAGTAACTCTGATTTGCTGAAACTTGTGCTTTTTCATGGGTGGTGGATAGGATTATGGTTTATGCTTTGATAACAGCTGTGCCTCTTAAAATTACTTTCAAGAAGGAGTTTTCTGGAGCATTGGCAGACCATTCAAGGTTGCACTCAATGGATTGTTGGTCGCGGATGATTTTTGGGTTATCTAGTACAAACAGCCCTTTGAAATTATCTTTACCTTCTGTTTGGAATACCTCACAAGACGTGTTTGGTACAAGCACAGTTCCGTTGGCTTTGAACTCAAACTCACCATTGCGCACGTAATCTGGGATGATATCATAGTTTACTGTACCAGGGTTGTCTGTACCTTCACCGACAGCACCTAGTAAGGTGATACCATACAAAAGGAAATAGTTTCCTTTTTCTAATTTACCGCTAGAGATGTTTGACTGGCCAACCACTTTGTTGTCATCGTCCTTGAACATCTTTATTACTTTAGAGCCACCAATGGCGCGAGCCACATAGTAGGCTGTATCCACCGCTTGCAAGCTTTGGTTAGCTAAACCTTGCTGAATTTCTTTTGGTAGCATAGCAATGCGCTTTTCAAACTCAGCGCGAGAGCGTGAGCTAGTAGCTGAGGTGGTGGCTTTGGATTGGGTCTGAATCTTACGAAACAGCTTTTTCTTGTCGGCTGGACCGCTCAAATTAAGAGCTTCCAAGAAATCGTCTTCCGACATTGCGCCAAGCAAATTGTATTCGCTGGCTTCAATTTGTCCGAGAGTTGGCATAATTTATGGGATTAGGGATGTGATTAAATGATTTCAAAAAATACAGGGCTTCCTTCCAAGGCGTATTCACCTGATTCATCTCTTGAAGGAAATTCTTTACTGGAAGAAAGAGCTGGCAAATCTGGATTGTAGCGATCAACAGAAAGATTCACTGGTTCACGGTAAACGGTAGGTTCACCCAAAAATCCACTGATGCCATTGAAAGTGAAATTATCAAGGCCAGCAAGTAGGTCTTTTTTAAGCACCACTTTCACGCCCGATAAAACCCCTGATGCGCCAATACCTGTGGCGATTAATTTCATGTTAGGGTCTTTAAGGAAAATGTTACCAGCTGCGCCTGCTCCAATTAAAGCCGCTGGGCGCACAAATGCTTTTACATTGAGCCCTGTTATGGTTGGGTCAACTTTGAGTATCTTGTCAATCATTTTGCCGCTAATAGAGCCAATTACGACCCCACCTGTGAGCAATGCCAAGGATTTGATTTCATCCATGACAGCTTGGCCACTGACTTTGGTTTTGGATTTGGTTTTTGTTTTGGTTGCCATATCGTTGGTTATTTATGGGTTAGAATAATCTGACTGCTTTAATCTTTGATTTTTTGGTTTGCTTTGGCTTCCCGCTGTTTTTGCCATGCTTGGTTCTTTTAATTCCCGTGCCTGATAAGCCTGATTTTTTCGCAGTCTTTTTAGGTGCCATGGCTTTATAAATGCCATATCCTATAATGGCTCCACCAATGGCTACAGGAATTGGATTTTGTTTGATGAAGTTTAAAATTCCTCCTGTGCTTGGTGCTGCCGCGCTTGATTGCTCCATGGCAACAGGATATACTTCTGAGTAATTGCCACCTGGATTAGCAGGTGCAACTAAAACAGGTGTCATGGGTTGCACAACAGCTGGAGCATTTTCGTTTGCTTGAATCTGAGCTGCAATTGTGGCAGAAGTTGGATCAGCTGCGGCCTCACTTTGCATTTTTGAAACATCCACATTTTCATTTTTGCCCATCAAACCTGTTTCTTTTAAAATGTTGATGGTAGCAATAATTACAGGTGTAGCCGCGGCAATAGCTGTAGCAGTTACAGGATCGCCCAATTGGCCTAATTGACCTAAGGCGTATCCATCCACATAGCCAGATAGATTTCCTGCTTTGCCGTTTAGAATGGCATTTTTTAAGGCAGTTCTATCGCCTTGGAGTTTATCTGCAAAAAGCGCTTCAACTTTTACCAAAGCGTTCTTACTTTTTTGCCAAGTGTCTGCACTCACATTTTTTGCAGCTGCTTGCTCTTTTGTGGCATAAGCCCATTTAAGTTTTGAACCTATTCCGCCAAGGTTGAGTTTTAATGCCAGCAAAAAGCCACCCCTTGCAGCAAGAGAAAGTGGGTTGAATTTAACTACTGCTTTTACAGCCGATTTAGCTACTTCTGCAACCTTGTTTCCTACCTTATTGGCAACTGTGGTAACCGCTGTTTTTACATTGGTAAAAAAGCCTTTGATGTTAAGTCCGCTTAAGGCTAAATCATCTGGGTCTAGCTCAATTCCATTTACTGTTTGAAGCCCATTTTTCAAGTTGAGCTGTTGCTCGTTTTTAGCTAAGATATCCAAAGCCTCCACGCGCTTGTTGGTATACCAATATTGAATAGCATAGTCAAGCATCTTTAGCAATGCTTGGGGATCATCCACTGTGGAAACCAACCCAGGGTTTTGAGCCACTGCGTTTCTAGTGGCAACCAAGTTTTGGTAGAGCTTATCTAGGTCGTCTTGGCTGGAAGTATCTCCCAAACCAAAGCCATTAAGTGAGGTAGCCATGACTGCATCGTGAAAGTCATTGCCTGAAATGCCGCTGAGTACAGCTACATTGATTCCTTTTAAATTCATAGCATAATCCATTTTGTCGGTGAAGGTTTTTTCGTAATTGAATTGCGATATCACGCTATCAATCACACAATACTTTTTTGAATCGCTCAGTGGTACTATCACATAAACATGTTGCCATGTATCACCTGAGTATTTAGTGATACGAAAGCTATGAGGGATTTGTAGGTTGGTAAGAATAGATGAAGCAAAAATGCTCATGCAATCGCAGTCAACGCCAGTTGAACGTTCTGCCCATGTGCGAGCTGGCCTTCGTAATTGTTCAAGGCCTCGCTTGTCGAGCTTGTATTGAATGTAGGAATAGACAAACTCCCAGATTGCTTTACAAGTTTCAATAGTAGATGCCCGCTTGAGCAATGGAGCTAGTCGCCTGGTGTCGTCAAGGTATTTCCAAACAACTTTCTCCATTAACTCTACGGTATCGGTCACCTCACCATCATCGATGATAATGCGATCGCGTTCCTCTGGCGGAGGAAAATAAGCGTTAAAGCGACTTCCATCCTGGATAGAACGGTAGCCACTGGTAACAGCTATATTAGGATTGTCACAGCACTTTTTCATCCTTGAAATTTTTGAGGAGGTGATTGATGAAAAATGCCGTTAACGTATGTCGTAAAAGACATTTCTAGCGGTAGGTTCAAAGATGCTAGTACATTGGAAAGCTTCTTAGTTTTAAAGGCACTAATGAGTGCAGGGATTTGAGTAATAATTCCACTAATGACACTTGAAAGGGAAGTCCAAGGCACTATCAATTCAATTGTATCAATATTAGATACCGAAAGGGGCTTAATTTGAATAGTTTTATTTTCAGCAATGGATTGGGTCAATACCTTACCATTTGACCAGAGAGAAACCACTGGTTTAGTCATATTCAAACTATCTTTGGTAGGGTTGTTTACAGCTATTTCGGTTCTAAATGAAATGCCACCCAGATTTACATCATGAATCCTTGGGTTGGCTAATTTAAACGTAGAATTATCCGACACGTTTTGTGCCTTTACCATACGAAGGAAAAACAATCCCACAGCTCCGAATATACCTATGCCAATGAGTTTATTCATTGTCATTAGATTTACGGTTCTCATAATATTCTGAAACTTCTTTGGAGAGTTTATCTAGCAGCTTTTTTACAACATATCCAGCGGCAGCAGAAGCAGCAGCATAAATAACCACTGTGCTTAAACCACCAAAAGTGATTGCAAGCAAAAGCGGTTTCGCGCTAACGGCTTTAGTGATTCCGCCTATTACACCAGATAGGGTGGTAAAGATTACTGTATGGGCTTCTTGTGACATGAAGTTTGACTTTGTGAGAACAAACTTCGAAAATGTTTAAATGGCCAAAGGGCGTAAAAGGGTGTGTTAAGGCCTAAGGGGGTGTAAAAGGGTGTAGTATGAATCTTGCTTTTAAAAAGCGGACAATTTGCTGTAAACTGACACAGACCAGCATACCTTTTGCTGACACTCAAACCGACCCTTCTGTATTTTTTATTTTTCCCCACCACATTTTTTTAATTCAATTTTTTAGCCGACTCGCATTGCACACATTTGCAAGTCACACAAGCCGACACACAACAAAAGCTTGCATAAGAGTAGAATTTATCCAACGCTTTTACTAAATTTGCACCGTGAAATCAATATCCTTCATAATAGCTGCTTATGTGTTGCTCTTGGCGACAGTTCCCTGCTATTTGGATGACAAATGCCTAAACCAATCTAATCACACTGAACAATCACAAGGCGACCAGGACGAACAAGGTTGTAGCGACTGTTGTTCGCCATTTTTAAGTTGTAGAACTTGCAGCGGCTTTACCTTTTCTCTTTTATCATTCTCTTTAAAAGCCTGTATTGTTATTTCCGAAAAAAAGATTTCTGTTCAAGACCAGAATTTTATTTCGGAGTTTCATTCTTCTATTTGGCAACCGCCCAAAATAAGTTAATGTTTATTGTGGCGAAGCCACAAATTATTTTATTCGGTGCTTCGCACCGCTAATCATCATTTTACAAATATTAATATTATTCAAAATGAAACTAAAAATCATTTTGCTACTTCTTGTAGCATTAAACATAAATGCTGTATTTGCACAGAATACATTTAAGGTTATTCTCAAAGACAGCGAAACAAAGGAACCGTTAATTGGTGCTACCGCCATTTTAGACGGCACAACAAACGGTGCAACTGCCGATAATAACGGACTTGTAACTCTGACTAACATTCCAAACGGGAAACAGGTAATTGAATTTCGTTATATTGGTTATCAAGAGAGAAAAGATACATTCGACTTTCCTGTGACAAATTCCGAACCCATTGAAATACTATTGAAATCCGAAGCAGATGAAATAGGGGAAGTGGTTATTTCTTCAACAAGAAGCACACGGACAATTAAAGATATTCCTACGAGAGTTGAATTTATTGCAGGAGAAGAATTAGAAGAAAAAGGAAATATGAAATCGGGCGATATTAGAATGTTGCTAAACGAAAGCACAGGTATTCAAACGCAACAGACATCAGCAACAAGTGGAAATGCAAGTATAAGAATTCAAGGACTTGACGGACGTTACACGCAAATTTTAAAAGACGGTTTCCCTTTGTTTTCTGGCGCTGCAAGTGGCTTGGGTTTGCTTCAAACCCCGCCTTTAGACTTAAAGCAAGTGGAATTAATAAAAGGTTCGGCTTCTACTTTATATGGTGGTGGAGCAATTGCGGGACTGGTAAATTTAATTTCCAAAACTCCAACCAACGAAAGGGAATTGAAATTTCATCTCAATGGAAGTTCGGGAAAAGGATTTGATTTAAACGGTTTTTACGGACAGCGTTTCAAAAAAGTGGGCACAACTATTTTTGCTTCTCATAATCGTAACTGGGCTTACGACCCTGCAAATATTGACCTTACTGCCATTCCTAAATTTGAACGCTATGTTTTTAATCCTAAGCTATTCTTATATTTTACTGAAAAGTCAAAATTAAATTTTGGTATTAATTCAACAATTGAAAATCGTCTTGGCGGGGACATTCGTTACATTGAGGGCAATGGCGACAGCCTACACAGTTACTTTGAAGAAAACAAAACTCAACGCTATTCAACGCAATTGACTTTTGACCACAATTTCAACGATAGTAACCGTTTTAGTTTTAAAAACAGTGTTAGTTATTTCAACCGTAAAATTAGTATTCCCCAATATAGCTTTGACGGAACACAATTAGCGTCATTCAGCGAAGCCACTTATTCCAGTAGCAAGGAAAAATCTGAATGGATTGTAGGTTTAAATCTATGGACTGATAATTTCCAAGAAAAACAAATTGACACTTTGCCACTTCGTAATTACCAGCTAATAACTACGGGTGCATTTATTCAAAATATTTGGAAGGCAACTAAATGGCTGAATCTTGAAACAGGTTTTAGAACGGACTATGTTGTTGATTATGGCTTTGCTTTTCTTCCCCGAATTTCTGCTTTATTCAAAATTACTCCCAAACTGACTTCAAGAATTGGTGGTGGTTTCGGTTATAAATCACCGACCATATTTACAGAGGAAAGCGAAAGAATTCAATATCGAAATGTATTGGCAATTAACAGCAACACTAATAAATTAGAAAAAAGTTACGGAGGAAATATTGATTTTAATTATCGAACGTCATTTGCAGATAACAAAATTACTTTCAGTATCAATCAGCTTTTCTTTTACACTTATTTAGATAAACCGTTACTGCTTCAACCACAAACAAATGGTTTGTATCAATTTATAAATGCCAATGGAAATATTGACACCAAAGGAACAGAAACAAACATTAAAATCGGTTATGAAGATTTCAAGTTGTTTATAGGCTATACATATACCGACATAAGACTACATCAAAACGGGACAGCTATTGAAAATCCATTAACACCCAAACACCGCCTGAACTCAATCTTGATGTATGAAGTAGAAGAAAAATGGAAAGTAGGATTAGAAGCATATTATTTCAGTCCTCAAAAATTAAGTGACGGAACAACAGGAAAACAATATGTGATTTGCGGTTTTATGGTTGAAAAATTTTGGGAGAAGCTTTCTCTTTACATCAATTTTGAAAACTTTTTAGATGTAAGACAAACTCGCTTTGACAGCATTTATACAGGAACAGTAACTAATCCTGTTTTCAAAGACATTTACGCACCACTTGATGGTTTTCTAATTAACGGAGGAATAAAATTTAGACTATAAAATTATGGAAATGCAAAAAACGACATTCAATATTTCCAAAATGGACTGTCCATCGGAAGAAAATCTTATCCGTTTAAGATTGGAAGAACTTTCAAATATAAAATCATTGCAGTTTGACATTGCAAACCGCAAACTTGAAGTTTATCATACTGACAGCTATCACTCAATATTATCTGCACTTGACAGTTTAAAGCTCGATACCAAGTTTGTTGACAATGTTTCGGCAGCCAGTTTTGAGCCAACTGACTCGCAAGACCGAAAACTTCTATGGTTAGTTTTATCAATTAATTTTTTCTTTTTTATTCTTGAAATGTTGACAGGATTTTTGAGCCATTCAATGGGTCTTGTCGCTGACAGTCTTGATATGCTTGCCGACAGTATAGTTTATGGACTTGCTCTTTTTGCGGTTGGCGGGACTATTCTACGTAAAAAGAAAATTGCAAAAATTGGTGGTTACTTTCAAATGACACTCGCTGTATTTGGTTTAGGAGAAGTAATCAGACGGTTTCTTGGGCTGGAAGAAGTTCCCGTTTTTCAGACAATGATAATTATTTCTTCACTTGCATTAATCGGTAATGCGACAAGTTTATATCTATTGCAAAGAAGTAAAAACCGAGAAGCACATATGCAGGCAAGTATGATTTTTACTTCTAATGATGTAATTGCAAACATAGGCGTAATCATTGCAGGCGGACTGGTTTACTTTACAAATTCAAAATATCCCGACTTAATAATCGGAACTATTGTTTTTATTCTCGTTGGACGAGGAGCATTCCGAATATTAAAATTATCGAAATAGGCAGACACACAAAAGCACATACATTTGCAAACCGCTCAAATCAACCCTCTGACCAAAGTTTGCAAATAAGTGTGCTTTTCCCTGCCCGAATAAAATTGAATTAAAAAATTCCTTCACTTCTAAAAAATACTCAACCAACAACCGACACAAAAGCAACTCGACAGGACGGCATAAATCAAAAGCGACAAAGGTCTACAGCGACACGGTGAACATAACGCCAGCGGGTAACAGCTAAGGTTTTGTTGCGTGAAAAGGGCGGTAGCATAGAACTAACTTGCCATTCTTTAGCCTTTCTGGATTTGAAATATTGCCAATACAATACCAGGCCTTATAACAGCATGGCTTATTGTATTCTGAACAAATATTAGGCTTTGTAAAGGTTGGATTAAGGAGTAGTCCTTGACTAAATAAGGGATTATAACTAAAAATAAGTAATAGAAATACTAGCACTTTAAGCAGATTCGAGTTTTTACACCTATAATTTAAAAATTTAAACGTGGTTTCATTGACAATATTAATAATGAATAAATATTCCAAAACCTTCTTTAATTATTAAGTTTTATTGAACTACGGTTCCCCAAATTCATCAATAATAATCTTTACATTAGCTGGAGTTAATAACCTATTACCGGGTTTGTATCCTGCTTTTTCTAATTTTTTAATTAGTGTATTGGGATTTGAAATCCACTTACGTAACTGCGCACTGGCACTTTTCTGAGTAATATTAGGAAAATATAGTTGTGCGAGCTCACCAAATCCGTAAGCTCGCACTTTAAAAGTTTCTTCATTCATGGTGTTATTTTTTTAAGTTTTAACACCCCCATTTTTTGAATTTTGATACTTGGTATGTTTTTGCTCTTTTGGGTGAGCCTTCCATTAATAAAATTAACTTACGTGGCTTTGCATGGCTGGAGATAAGGTTAACCTGGCTCCGATTTTACTTGCCAATTCAGTCATATCATTTCCAATTTTGGCATCCACTATTCTGGCGTAATGCTGCGTGGTTCTGATGCTTTTATGTCCCATCATTCTGGCAACAGATTCGATAGGAACTCCATTCATCATAGTTACCGTAGTTGCAAACGTATGTCGTGCTACATGGAAGGTTAGCGTTTTTTCTATCCTAGCGAGCGTTTGAATCTCTTTTAGGTATGCGTTGAGCTTCTGGTTGCTAATTACTGGCAAAACCTTGTCCTCGGCTCTTAAAATGCTTAAATCGCAGTATTTTTCGATAATGAAGGTTGGTACATGCAACAATGGAACCTGTGACTTAGCTTTTGTTTTCTGTCTCCTAGTTTTTATCCATAAAACGCCTTTGTTATCCAGCTCTAGTTCTGATCCCTTCAATTTGAAAAGGTCGGCATACGAAAGGCCGCTAAAACTAGAGAAAACAAATAAGTCTCTAACCAACTCTAACCTGGGCATCAAAATTTCCAAATCCATAACTGATTGCAATTCTGTTTCAGTAAGGTAAGGCCTATCCACCTCACGAAGCGATAATTTGAAATCGGCAAAGGGATTAATTTGTAACCAACCATTTTGCAATCCTATGCGAACGATGCGTTTGAAATTTTGCAAGTATTTCATGGAGGTATTGTGACAGCACATTTTTTTTGTGCGTAGGAACAAATCAAATTTTACCACCATTTGGCGATTAACTAATTTAATGGGAACATCTGGCACATTCAATTCTTCCATTAAAAATTGGCGCATGTAACGTAAAGCGGTTTTGTACTTGTGGTAATTTCCATAGGAGGTCTCTTTACCAATCATAAGTTTAAGGTCGGCCAAATGGTCATCCCAGATAATGCAGAGGCTTCTGCTTTTGGAGGTGTTTACGCATAATATAGCATCACGTAATAATTCTGGAGTACAATGGTCATACAATCCATTAAGTGATGAATATTTGTGGTAAGCATTTGATTTAAAATCTTCCAAGTAGCGATTTACATCCATCGCTATGTTCGATTTACCTCGACATACACCAACCTTTCCATCCCATAAATCTGGATGAACATTGAGTTTGGTGAAAATTGCAAGCGATTTACCATTTATGGTAACACGCATGTTAATTGGGCACTCGCCATTTCTTGTTGGGCGAGAGCGATTGATGTAAAACATCAATCTGAAAGTTGTTCTTGACGACATCTTTAAGTTTTTTAAAATGGCCCCCCATTTTTGGGTCAATAATGGTGACATTTTTCCGAGTTGTCAAGCGACAAAACGGGACAGAACGCGACATTGAGCGACAACCTGTGACGTTTTTTGTGTTTTTACAAATCACGTCACAAGTTGCAAAATGAAATTGTCGTTTTATGGCGTTTTAAGTCGTATCAAATGACCCAAAAAACCAAAAAAAAATCCCAATTATCAATGATAATCAGGATTTTAAGTGAAATTCCTTACGGAAATCAGTGGAGCTGCAGGGAGTCGAACCCTGGTCCGGAGGTGCAATGGTCACGCTTTCTACACGTTTAGCGCAACATTGTTTTCGGCTTGGGCAGGTTGTTGTGCTTACCAACCCAAACTATATTTACTAAATACTCTTTACAGCCAGTAACCACACTGCAAAAAGACCTTGTCTGATGACGGTTCTATTGGCAATACGACAAGACAAGTACTACCGAACCGAAGGCATCGCGTAATCTTCCTGATTAGGCAGCCATTGCGAATTGAGTTTCGCCAACTATGGTTTTGGAAATTGATATTATAGTGCCAACTGTCCAATGCACTACATGCTTACATGCCAATCAATCACCCCGTCAATACCGGTCAGCCCCAGAATTAAAGAACTAGCCTACAAAGATACACGCTCTACTCGCATTTCAACAAACATTTTTCTTTGTTAGCATACGCTTGGCACCATTGTATTAATGTTAAACTGTCTCTGGCATTTACATTAATCACTCTATATCCTCCTTCGGCATCTAAGCGCCATGCCCACTCACTGTTGGTTTGCCTTTGCCCATTGTCATACCACCAAGCGGTATATTGCTTTTGTCCTTCTTTCTCTAAACAACCCATCATTACTGGCAAGCTCCCAATGTTTGTGGCTTTAAATTCTTTTAAACTAAATCCCGAGGCACGCCAGCATATCTGTGGCGGATGTCCTCCTTCAAAAGGTCGCATCTTTGGTTTAAGATATATCAACACGCTGTCATTACTTAACTGCACCACACCTTCTGCTTGCATTTTTTTTATATATCCCTTCACATGTAATTCCTCCAAAGCTTGGTCTTGCCTAAACATGGCTATCGATATCCAACCAATACTTATCATTACCGCTAATAAAAAAGATAGTACCAAAGCATATTTACTAGAATTCACCGTCACTTCCATTGCTGGATTATGCGCCTTTGGTTCAAACCGCAAACCAATGAGGTACATAGGTAAAAAGGTATAAACCATTAAGCTGGCAATGCCAATTAAATCGTGACTGAGGGTTTGTGGCGCCGACTTAAACAGCACCAATGCCATAATTCGAAATAGGTTGCTCAACAATAATAGAACAACTACCATTAACGCGTAAACAAACAACTGCCAGAAGCTATAAAAAACACCTTTCTTTTGCTCTTGTTGAGCCAGTATAAACACAGCTCCCAAACATCCAGTGCCTATCATTTTTAGTCCAACGCAAGCCTCGTCTACATAAAAAGAAAAGCCATTGCCAAGCGTAAAATAGCTTCCTTTGTTTTGAACCAAAATGCCTGCAAAGCTTAATAAGGCTGCACTCCATTCGCTTAACAACAATCGGATAGGAAACGAAAAGATATTCACCACATAATACAAAGCAGGCGACATAGCCAACAACAAAGCCAAGGGCAGATACCCCATAAATCCAAAGCTTAAAGACAAAACCCATAGCAACAAACAACCCGAAGCCAAATAGGCAAATACCTGCAGTTTTAGTAAGCCCAATAAAGTAGTAAAAAGCAAGGTAAGCCACAAGTAGTGTTTGCTTTTTTGGGTGTTTGGTTCAAACCGAAAAATAAACGGTGCCACCAATAGAGCAGCCATCACCTGAAAGCTTAATAATAAATAATGAGCATTTACCATTACCGCAAATGCCAAGGCCAACAAAGGTGGTAGCCACTTTTTTAAATTAAGCGATAGGTGCACTTTGGCGTTTTCTCCAATATACAAACAACAAAAATAGTAAGGCTCCTATTAAGGCCCACTCGTGCGGCTCGGGAACAGCGCCACCTTCCAAGAAATCGGCATTGCCCAGCGAGTTTTGGTTCTTTTTAATTCCAAAACGCTCATAGTCGGCTTCAGATTCTAGCACTAACAAGCTACTAACCGGACTTAACACATAGGCCGCTTCTGCCATACCCAATAAGGCGGTTTCATACTTTTGTTTTTCGAAATAATGACTACCCAAAGTTCGCATGAGTTGCGAGTAATTATACAAACGCATGAGATGGTCGGGTGCAGATGCATTTGAAACATTTGCGCTTCTTAATTCATTGTTTGGCAGCTGGCTTGCTGTAATAAACAAACCACTTTCTTTGATATAAATTAAGGAATCGGTCTCGGGCATCGAAGGCCATGAGTTCTGGTTCAAGTAAGCCTTCACAAAGTTTAAGTCCATGGCTTGATACTGAATGCACCTTAGCTCATTGAGGGTTTTATAGAAAGGCGAAAAGGATTCGCCTATATTCACAACTCTTAACTTGCCATGATGTTGTTGCAACCAAGTTTGCAGGTATTGGGCATAATCGTATCCTTTGAGGTCGTCTAATACTGGACTTCTGTGAGAGGTTTTGGTAATAAGGACACTTTGTTGTGGGTTTTTAATTTGGAATAAACAAGGCAATCCAAATTGGTAGTTTTTATACTTCTTAAAAATGCGTTCTACTTGGTCGGGGGCAATGGCTTCTTTTTGATGGGTTAGGGCATACACCTGCTTTCCTTTAAGCATATCGAGTGTAGCTTTAAACTCTTCTAAGGTCCAATGAGCATTTAGGTCTATATACACATCTTTAGCAATAAAGGGTGCTAATTTTGCTGTTGCAGGAGCCATCTGGTAGCGTATGTTGCCAAAGGTAAAAGGGGTGGTGCTAAGTGGTACCTCATTTAACTGCAAGCTCCAGTTTGGTAAATAATCTCCAGCATAGCTAATGGTTTGATCCGACTCTTGCTGCCATGCATCGGGCATATTTGATATAACCGCAGGCGTCATGAGTTGAATGGTTAGCGCTTCGCGTGCATGTTTGGCAAGTGGTCCTTCGAACCAAACATTCTCTAACAAAAGCTTGCCAGGTTGGTATTTTAGCGGGGAGGTAAATCCAATTTTAAACACGCGGTCTTCTTTGCTTGTGCAAGGAAACACAGATACGGTTACCCTATTTCCTTCGCGCCAATGGGCAATGGCAGGGTCTCTGCGTTCAACCCCTACAATGGTATTAAAAGCAGAGTCGGCACGCTGACGTGTGGTAAGCCTAGATTTTTCTTCTTTGCCATTTACCCATAAAGATAGGGAGGTAACAATGGAACCTTCGGGTAGGTGAAAGGTATAATAGGCTTGTTGGGTTTCGGTAACAAACAACACATCTTGCGAGGTTTTGCCTTGGTTTTTGATGGTAAGAATTTTCTCTTGGTAGGCCAATCTATGTTCTGGATACACTTTTATTTGGGTGCTCACACTTTGGGTAATAAGGCTATTGCCGCTCCACAGGCGTTCGTCTGTTTTATGGCGTTGGTCGCGGCGAATATTTATTAGTGCCAAAGCTGTTTGTTGATCGAGGGAAGGGCTTCCAAAAAAAGCATTGCCAATAATTGCCAAAGGGTTATGGTATTTGCGATCGCCATTGGCATTTACCCCAAAACCGTCTTCAAAAAACCGTTGAGAGATGTGCGAAGACAAGGCAATTTCGTCGGCAATAGGATGGGAACTTAATTGCTGCGCCAAGGCAATGTGCAAGGGCAATTGTGCTTGGCTACTGAGGTAATTTTTTGCGCTAATGTCTTTTATTTCGGTTTGAACCGAATGCCATTGATACAGCCAAAAGCTTAGGATAAGTAGCGGCGTAACCAAACCAATGAGGTAGGGTTTCCAAAGAAATTGTTGGTCTTTGCGGATGGCGCTTATTAAGAGTAAGCCCCAGAACAAGGGTACAAAAGTATGGGTAGATATTAGGAAAAAGAAGCTACCCAAAAGGCCAAAAGGCATTAATGGAAGCAGGTATAGATTAAGGTAAATGGTAAGCACTGTAGCACTTCCTGCTAGGACGTAAAATAAGGCGCGCATTCGCGCGCCTAACATCTGCAAATACGGAAAGCTCAACAAAAACGCCGCACTGGCAAAAACATATAAACTTAACCACCATGGAAACCTTGCAAAAACAGGAATAAGCGTATTTAAAGAAAAAGCACTGATGGTAAACAACAATACAAAATTAACCCAGCAGGCATACGGAATGGCAATGCGCTTGCCCGTTTCGGGATGGCGATGAACAGCAAAGCCAAACCAAATGTGCAAAAGGTAGATTAGACTCATTAAGTCATTAAACAAAAAGCAAATAAAAACAGTGTCGCTAGACTTGGGAGTGAATTGCTGTAATATGTAAATCAAGAACGAAGCTGCAATAAGTATCAATCCTAATATATAGGAGTTTTTGTAAGGGGTTTTTATGGGCGGTTGCATGTAATTAAATTTCAGGTTACAACGAAACTACACCATCTAAGGTATGAAAAGTAAAACTTTTACGCTTTATTGTTTTTCTTTGCCCTATTGAAATCAATAACAACCCTATTTCTGCTCTTCATACTTGGTTTTGGTTCAGCCCAAACCCAAGCCCAACAAGTGCCTACTGGCTTTTTGCTACGTGGCTACATTCTAGGTGCCGATACCACCAACACCATTCCTTTGGCCAATATTCTTAAAAAACCTTCTGGGGAGCGCTACATTAGCAATAGGTTTGGCGCTTTTGGTATTCGTGTGCAAGAAGATGATACACTTGTATTTTCTGTGATTGGCTACCAAAATTACATATTGCCTGTGAAGAAATATGTGGTTAATAACCTCACAGACCCCATTCGCGTGCGCATGAAATCTACGGTGTACAAACTCAAAGAAGCCGAGGTAAACTATAACCAAAAGAAAAGAGACAGTGTGGCTCGTGCTGCCGCAAAAATCTTAAAAACCAGTCCAGTTTTAAATGATTATAACCACCAGCGCTCTTGGATTCTTGGGTATACCGGTGCACCCCTCAGCGATTTGCTCTCGCAAGGCAGTTCGAGGTTAGCCCAATATCAAAAAATTGAGCGCTTGCGTGCCTTGTATTATGAACAAGAAATGGTTGACCATAAATACACCGATGATTTGGTGATAAGAGCCACGGGTATTCAAGCCAAACGGGTGGCCGAGTTCAAGAAGTTTTGCAACCTGCCGCATTATTTTATCCTCAATTCTAATGATTATGATTTGGTGTTAGCTATTAGGAACTGTTACGAAGACTTCAAAAAAACAGTTCCAAAGTAAAATTTAAACATTTGTTAACCAAATAGTTCTTGTATTTTAATTTTGAGTTCGTAGCTTTATAAAAACAAAAAGCAATGGACTGGAGAAAATTCAACGGAGAAAAAATCAAACAGGAAATAGACCTGGAGGTTGAGCAAATTATCCTCAAAGAAAAAGAAGCTGGCCATAAGTTAAAAGTTTGTATTGGCACAGATTCACAAGTAACAGGAGGGGTAACCGAGTATGCTACAGTAATTGTTTTTGTGCGTCCAAAGCATGGCGGTTTTATGCTTATATCAAGCGAAAGAACCAAACAAAAATATACCCTCAAAGAAAGAATGATTGAAGAGGTAAGCAGGTCAATTCAAATTGCGTATAGAATTTGTCCTTTGCTAGATAAGCATGAGGTAGATTTAGAAGTTCATGCCGATATTAATACCAATCCACAATTTAAATCTAACTCTGCTTTGAGCGATGCCATGGGTTATATTTTGGGAATGGGATTTGTGTTCAAGGCCAAGCCAGATGCCTTTGCCAGCAGTTATTGTGCGAATAAAATTGTGCATTAATAGGTTTGAACCTACCTTTGCAATTGCATGTTAAAAGATATTAAGCAAGAAAGTTATGAAGGCGTAGCGGTTGCAGTGGTGCACGAGCTAAACGATGAAATGGAAATGGTTTGGAATGTATATGCCATTAATTATACCCAGCACCTAATGTATGGCGTTTTGGTAAGTAGCAAAGGATATGGCATTATTGATGGAGAAGAAAAGAAGACTAGCGCACTTAGGCATTTTTTAGATGAAATTCCAGCGTTGAGTTATGTCAAAATAGAGCCAATTCAAGCAGAGTTGTTTTTGATAAGCAATGAGTATTGGATGAGTTATTATATTCAAGATAAAATCTATGAACGCAAATATGTGTTCGAGCCCAATAGCATTGCCGAAGAGAACTTAGAAACAGTTAGTTTGCTTAACAAGCCAGGGATATTGCTTTTGTAGGGTTAAGCAGATAATTCGGTTTGAACCCAACTTTGCCTGATTCAAGTTTTTTAAGCTCATAATAGAGTACATCTCTAACAGGCATAATCATTCCATTAGGAAACTTTATCTTATAAGCTTCACCGCTCATGCTACTTTTGGAGGCGATATAATCTATAAATTCTTTAGCTGTTTTAACTCGCTTTCCTGCCTTTTCGCGCTTCATGCGAAGGTGCTTGGCGGCATCTATGGCATTGTATTCAGAACCATTTCTAATGAATATTACATTAGATTTTTCAATGTATTGAATCAAATGATTTATTTTTTGTTCTTCAGTTAGCGTTGTACTTTGACGTGGACCACCAATGCCAAAACCATATAAAGAATGTGTTAAAAGTAATAAAACAATTCCTATTTGGGTCTTCAAATATTTAGTTGTTAAAGCCATGTCTTATTTAGATGAGTTATATTCCAAAGCAAGATATTCATTTATGTTGAACCTAAATTAAGTTGCCAAGAAATACATGGTATTACAAGTCGGTTTAAGATAGTGTTTGGGTATATTTTAAACTCAAATTAGCACTATCTATGTTTTATTATTTCATTTTATTTTTTAAGAGTCGTTTTTTTAATTTATTGAAAAACAAATTAATATGTTTTTATTTTTTGACAAATACGGAATCTGATTCCGTATTTGTCAAAAATATATAACTTTGTATTATGATAGTAAGAGTTGCTTCAAGTAAAATAAAATACCTAGCGAAAAAGTTTCCAGCAGTTGGTTTATTAGGTCCAAGGCAATCTGGTAAAACTACCTTAGCTAGGGAATTATTTCCTAAGAAACCCTATATAAGCTTCGAAAATCAGGATAATATTTTATTAGCTACAAAAGATCCAAGGGCATTTTTGAACCAATATAAAACAGGGGCAATTTTTGATGAAATACAACGTGTTCCGCAGCTCCTATCTTATATGCAAGGCGTAATAGATGATCAGCCAAATAAAGTAGGATTATTCATTATCACAGGTTCACAAAATTTATTATTACTAGAAAGTGTGTCTCAAACCTTGGCAGGTAGGATTGCTTTTATTCATTTATTGCCGTTTAGTTTTACAGAATTAGAAGCAAGTAAGTATGGCCCAATTTCATTAAACAAATTGATTCTAAATGGTGGTTACCCGCGCTTATATGATAAGAAAATTAAGCCAGTAGATTATTATCCAAATTATCTTTTAACCTATGTAGAAAGAGACGTTAGGCAAATTAAAAATATTACTAACCTAGCGATGTTTCAAAGGTTTTTAAAAGTTTGTGCTTCGCGAGTGGGCCAGGAAGTAAACTACACCTCCATTGGAAATGATACAGGAGTTGACCAAAAAACAATCCTAAGTTGGTTTGGAATTTTGGAAGCCAGCTTTATTGCCTTTCGTTTACAACCATTTTATAATAACCTTGGTAAGCGATTGACACAAATGCCAAAGCTTTATTTTTACGATACTGGATTGTGTTGCTCCTTGTTAGAGTTTGAAACAGAATCGCATGTTAATACACATCCATTGAGAGGAGCTTTGTTCGAAAATTTGATTATTCTGGAGTTACTTAAGACTAGGTTCAACAATGGTCAACGTAGTAACTTGTTTTATTGGAGAGACCGCACAGGTAACGAAATAGACGTATTATTAGATCAGTCTGGGCAGGTAGTACCAATTGAAATAAAAACAGCTGCCACTTTTACCACCGACTTTGTAAAGGGGATTAACTACTGGAAAAAAATTAATCCGGAAGTTAGAAATGCTTATGTGGTCTACACGGGCAAAAACAATGCTTTAGAGAATACCCAAATTTTAAATTGGAAGGATATCGATGCAATTAAGAATTAGTGTTTAGATATTGTTATTTGACAAATACGGAATCTGATTCCGTATTTGTCAAATAGGCTTAAATAATCATCCGAGTTGATACTTATCATTTAGTATCGACTAAACTTGATTCCAAAGAATTCTTTCGAAATCTTTCCAGCTTGGTTCAAGCCAAAAAAAAGAGACTCTCCGATTGGAAAGTCTCTTTTTATAATTAAAACCAAAAGCAATTAAGCTTGTGATTGTTGTTGCATTTTAAGCTTGTAGGCGGCACGGATCTTTTGCTGACGCATGGCAATACAGCCTTTTGTAAATGCTTGACGCGCGCGAAGTTCTTTAACTACGCCCGTTTTCTCGAATTTCTTTTTGAATTTCTTCAAAGCTCTATCGAGTGATTCATTTTCTTTAACGCTAATATGGATCATAATTGTGCACCTCCTTTCCTTCAGATTTTCCTTTTTAAGGACTGCAAAAGTAGCTTATTTTGACTCTAAAGCAAATATTTCTAAATCTAAACAATATTAAATTGAGGATTCTTCGATTTCATTTGACACCAAAACCACCTCGCCATACACCACTGGCTTATAAACCATGGCCGTTTTTCCTACCACATATCCGCCAATTTTGCTCATGGCCCATGGGTAGTAAAAGCCAATTGTAACTACAATCAATAGCATTTGTACCAAATAAAAAACATAATCCTTTTGGTGGTTTGCTTCATACTCAAATGTGTAAATGCCTGTGGCACTGTCTGCAAGGGTTTCATTGATAAAGCGTTCAGCCATTTTGCTAAATGCCATCGGAAAATAAAAGCCCAAAGTAATTAGGGTTAAAAACAACTGGATAGCAATAAACTTTACTGAAGGCCAAAATTCAGATTTAACTTCAAAATCATAATAGCCATATACTACATCAGCACGCCACTTGTAAGAAAAATAAAAGAAAGGGATGAAAAGGAAATAAGTTATGATTTGTATAAATACTTGCAAAACTATAATCGCTGAGCCTCCATTTGCCAGATTAGTTTCAAATAAATCGGCCATTAAAAAGGCTATCAAACCAATTCCAATGGAGGGTAAAATCACCCATTTTAAGAAAATAATAAACAAGGCACCACCAGTTCCTTTAAAATCAAAGTTTTGCCCCTTATAACTGGTTCCGTTTGTAAAATAACTCATAAGTAACTGTATAAACCAAGGAACATAAATACCTATACTCATAACTGAAAAGACGATTCCCAAAATAACCACTCCTAAAAAAGAGCCAAATCGCATTTTTGTTTTGAGTGATTCTTCTCTAAAGGATAAACCTTGTATGCTCAATTTTATAATTTGAAAATAAAAAAAACAATAACCGATAAACGTTAAAAAGCCTACCCAACCTATATGTTGCTGCACAATGCCCAAAATAGAAGTAGGATCTTCAATTTTAAAATATTGTAGAAAAAAACTTAGATAAGGCAAAAGCAGTAAGGCTAAAAACAAAAACCAATAGGGCACCAACTTATTCGGGTTCAAATTGTATGATAAATACTCCTTCTGCATAGCTAAATTATATTTCTAATAAGGTTTTAAGTAAGTAATCCCAAGTGAATTTTTGCTTTTCATCTGCCACTCCTTTTGCAAAATCTTCCTCTCGTTTATGCTCATAAAAATCAACTAAAGCCGCTGCTATTTCTGCTTCATTTTGCTCGCATACGTAACCCACTTTTTTCGCTGGCACAAGCTCTGCCAAACCACCAACATTAGTAACTAACATAGGTTTATCATAGAAATAAGCAATTTGTGTTACCCCGCTTTGGGTAGCACTGGTATAGGTTTGAACCACCATATCGGCAGCCGAAAAGTATTTTCCAACTTCATTATTGGGTATAAAGTCAGTGCGTAATTCTATGGAATCCTCCAAATGTAATTCCTTTATTTGATCATGGTAGGGCTTAGCATCTTCATAAAATTCACCTGCAATAATAAGTTTTACATTGTATTTTTTCGGGTTGAACCGATGTAGGCTATTCAGTAATAATTGCAAGCCTTTGTATTTTCTAATGAACCCAAAAAAGAGCAAGTAATTGACATCTTCCTCTAAACCTAGTTCTTTTTTTGCTAAGTGTTTTTCCTCTTTTGGCCCAAACATGTCATACATAGGGTGTGGCACGTAAGCCACCTTTTTGTTTGGCTGTAAAGCTTTGGCTTGTTGTTGCACTTCTTTAGACATGGCTAGAAAGCCATTGCAACTATTTAAAAAATAATTGGTAAAGGGTTTATCAAAAAAACGCTTTTCGTGCGGAACAATATTATCTGTAATCGCAATCACTCTTGCGCCTGAACTTGCTATTTTTCTGGCTATAAAACCAAAGCTTGGCGCCATAAAACTCATCCAATACCTAAACACCACCAAATCATATTTTTTTTTGGATAAGGCATTTCCTACGAGCCACCAATTCAGAGGATTTATGGAATTTATGCGCGAATGGATTAGGATATCAATTGGTTGTGGGTCGCTAGAGAACTGCGTTTTGCCAGGAAACAAAATCTTGGGATACTGCAATGAAAAACTCAATATTTCACAGTCGAATCCGCTGTTGTTAAATTCTCTGCACAAGCGTTCATTATAGGTAGCTAAACCACCTCGCAAGGGCCAAGCCGGACCAACAATTAGTACTTTTTTTTTAGTCATTTAAGCCAATCTTTTTGGTGATACCATAAATGTTTCTTTCTGTTGCATTTCTAGAAATCATTTCACCAATAAAGCCAGCTAAGAACAATTGAACCCCAATAATTAAGGCCACTAAACAAAGGAAGAAAACGGGTTGCTCCGTAATATTTCTGGGTAAGGTGTCTCCATTATATACATGCACTAATTTGTCTATACCGATGGTTAAGGCGCCAATAAAACCCAAGATAAACATAATGGTTCCCCAAACACCAAAAAAATGCATGGGTTTTTTGCCAAATTTAGAAACGAAGAAAATGGTTAGTAAATCTAAAAATCCATTTATAAACCTAGATATTCCTCCAAACTTGGTAGTTCCGTATTTGCGCGAGCGATGTTGAACTACTTTTTCACCAATTCTCTTAAAGCCTGCCCATTTTGCAATTACAGGGATATAGCGATGCATCTCGTTATATACTTCTATTGATTTTACTACATCTTGTTTGTAGGCTTTTAAGCCACAGTTAAAATCATGCAGATGAATGCCACTTATTTTGCGCGTAACATAATTGAAAAACTTGGTAGGAATGGTTTTCGAAATTGGGTCAAACCGTTTCTTTTTCCAGCCACTTACTATGTCATAATTTTCTTCGGTGATAAGTCTGTATAACTCAGGAATTTCATCTGGACTATCCTGCATGTCTGCATCCATGGTTATCACAACATCTCCGCTTACAGCATGAAAACCTACATTTAAAGCTGCACTTTTGCCGTAATTTCTCCTAAACTTTATGGCTTTTATGTTAGGATTTCTTTGACTTTCTAGCTCAACAATTTTCCAAGAGTTATCTGTGCTGCCATCGTCTACTAAAATAATTTCATAGGTAAAATGGCTAGCAGCCATAACCCTTTCAATCCATTGAATGAGTTCTGGAATCGACTCATCCTCATTTAAAAAAGGTATAACTACAGATATTTGGTAAGGATTTAAACTCATTCTTATAAATTTTTGTAAGCCGAATCAGGGTCTTCTTTTTTTGTAAATGCAGCAATAATTAAAGAAGCTATCAATCCAAAAATAAAACTACCTGCAATTCCACCCAATACAATATAAATAGGCTCACTCATTTTCTTAAACATACTCAATGTACGTTCAATGTCTTCTTCTGATGAATTAGCTTCTATCATTTGTCTTTTAGCTTCATTCATTAAATTAGTAGCCATTTCTGGCGCTATATACAAATTAAAAATCAATTGATACAAGGCTAGAATAATGCCAGCTATTAATGAAATTAGCAATCCAATTCCCAAACCTTGGCCATAAGTGATAAAGCCATTTAAATTTTGATTCCTATGCGCAAGTATGCCATAATTAATTGAACCAAATAAAGCCAACAAGCTTACTAATCCGCTTGCCCAGCCAGCTTTCATGGTAAGGTTAAAAATGTATAGGATCAATCCAAATCCTATTACTATGAGTGAGTAAACAATAGCAAACTTGGTTACAATTTGCCATTTGTTGGTTTTAAATTGTGGTTCCATTAAGGTTTATAAAATGAAATTAATGAATGATAAATTGAAGTTTCAAATGCATCCAAACCTTGGCTTAAAGTTTCTACTTGAGAGGCATCTTCAAGGTATTGGAAAAATAAAACAATAGGTACAAAATATTCTTTTAGACCAGTATCTTCTTTCACACTATCTTTTAGATTCCTTATACTGCTTAAATCTGCATCCATTAAATCTTGATTCACAATTAAGCTTTCATAAATGCGGTATTCATTTTGAAACTCATCTTCTTCTACCAATAAAAACTCTGTTAAGAAATCTTCTAAACCAATTTCAACTTCATTCTCATTTGCTTCTCCTATGTATAAAAATAGGTTTAGCATTTCTGAGCCCATGTCTAATGTCTTTTGCTCGATATGCTCCCATTCTGGAGAATCAAAATAATCTTCTATATGGGATTCTGCCGAAAGAAAATGCACCAAAAGTAAATCAAATAAAACATCTGCTAAGGGTTCAAAACTTGCATTAGATGCTACCCAATTTTCTATCAATTTGGCTCGAACCAAAAAGTTTTCATCGTAATCTGCAATGATAGAAGTGATTTCTTTTTCTGCCGCCGCAGCTTTTTCAGAATTATAATTGCTAAGCAGAGATTTTAAGCTAGCAAGTACTGCCATTTGGTTGGGTTGGTGAATATTCATTTTATGCCTGTGTGTAAATTTGATTGTTATGGATTACCCATTCGATTTTGGTATTTACTTCTTTACCTATCAATGGGCTATTTGCAGATTTTGAACCTGTATTTAATATTGTATTGGAGTTATTTAGTTGGTAGCAAACCAAGGAGGCTTTAGCGCCTACTTCTATTTTAAATGAAGGTAAGTTTAATATTTTCCTAGGTTGGCAGCTCAAAGCATTTATAATTTGAACCAGCTCAACATTTGTTGGTTTTGCTTCTATCAGCATTTGAAAAGTGTGGGATAAGGTTGCCATACCCGGAAATGCATATTCAAATTCTACTGCTTTGTTTTCGATTCTTTGGGGTTGGTGATTACTACAAATGGCATCAATTGTACCGTCTGAAATTCCCTCCCAAAGTGCTTTTTGGTCTTGTTTACTGCGCAAAGGGGGAACAACTTTAAAGTTTGAATCATAGTTGATTAGGGCTTCCTCTGTAAAGCATAAATTGGCCGCAGCTACATCACAAGTTACTTGTAATCCTTGGCGTTTAGCCTTTCTGATAATTTCAACCGCACCTTTGGTACTGATGCAAGAAAAATGAATTTTGCCTTCTGCATATTTCAATAATTCCAGATCTCTACTGATTACAGTTTCCTCCGCAATGGCTGGAATTCCTTTTAGTCCAAGTAAGGTACTTACTTTTCCTTCGTGCATTTGTCCGCCAGCACTTAGGTTTAAGTCGTTAGGCAAAACCAGCAAAAGCCCATCAAATATTTTGTTGTATTGCAAAATTCGAAGTAGCAAACCGGCATCACTAATTGCACGATTTCCATCCGTAAACCCAATAGCGCCCGCCAATTTCATGTCGTACAATTCGGCCATTTCTTTGCCTTCTCTACCTTGTGTTGCTGCGCCATAAGGGTGAACTTGAATTGGAACTTGGGTAGATTTTCCAGTAATATAAGCCACAGCAGATTTATTATCTCGGGTAGGTAGGGTAGAGGGTAAAATTGCTACCTCTGTAAAACCTCCAAGTAAGGCTGCCCTGCTTCCACTTTCAATGGTTTCGTTGTATTCGAATCCTGGATCAGAAAAATCTGCACGCAAATCTGCGAAGGATGGCGAAAGCACCTTTCCTTTTAAAGAAAGTACTTTATAACCTTTCGGCGTTTCTATAATTTCGGAAGCACTAGGCTCAATAGCCTGAATGATGCCACCTTCTAGTAAAAGGTCACATACTTTTCCATTAAAACCGGATGCGGGATCACAAATGAGAACCTGACTTAATCTTAATTTCATTGCCATCAATGACTGATTTGACAAATATAGCGATTATTCGCTATTTCCATAGCCGCAACAACAATACCTCAATAAGAATCATTAGCAGGGCCAAAAGTAAGAAGTAACGCCACAAAGCCTTTCCTTGCCCAGTAGCCGAAATAGTATTTCTATAGGCATCAATGGTTTGAACCAACAACGGCTCACCTAATTTTGCCTCAATTTCTTCATTGGCATAAAACTTCATATTAGACTCTTGCCGCGGGAAGTTAAAGGCCACTTTTGTAATTTCGTTGCCATCGGCTAGAACCCTGTAAATGCCTGCCTTAGGAGAAATTCCATTTAATGTAGCAAAAACTTGATTGTTAAGTAACCTCGTTTCTACCCTGTAATCGGCTAACTCATTTTTGATTTGAACAACTTTTCCAGCAGCTTCCGATGGCAGTGGGAAATTTATTTGTTTGCCAATTGAAAAAGAGGCTGGTGCAGCTTGAATGGCTTGAATTGGTAGGTTTAACATCACCGGAACAAACAAGGCATTTTGCACAAAATTTCCACTTTCTAGATTTAGGTTTGACCCCATCAAATAAACACTACCTTTTCCTAAGCCGACCTCGCTTAGCCATTCTTGTCCGTTTTCTAAACTAATAATGGTTTTATGACTCTTGTTAAGGGTGAAATTATACCATGAATTAACAGTTGGCATGGCTGCCAAATCTGGAAGTTTGCTAAACACATTAGCCATTAATGGGTGTCTTTGACTTGGTTTCTCAAACACCTGTTTTGAGTTTTGAGCTTGGTTCAAACCGAACCCAACTTTTTGCAAAAAGGTTTGAAATGAATTTCCCATTTTTACACCAGGAACTGCTAACAAAACACCTCCTGAGCGCACAAATTTCTCAAGTTCTTGGTAAACTGTTGCGCTCATTTCCTGCGGTGATTGTAATATGATGAGCTGCTGGTCAGCAAACAATTCACTTTTTAGGTTTCCAATTGGCATATCGCTAAATGCATACAAAGAATCTAGGCTAAACACTGTTTCTAGGTGTTTATTGCCTTCGCCGTTGTGTATTAGCAATACATTTAAGATTTTTTTTGCAGCAGCGCTTAGGTAATATACATCATCAAAAACAATTGGAAAATCGGTGAGTAAGAGTTCAAATCCATGCGGGCTATAGTCACTTAGGCTAAAATTAATTTCTGCTGTTTCAGAGCTTCCAGCATTACAAGTAAGGTTTACCAAAGCCTTTTGAATGCCATCGATTTTTAAAACCAGCGGTTGGTTTTCCCAAGGACTGGTTCCTCCATTTTTTATACGTACTTTTATTTTATTGTTTGAACCTAAATGTAACACAGGTTGAGGAAACCAAGCAGAATCTATCCAAATGTTTTGTGCCTGATTTGCTTCTAAAATAAAGGGTTTTGGAAGGAAAGTGCTATCAAAAGTTACACTTCCATCCAATTTAAGATTTTGCTGAAAATCACTAAGCCAAAAGTTATAGCCATTTGCTTGCCCTGTAAAAAGTGATTGCTGCCTAAGCTGAATTTCAGCAGCATTTCTAAAGGTTTGTGAAGGACTTACCAATTCTATTTCTTTAAGTATATCTTTCTTTTTGAGCCAACGTTGGTGCTTACCTTCAAAATCGTTGGTAAGCAAGTTAAATTCATCTTTGTCGGGAAAGGCTTTTACAAGTTTTAGTGCCTCCTCTTTCGCTGTGTTTAGCAAAGAACCCTTTTCGGCAATGGCTTCCATGCTTGGACTATTATCTATATAAATGCTAATTTTGTTTGATAAAGTGCTTGATTGTAGTTGATTAGAAGGAATAAAAGGTTGCGCAAATGCAAAAACCAATGCTGTAATGGCCAAAGTTCTTGCCAATAAAACAAGTATATGCTTGAGTGTTTGTTGTTTTTTATTTTGTTCTGTAAATTCTTTTAAAAAACGGATATCACTAAAAACGATTTTTTTATAACGTCTAAAGTTAAACAAGTGAATTAGCACAGGAATAGAAACAAGTCCTAAAGCATATAAAAATCCAGGATACAAAAACTGCATGGCGCAAAATAATTGATAAATATGGTATGTAAGGAGTATTTTACATACTATTTTCAAAAAATAAATTATTTTAGCAACAATTAATAAGCATATGAAAGGGATAATATTTACCGAATTTCTTACCATGGTGGAAAAGAAATTTAACATGGATATGGTGGATGAAATTATTGAAAGCGAAAACCTTTCCAGTGGTGGTGCATATACTGCAGTTGGCACTTACGACCATAAAGAAATGAATATGTTGGTTGGAAAGCTTAGCGAAAAAACTGGCATTCCTTTGCCAGATTTACTGCAAGCATTTGGTGAATATTTGTTCACAACTTTAGCAACATCTTACCCTAAATTTTTGCAAAGTGCCAATGGACTTATCGATTTTTTAATGAGCATTGAGAATTACATTCACATTGAAGTACTTAAGCTATACCCTGATGCTGAATTGCCTAAGTTTCAATCTGTGTTGTTAGATGAAAATACGTTGGAGTTATATTACCAAAGTGAGCGCCATTATGGCGATTTGGCACATGGGTTAATTTTAGGTGCAATTACCTATTACCAATCAGGGGAAATTATGAGTAAAGAACAATTACCAGATAAAAGAGTTAAATTTACCATTAGAACAAATGGAAAATAACTTAGTAGAAGGTAAATGGGAACGTCGGATTTTTAGAGAGCGAAATGCCCGAATTCAGGCAGAGAAACTTTTAGAAGAGAAAAGTCTTGCGCTTTATGAACAAAATGAAAGGCTTAAAATCCTTACAGAAAACCTTGAGAAACTTGTTAAACAAAGGACTTTAGAATTAGAAGAGGCGCTTGAAGTGGCGCAGCAAGCCAATATAGCCAAACGCGAATTTTTTGCCAATATAAGTCACGAACTTAGAACCCCTTTAAATGGTATCATTGGAATGATAAATTTACTCAATGATACCAATCTCAACAATATCCAGAAGGAATTCTCAAATACTATTTTAGTAAGTAGTGAGATATTGTTGAACCTAATCAATGACATCTTAGATTTTTCAAAAATTGAGGCAGGTAAATTAGAGTTAGAACAAATTGATTTTAACTTGCATCAAGCTATTTTTGAGGTGCTGGATATTTTATCAGCTAGGGTAAACGAGAAACACTTAAATTTTTATTTTACTGAAGCTGAACACCTACCCAATAGCTTAATTGGAGACCCAAATAAACTCAAACAAATTCTGATTAATTTGGCTAGCAATGCCATTAAATTCACAGAAAAGGGAGAAGTTAAAATTCACATTAGTGTATTGCGTGAGAGTGAAATTTCTTGTTTACTTAAATTTGAGGTAATTGACAGTGGTATTGGCATTCCAGATGAAAAGTTAAAAAAACTTTTTTCTCCGTTTACGCAAGCCGATGCTAGCACGAGCAGGCGTTTTGGTGGAACAGGTTTGGGTTTATCTATTAGTAAAAAACTAACCGAAATGATGCA
Source organism: Bacteroidota bacterium (assembly GCA_027488905.1). Lineage (GTDB taxonomy): Bacteria > Bacteroidota > Bacteroidia > UKL13-3 > UKL13-3 > B1. The sequence continues at coordinate 241,950 of JAIYAT010000007.1, forward strand.
AGGGGAGGTGGGGGTTTATAGTAAACCTGGACAAGGCAGTACATTTTGGTTTACAGCACAATTTCTTAAACAAAAGGAACAAATTAAAGAAGTTTGGCAAAGCACCACTTTATTAAGTGGTTATGAAGTTTTTCTATTTGAGGAATGCATGGGATTGCAAAAATCGCTCACTGAAACTATGATTAATTGGGGGATAGATGTGAATATATTAAGAGACCTCAATGAAGTTAACATTACTAAGAAAAAAGAAAATAGCATATTGCTTTTGGGGCCAGTTAATGAAGAGCATCTTTTGAGCGAACATAACCTTCTGCAGTTAACAGATAAGTTTGCTTATAATATGCTTTTAAGCAAAGAGAAAAAAAGTAGTGTTACCGCGAAGGTTAAAGCCGCTGGATTTGATGCAATAGTCTTTAAGCCTCTAAAGTTTTCGTATTTATTTCAGGAGCTTTGCGCTGTACTTAATATTACTCCAATTTCTGATAAACCTTCAGATACCTCCTTGGTTCAAACCGAACCTGAAAATTTAGAAAGCCTAAGAATATTAATTGTTGAAGACAATATTATCAACCAAAAAGTGGCTTCTGCTATGCTACTTAAACTTGGCTATACCGCTAAGTTGGCCGGAAATGGAATTATTGCCTTACAAATGATGCAAGAAGAAGCATTTGATTTGCTATTTATGGATTTTCAAATGCCAGAATTGGATGGCTATGAAACCACCTTGCGCATAAGAAGTGGACAATATGGACTATGCTCACCAGATATTCCAATTATTGCCATGACGGCCAATGCAATGAAAGGCGATCAGGAGAAATGTTTTGAAGCGGGTATGAATGATTTTCTATCCAAACCGCTCATTCAAAAGGACCTGCAAGACAAGATGAGCTTTTGGAGAACTAAAATTCAAAAATAAGCCTAAAGGCGACTAGATTTGCGTTATGAAAATTGACTTAAAAGGGAAAAACGCCTTGGTTTGTGGTAGCACCAAAGGAATTGGATTGGCCATTGCCAAGCAGTTTGCTGCTTTAGGAGCAAATGTTACCATGATGAGCAGAAATGGCGCTTTGTTAGAAAGAATGGTGAGAGATTTGCCTTGTGAAGATGGACAGAAACATGATATTTTAGTGGCTGATTTCTCTAAACCAGAACAAGTTAAACAAGCTATTGAAGAAAAAATTCAAGCACACTATAGTTATCAAATTTTAGTGAATAATAGCGGTGGTCCAAGTCCTGGCCCAGTTTTGAACGCAAAGGAAGAAGAATTTTTAGGCGCATTCAATGCGCACTTACTCAGCAGTCACTTTTTGGTTCAAGGCGTTGTTAATGGCATGAAGCAAAGTGGTTATGGTAGAATCATTAACATCATTTCTACAAGTGTTAAAATTCCTTTAAAAGGTTTAGGAGTAAGTAATACCATTAGAGGAGCAGTAGCCAGTTGGAGCAAAACCATGGCTACAGAACTTGCACCAATGGGTATAACCGTAAACAATATTTTACCAGGTGCAACCTCAACAGATAGATTAAAACAAATTATTGAAGGCAAAGCTTTGAAGCAAAATGAAGAAGTAGAAGCAGTGAATCAAGAAATGCTTTCAGAAATTCCTATGAATAGGTTTGCAAGGCCTGAAGAAATTGCCTTTACAGCAGCCTTTTTGGCAAGCGAATATGCAGCTTACATTTCAGGTATCAACGTTCCTGTTGATGGCGGTAGAACGGGTAGTTTGTAACAACTAAAACAAGCCGTTAACCTCGGCTTGTATTCTATTAATGATTGAACCTAAGTGTTCTGAGTTTTCTGCAAAATTTAATTCATCTACTTCAATGATGAGGTGTTTGTGTTTGTAAGAGCTAATCCATGCCTCATAGCGCTCGTTAAGTCTGCGCAGGTAATCTAAACGAATACTGTCTTCATATTCTCTTCCACGCTTCTGAATATTATTTACCAACGAAGGAATTGAAGCCCTAAGATAAACCAATAAATCTGGCGCTTTGATGGTTTGGTTAAGCGACTCAAATAACTTTTGATAGGTTTCAAAATCACGGGTACTCATTAAACCCATGCTATGCAAATTGGGTGCAAAAATGTGAGCGTCTTCGTAGATGGTTCTGTCTTGAATAATGTTCTTCTTTGCTTTTTGCAAATGCAATAAAGTATTGTAACGTTCATTCAAAAAGAAAATTTGGAGATTGAAACTCCAGCGTTGCATATCTTCATAGAAATCACTGATGTAAGGATTGTCCTCAACATTCTCGTAATGTGGCTCAAACTTATAATGCTTTGAAAGCAATGTTGTCAATGTGGTTTTGCCCGACCCAATATTTCCTGCGATAGCTAAATGCATATTCTCCTCTCTAAATATCATGTAAAAAAACAACATTAAACCGACACCAACAAATGAGAATTATAATTTTTGATTAAACCATAAATATTTTCCATCTTGCTGCATGCAAATTCAATTTTTTGGCGCTGCCCAAATGGTTACTGGTAGCAAACATTTGATTACTACTCCTAAAGGAACCAAAATTTTATTAGATTGTGGTTTGGTTCAAGGCTACATTCAAAATAGAGAAGATTTAAATAGAAAGTTTGGGTTTGAACCTAGTGAAATAGACTTCCTTATTCTTTCACATGCGCATATAGACCACAGCGGCCTTATTCCGCGATTGGTGCGAGAAGGTTTCAATGGTATTATTTTTTGCACTCCAGCAACCAAAACTCTGTGCGAAATTATGTTGGCAGACAGCGCACACATTCAAACTGCTGATTTAAAATGGGTCAATAAACGCAGGAAAAATAAAGGCATAGATTTAATTGAACCCTTATATGAATTAGAAGACGTAGAGGCAGCCTTAAAACTAATGAATGAATTAGACTACAATCAAACCCTTAAAATTGACAATGAAATTAGCCTTCACTTTACAGATGCTGGACATTTGTTGGGCAGTGCAGCAGTTCATTTGGATATTAAGTCTGGCGCAGGACAAAAAACTAAAATAACCTTTAGTGGAGATATTGGCCGTTATAATGACCCCATTTTACGCGACCCTCAGCCTTTTAGACAATGTGATTATTTGATTTGTGAAAGCACCTATGGTAATAAAAAGCACCAATTGGTTGAGGATGCTGAGGCTGAATTGTTGGATATTATCCATGATACCTGTATTGATAAAAAAGGGAAACTCATCATTCCAGCTTTTAGTGTAGATCGCACCCAAGAAATAATTTATATTTTAGACAAAGCCGTAAACGAAGGCAGAATGCCCGATGTGAAGGTGTATGTAGATAGTCCGCTTTCTGTAAAAGCTACCCAAGCCATGCGTATTCATGCCGAATGTTACCGCGAGGAGTTTGTGGCCTATACACACCATGACCCAGAACCTTTTGGGTTCAAAAACCTAAAATACATTGCCGATGTGGAAGCAAGTAAAGCTTTAAACAGCAGCAAAGAACCTTGTATTATCATTAGTGCCAGTGGTATGGCCGAGGCCGGAAGGGTAAAGCACCATATTGCCAACAATATCGAAAACCCGAAAAATACCATTTTGTTGGTTGGCTATTGCACGCCAGAAAGCTTGGGAGGAAGGTTAAAAGCAGGGGAGAAGATGGTTAGAATTTTTGGCGAAGAGTATGGGGTAAATGCACAAGTAAGGTCATTGGAATATTATTCTGCCCATGCAGATTATGACGAGATATTTGAATGGTTGAAATGTCAAAACAAGAAAAAGATTAAAACCATCTTTTTGGTTCATGGCGAAACCACTGCCTTAGATGCTATGAAACAAAAATTTGCTAAGAAAGGATTTGGCAAAGTGAGGATACCCTATATGAAGGAGAAGTTTGATTTGGCGGTTTAGCCAATACGAGCTGTAACACTAAAATTTCAAAATATATTTTAAGTTGTATTACACAAAAAAATAAACGAGTCTTTCTTTGAAAAATGTCATTATGGAGAGTCCCCTACATAATTTCTCCCGCCCAAAGCCTTTCTAAAAAAATCTTCCAAGGCAAGATCAGAACTCCTTCTGCAAGCCTTGGTAAAGGCTCATGACAGATTAAAATCAATTGTTTAGTGGCATATTCTTCCGAGAAACTTTTTAATCCTTTGAGATGCCTCACATTTACAGTAGAAGATGATTTAACTTCAATAGCCACTTCATTTTCGCCTAAGATAAAATCTACTTCAAGTTGAGAAGTAGTTCTCCAATAATGAATGGGATATCCTTTACCTGAATAACTGCTATGCGCATATATTTCTTGATAAATAAAATGCTCAAAAGCATTTCCATAAACTTCGCTTCCTTGTTGAATTTCGCCTCGCTTGAGCAGGTAATTAACAATGCCCAAATCAAAGAAGTAAAACTTTGGTGCAGCTATTACCCGCCGCTTTGGCTTTTTCTGGTAAGAAGGAACAAACCTACCTATAAGCGTATCTTCCAAAATCTGGAAATACTCCTTAACAGTAGGCGCAGAAACACCGCAATCGGTGGCAATGTTGGTGTAATTCACCATTTCTCCATTGCTAAATGCCGCAGCTTCTAAAAACCTTGCAAACAACTGTATATTCCTAATTTTTGCTTCGGCGGCAATTTCATCTTTCAAGTAATTGCCAATATAAGAAGAGATTAGTTTTTTGGCGTTGTTTGCCAAATAATGCCTAGGTAGTAAACCATTGTTCAATGCCTTGGATAAATCAAATTCGGGAATTTCGCTACTTACCAAGGGGTAAAGCTCGCAGCGCAAAGCCCTACCACCTAAGAGATTTGCGCCGCCTCGTATGATTTTACGCGGACTAGAACCACTAAGGATAAACTGAACTTTATGGTTTGCAATCAACCAATGTACTTCATTGAGCAATGTTGGGATTCTTTGAATTTCATCTATTATAACTACGCGATTTTCAGCATTGGCTAAAATGGTTTCCCTTAGTATGGAAGGTTGTTTGGATAACCTTTCATACACATCAGAAAGCAATAAATCAAACCACAAAGCCTTTGGGAATAACTGTTTAAGCAAGGTGCTTTTACCTGTTTGACGAGCGCCCCACAAAAACACGCTTTCACTTTCAGCATCAATTAATATTTGCCTTCTATTAAAATCCATGTGCCAAAATTACTTTAATTTATCATGATATTCAAATATGTTACTTTGTATTATCATTATAATTAAAAGTATAACTTTATTTTATCATGATAATCTAAAGTTGTTATGTTGTAATATATTGATTTTTAATTATATATAAAATTATGTATTTATTATTACAATTTTACTATTTATTATTTAAGTTGAATAACATTTCAACTACCTACTGGTAATTGGTAAAAGCCAACATGCAACCCAATCTTTCTTTTGCATTGTCTTTAGAACAAAATGAAAAATATCAGCCCCTATCATTTATTGTCTTTGCTTTGTGGAATTATATTTTCTGCAAGTGTTTTTGCAGTCAAAATTATTGGCGCAGAAATAAGCTATGAAATCATAGGCAAGGATTTTTATCGATTGCAATTAAGTGTTTACAGAGAGTGCGGAGGTCCTTTACTTTGCCCCAATTGTCCAAATTCAACATCTTTTAAATGTCCCGTTCAAATAAACATTCGAGGAGTTGAAGTACCTGCTGAGGCAAACATTCCTCCAAATCCTTATGCAGGGCAAAGTTTTGGTTCGCAAAACATTCATGTCATTCCTTTCATCAGTGGTTTAGAGGCAATACAACTTTGCAATCTAGTTAGCTCCATTTGCACCAATTGTGGTCAGCGAGCTCCAGGCACCTTTTCGCCTGGGATAGAAATTTACAAATTTGAAGGTACAATAGATTTAAGGAGCTTACCAGATAGTTGTTGCTTGGTAAACCTATGCTTTGATACTTGCTGCAGAAATAACAACATCGGTACCCTAACCCAAAGCAACCCACAAAATTTTTATATCCAAACTACTATTAATCGATGCTTGAGTTACGGTAATTCATCGCCCATTTTTACCAATGCTCCCGTTTTCTTAGTTTGCGCAGGGCAAGATTTTTCATATAATCTTGGCGCCATTGACCCCAATGGAGATTCTTTAAGTTATGCCTTGGGCGCCATACGAACCGGACCCTCGCAAGGGGTTACCTATAAGCCTCCCTTTAGCCAAACTGTACCCATGCCTTACCTTGGATACCCTGCAGTATTTAATGAAAGTCAGAAACCGCTGGGATTTCACCTGAATCCTATTTCTGGCAACATTTGGTTCAAACCGATTGATACTTTTACCAGTTACCTTTCTATAGATGTTTATGAATGGAGAAAAATTTCTGGCATACCAACGCTCACCGGAATCAGTTCAAGAGAGATTCAGTTTTACAGTAAAAATTGCACAAGTAATACTGCCCCAAACATCTTAATTTATGATAAGAATGGGGTGCCGAAGACGGATAATACCTTTGAAATTTGCGAAGGAAATGAAATCTGTTTTACTTTTACCGCAAAAGATAGCACCGCCGCTTGGGATACCACCTATTTAAGCTTCCCAAGTCATAGAATAAATCCAATACTTCCTACCCTAAAAAAATATTATATTGATTCGTTAAGGCAGGGGCAAGGACCTCGACATGACAGCATGCAGTTTTGCTGGACTCCACCTAGAACCATGGCAAGTTTACTACCTCATTACTTTACAATTTCTGCCAAAGATAATAGCTGCCCCTTTCCTTTACAAAGTAGCAAAACCGTTGCCATTTATGTTAGAGATAAACCAAAAGCTTTCATCAATAAGACTAATCGTAATTATGGAAAATATTCTTTTAGCTATATTCAAACCAATCTTTATCCATTAGATACCAACTTCACCCAATATTATATTGAAACAGCTCCTAAATCTAACACCTATCAATTTTATAGAAACAGCAGGGTAATAAACCATTGCTTTACTCAAGCAGGTTGGCACCGCATTCGTTTAAGTTTAACAGCTATACATTTTGATTCAAATGAAGCCTGTGCGAGTGAGGTTTGGGACTCAGTATTTATTTTACCGCGAGTAAAAATCAATCAACTTACTAAAATTTGCCAATCAAATGGGGTTAGTATAAAGGTGTCGAGCAGTGGCGGCACCCCTTTAGGCAACACTTATCGCTATACTTTTTATACCGGTAAATTTGGGTCGAACCAAGTGATTAGGAATTTTGGACCTGATTCTAACTTTTTATTACAGTCCTCCCACTTGCAAAACAGCAAAGACTTTTATGTGGTTATACAAGATCTTTTTGGATGCAAGGATTCTGTGGCTTTTGAGATAGATAAAGACGATGTAATCAAGCCTGATGCAATGAAGATTTATGATTTTTGTAACAGCGTCATAGATAGTATTTCAATTAACCCCATTGATACCAATATTTACATCATCACATGGACCTACCAAAATCAGGTGATAGACTCGGCTGTAAGTAAAATCATGCCTAGAGGAGCTGGGTATTACTATATAAATAAAACTAAACAACAAAGTTGTTGGGTGACAGATACCATAAAGGTTATGCATAGTCCACCCTTTACAAACACCTTAGATAAAATCATTAAGGATTCATGTGAAGGAAACATTTCGCTTTCGAGCAAAACTGCCTGGGGGTGGAGTCATCAATGGTTTATAGAATTTGAACCTATTGCCTCAGAAAAACTAGCCGTATTTTATCCTAAACATTCAGGAACCTATCATGTATTGACGACAGATCGCGGTTTGTGCACACGATCCTCCGATACTGTAACTTTAACAGTTTACCCTAAGCCTAAATTGATGCCAATATTGGGTTCAACCTATAACTTAGATACTTTGAAAACATTTGAATATGGGGTGCCAAACATTCCCAATTTAAAATATACTTGGTATTTAACGAATGCAACAGCTTTGAGCAGAATAGATACCAATTCAATTCTTGTAAGGTTTAATAATACTGGTTCTGCTTTATTAGTGGCACAGTATAGCAATGAGTATGGCTGCTTAAACCAAACTGGTTTGCAATTGTATATAGATGAAAAAACAGTTGGTTTGAACCAAGTATTCAAGGATTCTGATATACTTATTTATCCAAACCCTGCAACCGAGGCCATCTATATTGACCTAAAAAATCATCCTTCTCATGAAAAATATACAATTAAGGTTTATACTCAGTTAGGTCAGTTGGTATATCAGGTAAGCAACCATGAGAAACACCATAAAATTTCATTGGCAGGATGGCCCAAAGGCAAGTTTTATTTTGTGGAGATTAAGCGAGAGAACCAACAGTTGCTGCATGTGGAAAAGGTTTGGGTAGCAGAGTAAGTTGATGGTTCGAATTTGATTCAAACTCCGCTGTTAAAAATTCAATTCTACTCAACCTTACATAAACTGTAATAACATAATCCTTTTCTAGATTTCACCTGTTTACCATTCGCAGAAAGAGTCCACACATGATGAAACTTCAACTTTGATTCCGAACTTTTTAAAATGATTTTGTTTCCTTTTTGAACCCAAGTTCCGCTGGTTTGTATTTTATTATTCGAATATGAAAAATCTTGGTAGGTAAAGGTATTGTCTTCCTTTAGTGTAAGTTTAATTTGTGAAGGATCTTCTTTCGAAACACCATACACACCTAAGCAACTAGGGTTAGTTTTAAAGGTAAACGCAACACTTAATGTAAAAACAAAAAGCAGAATAGAAATTTTAATAATAGCTTTCATAATAGTAATATTTAGAAAATAAAGGTAATATAAACTTTTCTCTATTTGGTAGCGAACTTTATTTAGTTGTTTGTTAAGGTTGAATTATATAAATTGCCTCAAGCAATAGAGGATATGGAGCTACAAGAAGGTATTCAACAGTTCATAAATTATGCACGTTTCGAGAAGAAACAATCTGCACATACCTTGCTTGCACTAGAGAACGATTTAGGCCAATTTCAAACCTATATTTTAGATGTATATCAGCTAACATTGCTCAAAGATATTAGTCATTTATACATTCGTTCTTGGTTATCACAAATGATGGAGAATGGCATAGGTGCTAGGAGTGTAGCTCGCAAAGTATCTAGTCTTCGCGCTTTTTATAAATTTATGTTAGGTGAAGAATTGGTGACGCAAAACCCAATGACACGCATACAGGCACCTAAAGTAGAAAAGAAGCTTCCTGTATTTATAGAAGAGCGTGCAATGAAAGAATTGTTTGCATCGGAGTTGGTTCAAACCGAAACCCAAAACAACATAGAAACTTGGCAGGATGAATTGATTTTGCTAACTTATTACACTACCGGCATGCGTTTATCTGAGTTAATTGGACTCAAAGAATCTGATGTTGATTTTTATCGCATGCAACTTAAAGTATTAGGTAAAAGAAATAAAGAAAGAATTATACCGATTACACATGAGTTAAGCGAGGCATTGCAAGCATTTATTGCAGTAAAAAGAGAAGAAGGATTGGCGGCTACACACTTGTTTTGCTTGGCAAATGGAGAAGCGCTTTATCCTAAGAAAATTTATAATATGGTAAAGGCAAGATTATCTGAAGTGACTACCTTACAAAAGAGAAGTCCGCATGTTTTGCGTCACACCTTTGCAACACACATGTTAAACAATGGTGCAGATTTAAACGCCATCAAAGAATTATTGGGTCATGCCAATTTAAGCGCTACACAAGTGTACACGCACAACAGTATAGAAAGATTAAAACAAGTGTATAAAAATAAACATCCAAGAGCTTAACCTGCTATTCAAATAAAACCGGGCGAAAGGTAATTTGGCAGGTATTACTGATTGCCCAACAAATGAAAAAAATATGAAGATAGAAATTCAATCCATTCATTTTAAAGCCGACCACAAGTTGCTCGACTTTGTAAAAGCAAAAATTGAAAAAACAAAAACCTTCTTTGAAGGCGCAAACCAAGCCGATGTTTACCTGAGGCTGGATAAAGATAGTACGGGCGAGAATAAAGTTGTTGAAGTAAAAATGAATGTAGGTGGGCATCCTGTATTTGCAAAGGAACACAATAGCACTTTTGAGGCTGCCACCGATATGGTTATGGATAAGTTAGTAGCACAGATTAAAAAGCACAAAGAAAAAATGCAGGAAAAGGTTTAATTACTGTGCCTCTAACCTATAAACGGGTACTCTTTTTAATTCGGCTTCTTTGTATGGAGAATGATTGTAAATAAAATTTAATACTTCTCTTTGATTATTGGCTTTATCTGGGTTTTCTAATTTCCACGTGTTGAACCAAACTGCAAGTTCAGGGAATTTTAAAAGCAAATCCTTGGCTTCGTCTTCAAAAACGTAATCAGAATAACCTTCCTTTTGGTTTAAGATAGGGTCAAAAAAGTTCCATGCAAAGAAGCCGTCTTCTGTTTCTGGCTCCAGACATTCCATTACATATTTCCAATTTCCTTGGTTAAGCGGAATCATAATATCTCCAGCTCTCACAAGCGTACGCTCCATAGTTTTTTCGACTTTAATGTTTTTGTGCGGGAAATGACCTTCATAAGGTTCTTTAGCAAACTCAATGTTTTTAATTCTATAAATGCCTAAATTTAGGAAGGTATCCTCTGGAAATTCATTGATTTCTACCCCGGCCAATTGTAGTTTATACCTGGCTAATTGCCATTGCTTTGGAATTACATAGGCAGCAGGAGCTTGAATAATCAATTCAGGTTTGCATTTATGAAAATATGGGATTTTTACGGAAACTGGTTTATTTCTGTTGTAAAACATTCTTTGGTAGCTTCCTAATTCGCTAGGTTTTGATTCATAATCATAACCTTTAAAGTTTAGTATAATCGAGTCATTTTTATCCACCTTGAAATTACTTTCATAAGGAGCCTCAAACATGCTATTTTGTTTATCATAGATTCGGGCCTGCCTAATTAAGATGGTATTTGTGGACGTATAGGTATACAAGGATTTTAGTAAAGCATAGCTTGCATTGACCCTATCTGCATAAGGTTTTAGCATATGCGTTTCGGCAACAAACCCAAGGGTATGGTGTAATGCAGTAAAACCTGTAGAGTATTTTGGCGATTCTACAAAAACTTCGTAGCCATTTGGAATTGGAGAGCGACCAAACACGTTAACATAAGGAGCCATTTCCCATCCACGCGTTTTCATATCATTATAAAGAAATCGTGAGGCATCGGCATGAACCAACTCAGCCATTTTTCCTCCCAATTTTTCTTGTTGGGTGGTAATTAGCGTCATGGTATATTGATAATCTGCCCCATTGGAAGTATGTGTATCAATAAATACATCTGGATTCCAAGTTTTAAAAAGACTAACAAAGGTAGCAGTAATCCAGCTATCCATTTTTATAAAATCCCGATTAAGGTCGAGGTTCATGCCATCTGCCCTAAAACCTTTCTTTTCTGGTCCTACTTGCCCACAGCGGGTGTATTGTTTTCGGTTAACCATTCCTTCAATGTTGTAAATTGGAATAATTATGAGTGTAACGTTGGATGCGATTTTTTCAGGATGCATGAGTAAATCTTGCGCCCAAAGATAACTTGCATCAATGCCATCACTTTCTCCAGGATGGATTCCATTCATAACCATAAGTACTGAGCGAGATTTATCTTCTGGTGCTGGAGGAGAAAGGTTTTTGTTTTTATCGATGATCAAATAATAGAAATTTGGCGTAGGAGAGAGAAGGGTTGCATATTCGCTAAGTGCATCTAACTGCCGATAGGCAGAAATAAGTTCTTCATAAGTTGGGCTAGAATTTCCTTTGAAAGGCATTTCTTTTTTTTGCGCATACAAAAAAAATGAAATTATTTGAAGGGTTATAAACAGAACTAATTTATTCATGGTTCAACAATAAGCAAGGAATTTAAAAATTCAAAGTCCTGAAAAATAGGCTAGACACAATCTTTTCTTAATTTTTTTTGTATTTGTAAAATGTAAATTTACTTTTGCCCCACTGTTACGCTTCAAACTTCTCTTTAAATATTTTTTGCTTCCTACTTGTAAACTTGCTGCAAAATATTACATTTGCAGTCCTTTTATCAAAGTAAGGTAAAAGTAAAAAATGTTCTTTGTAGGTTTTCAGTTCAATAAGCATCGCTCCAGAAGCTTATTAAATGTGATAACAAACGCGATTCATTGTTCAAAGGAATTGCCACTTTAGCTCAGCTGGTAGAGCAACTGATTTGTAATCAGTAGGTCGCTGGTTCGATTCCGGCAAGTGGCTCCAAGGCTTATTTGGCCAAGGGGAGGTTCCAGAGCGGTCAAATGGGACGGACTGTAAATCCGTTACTTCGGTTTCGAAGGTTCGAATCCTTCCCTCCCCACTATTGGGACAATGAATCAAAAAAACGCGGGAGTAGCTCAGTTGGTAGAGCGACAGCCTTCCAAGCTGTAGGTCGCGGGTTCGAGCCTCGTCTCCCGCTCGTGAGCGTTTGGTTATTGTAGCGTAAGTAGTAATAGTGAAAACTAAATTACTTTCAACAATTTCCAGCACAAAAGTGTGAAAACACGACGATAAGGAGTCCAAAAGACTCCTTCTTGCCGTTGTAGCTCAGTGGTAGAGCACTTCCTTGGTAAGGAAGAGGTCGGCAGTTCAATCCTGCTCAACGGCTCAAAAAGCAATAGGTAATAATCGGAAATAAAATTTCGGTTTGAACCAAAAAAGAAGAAAAAAAAATTAAAACTTAAACTTAAAAATACAATGGCTAAAGAAAAATTTGACCGCAGTAAACCACACGTAAACATTGGTACAATCGGTCACGTTGACCACGGTAAAACTACTTTGACTGCTGCTATCACAAAGGTATTAGCTGAAAAAGGTTTATCAGAAGCTCGTTCATTTGATTCAATCGACTCTGCTCCAGAAGAGAAAGAGCGTGGTATCACTATTAACACAGCACACGTTGAGTATTCAACTGCAAATCGTCACTATGCACACGTTGACTGTCCAGGTCACGCTGACTATGTTAAAAACATGGTTACAGGAGCTGCACAAATGGACGGAGCAGTACTTGTAGTTGCTGCAACTGATGGACCAATGCCACAAACTCGTGAGCATATCCTTTTGGCTCGTCAGGTTGGTGTACCTCGTATTGTTGTTTTCATGAACAAGGTTGACATGGTTGACGATCCAGAATTATTGGAAATCGTTGAAATGGAAATCCGTGAGTTATTAAGCAAATACGAATTCCCTGGTGATGAAATTCCAATTATACAAGGTTCTGCTTTGGGTGGTTTGAATGGTGATGCTAAATGGGTAGATAAAATTATGGAATTAATGGATGCTGTAGATAGCTACATTCCAGTTCCTCCTCGTGCAGTTGAACTTCCATTCTTGATGCCAATTGAAGACGTATTCTCGATCACTGGTCGTGGTACTGTTGCAACTGGTCGTATCGAGCGTGGCGTAATTAACTCAAATGATCCTGTTGAAATCATCGGTTTAGGTGCAGAAAAATTAACTTCAGTTGTAACTGGTGTTGAAATGTTCCGTAAGTTGTTAGATCGTGGTGAAGCTGGTGATAACGTAGGTTTGTTATTACGTGGTGTAGACAAAAATCAAATCCGTCGTGGTATGGTTATTTGTAAGCCTGCATCTGTAATGCCACATACAAAATTCAAAGCTGAAATTTATGTATTGAGCAAAGAAGAAGGTGGACGTCATACACCATTTTTTAACAAATACCGTCCTCAGTTCTATTTCCGTACAACAGACGTAACTGGCGAATGTTCGTTACCTGATGGAGTAGAAATGGTAATGCCTGGTGATAACATCACTATTACAGTAGAATTGATCGCTCCAATCGCAATGGAGAAAAACCTTCGTTTTGCGATCCGTGAAGGTGGCAGAACAGTAGGTGCTGGACAGGTTACTGAAATTATAGCATAATTAAAATAACAATATATAATGAGTGTTGGTAGGGCAACCTACCAACATTCATTGTCTATACGGACATAGTTCAATGGTAGAATAGAGGTCTCCAAAACCTTTGATCAGGGTTCGAATCCTTGTGTCCGTGCAAACTAAGAGTATGAATAAAGTAAGCGAATACATCAAGCTTTCTTACGAGGAACTGATGAACAAAGTAACTTGGCCTACATGGGAAGATTTACAGGAAAGCACCATTATTGTAATGATAGCTTCCTTATTTATCGCCCTTTTAATAGGAGTAATTGACTTGGCATCTAGCACTTCCTTGGGAATGTTCTATCAGTTGTTCCAGAGCTAAGAAATCAATCATGACCGAACAAGGAACTGAAACATTTAAGTGGTACGTTGTACGTGCTGTTACTGGCCAAGAAAAGAAGGTAAAGGCTCAGTTGGAAGTTGAATTGGAGCGTGCTGGCTTAAAACCACAAGTTCCACAGATACTTATACCGACAGAAAAAATTTACCAAGTAAAGAATGGCAAGAAAACTAGCAAGGAGAAAGCTTACCTTCCGGGCTATATTCTGATTAATGCAGATATAGGTGGTGAAGTAGGTCACATCATTACCTCTATTAATGGCGTAGTTGGTTTCTTGGGTGGTAAAGAAAATCCTACAGCTTTAAGACCTTCTGAAGTAAACAGAATTCTTGGAAATGTGGATGAGATTACCGAGCAAGGTGAAACCATGTTGGAACCATATATTGTTGGAGAGAGTGTTAAAGTAATTGATGGTCCGTTCTCTGGTTTTAGTGGTGTAATTGAAGAAGTTAGTGAAGATAAGAAAAAGTTGAAAGTGATGGTTAAGATTTTTGGAAGAAGGACACCATTAGAACTCAATTTTGTTCAGGTTGAAAAAGAAAGTTAAAATAATAAAAATAAGTATATCATCTCTTTTAGAGAAATAAAGTAAGTGTTATGGCAAAAGAACTAACAGGTTTTATTAAACTACAGGTAAAAGGAGGCGCTGCAAATCCAGCTCCACCAATCGGTCCTGCACTCGGTTCAAAGGGTGTAAATATCATGGAGTTTTGCAAGCAATTTAATGCAAGAACTCAAGACAAAGCAGGAAAAATTTTACCAGTTGTAATCAGTGTTTTTAGTGATAAGTCATTTGACTTTGTTATTAAAACACCACCAGTTGCAAATCAGTTAATGGAAGCCTCTAAAACTTCAAAAGGCTCAGCAGAGTCGAATCGTAAAAAGATTGGAAGCGTAACTTGGGATCAAATTCGTGTTATCGCAGAAGACAAAATTGTAGACATGAACTGTTTCAAGGTTGAATCTGCAATGAAAATGGTTGCTGGTAGCGCCCGCTCTATGGGATTGAATATTACTGGTGATAGTCCTTTTAATAATTAAAAAGTAGTAAGATGGCAAGGATAAGTAAGAAAAGAAAAGAAGCTTTAAAAAAGATAAGTGCAGATAAAATCTACACTTTAACTGAAGCTTCAAAATTAGTGAAGGAGATTTCCTACACTAAGTTTGATTCCTCGGTTGACATTGATGTTCGTTTAGGCGTTGACCCTAAGAAGGCTAATCAAATGGTTCGTGGAGTGGTAGCATTGCCTCATGGAACTGGAAAAGATATCAAAGTTTTGGCCTTGGTTCCAGCAGATAAAGAAGCAGAGGCTAAAGAAGCTGGTGCTGATTTTGTTGGATTAGATGATTATATTCAAAAAATTGAGCAAGGTTGGACTGATATAGATATTATTATCACTGTTCCAGCTGTTATGGCTAAATTAGGAAGATTGGGTAAAATTTTAGGTCCACGTAACTTAATGCCAAATCCTAAAAGTGGAACGGTAACCCAAGAAATTGGCAAAACTGTTAAGGAGATTAAAGCAGGTAAGATTGATTTTAAAGTAGACAAAGAAGGAATTATCCATACTTCAATTGGAAAATCCTCTTTTGCTCCTGAGAAGTTATTCGAAAATGCTGTAGAATTAATCCAAACTTTAGCAAAAATGAAGCCTTCATCAGCAAAAGGTACCTATTTTAGAAGTATAAATATCAGCAGTACAATGAGTCCAGGTATTCCTGTTGATACTAAATCAGTTCCTGGCATTTAATTCTATTGTGCAATGAAAAAAGAAGAAAAAGGACATATAATAGATGCTCTAGCTGATAAGTTTAATCAGTACAAGAACGTTTACGTAACCGATATTGCATCATTGAATGCACAAAAGACTAGCGAGTTAAGAAGATTGTTGTTTAAAAATGACATCACTTTAGAAGTTGCTAAAAACACCCTTGTTAAGAAAGCTATTGAAAAATCTGGTAGAGATTTTGGCGCCTTAGTTGATACTTTAAAAGGAAATACTGCTATCATGTTCTGTGAAGATATGAAGGCACCTGCAAAAGCAATTAAGGAGTTTCGTAAAAAGGATACTATACCTGCCTTAAAAGGCGCATGTATCGACCAAGATGTTTTTATTGGAGATAATCAACTTGAAGCATTAATCACGCTTAAATCTAAAAACGACCTCATCGGAGAAATCATTGGCTTATTGCAATCTCCTGCTCAAAATGTTATCAGCGCCCTTCAATCAGGTGGAAGCACTATTGCTGGGGTTGTTAAAACCTTATCTGAGCGTCCTGAATAATTAAAATAAAAATCAAATATCAATAACAATTTAAATTCTAATAAAATGGCAGATTTAAAAGCGTTCGCTGAACAATTAGTTAACCTTACCGTAAAAGAAGTAAACGAGTTAGCTAAAATCCTGAAAGATGAGTATGGTATCGAGCCTGCAGCTGCTGCTGTGGCTGTTGCTGCTCCTGCAGCTGGTGGTGCTGCTGAAGCTCCTGCAGAGAAAACCTCTTTCGATGTAATCCTTAAGAGCGCAGGTGCTAACAAACTTAACGTGGTTAAGTTAGTTAAAGACTTAACAGGTCTAGGTCTTAAAGAAGCAAAAGAACTAGTAGACGGTGCTCCAAAACCTATTAAAGAAGGTGTAGACAAAGCTACTGCTGAAGACCTAAAAGCTAAGCTTACTGAAGCTGGAGCTGAGGTTGAACTTAAGTAATTCAAAATCAGTTGGTTTTGAAAATGTGACCCCGACTCATGTCGAGGGTCACTTCTTTGTTTATATATATCCTCAGTCTGATAACCTTTAAAATATTTAACATTGGCTAATACAAATAACAAGACAGCAGAGAGAATTTCATTCGCTTCTGTCAATCCTGTAATAGACTATCCAGATTTTTTGGATGTTCAATTACAGTCGTTTAGAGAATTCTTTCAGTTAGATACAACATCTGAAAGTAGAACTAACGAAGGTCTTTATAAGGTATTTCTAGAAAATTTTCCTATAACGGATACTAGAAATATCTTCGTTCTAGAATTTTTAGATTACTTTGTTGATCCTCCTCGCTATTCAATTGATGAATGTATTGAGAGAGGTTTAACCTATTCTGTGCCGCTTAAGGCAAAACTTCGTCTTTCTTGTAATGACCCAGAACACGAAGATTTTAAAACAATTGTACAAGATGTTTATTTGGGTACCATCCCTTATATGACTCCTCGTGGTACTTTTGTTATCAATGGTGCTGAACGTATCATTGTATCACAATTACATCGTTCACCTGGTGTGTTCTTTGGACAAAGCTATCATACTAATGGAACCAAACTTTACTCTGCCAGGGTAATTCCATTTAAGGGTAGTTGGATTGAATTTGCAACAGACGTTAATAATGTGATGTATGCATACATCGATCGTAAGAAAAAATTCCCTGTAACAACCTTGTTACGCGCAATTGGTTACGAATCTGATAAAGACATTCTTAACTTATTTGAACTTGCCGAAGAAATTAAGGTGAGCAAATCTGGTTTAAAGAAAGTTTTAGGCAGAAAATTAGCAGCGCGTGTGCTTCGTACATGGATTGAGGATTTTGTGGATGAGGATACAGGTGAGGTGGTTTCTATAGAGCGTAATGAAGTGATTATCGAACGCGATACTATCATTGAAGACGCGCATATTGATTTAATTGTTGAAGCAGAGGTTAAAACCATTTTGCTTCATAAAAATGAATCAAACCACAATGATTTTGCGATTATTCTTAATACTTTACAAAAGGATACTGCAAATAGTGGAAAAGAGGCTCATGAGCATATCTATCGTCAATTGCGTAATGCAGATCCACCTGATGAAGAAACTGCTAGAGGCGTAATTGAAAAATTATTTTTCTCTGAAAAGCGTTATGATCTAGGTGATGTAGGTCGCTATAGGATCAACAGAAAATTAAATAAAAATGAGCCATTAAGCAATAGGGTTCTTAGTAAGGATGATATCGTATCAATCATGAAATACTTGATTGAACTATCTAATTCTAGAGCAGATGTTGATGATATTGACCATTTAAGTAATAGACGTGTAAGAACGGTTGGTGAACAATTGTATTCACAGTTTGGTGTAGGTTTGGCACGTATGGCGAGAACCATTCGTGAAAGAATGAACATTCGTGATAACGAGGTTTTCACTCCAACTGACTTAATTAACGCAAAAACTTTATCCTCTGTTATCAACTCTTTCTTTGGAACTAACCAGTTATCTCAGTTTATGGATCAAACCAATCCTTTAGCCGAGATTACTCATAAAAGAAGGATGTCTGCCCTTGGACCTGGTGGTTTGAGTCGCGACCGTGCAGGTTTTGAGGTACGTGACGTTCATTACACCCATTATGGTCGTTTATGTACCATTGAAACTCCTGAAGGTCCAAACATCGGTTTGATTTCATCTTTATGTGTACATGCAAAAATCAATGGTATGGGTTTCATTGAAACTCCTTACCTAAAGGTTGAGAGTGGTGTAGTTAAAAGTGCAGAACCTGTTGTATACCTTAGTGCAGAAGATGAAGAAGGAAAGGTAATTGCTCAATCTAATGCTAAATTTGATAAAACTGGGCATTTTATTGATACTAAGATTAAGGCAAGATACGAAGGTGATTTTCCAATGGTTGAGCCAGACAAATTGGAATTCATGGATATCGCACCAAATCAAATTGTATCTATTGCTGCATCTTTAATTCCATTCCTTGAACACAATGATGCTAACCGTGCTTTGATGGGTTCAAACATGCAACGTCAAGCAGTTCCATTGTTAAATCCTGAGGCGCCAGTAGTGGGAACAGGATTAGAAGGAAGAGTTGCAAAAGATTCAAGAACTTTGTTAGTAGCAGAAGGAAATGGTGTTGTTGAATACGTGGATGCAAACGAAATTAGAATTAGGTATGAGCAAACTGAAGTAGATAAATTAATAAGCTTTGGTACTGATACTAAATCATACAATCTAATTAAGTTCCGCAGAACCAACCAAAATACTTGTATCAATTTAAAACCAATTGTAAGAAAAGGTGATAAAGTTGAAAAAGGTACTGTATTGTGTGAAGGTTATGCTACTCAAGGCGGAGAACTAGCGTTAGGAAGAAATCTTCAAGTTGCCTTCATGCCTTGGCAAGGATTTAACTTTGAAGATGCGATTGTAATATCTGAAAAAGTAACCAAAGAAGATATCTTTACTTCTATCCATATTACAGAATATGAATTGGAAGTTCGTGATACAAAACGTGGTGAAGAAGAATTAACTAATGATATTCCAAATGTTAGTGAAGAAGCTACCAAAAATTTGGATGAAAATGGTTTGATCCGAATTGGCTGTGAAGTAGGTGAAGGGGATATTTTGATTGGTAAAATTACGCCAAAAGGTGAAACTGAACCTTCTCCAGAAGAGAAATTGTTAAGGGCTATTTTTGGGGATAAAGCTGGTGATGTAAAAGATGCTTCATTAAAAGCTATTCCTTCTTCTAGCGGTGTAGTAATTGATAAAAAATTATTCGCTAGAGCTAAGAAAGAAAAGGCAGCCAAACTTGATGATAAATCTAAATTGGCTAAGTTGAAGGATGAGAATGAGAAGAATTTGAAGGATATCAAAGATGTTTTGATAGAAAAATTATTCTCAGTTTTATCTGGAAAGACTTCTGCTGGTGTTTACAATGTTTACAATGAAGAGTTAATTGCAAAAGGAACTAAGTTCAGTCAGAAGAATCTGAATGAAATTGATTACTCTAATGTAATGGCTAATAATTGGACAAGCGATACCGAAAAGAATGAGCTTATCAAGACAATTCTTACCAACTACAAGAATCGCATGAATACTGAGGTTGCAGATTACCGTAGAAAGGAATATGCAATTAGTGTTGGTGATGAGTTACCAACAGGAATTTTAAAATTAGCCAAGGTTTATATCGCTCAAAAACGTAAGTTGAAAGTAGGGGATAAGATGGCTGGTAGACATGGAAACAAGGGTATTGTTGCGAGAATTGTTCGTGAAGAAGACCTTCCTTTCATGGATAATGGAAATCCAGTTGATATCGTTTTGAACCCACTTGGCGTACCTTCTCGTATGAACTTGGGTCAAATCTATGAAACTGTTTTAGGATGGGCTGCAAAAGAACTACAAGTAAAATTTGCAACACCAATTTTTGATGGTGCTACAGATGACCAAGTTTTAGAGTATACACGTAAAGCTGGAATTCCAGATTGGGGCAAAACATACTTGAATGATGGTTTATCAGGCGAACGTTTTGACCAGCCGGTTACAGTAGGTGTGATTTACATGATTAAATTAGGTCACATGGTTGATGATAAGATGCATGCGCGTTCAATCGGACCATACTCATTAATTACGCAACAGCCATTGGGTGGTAAAGCTCAATTTGGAGGTCAGCGTTTTGGTGAAATGGAGGTTTGGGCACTTGAAGCTTATGGTGCTGCCAATATTTTACAGGAGATATTGACACTTAAATCGGATGATATAATAGGTCGTGCAAAAACTTATGAGGCAATCGTTAAAGGGGATAATTTACCTACACCGGGAATTCCGGAGTCATTTAACGTATTGGCACATGAATTACGTGGCTTAGGATTAGAGCTTACATTGGAGTAATAACTGAATAATAACGCAAAACATGTCTTTGAAAAAAGAACAAAAAATAAAATCAAACTTCACCAAAATTCGCATTGGATTAGCCTCTCCAGAGAGTATACTTCAGCGTTCTTTTGGTGAAGTAACCAAGCCAGAAACAATTAACTACCGCTCTTTCAAACCAGAAATGGGTGGCTTATTTTGTGAGCGCATTTTCGGACCAATAAAAGATTACGAATGCCATTGCGGTAAATACAAGCGTATACGTTACAAAGGTATTGTTTGTGACCGTTGCGGTGTTGAAGTAACAGAAAAGAAGGTTCGTCGCGAGCGCATGGGTCACATTAACTTGGTAGTTCCAGTGGCTCATATTTGGTACTTCAGATCTTTACCAAACAAAATAGGTTACTTGTTAGGAGTGCCATCCAAGAAATTGGATATGGTAGTTTACTACGAGCGCTATTTGGTATGTCAACCTGGTATTAAAGCAAATGATGGTGTTCAAAACCTAGATCTTTTAACTGAAGAGGAGTATTTGGATATCCTGGATACCCTTCCAAAAGATAACCAACATTTGGATGATAATGATCCAAATAAGTTTATTGCTAAAATGGGAGGCGAGGCATTGTGGTTTATGTTGTCAAAAATAAATTTAGACAATTTAAGCTATGATTTACGCATCAAGGCTAGCACTGAAACTTCTCAACAAAGAAAGAATGAAGCCCTTAAGCGTCTTAAAGTAATTGAAGGCTTTAGAAATTCTCAACGTCATAGTGACAATAGACCTGAGTGGATGGTGGTGAAAATATTGCCAGTTATTCCACCAGAATTAAGACCACTCGTTCCATTAGAAGGTGGAAGATTTGCTACTTCCGATTTAAATGATCTTTACCGTAGGGTTATTATCCGTAATAACCGTTTGAAAAGATTAATTGAAATCAAAGCACCAGAGGTGATTTTACGTAACGAGAAGCGTATGCTTCAAGAAGCAGTAGATTCATTGTTTGATAATACGCGTCGTGTAAGTGCTGTGAAAACAGAAGGAAATCGCCCTTTAAAATCTTTAAGTGATATGCTTAAAGGTAAACAAGGTCGTTTCCGTCAAAACTTATTAGGAAAACGTGTTGATTATTCTGGTCGTTCAGTAATTGTTGTAGGTCCGAACCTAAAATTACACGAATGTGGTATTCCAAAAAATATGGCTGCTGAATTATTCAAGCCATTTATCATTCGTAAATTATTAGAGCGTGGTATAGTTAAAACTGTTAAATCTGCTAAGAAATTAGTAGATCGCAAAGAGGCAATTGTGTGGGATATTTTAGAAAATATTCTTAAAGGACACCCAGTTTTACTAAATCGTGCCCCAACACTCCATAGATTAGGTATTCAAGCTTTCCAACCAAAATTGGTAGAGGGTAAAGCAATACAATTACATCCATTGGTTTGTACAGGTTTTAATGCGGATTTTGACGGTGACCAGATGGCGGTGCATGTTCCATTAGGAAATGCAGCAGTTTTAGAAGCCCAATTATTAATGTTGGCACCTCACAATATCTTAAATCCTGCGAATGGAGCTCCTATTACCGTTCCATCTCAGGACATGGTTTTGGGTCTTTATTATATTACCAAAGGCCGTAAGCATACAGCAGAACATCCTATTAAAGGTGAAAACCTTAGATTTTACTCACCAGAAGAAGCAATTATCGCTTACAATGAAGGAAGAGTGCATTTGCATGCTTGGGTAAAATGTATGGTGATGGTAAAGGAAAATGGGGAATTGGTTGAGAAGTTAATTGAAACCACCATGGGACGAATTTTGTTTAACCAAGTAGTTCCAGCTAAACACGGATACATTAATGAACTACTTACCAAGAAGTCTTTAAGAGATATTATCGGTAATATGTTTAAGGTAGTTGGTCAAGATTATTGTGCAAGATTCTTGGATGATATCAAAGACCTTGGATTCCGTTATGCTTTTAAAGGAGGTTTATCTTTCAACTTATCTTATGTAAATATTCCTGATGAAAAAGAAATGTTCATTAAGGAAGCTCAAGCAGAAGTTGATGAGATTTGGGATAATTACAATAATGGATTTATCACAAACAACGAAAGATATAATCAGGTAATTGATATTTGGACCCGTATTAATTCTCGTTTGGCTGATACTTTGTTGAAGCAGTTAAAAGAAGATCAACAAGGATTTAATCCAGTGTACATGATGTTAGATTCAGGTGCAAGGGGTTCAAAAGAACAGATTCGCCAGTTAGGTGGTATGAGGGGATTGATGGCTAAACCACAAAAGAACTTAAGTGGTGGAACTGGAGAAATTATCGAGAATCCAATTCTTTCTAACTTTAAAGAAGGTTTATCAGTTATCGAGTATTTTATTTCTACTCACGGTGCGCGTAAAGGTTTGGCCGATACCGCTTTGAAGACTGCGGATGCGGGTTATTTAACACGTCGTTTACATGATGTAGCGCAGGATGTAGTTGTGAGTGAAGTTGATTGTGGAACTTTACGTGGTATTCCAATTAGCGCATTGAAAGATAACGAAGAAGTTGTTGAAACGCTTTATGAGCGTATCTTAGGTAGAACTAGTGTGCATGATATTTATGATCCATTATCTGGTGATTTGATTTGTTACACGGGGGATGAAATTAATGAAGAAATTGCTTTTAGAATTGAAGAATCACCAATTGAAACCATCGAAATTCGTTCGGTATTAACTTGTGAAACTAGATATGGTGTTTGTACTAAGTGTTACGGTAGAAGCATGTCTACAGGTAAACAATCAAACATTGGGGATTCTGTGGGTGTAATTGCAGCACAATCTATTGGAGAGCCAGGAACACAGTTAACGCTTCGTACCTTCCACGTGGGTGGTACCGCTTCTAACATTGCAACTGAATCTCAAATGATGGCAAAGTTTGGTGGTATTTTAGAATTTGAAGAGATACGTACTACAGAACTTTTAGGTGAAGAAAGCAGCGATACTGTTGTTATTGGTCGCCAAGGTGAAGTTCGTATTTTAGATGAGAAAACTAGAAATCCAATTGTAACCATCAATATTCCTTATGGCGCTCATTTAAAGGTTAAAGATGGTAAAAAGATTGAAAAGGGTGATTTAGTATTTTCATGGGATCCATACAATGCGGTAATTATCTCTGAATTCAATGGTAAAATTGATTTTGAAAATATCATTGAAAATGTAAACTTCAAGGAAGAAAGTGATGAGCAAACTGGCCACAAAGAAAAAGTAATTGTAGAAAGTCGTGATAAGACTAAAATTCCATCTATTATCATTAAAGGTGATGGAAAAGATAAGCCTGTTAAGGAATACAATTTACCTGTAGGAGCTCATATCATCGTAGAAGAAGGTCACAAAGTTAAAGCTGGAGAAATCATCGCTAAGATTCCTCGTGTTGTTGGAAAGACCCGCGATATCACAGGAGGTTTACCGCGTGTAACTGAGTTATTCGAGGCCCGTAACCCTTCTAATCCTGCTATTGTTACAGAAATTGATGGAGTTGTTACTTTTGGTGGTATCAAGCGTGGTAATCGTGAAATTATGATTACTTCTAAAGATGGCGAACAAAAGAAATATTTGGTTCCTCTTTCTAAGCACATTCTTGTTCAAGAAAGTGACTTCGTAAAAGCGGGTTCTCCATTATCTGATGGTTCAATTTCTCCTCAAGATATTTTGAGAATTGAAGGTCCTTTGGCAGTTCAACGTTATATCTTAAATGGAATCATGGAAGTTTACCGTTTACAAGGGGTAAAAATCAATGATAAACACGTTGAAACCATTATTCGTCAAATGATGAAGCACATCGAGATTGTTGATCCAGGTGATACAACCTTCTTGGAAGGTGAATTTGTTAGTCGCTGGGATTTAAAACAAGCCAATGACTGGATATTTGATAAAAAGGTGGTAATGGAGGCAGGTGATTCTGCTAATGTGAAGCCAGGTATGATTATCAGTATTCGTAAATTACGTGATGAAAACTCAATGTTAAAGCGTAAAGATATGCGTTTGATAGAGGTTAGAGATGCTCAATCTGCAACTGTAACTCAAATCATTATGGGTATTACAAAAGCCAGTTTAGGTACACATAGCTTTATGAGTGCGGCTTCTTTCCAAGAGACTACTAAAGTCCTTAATGAAGCAGCCATCTCTGGAAAAGTAGATAGAATGTTAGGGTTAAAAGAAAACGTAATTGTTGGACATTTAATTCCTGCTGGTACTGGTATGAGAGATTATGAAAAACTCATAGTAGGTTCTAAAGATGAGTTTGATGCATTAATGGCTTCAAAAGAAGAATAATACAGTGTAATTTCTTTAAGTATAAAGGCCTTCATAGCAATATGAAGGCCTTTTTCATTAATATTGAATATGAAATTAACGCAGTATTCGCATGCTTCTGGCTGCGGTTGCAAAATGGCTCCGGCCGATTTGGAGAAGCTTTTAAGTGGTAAGAAAGTTGAAGGCTTTCAAGCACTTTTAGTCGGTAATCATGCCAATGATGATGCAGCGGTTTGGGATTTAGGCAACGGTTCTGCTTTAGTTAGCACGGTGGATTTTTTTATGCCAATAGTAGATGACCCATTTGATTTTGGGCGTATTGCAGCTACAAATGCCATAAGCGATGTTTATGCAATGGGGGCTAAGCCTATTTTTGCCAATGCAATTCTTGGCTGGCCAATAGATTTACTTCCCATTGAAATGGCTGCAAAAGTAATGGACGGAGCAAAGCAAATTTGTGCATTAGCTGGTATTCCTTTAGCTGGAGGTCATAGCATTGATAGCAAAGAACCTATTTTCGGCTTGGCTGTAAATGGGTTGGTTCAAACCGAAAAAATAAAAAGAAATTGCACCGCTAAAGTGGGTGATTATTTGTTGCTAACGAAACCCCTTGGTACTGGAATTATTGGTACTGCAATTAGAAGAGGTTTAGATATAGAAAACCATGCAGCACTGGTAATTGAAGAAATGTGTAAGCTAAATGTATTAGGCGCCGAGCTTGCAAATCTTGAGGGAGTAAATGCGTTAACAGATGTTACAGGCTTTGGCTTGTTAGGGCATTTAATTGAAATGTGCGGTGAAGATTTGAGCGCAGAACTTTATACGTCTAAAGTGCCATATTTTGATTTTTTACAAACTTATCTAGAACAGAATATTATTCCAGATAATACCTACAGAAATTGGAATGCTTGGGATAAGAAAGTAGAAGGTTTAACAGATATGAAATGGTTTCAATTGCTTAATGACCCTCAAACCTCGGGTGGATTGCTTATTTCTGTTTCACAGGAGGCTTATCCTGAGTTAAAAGCATTAATGGTTCAATCTGGCCTAACTAATTTTGTTGAGCCAATTGGTATTATGATGGAAAGAAAAGCACCCGTTGTTATAGTAAGTGCCAATTAGCACTTTGATTTAATATTGACTAGTCCTAAATTTGATTAATGCTAAGAAAATCAGTAATGATAATTTTAGCAGTTGTTTTATTGTTCAGCTCCGGGAAACCGGGGCTTTTTTTTTGATTATATTTTTACTAAAATTTACTTTTATTTTATAATTTAGTGAAATGTTTAAAAAGCTATTTTCCATCTCATTATTATTTTTTAGTTTCGGTTTGAACCAAACATTGTTGTCTCAAAGCACAAATGAAAACGGACTGACCTATAGAACCGTTGACCAGGTTACAGCTAAAGGCGCAACCATTAATTTTATGGATTTGCCAAACTTGCCAGAAGCTAAGATTATAAGTTTACATCCCCAGGTTGTGAATGACCCTGTAAAGTTGCTTAAGCTGCAATTGGATGCTCAAAGGGCTAAAAAAACATCTTCTAAAATGTCCAATAAAAAGTCGGGACCGTTGCCTCCAATTGTTAGTAGAAATTACACTGGAAACGTAACACAAGGAACTCCCAATGACAATGATATGGCAGTTGGAAATAACGGTATGTTGGTGAGTGTTGTAAATCAAAACATGAATGTTTACAATGACACGGGAAGATTTGTTGCAGGCAAAACACTAGCCTCATTAGGTTCAGCCTTAGGACCCTTGAACAGAACCTATGATCCCAGAGCCATCTATGACCCAGAACAAGATAGATTTATTGTGGTTTTTCTTCAAGGAAGTACGAGTCTTGATACTAGAATTATCGTAGCGTTTTCTGAAACCAATGACCCCTCTAAAACTTGGAATTTATATGCCATTCCAGGTAATTTTACAGGTGATAGCAGTTGGAGTGATTATCCAATAGTTTCTTTATCAAAGGATGAGCTTTTTATTACTGTAAATAGGCTTAAGGATAATACTTCCTGGCAAGAAGGTTTCATAGAATCCTATATTTGGCAAGTAGATAAAATGAAAGGATATGCAGGTGATTCTTTGGTTCAAAAAGTATATCAAAATATAAAGTACAATCAGAAGTCTGTATGGAGCATTTGCCCTGTAAAAGGTGGTTCAAGGTTGTATGGTCCGTTTAGTTATTTCTTGTCTCAGAGGCCATCCGACTTGTCTAATGATACTTTGTTTATTCATTCAATTTCAAATACCATTAAATCTGGAAAGGCAAGTCTTGAGATGAAGATTGCAAAAGCACCAATTGCTTATGGCTTGCAACCTAATGCAATTATGCCTAATGCGAAAAAATTGCAAACAAATGATGCCAGGGTTTTGAGTGCGATGTATGAAAATGGTGTAATTTATTATGTAGGAAATACAATTGATAGAAATCTTTTTTCTCCTGCTGTTTATTTTGGCCGTGTGCATGAGGCTTGGACTGCAAAACCAAGACTTGAAAGTACGATTATTTCCTCTGATACATTAGACTTTGGTTATCCAAGCATTGCCTATGTGGGTACTGGAGAAAACGGGGATCATAGAAGTATGATAACTTTTTCTCATGTATCACCTAATCATTTTCCTGGTACTTCAGTAGTTTATGTTGATAGAAGTTTTAATGTTTCGGCACCAATTTTTGTAAAGCGAGGGGAGGGAAACATTCGTGTTATAAATGATAGTGTTGAGCGTTGGGGTGATTATACTGGAATCCAACGTAAGCACAATGAACTTGGAGTGGCATGGCTTAATGGTTCTTGGGGAAATGCAAATGGGCAAAACAGAACTTGGATAGGTAGGGTAAGCGCCAATGATCCTAGTTTAGGTTTGGTTAAAAATGATGCCGCATTTAATCAAAAATTATATCCAAATCCCGCAGAAGAACAAGTGTCTTTTGAATTTGAAAGTACGCATAAACAATTGCTAACAGTTTCAATTTTGGATATAAAAACAGGTCAAAATACCAATGTTTCAGTAGAACCAGCAAAGTCAGGAAAAAACAAGCTTGTTATGGATGTAAGTAAATTGAGCAATGGCATATACATTATAATTTTATCAAATGAAGAAGGTCGCGTTAGCAGTCATAAGTTTGTGGTGCAGCATTAATTTGTTAATGACTGCATGTAGTTCGCCTAAAGAAGCGAAGACCGAGAAGAATGATGTGATTCAAAATCCTTCGCCAATTGCTGAGCCGCAAACAGATTCTTTGAAGAATTATTTAGATAAAGAAAGACAGAGGAGAAGACCTTAAGATTAGGAACTAAGCAGATGGATCTGAATCCAATTTAAAATGGTTTGAGTGGCACCTGTTTTGGATTGAATCCATTGTCTGCATTTGAGGCTTTGATTTGCGCTTTCAGCGGTATTGTTTTCATGAAATGTTACCCAAGTTTTAAGGTCATTTTCATTATTTATAATACTAGCCAAATTCAAGGAAACCATTTCTTTTGCTTCTGGAAATCTATCTATTTTTGGTCCAAAACATATAGGCATTCCAAAAGTAGCTGCTTCAAGAATATTATGAAGGCCATTTTGCTTGAAACCGCCTCCAATAAAGGCAACATCAGCATATTGGTACAAGTTGGCTAACCAACCAATTCTGTCGATTATTAGAACTTTCTTATGCGTATGTAATGCAGGATTTTCAAGTAAATCTTTTAAAGTAACAGCATTTGGTTCAAACCGATTTTTGATTTCTGAAACCCGAGTAGCATCTGTAAAATGAGGGGCAATAATAAGTTTTCGGTTTGAACCTAAAATTGCTTCTGAAGTAAATAATAGTTGTTCTTCAATGGTATAAGTACTTCCTGCAAGCATAAGGAAATGATGGTTTTTGAAGGATTCAATTTCCTTAATACTAATGGCTTGGGTTAGGTGTTGAGTGACTCTATCATAGCGGGTATCTCCGCTAACAAGGAAGTTATGGAAACCAATTTTTTCTAATAATTTTCCAGAGTTTTGGTCTTGACAAAAGATAAAATTAAAGTAGCTCAACAAGTTTCTTTGAAATAAAGCATTTTTTTTAAAGAATCGTTGATTAGGTCTAAACAATGCAGCAATTAGAATTACTGGGATTTTTCTTGAGTTGAGTGCTTTTAGATAATCATACCAAAAGTCGTATTTTACAAAAACCACTAGGATGGGATTAATGATTTTGATTACCTCAGCAGCAATTTTTGGTGATTCAAAAGGAAGATAATAAGTGGCATCGGCAAGTTCATTGTTGTGGCGTGCGTTATAACCAGAAGGGGAGAAAAAAGTAATTACGAAACGATAATTGGGATACTTTTTTTTAAGCGCTTCTAGAATTGGTTTTCCTTGCTCGTATTCGCCAAGGGAACTTACATGAAACCAAATAGAGGGTTGAGGTTTTTCAATTGCTTCATTTTTCATGGCAACTAAAGCATCTTTCTGGCCAAACCATAAGGCTTTAGCTCTACTATGAAAGGGAGAAAGAGCATTAACAATTAGGAAGTAGAAGCGTGTAGAAAACCAATAAAGTAGAAAACCAAAAGTGTATCGAATTTTATCTAAATTGAAATTCATTTTGTTCTTTTGTGTTCATGTAAATTGGGATAGTCCAGCCAAACCTGAAAGAAGTGGTTAAATCTAAATATCTTTCTTTGTCAAATTGCTGTGTATCATAATTAAAACCTCTTCGATTGTAGGTAAATGCTTGCATAAAATCCATTCCAATAAACAGGTTTACATATCGATTTTGACTATGATAAATGTACCCAACAAATTGATTGAAAGCTATCCCTGAAGAAAAGCGATCATATCCTTTTTTATAATCTGAATCAATAGAAGGTGCATTACCTTCTTGTGATTGAAAATTTATCCTGTGATTTAATAGTCCAATACCCCCAAGTATTAAAAATCCAGTGTTTTGGTTAAATTTTTTAACACTAAATAAGCGTCCGCCTCTTACAAAGCTTGAAATACCGCGCATGTTAACAGAATAGTTGGCTGGATAACCATCTGCATTCGCAATGTAATTACCACTAGTTACTAATTGATTGAGAATAGTTTCTTCCTTAATATTTTGTCCAAAAAGATAATTTAATTCATAGCCCAAAACCCAATTGTTTTTTGCCTTGAGCATTGCACCAAACCCTACCGAACTGAAATTTTCATATCTTTTAGCAATTTTACCACCTGGAATATGGTAATTATATAGAAATTGCAAATCAACTATTTTGTTGCTAAACAAATATTTATCCTGAGCATTGCTTTTTGGTGAAAGCAAAAAAGCGAAAAGGAGGAGGTTGAGATGAAAAATAAAAGCCTTCATGTTTAGGCAAATATGAGAAAAACTTATTCAAATAATAAAATAAAAGTGTTTAATGACAATATTCATATAAGAATATCAATCGATTTTATATTTTCGCTTCCTATAATATTTAACTTATGAAAATAGTGGTAATTGGCACAGGGTATGTCGGTTTAGTAACTGGAACTTGTTTTGCAGAAGTGGGTATTGATGTTATTTGTGTTGACGTTGATGTCAAAAAAATTGAAAACCTCAAGAATGGTATAATGCCTATTTATGAGCCAGGATTAGAAGAAATGGTTTTGAGGAATTATGAAAAGGGAAGATTAAGTTTCTCTACAAATTTAGGTGAAAGCATTAAGGAAGCTGATGTAGCTTTCATTGCAGTTGGAACGCCTCCAGGAGAAGATGGTTCTGCTGATTTAAAATATGTAATAGGTGTGGCCAGAGAAATCGGTGCTAACATTGATGACTACATTGTTGTTGTAACTAAGAGTACAGTGCCAGTTGGTACTGCAGCTAAGGTTCGCGCAGCTGTTCAAAGTGAACTTGAAAAACGCAATTTGGCGCTAGAATTTGATGTAGCATCTAACCCTGAGTTTTTAAAAGAAGGAGCAGCTATTGAGGATTTCTTAAAGCCAGACAGGATAGTAGTTGGGGTTGAAACTAAAAAGGCTGAAGACGTAATGCGTAAATTATATAAGCCATTTTTATTGAATGGTCATCCAATTATTTTCATGGATGTTCCTAGTTCAGAAATGACCAAATACGCAGCTAATGCAATGCTTGCTACAAAAATCTCTTTCATGAATGACATAGCAAATCTTTGTGAAATCATGGGTGCAGATGTTAATTTAGTTAGAAAGGGAATTGGAAGCGATCCACGTATTGGAAATAGGTTTATTTATCCTGGAATTGGATATGGTGGATCTTGTTTCCCTAAAGATGTTAAAGCTTTAATTCGCACTGCCAGAGAAAATGGCCATGAAATGCGTATTTTACAAGCTGTAGAAGATGTAAATGATGACCAAAAAAGTGTTTTGTTCGATAAAATTATCAAGCATTTTAAAGGCGATTTGAAAGGGAAGAGTTTTGCCATTTGGGGTTTATCCTTTAAACCAAAAACAGATGATATGCGCGAGGCTCCTTCTTTAGTGATAATTGAAAAGTTACTAGGCGCAGGGGCTTCCGTGAAAGCATATGACCCGGTAGCTATGCATGAAGCTAAGAAGGAACTAGGCGAGCAAATTGAGTATAGCAAAGATCCTAATGATGCATTGATTGATGCAGATGCTTTATTAATTGTAACAGAATGGCCTGAGTTTAGAACGCCTAACTTTAAAGTTATGGGTAAATTAATGAAGAGTAAATTAGTTTTTGATGGTAGAAATATCTATGATTTGGAAGAAATGGAAGAGCATGGATTTGACTACTATTGCATAGGCATTAACACCTCTAAATAATTTTTAATGACTAATAAACGAGTTTTGGTTACCGGTGCAGCCGGCTTTTTAGGGTCTCACCTTTGTGATAGATTTATTGCAGAAGGATACGATGTAGTGGGAATGGATAATCTTATCACTGGAGATTTAAAGAACATTGAACATCTTTTTAAATTAAAAGAGTTTGAGTTTTACCATCATGATGTAAGTAAATTCATTCATGTACCAGGTAAGGTTGATTATATCATGCATTTTGCTTCGCCTGCTAGTCCAATTGATTATTTAAAAATACCAATTCAAACGCTAAAAGTAGGTTCATTAGGGATTCATAATTGTTTGGGTTTAGCTAGGGTTAAAAATGCAAGAGTTTTGATTGCTTCAACAAGTGAAGTTTATGGTGATCCTATGGTTCATCCGCAAACTGAAGAGTATTGGGGTAATGTAAATCCAGTTGGTCCTCGTGGGGTTTATGATGAGGCAAAACGCTTTCAGGAGGCAATGACCATGGCCTACCATACTTATCATGGTTTAGAAACACGTATTGTCAGGATTTTTAATACCTATGGCCCAAGAATGCGTCTGAACGATGGTAGAGTTTTACCTGCATTTATTGGACAAGCTTTGAGAGGCGAAGACTTAACCATGTTTGGAGATGGAAGCCAAACACGTAGTTTTTGTTATGTGGATGATTTGGTAGATGGTATTTTTAAATTGTTACATAGTGATTATGCTGGCCCAGTCAACATTGGAAATCCAGATGAAATTACCATTAAAGATTTTGGAGAAGAAATCATTAAGCTTACTGGAACTTCTCAAAAACTTATTTCAAAACCGCTTCCAAAGGATGATCCTAAACAAAGAAAGCCAGACATTACTTTGGCTAGAAAACTCTTAGGTTGGGAACCTAAAGTTAACAGAGCTGATGGTTTAAAAATAACTTATGAATATTTTAAGACATTAAGTCCTGAAGAATTGCAAAAAACTGCTTATCATCGTTTCGACTAAATTAACTACATTATAACATTATGAAAAAACTATTATTTTTAGTAACAATTATTGCGTTTTCCTTAATTTCTTCTTGCAGTAAAGAGGATAGTTCAAGTGACAATAACAACAATAACAATAACGATACTACTAAAGTTCCAACGGTTACCTACTTTCTTAAATGCAAGGTAAATGGTGTTGCTCAATCCTTTAAGGCCATTAATTTAGCTAAGGATGATACCCTAAACCCTAATTACATAATTTTAGTTGCCTATGCAAATGAAGGAAGTTCATTACCACCGTACATGACAATCACTATGGCTAGTAAATCTCCAGGATGGGTAAAGGGATTATCTTATACCTTAAACGAAAACGACCAAGGCAGCACTGCAGAGTTTAAAGACCAAGATGGATTTTTATACAAAAGCTTAAATACACCTGGAAACAGCGGATTAAACATCACTTTTACTGAATTTGATGCAAATAAAGGTGGAAAAGTTGGCGGAATCTTTTATGGTTCATTACAAAAAGAGGAAAATACAAATACAGTAGAAATTACTGAAGGCACTTTCTTGGTAAAAATGTTGAATTAATATATTTAAAATAGAAGTTAATTGGGGAGTTCGGCCATGCTGAACTCCCCAATTTTTTTTAGGTTAAGCACAGTTGCCATCCCATCATTAGAACGATTAAACATCGGATTAAATTTAGCGCCCCAAACTAACTCTGGTGCCGTATAACTATGACGTGTATGCACCACCTGAGAATAAGTATCATCAAAGGCTTTAAACAGCACTATAACTTCAGCCTTCATTTCCTCTAAGTCAATTTTGCTTAATCCATTTAAAGGGCTATCCTCATTAATTGGATGTACCACAGTCCAACTAAGTGACAATGCATTTACTTTATTATATTCTAATGTTAAATTTATAAAGCGACGCATATTTGATTCCTTATCTAAGTAATTAAATAATAAAGTAGTCTCGCATTCTATAAGTTGGTTTTTTCTGCCATTTGCTATTCTAAACATTAAGGCTGTTTTATTTTGAAAAGGAGCAATGATGGCATTTTCACTGTATAGCAAACGTGCAAATGGTCTGGAGAATCGCCCATATAATAAACCTGTGATAAATGCAAAGCTTAATAGGCCAAACAAAGATTCAAATGAAGTTAAAATATCAGAGCCAAGTCCAATCGGATTTATTCTGCCGTATCCAACAGTTGTTAAAGTTTGTGCACTAAAAGCATTTACTTCAATAAACTCTGAAACTGGGTCTTTGGATAATATACCTGCTAATTGGTTCAAACCAACCAAGTAATAAGACATTGAAAATAGCAGATTTACTAGAATGAAAAAAGCAATAATTAACAGTAAAAAATTACCCCAACTCATTCTGATTAGCTGGTGATAAGGGCTCAATCTTTCAAAAAAAGATTGCCCTTCACGCTTCACATTAAAATTGCCATCTTTGCTCAACAAGCGGTCGCCCTGATTGTTAGCCGCACTTCCAAACCCTGTGTATTTGTCGAAGCTAAAGTGTTTTTGGAATTCGCTAAATTTTGCCATGTAATTTCTATTAATCTATTTTGTTGTAAATGATTTTTAAAAGGAGCTCACTAATCTCTTTTCCCCTTTCCACTATCATCCAATGACCTCCCTTGTTAATTACATGAACAGGAGTATCAATGTTTTTGATGGGAAATATTCTATCTCGGTCTCCATGGATATGTATTATTTGTGGTTCAAATTGAGTACACTTCCATTCTAAAATAGCACCAATGGCCCATGTTAAAAATTCAGGGTCAGTTTCGTCAATGGTTTTATGCAAGGCCCTTCTAGAAATATCATCTTTAACACTAAAAAAGTAATTAGCTGTAAGGTGATTTAATTTTCTTAATGAGCCAATTGGAATGATTTTGTACAGCGGTGTTAATCTAGCAAGTTTAATTGCACGACTAAACTGGCTACTTACTTGAATACTCGAAATGATGATGCATTTATTAACCTTATATGATTTATAAATTTCTTTGGCTATCATTCCACCCATAGAAAGTCCAACTAAGTTTATTTCTTCATTTGGAATAAAATAAGTTTCTGCCAAGCGTTGGGCATAATTGGCTAAGCTTTCTTTTTTTATCGGTTTGATCCAATCCATGATAACATAGGATTCACCCTTAAGTTGAAGGTTTTTAAACACCTTTGCATCTGCGCCAAGTCCTGGTATAAGATAAATCACAAGCTATTTATTAAATTTTTCTACCTGAGTTTGCAATGCAAACATTTCATCTCTTAGCCTAGCAGCCTCCATAAACTCTAAATCTTTGGCGGCCCTCATCATTCTTTTTTGAACCTCTGCAATTGCTTTTTCTAACTGAACTT
This sequence comes from Bacteroidota bacterium, assembly GCA_027488905.1. Taxonomy (GTDB): domain Bacteria; phylum Bacteroidota; class Bacteroidia; order UKL13-3; family UKL13-3; genus B1. The sequence goes on from JAIYAT010000007.1 coordinate 277,178, forward strand.
TGGTCATGTTTTGAACAATTGGATCAGCCGCAATATTTATCTCTTCATTCTCTATATATGCTGTTTTTGAACCGCCAGAAATCATGTCTGCAACACTTGTTTGATGCATAATTTCATCAATACTTTTCTTAACCGTTTTAGGGGTAATTCCATGTTCTAAGTTATAAGCAATTTGCTTGTCTCTTCTTCTGTAATTTTCATCAATCGTTCTTCGCATGCTGTCTGTAATGTTGTCTGCATACATGATTACTTTGCCATTTTCATTTCTTGCTGCACGTCCAATGGTTTGGGTTAAGCTGCGTTCATTTCTTAAGAAGCCTTCTTTATCTGCATCCATTATGGCAACCAAACTCACTTCAGGTAGGTCTAAACCTTCTCTTAAAAGGTTTACACCAATTAATACATCAAACTTCCCAAGGCGCAAGTCCCGCAGAATTTCAACACGGTCAATGGTTTTAACCTCACTATGTATGTACCTACATTTTACATTAACTTTAGTCATGTATTTTGTTAATTCCTCGGCCATGCGTTTTGTTAAGGTTGTTATTAAAATGCGGTCACCCATTTTAATGCGCTCATCAATTTCATCCAAGAGGTCATCCACTTGGTTCAAACAAGGCCTAACCTCAATGGTTGGGTCAAGCAAACCTGTTGGCCTTATTAATTGTTCCACCACAATCCCTTCTGATTCGCGCACCTCATACTCAGCTGGGGTAGCACTCACAAAAATGGTTTGAGGAATCATAGTTTCAAATTCATTGAATTTAAGGGGTCTGTTATCCAATGCTGATGGCAATCTAAAACCATATTCAACTAAACTTTCTTTTCTGCTTCTATCACCACCATACATACCTCTTACTTGTGGCATAGTAGCATGGCTTTCATCTACAAACAATAAGAAATCTTTTGGGAAATAATCTATCAAACAAAAAGGTCTGTCGCCAGCATTTCTTTGGTCCATGTACCTACTATAGTTTTCAATTCCGCTACAGTATCCTAGTTCCCTAATCATTTCAAGGTCGAAGTTAGTTCGTTCTTCCAGGCGTTTTGCTTCCAAAAATTTTCCAATCGATTTGAAGTATTCTAATTGTTTAACCAAATCATCTTGAATCTCTCTTATGGCTCTTTGCAATTGATCTTTTGGCGTAACATAAATGTTGGCAGGGAAAATGGCAATGTATTCTACTGATTCCATTTTCTTACCACTCACTGGGTCGATGATGGTTAGTTCTTCAATTTCATCGCCAAAGAAATTTATTCTAAAAGCATAATCTGCATAAGCTGGATAAACATCTAAAACATCACCTTTTACCCTAAAATTCCCTCTTTGAAAATCAGCAGTTGTTCTGCTGTAAAGCGAATCTACCAGCTGATAAAGCACTTTGTTTCTTGGGATAATTTGGCTGCGCTTTAAACGCACGATGCTGCTTTCATAATCTTTTGGGTTACCAGCACCATAAATACAACTTACCGATGCAAGTACTATTACATCTCGTCTTCCACTCAAAAGAGAGGAGGTTGTTTTGAGTCTTAGTTTTTCTATTTCATCATTTATCTGAAGGTCTTTTTCAATATAGGTGTTTGAGCTAGCTATATAGGCTTCTGGTTGGTAATAATCGTAATATGAAACAAAGTACTCAACAGCATTGTCAGGGAAGAATTGTTTAAATTCTCCATATAGTTGAGCTACTAAAGTTTTGTTATGACTAATAATTAGGGTTGGTTTTTGCACCTGCTCAATTACATTGGCCATGGTAAAAGTTTTACCAGAGCCAGTAACACCTAATAGCACCTGTGCTCTATCACCGCGTTCAATACCTTCCGTCAAATGCTTGATGGCATGCGGTTGGTCTCCTGTAGGTTTATAGGGTGATACAATTTTAAATTCCATGTATTATTCCGTTTCTTCTAATAGTATTTTACGCAATGTATCCAAGGCTTGGATGGCTGTTCTTTGTATCGTTCTTTCTCTGTTATCGCCTAAGTTTAGGCGTTTAGCAACAGTTTGATTAGGGGTGCTAACAGCAATCCATACCGTTCCAACGGGCTTTTCTGGTGTACCTCCATCTGGTCCAGCAATGCCACTTGCTGCAATTGAATAATCTGTTTTCAAAGTTAATCTTGCTCCTTCAGCCATTGCTTTTACGCAAGCTTCACTAACAGCTCCATAAGTTTCAATAATTTTTGGGTCAACCCCAAGCTGATTTATTTTAACCTCATTTGAGTAGCTAATAATTGAACCTTTAAAGTAGGACGAACTTCCAGAATTGAGTGTAATCATATGTGCCATATAGCCACCTGTGCAACTCTCAGCAGTGCCTATTGTTTTTCCTTTACCCTTTAATAACATTCCAACTACTTGGGCTAAGTTATCCTCACCTTCTCCATAAATATAGGTGCCAATTGTTTCATACAAGGCATCAATGATGGGTTGTAATTCTAAATTAAGTTGCTCTGTATTTTCACCATAAGCACTAAATCTTAGTCGAACCATCCCCACCGATGGGAGATAGGCAAGCTTGATATGTGAAGGCAATGCATCTTCTATATGTGAAATTTTATTTGCTAAAAAGCTTTCACCTATGCTAGAGGTTAAGATAGTTCTATGAACAATGGATGGAAAGCTAAAGGTTTCTTTTAAAAGCGGAATAACTTCCTCCTCGAAAATTGTTTTCATTTCAAAAGGTACACCAGGCATACTGATGAACACTTTGCCATCTACCAAAAACCACATACCTGGAGCTGTTCCATTTCTATTCCATAATACCCTGCTATTTTCAGGCAGCATCGCTTGCTGGTTGTTGCTTTCTAACATAGGTAAATTACGCATTTTAAAAATTGAAGTTACCCATTCTAAAACTTTTTCGTTTTGAACCAACCGTGTTTCAAAAAAATCACAAAGCGTATTTTTAGTTATATCGTCTTTGGTTGGACCAAGTCCTCCTGTTATAATAATGATATTACTTCTTTCTTTGGCATGTCTTAACCCTTTAAGTATAGCTTCTTTATCGTCTGGTAATGCTGATTTATAATGCACCTGAATACCTAGTTGATTAAGTTGTTGGCCTAACCAAGATGAGTTTGTATCTATAACTTGACCTAATAAAAGTTCATCTCCTATGGTGATTATTTCTGCTTTCATTGTTTGAAAAAATATTGGTTTAAAGGTAATAGCTGTTGAGGTAATATTAAAAGTAAATATAAAAAATATGTATAAAAAAATATACTCAATTAGATATAAGTTTAATTCAACTCAATGTAATTATTGAAAAAATCAATTAAGTATAATTGCTCGCAAAAAGTTGGATTGCAAATGAGCTTAACTAGTTCATCCTTGTGAATGCCATATTTTACAAAGCTTTACAGGGATTGTTCTAATCATTGTTTAATTCTTTTAGTTTGGTTTTATAAAAAACTGAATTTGATTTTTAAAAATTATTACTTTTTTTTTAAAGTAGTTAATCACAATTTTGGTGAAGGTCTTGCAGCTGTTGTTAATAGTAAAATCAATGTGTTACATGAATTGCTTGTAGTTATCAACAAGGCTAAGTGGTAATTTTTTTTAATTGATTTACAGTAAGTACTTGAAAATATTATTTGGACATATAACTTTGTTATCGTAATCAATCAAATTAAAAATAACAATGGCAACAATTAAGAAAGCTAAGAAAGCTGCAGCGCCAAAAAAAGCTGTAGCAAAAAAAGCAGCAGCTAAGAAAGCAGCACCTAAGAAGGCAGCTAAGAAAGCAGCAGTAAAGAAAGCAGCTCCAAAGAAAGCAGCAGCAAAGAAAGCAGCTCCTAAAAAAGCAGCAGCAAAGAAAGCAGCTCCTAAGAAAGCAGCGGCTAAAAAAGCAGCTCCAAAGAAAGCAGCAGCAAAGAAAGCAGCTCCTAAAAAAGCAGCAGCTAAAAAAGGTGCAGCAAAAAAAGCTTCAAAGTAATTTTAGCTTAGTTAAAGAAAAAAAAGACCTCATTGAGGTCTTTTTTTTTATCATACTAAATTTATGAAAAAACTTATTGCCCTAATTTTACTATTTACTTTTGTATGCTTAGTAGTACCTTCATGCAAAGTAAAGCGTTGCGCTCAGTTTGATAACACAGATGGTGATTCCAAACTTAAGCGCGATAGGCAGGGTAGGGTAAAGCGTTAATTAGCTGCTTACTTCTGCACCCCAACTTAGCATTCTTTCTAAATGATGCATGCCTTGCTTTATAGTGTTTACCTCAAATACCACTATGGCTAAGGATTGATTTGTTTGTTTTAATCTTCCCCATTTAGGATTACTTTGAACAAAGTTTAAAATTCTACTAAACAATTCCGATTCATAATAATGCTTTTTATTTTCTGGTGGAAAATAGGCTATCAATTGGTTTCGCTTTAGGATCATTTTTTCAAATCCAAGTTGCTTTCCAAATTCTCTTAATCGGATAAGGTTCACTAAATCATGAACCTGTGTTGGCACATTCCCAAACCTGTCTTGGAGCTGTGCTGTAAATTGTTCAAGCTCTTCATTGGTACTTAAGGTAGCTAAGGCATTATATAAACTTAAACGTTCTCCAATGTTCCTAACATAATCATCAGGTATCAACGCTTCCAAATCTGTCTCTAAATTACAATCTACCGATTCAACTTTTTGAACGTTTAATTCATCTTTAAACAACTCTGCAAATTCATCTTCTTTTAATTCGTGAATGGCTTCGTCTAAAATTTTATGGTACATTTCAAATCCAATTTCTGCAATAAAGCCGCTTTGCTCTCCTCCAAGTAAATTCCCAGCACCTCTAATATCTAAGTCGCGCATGGCCACGTTAAAACCACTTCCTAATTCACTAAATTCTTCAATGGCTTGCAAACGTCTTCTTGCATCATTCGTTAGAGTTGTCATAGAAGGAACCAACAAATAACAAAAAGCTTTTGTGTTGCTTCTTCCAACCCTACCTCGCATTTGGTGTAAATCACTTAACCCAAACATGTGCGCATTGTTGATGATAATTGTATTAGCATTCGAAATATCTAAACCTGCTTCTATAATAGTTGTTGCAACCAAAACATCATACTCTCCTTCAATAAACTTAATCATTACATCCTCAAGTTTATCTCCTTCCAATTGCCCATGAGCCACACCTACCTTTATTCCTTTACAAATCAACTCAAGATGTTTGGCCACTTCATATATGTCTTTCACACGATGATGCACAAAGAACACCTGACCTCCTCTTTCAACTTCATAATTTATAGCATCAGCAATTGTGGTGTCATTATAATTATGCATTTCAGTGCTCACAGGTTGTCTGTTTGCTGGTGGTGTGTTAATCACTGATAAATCCCTTGCACCCATTAAAGAAAAATGCAAGGTTCTTGGTATTGGTGTGGCTGTTAAGGTAAGGGTATCTACATTTGTCTTTATAGCTTTAAGCTTTTCTTTTGCTGCTACTCCAAATTTTTGTTCCTCATCAATGATTAATAGCCCAAGTTCTTTAAACTTAATTTCTTTACTTAAGATTTTATGTGTTCCAATTACAATGTCTAAATTTCCTTCTTGTAATTTTTTCATTACCTCTTTTTGCTCAGCATTTGTTTTGAACCTATTGATGTAATCTATATTACAAGGAAAGTCTTTTAGCCTTTCTTTGAAAGTACGATAATGTTGATTGGCCAAAATTGTTGTTGGAACAAGTATTGCAACTTGTTTACTATCACAAACAGATTTGAAAGCAGCTCTAATTGCTATTTCTGTTTTTCCAAAGCCAACATCTCCGCAAATTAATCTGTCCATTGGATGCGGACTTTCCATGTCCTTTTTTACATCAATTGTGGCCTTTATTTGGTCTGGCGTATCTTCATACATGAAAGAGGCTTCTAATTCTACTTGCATGTAGTTGTCTGGCGCAAAGGCAAAGCCTTTCTGAGATTTTCTTGTGGCGTATAGTTTTATTAAATCTCTTGCAATGTCCTTAACTTTTTTCTTGGTATTATTTTTAAGCTTTTCCCAAGCATCACTTCCCAATTTATTCATTTTAGGAATTGCACCATCTTTACCTACATATTTAGTTATTTTATGAAGTGAGTTGATGCTCACATAAAGCAAATCATTGTCTCTATAAACCAATCTTACGGCCTCTTGAATTTGCCCATTGATTTCTATTTTTTCTAATCCAGCAAATTTACCGATGCCATGGTCTATATGGGTTACAAAATCTCCAGGCCTTAACTCTCTAAGTTCTTTTAAAGTAATTACCTTGCTTGAAGTATATCCACTTTTGAGTTTGCCTTTGTAAAATCTATCAAAGATTTGATGCTCAGTATAAATTGCTAACTTAGTTTCTCTATCCATAAAGCCTCCACTAAGGCCATGGTAAACCGGACTAAACTTTACCTCCTTATCTAAATCTTCAAAAATGGTATATAAGCGTTCTATTTGCCTGCTACTTTCAGAAAAGATTAAATTTACATACCCTTTTTGTTGGTTATCCTTTAGGTTGTCAATTAATAGTTTAAAGTTTTTATGGAAAAGGGGTTGCGGACTCATATCAAACTCAAATACCTGTGCAGACCGCTTGCTAAATCTGGTGCCAAAACCAATTTGAGTAAAAGGTTCTAGCGCTTTTTTTAATTGTGTTAACTCCATCCAAGTTTCTGGCACAGAAGTAAAACTTACTTCATTTGGGCCGTCATATTTCTTTGGATCAAACCCAGCTACACGTTCTAATCCTTTCGAAATTTGGTCAAAAGATAAACTATCATCTTTCCACCAAATTAATGTTTCCGCAGGGAGGTAATCAAAAAAGCTTTGCTTTTGATTTATCTCCTTTTGAACATTTGGTATGATAAAAAATCTATCTACTTTTTTTGTGCTTAATTGGTCAATTGGGTTGAAAATTCTTATGCCATCAATGGTGTCTCCGTTTAGTTCTATGCGATAAGGAAGGTCATTGCTAAAAGAAAACACATCTATGATTCCACCTCTTATGCTAAACGTTCCTGCTTCATAAACAAAATCACTTCTTTCGAAATGGTGCATTGTTAGAAATTCAATAAAAAATTCTAAATCAAATGGGTCACCATGTTTAATCTCAAAGGTGTTTTGATTCAAATCTTTTTCACTCATTACCCATTCACAAATGGCTTCGGCGGTGGTTATTACCCATTCGTTTTTGCTAAAATGTTGGTTCAAACGATTGAGCACTTCGGCGCGTTCCAAAACTAATTGGTTTTGTATGGTTTCTGGTTGGAAGCTTCTTTTATAGGATGAAGGAAAAAAATTAATGGTTTTGCCCTCACATAACTGTTCTGCATCTCCTGCAAAATACCGTGCTTCTTCCACATCCTGACAAATAACCAACATTGGAAGGTTTAAGGTTTGGTAAATACTTGCACTCAATAATGCAGGTGCAGCGCCTTGTAATCCTTTTATATGAAGATGTTTTGCAGATTTTTCTTGAAGTGTTTTTAAGATGGCTGCCGGTTGCTCAGAGCTGGTCCAGGTCGACAGAATTTCGGAAAGCTTCATGTATATTCTTTATATCGGTTCGCAATATAAAGCCCCCAGCACCTAATTTTGTTCTCCAAACTTGATTACTTTTATTTCATCCCCATTTGGAATTATTCCAAATTCATAACAACAAACACAAGTTTCTCCTGTAGTTGTTATTTCATAATGTGTATGGTACTTGAATTGAAATCCCATTTCCTGTAATTTTCTATTTAGTATTTGTGTTGATCCAAGCTTTTGAGCCTCCAAAATCTTGAATAATATCATTCTGTTTTTTTTAAGAGAAAGATTAATCTCCTTCAACTTTTGGTTCAAACCAACATGTTGAGAATTATTGAAACTACTACGGCAATGGTCGTCACAGAACTTTTTGTCAATTCTTCCTAAAACGGTTTCTCCACAAAAAATACAATATTTCTCTGGCATCTCATTTTCTTTTCATTCAAGTTAAGAAATTTATCTTGAACCAAAAATGGCACTCCCTATTCTAACTAAAGTTGCCCCCTCGTCAATAGCAATTTGGTAATCACCACTCATGCCCATTGAAATTTCTGTAAACCTAGCATCCTCTTTAAAGTAAGTTGATTTTAGTTTGTCAAAAAGTGATTTAAGTCCCCTAAACTCTAACTTTACTTGTGCAAAGTCTTCTGTATTACTTGCCATACCCATTAAACCATATATAGCAATGTTTTTTAATTCTTTAAAGTTGTTTGAACCTAATAATTCTTCAATCTCAGAAGCTTCTAAGCCAAATTTAGTTTCTTCCTTTGCGATGTAAACTTGTAGCAAGCAGGGAATAATCCTATTGTTTTTTACACCTTCTTTGTCAATTACCTCAAGTAGCTTTAAGCTGTCAACCCCATGAATAAGAGAAACAAATGGGGCAATATACTTTACTTTATTGCTTTGCAAATGGCCTATCATGTGCCATTCAATGTCTTCTGGCAATTGGGTATGTTTATCAACCATTTCCTGAACCTTATTCTCTCCAAAGATTCTTTGTCCCGCATCGTAGGCTTCCTGCAAGGCGCTTACAGGTTTTGTTTTGCTAACAGCAATTAATCTAGTATTTAATCCAATTTGTATCTTAATTTTTTCAATATTTGCAGCAATCATGAGTAATAAATTATTTTTCAAATATCTGTATCTATTTTTGTTTCTGCTAATCACCTCGTGCAGCAACGAGTTTGGTTCAGACCAAAACAAACCTGAACCTTTTTTTGATAGACAAAAAATGGCTGCTATCCTTGCAGATATTCAAATGGTAGAAACAGGTATTCAGATGAATAACTATACCTTGGATTCTGCCAATAGAGCTTTAGCGGGTTATTATGATTATATTTTCACCAAGCATCAAATAGACTCCTCGAGTTTTGCCAATAACTTTGCGTATTACCTAGCCAATCCAGTAGAAATGGATAGTGTTTTCCAAACAACCATCACAATTTTAAGCACCTTAGAATCAAAATCAAGGGGAATAATTATTCCAGATACAAACAAGATTACCGTTCAATAAGTTATCATACTATTGCCTTATCCTAAAAACATAGAAAATAAATTAGCCTTCAACCAAATCACAGATTTGGTGAGTGCTAGATGCCTATCTCCAATGGGCGTGAGTTATGCTCATAAAGTTAGATTTTTAAATAAATTTGATTTGATTGAACGACTCTTACTTCAGACCAAAGAATTCAAAAGAGTGTTGGAGGAGCGTATGCCATTTCCAGACCAAAATTACCTAGACATTGGGCCTTGGCTTTATAAAGCAAGAATTGAAGGAATTTGGTTACTCGAAGAAGAATTACACCAAATAAGATTAACCGTTCAAACCTTTTTGCATATTGCTAAATTCTTGCGAGAAAGAAATGGCTTGTTCCCAAATTTAGAGGCTTTGATGGAGGGTTTACTCATCAATGATTTGGTTATTCGTAGAATTGATAGAATTCTTGAACCTGAAGGCAAACTCAAGGCAAATGCATCGCCAGAACTGTCTAAACTTTCTCAAAAAATTAACGAAAAGGAAACTGAGATTAGAAGAAAAACGCAAAAACTTTTTGACAAGTTTCAAGACCTTGGGTATTTAGCAGATAATATTGGAGTCAGCATTCGTGAAGGTAGAATGGTATTACCAGTTTTGGCCGAACACAAACGCCATGTTCCAGGTTTTATGCATGATGAATCTCAAACTGGACAAACTGTTTTTATAGAACCCTCAGAATGTTTTGAACTCAATAATTTCTTGAGAGAACTTCAATTGGCTTATAGAAGAGAACGTGAAAGAATCTTGTTGGAAATCACCGACCAATTGCGCCCAGAAATTCCGGAGTTAGAGAAAAACCTTCAACGATTAGGCTTATTTGATTTTGTGCGTGCCAAAGCACTTTTGGCCTTAGAGATGAAAGCAGACATGCCCTTGCTCTCTCGGCACCCCAGTATTCATTACATTCAGGCTTATCATCCATTGTTAAAGATGAGCCATGATAAATTGAAATTGAACACCGTACCCTTATCTGTTTCACTCACCAAGGAATCTCATATCATGGTGATTTCTGGTCCGAATGCTGGTGGAAAATCAGTTTGCCTTAAAACAATTGGGTTGTTGCAATACATGTTGCAGTGCGGTTTTCTTATTCCATGCGATTCTGCAAGCGAAATTGGAATTTTCAAGGAAATTATGGTCGACATTGGCGATGAGCAAAGTATCGAAAACGACTTAAGTACTTACAGCTCTCACTTGCTCAGTATGAAAAATTTTACTGAGTTTGCAGATGCCAAAACCTTGTTTTTAATTGATGAATTTGGAACTGGCACCGACCCACAATTTGGTGGACCTTTAGCTGAAGCAATTTTGCATCAACTTACCAGAAAGAATGCCTTTGGGGTAGTAACCACTCACTTTAGCAACCTTAAAAACTTTGCCAATCATACACCCGGTTTGCTAAATGCTTGCATGCTTTTCGACCATGAGGCGCTGCAACCTTTATATGTGTTAGAAACTGGTAAGCCTGGCAGTAGCTACGCTTTTGAGTTGGCCGTAAAATCAGGTTTGAACCAACACATCATCAACTATGCTAAAAACAAAGTTGGCGATAAGCAACGAAAAGTGGAGGAGTTGTTGGTTGAATTAGAGCGCGAAAAGCAACATGTAAATGAACTTCGTAAACGCTTTGCCGAAAAGGAGGAGAAAACGGATGTTTTGCTTCAAAAGTACGAAACCTTAACTACGAAGTTTGAAGCAGAAAAGAAACAAATGCTTAAAAAGGCAAAGGAAGAAGCCTTGGCATTGGTGTCTGAAGCAAATAGTAAGATAGAAGCCACCATTCGTGAGATAAAACAGGAACAAGCCAGTAGCGAAGTTCAACGAAAAGCCAGAACCTTGGTTAAAGACGAAATCCAGTTGTTAAGGCAAGAAGTAATTGAAGAGGAACCTGAGCTAAATGAAAGCAAGTCGGAATTTGTTGCAAGCACAGGGCAAATTCAAGTTGGGGATATGGTTAAAGTGGTTGGTCAAGAAACACCTGTAAAGGTTTTAGAAATTCAAAAAAACAAGGCTGTAATTGGCATGGGTGATTTGCGCAGTACGGTTGCATTAAGTAAATTAGAAAGACTTGAAAAAGAGCAGCCAGCCAGCAAAAAGCAGGCACCTAAGGGCATTGACTTCAATGCTAAAATGCAACACTTTTCTTCTGAGCTAAATGTTATTGGCACTAGGGGAGAAGAGGCCTTAAAGCAACTAGATGATTATTTGGATGATGCTTTAATGCTTGGCATGAAGCAAGTCCGAATTGTACATGGAAAAGGATATGGTATTCTAAGAAAGCTCATAAGGAATTCGCTTAAAATGAATAAAATGGTAGAGACTTTTCAGGATGAACACATAGAATTAGGTGGAGATGGCGTAACCATTGTCACCTTAAAAGTATAACTAAAGCTGCTTTAGTTTTTCTAGCGCTTCTTTCAAAGATTCGTAATCGGTATAACCATTAGATAAGGCATACCATTTCCCATTTTTAATGGCTAAAACTGCTGGAAATCCATTTACTCCTAAGGCATTCACATGCTTAAAACTATTGAAAGCGCGTGTCTTCATTTCTTCCGATTTCAATAAAGTTAAAAATTGGTCGGGGTTGAACCCAAACTGTTTGGCTAAACTTACATAAACAGTATCCTCTCTTAAATCTAAGCCATCAACATAATATTTAGCTTGCAGAGCGGATGCAAATGGAATAGCTAGTTTTAAGTTTAGTTCTTTACAGACTTCAATGGCAATTGAAGGAATAACAGAGCTGCTATAGATGGATTTTGTTTTAAGCTGATCCAAATAGGGTTTGCCAAACTTTACACCAGTTAGTTTTTCTAACCTTGGATATGCTCCTAAAATATAATCTGCAAAGTCGCCAATTGGGCCTTCTCTTTCACCTACAACCATGCCTCCGCTAAGAATGTCAAAATAAAAAGTTTCATCATTTTCATGAGCAACTTTTTTAATTACTTCAGAAAATCCAAAACACCAACCACACATTGGGTCAAACACATAAACTATGGTATCTTTTGCGCTACTTGTCATACAAAATAAAGAAAGAAGTAAACCGAATAAAAGTTTTTTCATTTAGAAAATAGTGCCCTTAGCTTCTTTGGGTAATATAAAACAAACCAACAAAACCAGCTACAAAATGCATCGGAATAGTAAGTAAGGCAAAATGCTCTGGAGTTGGTGTTCCATCTGGCAATGTTGCTGCAAATGATGGAAACATGCTTAAAGCAGTAAAAGAAGCGCCAATAAAAATAAACAACCTGTTTGCCTCTTTAAAGTTCTTTTGTAAGAAAAAGTAAACAATTGCTCCAATCAAAATTGGTAGAATAGATGAAATAACTACGGCAATTGGAAACCCATTTGGCAATCCAGTTATTTTGAAGGAATATTCTAGAATAAACAACCAAGAAATATTAATGCCCGCAGCAATTAAACCACCTTGCGAGGCTGCTTTTAAGACTTTTAAAATGCTTTTAGAATTAATTTGACTCATATTTGAGAAAGGATTTTTTCTATTTTTAAGGAAGTTAATGGCTTAGAAACATAGTCTAACACATAAGGATAGGCTTTTGATTTTTCTTGATCGCGTGCATCGATAGAAGAACTAAACATAAAAATGTTAAGTTTTATATGATGCTTTTCAATTTCGTTTAAAAAATCCCAGCCGTTATATATAGGCATGTTAATGTCTAACAAAACAATCCAATTTTCCTCATAACCATTAAAAATGAAATCTTGTACGGCTTGTTTTCCATCTTTAAATGCAATTATCTCGAAATCTGAGTTATACTGTTTTAAGATTCGGGTTGTCAAAAAAATAGTTATATCATCATCGTCAATAATCACGAATTTTTGAGGCTTTTGGTGTGTGAGTTTTTCTTCCAAAATATCTTTCAAACTGATATAGCAATACTAAGCATAGTTTTAACTAATTAAAAGCATAAATATCTATAATTGCTAAAAATTATAGGCTTGATTTCCAAACCAACCTTGTGCCAGATTTGCCCCAATCCTTTAATCCTTTGCTAATTTCTTCTCTAAATGCGGCTTGTTTGATTTTTTTTCCTTTAATTTTAGGAACAATAAATGTATTTTCTGGGAGTGTTTGAGGCTCCACTTTTGTTGCAAAATAAGTGATGTTCATGCGTGGAATTGCTATTCCAAGTATCATCCCTGGAAGTCCATTAAAACTTTCTGGTCCGCCAGAAATGGGAATTTGTTCAGTATAAAAAGCAATTACATAAACTGAATCGAACAAAATAGTTGCCGCCTTTCTGCAATTGTATCCTGCAATTTCTCTAAACTCCCCTAAGTATTTCCAATCATAAATTGGCAAACTATCTTGTATGATATAATTGTTTTCGAAGACTTGTTTAACAGCCATTACTTGTGTGTCTTTATAATTCTGCCAAACAAGGTTTGTATTTGCAGGTTTGATCCAACCTGGTATAGAAGCTTCTTCTTCGATTGAGATTTTATACGCAGTTTGAGTAAGATTAAAATGAAGCTCAAACATATCCGTTTTATATTTTGGAAGGGTTTTTAGGAATGCCTCAGTCCAACTGTCTGCTTCAGTAAAATGTTTATGAATGTTTTCTTTTCTTTCGTAGGTAATTTTACCAGAAAAAATAAGTTGTTGAGCCTTTAAGGTTTGGTTCAAACCAATAACTAAACTAACTACAAAAAATAACCTAATCATTGTTGTTTCCTCCCTCTCTGTTGCTATTTAGATTCCAAGTTAACCCAAACAATACATATCTTTTTAAGACTAAGTAGTTTTGTTCACTAACATAATTACTATTGGCATTTCTTTCAAAACCAATATTTTGATTAAAAATATCTACTACTGTAACATGCGCTTCTAGTTGGTCCCATGGTAAAAATCTTCTGCTAAAATTTAAGTTAACAATGGTGTTGGTGTTGCCTACAAATGAACCAATGCCTGCGCGCCTATTCCAATCGCAATCTACACCCCATTTAAACTTTTTTGGTAAATGAAAACTAATACTTGAGTTGATGGTATAATTATAAAATTCAGTAATCACATCTTTTCTAAGGCTAGTGCTAGAGCGGTTGTAGCCGATAGATGGAGATAAATAGACTTCAAATTTTTCTTCTTTTTCAAAACTTAGGTTCAACCCATAATTTAGATTGGTATTGATATTTATATTACTTAACCCATTTATAAAGTTTGATCTTTTATAAACGCCTCCATTAAATTGATTCCCCACACCCAGATTAAGCTTTGGTATTTTAAAGAAATAATAGGTATAAAAACTCATTGATTGGTTTCCATCCACATTAACTGTTTTAAATACTCTTCTGCCAAGTTCATCTACTTGGTCGAAATTGGCAAAGTCATTTAACGTATTCGAAAGGTTAAAATTAAGCCATAGACTTTTTCCTGAAATTGGTTTATAGTTGTTATAACTAAGGTTAACACTATTGGTAAAACTTTGTCCTAAATTCTGATTTCCTTGAAACACAACTAGCGGATTACTTAGATTTTGAATTGGATTAATTTGCTGTAAGGTTGGTTGTCTGGTAGAACCATTATAATTTAAATTGAGAGACCTAGTTGAACTAATTTTGTAATTTAAACGAGCTGAGGGGAAAATATTTGTAAAGTTTTGGGTAAGTGTGGTATCTAGCGATTTGTTTTCTTGAGTTAAGGCAGTTTGCGATATTTTTGCCCCTACTGAGGTGTTTATTTTCTTGTTCACAAAACGTAACAATAATTCACCCTTTTGAATACCAATTGTATAATCTAAATCATTTGAAAGTGAGTCTACGCGTAAATCAAATGCACCATTGCTATTTTTATTGAAGGTATTTATACTGGATTGACTTTTGGTTAAGTGGTAATCATAACTACCTACGATAAAAAGTTTTTTCCCTAAAGGTTCTGTATAGGTAACACTTGCTCCAAGCGCATTTCCTTTTTCTGTGGCGGGAGTAAGTTGGTCTAGCTGCTGCTCGCTGTTAAGACTAGAATCACCATTGTAAAAAAGTGTGGTAGAGAATAAACTACTCGTTTTATTATTATCCGTAAGGCGTTGATCATATTTTAAAGAGATGGTTCTGCCAACAGTTTTGAACTTTTTATTTAGTACTAAGGAATAATTGAGTGTGGTATTGCTTCCTTCACTTTTGTTGACCCTATTATTTCTGTTCACTAATCTGTTTTCCTCATTTAAATTATCTGCATTAATTTCAGCAACATTATTATAGAAGGACTGTGTGAAATTGGTTTTAATGACAAGACTGCTTAACGAATCTAGTTTAAACTCTGCTTTACCGTTTAACGTATTATTGGTTCTGTTACGGTTGGTTCTTGAAACTACATCATTGTAATAGGTTGTGTCTGGTAAAATCCATTGAGAGAAATCCCGCTCGGCGCCAATAACTATTGCGTTTCTATGCGATGCTGTTAGGTTATAAATCTGTTTGTCATTTTTTAGTTTATCACTATAATGTGCACCAACATACCTTGTGGTAGGAATTCCGTTTCCTTCATAATCTCCTTCAGAACCTTCAAAATAACTAAACATATATCCACTAGCCTCATCATATTCAATATTGTTTCCACCTAAATATTGTTCCCTTTCATCCCAATCTAAATCAGAATTTTGAGTATTTGAAATGGTTGAAAAAAAGGCTAACTTTCTTTTGCCAGAAAATTTGTTTAGAAGCACTTTACTTTCATATCTATTATCCCCACTTCCAGAATTATTTAACTTAGGATCATCCACAGGATTTGGGGTTCCGTAGGCAGCATTTATTTTACCGAAATATCCTTTTTTTGCATCTTCTTTTAGGGTAAGGTTGATGGTTTTCTCTTTTGTACCATCATCAATTCCTGTAAAAGCTGTTTGCTCGCTCTTTTTATCAAAAACCTGAACTGTTTCTACATTATCTGCCTTGATGTTTTTAGTAGCAATGGTTGGGTCATTTCCAAAAAACTCTTCGCCATCCACTAGCACTTTCTTTACTTCTTGGCCTTGGGCAGTAATTTTCCCATCTTTATCTACTTGAATACCTGGAAGTCTTTTAAGTAGGTCTTCCACATTTGAATTTTTGTTTACCAAAAAACTATCCACTAAAAACTCCACTGTATCTCCTTTAAGTTTGATAGCTTGTCTATCTTTAATGATAATTTCTTTGAGCAAATTTGTTTTAGAAATCAAACTAATCGAACCTAAATCTTTTATTTCCTCGGCTTGCAAGGCAACCATTTCTTCATAATCTGCAAATCCTGGGTGGGAAATAAGAACTCTGTAAGTGTCTGGTTTTATTGATGTAAAGTTGAAAATCCCGCTGCTATTTGCAAATTGTTTTTTATAAATGCTCGAATCCTTTTTCAATAAAATCACCGCAGAATAGGCCATGGGTTTGTAGTTGCTGGTATCAGCAATAACTCCTTTTAGCGTTGCAGTTTGGGACAAACCCAAAAAAGGTAAAAATAGAAAAATAAGAAAATGAAATTGTTTAATTGTTTTCATAGGCATCCAAAAATGACAATCTCTTAACTAAGTTTAAAGAATTTTATTATAAGTGGTTAAAGATTGGTTTGAGCCAAGGCAAAATATTACTTTCGAAAGTTCAATGGAGAAAAACAAAGAATGGTTTAAAGAGTGGTTTAACTCGCCTTATTATCATATACTTTACGGCGAAAGAGACCGAAAGGAAGCTGAATTTTTCCTCACAAATTTGGTAAATAGGTATCATCCTAAACCTGATTCAAACTTTTTAGATTTGGCTTGCGGCGCCGGACGTCATAGTGTTTTTCTTAATAATTTAGGTTTTTCAGTTACTGGTATTGATTTGTCTAGCCATAGTATTTCATTGGCTAAACAATTTGAAAACTCTAAATTGCATTTTGAAGTAGGCGATTTAAGAACTTTTACCCTGCCTCAAAAATTTGATTTTGTTTTGAACCTATTTACCAGTTTTGGCTATTTTGATTGCATGAATACCAATAAATTGGTGATTAATCAAGTAATGCAGGTTTTAAAACCAAATGCCTATTTTATCATAGATTTTCTAAATTCAGCTAAGATTCTAAAAGGCTTAATTCCCCATGAAGTCAAAGAAATTCAAGGTATTAACTTTGATATTAAAAAAGAAAATGTTGATGGCATAATTGTCAAAGACATAAGGTTTAAAGATCAAGGGCAATCTTTTCATTACCAAGAAAAAGTGCAGGCCCTAAGCTTGCAAGATTTTGAATTGCTTTTTGAGACTTGTGGGCTAAAACTTATAGAAACTTTTGGCAATTATAGTTTAGGTTCTTTTTTGGTAAATGAAAGCGATAGATTAATTTTAGTAACCCAACCTAAATATGCTTGATCAACTGCTTAGTTTAGATAGGTCTTTGTTTTTAGGAGTCAATAATGGTCTTTCAAACCCATTCTTAAATAGTTTATGTTTGATCCTAAGGAACCAGGCTACTTGGTATCCGATGTATGCCATTTTCATCTATTTTTTAATTAAACAATACAAAGTAGAATCCTGGAAGATATTGTTGGCAGCGGGTTTAATGGTATTACTATCCGACCAGTTTAGTGCTAATTTGGTTAAAAATACCTTTATGAGATTAAGACCTTGCGCAGAGCCTTTACTAGCAGGGAAAGTTCTTCATTTAACAGGTTCTTGCAATGGATATAGTTTTATCTCTGCCCATGCTACTAACCATTTTGCAGTGGCTATATTTTTAGCCTATTGTTTTAGAACTTTGAAATGGCTGTTGCCAATACTGCTATTTTGGGCATTTAGCATTGCCTTTTCGCAGGTTTATGTTGGGGTACATTACCCTTTAGATGTTACAATTGGGGCGGCATGTGGAATTTTATTTGGGGTAGCATTTTCTAGATATGTTTTTAAATTCGTAAAGATTATAGAATGAGTTGGTTTTGGTTGTTGTTATTGCCTGTTGGTCCACTGATAGGAACTTATTTAGGGGTTAAAGGCTCTAAGAAAGTGGGAAGTAATTTAGCGTGGTTTTTATCTTTTGCTGGCGCTTACTTATTAGGAATTACAATTTTAAATTTAATTCCAGAAGTGTTTAGGGTATTTGACCCCTTTAAAGGTGCATTAATGCTGCTAGGTTTCTTTTTTCAAATATTTTTGGAAAGGTTTTCCGAAGGTGTTGAACATGGGCATGTACATTCTCATAATCATTTAAAGCACAAGGTTTTGCCAATCGGTGTGGTGTTATCAATGAGCCTTCATTCACTATCAGAAGGCGTGCCTTTAGGCGCTTTGTGGTTGGAAGGCAGTTCACATTTCTTTCCTTTTTTATTCGGCATTATGATACATGAAGTACCTGCGGCATTTGCCTTATTAGCTTTATTAAAAGGTTTGAACCTACGTGAGAGTATTCTTGTTCGAACAGGTTTTGTATATTCTTTAATGTCTTTCGCTGGAGCCTTACTTAGTATATTCTTGGAATCGAGCATTCCAGCCGAGTTTTTCGAATATTTTATGGCCTTTGTAATTGGAACATTTTTGCATATTTCAACTACCATTTTATTTGAAAACAGCGAACACCATATTTTCAATAAGAAAAAGCTAACAGCAGTTTTTGTTGGAATTTCGCTTGCCTTATTGATAAGTTTAATGCACGCGCACTAAAGAAACTTCCCTTTATATTTTGCTGGCGGGATTGGACAACTTTCATATTTTCCAAACCAACGGTATCTATTTGCTGCTACCCAAAGATAGATTTTTCGACGCATTGATTTCGGTAAGATTTTGCCAATCAGGAGTAACCTGGCTGGAAAACCTAATAAATCTGCAATTCTAAAAGCAGCGTCATCATAAACGAAAGCTTGATTTTTGTCGATAAAAACAATTGAATCTATTTCAGCATCAATTTGGTTCAAACCGATATAGTATTGACCAATTTTAGATTGAAGTGCCGCGAAATGAAATTGATTTTTACGATCTAGTTTTAAAATGATTTTAACAAAGCCATTGCAAAGAGCACAATGTCCATCATATAAAACTAAGGATAAGTGACTAGAGGCTTGCATTCTTTTTAGCCAAATCTGGGTTGAACCTAATTGGACTAAATAAATAAATCATAATTACTCTGGAAAAGCGATAGGAGAGGGGTGCAAAAAGAATAAAGCTTGAAATAATTGGGATGATATAAGTCCAGAAATCAGCTTTTCCATTGCTTAACAATAAAATAGCACCGCCAATAATTAACATGAGTGCCACTGAAAAAGCATAACTCACATACATTGCTCCCCAAAAAAAGCCGGGTTCTATTTCAAATTTTAGTTTACAAACTGGGCATATGGCTTCCATATTGGTAAAGTTTTTTAAGTCGTAAAATGGATGAGTAAACATTTTACCACTTTGGCATTGAGGACATTTACACTTCAAAAGGGCCATTCCTTTGGAAGGTTCATACAAATCGCACATAGTAATTATTGAGTGGTGAGTGAGTTTTTCTTTTCTTTATATTTTTTGAAATAAACAAAGGCAAAAGCTCCAGCAATTAAATAGGGGAGTGCAAGCAAATAAAGAATACCATCATTGATTGTATTTCCAACATTGGTACTCCCATTTTGTCTGGCCATTTCTAAATTGCTTTTACACATAGTACATTGTGCAGCAGCATCTGGAAGCAAGAATATTCCAATTACAAATAGAAGAGTAAGCGTTTTAGTTAATTTATTCATGTTATACTGGGTAATATGGACTAATCATCAGGTATACAATTACGCCTGTAATGGTAACGTACAGCCAAATAGGGTAGGCAAACCTTACAATTTTCTTATGTAATTCAACTTGAAGTTGTAAACCTCTATAAAAACTTAGCAATACCAAAGGCAAAACAATAGCCGCGAGTACGATATGAGTAATTAAAATAAAAAAATACAAGTTTGCATTAGGAGCGTTTTCTGGATAATGTGTTTGTGGAGCAATCCAATGAAAAACCACATAGCTAATTAAGAATAAACTAGATAATCCAAAGGCAATAAGGTTTACTGTTTTGTGAGCTGCAATATTTTTTTGCTTAATAAAGTATAGAGATATTAGCAAAAGAAGACTGCAAGTGCCATTGATAAATGCATTGAGCTTGGGAAGAAAATAAGTCCACGAAGGCAATTCTTCAGGTGCTGGTAATATTTTTCGATTTAAAATAATAACTGCAATAAAGATGACCACAGAAACGGTCATGATAATGTTAAAAACGAGTTTGTCTTTATTTCCCTGGTTGGTGATACTCATATAATAGAACTTTTATATCTTCTTCTAAATGTTTGATGTCGATATCGCTTCCGCTATCATAGACACCTCTAATATGTTTAGATTTATCTATTAATATTAACTGTTGGCTGTGGTCAATTGTTTTGTCTTCAATAGAAACAGGTAGAAGCATACCTTGGCCAATATCAAAAACGCCATTTTTTCCTGCGTTTACAAAATGCCAAATCTTTGGATCAGCTTCAAATTTTTTGCTGTAATCAAATAATACTTGAGTAGAATCATTAGCAGGGTCAACGGTAAAAGACACAAATTTCACTTCTGCAAATTCTTTGAATCTATCATAAACCGTTTTTAGCCTTCTGTTCATTGAAGGACAAACATCTTTGCAAGAGGCAAAGAAAAAGTTAGCAACAAAAACGTTATTTGATAAGTCATTAGAATGAAGAGTATCTCCGCTTTGATCTATTCCCATAAAGTCAGGAACAGAATAGTAAATAGTGTCCTTTATTCCAATTCCATCAGGTGCAATTCTTTCACCTAAATAGCCAAGTTTTTTGAAATTTTGGCTACCTGCGTTTAGCATATAAAAAATAACAACCGGCACTACAAGTAGTCCGGTTGCTATAAAGAATCCTTTTTTCTTCATTATTTGAGCCATCTCAAAACGTTAGTAAAATCACCTTCTATTAACATAAGCGCTACAAAGAAAATGACAAAAACCATTGGCAATACGATTGTATACATAAGGGCTTTTCTTTCAAATTTCATATGCATGAAAACACCTACAATGTAATAGGCTTTAACTACACCTAAAATTATAAATACCCAATTCTTCCACATTGCATGCGTACTTAGCAAAACGAAATAAAGTACGATATCAACAACAGTAAAGCCTAATAGTATCCAGAAAGTTTTCCAGATTTGACTTTTCATATCCGAAGGTGTTTCGGTGTGTTCTAAATGTTCTGTATGTTCCATTTTAAATATTGTTTAAAAATTATATTAGATAGAAAAAGGTGAAAACGAACACCCAAACTAGATCTACGAAATGCCAGTATAAACCAACTTTTTCAACCATTTCATAGTGACCTCTTTTTTCATAGGTACCTGCAAGTACATTAAAGTAAATGATTACATTAAGCAGTACGCCAGAGAATACGTGGAATCCATGGAAGCCTGTTACAATAAAAAACAGTGCAGCAAAAGATGTTGGTCCAAATGGATTGCCATGTAAAGTTGCACCTTCACCAATAAAGGTTGTCCACTCCCAAGCTTGGCAACCCAAGAAAGCTGCTCCCCCAATAATGGTTAGGAACATATATTTTGAAACTTCATCTTTTGCCATTCGGTGACCAGCTTCAACAGCTAATACCATAGTAACAGAACTAAAGATGAGAATGAAAGTCATTAAACTTACAAAGAATAGTGGCAAATGAACACCATGAATAAATGGAAAGTGGTTAAATACCAATTCTGGTGAAGGCCAATGTTCTTTTACGAATAAACCTTTTTCTCCCATTTCTCTTACAAACTCATGACTCAAATGGTCAAAAGGTTTTACAATTGTGTTTCTGATTGGCTCTAAAAATGAGTATCGGATAAATCCATACGCAATGAGCAGGGATGAAAAAGTAAAGGCATCAGAAAGCAGAAATATCCACATCATGAGCTTTCCATAGCTCACACTGAAAGGTGATTTTCCCCCACCCCATGTGAATTTAGTGTTTGTTGTTAAGGTGTTTGTAGCCATTGTTCTATTATGCTTGTTAGGTTAATTAGCGATATAAGTATAGAAATAAATATAAATAAATCCAAAGAATGCCAATAAAATGCCAATATGTAAGGCACATATTTAAATAAAGCTGAAAGGTATTTGGTAGCGTTTTCATGAAGGATTGACCCCACATAATAAGAAGAAAAACTAAGCCTCCTATAACGTGTGCAAGATGAAGACCTGAAATTACATAAACAAATGAATTGGAAGGATTAGAAAATGCGAAAAATACATTGTTAGCAATTAATTGCTGGTAAGCAAAAAATTGCCCAAGGCAGAAAGCTAAACCTAGGGCTACTGTTAGTCCAAGAAATATTTTTGTTTTCTCTTTTTGTTCTTTTTTTGCGCTCATGTAGGCCAATTGCATAAACAAAGATGAAAAAACAGCAATGATACTGTTCACCATAAATAGTGATGGAAGTTCAAAAACTTCCCAATTACCTTCACCCCTTCTAACGATGTAAGCTGAGGTAAACCCAGCAAATAGCATTATACTGGCCACAATTAATAACCATAACACGAATTTCTTCGGGTTAATCACATAATTTTCTTCTTCTTTTTTATATACTGTCTGCATGTTTTTAAATTTTGTCAAATAAATAAGCGAGTTGAACAAGCGGAAGGTATACAAAAGATGCAAACATTAGTTTTTTTGCGTCTTTGGTTTCACAGGTTTTCAAAAGTCTATAGGAATAGTAGCTAAGCATCAAACCTCCTAATATTCCAACAATACCAGAAGTAATTCCAGTAATGCCGTATTGCATGGGTAACATTCCTAATGGAATTAATGCAAGACTAAAAATCAAGGTTTGAAGAGCTGTCCCTTTGTCTCTTCCTGGTGTAGAAGGTAACATTTTAAATCCAGCTCTTTTATAATCGTCATCTAGTATCCACGCGATGCTCCAGAAATGCGGAAATTGCCAGAAAAACTGAACTGCAAACAAAATGATTGCAGGGGTATCAATTCTACCACTGTAGGCAACCCAACCTAACATGGTTGGTATTGCTCCCGGGAATGCACCTACAAATACAGAAACAGGGGAAACTCTTTTTAATGGCGTATAAATAAAAGCATAACTAATCAAAGCGAAAAATGCAAGCCAACCAGAGGCAGCATTTAAGTAAAATGAAATTAAGAAAACACCTGTTAATCCCATTATCATGCTGATAATTGATGCTTCCATTACACTCATTCGATTGGTAGCAATTGGTCTGTTTGCCGTTCTTACCATGAGTTTGTCATAGTCTTTTTCAATTATTTGGTTGATGGCATTGGAGGCTCCAGTAACTAAAAAACCACCTAATGTTAACATTGCCACTTCAAACCAATTAATGGCGCCCTGACTAGCAGTTAAGTAAGTAACTACCGATGAGAATACAACAAGAAAAGTAAGTCTAAATTTAACCAACTGGTTAAAATCGCTCACCTTCGACCTGAAGAAACTCATTTCTCCTTTAAGGTTATTTTCTATAACTGAAGTTTTAACTTCCACTTTTTATGTTTTCTTCTTTGAATGTTGTTTTGCTAAAAGCTAGAATGAAAATAAATATTTGCAATCCAGCAGTTAGACTACCCAATGTTAAATGAATGCTTTGTGCATTCCCGGGAAAGCTAAAGTTAGCTAACACAGCTCCTGTAAATGTTTGGGTGCACATCATTAGGATTACTGCAAGGGATGCTTTATATAGAATGCTTTGACGCTCAAATGTTTGTTTGAACCTAGAATGAATGAAAATTGCCAATCCAATATTTATTAAACTCCAGCTTCTATGAAAATAAAATATCCAGTCCATTTCATCTAGCCAAAGGTCTCTGTTGTCAATTCTTTTAGCGATTTCATCAACTTCCTCTCTAACTTGTGTACCTAGTATGATTTGAACAAACATTACAAACATCATAAGCACAACCAATGGTTTAATCAAAGTATCTGGTTTAGCCATTGGAATTTCGAAATCCTGACTTGCAGTGATGGTGAAAATTAGCAATGCAACAATTACAAGTGCAATTAACATGTGAATGGTTACCATGTAAACCGCTAAATCACTTGAGACCACTTTAGCTCCTATCCATGCTTGAAATGCAACTAGAATAAATGACAATAAACATAGCCAGAATATTTTTTTATTGGCAGTTTTCAAGTACGGAAATGAAAAGATAACTGTCAAAAAAATGAAGATTCCAATAAGCACTCCAACAAGGCGATTGTAATATTCTGTCCAAGTTTTAAAGGCATCAAAATCTGCTATTTCCTTTCCGGCAACTGCAAATTTGGTCTTGTAATCAGTTGGCAATTCACTGATGTCGGAAGGGGGAATCCATTGCCCAAAACATTTTGGCCAATCCGGACAGCCCATTCCGCTACCTGTGCTGCGTACTAATCCACCAACGAAAATGAGAAAGAACACTGCTGCGATGGTAAGAATACCAAAGCGTCTAAATCTTATTTGTTTTTTGAGTTCGATAACTTTGTTAGTTAGTGAGCGGCCTCAGCAGCCACTAATGGTTCTACTGCCACTTCTGGTAATCCATTAGCTTCTTCCATAGGGTCAATTTGTCCTGCATCTGGTACATTTTGTGGAATGAAATCATCTTCAGCACCAGGTTTGCTGTAATCATATGCCCAACGGTAAACATGTGGAATTTCTCCAGGCCAGTTGCCATGCAAATGCTCAACAGGAGCAGTCCACTCTAAGGTGTTTGAACTCCAAGGATTTTGAACAGCACGTTTACCTTTAAAAATACTATAAAAGAAATTCGCTAAAAAGAGTACTTGAGCCAAACCTCCTAAAAGAGCTGCGATAGTTATGAATTGGTTCATATCTACGAAGACATTGAATTGGTCGTATGCTGTATTAGCATAATACCTTCTAGGCACCCCGGCTAATCCCATAAAGTGCATTGGGAAAAATACACAATACGCTGAGATTAGGGTCAACCAAAAATGAATATGGCCAGCAGTTTCGTTCATCATTCTGCCAAACATTCTTGGATACCAATGATAAACGCCACTCATCATCCCAAAAATTGCTGCACTACCCATTACTAAGTGAAAATGAGCTACCACAAAATAAGTATCATGTAGATTAATGTCTAATGCTGCGTTTCCTAAGTAAATACCAGTTAAACCTCCAGAAATAAACAAAGAAACTAAACCTATTGCAAACATCATGGCTGGCGTAAGTTTTAAGTTTCCTTGCCAAAGTGTTGCCAAGTAGTTAAATGTTTTTACTGCAGAAGGAACTGCAATAATTAAGGTTCCCAACATAAATACTGAACCTAAGAATGGATTCATACCAGTTATAAACATGTGGTGACCCCAAACGATAAAAGAAAGTATTCCAATAGCCAAGATTGAACCAATCATAGCGCGGTAACCAAAGATTGGCTTTCTAGAATTGGTTGCAATAACTTCTGAGGTAATACCTAATGCAGGTAATAAGATAATATATACTTCTGGATGTCCTAAGAACCAGAATAAATGTTGGAACAAAATTGGAGAGCCACCTGTGCGCTCGATGCCACCTGCAAATTCTGCAACAATTTCTGATAAGTAAAATGATGTTCCAAAACTTCTATCGAAAATTAAAAGTAGAGAACCTCCTAATAACACTGGGAATGATAATAACCCTAAAATAGCAGTAGTTATAAATGCCCAAATGGTTAATGGCATACGAGACATTTTCATTCCTTTTGTGCGCATATTTAAAATTGTAGCGATATAATTGATACCACCTAACAAAGAAGAAGCTATAAATAACACCATAGCAACCAACCATAGTGTCATACCTGTTCCAGAACCTGGAATTGCTTTTGGTAGTGCAGATAATGGCGGATATACTGTCCAACCTGCAGAAGCTGGTCCACCATCTACGAATAATGACCAAAGTAATACTACTGATGAAGTAAAGAAAAACCAATATGAAAGCATATTCATAAAAGGTGATGCCATATCTCTTGCACCAACTTGTAAAGGAATTAACAAGTTAGAAAAAGTTCCACTTAATCCTGCAGTCAACACATAAAATACCATAATGGTACCATGGATTGTAATAAGTGCTAGGTAGAAATTAGGGTCAAGTTTACCATCTTTTCCCCAATGACCAAGTATTCCTTCAAGGAAAGGGAATGTCATGTCGGGATAAGCCAACTGCAAACGGAAAATCAAAGACATTAACATACCAATGGTACCCATGATAATACCAGTGATGAGAAATTGCCTTGCAATCATTTTATGGTCCATGCTAAAAACATACTTTGTAATAAAGTTGTCTTCATGGTGCTCATGATCGTCGTGGCTGTGTGTCATGTTGTGATCGCTCATATAGTGTAGATAGTTATTATTTAGTTGATTTAGTGATTATTTAAGCGCAACTGCTGCTGAATTGCTTTTGCCAGAAACTAAAACTGGTTGAGATTTTAGCCATTTTTGGAAATCTTCTTTGGTATCTATAACCACTTTCATTTTCATACGGTAATGGGCTCCGCCGCATATTTTGTTACATAAAAGGATGTAATCAAAAGTGGCATCTTTCTTTTTCTCTCTCATTTCCGAAGTAGTAACAGTAGGAGTAAAGTGAAAACGAGTTGGCAATCCAGGTACAACATTCATTTGAGCCCTAAAATGTGGGAAATAAGCTGAGTGAATAACATCCTTTGCTCTGAAAGCAAATTCTACAGGTTGATTAACTTCTAAGTGTAATTCATTTACGATGATATCATCAAATGCATTAGCATCTGCTGTATCTACTCCTAAAGCATTAACTTTTCCTACTTGTCTAAAATCATGTTTACCAAGTTTATTGTCAGCACCAGCGTAGCGAGCGTTCCATCCAAATTGGTAAGCGAATATTTCAACATTTCTGGTGCTTGGTTCTGTTTTGGCGGTCATGTGACTCCAAGTAATTAAACCACGAATAACTAATACGGTTAAAACAACTGCTGGAACTGCTGTCCACCATAATTCTAATTTATGGTTATCAGGATAGTAAAGTGCTTTTCTTTTGCCATCTGATTTATACTTAAATCCGTACCAGAATAATAATACTTGAGTGATGATAAAAACTACACCTGTAATAGCAAGCGTAATCATAAACATATTGTCATATTCTACGCCATGCTCAGAAGCTGGGCCTTCATTGAAATAAGTTAGTTTTCCGTGAACCATGAATTCCCAAACAGTAGCACCCAAACCTACTACAAGAAATACTATCATTAAGATTGAATTGATAGAATTCCAATTTACAGCTGGTTTTCCTTGAATATCACTAATTCTATTAAGAATCAGGAAGACATATCTAATCACACCTACTAAAAGAAGGCCGATTACAACTAGCAGCCAATTGATTGCGGATGAAAAATCATTGGAATTTCCTCCTCCTGCAGTAACTGTTGTTGGAATCTCTGCTATTTTAGCTGGCGCTGCTGTTTCGCTTTCAGCTTTTACATACGCAATGATTGATTTAATTTGATTGTCTGAAAGGTTTTCAAATGCAGTCATTGGACTCTCATTGTTTTCTTTGTAAACCTGAACCGCAACGGCGTCGCCACTTGCGATTAGTTTTTGAGAATTTTTAATCCATTTTACCAACCAAGCTTCTTCTCTTCTTTTATGTACATCCTTTAAGGCTGGGCCAACCACTTTTTCATTGATGGCATGGCAAGAGGTACAATTTGCCTGAAAAAGCGTCTTTCCTTCTTCTGCTGATTGGGCAAAAAGGTTAGAAATCATAGAAAACGTTAGCGCTATTAATAAGGCAGTTTTCGGTAACAGTTTGAAAATCTTCATCTTTTTTAGATTATTGATAGGATTACAGTTAGGTTAAATTGCGGTGCAATATAGTAAAGTAATTTTTTTGCAATACTTCATTTTTTAAACAAAGCATTTTTTTTTGAAATTAACCTTAAAAAATCCTGCATATGTATTGAACATGAGAGTTTTTCTAAGGTTTTAATTTTTTTATTTTTTTACAGAACAAGCCTACATTGGGGTTTTGTAGATAACTGGTTTATCTAAATTCCCGCTTTTAGGTTTGTTTTTTGGTTTAATATCCTCAGGCTTCAAAATTGCCTTGTACTTAATAGAATCTTGCTTAGTGAGTGTCCTTAAGTTTGCAATACTATCTAATTGCCTTCTCATAGGGTTATTTTCGTTTCCTACGCTAGAGGTAGCTGGTTTAAAAGTTGGTTCTAATCCGCTTAATATAATGCGTGCACCAAAATCTTTAGATTCCTTTGATCTTGGGGCTATCAATACATATTGGTTGTTTTTTGAAAAACACAATTCTTTAACCCCTATTTGCTCATCATTCCACTTACTGATTAGTTTTCCAGTTTCTGTTTCCCAAACCCTAACCGATCCGTCATTGCAGCCTGTTACGCAGTATTTGCTATCATCTGTAAAGCCAACAGATGTAACTTTCCAACATTCTGTATTAAGCACAAAAAGTGTTTTCATTGTCTTTAAGTCCCAAATTCTAGCGCTTTTATCATTTGAACCACTTATGAGGTACTTATTATTAGCGCTCATAGCTAAACAATTTACAACATCAGTATGTCCGTCTAAAGTTCTTACCAAAGCTCCAGTGGCCAACCCGAAAATTTTAATTTGTGGGTCGCTGTGTGCGATAAAGATATTTGCAGGAGTAGGACTTAAACAAATGTCTTGTATTGAATTGCCTGTTAAATAGTGTCTTACTGACTTTTTTCCAATCAAATCCCAAATGATAAGCTTTCCATCTTTGTCTCCGCTAAATAAATATTTTCCTCCTCTGTCAAAAATCACAGAATGTACTGCAGTTTCATGTTTATTATTTCCTACTTCATTTAAAGGAACAAAGCGGTATAAGCTATCATATAACCTTACAGTTTGGTCGCTAGAGCCACTTGCAAACATGTTTCCTGCAAAATTGTAAGCTAAACTATTTACAGGGGCTTGATGTCCAAGTAATTTTTGAACCAAATTAAAAGGACTATCAGCTTGGTAAATTAAAATTTCATTGTCCCAGCCCGCAACAGCCATGCGTTTATATTTATTTGGGCTCATCGTACAAGTATTAAGATCATTTCTTGCACCCTGCAAAATTATCGAGGTAATTTCTTTCGAGTCTTGAGCAAACGTAGGGGTTTGGTTCAAGCCGAGAAATAGAAATAGGATTGAATAGAAATAGTTGCGCATGCTGCAAAAATACTTAAATCAATCACTTAACAAACATGCTTTTATAGAAAAAACTTTAGCAGCACAATAATAAAACCATATAAAAAGGTGGAAAGAATAACTCCACGACTTGCAAAAAGCTTGTCAAAATGCAAGAATGAAAAGAAAATTCCTAAGTTTATTACGCAGCAAAGTGCCAAAAGAGGGGAGAGTAATTTTTGTTTAACTGCCAGATTTAGAAATACATCTATAGAAGAGGTGCTAAAGTTGAAAAGATAGAAAATATAAATTACGATACTTGGTGCAATGACACCGCAAACAAAACCAACAATCATGTTATCTAGCCATCCAAACTTCATAAAAAAACGCTATTTATTAGTGCAAATAACACCAATTCTTATGGATTTATTGTCCATTGATGCAAATAGGAAATGGCATTGTGAGCAGTAAGATCGAATTGAACAGGAACTATTGAAGCAAAACCATTGGCAAGCGCCCATTCATCGGTATCTTCTCCTTTATCAAAATTTACAAATTTGCCAGTGAGCCAATAATAACTTTTACCTGTTGGGTCTTTTCTTTCATCGAAATCTTCCTCCCATTTTGCCAATGCTTGGCGGCAGATTTTAACACCTTTGAAATCTTCTTCCCCTATTTTAGGAATATTAACATTAAGCAAAACGCCTTGTGGTAAGCCGTTTTTCAGGATGTTTTCTGCAACATTAACCGCAATTTTGCCCGCCAATGAAAAGTCGGCATCTATTGAAAAATCACATAGGCTAAAACCAACGGATGGAATGCCTTCAATGGCGCCTTCAACGGCTGCGCTCATGGTGCCGCTATACAAAATATTGATGGAACTATTTGAACCATGGTTGATACCTGAAACCAATAAATCTGGTTTTCGATGCAATACCTTGTCAACTGCAATTTTTACGCAATCTGCTGGTGTGCCGCTGCATTGGTAGGCCAATAAGGGTTCATAAATGGGCGTTCTTTCTAGTCTAAGCGGTTTGGAAATAGTTACTGCATGTCCCATAGCGCTTTGAGGGCTATCCGGCGCAACAATTACAACATCACCAAGGTGTTTTACAGCTGCAATCAAATTTCTGATTCCAGGAGCACTGATGCCGTCGTCGTTGGTTACTAAAATTAAGGGTTTGTCTGACATAATTTTTAAAATGGAACTTGACCAGAAAATTCTACAGCATCTTCATCATTGTTAAGCTTAGAGCTTATGGTAATAAAGCCAGGGTTATCTGGTATTTGGTTTGAACCTATATTGCTGAAAGCATCCTCGTTAAGGTCGGTAAATTTTGTAAAATCATTGATAAATCTAAGTCGAATATTTTCCAATGCGCCATGTCTATTTTTGGCTATAATTACTTCTGCTTGGCCATTGGTTGGTTCTCCATCTTCCCATTCAGCCAATTGGTAATACTCTGGGCGATAGATAAACATTACCATATCTGCATCTTGCTCAATGGAGCCAGATTCACGAAGGTCTGAAAGCATGGGTCTGTTTGAACCACCTGTTCTTCTCTCGGTCATACGACTCAACTGTGAAAGCGCAATTACAGGTACATCTAGTTCTTTGGCAAGCGCTTTAAGCGACCTTGAAATAAAACTTACTTCTTGTTCACGATTTCCATTTTTATTGTTACCATCGTCTCCTCGCATAAGCTGCAAGTAATCGATTAGCACCATTTGAATATTATTTTGTTGTTTCAAACGACGGCATTTTGCGCGTAATTCAAAAACGGAAAGGGCAGGGGTATCGTCAATAAAAATAGGCGCTTCGCTAAGGCGGGAAATTTTTGAATTAAGCTGTGCCCATTCATAATCTTGTAATTCTCCTGTTCTTAATTTGTGCCCATGAATTTCTGCTTCAGAACTTATCATCCTGCTCACCATTTGTTTGTTACCCATTTCTAAAGAGAAAATGGCAATGGCTCTTGGCTTTTCTCCAACATTTAAACTTTCTAAGGAAGCATTTCTAGCCACACTTAAGGCAAATGCTGTTTTACCCATACCAGGACGAGCAGCTACAATAATTAAATCTGATTTTTGGAACCCAGCAGTTAGTCTATCCAGTTTTGAAAAACCAGATGGGACACCTGTGAATTTTCCTGTTTTATGTTTAAGGTCTTCAATATCTTTTAAGGTATCGATGATAACCTTTTTCATGCTCTGCATGGCCTTTTTGATATTGCCTTGCGAGAGTTCAAATAGTTTTCTTTCAGCACTATCTAGTAAATCAAAAGCATCTGAGTCATCTTCGTATGCTTCTGTTTGAATTTCCCCAGAGATTCTAATTAACTCTCTTTGGAGGTATTTTTCTGCAACAATTCTAGCGTGATATTCAATGTTAGCTGCAGAAGCAATTCTATTGGTAAGTTGTGTTATATAAAAAGCACCTCCAACTAAATCTAATTCGCCTTTTTTGCGCAAATCAGCTGTTACCGTTAGGATGTCGATTGGTTGGGCATTAATGGCTAAATCCCTAATCGATTTATAAATTATGGCATGGGATTCTTTGTAGAAACTTTCTGGTAAAAGAATTTCTCCAATTTGCGTGATTGCATGTTTCTCTAACATGAGCGCGCCCAAAACAGCTTCCTCCAATTCTATTGCTTGCGGGGGAATCTTTGAACCTTCAATAAAATGATTAATTTGCTTGGTAAGGGGTTTCCTTTTCTTCGTATTCGTTCTGTCTTCTGTCATATCTCTTAAACCGTTTCGGAAGATAGCTACTTCTAATCTGAAATTTGAAGCTTATTTTTCTTTTCAACAGATGATTTATGAATTAGGAAAACTTGTTGATAAGCTGCTTTAAAATAAATAATCATTTGAGCATCAATGAACATTTTTCCACAAGTAATGTTTTGGTTCAAACCTAAACCACTGAATGCCACTTAAGGTATAATGGCATAAGAAAGCAGCAGGATTTTTTTTAACAAAGATTGGGAATAATTTGGTTAATTTGTTTTCTATAAAGAATAAATAATAAGTGCCAGCAGATAGTATAATGGAATATGAAAGATTGATTGGTGATTTAAAGGCCAAAAGGTTCAAACCAATCTATCTATTGCATGGTGATGAGTCTTATTTTATTGATCAAATTGTAGACTTTATTGAAAACAATGCTTTAAATGACATGGAAAAAGCATTTAATCAAAGTATACTTTATGCAAGGGATATCGAAATAGGGGATGTTATAGAAAGCGCCAGACGCTATCCTATGATGGCAAGTCATCAGGTGATAATTGTAAAGGAAGCGCAGGTTTATAAAAAATTAGATGATTTTGAGGCCTACTTTGAAAATCCAGTTCCAACTACAATTTTAGTAATTGCTGTAAAAGGCAAAAAGGTAGATGGTAGGAGTAAGCTATATAAGTTGGCTCAAAAATATGTTTCTTTTGAATCTAAGAAATTATATGAGGATAGTGAATTGCCAAGATGGATTAAGCATTATTTTAAAGAAAGAAAGAAGGAAATTAGTGAAAGCAATTGCATGTTAATTGCCGACCACGTTGGCAGTGATTTATCTAAGTTGGCCAACGAGTTAGATAAATTATTGATAAATGTTGAAAATGAAACTGAGATTTCTGAAGTTTTAATTGAACAACAAATTGGAATTAGCAAAGACTTTAATGTTTTTGAATTAATGTCTGCCATTGCGCATAGAAATTCGAAACGTGTTTTTTTTATCAACCATCATTTAAGTAGTAATAAGGATTTTTCGATAATTCCCTTGCTGACGCAGTTTAATAGCTTTTTTATGAAGGCTATTATTATGAAACAGCAAAATATTCGTGATCAAAAAGCCATGGCGGCTATGGGTGTTAGATTCCCGCAATCTAAGGAATATGAAAAATTATTAGCCAATTATGGTGTTTT
The DNA here is from genome assembly GCA_027488905.1 of Bacteroidota bacterium. Classification (GTDB taxonomy): domain Bacteria; phylum Bacteroidota; class Bacteroidia; order UKL13-3; family UKL13-3; genus B1. The sequence continues at coordinate 310,253 of JAIYAT010000007.1, forward strand.
GGAGTTAGAGAAAATTATCGCCTTGGTGGCTGAATATGATTTAAAAAGCAAGGGATATAACCAAAACAATGTTGGCGATAGTGAGTTAATGAAGGAGTTTTTGTTTAAAATTCTCTACAGACCACACCTTGAACCATTGTAAAGTATTTGAAAGCGGTTTGCATTTTTTACCGAATTCACTACTTTTGACAAAACAAGCTTAATAACCTTAAATTAATATACAATGAAAAAAATCTACTTAATGGCCCTTACAGCCCTTTCTGGTATTGCCTTCGCGCAAACCCCAAAGGTACTAAACGGACCAAATGTGGCACGTCAAGCAACTAAAGTAACAGAAGCAGAACAAGCTGCTCCAACCAAAACTTTTCCTAAATCTGATTTTACATATCGTACTTTAGGTAAAAAATCTGTCTTATATAAAGTAGGTGAAACCCAAAATGACCAACAAACTAATGCGTCTATTTACCGTCGCGTTCAGTTATTGCCATCAGGAAAGGTATCTTTAACTTGGACAACAAGTGGCGATCCAGCTCCTTATGCTACGCGTGGTGCTGGTTATAACCATTTTAATGGAACCACTTGGGGACCAGTTTCTTCAAATCGTATAGACGTAGAAAGAGCTGGTTTTCCTTGTTACGTTTACAATCCTTCTACCAATGAAGAAATTATTACTTCTCACATTGTTAAGGCTGGAACGGGCAATGCAGGTGGAATATTGATGAACCGTAAAGTTGGCGTTGGTCCTGGAAATTGGACCTCAACAACAGTTCTTGATACAACTGCAACAATTCCTGGATTGTTATGGGCACAAACAGCTATTTCTGGTGATTACATGATTGTGATAGGTTCTTATACTGATTCTTCAGAAACTCAACCTAATCGTGTAGTTAAAAATGGTGTACGTACACCTCAAGTTTATTCACGTTACCAATTTAGCACAAACACTTGGTTGGTTAAAAATGCATGTTTACCTATGTATGATAACTCTCGTTATTATGCTGGTGGTGGTGATAATTACAGCATTGATGCAAATGGTTCTAATGTGGCCATTTTAATTGGTGGTTTAACTGATGATTTAGCTTTATACAAATCTTCTGATGCTGGTGCTAATTGGGAAAAAACTATTATTGATTCATTTCCAGTACCTGCTTATAATTACAAAACTTTGTTTGACACTGCGTTTTCAAATGATGGATCTGTACACGTAACATTAGACAATAGTGGCAAAGCTCATTGCTTTTGGTCTAGAGCGCGTGTTTTGGACGATAATACTGATGATAATAATGTTACTTATTTCCCTGGACAAAATGCTATTTTGTATTGGAATGAGTCAATGCCAGTAGATTCGGCTAAGGTTATTGCAGGTATGCCAGATGAAAATAATAACAATGCCTTAGACCTTGCTACTAGCTGGAATGAGACTGGCGCACGTTATGGTAATCACTCTATTCCAACCATGCCTTATGCTGCAATCTCAGACAATGGTATTATTTATTTAACCTATTCTTCTTTAACAGAAGAAGATATCAGTTCTGATGGGAAAAATTTCCGTGATGTATATTGCACTTTCTCAGCTGATGGAGGTAATACTTGGAGCGGAATTACAAACTTAACTGGTTGGATTGGTATCAATTTCGAACAAGTTTTTCCGTCTGTTTCTAAGAAAATGGATGGCCGTTTACACCTTACTTTCCTTCAAAAGACTTCTATTGGACGTTATGATGCTACCAATAACCCAGGAGCTGCTGGAACACATGATATTATGTATTTGGTAATTGATACAGCAGATTTAACCGCTGGTGTTACTGCATTAGCTAAATATAACAGTGAGTCATTTATGGTGGGTCAAAACTATCCTAACCCATTTAACACAACAACTAATATTCCTGTTAGCTTCAAGCATAACACTTCTGCTTCAATTAGCATTGTTGACGTTACTGGCAAACTTGTTTATAACCAATCATACCAAAATATTCCTGCTGGAAATGCAGATATTGAAGTAAGCTTAACTAATATTAATACTGGTATCTATTTCTACACAGTAGAAGCTGAAGGTATTAAAGTTACTCGCAAAATGATTGTTGAATAATATCATTGATATTCATCTTAAAAAAGGCAACCTTTGGTTGCCTTTTTTATTTTACGGCCATGCAGCAACACAAAGAATCTTTTAGAATTCAATCCATTGTATTAATCACTGGCCTCATTTTAATGATTGTGAAATTTGTGGCGCACCTTATTACAGGCAGTAACGCGATTTTAAGTGATGCGCTTGAGTCAATCATCAATGTGGCTGCTGGCGCTTTTGCACTTTATAGTATTAGAATGGCTGGCCGGCCAAAAGATACAAATCATCCTTATGGACATGGGAAAATTGAATTTGTATCGGTAGGTTTTGAAGGAGGCTTAATTGTTTTGGCAGCCATATATATATTATTTGAAGCCATTCATTCATTTATCACTCCTACAAGCATTCAATCCTTAGACATTGGTATTTGGCTCACATTTGGTTCAGGAATAGTTAACTTAATTTTGGCATTGATTCTTATGCATTATGGAAGAAAAAACAACTCCAATGCTATGGTTGCTGATGGTAAGCATTTGTTAACAGATACCTACACTTCTGCTGGATTGATTCTTGGTTTGGTATTGGTTTATTATACTAATTTACTTTGGATAGACTCTCTAGTTGCTTTGCTTATGGGAGTAGTAATTTTGGTCACTGGTTTAAAGTTAATAAGACATTCTTTATCTGGCTTACTTGATGAAGCCGATGAGGAAATCATCAAAGGGATCCTTGTTTCCTTGAATGAAGCCAGAAAGCCAGAATGGATAGATGTTCATAACCTTAGAGTGGTAAAACATGGTGCAAATTATCATATAGACGCGCATGTAACTTTACCTTGGTATTGGACTTTAGAAAAAGCCCATGAAGAATTGCATAATTTAGAAATGATTATTGAAAAACATTTTGATAATGAAACAGAGTTATTCATTCATGCTGACCCATGTGTTACATCCTCATGCGCGGTGTGCGAACTGGCAAACTGTTCAGAAAGAAAAGAGGTGTTTTCAAATAAAATAATATGGAATCTCGATTCCATCATTACCAATCAAAAACACAAGCTTAATTAAAGATTTTTCCTGGGTTAAGAATGCCTTTTGGGTCAAATGCTGCTTTGATACTTTTCATCAATTGTAGCTGGTGTGCTGGCATTACAATTGGCATGTATTTTTGTTGAACCAAACCAATACCATGTTCACCACTAATGGTTCCTTTAAGTTTTTTACATAACTCAAATATCTCAATGATGGCTAAGTTAATTTCGTGGTTCCAAAAATCGTCGCTCAATTTGTCTTTAAGGATGTTTACGTGCAAATTTCCATCACCTGCATGTCCATAACAAACCGTCCTAAAGCCATATCTGCTAGCAATTTCTTTTACGCCTTTAAATAGTTCTGGTAATTCGGCGCGTGGCACAACTGTATCTTCTTCCTTGTAGGTATTATTATGTTTGGTAGCCTCGCCAATGCTTCTTCTAAGCTTCCAGTAGTATTCTTTTTGGGCTGCAGTTTCTGCAAACAATACATCTATTGCTTGATGATTATACAAAACCTCGCTTATGGTTTCACATTCTTGCATCATAGCTGCGTAATTATTGCCATCAACTTCTATTAAAAGGTAGGCTCCAATTTCTTCTCCAATTGGGAATGGAATATTCAATAAATCGGCGGCCAATCTAAATCCGTCAGGTTCTATAAACTCACATGCAGATGGATTGGCGCCTGCTCTAAATATACCACTAACGGCTTCGCAAGCCCTTTCTGGCGAAGCAAAAGGTGCAAATAGGAGTAGCGTATTTTTAGGCAAAGGCAGAACCTTCAATACCATTTTGGTAACTACGCCTAAGGTTCCTTCACTGCCTATCATTAGTTGGGTGAGGTTATAACCAGTAGAGAATTTTAGTGTATTAGCTCCTGTTTCAATGATTTCGCCACTTGCTAATACCACTTCTAGGTTCAAAACGTAATCTCTTGTGGTGCCATATTTTACTGCTCTTGGTCCACCACTACTATGTGCCACATTGCCACCTAAAAAGCATGAGCCTTTGCTTGCAGGATCAGGCGGGTAAAATAATTCTTTTTCCTTTAGAACATTTTGTAAAGCTTCATTAATTACTCCGGGCTCTACATGAACTTGAAAATTACGCTCATCAATCTCAATAATTTTATTGAATCTTTCCATGCTCAAGCTTACACCGCCCATAATTGGCAAGGAACCGCCACTCAACCCCGTGCCAGCACCTCTTGGGGTCACACATATATTTTGCGAATTACAATAGGTTAAAATTGATGCTACTTCTGCAGTTGTATTTGGTTTTAAAACCACTTCAGGAAAATAACATAAATCTTCAGTATAATCTTTGGCATTTTTGGCTAAATCATCCTGGTTTGTAAGCACATATTCTGGTCCTAAAATACCGCTAAAGTAATTAATATCTGTTCCGTCCAGCTTTTTAAATGTCATGGTTCAAATATGCTTTTTTTTTTATTAGGTTTGAACCAAACATCGATTATGAAAAAATATTTTATACTTTTATTTTTTACCACCTGCATCGTCTTTGGTTCAAACAGCCAAACTAAAATAACCTTGGAAGACATTTGGACCAAAGGAACTTTTTCTGCTCGTGGGGTTGCGGGATTCAATTCACTAAACGATGGTAGGTATTATTGTAATTTAGACGAGGAACAGAATTTATTGCGATATGCTTTTGCAAGTGGAGAGGTGGTAGATACTTTGGTGAAAATAAGAGATGTTAAAAAGGCAAATGGCGGTTTGAACCTAAGCATTGCTAACTTTTCATTTAGTGATGATGAATCAAAATTATTGATTGCAACCCAAACTGAAAGTATCTATAGACATAGTAGTAAAAGTGTTTTTTATGTATTTGATTTAAACAAGAAAACACTTATCAATTCTATAAAAGATGTGGTTCGATATGCTACATTTTCACCAGATGCTTCTAAGTTGGCATTTGTAAGAGATAACGATTTATACTATTATGATTTTAGGTTGAACCAAGAAATTAGAATTACCAAAGATGGCAAAGAAAATTCGGTTATCAATGGAGCAACAGATTGGGTTTATGAAGAAGAATTTGCTATTTGGAAAGGATTTGCTTGGAATGGCAATGGAGATAAGATTGCTTTCTATCGTTTTGACGAGAGCAAGGTTCCTCAATTTGAAATGACAATCTATGGAAGTTTATATCCAAAGCAAGAAAAGTTTAAATACCCAAAAGCAGGGGAGGCAAACTCATTGGTGAATATTTTTGTATATGACATTAAAACAGAACTCATCACTGAAATTGAAACAGGCAAAGAAACAGACATTTACTTGCCTCGCATGCAATGGACGCAAAATAGCGAGGTGCTCTGTGTGCAACGCTTAAATAGATTGCAAAATAAATTAGAACTGCTTTTGGCTGATGCAAAAAATGGTAAATCGAGGGTGATTTACACAGAGACTAATGCTTATTATATTGACATTACTGATAACCTTAGTTTTTTAAAGGATGGAAAGTCTTTTGTTTTTACCAGTGAGCGCGATGGGTTCAACCATATTTATTTATTTGATTTAAATGGAAAGCTTCAAAAGCAATTAACCAAAGGCAATTATGATGTGGATGAGTTTTTTGGGGTGGATGAGAAAAGTAAGTTAGTTTACTATACTTCCTCTGAAGAGAATGCTGCAGAACGTTATGTTTATGCAATTGGTTTAAACGGAAAGAACAAAGTTAAACTAAGCAAAGGCAAAGGTTGGAACAATGCTTATTTCAATTCAGATTTTTCTTATTTCCTCAATGTTTATAGCAATATAAATACGCCTCCTGTTTATAATTTGTTAAATAGAAAGGGCGAAACCATTAGGGTTTTGGAGGATAATAGCGTCTTAAGGGAAAAATTAAAGAACTATTCAATTTCTAAAGCGGGTTTTGCCGAAATGCAAAATGAGCTGGGAGACAAAATGAATTACTTTAGTATTTTACCGATGGGTTTTGATACTACTAAAAAGTATCCTGTTTTGATGTATGTATACGGCGGTCCTGGTAGCCAAACGGTGATGAACAGATGGAGTGGTGGGAATTATTTTTGGTATCAACATTTAGCCCAACAAGGGTATATTGTTGTTTCGGTAGATGGCAGAGGAACTGGTTTTAAAGGGGAAAAGTTTAAAAAATGTACCTACCTAAACTTAGGCAAATTTGAAATAGAAGACCAAATTTATGCTGCTAAGCAACTAGCCAAACTCCCTTTTGTGGACGCAAACCGAATGGGTATTTGGGGTTGGAGCTTTGGGGGGTATATGGCTGGCTTAGGCATTAGCAAAGGCAATGATGTTTTTAAAGCTGCAATTTCTGTAGCGCCAGTTACCAATTGGCGCTATTATGACAATATTTATACAGAGCGTTTTATGCGCACACCGCAGGAAAACGGGCAAAACTATGATGATAATTCACCCATGAACCACGTAGAAAAAATTAAAGGAAACTATTTACTTATTCATGGCACTGCCGATGACAATGTGCATTTTCAAAATGCAATTGAGATGGTAGATCAAATGATTAAGAAAGGCGTGAAGTTTGATTCTGAATTTTACCCAAATAAAAACCATGGTATTGGAGGAAGCAAAACGCGTTTGCATTTGTATGAGCGAATGACTAGGTTTTTGGTGGAGAAGCTTTAAAAGTCCATTGTCGATAGACCATAGTCCATGGACTAAAAATTCTTAAGTGGATATTAAGATTGTGCTGTTTTTTTTTAATATATCTTCGAGTTGTATTTAACCACCATAAAATTAAACGCCATGAAAAAGATACATTTACCATTAATTGCAATCTTATTGTTTGCATTAAATGTGCGCATTGCTAGCGCAGCTTGCACCCCATCTTTTACAGCTTCGATAAACAACTTTGTGGTAACCTTTACTAATACCTCAACTACCACAAGTGGTTTTCCAAATAAAATTGTATCCTATTGGAACTTTGGAGACAATACAGGTTCAAGTATCAAGAACCCTGTAAAAACTTATTCCTCTCCTGGTTTTAAAATAGTAAGTCTAACCATTAATGATTCTTTTGGTTGTGTTCAAACCTATATTGATACAATATTAATTGCGCCAGTTGGTAATTTTTGCAACGCATCTTTTATCAAATCTTTTAGTGGATTAAGCGTTTATTTTCAAAACACTTCAAAAAATACTGATGGCTTAGCTAATGGCTTAACTTTTTTATGGAATTTTGGAGATGGCACAACTTCTCCAGGCACACACCCATACAAGGTATTTGCTACGCCTGGTAAAAAAATAGTTAGACTTGATATTAAGGATAGTGTTCAGGCCTGTTTTGCAACTAGGATTGATACCTTTTATGTTCATAATGCTAGCACTTGTAATGCAAGTTATGTAAGTTCAAGAAATGGAATGACACTTAATTTTATTAATACTTCCACAACCATTTCAAGTGTTCCTAATAAGGTTAATTATTATTGGGAATTTGGAGACGGAACCGTTTCAAATTTAAAAGACCCTGTTAAGACCTATTCAAATCAAGGTGCATGGAATGTCGTCCTAAGGATTCAGGATTCTTTAGGTTGTACTGATGTTGTTTCAGATACTGTTTTTGTGAGCCCAACGGGAACAAATTGTAAGGCAGCCTTTAGTAAAAGTGTGAATGGCTTGTTGGTAAATTTTAATAGCACTTCTTTAAATTCAACTGGCTCAAGTGTTGGACTCAATTACCTTTGGTCGTTTGGAGATAGCACTACTTCGACACAGAAAAACCCTGTAAAAACCTACTTGACTAACGGGCCAAAATTAGTTAAACTTACAATTTCTGACAGTACCCAAGGCTGTTCTGATTCATATTATGACTCACTATTTTTGGTAGGTCCAACGGTTTACTGCAGTGCAAGGTTTGAAGTGGGATTTGATACCACCACTCCTTTTCAATTTTACATTTTAAACACAAGTTTCATTAGGCCAAACTCCACTTTTCTTTGGAATTTTGGGGATGGTGGAAGTTCTACCGCATTAGCACCTTCTCACACCTATGCCAATTTTGGTTCTTATCTGGTTTGCCTTACTGTCTCAGATTCGATGTGTACCAGTACTTTTTGTGATTCAGTAGGGATGGATTCTTCTGGCACTTTGCTTAAGCAAGGGAAGTTCGGTTTTAAAACTTTGGATTATACAACCTTACTTTCTACCACTGGCAATAATACTGTGAATTCAAAATTGGAGTATTCTATTTTTCCAAATCCAACGAGTAGTCAATTTACAATAGAGTTGAACCTAAAGTCCGCCTCACAAGTTAAACTCATTCTAACAGACCTTTCTGGAAAGGTTTTGCTGGATAAGGAAATACAAGCAATTTCTGGTTTATGGAGTGAAAGTATAAATCTGAGCGAATTACAACCCGCAATTTATCTATTACATATTCAAACCAATGAAGGGTTTAAAACAAGCAAGATAATTAGGAACTAAAGGATTTTTGAATCATTTAGCCCAAATTCACAAGTCCTCACCTTTCATTCATTACATCATAGTCACTAAGTGTGCTATTAAAAATATGTCTTCGTCTGTCTTGTAGAATAAATTTTATACGATTTGGATTAATATAATATTGGTCCTTTTCTGGCGCCTTTAACATGGCAAATATGCTTCTAAAGTTAATGGAAGATAGGTTACCATTATCTTCTAAGATAAAAAACACCACAAATAAAGCAGTGTCTTTAGGCGTTGCGGTAATAATTTGTTTTTCATTAGTATTTAAGGGTGCAACTTCAAACTTAATAGAATCTAGTTTTGAAAGATCTTCTTGTGTTAAAAATTCAAATCTTTTTAGGAATCCTATTCCTACAAATACACTTCTTGGGTTTTGAATATCAAACATAAATTGAACCTCTTTTCCTGGGAAAACTGGTCGGGTTAAACAACCAACTACAGCAGTTCTGTTTTGGCCTTCAAATTTAATTTGGGGTGTTATGCTTAACAATGCATCCTTTTTGGTTTGCTTGTATACATTGGCTCCGTGCCGAATTGGATACCAACCTTTAAAAGAACACTCAGACTCAAATTCGAAACAAACATTTATTGAATCAAAGTTTGGGTTCATCAATAATCCTTGCCCAAACAAATGGTTGGCAAAAAAAAGCAATACTAAAAAAAGAGGTTTCATGGCAAAGGAAGGAAGAGAGGGCTACTCCCCAAACACCTTTTGCAAAATTTCGCTAACCCTATGCATTGGGTCTCTTCTAATTTTTCTTTCTTCATCACCCACTTTTACAAATAAGCCATCTAATGCTTTTTCGGTAACATGTTGGCTCAATGAATTGGTTTTTATCTCTGGCCAAAGGATGCCGCCTAGTGAAGCATTGTTATATGCATTGATTAAGTCGCCATACGCCTTTTCTGCTGAGGTATTTAGTAATAAAGGTTTGCTTAAAGAGGTTTGAATTTTTGGCTTAAACAAATCGGTTAAGGGTGTTCTTGTCTTAGAAGAAAGATATACTGTTGCCGCTGTATCTCCTCCATTTAAAATGGTAAATCCATCGGCTATAGAGATACCCGTAATGGCTGAAACAAAAATTGACTTTGCCTCTGGTGCTGCATCTTCAGCAGCACGATTAATAGCAAGTACTGCATTATCTAAAAGAATTTGACCGCCCGGAATGCTGCTTAAAACATTATAAACAGGTTCTGCTTCTTTTGGCAAAAGAATTTTAACAAATTGATCTTTATAATAACCATCTGCAACAGAAAGGTTGGAAACAGAAGTATCTGTGCCAACTTGAAGCGCCTCTTTTAGTCCTAAAACTACTTCATCATTGGTTAATCCAAGGTCTTCTAAAATCTTTGAAGCCTCTGCACAAGATTGAATGCTCAAAAAAGAAATTGCCATTAGGGCCATTAAAAAGATGTTTCTTAGTTTTTTCATGATTCAAAAATACAAGACTTTTACCAAATTTGAAAAAGTGCTAACAATACATATATTGCGTCTTTAACAATACTTATATGAGTCAACCAATACAAGCAAGAACAGACCACCCAAAAGGGCTCTATTTTTTGTTTTTTACAGAAATGTGGGAGCGTTTTAGTTATTATGGAATGCGTGCCATTTTTATCCTTTTCATGACCAAAGTGTTAATGATGCAGGATGCAGATGCTTCAGAAATTTATGGAAGTTATACCGGTTTGGTTTATTTAACCCCGCTTTTAGGAGGTTATTTATGCGATAAGTTCTTAGGTAATCGTCGTAGTATTATTTTAGGTGGTATTCTTATGGCTTTTGGACAGTTTTTGATGTTTTTAAGTGCCTCTACAGGTGGTGGTCCTTCGGCTGTTTCTATCATGTGGGCTGGTTTAACTGCTATCATTATTGGTAATGGCTTTTTTAAACCAAATATCTCTACTATGGTGGGTCAATTATATCCTGCTGGTGACCGCAGAATTGATAGTGCCTTTACCATTTTTTACATGGGAATTAACTTAGGAGCATTTTTCTCGCCTTTAGTATGTGGTTCAATGGATTTTAAATACGGTTTCTTGGCAGCTTGTATCGGAATGGTAGTAAGTTTGGTAACATTCATTCTTTATCAAAAGAAATATCTTATTTCAGAAGAAGGTAAGGAAATTGGTTTACCTGTTCAAAAATTAGATTTCAAAAGCATTGGAATGATCATAGGTTCAATTGCGATTATTTTCTTTATGCTTAATTTCAAGCAAATGTTTAAAAGTGATATTGAAATTATCAGTTATCTTATTTACGGCGCAATGGTTGCTATGCCAATCATTATTTTAAGCGATAAAAGTTTGAACACCATTGAAAGAAATAGAATCATAGTAATTTTTATTTTGGCCTTTTTTGTTATCTTCTTTTGGGGAGCCTTTGAACAAGCTGGAGCCTCACTTACCTTATTTGCAGACAGACAAACAGACCGTATGTTAATGGGTTGGGAAATGCCTGCATCGTATTTCCAATCTATCAATCCTTTGGCTGTTATTATTTTAGCACCTGTGCTTACCATAGTTTGGGGATTTTTATATAGCAGAAAATTAGAACCATCTTCTCCAAAGAAAATGGCGCTTGGACTTTTATTAGTTGCCTTAGGATACGTAGTTATTGCAATTGCTGTTAAAGGATTGGGCCTAGGCGATAAAGTGAGCATGATGTGGTTAATTTCTTTATATGTAATTCACTCTATTGGAGAGTTATGTTTGTCGCCAATTGGTTTATCCATGGTTTCTAAATTAGCCCCTTTAAGATTATCATCGCTTATGATGGGAACTTGGTTTTTAGCCAACGCTGCTGCCAATAAATTTGCAGGTACTTTAAGTGCTTTAATTCCACCTTCTGGAGATATCGACCCAAGTGTTCCAGTTAAGTACCCAAGCATCATTGGTTTTGAAATTACCAATTTATATGAATTCTTTATGGTGTTTATTGTAATGACAGGAATTTCTGCTGGTATTTTGTTTATCCTAAGTTCTTGGTTGCAAAAAATGATGAACGAGAACCACAACGAATTTAAACCAGATATGGATGCACATTAATTTGTCATGAGCAAATTAACTTTATCAGAAATACAGAATTTTAAAGGCAAGTACCCCAAGCAATTGTGGTACTTGTTTTTTAGTGAAATGTGGGAGCGTTTTAGCTTCTATGGAATGCGCGGAATGCTAATCATTTTTATGGTGAGCAAGCTTAACATGAACTCAGAGGTGGCGAACCTGCAATATGGCGCAACCCAAGCGTTTGTTTACGCATTCACTTTTGTTGGGGGCATGTTTGCCGATAAGATTTTAGGGTATAGAAAATCGCTCTTTTGGGGCGGTATTCTAATGATTATTGGAAGTGTAATTTTGGCGGTTGACCCAACTCGGTTTTTCTTTACAGGAATTGGTTTTACCATTATTGGAACTGGTTTTTTTAAACCCAATATTTCTACCATCGTTGGTAAACTATATGCCGAAGGTGATACAAGAACCGATGCAGGCTTTTCTCTTTTCTATGCTGGTGTTAACCTTGGCGCACTCATTGGTGGCTATTTATGTATCGCGGTGGCCAATGGTAACCTGTTAGAAAATATTGTTCCGATTGCCTTACGTTGGAATGTAGCCTTTGGTTTTGCCTCTGTAGTAATGGTAATTAGCTTACTCACCTTTGTAAATACCCAAAAAAGTTTAGGAGAAATAGGGGAGTCGCCTTTGCAAGATTTACCCAAAAATAAAAAGAACCTGTATGAGTGGTTAACCTTTGCAGGCTCCATTGCGTTTATTCCAGTAGTGATATTAATGGTTTCCAACGCAGCGTATACCGATTTGTTTATGAAAATTATTGGTCCTTTTTCTTTGGTATATCTCTTTTATGAAATGAAAAATTTCAATGCCAAAGAAAATAAAAAGCTTTTGGCTGCCTTGGTTTTTATACTTTTCTCAATTTTGTTTTGGGCCTTTTTTGAACAAAGCGGAGGCTCATTGAGCTTGTTTGCTGCCAATAATTTAAACAATGAATTGTTGGGCGTAAAGCTTGACCCAAATGGCGTGAATAATTCGGCTAATTCTCTTTTTGTAATTGCATTTGCAGCCTTGGTGGGAATAGTTTGGATTTGGATGGCTAAGTTAAAAATTGAACCTAATACTGTTGTTAAATTTGGACTTGGGTTTTTGTTTTTAGCAGGTGGTTTTTATGTGTTTTATCAAACCCAATTCTTTGCCAATGAAAATGGTATCACCTCTTTAAATCTATTTGCTTTTGGTTGGTTTATCATCACATTTGGAGAGTTGTGTTTATCGCCAATTGGCATGTCTATTATGACAAAATTGTCTCCTCAAAAATTGCAAGCGGTAATGATGGGAATGTGGTTTTTGGCTAGCGCATATGGGCAATATTTAGCTGGAATTTTAGGGGCAAACATTGCCAGTGCCTCAGAAAACTCCAATAACTTAGATAAACTTATCATTTATACCAATGGTTACAAGCAATTGGCCTTGTATGCCCTAATTGCAGGGGTTGTGTTAATTGTGATTTCGCCTTTTGTAAAAAAGTTAATGCAGGAAGTAAAATAGTTTCCTATAAACCTTATTTTTATTAAAGGGACTTGGTTCAAACCGAGCCCCTTTTTTTTATATTTGACCATGCTGCAAAATGTAGATTTAACCAAAGTTTTAGTATTAGACATTGAAACAGTGCCTCAGTTTCCATCATTTGAAAAATTGCCAGAGCCATGGCAAAACCTTTGGAAGAAAAAGGCAGCCTCTCTTAAAAAAGTAGAAGACCAAACTGAAGTAGATATCTATCCACGTGCAGGTATTTATGCCGAGTTTGGTAAAATAGTATGCATTTCTTGTGGGTTTTTTAGTAAAAATGGAAGCGAGTATTTGTTTAGGGTAAAGTCGTTTTATGGCGAGGATGAGAAACAGTTATTGTCTGAGTTTTCGGCCATGCTCAATACCCATTTCAATAAACCCGACCATTCTTTGTGTGCACATAATGGAAAAGAGTTTGATTATCCATTTATTGCTAGACGATGCTTGCTTAATGGCTTGGAAATTCCAATAATATTAGATATCGCAGGTAAAAAACCATGGGAAATAAGCCTATTAGACACCATGGAATTATGGAAGTTTGGCGATTATAAAAGTTATACTTCTTTGGAATTATTGGCCGCTTCTTTTGATATTCCTACACCTAAAGATGATATTGATGGAAGCATGGTTTGGAAAGTGTATTGGGAGGAAAATAACCTAGAACGCATTAAAACGTATTGCCAAAAAGATGTGGTAACCACTGCTCAATTGTTGTTGCGATTTAAAAATGAAAAGCTCCTTCAAGAAACGCAGGTGCAATTGCTATGATTATTATTTGCGCGCTAACTCCCTAATTTCTGCATCAAGTTTTGAATAATCCCGCTCCAGCTATAGGTTTCAAAAAATTGTTTGGGTAATGTGTTTCGGTTTGAACCAAAATGCGTTTGTATCAGCTGAATGAAAGCCTCCCAATCTTGGTCTTTGGCAATTTTGAGATGATCGCCACATACCTTTGGATCAATGCCTTCAGCGCCCGTTACTGTGGAGATAACCGTTTGCCCTCTTCCCAAAGTATCAATGGCTTTGGTTTTAACGCCACCTCCGCTTAGAATGGGATTAATCATAACATCTACACCATCAATATAAGTTTCGATGTCTTCAACAAAGCCTAGGTAATGGCAATTTTTCAGGGCAGCAATGCCTTGAACCAATTCTGATGGTAAGTTTTTACCACAAATAAGGATACTAAACGTTTCTCCTATTTGTTGCTGTAGGCGAGGATAGATTTCATCCTTAATAAAAGCTACTGCATCGTAGTTTGGTTTATAGCTTAGCGTTGCAAAAAACAACAATAACTTATGTGTTGATGGAAGTTTGTGCCGCTCAAGTAGAATTTGGCGTGCATTTTCAGTCTTAGTAGGCAATTCACTTTGTGGAATACCATAAGGGGTGAGTAAGGTTTGGTTCAAACCTAAACCAAATTGTTGAATGGCTTTGTGTTGGTCTATGTCACTAACAAAAATGACTAAATTGGATTGTTTGTAAACGAACTTTTCATAGAAATAAAGTATACGCCACCAAGGTTTCCCCATGCTTTTAAAGCGTAGGTATTCTATGTTATTGCTTCTTAAGAAAACTTTTTTGCCCGTAAACCATTTGATAAAAGGAATCATCCAACCCATCCAAGGTTGGTCAAAGAATATAGCATCTGCTTTGAATTGCCTTATTTTAGTTAACAGCTTTGGAAGCAAAAAAACATTAGCATATCGGCTAGGTTTAAATCGCATGCCAAAATCCAAATCAAAACTAATAGCCGTTTGGTCTATTGGGTTATAAGGGTCAACCGTAAACACCATCACCTCATTTACCCTTGCCATGTACTCCAAAATATTCTGGGTAGAAATTTCTCCACCGGTGGTGGCTGGCAAAAAGGGATAGGAGATGATGGCGTAGATTTTCAAAAAAGTTGATTCAAATGTTATTGAACAACCAATTTAGTTACCTTAGCATTTTTTTCATTTACAACCCTTAAAATGTAAGTTCCAGTTGAAAGATTTTCAATCTCTCCTAGGTAGAGTTGATTTTTGGTGTAATTAGGATTACTATAAATTATTTTACCTGTTAAGTCAATTAGTTCAACTTCTGAACCTAATCTATTATCAAGATTAATTGTTAATACCTCGCTTTTACCAATTGGGTTTGGATATACTTCTAGATTATTTGACTTAGAAACATTTATTTCATTTGTTGAATTCGCTAATCTGTAGCATATTTTTAACTGAGGCCATTTAGTTTGATCAGTGTGGTCTGAATTTGCAAAAATTAAACTTCTGAATTTTACCTCATCGACTAATTTCAACATCATTCCATGACTAGTAGTTTTGTTGTTATACATGTCAATCACAAGATTTTTAACATTAATATTTAGATAGTCTTGGGTAGAGGATGAACTTTCGGTTAAAGTAATTCTATTCATTGCAGTTGTAGAAGGTTGGTTATTCCAATTTACAGTATTTTCATCCCAAGTACCTGTAATTCTTTCTAAAAAGCACGAATTAGAACCTGAAAGCGAAGAATGCAATTGAGGATGGTCTGATGTGGTATTGCAATAAAGATTAAGGAAAGCGTCAGTAATAGTTGCATTTGCAGGAATTCCACTTAAATCAAAATCAATTAAACCTCTTGAAACAAATTCTCCTCCGCTTGTCCATGCAATTGCAGCAAAATTAGCATAATTTCCGTAGTTTGTTGTTGGAGCGTTAGAGGTTATCCACGCATCCTTACCCAAAGATGGGCCAGGTTTTAAAGTAATACATGGGTCATTTGAAGGCATTTCATAAGTAACTATAAGTTTTGGTCTTTTTAACGGATTTACATGTTCTGAGTTTCCAAAAATTAAACTTCTAAATTTTTGTTCAGTAGCTAATTTAATCATAAAACCGTGATTATTTGCTGGATTTGAAACCATATCAATTACCCAATTTAAAACATTGATATCCAAATAATCTTGAGTTGATGAAGTTGATTCGTTCAAAGTAATTTGACCTACATTAGTTGTACTAGGTTGGTTACTCCAATTTACTCCAAACTCTGACCAACTGCTAGTTATTCTTTGTAGAAAACAACTGTTTGAACCTGATAAATTAGAATGCAATTGTGGATGGTCTGAAGTGGTATTGCAATAAAGAGAAAGTTTGGCATCAGTTATAATTGCATTTGTAGGAATGCTACTAAGATCAAAACTCATAAGGCCTCTGGATACAAAATCACCTCCACTGCTCCAAGCAATAGCTGCAAAATTTGCATAGTTACCATAATTTGTAATTGGGGCATTAGAGGTTATCCAAGCATCCTTACCTTTGACTGAGTCTGGTTGTAAAGTTAATGTTGTTTGCGAGAAAATGATAGTAGAAAATAATACCATCAGAACGATTAGGCTAAATTGTTTCATTGGATTCTTATTAATTATTATAATGCAAAATAATAAATTAAACTACTTGTCAAAGTTAAATTTTAGATTTTTACATTTAATTTCATTTGGTTTATTTATAAATTTCTATTATCATCCTGTCTCCAGGAACCTTGAACCATTTGGTTAGATAGTAATTTATATATTGAAAGGTAACTTTAAATGCATTTTCCGCAAAATTACCTCTTAGAGTAATAGTGTTGGGTGGTTTAACATCTTCAGTAATGATTATTTTTTTGAATCCACATTTTTCAAACATTTTCTTAGCTGTTTTGGCATTAAACTCAGTTAAATGGTAGGGAGGAATATACATCGTTTTTTGAGAGCCAATGAGTTTATAAATTAAAAATGCAATTCTACTAGAAATCAAATTTAATGTACCAGGTAATTGAATAAGCGCAACTCCACCCGGTTTTAAAATTTTATAAGTTAATTCCATTGCCTCAGTTGGGTTTGTAAAATGTTCAAGTACATCCCCCATCATGATTACATCGAAATAATTTTCCTCAAGTTCTTTATTTAATAAATCAACCGAATAAGGTTTGTTAATTATATTAATTCCAAAATTCTTTTTTCCAAATTCAGCTGCAAATGTTGACAATTCAATACCTTTTACATTGTAGCCATTTTTACTTAAAACATAGATAAAGTTCCCGGTAGCGCAACCCACATCTAAAATGTTTCCAGTTTGGCAATATTGTTTAATTTGCTTTATACCTTCTTCATAATCACCTTTACTTAAAATGTCGAGGTAGGAAACTTCCATGTGATGTGTTTGTTTATCATCAGAAGTGAAATAATCATCCTCATACATATCTTTAATTTCTTGGTCAGTTGGCCTTGGCCAAATTGAAACTAATTGACAATTATTGCACGAAACACCCCATAGAAATCTATCCTTAAATGCGTATCTAAAAGGAATTGTTTTTCCATCTTCACCACCACATAGGTTGCATTTAAATTTTACATCCATTTATCCAAAATTGAGAATTAACTAAGAATGCAAGTATAAAATTATATTTTCAGAAAAACCATTTACATTGGTGCAATTTGATGGATTGATAATAAAAGTTTCATTATTTTGAAAAATGACTTCAGTAATATTACACCAATTAGAGTTCATAAAATTCATTGATAATAGTAAAATTATAAATAGAATTAATCAAATGGCATTAGAACTCACTATTGACTTCTCAAACTCCAATCCTCTCTTCCTATCCGTACTCAATGGCTCGTTTATTTTCTCTGCCGATTTATTGAGGCAACTTGATTTTGCCTGCGAAATAGAGTTTGTAAAAGTGAGTAGCTACTCAGGAACCCAAAGTACAGGCGAAGTTAAACAAGTTTTAGGTTTAAGTAAACCAATTGAAAATAGAACAGTAATTATACTCGAAGATATTATCGATTCTGGTTTAACCATGGATTTTTTACTCCGCGACTTGGCTCGGTTCAAGCCGAAACAATTAGAAGTTTGTACTTTATTATTGAAACCGGAAGCCTTACAAGTAAAGCTTCCGGTTAATTATATTGGTTTTGAAGTAGCCAATGATTTTTTAGTGGGATATGGCCTAGATTATAATGGCTTGGGCAGAAACTTGCCACATATTTATAAAGCGGTTTGAACCTAGCTTTAATTAAGCCATTTTTACATTTACAGCCTGTGGGCCTTTGTGGTTAGTTTCTATTTCGAAACTCACTTTGTTGCCTTCTTTGATGTTTACAGTTAAACCAGATGAATGCACAAATACGCCTTCCTTGGTCTTATCATCTTTGATAAACCCATAACCTTTGCTTTCATTAAAAAAGGTTACAATACCTGTGCGATGCGGGTCGTATATCTCTGCCACTTGCTTGGCAACACCTATTTCGATATCTTCTAATTTAAATTCTTTTTTCCTACTTGGATCTGGTGGAACAGAAGTTAAATTTCCATTTTCATCAACATAGGCCATCATGTGCTCTATGCCCATACCTTTTGCAGAACTAGCTTTTCTTTGCTCTTTCTTTTCTTCTTTTTCTTTACGCTTGCGTACTTTTTGTTTTTCTTTTTCCTTCTTGCTGAAGGTTTCTTGTGATTTTGCCATATAAGTTAACAAAGATAATTGTTTATCTTACAGATTTTGAATTATTTTTCAACCTAAATTGATTTAGTTTTGCTCAAACAGGGTCAAACTAATTTTTTTTAATAAAAATCATTTTTTGAACCCAAATTATACTTTTTATTCGCATCAAAATTAACGCTATGCTTAACATTGTACTTTTTGGCCCTCCAGGCGCAGGCAAAGGCACTCAATCAGCCAAACTTATTGATAAATACCATTTGGTACATCTTTCTACAGGCGATATTTTTAGAGCCAATATCAAAGGTGGGACTGAATTAGGCGTGCTTGCAAAAAGTTATATCGACAAGGGTCAGCTTGTTCCAGATGAAGTTACCATTGGTATGCTTGCCGATGAAGTAAATAAATCAGCAGATGCAAAAGGATTTATCTTTGATGGCTTCCCAAGAACTTCTGCTCAAGCTCAAGCCTTGGATAACCTGTTAGCTGAAAAAGGTACAGCAATTTCTATGATGTTGGCTTTGGAAGTTGAGGAGGAAGAACTCAAGAAGCGTTTGCTTATTAGGGGCAAAGATAGTGGCCGACCAGATGACCAAGACCCAACGATTATTCAAAATAGAATAAATGTTTACAACGCCGAAACAATGCCTGTAAAGACTTTTTATGAAGGTCAGGGAAAGTACCACGGCATCAATGGAATTGGTGAAATTGAAGATATTTTCAATTCACTTTGCGAACATATTGACAAGCCATAATATTTGGTCCTTTGTGTTGAAGCCTGCAAAAGCTATCTTTGCAGGCATTTTTAATTTATAGCACATGGCCGAGTCTAATTTTGTTGATTACGTAAAAATCTGTTGCCGTAGCGGAAAGGGCGGAGCAGGTGCCATGCATTTTCACCGCGACAAGCATACTACCAAGGGCGGCCCTGATGGCGGAGATGGCGGCCGTGGTGGTAATATTATACTCAAAGGAAGCGCAAATGTTTGGACGCTTTTACATTTAAAATTTAGAAAACACGTTATTGCTGAACCAGGAAATAACGGAGAATCTGCACTTAGAAGTGGTAAAGATGGTAAAGATGAAATTATAGAAGTACCTTTAGGAACAGTTGCTAAAGATGCCGAGACCGGTGAAGTTCTCTTTGAGATTACCAATGTAGGAGAAACTCATGTGCTTCTAGCAGGCGGTAGAGGTGGGCAGGGAAACCACCATTTTAAATCTTCTACCAACCAAACCCCACGCCATTCGCAACCAGGAGAAGAAGGTAAGGAAGAGTGGAAAGTTCTTGAGTTAAAAATATTAGCAGATGTTGGTTTGGTAGGATTTCCAAATGCTGGGAAGTCAACCTTGTTATCTGTTGTAACCGCTGCAAAACCCGCTATTGCAGATTATCCTTTTACTACCTTGGTGCCAAATTTAGGGATTGTTAAATACAGAGAATACCAGTCTTTTGTTATGGCAGATATTCCAGGAATCATTGAGGGTGCCCATGAAGGAAAAGGTTTAGGTACTCGTTTTTTAAGGCACATAGAAAGAAATGCAACTTTGTTGTTTATGATTCCAGCCACCTCAGCAAACATCAAAGACGATTTTGCGGTTTTAAAAAGGGAACTCAAACTTTACAATAAAGAATTGCTTAATAAATCTCGTTTGTTGGCAATTACCCAATGTGATTTGGTTAGCAATGAAGAAATAAAAGCCATTAAAAAGCTGTTGCCTCGTGTACCACATGTTTTTATTAGCTCAGCTACTGGAATGGGAATTGATGAATTAAAAGATAAGTTGTGGGAATTGATAAGTGTATAATATTGTGGGTTTTAAAAGTATTATCTTGATAATAACGTTCATTGCTTAACCTTGTGGTTTAATACGAGTTTTAATATGCAAAGGGATATTTCAGACCCTTAAATGCATAAAATTGCTTTTCTTCTGTTTACAATTTGTTGTTTGGCATTTGCCTTTGGCGCAACAGCGCAACAAAAAATGAGGTCTGATACAATCGTTTTTTATAAAGTCAAACCAAAGGAAAATTTATATAGAATTTCACTTAAGTTTAATTGTACCATGCAGCAATTAATCGAGTGGAATCAACTACAAAATCCAAATTATGTTCAAGCAGGCCAATTGCTCAAAATCTACAATTATCCTGAGACAAAACTGAATCGTTTGAAGGAAGTAAAATCTACAAAGGATTCTATTGCCATAGTTGAGAGAAACATGATAAGGGATTCATTGGTTGCAAAATTGGTAATGAACCTGCTAAACTATGATTCCATTGCTAAGAAATTAAGCAAAAATTACTTAAAGAAGAATTATCCTGAAGACAATTTATTGGATGGTACTCGTATCACACCGCGCGACGGACAATTTGATTCATCTGGACACATCAAATTTGGTGCTTATTTAAGTACCTATTACGCACATTATAGTGATTCTGTTGGCGTTGGAAACTATGAAAGTTTTCCTACTTCAGCACCAATCAGCAATGCCTTTTCAATAAATATGCTGTTATTAGGCGCAAAGTATCAGTCGGATAGGTTAAGAGGAAATTTTTTGCTTCATTTTGGTGACATACCTTCTAGTGGTTGGTCCAAAACTTTAAACATGATTCAAGAGGCCAATGCCGGATTTAGGTTGTTAAAAGGATTATGGTTAGATGCTGGTTTTTTTAGAACACACATTGGTGTAGAATCGATTCAGCCAAGGGAAAATATCACAAGCTCAATTGCATTTGTGACCTACTTTGAACCCTATTATTTGAGCGGTGCAAAACTCACCTACAACCTTACACCAAGATTAAGTTTTCAGGTAAATACTTTTAATGGGTTTAACACTTTTGTGGAATCTAATAATAATAAGGCATTTGGGTTTTCAGCCTTATTCGACGTAAACAGCAAGTTAAGTCTAAATTTAAATACCATTTATACAGATGAATCAGCAACTACCCAAACTGTTAAGCAACCAAGATGGTACTCTAATTTTTATTTAACCTATAAATCACAGTATTTGGATTTAGCTTTAGAAGGAAATTATGGCATTCAAGAAAATTCGCTTTTGAAAGATAAATCAAAGCAAGCAGAAATGTATAGTTCTTTATGTGTGGCTAAAATTAAGTTTAGTAAGCGTTTTGCAATTTATGGTAGAGCAGATTATTACAATGACTTAAATGAAATTTTAACAGGCCCAGTACTTAATGCTTCTCAAGAATCGGTAGGGTTGCATTTGTGGAGTGCCACAGGAGGATTTGAGTTTAAACCTATAGCAAATTCTTACCTTCGCACAGAATATAGGTATACAGAAACCATAGAGGAAAATCAGAAGATTTTTTATGTAAACAAATCTTTCAGCAATATCAGATATGAAATAATAGGTGCTTTAGGGTTTTGGTTTTGAACCAAAAAAAAGGCCATTAAATTTTTGTTTCTTCAAATGAGCCTGTTTGTTTGTTTTTGCGGCAATTGTCCCAAGTAAAACATTTCCCATTCATGGCAATATAAACGCCATGCGGCAAAGTTTGGGCAAACGCAAGTGCGCTTCCAAGGTTAAATAAACCGTCGCTTGAACCAAATTTATATGGAATCATTGCGCCGGTTATAACGATAGTTTTGTTTTTTACGGTTTGAGCCAAAAAAGCACCAGTGTCAGTCATTGTATCAGTGCCATGCGTGATGACAATGCGTTCTTCTTCACAATTTTCGCAATTTTCTGCAATTAATTTGCGATCACTATCTGTCATGTCTAAGCTATCAATGAGCATTAACGTGCGAATGGAGAGGTCTAATTTACTGCGACCAAGTTTTAAAATTTCATGAATGTGACTGTCTTGAAAAAAAAGCTTTCCAGTTAATTCATTGTATTCTTTATCAAAAGTGCCACCTGTTACAAATAATCTGATTGCCATGATGCAAAGAAAAGAATTTATTGGATATGTTTTCCGTATTCATCTGATTCGCAAATTTGACAATCATAACCAAACATATTTAAACACTAATTGTCATAATTTACTACAACATTTATAGATTAAGCCATTACGCCACAATTCTTGTATTTTAAAGTGAATTGCATAGTTTCGTAGCTTCATTTATAATTTATCATCTAAATTAATGACTGCACATATAGATAAAGAAGTTGAATCTGTAGTAATTCGCTTTGCCGGTGACTCTGGCGATGGGATGCAACTTACAGGTACTCAATTTACTAATTCAACCGCCCTTTTCGGGAATGACCTAGCTACTTTCCCAGATTTTCCTGCTGAAATACGCGCGCCATTGGGCACGTTGGCAGGCGTTTCGGGTTTCCAAATTCATTTTGGTTCAACCCGAGTTTATACCCCTGGCGACCAATGCGATGTATTGGTGGTAATGAATGTTGCGGCTTTGAAAGTTAATTTAAACGGCCTCAAAAAGGGGGGAGTTATCATTGTTAATACAGATGGATTTGATGCCAAAAACCTTCGTTTGGCAAATGTACCTGAAGCAGATAATCCTCTAAAAAATGATTCCCTTAGTGAATACGATGTTAAAACCATCGATGTTACCAAAATTACTAGGACTGCCTTAGCAGATAGCGGATTAGGAACCAAAGAAATTGACCGTTGCAAGAACATGTTTGTATTGGGTTTAATTTATTGGATGTACCACCGCGAAATGGACAATACCATTGATTTTATCAAGGCTAAATTCAAGAAGAATGAAGCTGTGATGAATGCCAATATCAAAACCTTGACCGCTGGCTGGAATTACGGTGAAACCACAGAAATGTTTGCCAATAGGTTTAATGTAGCCAAAGCAAAAATGGACCCAGGTGTTTACCGTGGTATCATGGGAAATCAAGCTGCTACTTATGGCTTAATCGCTGCTGCAGTTAAATCTGGTTTGCCATTATTTTATGGCACTTATCCAATTACTCCCGCTTCTGACATTCTACATGAACTAAGCAAGTATAAGAACTTCGACATCAAAACCTTCCAAGCAGAAGATGAAATAGCAGGAATTTGTGCTGCTATTGGAGCATCTTTTGGTGGAAGCCTTGCAGTTACAGGATCTTCTGGTCCTGGTATTGCGCTTAAAACTGAAGCCATTGGACTTGCAACCATGCTTGAATTGCCGCTTGTGGTGGTAAATGTTCAACGTGCTGGTCCAAGCACTGGTTTGCCAACTAAAACCGAACAAGCAGATTTGTTGCAATCCTTCTATGGAAGAAATGGTGAGTGCCCAGTTGTTATTTTGGCCGCACAATCACCAGCAGATTGTTTTATCATGGCTTACGAGGCTTGCCGCATTGCCCTTGAACATATGATTCCAGTTTTCTTTCTTTCGGATGGATATATTGCTAATGGCGCTGAGCCATGGAAATTCCCAACCGCTGCCGAATTACCAGCAATTACTGTTGCTTTTGCAGAGGCTAGAAACAAAGGCGATGAACCTTTTATGCCTTACCTGCGCGATGAAAAACTAGGTAGACCATGGGCAGTTCCAGGAACAAAAGGATTAGAGCATAGAATTGGTGGACTAGAAAAACAAAACATTACAGGTAATATCAGTTATGATGCAATGAACCACGAAAACATGGTGAAATTGCGTCAAGAAAAAGTGGATAGAGTTGCAAATTATATTCCAGCACAAACCATAGATAATGGTCCGGAAGAAGGCGATTTGTTGATATTGGGTTGGGGTGGAACTTACGGTGCGCTTAAAACTGCAACCTTGCAACTAAGAGGAATGGGGTACAATGTTTCACATGCTCATTTACGCTACCTTAATCCTTTCCCTGCCAATTTGGGTGAATTATTAAGTAAGTTTAAAAAGGTTGTGATTCCAGAACTGAACAACGGACAGCTGGTGAAAATTATCCGTGACAAATATTTTATTGACGCTATACCATACAACAAAATCCAAGGTCAACCCTTTATGGCCGCAGAAGTTGTTGCTAAAATTAAAGAAATACTCGACTGATTATGACAGAAGTTGCAGAAAAATTAACCTCGAAAGATTTTGCTTCAGACCAAGAAGTGCGCTGGTGCCCAGGTTGTGGAGATTATTCTATATTAAAACAAGTTCAAACAGTTTTACCTGATTTGAACCGACCAAGAGAAGAGTTTGTATTTATCTCAGGAATTGGTTGCTCTTCGCGCTTTCCTTATTACATGGATACTTTTGGTATGCATTCAATCCATGGAAGGGCTACAGCAATTGCAACTGGTCTAAAAGCAACTCGCCCAGAGCTTTCTGTTTGGATTATCACTGGCGATGGAGACGCGCTTTCTATCGGAGGAAATCACTTCATTCATTTGCTACGTCGTAATCCGGATGTTAATGTTTTATTGTTTAACAACCAAATTTACGGGTTAACAAAAGGGCAATATTCTCCAACCTCTGAGCAAGGTAAGGTAACCAAATCAACCCCAATGGGAAGTTTGGATTATCCATTTAATCCAATTGCTTTGAGCCTTGGTGCAGATGCTACTTTTGTGGCACGCAGTATGGATAGAGACCCAAAGCATCTTCAAACGGTAATCAAAAGAGGATATGAGCACGCTGGTACTTCCTTAGTAGAAATATACCAAAATTGTAATGTATTCAATGATGGTGCTTTTGAAATATTTACAGAAAAAGGTTCTAAGAAATTAGAAACCATTATGCTCGAAAATGGCAAGCCACTTGTGTTTGGTGAAAACAATGATAAGGGTATCAAACTTGATGGGTTCAAACCGATAATTGTAGATTTAAATGATGCCTCAGTAAACGACCTTTGGATACATGATGAAGAAGACTTGGTTAAAGCCACTATACTTTCGAGGTTTTATGATGATCCGAGTGTTGATGGCCATTTCCCAAGACCCTTTGGTGTATTCTATGTAAATAATAAAAAGGATACTTTCGACAACTTATTTAATGCTCAAATAGCCTATGCCAAGGAAACCTTTGGAAAAGGAGATTTAGACAAGTTAATTGCTGGTAAAGAAACTTGGGTGGTAAATTAAGTTTTGGGTTCGGTTTGAACCAAACCTAAATAAATGAATTAAGGCTGTATCATTATTGATGCAGCCTTTTTTATTTATAAATTTTTAAGAATTTTAAACAATACTTTTGAGGGAAATAATATACATAACCATGAAACAATCTTTACCAAAGCAACTTGCTAGGGTGCTTTTTTTACTAGTTTTAATAGGCATTTCAGTCTCAAGTTATACCAACAGTGGCGGTCCGGCAACTGGCAATACTGGTGCTCCCTCAGAAACTGCCTGCGGCGGCTGCCATGGCCCTGCAACAATTTCTGGAACTAATTATAATGCCATAACCCTTACTGGAATTGCAAGCAATAGTTATGTTGCGGGTCAGACTTATACAGTAACCATCAGCGGCAATGCAGCCGCTACCTCACGAAATGGTTTCCAAATTACTTCGCTTAATTCATCCAATGCTGCAGCTGGTACATTTACAGCGGGCACTGGCAATACAGCTAGTAGTGCAGGTGGGAGAAATTACGTTACTCATAATTCAACTGGTAATACGCAAACTTCATGGAGCTTTCAATGGACAGCACCAAATCCTTCCGTTGGCAATATTACATTTTACTTGGCTTTCAACGCCACTAATGCCAACTCGGCAACTAGCGGCGACATAGTTTATGCCAAAACATTTACCATCACAAGTGCAGTTGCCACTCCAGTAGCAACAATCACTTCGCCCGCCAATGCATCTGTATTTTGTGTGGGTGATACGGTTCAATTTACTGGAACTGCTACCAACAGCCCTACTAGTTTTGCATGGGATTTCTTAGGCAATACGCCTGCCTCATCCGCACAACAAAATCCAAGAATAGTTTTAGGTCCAAATACGGGTTCTAGAACCATTAGGTTTAGAGCAACCAACGCAGGTGGAACTTCACCTAACGCGCAAATTGTTATCAATGTTGTGGCTAAGCCAACAGCAACTATTACGAGTTCAAATACAGTTATTTGTGGAACCGACTCGGTTACCTTAACAGCCAATGCTGGTAACGGACTTACCTATTTATGGAGCCCAGGTGGACAAATCACGCAAACTATTAAAACTGCAACACCTGGCAATTATACGGTTCGCGTAACCAATACAGGAAATTGTTCGGTAACCAGCGCTGCAACTACGCTCACTGCTGGAGTTAAGCCTAGTTTAACTGCCACGCTTTCTAGCAATAATCTTTGTATTGGTGATAGCTTAGAAATTACCGCCACCGCTGGATTACAAAACTATAAGTACTTTTTTGGTTCAACCCTAATGGATTCTAGTGTAAGCAATAAGAAAAAGTTCTTGATTAACACAAGTCTCTCAACAATTTTTGTTACAGGTTCAAATGGGGTTTGTACCAGTGATCCAGATATAAAATCTGTTAGTGTTTCAACCAAACCTTCTGCTCCAAGTATTTCTTGTGGTCCAGTAAATTCTAACTTTGTTTCCTTTACAATTACGGGGAACAATCCACAAATTAGTTTGGATAGTGGTAAAACATATATTACTCCAAATCAAGGAAACACACATTTAATAACTGGTTTAAGTCCTAATACACAGATTTTAGCATTTGCAAGAACAAGTACATCTGCTCCTTGTTTGTTTTCATTGGCAAGCAGTAAAAGTTGTGCTAGTGCAAACTGTACTCCTTTGACACTTCAAATAAAAGCACCAAGATATATTTGTACAAACAATCCAAATTCTGATAAAATGATTAGGGTTGTTTCTACCAATGCGATTAATCCTTATTATAAATTTGATTACCCGCAACCCTTTCCTGGAAGTGGTTGGACAAAATCAGATTCTTTTCCTGCGCAAACTAACGTGCCATTAGATAGAGTTCATAAGGTAACTGTTATAGATTCTGCAAATGCATTTTGCCCAACTAAAGATACTAGTTTTACCATTACAGTTGTTAATATTCAGGCAATTAGTCTTCAATTGAATTTAGATAAAGTTAAGTATTGTTCAGGTGAGTCAATTACTTTTGATATTTCAAATCCTATTCCATCAAACATCAATAAGTTAATTTATTATACGGTTGTTGGTTCAAACCGAATTGAATTTGGCGCCAAAGCTAAACCTAATTATAAGTTTGGACCCGTTCCGCTGAATCCAAATTTCCCTAATGGAACAATTGTAACTGCCCAAGCATTAGATTCTGCTTCTGGATGTGGCATTTTTTCAAATAATGCAACCATTAATGTGGATCCTTTACCAAATGTTGGTTTTACTTTTGCTAAAGCTAATTTAGAAGTTGAGCTAACAGATACGAGCAGCAATACCGTTAGAAGAAATTGGATCATAGATGGTGATACTTTCCCAACAACCAATAAAGTTTACCGTCATGTTTTTGGCACTGCTGGTTCAAAAGTGATTTTAATGGACGGCTTCACAGCAAATGACTGTAAAGGTAGCTTAAGTTTACCTGTAAATGTTGTAGCTACTGGCTTACTAGATGCTGCCAATATTTTAGGTATGCAGTTGTTTCCAAATCCTGCGAATGATAAAGTTACCATCAACTGGGGAGAAAGTGTTGGCCAATTGCAATTGAAAATTTATGATCAATTAGGAAAATTACTTTTAACCAAAGAAGTTATAAAAGGGGAGCAATTAGACCTTAAATCTTTTGCTGCTGGGGTTTATACCGTTCAATTAAATTCAGACGACAAACAAAGTCAGATAAGACTTGTCATAGGAAATTAGTTTCAGTTAGAGATTGGGTTCAAACCTAACCTTAAAATAAAAAGTGCCCTCTGCGAAAATGTAATAATCGCAGAGGGCACTTTTTTTAGTAGCAAAAATCTAAGCTTCTTCTTCAGTCGCTAATTTTCTTTTATCCCTTGTGCCTTTATAAATTTCAAACTTATGGTAGCGGCATTCTAGGGCGCCATTAAATAGAGGAATTCTTTTAGATGGGGCTAATCCTACTTTTTTAAGGGCAGGAATATTTGAGGAGATAACCCACACATCATACCCGTTAAATTCCTTTTTCATGATGTCTCCCATTAACTTATAAAATGCACCGATTTCTTCAATGGGCAATCTTTCTCCATAAGGTGGATTGATAATCATAAGTCCGCCGCCTTTAGGGCCTTTTGCCTCTTCAAACCTTTTGTTGCTTACGGTAATGTCTTCTGCAACATGCGCTCTTTCTGCATTTTCCCTAGTAATTTCAATGGCTTTAAAGGTTTTGTCGCTACCCGCAATGCTGGCTTTAGAGGGTCGCATGTTTTTAATGGCTGTGGCTTTCACACTTTCAAAAATGCCTTTGTCAAAGTTTTTCCAACTTTCAAAACCAAAACGTTCTCTGTATAAATTTGGCGGCATGTTTCTAGCAATCATGGCCGCTTCAATCAATAAAGTACCACTTCCGCACATGGGGTCGTAATAATTGCCTTCGCCATTCCAGCCTGTAAGCATTATCATACCTGCTGCTAGCACTTCATTGATAGGAGCCAAGGTGCTATCTGTTCGGTAGCCTCTTCTATGTAAACTTGCGCCAGAACTATTAAGGGCAACGCTTACTTCATCATCATGGATGTGAATGTCTATGCTTAGGTCGGGTTGATCCAAATCTACGCTAGGCCGAACCCCATATTTGTCTCTAAATTGGTCGACAATAGCGTCTTTGCACTTAAGAGAAACATAATGGGAGTGAGAGAAAAAGTCACTTCTTAGACTTGTATTGATAGCCAAAGTTCCATCTTTATCAAGGTATTTATCCCATTCAATTTCTTGAATCCCTTTATAAAGTTTGTCTTCATTAATAGCATAAAACTTATGAATTGGAACCAATACTTTTAGCGCAGTTCTAAGGCTTAAGTTGGCGTGGTACATAATGCTTAAATCACCACTAAAACTCACAGCGCGGTTATGGGCTTGTACCTCTGTTGCCCCTAAGTTTTGCAACTCTTCTTCCAATAATTCTTCTAAGCCAAATTGTGTTTTGGCAACCATTTTTATCATTTCCATACCCTTTAGGATTGTGGGCGAAGGTAAGGTTTAAATTTTATTACAATAACATAGTAAAATGAATACTTATTAAAATGAAACTAGCTGAAAATTATTTTTAAGCCAAGAAGTTTGCTGAAGTTAAATATTAAAGGTGTTTTAATTAACATGTCGTAAAACAATTGTAATATGTTTCGCAATGGTTTAAAGTTATTTTTTTTCGATATCTTGTATGTCCTTTAGCAGATCAAAAAGTTCCTTTTCAGATAAATTATCTTTTTCAGATTTATCATAAATTGAAAGTAGATACACACTATTTTGGTCTATAATAAAATTTGTAATAACCCTTCCTCCTCCTGATTTTCCTTTTCCTTTAGAAGCAATTGAAATGCGAATTTTGAAGCAATTATTTCCTAAATTGGTTCCCTGTTGAGGGGATTCCTGTAAACTTTCTATTAATAATGAAAACTCATTTTTTAACGATGGGTATTTTTTTGATAATCGCTTAATTTGCTTTCTGAAAGTTGGAATAGCAATAATACTATAACTCATCCAATAAATCTTTAGCAGGTATTCCTTTTAATTTTCCTTGCTTAATTAATGATAACTCATTAACGGCATCCTTAATTTCTTCCATAAGTAAAGCCTTTTCATCTGACAGCAATTTTGCTTTAACGTATGATAAGCCTTTTAGCACTTCTAATAAGTGCAGGGCTTTATTGTCCTTGATATCTAAAAGTACTTTCATAACATTTTAATTCTTTTTTATAGATAATTACAATACTAAAATTGTTTATTATAGTAAATACAAATTTATTTAAAAACTACCACTATCAGGAATTAATTTATCTCGGAAAAAAATAATAGTTGAAATGCAAATTACCCATTTATACTTTCTGAAACCCAATGGGTTTTCCTTTTTTAGTGTCATTAAAATCTTTATCGCTTTGGTTGTAAATGGCAGTTAAACTCATGGGTTCTGTTAATTGCGTTTTAAAGCCTAATTTATTGGAGAGTTTTTGGGTTTTCTCGATTTCTAGTTCTTTAAATTCATATTTTGCAATGAGTCTTCCTTTTCTCATCAATGCGCCATCTATTTTAGAAATATCTGTATTAAAAGAGCAGATAATCTGAACGTTTAATGAATCTGCCAAAAGTCCATCCGAAATATTTAACAATGCAGAAACAGGTGAATTACCATCTTTTTCTCTGTCTACAACTATGTTTTCTGCGTCTTCAATAACCAAAATAGAATTGGGATGGTCTACCAAAATAGAAATCAATTCGGGATTAGTAATGGCAGAAGCCATGTTCGGAGGCAAGAAGATTACATTCTTTTTTAAGGAAGCAATAAGGTAACGAATGTAGGAGGTTTTACCAGTTCCTGGTTTGCCATGTAACACTACCAAACCCTTGTCATTCTTACGAGAAAGTCGCTTAATTATAGTCTGGTGAATTTCTTGAAAATCATCATTGTAATTGTCTATGATGTTTAGTTTTGGTTTTTTGATTGGGCAATGTACAGTCTCAATTCCTGTCATACCGCTGTAAAGCAACAAAATCTCTGGCTTCCCTTTTACAATTCGTTTCTTAAATTTATGGATGCCTTTTACCACTTCTTCTACTTTGGGTAAGTCTGTTTTGCGGAATAAAAAGCGCACCATAGATTGGTTTGTGTCAAAATCAACTAACAAATCTTCAAATAGAAAGTAAAAGATATCATCTAATTCTGCTTTGTTTTGCTTTTTAATGTATTGCCTGCTAAAGTAAAAGTCGTTAATCTCAGGCTCATAATTTTTTACAAACCAATTATTTGCCTTTTGGCAGTCAATGTCTATTTCACTGATGAAATTTGGAATACAATTAAAATGCGCTGCAAAAAGCGTCATTTCATTAATATAAATATCCCTTCTTCCATTAAATACGTTAGAAAGATCCATTTTTGCTATAGTTTCAGACAAGCTCATTGGGTTTTTCGTGGCAATTGGATTTGGGTGGTTTTGTGTTTTTTTCATTTGTTTAGGTTTCATAAAGCTGTAAAAAATATCAAGAGAGCTAAGGTAAAAACTAAATAAAAATAGTAAGTCACAAATTATCCATAGTGCTTAGTTTAATCGAGAGTAAGGAAAAAAGTATCATTTTATCCCTACTTTCGAGGCATGAATTTTAGACTAGTAATCCTTTTCTTTTTTGTGTTCGGTTTGAACCTAAAGTCCGTTCAAGCATGCAAATGTTCCCTTATTTCCATTGAAGATAATTACAAACGTGCTGGATTAATTTTTTATGGTAAACACTTAGGTTCTTTTACCTCAAAAGAAGTTTTTGATGCAAATGGTAAACCGTTAAAAGTTGAGAATTTTCAAGTCATTCGCTTTTATAAGGGTGCTGATGATGCTGTTTTAAAACAAGACAGTGCCTTTAAAATTTCTTTGCAATCTACTTGCAACAAAACTTCTTGTGGCTTTTGTTTTAATACGGGCAAAAACTACTTGGTTTACGCCTCCATGCACGAGGGCGTATTGGGTGTTGAAACCGATTTGTGCTCACGTAGCAAAGAGATTTTGCAAAATAACTTTATTATTTCTGGAGGTGTAGACCCAGATGCAGGAAAAGACGAAACCAAAGAATTGATGCGTCTTGCAGCCAATGATACCATTCCTAATAACTTAGTTGCTCAAGGCTTGAAATGGCATGAAAATAAGCTAGCAGATGAAGAAATAAAAAAGCGATTACAAAAGGAATTAAGAAAGAAAAACAGCATGAGTCTAACCTTAGCTACCACTACCTTAATCTTATTTTTTTATGTAATTTTGGGTTGGTTCAAACCGAATAGAAAAAAGGTTTAACCTGGGTCAACATCTGCAAAGGCAATAATACCGCGCAGCGATTTATCTTCATAAAGTTGTTTCAAAGCGGTTTTTATTAAAGCTTTGCTTTGTAACAAACTATTGGATTGACGGCTAATTTTTATGAGAATTTCTTTGATGTAATAATTCCTAATCTTGCTCACATATGGACTGGCAGGGCCCATCATCATTGCTTGTAAATTGGGTTCAAGCAAATTTCTAAGTTTAGTTCCTGCATATTCAGCCATATTATAATCTCGGTGTTTTACTACGAGTTTTATCAGTCTAAAAAATGGAGGGTAAGCAAACTTTTCTCTGTCTTCCAATTCTTTTTCTAACAATGGCAAATATTGATGTTGCTTCAACAGTTGCAAAACATAATGGTTAGGCAAGGTGGTTTGAACGATTACTTTCCCTTGCTTATGTTTTCTTCCTGCTCTGCCACTCACTTGCATAAGCAGTTGCATGGCACGCTCATGTGCTCTAAAATCTGGGAATTGCAGCAAAGCATCCGCATTGATAATTCCCACCAAATTCACATGTTCAAAGTCGAGTCCCTTGCTCAACATTTGGGTGCCTACTAAAATGTCGAACTGCCTGTTTTCAAAACTTCTAATGATTTCTTCGTGGCCATGTTTGGTTTTTGCTGCGTCTAAATCCAAACGCGCCACACGTGTTTTGGGATATAGTTCTCCTAATTCATCTTCAACTTTTTCGGTGCCTGTTCCTTTTAAACTCATATGAGGAGAGCCACAAGTATGGCAACTTTTTGGAATAGCTGCCGTATATCCACAATAATGACATTTTAAAGAGTCGATGTATTTATGGTAGGTTAAACTAATATCGCAATTTTTGCATTTAGGAACCCATTCGCATTTATTACAACTTAAGAAGGGTGCGTAGCCACGTCTGTTTTGGAAAAGAATGATTTGCTCATTGTTTTGCAAAGTTTCTTCAATGGCTTGGTGTAAAGCAAAACCAATGTCCTCCTTCATCATTTTCTTGGTTCTTCTTTCTTCGCCAAGGTCGGAAGTTTCAATCTTTGGAAGGGCTACATCATGGTAACGTTTATCCATTATTACCCAACCATATTTGCCTGTTTTGGCCATGTAATAAACTTCCATAGAGGGTGTGGCAGAACCTAACAAAGTTTTGCAGTTATGGATTTTTGCTAACATCATGGCTGCATCGCGCGCATGGTAGCGGGGTGCAGGCTCTTGTTGCTTATAGGAGCTCTCATGTTCTTCGTCTACAATTACCAAACCTAACTCCTGAAACGGCAAGAAAATAGAACTGCGAGCACCAATTACCACGCGGTATTGGCCATCGTTTACTTTGTTCCAAATTTCTACCCGCTCTTGGTCGTTAAACTTGCTATGATAGGCTATGCAATGTTCCCCAAAATACTTATTAATGCGCTTAATAATTTGCGAGGTGAGTGCAATTTCAGGCAATAGGTATAAAACTTGTTTGCCGCTGGCAAGCGCTTCTTCAATGAGTTTAACATACACGTGTGTTTTGCCACTGCCTGTAACACCTTGCAACAAGGCCACTTCTTTTTCTTCAAATGATTGCTTTAAAGCCGAGTATGCTTCTTCTTGGTTTGGGTTCAAACTGAAACTTTCTTTTGCTAAAAGTTCCATTTGCAAGCGGTCTATGTTTATTTCAAAAGGTTGAAGAACTTCGTTTTTGATTAAGGTTTGTAAGGAAGAAGCTGCATTTCCTCCAAACTTTAAAATACTACTTCTGTCGGTTAACTCATTTAGTTGTTTAAGGTGCAAATAAGACATCAAAATTTGCAGTTGTTTTGGCTTTTTTTCAAGTGTGTCAAAAAGCGCCGCAAGGTCTTTTTCTTTATCATAAATTGGGTTCAAAGCAAAACAAGTAATGGTTTTAGGCTTGTATTTTCCTTGCAGTTCTTCTCTAATTCGAATCATGCCTTTGCTCACCATACTTTTGATGAGTGGAAAAACATTTTTGAGTCGCACAATATCCGAAACATCTGATAAAGTGAGCTCCGCTTGTACTTCCAAAGCTTCCCAAATTAGAAATTCTTTTTGGTCGAGTTCAATTGAATTTGGGTTAAATTCTTCATTGGCTTCAATTCTTGTTGCCGATTCCAATTTGAGGCCAGCTGGCAACGCTGCTTGCATCACATCACCTAAGCTACATAAATAATATTGGCTCATCCAATCCCAAAAATGAAAATGAATGGGATGCAATAAGGGTTTATCATCTAAAACACTATAGATGTATTTTGCTTCATAGCCTTTGGGAGGCGAGTGGTGTATTTTGGCAATTAAGGCCGAATATATTTTGCGTGCACCAAATTGAATTGCTACTCTTTTTCCAATGGCGATTTCTGATTCCCACTCACGCGGCACCCTGTAGGTAAAGAGAGCATCGAGGTGTAATGGCAGCATTACATCAATAAAAACAGCAAAAATTTCTTCCGACACTTAAGTTAAGCCTCTTTAATATTTGCAATTACTTCAAGTAAGTACTTCCAGAATTTTTGAACCGAACTAATCTGAACACATTCGTCTGGCGAGTGCGCACCCCTAATGTTTGGTCCAAATGAAATCATTTGCATTTGAGGATAGTTAATGCCTAAAATGCCACATTCTAAGCCAGCGTGAACAGCATTTACATGCGGTTTTTCGTTAAACATACTTTCGTATTGTTGTTGCATCAATTTAACAATGGCCGAATTGGGCAGGGGAGCCCAACCTGGATATTCGCCTTTGGTTTGGGTTTCGCCATTTAAGAATTCCAATGCACTTACAATCATTTCTGTTAGGTCTAGTTTTTCAGAATCTACAGAACTTCTGCAAAGGCAATGTATTTCGTAGGTTTCGTTTTGAACCAAAACCCTCGCAAGGTTATTTGAGGATTGAACAAGACCGTCGATGCCTGGAGTCATTCGGTAAATGCCGTTGGGTATAGTATATAAAGCACCAATGAGATTTTTAGTAAAGGCCGCTGGCAAGCAATGTATGCTAGTTGCTTCAGAAGCGCTCATACTTAGCATCAGTTGTGGATCGGTTAATAAATTTTCAGTAGAAAATATACTTGCCAAATTATGAATGATGCTTGCCAAAATATTAGATTCATTAGCAGGGATTGCAATCACTGCAACAGCTTCCCTAGGAATGGCATTGCGCAAACTGCCACCATCAAACTTAACCAATCTAAAAGCAATGGTTTTTTGAATTTCTTTTAAGGTTCGGGTCATTAATTTATTGGCATTGGCTCTGCCCAAATGAATGTCCATTCCAGAGTGCCCGCCAGTTAAGCCATTTACCGTTAATGTGAATGTTTTCCAGTTGCTTGGAACAGGTTCTGCGGCATAGGTTCCTAAACCAGAAACATCAATGCCCCCTGCACAACCAATGCAAAGTTCTCGATCGTCTTCGGTATCTAGGTTTAGCAAAATATTTCCATTTAAAACACCTGCTTCAAGTCCTTTTGCCCCTGTCATGCCAGTTTCTTCATCTATTGTAAAAAGGGCCTCGAGGGCAGGATGGGGAATATCCTTAGAACTTAACAAAGCCATAATAGCGGCAACTCCAATACCATTATCGGCTCCTAAAGTGGTGCCACGTGCTCGCACCCAATCGCCATCAATATACATGTCGATGCCTTGGGTAGCAAAATCAAATTGGGTATCTGCATTTTTTTGGTGCACCATGTCTAAATGGCTCTGCAAAACAAGGGTTGGCCTTGCTTCCATACCAATTGTTGCTGGCTTTTTAATGATAACATTTCCAACAGCATCCTTGGTTGTCTGAAGTTGCAATGAGGCGCCAAAATCCAACATAAACTGAATGATTTGTGCTTCCTTTTTAGAAGCTCTTGGTATGGCATTTAGGGCAGAGAAATGATCCCATAATGCTTTTGGTTCAATGTTGTTTAACATGTTGTTTGAAAATAGTGCACTAAAATAGGGTAAAACTTGGAATTGGCCATCTACCATTAAAAACTCCTCCCAATCCCAATTACCCAACTAAAGGAAGTGCTTGATTTTTAAATTGGTATGAGTTTTTTAACTTAAATTTACGACGTTTACTAATTTTAGCACAATAAAGTTTACTAATTTTAGTACATTTGTGTTTACTAATATTAGTACATGCATGTTTACTAAGATTAGTATAAGTATGTTTACTAAGATTAATACGTAAAAATTAAGATAATGGCAACTCCACAAGAGAAATTTGTTGAGGCACTTCGCCTTTTAAAGGAACTACAAGACAAAGGAATAGTGGGCATACATTATTCTAACCTTCCCAACATAAAGCACAGGCAATTGCTTATCAAACATGGCTTTATTCGCGAGGTAAGCAAGGGTTGGTATATTGCTACTGATCCTGCTGAAATGGAGGGTGAAACAACTGCTTGGTTTAGTTCATATTGGGAGTTTATTGCACAATATCTTGAACATAAATACTATGAAAACTGGTGTTTGTCTGCCGATCAATCTTTGGCCATACATGCAGGTAATTGGACAATTCCAGAACAATTGCTAGTCAGATCCTCGAAAGGAAATAACAAACCAACACCTTTACCTTATTCAACCTCTTTTTTTAATTTAAAAACTGAAATACCTTCAAAGGAGCATTTGGTTGTTTACAAAGGTATTAGAATATACAGTTTACAAGCGGCGCTTGTCTATTGCTCTGCAACGTCATTTTCTTATCATCCCATTGATGCCCGCACTGCGCTTTCTCAAATTAGAGATGCTTCTGAGGTATTGCCAATTCTTTTAGATAACGGCCATACAAAATATGCTGGTCGCTTGGCAGGGGCTTTTCGAAATAATGCCCAAGAAAAAATTGCAGTTCAAATCATCGAGACCTTTAAGCAAGCGGATTATGAAATTAGGGTAGAAGATCCCTTCAACCATAAACTTACCATACAGCTTTCAAATCGCACAAGTACACCTTATGTTAACCGTATTCGCCTCATGTGGCAGCAAATGAGAGCGGTTGTTTTAGCGCATATACCACCTGCAATATTATTGCCTAAAGTGCATCAAATATTGTTCAAGGAAATAGATGATATTTATCTTACAGATGCTTACCATTCATTATCTATTGAGCGTTATAAAGTAACTCCTGAATTGATAGAAAAGGTTAGTTCAGGCAAATGGAATTTAAAGGAAAATATTGAGGATAGAAAACAAAGAGATGCCATGGCTGCA
Source organism: Bacteroidota bacterium (assembly GCA_027488905.1). Lineage (GTDB taxonomy): Bacteria > Bacteroidota > Bacteroidia > UKL13-3 > UKL13-3 > B1. The sequence continues at coordinate 347,864 of JAIYAT010000007.1, forward strand.
AGGGGTTACTATCAAGCATTCTTGGCAGTTAAAGCATCCATTAAATCAATTCTTGAGGGTGGTAATCCGGGCGCTGTTGCAAACAACCAACATTCAAAGTGGTACCGAGAATTGTTTGATCCAAGTGTGTCAGCAGGAATTTTGCGACCATCTGATTTGGCAGGATACCGCAGTCATCAGGTGTACATTGGTAATTCCAAACATGTCCCATTAAGTGTTGATGCCATGCGAGATGCCATGCCCGTTTTGTTTGAATTGTTGGAAGAAGAAAAAGAGGCAGCTGTAAGATCTGTTTTGGGTCATTTTATATTTGTTTTTATTCATCCTTACATGGATGGAAATGGCCGAATTGGTCGCTTTTTAATGAATGTGATGCTTGTCACCGGTGGCTATCCATGGATTGTGATACCCTTTGAAAATAGAGATGAATACATGAAGACGCTTGAAAGTGCTAGCGCTGATATGGATATTGAACCCTTTGCTAAGTTTATTGGCATTTTGCTCAAAGAAAGCCAATCTGGAAATCGGCGAGCTATTTTACCCTAGCACTAGAAATACTCTTATTGACCATCGTTTAAAGTCTAAAATCATCTACCATTAAAAACTTCTCCCAATACCAACTACCCATCTAAAGGCAGTGTTTTGGGTTTCGCCGTATAAAGGCTGACTAAGATAAAACGGCATATCAAAACGAAGGGTCAAAGGTTTTGGGTCATCCAAAATTCCCCATTTTTTGATGGTTAAAGCAATGCCTGCACCTGCATCTGCTAAAACACTTGTTTCGAGTTTTAGGTTGCCAAATTGTTTGCCTAAAAAACCTGCATCTGCAAATAAATAACTATCAAGGTGAAGAAACTTGCTCAAACCTTTTGGTTTTATAAAATCTAGGTAATTGTCAAAGTCAACTTCTACATTTATGGAAGTGCCGTATTTGCCACTTATTGCTTCGAACTTTGTATTGTCTAGGGTGATAAAATTTAAATACCCTGCATATCCTCTTAGGTTCAAACCGCCCCCTAATTGAAAATGATTGCCTGCAGTTGTATAATTCATCCATTGCTCAGGCACAATTCCGGCAGCACGTGTGAATTTATTTTCTAGCATTTCTTCTGTGCTAGCACCAGCCAAATTGATTAGAAATTCTCCAGGCACACTTCCGCCATCTATATATGCAGCAAACAACCTACTCCGCAATTCTAACTTATGAATTTTGTTGCTTTGAACCAATTGCCCATCTAATCCTGCAAAATTGTACTTTGAAAAAGGCGCCATTCCTTTAACGTTTAGGGTAAACTTTCCTAGACCATTAAGCAGTTGGTAGCTTCTTTCATAGGTAAGGTTAAGGGAGTTTACCCAGTTATTAAGACTTGAAACATTGGGCATACCTATGAACAAAATTTCAGGTACAGAACTAACCGGATTAAAAGTATAGGACTGGCTGTTGCCTAAGTAATACATTTGATGGCGTTTCATGGCTTTAACCGAAGCCCTAAATGTATTTTTACCTATTGTATTTTGCCAACCCACTTTATAAAGGCTTAAGCCATCCAAAAACCTGCTTTGAACAAATACTTCTTGAAACTTTTTAATTCGATGGCTGTAGCTAAATTGGTAATGGAATAAATCAATACCAGGACCTCTTTTGTATTGTTCTGCTTTACGATTGGTAGCCTGCCCTGTATTGTGCCAAAGTGTAAAGCTAAACCGATGTTTTAGGTTAAGGTAATTGCCATTCAAATGCAAGCCAACTTTAACGCCATCATAATTGTTGTACCATACATCCGGACGCCATTTGAGCAAATAATTATGCCTATTGGGTGGCGATGAAATTTGATGATCAAAACTAAACAGCACAGGTAGTTTTTTTGAATTGTCGAGTAAGTTTATATCTGCAAGGCGTTTGCTTGGGTCAATTACAACATCCTTTACTTTTCCTGTAACAGGCACCAAAACGGTATGGGTTGGATTAAGCAATCCCCAACCTGTCCATTTAGGTAAAACGGTGGCAGCAGTTTGTTTGTTGAACCAAGTGTTTGAGATATAGAAATTTTGTGAGGTATTGTCTTTATAACTTATGCTAAAATCAAGTGGCATTTGCATTTCGCCCTTTCTTTTAAAGGTAATGGCCACTGTATCTTTGTTAATTTGCTTTACGCGCGACACGCTGTAGTTAATGGTTTTAGTAGTTTCCATCCATTGGTCGAAGAACCAATTTAAATCTACATGGGTATATTGAATGATGCTATTTCTAAAATCTTCAAAATAGGGGTGAGCCATTTTCCATTGGTTAAAATAATGTTGCATAGCGGCTAAGAAAAGCGAATCGCCAAGCACATATTGCAAGTTATACAACATGGTGGCAGTTTTGTAATACACATTGCTATATCCTCCGCCATGATGCAAGGCGCCGTTAAAGTCGTCGCTGTGCGTGTTAAGCGGCATGTCTAAGTTTAAGATAGCATCTCTAAGGTAGCCATACATCACGGTTTGATCCAAACTAGACAGGGGGATATAGTTTTTTCCTATATAGCTATTTTTATTCACTTTGGTTTCGCCCCGCAAACGACTCATGCTCCAATGGGTTAGAAATTGTGTAAAGCCTTCATCCAAACTTGCTCGGTAGGTTTCGTTATTTCCAACCATACCAAAGAACCAGTTGTGGCCAATCTCGTGGGCAAATAAGCCGTAATAGCCTGGGGAGCGACCGTTATCTAAAGTTAGCATTGGGTATTCCATACCATCACGTGCATCGGCCACAATCATTTTTGGGTAAGCATAGGTCCCAAAATCTTTGCTATAAGTTTGAATGATGAGGGCATTAAACTTTGCTGCATCCTGCCAACCCGCAGCATGTGGTTCTTGTGCTAGCGAAATGCAACGTACTTTACCTCTTGGATTGCCCGGCATTGGCAATTTGTATTCTCCAATGCGGTAAGTTGGATCGGCAGTCCACGCAAAATCGTGGGTGTTTACTGCTTTAAATCGCCATGTTTTTGTTTTACCATCAATCGGAATTATTATAGAAGCAGCTTGCCCATAAGGTTTGTCTTTAAAATTGCTAATCTCTAACTTGGCTCGAAGGTCCTCGGGGAGCACTTCAGCTTCATTTTGAAGTTCGCCAGTTGCATCTAAAATATAATGGGATGGAAGGGTAAGGTTAATGTCGAATTGGCCGAAATCTCCGTAGAATTCTTTGCCTAAATGTTGTGCGGTTTCCCAACCAAATTTTCTATCATACACACAAATACGTGGATACCAATGCACACCATCATATTGTTTGTTGCCTTGGTCGTCTTTAAACATTTTCATCCTCCGGCGTTGGTTGCCGCCATCGTCAAAATAGGTTTCGAAGTTAATTTGAAAAGTGGCGCTTGAATTGGGGAGTATGGGTTTGTTTAGCTTCAGCTTCATGATTGAATAATCTATGGTTGGTGTTGCCAATTCCCCATTTACTAAAACACGCGAAATAACAGTGCCTTTGCCATCCAATTCATATTTTCCAAATTTCTGTTTGAATCCATTGGCCAAGTTTAATTGCTCGAGGTAGCCTCCTTTTAAAAAGGCATTTTGGTACAAATGGAAATACACTTCATATAAAGTATCAGGAGAATTATTTGTGTAAATTAGTAATTCTTCTGCGGTAACAATGTCTGTATTGTCATTAACTTCGGCATTAATTTTATAGTGAACATCCTGCTGCCAATAGGCATTGTGGGGTTTTCTGTTTTTCCAATAATAAGGATTTTCTGCGGAGGCAAAATCAAAATCTTGGGCAAAACCTGAGGTAATAAGAAGGCCAAAAAATATAGAAAATACGGTTTTCTTCATAGGTGCAAAATAATATTTTTACAACAAACCATCGCTGCATTCATTAGCTTTGCCATAATATGAATCAATTAAAATTAGGTGACAAAGTTCGTTTTGTAAATGAGTCGATGGAAGGAATAGTTACTTCATTGAAAGATAAAAACTTAGTAGGTGTTACGGTAGAAGACGACTTTGAAATTCCGGTAATGGCAAGTGAGTTAGTGAAAATTAAGTTTGAAGAAAAGGCTGGCAATAATCAACCAGAGCTTCCAGCGGCAAAGGCTTTCAAAGGAAACTCGATTCATCCTTTAGGTGTTTTCTTTGCCTTTGATAGGGTTGGAGAAGATGGCATTGAGTTGTTTGTTCACAATAATTTATCCGAGTGGGTTATCCTAAATGTGTTTCAAAAAGAAGATGGTGTTTACCATTTATGGCAACAATTGAAATTAGAAAGGGAAGAAACTTTACTTTTAGGTAAATATAAATTTTCATCCATACAAGAATGGAAAACCTTATTGGTTCAAATGCTGCCTGTTGAATCGCATACGGTAAAGCCTGGAAGTTTGGTTCAAACCGAATTAAACTTTGGCGTTAAAAAATTCCATCAATGGTTAAAGCATTGTTTCTTTTTGAACCGACAAGCTTATATGCTAAGGTTAGATGAGGTTTTGGAGCCTTTGAATTTAAAGGCTTTGACACAAAGAGATTTTGCTGAAACGCCTTCCTCAAATGTTAAAAATTTAAAAGATAAACCTGCCAGCATCATCGACTTACACTATGATGCTTTGCAACGCAATGGATACGGAAGTGCAACAGATATCACAGCTTTTCAAATGGATATTTTTACGCAAACTTTGGAGGCTGCCTTTGTCCATCAAATGAAAGAAGTAGTTTATATTCATGGCGTTGGTAACGCCTATTTGAAAAATAAAATTCGCACTTGGTTAAGCAAGCATCCCGAAATGGTGAGCGAGTTTGAAGAAGCCGATTTATTACAATTTGGCAATGGCGCCACCTTGGTTAAATTAAAATAATTACGACAACAACTCTTGTCTAAGGATAAACTCCATTTGATCTGCACTGCGCTCTGCCGCATCTGTGCGCTTGGCTTTTGTTCTAATTTCCTCTTCTTCTGCAAACTTAGCGATTGCCTTTTGTATTGTTTCATCCAATAAAGGCTCTTCCCAAGGTTTGTTTAAGTAAGCGAAAATCTTCCCTAAGTTTACAGCATCAACAGTGTCTTCAAAATTGGCAAAACCTGTAAGCATAATTCTAATTGGAAAGGGATGAAGGTCAACTAGTTTTTTTAAAAATTCTACACCTGTAATCTCTGGCATGCGTTGGTCGGTTATGACAACTTGAATATCAGGATTTTTCTCTAAAACACCTAAAGCATCTAATGCACTAATGGCAATAAATACGTGATATTTTATACGAAAACATGCCTTAAAAGACATGAGGTTATTTTCTTCATCATCTACATACAATACCTTAATCTTTGTACTCATAATGTTTACCTAAACTTAAACTCAAATATAAAAGTAATTATTTATTTTGCTATTATTGTTATTCAAACAGCAAATATAATGTTTTAATGGAGTATACAACTTTGCAAATTACGCCTGAAATTTTTAAATTTACCCAAGCTGTTGAACTTGAGAAATGTATTTCAAGTCTTAAAGAAATCAGTCCTTTAAGGGTATTTGATAGCATTCAATTACAACTTAAAGACCTTTATAAATGTTTACATCCTCAATTACCGTTTTCTGCAGAAGGTTTTGAAGTTTGGCTTAGGGATAAATTAGAGGATAAGCCATTGAGTTGTTATGGCAATTGGATTTGGTATCCTAATGAGGGGGAGCTGGTTCATCTTTTGCCAGAAAATGAATTTATTTTGGTTCGAACCAATCGAAATAAATATAAAATAACTCAACAAGAGCAAGAAATTTTGGGCCAAAAAGTTGTCGGAATTATTGGTCTTAGTGTCGGTCAAACGGTTGCCATTGCCATTGCCATGGAACGTGGTGCAGGAGAAATAAGATTGGCAGATTTTGATACCATTGATTTAAGCAACCTTAACCGTTTGCGCTGCTCAATTACAGACATAGATCTAAACAAAGCAGAGATTTGTGCTAGAGAAATATGGAGAATTGACCCCTATCTTAAGGTTCGAATTTTTAAAGAGGGTCTTCATGCCGGAAATATTGATGCATTCTTTACAGAGGGCGCTAAGCTAGATTTGTTAATAGAAGAATGCGATGCCTTGGACATTAAAGTTTTGGCTAGACATAAGGCAAAAGCGCTAGGAATTCCAGTTTTAATGGAAACCAACGACCGCTGTTTAATAGACATAGAACGATTTGATTTAGAACCAGAAAGGCCCTTGTTACACGGCTTAATGGGAGACCTCGACCCTGAGAAACTGAAAGGATTAAGTCAGGAAGAAAAAATAACTTACTTGATGCCAATGGTCGGATTGCAAGCTTTATCTGAGCGCATGAAAGCCTCAATGATTGAAGTGCAAAGCTCGATAAGCAGTTGGCCGCAATTGGCTTCTGCTGTAACTATGGGAGCAGGTGTGGCAGCAGATTTAAGTAGAAAAATCCTTTTAAATGAATCTACGGTTTCAGGCAGATTTTATGTTGATTTAGACGAGTTAATTCCACAACCTATTCAACAAAAAACAGCAATTGAATCGGAAATCAGACCTGTTTTGTTGCAAGAACAAGAGTTAAAAGCCTATATTAGCAAGGCTCGGTTTGAACCTAGACCAGATTTGCTAGATGAAATAGAGAAGCAAAATTTATTGAAAGCATGTATTCATGCGCCGTCAGGCGGGAATTGCCAGCCATGGAAATTCTATTTTCACCAAGGAAATTTGTATATTTTTCATGAGATGCACCATTCTGTTTCTATGTTAGATTTTGGACATTTTGGTACTTATCTATCCATTGGAGCAGTTGTTGAAAATGCTAGAATTTATGCAAATTCACTGGGTTTGCTTTTGAATTGTAATTATTTTCCAGATGCAAGTAATACCCTGCTAGTGGCGGCCTTGAATTTTAAAAAGTCTTTTGGTCAAGTTGGTCATGATTTAACTGTTCAACAACTCTTTGAGCGCCATACAAATCGGTTATTTACAACAAGAAAGGAATTAGTTGTTGAACATGAAAAAGCCTTGCTCGACTTGATAGGTTCAAACCGAATTGGCAACCTTACTTTGATTAAAGATGCAGCTGAAATGAAGGAAGTTGCTGAAATATTAACTGAAGCAGAAAAGTTGTTGTTATTGAATCCACGAGGACATCAAGATATATTTGAAAGAGAAATTCGTTGGACGAAAGAGGAAGCTGAGGCAAAAAGGGATGGAATTGATTTAGCCACATTAAATATGAGCAAGGCAGAGGTTATTGCCCTAAAAGTAGCTGGCAGCAGAAAAGTAATGGAGTGGGTGAGTAAATTTGATGGGGGCGAGTCATTTAAGAAAAACACTAAAAAAGCCATTGCAGCCTCTTCTGCTATAGGAATATTAAGTATGCCATTTCAAAATGTTGAAGCATATTTGCATGGGGGAGAATTAATGGAGCGCATCTGGATAAAATGCAATGTATTGGGATTGGCATTTCAACCAGTAACACAGTTTAGCTATTTATTAGCAAGAGCTGTAAACAAAGGAAATGGTTTGAATAGGGTTGAATATGGAAAATTAATTGAGTTGAAAAATCAATTAATTTTAAAGTTTCCAAATCTAAATCAAAGGGAGATTGTATTTATATTTAGAATTGGTTACACAGAAAAAACACCAGTCATGGCTATGAGAAGGGAGATTGAAACAATGGTAATTAAAGACTAAATGATTAGAATTCGTGCATTTAAGGTGACAGATGACCACTCTGCCTGCTTGAGGTACATCAAGGGGCACCATTTGGTATTAGAGTCTTATGGCGTTACTAAGGTTACCTCTTTAAATGCAGATTGGATAGATGACCCAAATACTTATGCGATTATAGTTGAATCAGAAGACAGCAAAAAGGTTTATGGTGGAGGAAGGGTTCAGATTAAAAGTGATACCTTAAAAATGCCTATGGAAGATGCAATAGCCATTTTGGATGATAGAATTTATGAATATACTGAAAAAATTGGGAAGTATCAGGTTGCAGAGTTTTGTGGGCTTTGGAATTCTAAAGAAATAGCTGGATATGGAATAGGTAGCATTTATATGGGCAGAGTGGGAGTTGCAGTAGCCTCCCAGCTTGGCGTGCAATTAATGGCCTTATGTTCACCTGGAACCTTACGCAATTGCTTAAAAGTGGGTTTTGATATAATACGAGAATTAGGTAACAACGGAACTTTTTATTATCCTAAGGAAGATTTAACGGCAACTGCACTTATAATTAATGATTTAGTTAATTTACCCTTTGCCAATCCAGATGAAAAATTGGCAATTGAAAAAATAAAATCTAACTTGAGCGGCGGAGCTACAGAAAAAGGGCCAAAAGGCGTAATGGATTTTATATATGATTTGCAAATAAACCGATGAAGAAAATTATACTTTTTTTAAGTTTCTTGCTTACTTCAATGCTTTCATATGGGCAGAAGCCTATTCTATTTGAAGGGGCCAAGCAACTTGTCTTTGAACAAAGTATTTATTTAATTGATTCATCAAAAGTTGCTGGTCCAAATGAAGTAAATCAAGCTATACGTGAAGGAAAGGGTTTTACAGGGGTATTAGATTTAGACTACACAAAGTATCCTGTTTGGGTATGTTTAAAAGTTTTGAACAAATCAAAAAGTGACCGGTTAACCATAACAATAGAAAATCCATTAATAGATTCAGCCGCCTTATTTTTGAATAATGTCTCCCAACTTCCATATCAACAAAATTATCTAGGAGAAGGGTATAAAAATCGCTCCTCAACTGGTACTTACCTAAGATTTAATTTGCCTTCTGAAATAGGAGATACATGTACATTTTTGTTAAAAGTATCTGGAACAGAACAAATGCTTTTGCCTTTAACTATTCAAACTGAAAAGGAAAGTCTTTCTAGTTCCATGGAAAGAAATTTAATTTACGGTATTTTTATTGGTGTAGTGCTTGTAATGTTCTTTTATAACCTCTTTGTGTTTTTCTCCACTAAAGACCAAAATTACTTTTATTACATACTTTATATACTTTTTATAGGTTTGGGTCAAGCCACCTTAAGTGGACATATTTACGCTTTATTGTTGGGAGATTATGCTGTTTTACATAAACTTTCTATCGTTGTTTTACCAGCAATTTCGGGTATTACTGCGATTTTATTTATTCAACATTTTTTACAAGTTGATAAGTTTGAACCCAAACTAAATAAAGCCTTATGGGTGATTTTGGTTTCTTATGGACTAGCAGCATTTGTTAGAATTTTAGGCTATCATCAAATTAGTGCAAGAATGATGGATAGCATTGGATTACCTGGTGCAGCATTGGTTTACATAATTGCCATAAGAATCTATAAAAAGGGAGTTAAATCTGCCATTTATTTTATCATTGCCTGGACTGTCTTCATTGTTGGGGTTGCCCTTTTTGTATTGCGAAATTTTGGATTGGTTCCTTTAACGCCTGTTACAACCTATACTTTACCTTTTGGTGCGGCAATTGAAGTTGCTTTGTTATCTTTTGCACTAGCCAATAAGATAAACACACTTCAATCCGAAAAAAGTGAAAAGGAAAAGGAAGTAATGATGGCCATGTTAGAGAATGAGCGGCTAGTGCGAGAACAAAATGAAATTTTGGAGCATAAAGTTAAGGAAAGAACTACTGAATTGTATCAATCAAACAACCAATTATCTGAAGCAATTACCAATTTAAGAAACACCCAAACCCAACTAATTGAACAAGAAAAAATGGCGTCTTTGGGTCAGCTTACTGCTGGAATAGCGCATGAAATAAACAATCCAATAAACTTTGTAACTTCAAATATTAGTCCTTTGAAAAGGGATATTAAAATGCTTACTGATTTAATACATTCACTCGAGGAACAAGTTGGTTTAGAAGGCAGCATTGAAGAAAAGAAAGCTAAAATAGAAAGTTTAAAGGAGGAAATTGACTATGAATATTTACAAGAAGAACTTGGCTTTTTGCTAAAAGGTATTGATGATGGCGCCCACAGAACTTCTGAAATTGTAAAAGGTTTAAGGATATTTGCAAGGCAAGATGAAGACACACTGCTTGAAGCGGATTTAATAGAAGGGATTAACTCAACGCTTGTCATTTTGAACAATCAATTAGCTGGAATTAAGATTGAAAAGGATATGCCAAGGCATCTTCCTATTCAATGTTATCCTGGAAAACTCAATCAGGTTTTTCTTAACTTGCTAAGTAATGCAATTTATGCTATTCATGAACGACATAAAGATTCTGAAAATGGATTGATTATTATAAAGGTTGAACAACAGGAAGATGATGTTTTTATTAAACTTGAGGATAACGGAACTGGCATGTCTGAAGAGGTGAAGAATAAAGTGTTTGAGCCCTTTTTTACTACCAAACCTGTTGGAGACGGAACTGGATTAGGCATGTCAATAGTTTTTAAAACCATAGAAATGCATCATGGGAAAATTAAGGTAGAATCCCAATTAGGAAAGGGAACTTCCTTTGAAATAATTTTGAAAAAATCTATAAACCAAACTTCTAAAAATGTCTGAATTTAAATTAGCCAAACCAGTTGTTCTTTATGTAGATGATGAACGCAATAATTTGATGTCATTTAAGGCTTCTTTCCGTTTGGATTTTGAAGTATTATTAGCGAATTCGCCAGATGAAGCTTTTGATTTACTGAAGAAACATAAACCACAAGTAATCATTTCGGATTATAGAATGCCTTTCATGACTGGTGTAGAGATGTTTGAGAAGATTCGCTTAATCCATCCAGAACCTTTTCGCGTTTTGCTAACTGCGTACGGAGATGTTGAAGCTTTAACAGATGCAATTAATAAAGGTCAAATATTTCGATACATAAAAAAGCCTTGGATAGAAGATGAAATAAGAAACGTAGTAAAAGATGCCACCGAGTATTACCATACCAAATGGTTGCTAGAAGAAAAAAATAGAGAATTGACTGAGGCATACAAAGAATTAGATAGATTTGTTTACTCCGTTTCCCATGATTTACGTTCACCACTTATGGGTATTTTAGCCATTGCAGGATTCCTTCAAAAGACTCAGAAAATGGATGAGGTGCATGAGTTTGGAGACATGATTACCAGTAATGTTACACGGCTGGATGAATTTATCTCAAATCTCCTAGAATATTACAAGGTAAAACGAGGTGAGCTAACCATTTCTAGTGTCAAATTTGAAAAGTTATTAGAAGAAATCAAAGGTATTTATGCCATCGAGATGATGGAAAAGAAAATCAATTGTGAAATTTTTGTTTCCCAAAATGAAGAATTTAGAAGCGATAAACTTGTTTTGTTAATTGTGATTCAAAATTTAATATCCAATTCTATCAAGTATCAAAAACTCGATAATCATGATAAACAAATATTAATGTCTGCAACAGTGAATAGAGGAGAAGTTACTATCACTGTAAAAGACAATGGAATTGGCATAGGCAAAGAATTCCAACCTAGGGTATTTGAAATGTTTTTTAGGGCATCCTCGCAAGCAATGGGCTCTGGAATTGGCCTTTATAACGCTAATATGGCCCTAAATAAATTGGGCGGTGAAATAACTATAGAATCCGATACAGGACAAGGAACTACCTTCATTTTGAAAATTCCAAGCAAATAGAAATTCTTGCGCAAACAGCTCTTCTTGCTTAACTTGCGTCAATGAAATTTCTAAAAATTTTTGGAATTAGCCTAGTTGTTTTATTCCTACTCTTATTAATTGCTCCTTTTCTTTTTAAAGGCAAAATTGTAGCTGCTGTTAAAAGTGCAACAAACGAGCAACTAAATGCCACACTTTCTTTTAATGAAGACATTGGCTTAAGCTTAATCAGTAGTTTTCCTAATTTATCTTTAACCATTAAAGATATTACACTAATTAACAAAGCACCATTTCTTGGAGATACGCTTTTTGCTACTAAAGAATTTAACGCTGTTTTAGATATTATGAGCGTTATCAATGGGGAACAAATCAATATTCGAAAAGTATTCTTGGATCAACCCAAAATTTATGCAGCAATTCTTCCTGATGGTTCTGCCAATTGGGATATTGCCTTAGCAGATTCAACTGCGTCGCAAACGCCAGAAGATACTGCTAGTTCAGCCTTTTCTCTCAAATTAAGAAGCCTTGAAATCAAAGAAGGGCATCTTATTTACGACGACAAACAGGGCAAAATGAAAGCCGCTCTTCATAACCTTAATTATAAACTTTCTGGAGATTTTTCAGAAACACTTATGACCATGTTAAGCAATCTTACTATTGAAGCGCTAACCTATGAAATGGATGGGATAACTTATTTAAACAAAGTTAAGGCTGCAATGGACGGAACTATTGAGGCAAATCTCAACCAAATGCAGTTTGCCTTTAAAGAGAATACCTTTAAACTTAATGCCCTAGAAATGGGACTTGATGGAACTTTTGCCATGCCAGGTGATGATATGGTTATGGACCTCAAATGGGGGGTTAAACAAAATGATATTGCGCAATTCTTATCCCTAATTCCTGCCGTTTACGCCAGCGATATGAAAGACCTTCAATCAAAAGGTAAGCTTACGCTAAACGGTTTTATCAAAGGAACTTATAATGAAACAGCAATGCCAGGTTTCGGTTTGAACCTAAGCATTGACGAGGGTTGGTTTAAATACACAGCTTTGCCTTATCCATTAGAAGCATTAAATGTGAAATTAACAGTTAATAACCCTGATGGAGTACCAGACCATACTGAAATTAACCTAGAGAAACTACATTGGTTATTACAAGGTGATGCTTTTGACGCCAAATTAATTGCAAAAACACCTGAAAGCGATCCTTATGTAGATGCTGTTTTTGCAGGAAAAATTAACCTAGGAAACATTGCCAATTTAGTTCCCTTGCCCACTGGTACACAGTTACAAGGCGTTTTAACATCAGACCTTTCTGCAAAAGGAAATATGAGTACGTTAGATAAAGGCAATTATGAAGCCTTCGAAGCCAAAGGAAGCTTGCAAATTTCTAAATTGCTATATTCTACAACTGATTTGCCTAAGCCTTTCAAAATAAATGAAGCAAGCATGAATTTTACGCCAAAGCAAGTGCTACTTAATAATTTCGATGCTGCCATTGGCAATAGCGATTTTAAACTTAATGGTGCCTTAGAGAATTTTTATGGGTACTACCTCGGTAATGCAATCCTAAAAGGAAATTTAAACCTCAATAGCCAATTGTTGGATGCTAACGAATGGTTAAGTGATGACCCAGCAGAGGCAGCTACTGAAGATACAGCTGCAATGAGTATTGTACTTTTACCAGAAAATATAGATTTTCAGTTTAATAGCAATATTCAGAAATTATTATACACTAACATGGAAATCACAAACTTCAAGGGTGGTGTTCATTTGGCAAATAAGCAATTAGATTTACAAAAAATTGCATTGGACTTATTAGGTTCAAACATGAAGTTGGATGGATTTTATGAAACTAAAAATCCAATGGTGCCAACAACCAAAATTGATTTTAGTATACAGAATTTAGATGTTCAAGCTGCTTATAAAACCTTCAATACTGTTAAGAAATTGGCTCCAGCAGCAGAAAACATCAGTGGAAAAATTAGTACGGTATTTACTATGAATACAGCTTTAACCTCCACCATGCAACCTGATTTAAATACCTTGATAGCTGAAGGTTATTTGAGTATTCCACAGGCATCAATTGGAAACATTAATGCCCTAAACAAGGTTGCCGAGGTCTTAGCTAAACCAGAGTACAAACAAGTTTCAGTTACCAATGCAAAAATAAACTGGAAGGTATTAAATGGTAGAGTTTATACTGAACCTTTTAATGTGAAAATGGGTACACAAAACATTGAGTTAAGTGGTTCAACTGGTTTGGATCAAACCATTGCCTATAATGGAATAATAAACATTCCACGCAAAGACCTTGGTGCAGCTGACGCCGCAGTAGATGCTGCCATTAAACAGTTTAATTCAGCATTAGGTTCAGACCTTAAACTAAATGAAACATTGCCATTGGTGTTAAACATTGGAGGCACTTTTACCAAGCCAGAAGTTAAAACTAATCTAAAAGAATTATTAAGTAATCAAGCGGGTTCTGTTAAAGATAAAGCCTTAGAGGAGGCAAAAAAGAAAGCCAAAGAACTAGAAGCAAAAGCACGTGAAGATGCTGCAAAACTGCGCAAAGAGGCTGAGGATAAAGCAAAGGCTGAGACCCAAAAATTGAAATCAGAAGCAGAGGCTAAGGTAAATGCCGAGAAAGAAAAATTGAAGAAAGAAGCTGAGGCTAAAAAGAAAGAAGCAGAGGCCAAAGCCAAAGCAGAAGCAGACAAAGCTAAGAAGCAAGCTGAAGATGAGGCCAAAAAGAAGTTAAAGGGACTTCTAAAACCATAACCGCATGCGTAAATTACTGCTTTTACTTTTTGTATTATTTCTTCGGTTTGAACCTAGCTTTTCACAGGTGTATGGTTGCACAGATCCCTTAGCAACTAATTATAATAGTGCAGCTACTAGAAATAATGGCTCTTGCTTATATGCTAATGCGAGTATTGCTCCTGTTAAGTCTACCTTAATTTCTGACACACTGAATGAAAGTTCTGGCTTAATTATTTATGGAAACCGACTTTTCACGCACAATGACAATACCAATTTAAACTTATATGCCTTGGATTCAATTACTGGCAAAATTGTTAATACTTATGTGGTAAAAGGTGCTAGCAACATCGATTGGGAAGACCTTACACAAGATGCAGAATTTTTTTATATTGGAGACTTTGGAAACAATAGCAGCGGCAATAGAAAGGATTTGAAAATATATAAGATAAGTAAAGTTTCTTTGCTTTCCCGCAATCCTTTGGTTCAAACCATAACATTTGCATATGAACCCCAAACTGATTTTAGCCCACAAGCCGCCAATCAAACCAACTTCGATTGCGAGGCAATGGCAGCTGGCAAAGACTCCTTGTATTTATTTTCTAAAGAATGGATAAGCAATATAACGAGAGTTTATTCAGTGCCAAAAGTTCCTGGAAATTACAAACTTAAGCCTTCCTCTTCTTATGATGTTAAAGGTTTAATTACTGGTGCATCCTTGCTAGAGGATAAGAGAGTTTTATTGCTTTGTGGCTACTCCACTTTGCTTCAACCATTTTTATATTTGATGTATGATTATGAACCAGGTAATTTCTTTAGTGGCAACAAGAGAAAAGTACAATTGGATTTAGGTTTTCACCAAGTTGAAGGAATTGCTTCATTAAATGGGAAACAAGCATTTATTAGCAATGAGCATTTTGTTAAACAACCTTTAGCAAATAATCCTCAAAAAATTCATGCACTAAATTTATCTAGTTTATTGTCAAATTACTTGGATAATCCGCCAACCTCATTGCCTAAAATTGCAACTAGAAATGAAGATATTACAGTTTTTCCAGTGCCTAGCGATGGCGTTTTTAACCTAAAAGGCTATTACGGTACTTTGGAGTTGTTTAATACTGCTGGAGAATTGTTAAAGCGATTTGAACCAAGTGAAGGTTTGCGAAAAATTGATTGTTCAGACTTGCCTTCTGGAATTTACTTTCTAAGAGGAAATGAAATAGAAACTATTAAACTGAGTGTTGAAAAGCCTTAAGAAATTTTTGTTAATTAATTTCTTGCAGAGTATTTTTAATATTGATATAATTGAAGACATTTTATTTATTTATATGAAAAAAAATATACTTTCATTTTTGTTTTTACTATTAATTAGCTCTAAAGGTTTTTCTGCTTTAATGGTAGAAAATTTAAACATAACTGTTAATGCTGCTAATCCAACTGCAAACATTACTCCTTCATTTGTACAGTCACCTTTATTTTCTGTTAACTATTTCGCAGCTCCAGGTTCAATATCTATAATTGGAAAGAATGTTGCTCAATTTAAAAGTAAACTAGTTGCTGACCTTATTATTCAAAACAACTACCATCCAACTAGACTCTATAATAACAGCAATGCAAGTGGTTATAGAAATTATTACACTTCACCAATATTTTTTTCAAACAATTCCTTAGGCTTTGTAAATAGATTTTCTGGTTTAGGTAATCAATATATTGCTGGTCAGGCTATTTTTACAGAAGGAGATACCATAAATTTTTGGATATTGGTTAATTTAAGTGAAGACGCTTCAGAGTTAAAAATTGTTAAAATAGGATATGAAGACGTATCTGGAAAATTTCCTCAAACAGGTACAGAAGGAATGAATATTCCAATGGGAGTTAATGAGAATTTAGCTTCTAAATTGAATATTTATCCGCAACCAGCCAACGATGCCATAAATATTGAAATGCTAGGTAAGCAAATTGTTTCTAGTAACTTATTCAACCTTAATGGCGATTTAATTGCTCAGTATGGTTTAACTGCCAATAGGATTGAAGTAGCTCATTTGTCTAAAGGTGTATATATTTTACAGGTAAAATGTAGTGAAGGTATTGTTACCAAGAAGGTGATAATTGGGGAGTAACACAATAATTAAATTTTATAAAAAAGGGACATTTCTAGCTGATAGATTTGTCCTTTTTTTATGCCTTTAATTCTTCTAAAGCAAGCCAAGACATAAGTCCAGCACCAATTGCCAAAGCATCCTCGTCAATATCAAAGGTAGGTGTATGGACGCCTGAAATTATCCCTTTTGATTCATTTCGAGTTCCTAACCTATAAAAACATGAAGGCGCTGTTTGAGAGAAATAAGCAAAGTCTTCAGCAGCCATCCAAATGTCTAAGTCTAGCACATTTTCTTTGCCTAAATAGGCTTCTGCTGCTTGCTTAGCTCTTTTCGTGAGCGCTGGGTCATTCATAAGAAAGGGATAGCCTTTTCTAATATCAAAATGAATGCTAGCATTGTTTGCCTTAGCAATTCCTTCTGCAATTTCTAACATTCTTTCGTGTGCCTCAGCTCTCCATTTTTCATCAAGGGTTCTAAATGTTCCTTCTAGGAATACTTCATTTGGAATAACATTGGTAGCACCATTGGCTATTACTTTTCCAAAACTTAATACACTTGGCACAATAGGATTGGCGCTTCTGCTAACCACCGTTTGAAGTGCATTGATTAATTGTGCCATAACCACAACTGGATCTACCCCAAGATGTGGCATGGCTCCATGGCCTCCTTTGCCTTTAATGGTAACGTAAATTTCATCTGTGCTAGCCATATACAAGCCACTTCTAAAACCAACTTTCCCAACAGGTATCAAAGGCATTACGTGTTGACCCAAAACATTATTCACAGATGGATTTTGCAGAACACCTTCTTTTATCATTAAGGAAGCACCTCCTGGAAGTTTTTCTTCTCCGGGTTGGAATATCAATTTTATACTTCCTTCAAATTCATTTTTAAGTTGGTTCAAAACGCTAGCCACACCTAACAAACAGGTGGTATGCACATCATGACCGCAAGCATGCATTACGCCAACATTTACAGATTTGTATGGAACATCATTTGCTTCTGTAATTGGCAATGCGTCCATATCTGCGCGCAAGGCAATTATTTTTTTACTGGGATTTTTACCTTCAATTATAACTACTAAACCAGTAGTAGCCATTTCTTTTATATCTGTAATTCCTAATGCTAATAGTTGAGCTTTAACATAGCTCATTGTTTGGTGTTCTTGAAAAGATAATTCTGGATGAGCATGCAGATGTCTTCTTATTTTACTTAGTTCTTCGGCATTTTGCCCAATCAATGACTTTATTTTATCAATCATTTCTCAAAGTTAATATTTAGTATTTATTCACCAAGCTTAGGCTTGGTTTGAACCCACAAAATACATGTCTATTTCTCCCTTGCCTTTTGCAGAAACCTTACCTCTATGGATACACATAAATTTATCTTTTATCAATTCATAGGTACTTTGGCTTATGTTTACCTTACCTACTTCTCCTGAAGATTCCATGCGTGAAGCGGTATTTACAGTGTCTCCCCAAATATCGTAGGCAAACTTTTTTATACCCACAATTCCTGCCACCACTGGGCCTGTATGCACACCTATCCTAATTTCGAAATAAGGCAATTGTTCAGCAATTTTTTTTGCCTTTCCCTCTTGCATAAATTGACAAATTTCAAGAGCTGCCTTTACTACGTCCTCTGCATGGGTTTGGTTTGGAATTGGCAAACCACCAGCGGCCATGTATGCATCTCCAATGGTTTTAATTTTTTCAATACCATGTTTATGCATAATATGGTCAAATGCAGAGAAACACTCGTTTAAATCACGCACCAATTCTTTCGGACTGAGTGTTTCAGACAAGGCAGTAAATCCTTTAAAATCTGTAAACAAAACGGTAACTTCCTCAATTAATTTGGCTTCTGCAGCCCCTGTAGATTTTAATTCTTCCGCAACTTCAGCTGGTAAAATATTGAGTAATAACTCATCACTTCGCTTTTTCTCTTTAGCAGTTCTTCTTAATCCCATAAAAATGGAACCTGCTAGTAAAAGCATTAAAATAGTGCCACCTATAAATAAATTTCTTTGTGCATTTTTAGTTTCTATTTCTTGTTTTTGTGTTTCAACTAAGGCTTGTTGTAATTCCTTTTCTTGACCCAATACTGTCAATTGGGTAGCTTGCAGTTGCTTTTCCTTTTCAGATATAGTAAGTTGTTTTTCTTTATTTTGCTTTTCTGCTTTTTCTTTTAAATAAGCAAGATGTTGTAAGTCTTTTTCTTTATGGGTGAGTTCTAAATCCATTTGTTTTAATCCAAGTTCTTGTTGGCTTCTTGCGAACATTTCTTCACTTAGTTGCTTTTCAAATTTCAATTTAGTTTCATTTTTGTCAAAAGCATACAACATTTCTTTGCGTTCATTCTTACCCTTGATTGCATCTTTCTCAATGCTATCTCTTAGCATAATATAATTCTTATATGCTTCATAGGCTTTTGGAAAGTCGCCTTGCTTTTGATAAATCTCACTTAGGCTAGCATAGTTTTCTTTTTGACCCAATAACCTCCCAATTTCCTTGTTGATGGAAAGAGCTCTGCTGGAGTATTCTATAGCTTTTGTATAACGTTCAATAGGAACAATTCCCATAGCAGTTAGACCTGCCTCCGAGGCATTATAATACACCTTCCCAATATTACCAAGGTTAATGGCCATATTGGCTTTGTTTCCAAGTTGCTCAAAAATGCTTAGGGCTTTTTGATTATAGTCTAAAAATTTGGGATAATCAGAAAGTGCTTGATAAACATCCCCAATATTTCCAAGTGTTTCGGCAAAGGCATTTTTATCTCCAATTTGCTCATTGATGCTTTGTGCTTTCTGATAATAATCTAACGCTTTGGGGTAATTTGCCAAGTAATAATACTCAAGACCAATGTTGTGCAAAAAATTTGAAATGCTTGTTTTATTCCCTATTTGCTCATTTATGCTAAGTGCCCTTTGATAGTTTTCAATTGCTTTTTCATGTTCAAAAAGATTAGAATTAACCAATCCAATACCGCCATAAGCAAACGCCATTCCTACCTTATTTCCAATCTGTTCATGTATATTTAGTGCTTTTTGGAAGTTTTCAAATGCTTTTGGATAATCAGAATAACTCAAATATATATTTCCCAAATTCCCATGAATAGTGGCAATAGTTCCTTTGTTTTCTAATTGTTCATGAATTAATAAGGCTTTTTGAAAATTCACTAATGCATTTGGGTAGTCCAAATTATTGTAAGAAATCATAGCTATGTTTACCAATAAATTTGCAGCCTCACTTTTATTGCCTATCTGTTCATAAATACTCAAGGCTCCTAAGTACTTTTCCTGTGCTTTGGTATAATCTGAAAGCGCAGCATGAACCGATCCAATGCTGTTTAGATTTGAAGCCATTCCAATTTTATAGCCTAAACTTTCATTTATTTTTAAAGCATTTTGTAGGTTTTCAAATGATTTAGGAAATTCGGAAAGGCATTTATATGCTTGCCCAATACCTGATAGATTATTTGCAATGTTGCTTTGATTCCTTAATTGCTCTTGTGTGCGTAGTGCTTTTTGATAATATTCTAAAGCTTTTAAACAATTAGAATTTTTGAGGTGGTAATTTCCAATACTTTCATTCGAAAGGGCAATACCCATTTTGTTATTCAATGTCTCAAATTGTTGTAAAGCATTTTCAAAAAGATCCAGGCCCTTTTTTCCTGCTCCTTCTCGTAAATAAATATTTCCAATATTTAAATTGTTTAATGCCGCTCCAAATTTATTTTTCTGTTTTTGATTAAGGATAAGTGCTTTATTAAAACAATCCAATCCAAGAGAATATTCATTCTTAGCTGTATGATTTAATCCTTTGTTATGGAATGCCTCTGCTAATAAAATTGGATTGTTGAGGTTTTGTGCCAAGCTAATGGCCAATGTGCTGCTTTCAATACCTTTGTTAGGGTTTATTTTAGCATAGCAAAAAGCTAGTGCATTAAGTGTTTTTAACTTTGAACCATCTTGTTTTGTTTGGCGCTCGCTGACTTTTATTAAACTATCAAGTGATAATTCTTTAAGGTTTGTTTGCGCCGTTATGGTTCCAATAAGGAGAAATAAACTACTTAAATACAAAAAGAATTGTTTCATAAAATTGCTATCTATTGGTTTTCAACCTATACAATTAAAGTGAATAAATTAAACTTTTCTGTTTTTTTTTAATCAAACCGAAGGAAAATATTTCTTTTGACGTCTAATGCTATAAATTTACTTCCATGAAACTGAATAAAAATATCGCTGTAAGTGATAATGGGTTTATATTTAACCCACTAAGTGGTGATTCTTTTAGCACCAATCCAATTGGACAAGAAGTTATTCGTTTGATGAAGGAACAAAAAACGAAAGAAGAAATCGTTAAAACTTTGGCTCAAAAATACAACTCTGAAGAGGCTAATATTGAAAAGGATTTGGTTGATTTTTTTCAAATGCTATTATCATATCAATTGATTTCTGAGCATGAATAAAAGAAAAATTACCGTTGCAGTTTCTGGCCTAAACAATATTGATAGTCCAGGTCCAGGAATTCCTGTTATAAGAGGACTTAAAGAAAGCTCCAAATTTGAAGTTAGAATAATTGGTTTGTCCTATGAGAATCTTGAGCCAGGTTTATACTTGCATGAATTAGTAGATAAATCCTATTCTATTCCCTTGCCATCATCTGGCATGGATAGTTTGTTACAAAGACTTGCCTATATCAATAGCATTGAGAATTTAGATGTTATCATCCCAAATTTTGATGCTGAATTGCACAGCTTTATAAAATTAGGTCCGATTTTAAAACGCGATTATGGTATCTCGAGTTTTATGCCTGATTTAGAAACCTTTGAGAGCCGCCATAAATCTGTATTGTTCGAGTTTGGCGAAAAGAACGAAGTAAAAGTGCCTAAAAGCAAAATGATTTTCAGTCCAAATGAAATTTTAGCCGTAGGAAATAGCTTTGGTTTTCCGTTAGTTGTTAAAGGAAAATACTACGATGCCAGCATTGCAGCAACCCCCGAACAAGCTATCAATTATTTTCATAAGATTTCAGCCAAATGGGGTTTACCTATTATTCTTCAAGAATTTGTTAGTGGTAATGAAGTAAATGTTACCGCAATTGGAGATGGAAATGGTAACTGTATTGGCGCAGTTCCAATGCGAAAACTTTACATTACAGATAAAGGCAAAGCTTGGGCTGGAATTTCTTTATTAGATGATGAATTAATTGAAATCACCAATAGGGTAATTGGAAATTCTAAGTGGCGTGGTGGTTGCGAACTAGAATTTATAAAAACCAACTCAGGAGAATATTATTTATTAGAAATGAACCCACGGTTTCCTGCTTGGGTGTATTTGGCTGTAGGTTGTGGTCAAAATCACCCAGAGGCATTGGTAGCAATGGCTTTAGGTGAAGAAGTAAAGCCTTTTGAATCTTATCAGAATGGAAAATTGTTTGTGCGCTATAGCTTCGACCAAATTGTCGATTTAGCAGAATTTGAAAAAATATCAACTTTAGGAGAATTATAAAATGACCAAGTTAACATACGAAAGACCTGTTATTCAGAAATTGAATACCGGCACAATGAATAAGTTTGGTTCTAGAACCGAATACACACCTGTAACTCATATTGAAGGAGTTTCTGTCAAGTCTTTAATGGCCGACTATGGTTCTCCTTTGTTTGTCATTAGCGAGCCTCAGATCAGAAGAAATTACCAAAGTGCGGTAAGGGCTTTCAAAACGCGATACCCAAAAGTTCAATTTGCATGGAGTTATAAAACCAATTATCTCAATGCAGTTTGTAATGTATTTCATCAAGAAGGTGCCTGGGCAGAAGTTGTTTCTATTTTTGAATACCAAAAGGCAATCAAAAATGGGGTACCAGGGAATAAAATCATTTTTAATGGTCCAGATAAATCTGCTGATGATTTAAGAACTGCAATCAACAATCATTCTTTAATTCATATCGACCATTTTGATGAATTATACATGTTGATAGAAATTGCCCAAGAGTTAAAAACAAAAGCTACCGTTGCCATTAGGGTAAACATGGATACTGGCATTTATCCAATTTGGGATAGGTTTGGTTTTAATTATGAAAACGGACAAGCCTGGAATGCCATCAATAAAATCATGAGCGCCCCAGAGTTAGAACTTCATGGATTGCATTGTCATATTGGAACTTTTATGTTAAGTGCAGGTGCATATGCCACAGCTGCTTGGAAACTATGTGACCTAGCTTGGAATGTCAAACTTAAATGGAATCACATGATTCAGTATTTAGATTTGGGTGGTGGCTTTGCATCAGCAAATACGCTGAAAGGAAGTTACCTGCAAGGCTCAGATATTATCCCAAGTACCGAAGATTATGCAGATGCAATCGCAACAACCATTCTTAACTTTGGGTTCAAACCAGATGAATTGCCAATGTTGTTTTTAGAAACAGGAAGATCGCTTATTGACGATGCTGGTTATTTATTGGGGTCTGTGCTTGCAACTAAGCGACTTAGCGATGGAAGAAGAGCCACCATCATGGATTTTGGCGTAAATTTATTGTTTACTGCGTTTTGGTATAATCATAAGATTTCACCAGCCCAAGAGTTTTCTCATCACACAGAAGATATGGTGTTATATGGTCCATTATGCATGAACATCGATTGTATAAGAGAAAGCATCAATTTACCATTATTGTCAAAAGGAGATCAAGTGGTGGTGCATAGGGTAGGAGCTTATAATATGACCCAATGGATGCAGTTTATTCAAATGAGACCAAATGTTGTTATGGTTGATGCTAAGCAAAATGTACATTTGATTAGAACCAAAGAATCTATTGATACCATGTTGAGATATGAGCTTGTTCCAGAACATTTAGAGCAGTTTAAATTGTAAAATTTGAAGATTCCCCAACGTTTTAGTTTCTGGATAAATAGTGTATTGAATAGCTATGCACAAGTGTTCTTTAGCCTTAATAAAGTTTTGGCCATAACCTTGTTTGCAGTAACTTTTATCAATCCAAGTGTTGGTGTATTTGGATTGCTAAGTGTCTTGGGCAGCAATGTGATGGCCTATGTTTTAGGCTTTGATAAAAAGCAAGTTGAAAAAGGGATTTATGGTTTTAATGCATTATTACTTGGCTTGGCATTGGGTTATTTATATGCCTTTTCACTTGCCTTTCTGTTATTATTCATCATTTCCATTTTTGCCGTTTTTTTTATCACAGCAGCTTTACAGGCCTCTATGGGTAAAATAAATTTACCATTTTTAAGTCTGCCATTTTTGTTTTGCTATTGGATGATTGCATTGGCTTCGCCTCAATTAAGTGCCTTAAGTTTCAAGATTATACAAACTTCACAAGTTGAGTTTAGCTACCTTGAATTTCCAGCTTTTTGGAAAGTGTTTTTTAATACGCTATCTGCTACCTTTTTCAATAAATCTGTTTGGGGTGGTTTATTAATTGCCATTGCATTGTTTCTTTCTTCACGAATTGCTTTTAGCTTAGCCTTATTAGCCTACCTTTCTGCGTATGGTGCTTATCAAGTTTTTGGCGTTGATGTAGCAGCATTAACAGATAACTTGGTTGGTTCAAACTTTATCTTTTTTGGAATTGCCATTGGCTGCTTTTACCTTATTCCAAATGTGTATTCTTATTTAACAGTGATTGTTTTTACACCAATTTTAATGCTGTTATTGGTCGGTTTGAACCAAGCGTTTGCTGTGTTTCATTTAAATGGGTTTACACTTGCATTTACATTGTTAACGATGTTGGTTTTGTATGCCTTGCACCACAGGTGGATTCCTCGCTTTTTATACTTGGTGCAAATCCAGTATTATTCTGCAGAAACTACAATTTATAAATATCTAAGCGCAGTAAAAAGGTTAAAGTATGCGCATCACAATCAATTTTCGCTTCCCTTTTTTGGAAGCTGGAAGGTAAGTCAAGGTTACGAAGGTAAGTTAACTCACTTGGGCGAATGGAGTAATGCCTTAGATTTTGTAATTAGCGATGAGCAAAACAAAACGTATCAGCTAAGTGGATTAAAAATGAGTGATTATTATTGCTACAATAAACCTGTTTTAGCTCCTGCAGATGGACTTGTGATTCAGATAGTTAATCACATAGACGATAATGAGGTTGGTGAGGTGGATACCAAACAAAATTGGGGAAATACCATTATTCTTAAACATGCCGAAGGTTTATTTTCTCAAATAAGTCATCTGAAAAAAGATTCTTTTAAGGTTAATGAAGGCGCATGGGTGAGTAAAGGAACTGTTATAGCAAGTTGTGGTGCAAGTGGAAGGTCTCCAGAGCCACATATTCATTTTCAAATTCAACAATCTCCTTTGATTGGTTCAAAAACTTTGACTTACCCCATTGCTTATTTTATGAGTCAAGATGCTGCTGGATTGCAGTTAAATTACTTTGAGGTACCAAAAGAAGATGCGCACATTTTTAATGTAGAAACCCAATCTTCTTTAAAGCAAGCTTTCGATTGGCAACCTGGCAAAAAATTAGTTTGGTTCAACCAAAAACACCCTTCTAAATTAACCAGTTTTGAAGTGTTTACAGACGCCTATAATAGAACTTATATTTTTTGCGCTTCAACAGGTTCTTACGCCTATTTCATTAATGATGGCACTCGCTTTTACTTTACCGATTTTGAAGGGGATAAGAAGGGTTTTCTTTTTCAATTGTATCTATCGTGTTTTTCAGTATTATTAGCACATTATCCAGCACTCAAAATGAAAGATAACATCCCACAAATCCATTTTCAAGTGCCAATATTGCATTGGGTTCAAGATGTAGTTGCGCCATTTTATGTTTTTAATAAGGTGGTTTTCGAAGGTGAAAGTTGTTTAACTGAAACTTCTGCAATGCAGACTAATTATTTGCTTTCAAGTGAAATTGTAACGCGTTTTATGGGATTAAAAGTAGCAGCTCAAAGTTACAAAGTAGCTATTGGAAAGAAAGGCTTAGAAAAAATAGAATTTCAACAAAATGGTTTTAATGAAGAGTGGCTATGCATAAACTGATAGTAGGTTTTTTATTGTTTTTTTCTTTCGTTTCAAAGGCTCAAACGCCTACTGAAAGCTATATTGATAGTCTAAGTTATGCCTATTTTAATCAATATGACTATTCCGAGTTAAAACAACTTGGTAAAGAAAGTTTAAAGCAAGGAATAGATTTCTTTTACCTCAGAACGCGATTGGGAATTGTTGCTTTTAGAGAGGCAAACTATGAAGCAGCTTGGCATCATTTTGAGAAAGCCGAAAAAATGCAAGCTGGCGATGTTGTGGTTTTAGAATACCTATATTGGAGTTATGTATATACTGGACAAAATGATAAGGCAAACGCCTTATTTGAAAAATATCAAAGTTTGGTTCAAACAATTCTCCCTGGAATTGCCAATAAACAACAAAGTGAAATTGAGATTGGCACACTGCAAACCCAAAACCAAAAGAATTACTTTGATCAGGTATTAAGAAAAACAGGTGATGCTTATGCAGGTGGGAGTTTCTTTTCTTCTATGCATTACTTGAGGTTGTACCATGAACAAAGGTTTAAACATAATTGGAGGTTCTTTGCCGGTGCTGGTATGTATCAGGTTCAAAGCTTTTCAAATGTTTGGACCGAAAACCAATTTCCACCGCCCGATAGCTTTTCCATAAAACAAAGTGATCCAAATGTTCAACTTAATTTTGGACTGTCAAAATTGTTTTCTAATGGCATTCGTGCCTCTTTTTCTGCAAGTTATTACCATGAAAGATTTACCTCAAATGGCCAGAATAATCAGCAGAGTTTGCTATCGAATAATTATTATGGTGTTGCTGCGGCTATCAGTAAGCGATTTAAATCGTTTGAGCCTGTTGTATTAGTTTCAGTTTTTGATGTTGATGCTGCAGATAGAATTCAAGTTGAGGCGGGAATTACTTTATTTCCATTTACTAAGAATAATTTATTTTCTTACTCTTCAATAGGGTATGCAAATAATCAGTTTACGCAAACAAGTGGTTTGATAGCTTTACAGAAATTGGGTTATCATTTTAACAAAAGCACCATGGTTCAAGCGTCATTTTTATATGGTGAGCTAGATAATTATATGGGTAATTTAGGATTTGTTACCTTGAATACTTTCGATCCAGTTGATTGGATTGGTTCGGTTCAAGCCGAATTTAAAAAAGGTAAATTAACTTGGTTACCAGGGTATCAATTGCAAACCAGAAGTAGTTATTATTCGCAATCCCAATCTTTATCTAATTTCGAAGATTATAGCAAAACTGAATATTCTTATTTCAGTCATTTATTTTATTTAACCTTAAGATATACACCATAAATATGAACAAGCTAATTATCTCTATTTTCATGTTAGGACTTGGATTTTCTGCCTTTGCGCAAGAAAATTTAAAGAATGCTTTCCAAAAAAGTTATGAGCAAGAAAAGGCTAAGCAATACAAAGAAGCTTTGCAAACCATCATGGCTTTTAATGACCCTAGTGTTTATGAAACTCAATTAAGGTTGGGCTGGTTAAATTATTTAGCTGGCAATTTTGCTAAATCAGCAGAGCATTATCAAAAGGCAGGTGATTTAGTTCCAACTGCTATAGAGCCACTTTGGGGCATTATTTATCCTTTGAGTGCTTTAGAAAAATGGACCAATGTAGAAAATGTATACAAAGAAATATTGAGGCGTGACCCAAAGAATACCAAAGCAAATTATTACATGGGATTAATTTATTATAATAGGAAAGATTATACCAATGCTAAAAAGTTTCTAATGGAGGTATATCAACTTTACCCATTTGATTTAGATGCTTGTTTGCTTTTGGGCTGGACGCATTATTTCCTAGGCAATAAAGTCGAGGCCAAAAAGATGTTTAACAAGGTTTTACTTCAACAAGCAACCAATGCTTCTGCCAAAGAGGGCTTGGGTTTGTGTGGTTAAATCTGAATGATTACCTTTGGAAAAATTATTCCATTGAAAGACTTTAAGAAGTATTACATCATCACAGCCACGCCAGAGGAAGTTTATTTGGCTTTAACCACAGAAATTACCATACAATTATGGACCAGTGATTTTGCGCATTTTGTTGCAGAGCCAGGAACAGAATTTTCTATGTGGGATGGTAGTATCATTGGTAAGAACTTGGAATTAGAGCCTGGAAAAAAAATTGTTCAACAATGGTACTTTGGAGAAGAAGAAACAGATACCCCAAGTATTGTTACCCTCAAATTGCATGAACACAAGCAAGGAACTTCTTTGGAAGTGAGGCAAAGTAATATTCCTGATGAAGCCTATGAGGATATAGCCGAAGGTTGGGATAATGCTTATGCAGGCGCATTGCAAGAGTTTTATGAGGAGGAATAATTAACTCTATTTAATCTTTGTATAGAAGTTAAGATTATTTATGTCTGAACCAACAATCCATACGATCATTTTCATACATTTTAAAAACAGTATTAACGGGTGCGCCGTGTATTAATTGGCTATTAAATTGAGTTCTTGCTAGGTAATTAAAGGCTCCCATGTCGCCAGTGTATTCTGTTTGATTGTCTAGGTTGTAGGTTAAATGGATGTCACAGAGTTTTTGAATTAATTCTTTCATCACTGCAATGTTTCCTCCAATGATGCCGCAGTTTAGGAGGAAATCATTTGCAAACTTTTCCTCGAAATCAACATAATCCTTAATTTTACTGCGCAAGTGGGTGGAATGTGCATGCATCCATTCGTTGTTGAGGGTAATAGGCTCATCTCCGCAGAAAATAGCTTGAGAATTTTGTTTGAATGCCAACTCAAGAAAGGGGTTTTTAACCACAACTACATCTGCAATGTCTGTTACAAAAATACTTTCCAATTTATGAAAGTGTTGTTCAATAAAATCTCTATAAACAAAATAGCGATAGGTATTTGTGTTGAACTGAGGGTTAAAATCTACTTTAACAAATTTGATGTGTTCACTTTCAAATTGCTCGCAGGTTTTTTCAGTAAAGTTGTTGTGAAAAATAACCCCATGAAGTTTTAAGGCTGTGATAGATTCTGCCCATTCTAGCACCAACTCATATTTGTCATCTGGTAAAGTTGTTTTTCTATTTACATCATATATACCAGAAAAAAGACAAGCCAAGATTAGGTTTTTGGAAGTTGGAACGTAATTCCGAATTTCATCTGCCATTAAACTTGTGGAATTAAATATTGCTTTTTAAGAGTTGAACAAATGCTATTGGGAACATTTCTATAATAAACGTAAGTTCTTAAGTTAGCTTTTTTTACCCTAAATTGTTTTTTGGCTCGAGCAAAAAATTCTGCATCTGCTGCAAAACTATCCCTAAAAAAAAGCGTAGTAAATACTTCTCTTCTTCCAAATAAGGTGGCAAATAAGGTACATTCATCTACATGTATTAAGCGAGTTATGTCATTTTTATCTGGGACATAATAGTCTTCCAAACTATCTACAACTGTTTCTGTAGAAGAAGAAATTAAATCTACATAATCCATTTCTTGCAGGCAGGCGCTTAAATGATGCGGTTTATAGGCATCATCGCTGTCAATAATGGTTATAAATTCTCCTACACTATTGATAATGCCTCTGTTAATGGATTGTGATTGTCCGCGGTTGCTATGGTGCATATAAACAATCTTATTTTCAAAGGCCTTAATGTAGTTAAAGATTTGATTGCCCTCTTGTAACCTGCTGCCATCATCAATTATGATAAGCTCGAAATTTTGTAAATCTTGATTTAAAACTGAGTCTATCGCTCTTTTAACCAATGCGAAATCAGTATTGTAAACAGCCATTAAAACAGATACTTTTACTTGATTTGACATTAGATTTATTTGTATAATTAACTGCAAATGTAAGTGGCAATTGTTTAGTTTTTGTTAAGCAAATTTTCTTATTTCTTTAAATCATATGAGTAAAATCTTAAACAATGTTCAAAAAACTTTTTGTGTCAGGTAAAAAGTATATAGTTTTCCAAAAAATCTTTAATAGTTTGCCTTTCTAAACCTGTTTAATACTTAATGCTATTTAACTCACTCGATTTTGCCCTATTTCTGCCAATAGTTTTTGTATTGTACTGGTTTGGTTCAAACCACAACCTTAAGCTACAAAACCTGCTAATTGTGGTTTCGAGCTATATATTTTATGGCTGGTGGGATTGGCGGTTTCTTTTTTTAATTCTGATAAGTTCCTTAGTTGATTTTTCTGTTGGGATTGCCTTGTTAAATCAACATAATCCATTTAAACGTAAGTTATTACTATGGACAAGCATAATAATTAACCTTGGGATATTAGGTTTTTTCAAGTATTACAATTTTTTTATTGAAAATTTTAAACAGGCTTTTTCCTTTTTTGGGAGAGAAATTAATGTAAATTCTTTGGATATCATTTTACCTGTTGGCATAAGTTTCTACACTTTTCAAACCCTTAGTTATGGTTTTGATGTTTACAAGAAAAAACTTATTCCAACCAAAAGCTTTATTGACTTTTCGGCATTTGTAAGTTTTTTTCCGCAATTGGTGGCTGGCCCTATAGAACGCGCCACACACTTACTGCCTCAGTTTTATAAGAAGCGTGAATTTAATTATGCATTGGCTTCCGATGGTTTACGCCAAATGCTGTGGGGCTTATTTAAGAAAATAGTTATTGCAGATAATTGTGCTGAATTGGCAAATATGTTTTTTGACAATTATACCCAATACCCAGGTAGTGCATTGTTGTTGGGCGCAATGTTTTTTACCTTTCAAATTTATGGAGACTTTTCTGGCTATTCTGATATAGCTATTGGCTGTGCGCGCTTATTTGGTTTCGACTTAATGCAAAATTTTAGTTTTCCTTATTTCTCAAGAGATATAGCCGAGTTTTGGAGACGTTGGCATATTTCGCTATCTACTTGGTTCAGAGATTATTTATACATTCCACTCGGCGGGAGCAAGGGTAGTTTGTGGATGAAAATTAGAAACACATTTATTATATTTATTGTAAGTGGGTTTTGGCATGGAGCTAATTGGACTTTCATAACATGGGGTGCATTAAACGCCATATACTTTTTGCCTTTATTGTTGACCCAATCGAATAGAAACAACCTAGATATTATTGCCCAAGGAAAGTTAATACCAAGTTTCAAAGATTTTATTGCTATGCTTTTTACCTTTACTTTAACTGTTTTTGCATGGATATTTTTTAGGTCGCAAAGCATGCATCAAGCCTTTGGAATAATTAGTGAAATTTTATCTCCTACCGTTTTTACAAATCCTAAATTAGTAGATCAAAAGCATATCTCTTTAGTTATAGGGTTGATACTTTTTTTTCTTTGCATTGAGTGGTATGGAAAGGAAGGTAAATACGGATTTTCATTTGTAGGACATGTTAAACACAAATGGAAACGCTGGACTTCTTACTGTATCTTATTATTGATAATTTACTTGTATGGATACCATGGTGAAGCAATTGAGTTTGTTTACTTTCAATTTTGAGAATGATTAAAATGAGAAAATTCCTTTTAAACGTTTTTGGTTTTTCATTGATTTTATTGGTGTTTAATATTGTAATTTTCCATCTAGCTCAAAAGAATTACTATAAAGAATATCAATTTAAGCCAAGTACTAAGTTTAAATCGTTTATTCTTTCAGATTCTCACGCCAAATGTTTAAAGAATTACGGTGAGCCATATGCTATTTATAATTTTGCTGCTGGCAGTGAGTCAGTTTTAGATATGAATAGAAAGTTAAAATATCTTATTGCAAATAACTTTGAAATTAAAACAATTTATTTTTCAGTAGATGATCACATTTTGAGTCCACATAGAATAAAATATGGTAATTTAGATAGAAGTATTTATTATTCTAATGTTCATGAATTTAAAACGTATTATCAGTATTTGTTAAATAAATTCCTTAAATATTATGTTCCAATCTTTCATACAAAAGTTAGGTTGGTTTTAAAGTCATTACTTTTTTCAAAATTAAAAGGTTTGTTGTTTGAATCTCAGGAGAACATTAAAACAAATGATTGGATTAATCTTACGGATGGTAAACGGAAAAAGCTAGCCACAGAAAGGTTCAAGACTCAATTTTCTTATAAGAAGTCAAGTGAAATTTTAACCAATTCATTTTTAGAGATTATTAATATCTGCAAAGCCAGAAAAATTAATTTAATTGGTGTTAAATTTCCATTATCTAGAAACCTTATTGAAGTGCTTGGTAATTCAAATTATGGTGCAGATTCTATCCTCAAGGCAAACGGTTTTCCT
This sequence comes from Bacteroidota bacterium, assembly GCA_027488905.1. Taxonomy (GTDB): domain Bacteria; phylum Bacteroidota; class Bacteroidia; order UKL13-3; family UKL13-3; genus B1. The sequence goes on from JAIYAT010000007.1 coordinate 379,515, forward strand.
GTGCTAGACTATAAATTAGATTTTATAAACAAGGATGAGTACTTTTATGACGCAGATCATTTGAATTCTAATGGTGGTATAGTTTTGTCACATAAATTGTTTTTTAATAAATAGAATTTTTATTAGAGTAAGTTTTTAATGTTCAATTTACATTAATGAAAAAGTTCCTTTCGAATTTACTTGGCATCGCCGTCATAATAATGCTATTTAATATTATTATGTTATGCTTAGCCAATGAAATTTATTTTAAAAAATACAAGTTCGACCAAAATAAAAAGTTCAAATCATTTGTTTTCGCAGATTCACATGGAATCTGTTTGAATAATTATTGTGAAATTTTAAATATCTGCAATTTCTCTGCTGGACATGAATCTTATTTTGATATAAATAGAAAATTGAAATACTTAATTCAAAACGACTACTTAATAGATACAATTTTTATTTCAGTGGATGATCACATGTTAAGTCCCATAAGGCAGAAAAACAATAACTTAGATAGAAGTATATATTATTCTTCTTCATTAGAATTTGAAAATAAATTTGAGTATTTTATTCTAAAGTATGTTAGATATTACTTGCCAATTATTCATTCAAAATTCAGAATTGCGTTAAAAAAGTATCTTGCTGCAAAATTCTCCTCATTAATCTTTAATACTAAATTTCAGGTGAACCAAAATGCATGGATTCAATTGTCTGAAAAAGAAAGAATAAAAGCAGCTGAAACTTCAGTCTCAGTTTCATTTTCCTTTAATAGCCGCAGTGAAGAATTAACGAAAACCTTTTTGGAAATAATAGATAATTGCAAAAAAAATAATATAAAATTGGTTGGTGTTAAATTTCCACTTTCTAGAAATTTTATTGCAGCAATTGGAAATACAAATTATGGGGCAGATTCTATCCTTATTGCTAATGGTTTTCCAGTGCTAAATTATAAAAATGTTTTCTCTAAAAATGATGAATATTTTAAAGATGCAGATCATTTGAATGCGACTGGGGGGCAAATATTAGCTGAGAAGTTGCTTTTAGAATTAAAGAATTGACCTTTATTATTTTCCTACAGGCTAAAATGTTTCAGCTTAAGCATTAGGTCTTCTTTATAGGTTGAACAAACAACAAGTTTCTTACTAAAGACCTTTGGCTAAATTTATTTTTTTTTAATTTTATACTATCTTTACCTTGCTTCATCACAATCAAATAATTCATGAAACAAAAAACTTACTTTTTAGCTTTACTTTTCTTAAGTTTTAGCGCTGCTATGGCTCAAATTTCGCCAAATTTAGCGGGTCGACTACAAAACACCTTGGATAGTATTTGCACAAAATACAAGGTTAAAGGTGCTTCTGCAGCTTTGCTTTTGCCTAATGTTGGCACATGGACAGGCACCTCTGGTATCTCTAAACCGGGTGTACCTATAACGCCGCAAATGGCCTTAGGAATGGGTAGTAATACCAAAACATATATTGCAACTCTCTTGCTAAAATTACAAGAAAAAGGTTTGGTAGATTTAGATGATTCTATTGGTAAATGGATTCAAGGTTACCCAAATATCAATACCAGTGCTAGCATTAGGCAATGCCTAAACCACACCTCTGGTAATAAAGAATATTTGAATGCTAGTTTCAATGATAGTTTGCTTTTAAACCCTTCTAAAATTTGGACCATGGACGAGGTGCTTAGCACCGTTGGGAAGCCAAACTTTGCTCCTGGCGCCTCTTGGGGATATTCAAATACCAATTTTATAGTAGCTGGAATTATTATTGAAAAGGTGGCTAAAATGTCTTTTGCCAATGCCATGAGTGTTTATGTGCTTGAACCTAATAATTGGAATAGTACTTTCTTTTTTGGCGAACCAAATCCAGCACCAATTCCTAGTCAGTGGACCATGAACCTTACAGGAACCAGCTTGGTTGAAATGAATACTTATCCCATTAACATCATCAATCAATTGTTTAGTGCTGCAGGCCCCGCAGGGGCCATGATGGTAACAGCAGAGGAGAATGTTCAATTTTGGTACAAACTTATCAAAGGAGATTTACTTACTAAGGCTTCTCTTCAAGAAATGACCAGCACCGTTAGGCTTAATAATTCTGTGTCTTATGGCCTAGGAATTTTTAGGTACAATAGAGAAATTAACAACCGCACCATCTATTGCCATGGTGGCACATTTTTAGGCTTTATAAATGAAAATGCGGTAGATACCCTTTCGGGCGTTACCCTTTCTGTTTTAACAAATCAAGATAGTTTGGATAATGAATTTCTATTAAGTGTAGTCATTCCAGCCTTGCACAAACATGTACTTAATGCGCCGCCAACAGGCATAGATGACTTTAACAGTAATTCAAATTTTAAACTTTTTCCAAATCCAGCTAGTGATTTTGTTAATATCGATTATCCTTTAGCAAATGCTAATGATGTATGCCAAATCACTGATATCAATGGAAGAATTGTGAAGCAACTGTCCTTGGTTCAGACCAATCTAAACATTAGTGACTTAAACAATGGCGTTTATTTCTTGCAAATTATTAGCCAAAATGGCAAGGCTGTTTTAACGCAAAAGCTTGTTGTAGCCCACTAAAAACTATTTTTTTAAATAAGTTTCGGTTTGAACCAAACACCGATAATAAAAATGCCGACTCAAAATTATGAGTCGGCATTTTTTATTTAAAAACTACTTTTAAACCTATAGCGCGGTTTTCAATGCCAGGACTATAAATAAGATAAATAGTTTTGCCTTTCATTTCTTTTAAGGGAATATTGCTTTTTCCTGGTTCAAACAAACTGCCAACGCTTCTTAAACCTATCCAATTGGCTTGTGTATTTCCCCAAACTTGGTTAAAGCGGATAAATTCCTCATCCTCAGAAAATGCAAACAAACAATGGTAACCATCAGATGCATTATTAACCACTGTTAAATCATGGTCTTTGTTTTTTCTATCTTCTGCAAAGGTTTGTGGCGGTGTAAACACATCAATTTTCTCTAATTGATTGAGGTTGGCATAATGATAGGCCATTGAATCAAAACTGCAATTTAAAAAGACACAATCTGTATATTGGGTAGTAAAATATAACTGAAACGAATCTGCATTTAATACAATTTCTTTGGTTTTATCAGTAATTACCAAGCTGTCTTTTCCCTGAACAATACTTAACACAGTATTAGGGATTGTATCATTTGAATGAACTTGATTCCCCATTAACTTTTGGTTCAAACAAATTGAAAATAAAAGTATGTATAAAATTATGTATTTAAATCTCATATCAGGTTTTTTTAGATGGATTCAAATAAACAAAAAGAGACGCATATTGTGCGTCTCTTTTTTCTTGTGGAGGCTATAGGATTCGAACCTATGACCCTCTGCTTGTAAGGCAGATGCTCTAAACCAACTGAGCTAAGCCTCCTTTTGTATTCCCGAAAGGGGAGTGCAAAGATAATTTTGAAGTGGATATTTGCAAGACTTTTCTTAAAAATGTTTAATAATCCCGGGTTGCTAAGATTCTATTTATTCAAAATCAAGCGCTTAATTTTCTTTTTTGATACTAATGTATTGCTTAAGGTTTTTAACATAAGCTTCAAATGCAGCAATTCCGTCTTTGCTGATTTTACAAGTAGTTAGAGGGAAATTGTCTTTAAATGATTTTTCAATTTCAATGTAACCTGCCTCTTTAAGCTTTTGCAATTGAACACTTAGGTTTCCTGCAGTTGCTCCAGTTTTCTCTTTTAAAAATGTAAAGTCAGCTTCCTTTACCGAAATCAAAAGTGATATGACGGCCAACCTAAGTTGAGAATGAAGTATCGGATCAAGCTCCTTAAACATTCTTTTTAAATAACATATTTAGTAAATGTCCTGGAACTACAAATCCAGCCAATACGCCAGCAGCCAGCAATAACAATTGATGCTGATAAGGCATGAAAAAAGCTATTGCACCCAATGCCCAAACAGCTAAAGCGCCATATTGTAAGGGCTTAAACCTAAGAATACCACCTGAAACAAACAAAGCAAAAGCATAAACCACCATTAAAGTTGGAAAGAACGAGCGCCAATTATTTTGGGTCATCGGCATGATGAAACATACAATAATCAAGCTGATTGTAAAGGCAATCATTAAATGTCTAAACATTTCGTCAATGTAGGTTATGGTTGTTTGTTTTTTCTTGTCCTTAATTCCTTTAATGATACTCACCAATCCTCCAAAAGGCATAGCAATAGCCCACACCATGGCATGTTTTGGATGATCACTCATGAGCAATATATAATCTGTTAAGGCTGATAAAAATACTAAATATCCCCAAAACATATAATAAAAACCATTGTCTTTGATTTCTCTTTTTGCACTTAGAATCATATTTTCTATAAGTGCTAAGGCTTCATTTGTCTCCATATTCTTAATTATTAAGGTTAAAGTGATGATAGGATTGCCCCGATTCGTCAAATAAATGCAAAATATAGTTTCCATTGTTTAATAGGTTCAAACCTAAAACCTTTGAATTTTCTGTTCTTCCATTCATTACCAACTGACCCATAAGGTTATAAATACCATAGTTTTTGTCTTTATTTAATCCACCAATATGAATGTATTCGCTTGCAGGATTTGGATAGATATTTAGTTTTTTAGTCGCTTCTTCAGCCAGTCCATCCGCATAAATCAACTGCAAATGATCTACTAAAAACCAACTTCCTGCTATTGGGCTAAATCCGTTTTTACTCGAACTCACTATGAATGACATCGAATCGGGTAACTCATTATTTATAAAGTAAACGGTTGGCACAACTGCATAGGTGTATTTTTCTACAGCCGAATCTATCTCAAAACTAGCTATTCCAATGGTATCTCTCTTTCCATTTTTCCATTTACTTAACATCATAAATATCACATTTGTATCTCCTAATTCTGGACCCGATTTATAATAAAAAGTAAACCCGGCAGGCAAATTTTGAAACGGTATCCTATTATTCTCTACGTTTGGCATACCGTTATCACCCAAAATGTTTTCTAGTGTTAACAATCCAGGTATGGTATTAAATGGTCCAATCATGGTCTCTAGCATTACCGCACTTTTGCCAATGCTAGCATCCAAACTCTCAAAGGTTGTTTCTTCGTAACCAAAAGCTTTTAAAGGATTTAACGTAAACCAACCTACAGGACTTCGATAATCGGTGCCGTTAAATGTTTTTTGCTCCCAATTCTCAAATCCAACGTTGGGTAACTGCTGAGATGCAACATGCGTTGAAAGCAAAATCCCAATTGCACTTAAGGACATTGCCAAAAATTGAATCGTTTTCATTTGTTTAGAATTTATGTTGCAAACATATAGAGTAGTTTATAATATAAACTAGTTTTAAATTTTTTAATTGTTCAAAAAATTGATTTACAATGTTTTAAAAATTTACTTCAGTACTAGTATGACTATTTTCTTATGCCAATTAAAAGTTTTCCGCCTTTATTTGTGTATTAGTTAGGTTGAATTTTCGTTGGATAGAAATACCTTGCATCCATCATATGAATAAGTATTTCAAATATTTTTTAATTTCCCTATTAAGCATCTTGGGATTAATAGGATTAGCCTTTGTACTTATCTATCAGAACATTGAGACCTTACAAAAATATGCGCTGGACGAATTGAACAAAAACCTTAAATCTGCCCTAACCACAAAGGAAGTTTCAGTTTCTATATTCAGCACCTTTCCAATGGTAAGCCTTGAATTTAAGGAGGTAAATATAGCTGATCCATTAAGGAAAAACATCAGTTTGATTGAGGCTCAAAGACTTTACCTAGGTTTTAATATTGTTGATGTCCTTAATAAAAAATATAAAGTTCAACTCATCGAAATTGACAGCGGCAGCATAAATATGTACGTGAACAAAAAGGGTCGCAAAAATTTTGATATTCTTAAATCTAAACCAGAACCTAAAGAAAAATTAAATACTTCTGAGGCATTTTCATTTCAGTTAAATAAGGTTGGTTTGAACCGAATTAGAATCAATTATGAAGACAAATCTGATTTAACTCATCTAGACGTTTTTGCCAAAGAAGCTGAAATACACGGTCAGTTTACTGAGAAAGAATTCGAAATGGAAGTCAAACTGAGTGGCCTTTGTCATCAAATGAAATTTGGAACTTTAGCCCTGTTTAAGCAAAAAGTATTAAACCTTAACCTAGCATTTCAAGTCGATAATACAACAAATACCTATCTCATCAAAAAAGGAGAATTTGCAATTAATACACTCTTCTTGCAACTTACAGGCGATATAAAGCTTGAACCCAAAATAGCAAATTATAACCTAGCCTTTTCAACAGAAAAAATAACTATTCAAGACCTTATTTCCATCATGCCTTTTGAAGTGCCTAGTCACATTAAAACCTATGCCTCCCAAGGTAAAGTATATTTTAAAGGTAAATATGCTGGTACACAATCTAAACAAACAAATCCTCAGTTAATAGTCGATTTTGGAATTGAAGAGGGACAATTAATAGAACCCGAAACCGGAATTAAAATTGAGAATATTAATTTGAAAGGTAGTTACCAAGGAAACAATGATTTATCTAAATCAACACTTACAATTCCCTCTTTAAATGCTCAATTTTCTGGCTCGCAAATCAGAGGAAACTTACAATTAACAAACCTCTTGAATCCTCTGTTGTTTGCGGAGTTAAATGGCAATGCCGACCTAAACGCGCTTAATAGTTTTTTAAAGCTAGAAGACGTAAAGTCAATCAATGGAAGCCTAGAATTTTCTCTAACTGTAAAAGGAACTCAAAAGGATAGTGCTTGGATTTGGGATTCGAATTTTTCTCAAGGGATTTTTAAAATGGAAATTCCTGAGCTTACCCTTACCTATCTCAATAAGCCTTTTAATAAGGTTCAATTAGTTGCAGGACTTAGCGGTAGTAATTTATCAATAGACAAACTAACTTTTCAAATTGGCGAAAGTGATTTTGATTTAAATGGAAAGTTTCCAACTTTCTTGTCTGCTTTTGGCGAACAAAAAGATTTATTTCAAGGTAATCTCAATCTCAAATGCAATCTTCTTAACTCAAATGATTTGCTGATTTACAATGCAAGTGATCCTAAAGAGAATGATGATGCTTCCTTCCAATATAAAATTGGGTTAAACCTTATAGCCAATAAATTTGTATATAATAATTTCACCGCTGCCAACCTTAGTTGTAAAACTATTCTTGTACCCAATAAAACAGAAATTCCCTATTTTAGCTTGCAAACTTGCTCAGGTAGTTTTGCCGGAGAAGCCTCTTGGCAAATGATTCCAGAGGGCTATGTGCTAAAAGCCAATCACCAAGCAACGCATATAGATTTAACTCAATTACTAGCGTCCTTGAATGATTTTGGTCAAACCGAAATTACCTCAAAACACTTAAAAGGCTTGCTTTCGGCTCAAACCGATATGATTATTTACTTCGACCCCGAAATGAAGGTAGTGCATAAAAAGTTATTGTTGGTTTCAACCCTCAATATGAAACAAGGGGAATTAATTGACTATAAACCGCTTTTAGGTTTGTCTAGATTTGCTGATGTTTCAGAACTTAAACACCTTAAGTTTTCTGAACTGAATAACACATTAACAATTAAAAATAATGTCATTAGTATTCCAGAAATGGACATTAAAACCAATGCCATTAATTTAGGTCTTAGCGGTAAACATGGCTTTGACAATGAAGTAAATTACAAGGTCAAATTGGCTTTATCGCAGTTGCTAAACAAAAAACGAAAAATTCAACCTAACGAATTTGGGGAGGAAGATCCCGTTTCAAAAAACTGGATTATTTATGTTAATATAAATGGTCCTTTGTCTAACCTTAAGTATTCTTTCGACAAAAAAGGATCGACCGCACAGATAAAAGAAGAAGTAAAAAAAGAAAAAGAAAATATCAAAGAAATTCTAAAACAAGAATTTCAAATTAAGAAAGATACCAGTCTTAAAAAAGTTGAAACCAATAATAATAACCCTGATGAACTTGAATTTGAAGAAGAGTAAATTACTCTTAATGGCTGTATTTGCCCTATTTTGTATTAAAAATGCTAATGCCCAATCTAAATCCAAATTTGGTTTTGTAGGGTCAGTCAATATTGGTTATGGGTCTGCTTTTATTTCTGATGAAAAATACCAACAATTCATGGATACCATGCAATCTAAAACCAATAGCGTTTTAACTAAATCTGTAAACGGATGGTTCATGTATAGCTTCAGTAAAAAAGTAGACTTGCTTTTTGGAATTGGCTACCAAGAAGCTGCTTTTGGCAGAAGACAAAGTAATTTAAACTTTAAAAATTACACCTATCCTGGCATTGGAATTGGTAAAATTGAAGACCTCTCAAACCTAGAAAGAGGAATACAATATACTTACCGCTTTAGCTACCTAAATTTACCTTTTCAAATGATGTTGAACACCGGACGATCCAGCGATTACAAATGGACTTTCAGCTTTGTACCTGGCGCAGCGCTTAATGTTTTGATGAACCATAAAATGATTGCCAATTTAGATGATGGATTTACAATTGACCTAAAAGATAAATTTACATTAGACTCAACAGGGTTTAAAGCAAGACCTATTGCCATTAATTTTAGTGCCGGATTTAGGTTCCAAAAAAAGGATGAAGATGGAAAGTCATATTTTTTACAACCAATGGCAATGATATACCCACTTTCTGTAACAAGTGCAGATTTAAAAGCTGTGCCTTGGTCTATTTCTTTACAATTTGGCGCAATCTTTTCTTCCTCCAACAAATAATGGAAATCAATAGATTTACCATTCGGGTTTATGGTTTGTTAATAAATGAACATAATCAAGTTTTATTGGTTCACGAGAAAATGCCCCATCTACATTTTACTAAGTTTCCAGGTGGTGGATTGGAATTTGGCGAAGGCACTCGAGATTGTTTGGTTAGAGAATTTATGGAAGAATCTGGCTTAGAAATTAATGTTAAAGACCATATCTATACAACAGATTTCTTTCAACCCAGCGCCTTTAAACAAGGCGACCAGCTTATGGCTATTTACTACCAAGTTGAACTTTCCCATCCTGCACAAACTGTTTCGCTTGAAGAAATTACCTTAACCATTGGCGATAAAAATGAAACCCTAAGGTTTTTTTGGAAAAATTTAGACGAACTCGACCCAGAAAAAGATTTAAGCTTTCCAATTGATAGAATTGTGGCACGAAAATTTCTCTCAGAAAAGTTTTAATTATTCAACATGAAACAGCTTAAAATATACTTTCCCTTATCTTTATTATTAATTCTAATTGCTTGTGGATCATCTAAAAATGGTCTGAACCAAGTGAAGATTCCTTTTAAAGGCAATGCATATGAATCTAATCGCAGGTTTTTTAGAAGTGTTGCCAGTGGTGAAAGCATAAACTTAGAAACTGCGCGCAGTAAAGCATTACTTACCGCAAACCAACGCATCGCATCCTCGGTTCAAACCGAAATAAAAAATGTAACCGAAAACTACTTAAATGAAAGAAAAGATGGTAACCAACTTGGGGATTATGGCGAACGATTTCAACAACTTACCCGAGAAGTGATGAGCACAAGCATTAATGGTATGCGCACCTTTGATGAAAAAGTTTTTATGAAACCTGATAAATCTTATCAGGTTTGGGTAGCAGTAGAGGCCAGAAAAAAGGAGATTTATAAACGAATGAAGCAAACCGCAAAAGAGAGAAGTACCTTAAGCGAAAAAGAAAAAATTGCCATTTCAGAAATGATTGATAAAGCCATTACAGAAACTGGTGATTTAGATAACTAAATACTTTTTTTGTATCCATAATTTCTTTCTGTTATATTTACCATATTATCGTAAAACATGACCGAATTAATTAGCGAAGAAGATTTTGCCAAAGCCCTAAAACTAGAAAAAGTAAAGTTAAATCTATTGGCACCCGCCTTGATGCGACTACTTAAACTTGATGAGGTTAACGAAATATATTCACAAACTAGCAAATTAGAAGGGGCCGATTTTGCAGAGAAAATGCTAGAAAGAATGGGGGTTGAATATGAAATTAGTGAAGCAGATTTGGCCAATATCCCCAAAACAGAACCTTTTATTTTAATTGCAAATCACCCATATGGTGGCGTGGATGGAATGATTCTAATGGCTATTTTAGCAAAACTTCGCCCCGATATAAAGTTTCTCGCTAATTTTCTATTGAACCAAATTGAACCACTCAAAAATTGGATTATACCAGTTAACCCTTTTGAAGATGTTGGTGACAAGGCAATGAACATTAAGGGTGTAAAAGAGATTTTAAACCACCTTAAAACCAGTCCAATTGCCCTTTTCCCTGCTGGCGAAGTTAGTGCCTTGAAATTAAACAACTTTAAAATCTCTGATAAAAAATGGGAACCTTCTGTTGGGAAAATTATTTCTAAAGCTGGCCTAAAAGTTATTCCTGTTTATTTTTCAGGCCATAACAGTTTAGCATTTAACCTGCTAGGCTTAGTTCACCCAGGTTTAAGGACAATAAAGCTTCCTTCCGAAATGTTTAACAAGTCAAAAAATAAAGTTAAACTAAGAATCGGAAAGCCAATTCCTTTCAAAGAACTTGCAGACTTGGATCAACCCAAACTCTTAGATTTTCTAAGAGCCAAAACCTATGCACTTGGCGCAACTGAAGAACAAAATACTAAATTTAAGTTAAATCTTAAGAAACTTGCTAAACCTCATAAAATAGTTAATGCAGTACCAAGTCACTTGCTAGAAAAGGAAATTGAAGGAATCTCAAGTGATTGTAAATTATTTAACTATGACAATTTCGAAGTTTACATTTCCGATTATGATAAAATCCCTTTCCTCATTCATGAAATTGGTAGATTAAGGGAAATCACATTCAGAGAAGTTGGAGAAGGCACCAACCGCAGCATTGATTTAGACGAATTTGATAAGCACTACAAGCATTTATTTGTGTGGGACAAAGAAGCTAAAACAATTGCTGGTTCATACAGAATAGGGGAGGGAGATGTGCTTTTTAGAAAATTTGGTATTCAGGGATTTTACTTGAACCAACTTTTTAGAATGAGCAAAGAAATGTATCCAATGGTTTACCAATCTATTGAATTAGGACGCTCATTTGTTGCTCCAGCCTACCAAAAAAAGCCTGCAAGCTTAATGTTGTTGTGGAAAGGAATAAATCTTTTCATAAAAAATCAACCCCATCGCTTTAAATACATGATTGGGCCAGTAAGCATTAGTAACAGTTTCTCAAATTTGTCTAAAGATTTGTTAGTTGCTTACATTAGACACAACCATTGGGATAACAAGATTTCAAAATGGATTGAACCTAAAAAACGCTTTTCATATACCTCAAAAACGGAAGGTAAAAATCTTTTGTTTCAAGCACATTCTGAAGATATTAAACGACTTGATAATTTTATTGGTGACATTGAAGGCAACCAAAAGCTAAAAATCCCAGTGCTGGTTAAAAAATACCTTAAGCTAAATGGTAAAATTGTCTCATTTAATGTTGATCCAAATTTTAATGATTCTTTAGATGGTTTCCTTATTGTGGATATTGAAGGAATACCAGATGACGCTTTTGAAATGGTAAATAGATAAAAAAAGGGAAGGCTTAGTAATAAGCCTTCCCTTTTGGTTTCGGTTTGAACCAAACTTACATATAACGATTACCTACCCAAACAAATCTTTTACTTACAAACTCACTGTTCGCAAAAGAAGCATTTCCCGCTGGGTTGCCACCACTCAAGTGAAAATCACTAAAAGCAGCATGACTGTTAATAAAGCCAGCCCCAGTAAAATTAAAACTTACTGGAACAAAAACACTGTTCATTGCCTCTGCTATTGCCAACTTAGTTTCTTCAGAAGTAGTATAAGCCCCGCATGTTAAAGCCCCTTTATCTGCTGCCAATGCCCTTGCTAATGAAATTGAATCTTCAACTGAATCGGTTTTAATTACAAATACAATTGGCCCAAAACATTCCTTATTATAGATGTTTCCTTGCGACTTATCCAATTCGATAACCACAGGCGTTGCAATTCTTGCATCCTTAAACTCCTCATTTAAGATGGATTTACTTGGCAATATTACTTTACCGCCTAAATTTATTGCTTCATTTACTCTATTATAGGTTATATCTGCTTGTATAGCTCCCAAAGTGCCTGGTCCAGCTTTTGGATTATCTACCAATCCAGTGATTGCGGCGCTAAGGCCAGCAACCACCTCATCAAATGAAACAGTTCCTTCTGATGTTTTTACACCGTCTTTACTAATAAAAATATTTTGCGGAGCAGTGCACATTTGCCCACTATATAAACTTGCACTAAAAGCAATGTTTCCTAAAACAGCCTTTAAATCATTAACAGAGTCTAGGATAATCGAATTTACACCAGCCTTTTCAGTAAAAGTAGTTTTTGGTAATTGTTCTATATAATTTCCAAATTCACTTCCCCCAGTAAAATCAACCATTTTTACTTCTTTATGTTCTGCCAACTTTTTAGTAATTGGAGCATTTTGAGTATCTGGAGCCAATTGAACCACAGCTTTACTAAATCCATTTGCCTCCAAAACCTTTTGCAATTCTTCAACCACAATGGCAATAGCTAAGATTGCCTTAGGATGCGGCTTCACAATTGTAACATTCCCTGTAATTAAAGAGGCAAACAAACCAGGCACGGTATTCCAAACTGGGAAGGTAGAACAACCAATTACTAATGAAATTCCCTTTGGAACAGCCTTCCAAGTTTTATTCATCTTTAAATCAAACTTGCCCAAGTTCTTTACCCACTCTGCACTTTCAGGTATACTCTTCAATTCTTTGTATCCCATGGCAACTGCCTCTAAGGCCCTGTCATTGGCATGTGGACCGCTTGCCTGAAAACTCATCATGTAAGCTTGCCCAGTAGTATGCATAGTTGCGTAGGCAATATCAAAGAACCTAGCCTTAACTTGATCTAAAGCCTCAATTAATAAACCTGCTCTGGTTTCAGGACTTGTATTTCCCCAAGCTTGTTGGGCAGTTTCAGCCTTTTCTATTAAGGTTTGTTCTGCAAAGAATGGATACCTAACGCCAATCCCCATTTGTAAGAAAGGAGAAATCTCTTCTCCAATAAATTCAGAAGAGCCGGTTTGATCCAAGCCTTCATAGTTATTATTCATGGTAGCACTAATCCAAGCCTTAGCTTTAGCATCCCCGTCTTCTGCATACGCCTTAGGACTTTCTGGATAAGGAGAATAATAAGCTCTTTTACTTAAAGCTTCAATGGCATCATTTAATAAAGATTGATGCTTTTCAAATAAATTCATTGCTGTATTCATGTTGTTTATTTAGCCTTGCGAAGATAGAACACTAACTTATAAATACAATTTAGGTTTTTTCTTTCTCCTACTCCAACTCTTTCTCTTTCTCTTTCTTCGGTTTGACCCAAGCACAATTTATAACTAATAAATAGGAACAAAGAAACTATCCAACCATCCAAAAGCCAACAGTCATTAAGTAAATATTAATTTTTAGTAACAGATACTAAGGGATTTAGTAGGGGGGTATGAAAATAGATTTGGCGGGGAGGTGGAGATTCATACATTTGCACCCCCATTGAGAGAGCGGGTATTGGAGAAGAGAGGGGAGTGAAAGAATGAACATTTACGAAGAATTTTAGAAATAAAATTTGGAAGTAAAGAAAAGAAGGTTACCTTTGCCACCCCTTAGAGATGGGGGGATGGACAGCAGAAGAGTTTAGGTTGAAAAATAGTTCAAAATAAATTTGGAAGTAAAAAAAAGGTTGTTACCTTTGCCACCCCTTAAATAGAGGAATAGATAAGAGAAGGAGTGAGGGGAAAAAATTTGAGATTCTACACCTTCGGGTGAAAATTAAATAGAATAAAGTTCTTTGAGTTAATGAGATAGCAAGCACTAGAAAAGAAATTTTTTAGGAACATTTAACCTTGAGTAAGAAAAAATAGACAGACAAACAACTTTTACTATGAA
>JAIYAT010000002.1 GCA_027488905.1 Bacteroidota bacterium
AATCTTTACAGCCATTTAAGTCTTGAATCACTACTTTATAAGTTGAAGAAGCTCCAGCAGTTGGAGGGCTAATGGCCGCGCTAGAATCTGGTCCGAAAAGTCTTACCACATTGGTACCAGATAAGCCACCTGAATAGAAAGTGTAGCGATAAGTATTTCCATAAGGAGTACCAGCTGTACCATTTACTTTTACACTTACAGGAGTGCCAAAGCAATTAAAAGTATCGCGAGCAGTAACGTCTACTGGTGTTAGAACCAATACTGAGTCAATAATGTTATTATTTGGACAACCATTCGGTAATGTAGGCAATACTGGCGTAGTGGTTAGTCTTAACCTAATTCTATGCCACCCACCTATTGAGAATCTATGATTGGTTACAGAAGCAGCGGTATAAGTAGTATAAGTATTTGAACCTGGAGAATTTTCAACTTGAAATTGAGTATAAGTTGGGTTTAATGGTACAGTATTGGTTTGGGTATAAGAGAAATCATAATATCCACAGTTTTTATTAACTTTATTAATAATTGCCTGAGGTATTGGTCTAACCGTAATTCCAAATGACCTTGTGGTACTTGCAGGAATTGGGCAAGCTCTATCTTTTCCAGTTACAGTGAAAAAATAAGGCAGATTTCTAGCTACAGCGGCTGGTGGTGTCCAACAAAACCGCACACTATCGAATTTGGGACCGAGTACTGCTCTAGTATTAGGATTATACAAACGAGTAACTGTACCACCTGTTGAGAAAATAGGGTTTGGCTCAGGCCCCGATGCAGTTTGATTCCATTTAAAATCTGTGGTGTCCCAGCCTGCGGTATTGTCCCAAGCAGAAACAATGAAACACAATTGCTGACCTGCACACACTGCATAATTAAAAAGAGGCTGCGGTGAGGTTAATATAGCATTATCGTCATATGTTCGAATGACGGGTGGATTGTTATTTGGACAAATCATTGAGTAAAATTGAATGTCCCGTCGGGTAATACCCATTAGCACATAGGACCCATTAACTAACTTCCATTGCAATACTTCAACTACCAGATTAGCCACAAAAGTACCTTGTGGCCTAAAACGAAGGTCACCTGTCATTGGGTCGATAAATATACCTAATGGTGGCAATAAAGGTGGTGATTGCCCAGGTATACCCAAATAAGGAAATGGAACTACAGGACTATATGGACTTGCATAAGGTGCACTTGCACCAGGGGCAACTAAAGTTTGTCCATAACGATAACTCAAAGAATCACCATCAGGGTCAATTGCACCTAGATTATAAGTAAAGTCTTGTCCTGCGCAGGTAACTGCAGTGGCCTCGTTAGTAAAAGTTGGTGAACTATTACAAGGTGTAGCACAAATATTTACATAAACTTCATTATATAAATTTAAACTACCCGGATTTTGAAGTGTAGTAATTGCCATATTTCTACAACATGGGATAGTATTTCCAATACTTACCCAGCAACAACTAGCTGGCAATCCACTTAAATTGATTGTACCATTAAAAATATATACTTCAATTCCAGGGGTAAAGGTTCCTGGTGTACGTGTATTACAGTTATGGCAAATTGTTCTTGACATAGCACATAGTTGAATTACGTCTATCCCTGAAACGCCGGGAACAACATCAAGATTTTGGGTTAAATAAGTTGTGCCATTACAAGTTTGAGCAGGAAGATTATGCTGTAAACCAGTAGGATGTGTCGCTCCACGAACAACAAGCGGTGTTTGACAAGGAACTGGGGATGTTCCAGTTTGACAACCAAAACAAAGGTGAATACCTTGACAATCACGATATACTTTAAATGTGACACTATACTGTCTAGTGCCTGTGCAAGTATAAGAAATATCGGAACCTACAACGTGCGATGCAATCGCTTCATTGGAAACACTCAATAATCCGATGATGAATGAAGCCATAACAAAAATGTGCTTTAGCTTCTGGACTACACTTATTTTATTTATTGTACTCATAACAATGATTTTTCCGTTTTATGTGGTCAAAGATATTAGCCTTTGAACTAAATTTTTTCTTAAGAAATATAATAATTTGCTAAAATATTACTTTTTAGTAATTGTTTAAGAGTTTCATTTGTAAATATTTAAGATGAAAGATATCAAATTTATAGGTGTTTTGAGCAGAAAGCTATTTGAAGCATCTGCTAATCAGTGGATTGGGTATGATGGGGAACTACTTGACCTTTGGTTCAAACCGAAACCTAATCCAACAAAATTTTTAGGCAATTTTTTTAACCTTTGGAGATATTTAGATGTTTTACCAATAGAAAATGCTTCCCAAATTGTGAGTTTGGGGGAAACAATTACACCATTAGTTGAAATTAAATTTTCCAATGGTTTAAAAACAAAAATAAAACAAGACCAATTATTTCCAACTGGCAGCTACAAAGATAGAGGAGCAGCGGTATTGATTAGTTTTTTAAAATACTATGGTGCAACAAATGTCATCCAAGATAGTAGTGGAAATGCAGGTGCATCAATAGCTGCTTACGCTGCTAGAGCAGGCATTTCATGTGAAATATTTCTGCCGGAAGATACCTCTAATGGAAAAATACTTCAAATGAAATCTTATGGAGCCAAAATAAACAAAATAGCTGGAGATAGAGATGCTACTGCTAAGGCAACTTTATTTGCAGCACAGGAAAAAGTTTATGCAAGTCATTGCTATCATCCAGTTTTTCTGCAAGGCACAAAAACCTTTGTATATGAATTGATTGAACAATCAAACTATAAAAGTCCTACTGCAATTGTGGTTCCGGCAGGAAATGGAACCCTATTATTAGGATGTTATATTGGTTTAGTAGAACTTTACAATGCTGGATTGATTCATACAATTCCTAAATTAATTGCAATTCAGTCAGAAGCTTGTAATCCACTGTATAGAAAACATTTCGGTTTGAACCCAATTGAAAAAGCATCCAAAACAATTGCAGAAGGGATAGCAATTTTACATCCAATAAGAGAAAAACAAATGTTGGAAGCGGTTTCCGCAACAGGTGGAACCTTTATTTCAGTTACTGACAATGAAGTAATTGAAGCATGGAAAGAAGTATCGAAACAGGGTTTTTTTATTGAACCAACCTCAGCTGCAACTATTGCTGGACTTTTAAAATATGCTAATCAGACTGAAAATAGCAATGATATAGTAAGTTTGTTCAGTGGAAATGGTCTTAAAAGTTTAGATAAAATAAATCAATTTGCTTTTGAGTCTTGAGTTAAACCAAACATAACAGATATTTGCCAAACACTGATGAAAAAATACTTAATAATATTACTGTTGTCGATAATCACAACAGTAAGCTTAAAAGCTCAAATTGTAGATGAAATTGTTGCAGTTGTTGCAGACAAAATAATTTTGCGTTCTGAAATAGAGTTCGCCTATGAGCAAGCCTCACGTGAATTGGGAAGAGGAGGAGACTCCTTACGTGCTATTATATTAGAGCAAAAACTCATTGAAAATCTGCTTGTGCTAAAAGCACAAATAGATAGTTTACCAGTAAACGAGGAAAGAATAGATGCAGAGTTAGAGGAAAGAATTAGGTACTTTTCTCAAGAATATGGAGGAGAAAAGAAACTTGAAGAAATGTATGGAAAAAGTATTTCAGAGATAAAAGCTTCTAATCGGGATAAAATTAAGAATAATCAATTGGCTCAAGCCATGATGGCTAAAGTTTTAAAGGATGTAAAAGTAACACCAACAGATGTTAAGAATTTTTATAATGAAATACCTGAGGATAGCCTACCCTATTACTCGGCAGAAGTGGAACTTGCACAATTGGTTTTAGAACCTAAAGTAAGTAAGGAATCAAAACAAATTGCATATGAAAAAATTGTTGAATTAAGGAGACGCATAATTGAAGACGGAGATAAGTTTAGCACTTTGGCTTTAATTTACTCAGACGATAGGATGTCTGCTGCTAAAGGAGGAGATTTAGGATTCTTCAGCCGTGGTATGATGGTACCAGAATTTGAAGGAGCAGCCTTTAGGCTCAAACCTGATAGTGTTTCTAAAATAATTGAAACCAAATATGGCTACCACATAATCCAAGGAATTCAAAGAAGAGGAGAAGAAGCAAATGCTAGGCATATTTTGGTAATGCCAAAAATTTATCCATCAGATATTTTGCTTACAAAAAACCTTGTAGACAGCTTAGTAAACCTTATTAAACTAGATTCTGCATCATTCGAAATTGTAGTAAAAAGATACTCTACTGATGAACCAACTCGCGGAAGTGGCGGCTTTATTGGCACTATGGTTACAGGAAACACTAGAATTCCGGTTGATATTTTATCCAAAGAATTAAATATAAATGTTCAAGAAATGAAGGTTGGAGAAATTTCTGAACCTGAACTCTTTACTTTACCTGGGCCGGATCAGAAAAAAGCTTGGAGAGTATTTTATTTAAAAAGTGAAGTGCCTCCACATAGAGCAAATTTGCGAGAAGATTATCAAAAGTTACAAGCTCAAACCTTTGAAAAAAAGCAACGTACCGTAAAAGAAAAATGGATAGAAAAAACAAGAAAAGAATTTTACATCCAAATCAACGGGGCTTATAAGAGTCATTCGGAACTAAGTAAATGGATCAGCAACAAATAAACAGCGATGATTGAATTTAATAATGATAGAGAAGCTGCAATTGCACTTCAAACAAAGTACATCAACTTAAAAAATGAAATTTCTAAAGCCATTGTAGGCCAAACAGATGTTGTGGATGCTGTTCTTATTTCAATATTGTGTAATGGACATTCTTTGTTAATAGGGCTGCCTGGTTTAGCCAAAACTTTACTTATTAAATCTATTTCAGAAGTATTGGATTTGAAATTTAGTAGAATTCAATTTACACCTGATTTAATGCCAAGTGATATTACAGGTTCTGAAATCTTGGACGAAAAAAGAGAATTTAAATTTATCAGGGGGCCTTTATTTGCTAACATTGTACTCGCCGATGAAATAAATAGAACCCCACCAAAAACACAAGCAGCTTTATTGGAAGCAATGCAAGAAAAATCGATTACAGTAGGTGGCAAGTTTCACAAGTTAGAAGAACCCTTTTTTGTTTTGGCTACTCAGAATCCTATTGATCAAGAGGGTACTTATCCTTTGCCAGAGGCTCAACTAGATAGATTTATGTTTAACATACATCTAGACTATCCTAGTTTGGAAGAAGAAATTGAAATAGTTAGGAATACTACACAAAACCTTACTTACCAATTAAACACCATCATGACTAGTCATGAAATTGTCTTTTTTCAACAGCTTGTTAGAAAGGTTCCTGTGCCAGATAATGTACTTCACTATGCGGTAAACTTGGTAAGTAAAACAAGGCCAAATACCCCCAACGCACACTTAGCGGCGAATGAGTTCCTTGCCTATGGCGCTGGTCCAAGGGCTGGACAATTTCTAATTCTAGGTGCAAAATGCCATGCCTTAATTAATGGAAAATTTGCACCAGACATTGAAGATGTAAAGGCAATTGCAAATTTTGTGTTGAAACATAGGTTAATTAGAAACTTCAAAGCTGAAGCAGAAAATGTTTCTTTAGAAAAAATAATAGGAGATTTATTATAAAATTATTTTAAACCTAATTTTTCTCTCCAAAGTTGGTTAAATGATTTATCTGCAAGTTTCGGGAATTCTCTTTCCCCCCAATCATTCTTAAACAGTTGTTTTAAAGTGAAACTTTTAAAGGCATTAGGTTTATTGATATTCTTTCTGCTTAGCATTAATTTTTTCCAAGTATACCAGGCAAGCTTATCCCCTGTTTTTTCAATATTTTGCTTAATACTTTCATGTCTATTCCTTAACAAATGATTATGAATATCAATGTTAACAGGACAAACACTTGTACACTTTCCGCAAAGCGTTGAAGCATAACTCAAATGTTTAAATTGTTCGAGTCCTTTTTGAAGTGGGTTCAAAACTTGACCAATTGGGCCACCATAAGAGCCTTGATAAGAATGCATGCCTTCCACATTTGAAAATACAGGACAAACATTATAGCAGGCACCACAGCCTATACAAGAAAGTGCTTGCCTTTGCTCTTGTGATGCAATTGCATTTGAACGACCATTGTCAATAAGAAGCACTACGAAATCGGCAGAAACTTCATTTTCATCTCTTAAAGGTGGACCTAAAATAGTGCTATAGCTTGCTAAAAACTGACCGTTCTTATGTGTTGACAATAAAGGTAAAAAAAGTTCTAAATCAGAAAAAGTAGGAAGTATTTTATCAATCGAAGCAAGGATGATATTGGTTTTGGAAAAGGTAAGGCTCAATCTTGCATCACCTTCATTTTCAGAAATTACAGCCATTCCTGCATCTGCAATTATATAATCAGCCTCAACAATGCCATATTCGGCATCATAAAATTTCCTTCGCAGCTCATCTCTTACATCGCTAAGTAATTCCTCATTTCCAGCATCTAAAGAAGTTTTTATGGAGGAGTTAAGCTGCATTAATAAGTTGTTTCGGTCCAATTTTGATGCTGGTAAAGATGGATGGAAAGGCTGCTTATTTAATAAATCTAGGAAGTAAGAAGTAATTGAAGTGTCTGTGTAATCTAACTGTTTATTTTTTAAAAAATTATTTAACCCTATTTCTGCAGAAAGGTTTGATTTACTATTTAATACCCTTCCCTGCTTTCCTTTTTTAAGGAGCTGCTCTATTTCGTTCAGCGCATTTTCAGCATCGTAGGCCCAAAGTACCTTACCACCCTTTCTAAGTACTGAAGCTTCAAATTCAACTAAATATTTATCCAAGTTTTCAGAAACTTTCCATTTTATAAAGGCAGCACGTTGTTTTGCTAATTCAATATTTCCAAACACGTTTGCAACTGCAGCAGCCCTCGAGTGGTTCAGAAATCTTGTGATGCGCGAAGACGATTCAAAAGTGTTGCTACTTTTGACCTCAAAATTTTGATTGAATGCTTCAAATGGTCGCATTGGATTAGTTACAAAAATTATTACATCAAATCTAGTTTAGATTACTCAATAATCAAATTGTCTATTAATCTGGTCTTTCCCAAATTAACAGCAACCAAAATAACAACTGGTTTAAAATATGATTTTACCGGCATCAAAGTTTCTACATGGCAAACCTCTAGATATTCTAAACTAAATGGAGACGTATTTAATAAATTGCGTGATTCTAGAACACAATTCAAGAAATTTTCTTCTGTCCATTGTGATTTTATTTCGCACAAAATTTGATAAATTTTAGCAGCAAATCGTCTTTCCTCAGCATTCAATCGAGCATTTCGGCTACTCATAGCCAATCCATCCTTTTCTCGAATTATTCTACATCGTTTTAAAACAATCTCTGGAAAATCCCTTTTTATCAAAGTTTCTGCAACCAGGCATTGCTGATAATCTTTCTGACCAAAGTAAACTTGATTAGGCTGGATAATTTTAAAAAATTTTGTTAGAATAGTCACCACTCCATCAAAATGTCCAGGTCTTTTTAAGCCTTCTAGAACTTCAATAAAATATCCATAGTCATCGGAGCTGAGCTTTTTCTCACCCTCAAAATACATATTACTAGCTTCGGGGTGAAATAAAACATCACAACCTGCACTTATCAATTTTAAAATATCCGACTCAATTGAACGTGGATAGGTTTCTAAATCTTTGCTGTTGTTAAATTGAGTTGGATTAACAAAAATACTTGCCACCACCAAATCACAATTTCCTTTGGCTTCTGCTATCAAGGATAGGTGCCCCTGATGGAGCGCACCCATCGTAGGAACAAATCCAATGCTTAGATTTTGCCTTCGTTTAGAAACTAAAAACTCCTTTATTTCATTAGGATCTCTAAATAATATCACTTTAAACTTTGATTATCAGTAGACTAAACAATTATTACCTTTAAAAGGGTGCAAATATTAAGGAAATAATTTAAGATTAGCGTAACTTTGTATACTTTTTTAAACTCTGTGTGTATGGCAAAAAAGAGAGTTCTGTACATTTCTTCGGAAATGACACCTTTCCTTAAAGTTAGTAGTGTAGGTGAATTGGCAAGAGTATTGCCACAAGCGATTCAAGAAAAAGACAACGAAATCAGGGTATTGATGCCAAGATTTGGTTGTATTAACGAAAGACGAAATCGCTTGCATGAGGTTGTTAGGTTAAGTGGGATTAACATAACAATTGATGATAACGATAACCCGCTCACTATCAAGGTAGCTTCCCTTCCTGAAGCAAAAATGCAAGTTTATTTCTTAGATAATGAGGACTATTTTCATCGAAAGTTCGTTTATACTAATGAGAAAAACGAATTTTATGGGGACAATGATGAAAGAACTATTTTTTTCTGCAAAGGTGCTCTCGAAACTGTTAAAAAGTTGGGATGGCAACCTGACATTATTCATTGCCAAGGTTGGATGACAAGTTTAATTCCATTGTATTTGAAGACAATCTACAAAGATGAACCAGTTTTTAGGTATGCAAAAGTTGTTTACTCTATTTTCGAAAATCAATTTGACGAGAATTTGGGTAAAGAATTTGGCAGAAAGGCAAGCTTGAATTCAATTGATAACAAGCAAGTTTCCTCTCTTGCAAATGCTACTTGTTCAGATTTGTATATGAGTGGTATTACCCATGCAGATGCAATCGTAAAAGCTAGTATTGATATCGATCCTGAAGTTAGTAAATTCATTAAAAAACAAAAAGGTAAACCGATTATTGAACATTTAGAAAGTGCCGATAATACTGATGCTTATATTGATTTATATGATTCGTTGTTACAGCACCAAAACTAGTTTTTATGTAATTTCATTGTTGCTTGTCTTGCTTACCTCAGCTTGTAAGAAGGATACGGAAACAGTTGGTGCCCAATTTGTTGAATCTAGAAACGGCTATCAAACCCTTTATGATACTTCTATCGTTTTAAATGCATATAGTGTGCAAATGGATTCTGTTATTACCAATCGTTTAGGTTCATTAGCAATTGGAAGCATCAACGACCCTGAATTTGGAGTAACAAAGGCTTCCATAATTACACAATTTAGTTTGCCTGGAAATGGTTTTTCTTGGGGAAATGGGATTTCAAAACTAGATTCTTGTCACCTTCAACTTAGGTTTAGAACACTTGTAAACTCAGCTGGAACAACCTTTAAAGACTACTATGGTAATCCTGATGCAATTCATACTCTAAAAGTTTATCTCCTGCAGGAAGACTTGAGTATAGATTCTCTTTATTACTCAACCAGAAAATATAAAACAAACCTAATAGAAATGGGTTCTTGGACGGGTAAGTTTAATTTTAAAGACTCAATTACTGTTAAGGTTGGTTCAACAACACTAGTTATTCCGCCTCATATAAAAATCCCAATGAACCAAAGCTTTCAAACCTTATTATTTGGTGCGGAGGCTCGCGGTGAATTTACCTCTCAAACAACTTTCAAAAGTGCTTTCAAAGGGTTAATTATAGCTGATGAAACTAATTTCGGATCAGGAGAAGGTGCAATGGCTTATGTTCGCTTAAATTCAGATGTGAGCGCTGTTACAGCTTACTATGGGGATACAATGGCTGTAGATTTTCCTATACTAGGTGGTTCAAATGGAATTGATGCTTCCTATAACTATTACGAGCAAAAAAACCGACCAACCAACTTTCTACAAACTGCATTTACTGGCTCTCACCGAGATACGGGGTACCTTCAACCTTTGGGTGGAGCAAAACTAAGAATAGAATTGCCTAATTTGTTTGAGGTTTTAAACAACCCTAAGCTAGCTATTAATGGCGCTAGCATTGTTTTTACAGTTCTTGAGGGAAGCCATAACACAACACAAACATTGCCATTAGCACTTGCACTTGTAAACTCAGATTCATTAGGAAAAAACGCTTTTCTTAAAGACCAAATAACGGAATCTTCGCTTTATTATGGTGGCAAATTAAATGGTAATACATACACATTTAATATAGTTAGACACCTTCAAAATCTGCTTATACAGCATAAAAATGGTTCAAACCTAAATTATGGCATTAACTTAATTGTTCCTGCTGATAATCCCTTAACTGCTGAAAGAGTAATCCTCAATACAAAGAAAAATTCGGGTAATTTTAAACTTAAGCTAACCTATACTGTTATTAAATAAGTTGTGCTAATATTACTTAGAGAAAATACTAATCCTTCGCAAATTGCCGAATTACAAAGTTTTTTTAGAACTTTAGGGCAAGAAAACTTCCTCGTTCATCATCCTGAAGCCATATTAGCACCAAATAATTATGTACTTCCTGATCTAAATAGATTTTCATTTATTTCTGAAATTAAATCTATTTCAACTCCTTATAAGCTTTCCTCAAAGTTATTCAGAACTACAACTTCATTTGATGTAAATGGAATCCTCATAGGTTCAAAATACGCAAATATTATTGCGGGACCATGCAGTATTGAAACGGAAGAGCAAATATTTAGTATTGCTGAATTTCTTCACCAAAAAAATATAAAGTTCATAAGAGGTGGAGCCTTTAAACCTAGAACCTCTCCATATTCTTTCAGGGGATTAGGCACTAAAGGACTAAAACTAATAAGAGAGGCTGCAAATAAATATGAATTGTCTGTAGTTACAGAGTTAATGGATCTAAGTTTGTTGGATGAAGTGCTAGAATACTCAGACATCATTCAAATTGGTAGCAGAAACATGGCCAACTTTTATATGCTATCAGAACTTGGCAAAATCAACAAACCCATTTTATTAAAAAGAGGTATGCAAGCCAATGTTACCGAATGGTTACTGGCTGCCGATTACATATTAAGTGGGGGTAACGAAAAAGTAATACTTTGCGAACGAGGGATTAGAAGCTTTGATAATTTAAGCAGAAATGTGATGGATATTGGGGTTATTCCACTCATTCAATCTTTAAGTCATTTACCAGTTTTTGCCGACCCAAGCCACGGAACTGGTAATTCAAAATTTGTCAACCAAATGGCAATGGCCGCTATGGTAGCTGGAGCAAATGGGTTGTTAGTAGAAATTCATCCTGATCCATCAAAAGCGCTATCAGATGGTGATCAAGCACTTAATTTTAAACAATTTGAATTGTTGTTAAATGGTATTGATAACTTACAAACTGCCATTCAAAAACCAATTGACGCCACTTATTCATTAGCAATTCAATAACATTTTTTTTCAATCCTTTTACCTATTTTCGCTGCATTATGTGTGGAATCGTTGCTTATATCGGGTTCAGAGAAGCCTGCCCTATTGTGCTTAAAGGACTTAAGCGCTTAGAATACCGTGGTTATGATAGTGCTGGAGTAGCACTTATCGATGCTAACAAAAACATGAAGGTTTATAAAAAAACCGGAAAAGTAAGTGATTTAGAAAAGGAGATTGGAAATCAGGATACCTCTGCTTTGACTGGCATGGGGCATACACGCTGGGCTACTCATGGTGAACCGAATGATGCAAACGCACATCCTCATCTTTCTGGAGATGGTGAATTTGCAATGATTCATAATGGCATCATCGAAAATTATGCTGCCTTAAAAGAAATGCTTATTCATAGAGGCCATACCTTTAAAAGTGAAACAGATACAGAAGTGCTTATTCATTTAATCGAGGAAGTTTATAAAAATAACGAGGTTAAATTTGAAGAAGCCGTTAGGATGGCTTTAACCCAAGTAGTAGGTGCATACGCAATTGTTATTACTTCTAAAAACGATCCTAATTACTTAATTGGAGCAAAAAAAGGCAGTCCAATGGTAATTGGAATTGGTGAAAATGAACACTTTATAGCAAGTGATGCAACACCAATTGTTGAGTATACTAGAAATGTTGTTTATCTTCAAGATGGTGAAATTGCAATTATCGAAGGCAATAATTTGACTATCAAAACTATTGATAACACTACAAAAACTCCTTACATTCAAGAAATAGAATTCAATTTAGAAAATATTGAAAAAGGTGGATACGAACACTTCATGCTCAAAGAAATCTTTGAACAGCCAAGAAGTATTTTAGACTCTTTTAGAGGAAGAATTCACCTTCCAGATCCATTGATTACGATGGCTGGAATAGATAAGTTTGAAGATAAAATTAAAAATTTAGACAGAATTGTAATTTTAGGTTGCGGCACCTCTTGGCATGCAGGTTTGGTAGGAGAATATTTGTTTGAAGATTTTGCAAGGATTCCAACCGAAGTTGAATATGCATCGGAGTTTAGGTATAGAAATCCTGTTATAAGAGAACATGATTTTGTAATTGCAATTTCTCAATCTGGAGAAACAGCAGATACCCTTGCTGCAATTGAATTGGCCAAAAGAAAAGGTGCTACAATTTTTGGTATTTGTAATGTAGTTGGAGCCAGCATTCCTAGAGCCACTGATGCTGGAGCATATACTCACGCAGGGCCAGAAATCGGCGTTGCTTCAACCAAAGCATTCACTGCTCAAGTCACAGCCCTTTTACTTATGGCGCTTTCAATGGGCCAAAAGAGAGGAACTTTGCCTACAATTAGAATGAGAGAATTGCTTAATGAAATAGAAAGTATTCCAGCAAAAATTGAAAAGGTACTTTTACTTGATAACCAAATTAAACAATTGGCCGAAGAACTTAAAGATTCTCCAAATGCATTATATCTAGGCAGAGGTTATGGTTTTCCAGTGGCGTTAGAAGGTGCATTAAAATTAAAAGAAATTTCTTATATTCATGCTGAAGGCTATCCAGCAGCGGAAATGAAACATGGTCCAATTGCCTTAATTGACGAGGAAATGCCAGTAATTGTAATAGCTACTCAACACAGCAATTACGAGAAAGTAGTTAGTAATATTCAAGAGGTAAAAGCTAGGAAAGGAAAAGTGATTGCCATCGTTACTGAAGGTGATAAGCATGTACAAACCATGGCAGATCATGTTATTTATATCCCAAGTTGCGAAGAAGCACTTTTACCACTTATTGCTACAATTCCATTGCAATTACTATCTTATCATATTGCTGTTCTTAGAGGCTGTAACGTAGACCAACCAAGAAATCTTGCAAAATCTGTTACTGTAGAATAGCCTTAGCTCCTAGTAAAAATCTATACTGTAAACACAAACAATAGGTACTTTTAGTCCTGTTTTTGTGTTTACACTTTTTCCGTCAAAACCTATTACTTGGGTTTCCAATTTAAGCAATTCACCATTTGCGTCTTTTAAAATCAAAGCTGTTTTTAAAAGTTCACTTGTTTTTAGCGCAATCGCTTTTTCGATATTGGTTAACCTAACCCTAATGTCTTCTGATTGTATTAAGACGTCAACATCAGGAAATGAAATTTTCTTCAAATCTTCAATAGAAGAAGAAGCTAAATGTCTAAAATTTGATAAAGTGTAATTACTCATAATTAGCACAATATTAGGTCTATTTAAAGACTAAAAAAATTAAGCAAATAAAATGCTTTTATATTCGGTTTGAACCAAAATTAAGACTGCAATAAATTAGACACTTCACTCATTTTGATTGAATTCTGTGGGTTGTTATTGGATTCCTTTTATTGAAATTTGTTTGTTGACTATATTAAAATGTTTCTAGAAGGACTAATTAAAAGACTTTACAAAATGCGAATTGGCACACGAACTGCCATTAGCTTTTTTGCTGTCATCATGATTGTCCTTGCATTTACCGTAGGAGCCTTGCTATTGCTGCAATACGGAAAGAATATAGACATTAAAATCGCTGACAGTTATAGCCCTGTAATTAGCTCAATTAAAAATTACCAAGACATAATTGAAGAATCAGGCACTTTAGCTTATGATATTCCTTTAGAAAAAAATTCAGTTAAAAAAAATAGATTAAGGCATATACTTAAACGTGTTTATAACAGTCATAAACTAGACCTTATTAACATTTGCCAAGAACCAGGTCTTGCTGATATCAAAAAGCGAATCATTGTTGCTGATAGAAGGTTTGATAAAGTTAGGTTGGTTCAAAAAGAAATTATTGCGTTTTCTGACACATTTGACCAAAATAAAAATGTGAATTTAAAAGATTCTATGCTTGTAAGAAGAGAAGTTATAGAATTAGAAATTAATAAAATAAAGCTTGACTTAAACGAAACAAGCTTAATGGCAATTGCTGTGTTTAATAAACTTACAACACAAAAATTTGCATCCTACCGTACTTTATCTTATTTGCTGCTAATCATGATTTTTGCAATCATGTTGCTAAGCATATTGTCTGTCTATATTACTAATGTAACAATCATACAGCCAATAAAAGAATTAAGTGGCATTTTGGATGAAGTTGGAGAAGGAAAAATCATTAATTTTCAATCGCATATTACCAGAGAAGATGAGATTGGAGAAATGATTAATTCTGCTCAAAAGGTTGTTCAAGGATTTAAAACTAAAGAGCAAGTTGCCAATGCAATTGGTAAAGGTGATTATGAAATAAAAGTACCAATGCTCAGCCGGAAAGATAGATTAGGCAAAGCATTAACAGAAATGAGAGACAATCTAAAATTGTCTAAACAAAGGGTTGAAGAAACAATCTCATCTTTAGAAAGTGCCAATGTTAGGTTAGAAAAGAAAAACAAAGAATTAGACCAGTTTGCGTACATTACCTCACATGATTTAAAAAGCCCACTCAGAGGAATTAATAATCTTGCAGAATGGATTGAAGAGGATTTAGATGGAAAAATGTCAGATGAATCAAAAAAGTACTTTTTCTTATTAAAAGGTCGGGTGCACAGAATGGAAGCATTGATAAACTCAATTTTAACCTATTCAAGAGCAGGCAAGACAGCCGAATCGCAAACCAAACTCGAGGCAACCGACCTAGTAACAAATGTCTTAAACAACTGCGACATTCCAGAAAATTGCACCATACTTATCGATGACCAATTGCCAAAGGTTACTGCAAATAGAAAAGATTTCTACGAAGTGCTTAACGTATTTATTACAAATGCTATTAACCACAATACTAATATTGAACCAATTGTGAATATTACAGGAGGCCTAAAAGGTACATTTGCTGAGTTTTGTATAGCAGATAACGGGCCTGGAATTGATGCAGAATATCATGAGAAAGTATTCACCATTTTCCAAACCCTTGAAAGAAGAGATGATGTAGAAAATATTGGAGCTGGTTTAGCAATTGGTAAAAAAATCGTAGAAGACTATGGAGGTGCAACTTGGGTTCAATCCGAAAAAGGAAATGGATCCAAATTCTACTTTACATGGCCATTGCAATAAATATAATAAAAAAGGGAAAAAGAATCATTGCGCTATTAAACTAATTTCGTAAAATTGAAACGTTTGAACGATCAACAAATTAACATGGGAGACAAATTAGTGAATATTTTATTAGTAGAAGATGATGAGGTGGATGTAATGAATGTAAAAAGAGCATTCAAAAAAAATAATGTTACTAACCCACTTTATATCTGCAATAACGGTCTTGAAGCACTTGAGTTTTTAAGAGGAAACAAAGAACCTTTAGCCGATTTGCCTAAAATAATTTTATTAGACCTAAACATGCCCAAAATGGGTGGTATAGAGTTTTTAAGAGAAATTAGAAAAGATGATCGCCTAAAAAACCTAAGCGTTTTTGTGATGACTACTTCCAACGAAGACAAAGATAAGGTTGATGCTTACAATCTAAATGTTGCTGGCTACATTCTTAAGCCTTTGAGTATGGAAAGATTTGTTGAGGCAGTTTCTACACTCAACAACTATTGGAAACTCTGCGAGTACCCAGAACATTAATTTTTAAGTTTGATAACCAAACTCATGTCTGATTACAAACTACTATTAATTGATGATGATGAGGTGGATGTGATGACCTTTCAAAGGGCGCTTCGCAAATCCGAATTGCCACATCATTTAAATATTTGCTACAATGCAGATGAGGCTCTTGCAGCAATAGAAAATACTTCTTTTGATTGCATATTTTTAGATTACCTCCTACCCGGAATAGATGGACTGCAGCTTCTGAGAAAACTCAGAGATATGTCAATTAACACACCTGTGGCTGTAATGACGTCTCAAGGAGATGAGAAAATTGCCGTTGAAATGATCAAAAACGGGGCTTTCGATTACTTTACCAAAAGCGAAATAAACCCAGATAAAATATCTAAAGTAGTATTCTCAGCCGTTCGTTTATCAGATTCTGAAAAGCAACGCTACATTGCTGAAAAGAAAATCATCGAAAACAATAGTAGGTTAAATGCAATCTTAGAAAGTACTAAGAATTTAATCTACGCATTCGATAGGGATTTCAATCTCATCTCCTTTAACTCATCTTTTAAAGAAAATCTGGAACATTTGTTAAGGATGCATGATATCGTAAAAACTGATATCAACCTAAGAGATTTACCTTTATCAGATGAAAGAAAACAAACGCTAACTCAGAACATAGAAAGATGCTTCTTAGGTGAACAATTCACAGTTCTGGAACAAGTTAGCTTTAGTAATGATACCACAAAGGAAACACCTTGGTATGAAACCACCTTTAATCCAATTATTGATGGAAGCTCATCTGTAACAGGGGTTGCCATTTATTCTCAGGACGTTACAATTAATAAGAAGATTGAACAAGATTTATTGCAAGCTAAAAACGACGCAATAGCAGCAGCAGCTACCAAATCAGAATTTCTATCTAACATGAGCCATGAAATTCGCACACCTATGAATGCAATCATAGGTTTAACTGAGCTATTACTTGAGGAATCATTTGAAGGGACAATACTAGAAAATATCAAATCAATTAAATATTCGGCAGATAACTTACTTGTAATTATCAATGATATATTAGATTTTTCTAAAATTGAAGCCGGAAAAGTAACATTTGAAAATATTGATTTTGATTTACGCCATAGGATGGCAGAATTAAGAAAAACATTTGACCATAGAACAAAAGAAAAAGGAATAGGCTTTGAAATTGAAATTGATAGCCAAATTCCATCTGTAATTAAAGGGGATCCATATAGACTCAATCAGGTTTTATTTAACTTGGTAGGAAATGCAATTAAATTTACCTCTGAAGGTTTTATTAAGGTGTCAGCCACGCTTATGGCAAGTAAGGAAAACACGCTAACCCTTCAATTTTCTGTAAAAGATACAGGTATAGGCATTCCAGAAAATGCCCAAGCTAAAATTTTTGAAAGCTTTACACAAGCAAATACTGATACCACTAGAAAATATGGGGGCACAGGCTTAGGGCTTGCCATCACTAAAAATCTTGTACAACTTCAAGGAGGAGAATTGTCTCTAACAAGCACTGTTGGAGAAGGAACTACATTTTTTGCAACAATAAATTATCAGATAGGAAATGCCCTTAACCTAGAAGAAAAGAAAAAGAAAGAGGATGAACCTACTGATCTTTCGCGATTTAATATTTTATTAGTTGAAGATAATTTAATGAATCAATTTGTTGCTAAACAGTTCTTTAAGAAATGGAAAAACGAATTAATAATTGCCAACCATGGTGCAGAAGCAATTTCAATCTTAATTGAAAGAAATGATATAGATGTAGTTTTAATGGATCTTCAAATGCCTGAAATGAGTGGATTTCAAGCTGCAGAAATCATTAGAGATCAAAACTCTGCCGTAAAAAATACAAATATTCCAATTATCGCGCTTTCTGCAGACGCTTTCCTAGAAACAAGAAGAAAAGTAATAGAAGCTGGAATGAATGATTATGTAACCAAACCCTTCAATCCAGAAGAACTTTACAGCAAAATTGTTAAATACACCAACAAAGCAATCTTACCATTAGAAATATGAGCATTTTCAAAAACCTTAGTGAAACCAGCCTGGAAAAACTAAATGAAAGATGCAAAAACACAATGAGTGATTGGCTGGGAATAGAATTCTGTGAAATTGGAGAGAACTTTTTGATAGCTAAAATGCCCGTAGACCATAGAACAGTTCAACCCTTAGGTGTTGTGAATGGTGGAGCATTTTGCGCGCTGGCAGAAACAGTTGGCAGCATGGCTGCTAATTTGTGCTTAGACAGAAGTCAATATGTTGCCCTAGGTTTAGACATAAATGCAAACCACTTAAAAAGTGCAGGAAAAGGACACGTTTATGGCACTGCTAAGCCCTTTCACATAGGAAAAACTACACAAGTTTGGGAAATACAAATACATAATGATGATAAACAACTCTGCTGTATCAGTAGACTTACCCTATCTGTTATTCCTTTAAATAGATAAATGAATTCGTTTGCCCTAGTAAGCGTTCCTGGAGATGAAACCATCAATTTGCTAGAAGGAGAATTCATCCCATATAACCATAGCCAAGAACTTCAAAATAAATACGGTTTTTTTATTAGCGGTTTCGGTTTGAACCAAACACATTTGGTCTTAGAAGTTAAAGAAATTTTTTCTATAACAGCAGATGAGGTATTGAAGTTAAAAATACAGCCAAGCTCGCACATAATCACCAACAATACTGCTGACAAACTGCACTATATTCAAATTGTAGAGGAAGCAATACAGTTAATGAGTAAAACAGATGCTACGCTAAAAAAAATTGTGCTAGCAAACTCAAAATCAAACATTATTGATTATAACCCATTACAGTTGTTTTTGTCGCTGGTTAAAATGTATCCAAACTCTTTTGTATACCTCACACAAATAGACAAAGAAAATATGTGGATTGGGGCAAGTCCTGAGTTGCTTCTGAGCACCACAACACAGAATAGGTTCAAAACAACCTCGCTTGCAGGAACACTCACCCACAAAAATGCCACATGGACAAATAAAGAATTTGAAGAACAAGAATTCGTTACACAATATATTTTAGAAGAACTATCAAATCAAGGCATTGCAACAGAGGTTAAAGGACCAATTGAAATCCAAAATGGCCACCTGAGACATTTACAATCTGAAATCACCATCAAAGGCGAAAACCTTAATGCATTTGAGCTAATTAACTTACTTCATCCAACACCTGCTATTAATGGAATACCAAAGAACGCCGCATACAACTTTATAAAAGAGAAAGAAAAAGAACAGAGAGGATACTATAGCGGAATAATAGGTTTGGTTCAAACCGAAAAAACAATTGCACATGTAAACCTTAGGTGCGCAAGGATAGCAGCCAATGGTTTAACACTTTACGCTGGTGCCGGTATTACTAAAGACTCAAACGCAGCAAAAGAATGGGAAGAAACCCAAAACAAGATGAAAATTATAGAAAACTTGCTCTAATTACAATTACGAATAAAGTCATTTAGCGGCTTCATTTTTAGGAAGGAAGAACTCAAATCTTTTAGAATAGACTTACTTTCAAACTGCTTTAGGCTAAAATTTTCAGTCCAAATAAAGCTCTTCATTTTTAAGAAATCAATGGCTGGGTTGTCTGCCTCATACCCTTTAGGAGGCCGTGAAAGTTTCTCTCCACCCAAACTCTTAAATCTTTTAACAGCTTCTTTATCCTTAACAATACTTAAAAAAGAATCAAAGTTATAATCAATTTCTTGTCGCATAGCAGCTAATTTTTCTGGGCTTGGCATATATATTCCACCAGCACAAAATATTTCATCATGGGCAAAATGAAAATAGTAACCTCCCACAAATTCTTTCTTACCACCTATATTAATACTTGCTCCAAAATTTGTTTTATAGGGCGACTTATCCTTAGAAAACCTAATGTCTTTATTAATCCTAAAAATACAATCCTTGGCTTGAAGAGATCCAAAATCTGGCTCAAATTTGGCAATTTCAACTATAAGCGCGTCAATAAATTCTATCCATGATTTTCTCAAGGATTCATACCTTTTTCTATGTAAATCAAACCAATCTTTAGTATTATTACTTTTAAGCTCGGTTAGGAATAGATGTAATTCAGCAAAATCCATGATAATATTTTTTAACAAAGGTAGCCAAATACGTATTTTCGCAAAGTTTAAGCCCAATATCACATAAAATTATGGCAGAATCATTTGATAGAGAAAGACCCAGTTTTGAGGATAGTAACAATGTAACCGTTAAGCGTTGCTTTTTTGCTTATGAATGGGCAATCCAACATGTTAAAGGAAAGAAAATTGCAGATATTGGTTGTGCAGACGGATATGGAACACAGTCCTATGCCGTCCATGTTGAAAGTGTAATTGGTGTTGATTACAGCGAACCGACTTTAATAAAAGCTAGAGAAAAATACAGTCACCTTAAAAATCTATCCTTTATAAGTGGTAAAGTCCCTCCTCTTCCATTAGAAAGCAATAGTATGGATGTGATTACTGCCTTTCAATTTATAGAACACATAGAAGACCGTGCAGGGTTTATGAAGGATGTAATGCGTGTTTTAAAACCAGGTGGCATATTTCTTTGCACAACACCTAATAATAAGATGAGCATAGCTAGAAATCCTTTCCACGTGCACGAATACACCTTTGCAGAGATGCAAAAAGAGGCAGGAGGTATTTTCCCAGAAATTGAACTATGGGGCGTACAAGGAAGCGAAAGGGTAAACAAATACTATGAAGACAATGCTAAATGGGCTAAAAAAATTCTAAGATTAGACCCTTTAGGCCTGCACAAAATGATTCCAGCCAATTGGTTAGTTGCTCCATACAACTTTTTAACGAGCATAATGCGAAAGGAACTTAAAGAAGTAAACAAAGAGACTTTAGCTATTGATACCAAGGACTTTTTTCTTACACAAGATAGGTTAGATTTTACTTGGGATATTGTACTAATAGCTAGGAGATAAAATAAACAGAACAGTTTATTATTCTTGACTGCTCTGTTTATTAAAATGCTTAAACTGAAAAATGAGCCAATAATATCAAAAATATAATTGAATGTAGTTATTTAGGTAAATACAATTACAATTATTCAATAAATATTTTCAAAGTCTTAGCCAAATCATCAATTCTTATAAAATAAATCCCTGATGATACATCCTGACTGATTAAATATATCATATTCTCTGATAGTGAATTAATTACCAAATTCAGATCTCTGCCAAAATTATCAGTCATTCTTACATTTTTAACGTTAGTTACCTCACCTTCTATAATAATTCTACCAACATATCTTCCATTAAGATTAACACCCATTTCATGACCCTTTAACATGTCATTATTAACTGATATTCCCGTAATCATTGATTCAGATTCAATATTATTAATACAATCCAAGTTTGAAAGTATTAAATTTAAGCTGCAAATCGGATCTGCTTGAAAATACAACATGGATTTTAGTGAATTCAGTGGGTAATTTTCAACTCTAAAATTCATATTACTATTAGTATAATTACTATTAAAGTCTTCAATACAATCATCAACAGAAATTGGACTATTTGGAACTAGTGGGTTAATTGTAAAACTATTACCAATAAAATATGAGCCATTTAAATAATTAGAGGCAACTGAATGCTTTAGAAAATTAAGTCCATCTCTATAAGATGTAATTGAGTTTAGCTCAAAGTCATAATAATTTCCAAATGTATTAATTTGGCCAATTCTTCTAAAACTATTAACTGAACCATTTGGCAACAAATTTGCTAAAATACCAAAACTATTGCTTCCAATTTCATCACCAACAGCCAGAAGTGAAATATTATCTTTGTAAGAAACATCTTTGAAAGTGCCAAAGGTACAAGCAGTTAATAAATTAGAATAAACAGTTTTAAAATAATAGGGAACAACATTTGACAAGTTCCGAGGTATTTCACCAACAAATGGCCATGTTATATTATTACAATTATTGTTAGTTGGTAATATTTTCGAAATCGCATTATCACTCCATGTCAAATTTAAACAATTACCTACTATTGCAATTCTATCTTTTAATTGATTTAAATCAAAACTATTAAAGTTTATTGCGACCTCACTCTCTGTATAATAATAATTGATATCGCTTGAACTTGACAGTTTTCCTAGAGAAGTTTCAAAAATAAAACTTCCAATATCTTCTAAACATTGCTCACCAGGATCCCTATTAACAAATTTAAAATTACCAATACATTGCAGACTGCTTGGAGTACTTCTATCAGTTAGAACAATCTTTTTACAAACTGCATTTAACTCGCCATTATCTACCTCTCTATTGCCATTATATGGATTATAAGGTAAACTATTTATTAATGAAACTCGTTTAAATGAAGTTACAATTCCAGTTGAAATTTCAAAAGTAAGCAAAATAGGAATTGTGTGTAATTTAGTTAAACTAAACTCTGTTGAATAACCACAAATTATTGCAGTATTTCCATAAATATTATGACTAGGATCATTGAACAAAAGGTCCTCTATATCCAAACCAACTGCATCATTACCAGCAACTGTATTAACAATTTTACAGTATACTATCGAACCTAACGAATTAACTCTTAATATCATAATATTCTTTACATCACCTCTTACTACATATCCAGTAGCTAAAAATTCACCAGGATAACCATTTATTGAAGAAACAGCAATAATTTCACCATCAACTGGAATATTAATTGGAAGGGAAGGATGAGGCCAGTAAAATGAAATAGACTCACTATAGTCCATTCCATAAGGATTTTCAGGACTATGCTTAGACAAAAAGGCCTCTTTTCTAATTCCAAAACCTGCGAAAAATTGATTAACCGAACCACCCTCAATAATTGAAAAACTATTAGTTAAAGTTGAAGTTACGCAATTGGAGGATAATTTCAAATCTTGGCTTGATCTAAAATACTTTCTTTCAGACTGACTAAATATATTTATAGATGAAAATAGAAATATAATAATAAAATACTTTTTCATAAACTTTAAATTAAATTTTAAAACAAAGCAATAGAGATGAAATCCCATCTCTATTGCTATAAAAAAAGAATCTTACTTAGTCTTTTGAATTTTGAAAGATTTAAGTTCACCATTTAATTCAACCTGAACTAGGTACATACCATCAGCAACAGTTGAAAGTGCTTCAATAGTTAAGTATTGACCACCTTTAACAATTGAAGAAGTAGTTGAAGCAATGCTTCTACCCATTAAATCTTTAACTTCAATGGTTACATTGACATCCTCTAGTGAATTTACATATACACCAGTTGAACTGTTGAATGGATTAGGATATAAGCTAATATCAGAACCTTCTTCAGTACTCAATAGCGCGATGTTGCTATAAGAATAGTTTCCATCTAAATCAACTTGTTTTAAACGATAGTAAACGCTAGCACCAGCAAACATTTCAAGAGCTCTGTCATCGGTAAATCTGTAGTTCTTAACAGAACCGCTGTTTATTCTACCTTCTACAAATCCAATGGTTTTGAAAGTAGCACCATCTAACGAACGTTCTACTTCAAAACCTTTGTTATTAGTTTCAGTTGCAGTTGCCCAATTTAAAAAAGCATCCATTCCATTAGCGTTAGCAGTGAATGAAATCCAGCTTACAGGTAAGGTTCCGTTTGAACCTACGCCCATTGGCGCCAAAACAGTAACACCAGTAACTAAACTTACATATGGATTTGTACCTGTTGCCGCTGATGCAGCATAGTTATTCCAACCATTAGCTAAGTAGCGAGCAATGTATGAAGATGTTCTGGTAAAGCCAGTTAACTCTTGCGCAGCATTCCATTGAAGGCTAATAGCAAGGTTAGAACCACCAAGAACAGTTTCTCCAATAATCCAATTTGCATCAACTGCATTGCTTGTATAAGCAGTTCCAGAAGGAGTATTACCAGTAAATGCTGGGAATGAGCCTGCTATTACTCTTGCACTATAATTATCAGCAGTACCAATATTTGTTAAGGTAGCTGGACTATAATTTGCAGCTGTACCCACATGGAAAACTACAGCTCCTGTTCTTCCACCTAAACCAATATTATTGATAACTAAACTTCCAGTACCATTTGTTACTATATAGTTTGCACTTGAGCTTCCTAGTAGAGAAGCGCTACTTGTTAGGGTTAGATTATTAGCACCTAAGCTAAGCTTTCCGCTAACTAACTGTAAAGTATCATTGATAGTTAAACCAGCAGTAGTTGTTAAACCAGCAGCATTGTTTATTGATATTCTGTTATAAGAACCACCATTAATAGTTTGTGCAGTAGTACCCATAAAGTTAACCCAAGCACTTGCACCAGAGATGGTACCAGCATTGGTTAAATTTCCATAGATGTTAAGTGCACCAGCACCACTTAAGGTAATGGTAGCAGCAGGATTAACAGTTAAAGAACGCATGCTAACAGCAGCAGAAGCAGCTGGCATGTTTATAGCTGATGCAGGTATTTCAACGTCAGTAGTTGCAGTAGGAACTGCACTACATCCCCAGTTACTCGCTGTTGACCAAGCAGTACTTGTTACACCACTCCATAAACCAGGTGTTTGAACCGTGATAGAAACGGTATTACTAAAAGTAACATTACATGCGTTAGTTAATACACAACGAATGGTGCCATTATTATAGCTAGCTGGCACGCTTGTAATACTTAAATTAGCAGAATTACCATTAGGAATATTTGCAAATCCACTACCAATATCAATTTGCCATTGGTAAGTAGATGCACCTGTAGAAACCATGGTAATATTTACGGTTGAACCTGCACAAGTATTAACAGTTGTTGGAGCTGGTTGGGTGCTTATAGTAATAGGACCACTTACCGTTAGTGAAACTGTGTCTGATGTTCTAACACCACATGCACCAGTAACAATTGTTCTGTAAGTATAGCCAGTCATTGCTGCTTGGATATTTGCTCTTAATAAAGAAGCAGTTGTTGCACTTGTAATGGTAGCAAAACCAGAACCAGTATTTTCTTGCCACTCATAAGAAAGTGTACTACCTGTTGCACCTACTGTGAAAACTGCATTATCACCTTGGCAACCAGCAGCATTAACAGGCTGGCTTGTGATAGTTGTTGCTGAACCAATTGTTAAGGTAGCCTCATTTGACTGCGCTGAACCTGTTAGATTTGTAATTGTACAACGATATTTATAGTTATTAAATGCAGTGGTAAGACCATTTACTACCAAAGTAGTTGAACCTGCCCCAGTAATATTGGTAAATCCAGTACCTGTATTAACTTGCCATTGGTAACCTAAACCTGTACCAGTTGCAGCAATTGTAAATACTGCTGAATCACCCGCACACTTAGTAGTGCTTTGAGGCTGAGCAGTAATATTTAAGAAAGTAGTTAATGGATCTGTAGCATCCGTTAATGTCCAAACAGCGCTTGTGTCGATAAGACCAACTGTACTAACCATTAATCTGGCACTATCAACCGCACTTGCAGATATAAAATTCCAAGAACCTACAGGATAATTTGCCATTCTCAAATCACCTTGATTAACGATTGCTCCACGTAAGGTGTTTTTGTAATGTAAATCTAGGTTATACAATAAACCTGAACCTGTTAACTTAACATCATAGTATGCATTTATTGCCTTACCATTTGCTCCTTGGGTATTTGGTTGTTCTCCAGTATAATATCTAATTGAAACAGTACTTGGCAAAGAGCTAAGTAGATCCCAAGTAATTTTAGCTACTGAATCTTGACCTACCAAGAAATGTTGGGTACCACCTGCAACAGGAACAGCAGGAACTGCTGTGGCCAAAGGAGCAAGTGTTGCATTAGAAGGAGTTACTTCATAAGCACCTAAATCTGGAGCACCATTTAAAACAAATAAAGGTCTAGGTAATCCATTTCTATCTTGTAGCGAAATGTTGTTATGAATACCTCTGCCATTAATTAACCAAACATTGGTATCACTAAAATTAGGCATTAAATTGGTATTACTAATAAACGGTGCTCTATTTTGAACAGAGTTTCTATCATAAGTAGGATAAGCACCCTTAAATGTTGCCAAAGTTCTAGCAGCAGTTGCATAAATTGGAGTGATAGAACCAGTGGTAAAATACAAATTGTAATCTGTGTTAATCTGCGCAATTGCAGGAGGAGCTGCAGACCAATATAAAGAGTATGCACCCGAAGCTGCAAAAATGTTATTAAACACTTTTACGTTACTATTACCTGTAGCATTAAAATAGGTATAGTTAGAACCAGCATGAATGGTATTATGATAGAAGTTCTGGTTATTTGTTACACTACCAAACAATGACCAATAAATAAAGGCAGAAGCTCCATTCACATCATTATTTGCAATAATAGAAGGGTTTGAAGGGGAATTTTTACTCCAAGTACAATACCAATACAAGCTCTTTCCACCAAATGTTTGAACCTTGTTTCCAGTTATTATAAAGGCTGAGTCATTATAATACCAGTATTGGTAACCAGTAGTATAAGTACCAAAAATCCTATGATTAAATATGTTATTGATAACTTTGGTACCTGAAGTATAATATAAATAGTAGAGAGCACCATACGTAACACTATCAAAAGTATTACCAATAAACTCGGTGTTCTTTATACTATAAGTTGTATTGTTACCAAAAAG
The DNA here is from genome assembly GCA_027488905.1 of Bacteroidota bacterium. Lineage (GTDB taxonomy): Bacteria > Bacteroidota > Bacteroidia > UKL13-3 > UKL13-3 > B1. The sequence continues at coordinate 26,309 of JAIYAT010000002.1, forward strand.
ATATGCACCATAAAAACTACCTTTAAAATAGTTGTTTTCATATATCAATCTATTGGTATTAATACCTGTTGCATACAATGAATAATTGGCAGTACTAGGACCATCTACACCAAGAATTGGTCCCCAAACCACACAATTAACTATAGAGTCATTTGTAGGAGCGCCATTGTACCTAATAATAGCATTAACTGTAGTTAGAATGCCATTTGTTTGTCTGATGGTAACATTTCTAAAGTTAACAAAACTTGCTGAAATATTAAACACCTGAAGGTTAGTTGCATCATTTGCAAACTCAAATCTTACATCATCTCTATTTCCAGTTAACGAAGTAATATTTAAGGTACTAGTTGCAGATGCACCTGGCATTGGTTCAATATTATAATTACCAGTATAAACACCAGACTTCACAAGGAAAGTTGTTCTTGCTCCTAAACCTCTTGTTTTAGCAGCTGCCAATGCATCCGTTAAATTCAAGAAATCAGAAGGCGCAGCTCCTACAATATAATTACCAGCTAGTGGCGCAGCTAAAGTAGTATTTAAAGTATCATTAATCGGGCTACCATCTGGATTAGCATTAGGTGCGTAAGTATAAACCTTAACATTATTAGTACCTAAACCAATATTTATTTGATTTGTTCCAGTAAAGGTAATGGTATCAACTTGACAAGTATTTAAACCTGAACCTGAATAAGCAATAACCACAGGAGTTCCGCCATTTAAACGATAAGCAACATTAAAACTAGTAACAGTATTTGTACCTCTGTTCTTAACCAAAACTCTTAGGTCTTGTGAACCAATGGTTACAGGAACAGTAGGTGCCAAAATTGAAACCAATTCTAAATCATCACTTAAACCAACAACTTGGTCAGCACCAATCATACCTGGAGCAGTTCTTAAATCACCATCAATATCAGTAGCTAAAATTGAAGTAAAATTCTCACCTTGTGGTAAACAAGCGCTTGTGGTATGTAAATCTGTTGCACTTACTAAATCCGGGTTGATATTATGTGAAGAGTCACCACCATTTGCAAAAGTCTTAAAGTTAGTTGCATTCCAGTAAGTACCATTTCTAAATACCAATTGAGCACCAGCTGTATTCCAGTAAATGTTATGATTTACATTTCCAGCCAATGGATTAGTACCAAAATATGCAGGAACACCAGTTCCAGCTAAATTCACACAAATATTGTTCTTTGCTATAACCTGGGTTGACCCTGTTGCTCCGATAGGTGCATAGGTTGGCTGAGTAGCAGGGTATCTATTTACAGAAGTATTATGGATGATCCTAGTTCTAGAAGATGATTGATCTTGAACATAAATACCATAAACAAAATTATAGGTAGCACCAGAAACCATCATGTTATTGTAAACCTCAGTAATAGCAGCAGTTGCACTATTGGTAGTTGGGAAATACAAATAAGCTCCATAACCACCGTGGTTAATCACACTATTATTATGAAATTTATGAGGATTAACTGCACTAGCATTTTGGTTTGAGAAAAAGTAAACACCATAGTATCCATAACTAGGATCCATATTAAACTTATTCCCAATAAAATCAATTGCATTATAGTTATAAGCAACATATGCACCCATATAGTAAATATTGTTTGCAGTATTTCCTCTAATTTTTATGAACCTGTTATATAATGCATTTGTAGCACCATAAACAGTTATTCCATAAAATGACCTGTTAATTGTATTAGAGTCTATAGTAATTGAATCTGCGCGCATAGCACCAATACCAAAACCAGAAGCTGTACCAGTAACTAAAATACCATAAGCAGTACCTGTAGTAACATTTGGCAAATCAACAAAGCAATTGATAATTCCACAACCTGTTCCAGCATTACTAATAGTATTACCAACCACGGCAAAACCAGTACCCGAAGCAGAAGTATTGCGGATAGTCATATCCCTAAAAGTAATATATCTATTCAAGAAAATTCCTACTACAGGAGCAGAACCTCTGTTAGCTTCAATAATAACAGTATTCCTATTAACACCTTGGAATAATACTCTTGCTGTATCATGTAAACCTAAAATTGTACCATCTAAATTTACAAATTCGTTATACGTTCCAGGATTAACTGTAAAAGTTACGTGCCCAACAATACCAGAACCTTTAAGAGCATTAACTGCAGCAGTAAAGTTTGCAAAATTAGCTGTGCTGCCACCAATGGTATAGTTACCACTTAATGGAGCATATAAATCAACTACAAGGGTATCATTTGCAGGGAAAGAATCTAAACTAGCATTTGGTCCACTTGTATAAACTTTAAGTTTATTGCTTGAACCCAAAGTAACTTGGTTCGCACCAGTAAATAAAACACTAATGGTATCACAAGCAGCTAAAGTAGTTGTGATTGATTGTGTAACCGGGGTACCAGCATTATTGGAATATGAAATATCAAAACTGCTAACACTATTTACACCAGTATTTCTAATTAATGCCCAAACATCATTGCTACCAATTGTAAATGCAGCAGGCGTTGGAGCCAAAATTCGTTCAATACCAATATTATTATTTAAAGCAAGCATTTCGTAAGCACCCATATTTGGAGCTGTTGCAGACCTTGCCAAACCATTAATATCATTTGGTACTAATGGCAAAGCAATCCCCTTATTGCAAGGAACGTTTATATTAAGATTTGTAGCACTTAAAAAACCAGGTGTATTATTCAAAGAGAAAGTATCTTTTGCCATTGCTCCTCTAAAGGTTGAAGGGAAATAATTAGCTCCTTTGAAAATTAAACCACTGATTGTATCTACCTTGAAATAGTTATTAAAATCACACGTATCACTCACTGCACTTGATGATAAGTATAAAGGCATACCCAAACCAGGTGCTGTTCTAGCTAAATTATTATTAATAATACTGTTACCTGAACCTGAAGTAATAAAAATTCCAGCATACTGCGTTAGTGTAGAACCAGCAATATTCATATTAATGGAATTATGTAGCATCATAAAGTTGGTACAACTAGACATATAAATACCATAACCAGTATTGCTTAGTTGATTTCCGCCAATAACATTATTAGCCATTAAACCTTTTGCGCCAATTTGGTTGGTAACTGAAAACAAGCCCATTGCATAAGAGCCAAAAGTGTTCATCTTATTTCCAATGATTCTATGAGGATAAATGGCTGGAGCAGTAGCGGTTGAAACATAAATTGGTACAATACCAGTAGTGGCAGTTTGTAAATTAAACTCGTTATTTTCAAGTGTCATATTACCATTATTTACACCATAGTATCCATAATAATAATTCTCATTGAAAGTATTTCCTCTAAACTTAATATTTAAACCTAGGTTACCAGCAATACCATAATTAACAACCCCAAAATAACCTCTGCTGATTAAACAAGTGTCTACTTCTATACTATCCACTCTGCTTCCAGAAGAATAAGAAGCGGAAGTACCACCAATAAGAACAGGTATATAATTAGTAGTACCTGATAATGAATTTGCACCAACAACTAAAATATTACAATTAGCAATTCTAATGCTGCGCGAGCCAGAATTAATAATTAAAGGAAAAGCAAAGTCACCAGCAAAGTTACCATTACCACGAATAGTCATATCTCTAAAAGTTATGAACCTAACATTGGTAGCAAAAAGTAAAGTGTGTCTTTGTGCAGCGTTGGTTGAGGCAAAATTAATAATAGTATTAGCTCTGCTATTTCCCTTAAAGGTAACAGTATTAATATCATTTACACCAGAGATTGGTCCTGTAAAATCAACTTGCTCATTGTAAATGCCATCTGCAACTAAAAAGGTAACTGGTCCACAAACACCACGTGCATACAAAGCATTTCTAGCAGCAGTAATACTTGGGAAATTAGGACTTATACCACCAATTGTATAAATACCAGCAGCCATAGCAGTTGATCTAGTAACAGAAGCAGTATCATTAACCTTAATAGTATCAGCTGTGCTATTTGGTTGGCTTGTCCAAGCTTTAATAACAGAAGGTGTAGAAGAAAAACCATAAGTTCCAAGTAAAACAGCAGCTTTGTTTGTACCAAGGCCTCCAGCAGTGTCTAAGGTTCCTGTAAATGGAATAACAGATTGCAAAGCACCATTAACACTCCATAAAACATTAGCTGAAGTTACCTGATTGGTACCAAAATTTTGTAATGTAGCGTAAACAGAAATAGGTGTAGTTGAGCAAACGGTACCAATAGAATCTATACTTGCTATACCAACATCATTTCCAGAAATAGAACCTCTCCAAACTTCAATTTCACGAAAATTAGGATTAGAGTTTTGGCCAGTACCCATCTGGAATGCAGTAATACGTAACCTAGTTGAAGCAACTGGTAAAAAACTTACATCATTTACACAATTGGCTTGGTTCAAACCAGAAAAGGTGTGATGATTAACATAGCTAGTGCCATTCCAAACTTGAATTGTACCACCGGCCAAAAAACGACCTGTGATTTGAGCATGGTGAATGGTAATCCTATCAAATACCTGAGTAGTTGGCCAAGTAAATTCTAACCACTCTGTACCAGCAGGTGGCCCAGAAGTGCTAATCCATACTAATTGAGTATTACAGGTGCTATAAACCAAATCGTTAAACGCACTACAAGGACCTGTATTACAAGTAGAGGCAGAAGCGGTAGCCAATGGGGCTATATTAGTTTGGGCCCAGAGCCCCGTTGCCATAAATAAAATGGCTAAAATCGAAAAGATTGGCTTGAACCAAGTTTCTCGAAAACGTTTTGTAGAGATGTATAACATATATTATTAGGATTTAGTTTTGTGCTGTA
>JAIYAT010000012.1 GCA_027488905.1 Bacteroidota bacterium
AAAGCTAATTTAAGTGATAAAATCATAATCAACACGGGTAATGCTGCAACCTTTACTGGTGCAGGTAGCCAAATGGTAAGGGTTACTGAAATTGGTAACAATACAGTTGCTAACTTTACTGGTAATAATGCAGTAGTTGCTGCATGGGATTCAATTGTATTAGGAAATGGTGCAAGAGTAATTACTAATTCTAATGTTTTTGTATTAGGTGCAGATACAACTAGAATTGGTGTACTTCAATCGGCCACAAATGCAGGTATAGCTGGTAATTTGAGTCGCTGGTTTAATAGTAGCAGCTCAGTTGTTAACTTCCCGCTTGTTTCAGCTACTGGTGTTAACAGAGCTGTTTCCATAGATTACAATACATTACCTACTACTATAGGTTCATTAACTGCTACCTTTATTCCAACCACTCCTGGAAACAATGGCTTACCTTTATATGATAGTACCGCTTTTTATACTATTAAAAGAGCAGGTATCAATGGTTATTGGTCAGTAAATCCTAGTAATGGAACAGTTGGTGGTAATTATGATATCAGTTTAAATGCAACAGGATTTACAGGCGTAAATAATTACTTACAGTTAGTTGCCCTTAGAAGAAACAATGCTGTTTCACCATGGCTTTCAAATGGTGCGCATGTTGCTGCTACAGGTTCCAATGCTGCCCCAGTTGTTAACCGCGCTAACTTAGCTGCTTATGGTGACTTTGGTATAGGTGCAGATACTTTGGTTAATCCATTGCCTGTAGAACTTTTAACATTCTTTGCTAAAAATGTAAATGGAGATGTTAAGTTAAATTGGTCAACTAGCTCAGAAACCAATAACAAAGGATTCTTCATTGAGCGCTCATTAGATGGTGTTAACTATAAAGACCTTGATTTTGTTGTAGGTGCTGGTAATTCTAAGTCTGTTAAAAATTATGGTTACCTTGATGAAAATGCTTTCAACCTTGCATCTACTATCTATTATAGACTAAGACAAGTTGATTTTGATGGTACCATTACATTATCTAATGTTGCAATTGTTTCAGAAAGCGATAGAATTGAAGATGGTATTGCTGTTTATCCAAATCCTTTTAGCCAAACTACAGGAATATTAATTATTGCTGCAAATAGTGGTATTGCCAATATTGAGGTTGTAGATCTTTTGGGTAGAACAGTTGCATCTCAATCGAATTCAATTTCAATGGGTTCACAATATTTAAATCTTAACGGTTTGAACCAATTAACAGCAGGAGTTTATACAGTTAGAATAAACAATGGAAATATTGTTTCTACGATAAAAGTGCAGAAAATAGATTAATCGCCTACTGGATTAATGTTAAAAAAAGGGGCTTGTCAGAAATGGCAAGCCCCTTTTTACGTTATTATGACAAATTTTAATCCACTAAAAATCAACATTCTAAAATTCATTGCCAATTTTTTTAGTGATTAAGGCAAGCGCCTTTTTTTTTTTTTTTTTTTTTTAGCTTTCTTAGTTTTTAAATAATTTCATAAAAAGCTATTTTATTTTCAATAAAGTAGAGATTTATATATTATTTTCTAAGTAGCCTTAAGTCGAAAAACCAACTAAATAAAATACCATATGATTCAACTTTACAATTTAGATGCAAGGGAAAGAACATTTTCTAGGCTTGCAGTTTTTCTGTTACTGTTGTTCTTCTCTTTTGTGGGAAGAGCGCAGATTTTATTGCAAAACAACTTTGATACCGCTGCGGTTGGCTTAGGAACCGGGTGGATTAATCAAGTTGAAGCAGGTACCATGCCATGGGCAAGAACAGCTGCCAATGCAACGTTTACTGCTCCATACGTTGCTGGCCCTTATGCTGGATCAGGACATTGTTTTTATGATTCTTGGAATCAAGGTGCTCCTGGAGTTTCTTGGTTGATTTCACCTGCTGTTGCAACCTCTGCAATTACGCCTGGTTACGGCCTAGTAGTATCTTTTTGGGCCTTAAGACATTCGAATAGTGTTAATTCTACTGAAATGAGAATGTCGGTTTGGGTTAATTCAAGTAACAATAGAACTACAGCCATCCCTCTTGATAGTGTTTATGCTCATAATACAAGATATCCAATTACCACTGTGAATGGTGCTTGGGTTAACTATACTTATGCTATTCCTGCCTCAATGCTTACTAATCCTAATTTGCATTTTTTCTTTAGAGCAAATACAGACTTTTGGAATAACTTCTATATGGATGAAATTACCATTGCTGGTGTTCCTAGCATGACCTATAATACAACATTGGTTACACAACCTTTTACAACAGGTGTTGGTTTAGGAAGTAATACTAATCCTATGGTTAGAGTTGCTGTAGCTACTGCAGGTTTGTCAAATCCATTAAGTGTATCTAATCTTACTTTTTCTACTACAGGTACAACTAATCTTGCAGGTATTTCAAATGCTAAGTGTTTTTATACAGGTGCAAATCCTAATTTTTCAACTGCAACCCAATTTGGTTCAACAGTTAATACACCAGGTTCATCTATTCAATTTACAGGTACACAGGTATTGCCTGGAACTTTTGCAACTGGTGATACTACTTATTATTGGTTAACCTATGATGTTGCTACCACGGCAACTTTCCCAACCACATTTAATGCAGCCTTAACTTCAATTACAGTGGGAGGTACGCCACGCGTGCCAGTTCCCAATACTAATCCAGGCGCTGGAAGAGATTTAGCACCACCAATGGCAGGTAGTTATTTGGTGGGTACTTCTGCTGCGGCAGATTACCCAACCTTGACAGCTGCATTCGTTGATTTGACTTCTCGTGGAGTAAGTGCAAATGTTTCTTTACAATTAATAGATTCATTTTATACTAACACAACGGGTGAGTCATTCCCAATTACTTTGGGTAATGTTATCGGTGTTGGTCCTAACGCCACTATTACTGTTAAACCTGCCGTTGGAGCAAATCCTTATATCTTTACAAATAATACAAATGCTGTAATGGATTTTGTTGGTTCTCGTTGGGTTAGAATAGATGGAAGACAAATTCCATCAGATACAGGTCGTTTTCTAACTATAGAAAATAGAAGTAATGCTGCTAATTCAGTTGTTATTCACATTCGCCA
>JAIYAT010000028.1 GCA_027488905.1 Bacteroidota bacterium
CACGTCGCGACCTTGAATTGTTTTTTAAGAAAAAGGTCTTCCTTAAAACCTTTGTGAAAGTTAAAGAAGATTGGAGAGATAGTAGCAAGGCACTTAAAGATTTTGGCTACGAAGGGTAAATAACTAAACAAAAAAGCTGTCAATATTGACGGCTTTTTTGTTTTTAAGCGCACTTTGAATCTTTACACTCATTCAAATACATTTTGCCTAAACTCCGCATAAAATGCGGTGAATACACGGTTTATTCTCCGCATAACTTTTCTTTTCGAAAAAAAGGCTAATTTTATATTCATTTATGAACCAATCTTTAAGACCATGAAAAGTAGAAACTACCTAATCTCAACGGCTAGTTTAGCCACATTGATTCTCCTAATATTCTCTACTTCCTGCAAAAAGGATGAGGATGCGACTTATGGCAAATTCTTTACTATTAAAGGAAGGGCTTACAATGATTGTGAACACAAGTTAATTATGTCTAACGAGAACCTAAATGTAACGCGCAGTTTTAATTATGGCGATGACAGTCCAACCTATACCGAAATGGAAACCTTAACCACTGATGCAGAAGGCTATTTTGAGTTAACTTATAAAGCTTTATACGATGATATTTTTAGTATTGAACCAGCTTCAGGTAGCTTTACACTTTACCTTCCACGTTATGAAAACAAAGACTTAGGAAATATTAATTTAAAGGATGACTCAGTAAATGTTTCCTTTCGCATTAAAACAACTAAAGACTATGCCGATGCTTTACTTTATATTCCAGCATTCGACATTTATTACCAAAAAGGGCCTTTTAAGGATGGAGAAGAAATAGGATACTTTCATAGATTTGGACGATTTGAACGCCCAGAATGGAATGAAATCAATGGTAGCATCCAATCGAGTATGCAGTATTCATTCAATAGCTCGACTATTAAAACCTTTACGTATTCTTTTTATCCTTGTAAAAAAGACCTTCAAATTATTTACTTAGATTTAGATAAATTATAATTGATGAATCCTAAGGTTAAGCAATTCAATTCAAGGGTAGGTTATGAGGAATTTTTAGATATCCCTCTTACCTTTGCCCAACCATGATTGATTTAGAATATTCTTATTTATCACTACCAACCACGTTTTATCAAAATGTAAAACCCAGTTCGTTTAATAATCCAGAACTGTTATTGCTGAACCAAGCTTTACTAGATGAACTCAATATTCCGCAAGTAAATCCACAGGAGTTTATTTCCTTTATATTGAACCAAGAAGCAAACAATGCTGCTGGGTCATTTGCACAAGCCTACGCAGGGCATCAATTTGGGCATTTTACTAGGTTAGGAGACGGCAGAGCAATTGTGGTGGGAGAATTTGTTAGCGCAGCAAACCAACGATACGACCTTCAAATAAAGGGAAGTGGCAGAACTGCCTATTCAAGAGGTGGAGATGGAAAGGCCACCTTAAAATCGGTATTGAGAGAGTATTTAATGAGTGAGGCCATGCATGCTTTAAAGGTGCAAAGCTCTAGAAGTTTGGCAGTGGTTAAAACAGGAGAATGGGTTCAGCGTGAAAAGCCACAGGAGGGAGCCTTTTTGCTTAGACTTATGAAAAGTCATATACGTGTTGGCACCTTTGAATATGCTAGATATTTTGGGTCAACCGAAGACATGAAAGCCCTAATGGATTATACCATTCAACGCCTATACCCCGAAATTAAACAAGAAGAAAACCAAGCCTTGGCTTTACTAAAAAAAGTGATGTTGGTTCAAATAGAACTGGTAGTAGAATGGATGCGAATTGGTTTTATTCATGGCGTGATGAACACAGACAATACTGCTATTAGTGGAGAAACATTTGATTACGGACCATGCGCTTTTATGAATGTTTATCATCCAAAAACTGTATTTAGCTCAATTGATACCCAAGGTCGTTATGCCTTTGGAAATCAGCCTAGCATTATCAAATGGAACTTGGCCAAATTTGCCGAATCCTTGCTGCCTTTGCTGCATCTTGAACCGGAAACAGCTTTACAATTAGCACAAGGAGCAATAGACGAGTTTGAAGATATTTGGCACAAAACATTCTATAAAATGATGCTGCTTAAATTAGGCATCGAAAATGCTTCACCCGAAAACTATTCCTTGGTAAATGAACTATTGGCGATAATGAAAGAGCTAAAATTGGACTATACCAATACCTTTTTTGCGCTAAGTAAAGACCAATTTGAGGAAGGCAATCCAATGTTGGATTCTGTTGAATTTAAAAATTGGTTGGGGATTTGGAAATCGCTTATTCATGATTCAACAGGAATGGCACATGCTCAAAAAATCATGAAAGAAAATAATCCTGCCTTTGTACCTAGAAATTACTTGGTGGAGGAAGCCTTAGAAAAAGCGGCTGAAGGAGATTTTACAAAATTTGAACAATTGCTAAAAGTGTTGCAAAACCCCTATCAATACCAAGAAAACTTAAACCATTTTACACTTCCTCCACCAGAAGAATTTGAGATTAGCTATGCTACTTTTTGTGGCACCTAAAATTAACAATTGGTTCAACCCTACACTCACCCGCTCCTATTTGTCTTTTAGCAAGTGCAATATCGCTTCCTTCTCAATATCATTTAGCACCATAAAAACATCTGAGTTACGCATGCCAAATAACTTATCTTTTGCCCAAGTAACATCTTTGCTTTGGTTACCGTAAATCTGATTGAGCGCTTGCTCAAATGCCTCAAGTTCCTTCACCTGACTTTGATCTGTTGGCAACAAGCTAGACATAACCAAATCATTGGGATTGAAATCCTTTAAAGCATCAACTTGATAGTTTTCATTGGTCTTCACAATGCTTTGAAACAAGTAATTTTTAAGGGCATCTGTATGGGTGCTTAGCAACTTAAATTGAGCTAACTTTTGTTTGCCATTTTCGCTACTGTCTGAACCAAAGATTTGACTACTGTAAGCCTTAAATTGTTGGCTTGATTGTTCATTCTGTTGCAATACCTTCCAAGGTATTTCTTGCAAACTATGCGAGACCCTAGGTGCCATTAAGGAATACAACATTCCGGCAGAAGCCACAATTAAAATTACAGTAATAAGCGCATTGGTTTGTTGGTCTTTTGTTTTAAAACTATTGACAAGATAAATTGGCACAAAAACCAAAATAGTTCCAAAGACGCTAATGTTCCCAAGCATGTTTGCATAAGGCCAATGCATAATTTTAAAGAGTACACTAAAACAAAATAAGATGGCTAGCAAAGTACCTAATGACAACAGCAACTTTTGCGTGCCCACTGGATTTTCTTTGAGTTTGATAAAAAACAACAGTGGTATAAATACCATAGATAATAAAAGGATTCCAAGTAAGATGAGCATAGCAGTACCTGGCCAATGCATAAATTTAAAAAGGTTGCCAATAGCCAATATACTTGCTCCGGCTAAGCCGCTCAATAACATAAACTTTTTCATTTGATAGTAATTTTTAAAGTTGAGTAATAAATGTGCTTCTACCTCAATCTCTTCAAGATTTTTTTGGTAGAATTGCTTTAGGTAACTTTGAAAACAATGCTCAAAATCATCAATGGGCCCTTGGCTATTTTCAATGAGGCAGCAAACATGGTCGAGTATGCTATCCCGAAGGCCTTCGTCGCTAATACCCTGCAGGGTAATTTGCTGTAGCATATAATCTATTTGTTCGCTGCTAATCTGATACATTTATTGTACCTTTAAGGTGCCCAAATCTAGGTTCAACAATACGCGCATTGTCTCCATAAATTCTGCAAACTCATTGATTTTTTCACCAGCCTTTGCCTTCCCTTGTTTGCTTACCGAATAATATTTTCTTACCCGTTTTCCAATATATTCGACCTCGGTTGTAAGCAGGCCTTCACTTTCCATTGCGTGCAAGGTTGGGTACAATGCACCTTCTGTAAGTTGAATGCGACCTTTGGTTAAGTCCTTTACCGTTTGGGTTATTTCGTATCCATACATCTTTTGCTGATCACACAAAAGTTTTAAAATGATGGTCCGCAATGTACCCTTAATGAGTTCTGATGAATAAAGCATTGTTTTATATTTTACCTCCACAAACATACATAAAACTCTTAGGTATCAAATTTTATTACATAAGAATCTTATGTATAAATTTAAAACCTTAACTATCAGCTATTTAAAATGTGAAGCTTTTTTCCTACCCTATTTCAGACCAATAGCTTTTGCCATAACTGCAAAATATTTCTTCGCCAGTTTTTAATTTACGAGTGGCTTGAAGGCATACTTGGTTAGTATCATCTAAAATAATTTTAGCATTGTTTTTATGGTTTGAACCTATTGAACCCTTGGCATCATTGGCATATTTGGCAAAACAGGGAGTTTGCATACAATCCAAAATACTCCCATTTGGCATAATGATAAAATACTTGTCCATCCCTTTTGAAGCGCGTGCTTTTGCTTCAGCTTTGCTTAACAACTCACCCTCATAATAGCAAATAATTTCGTCTTTATAAATTGTAATAGCAGTAAATAAACCTAGGCCAGCATTTGGAATTTGAGAAGTAGCATAATACAAATAATCATGCTCTTTAGCTTCTATAGTGTTGTCTTTAGTAAATTTCAACTTAAATGTTTTCTTTCACCCAATAAAAATTTTACAAGGCTTTGGCTGAACCAATCCTTAATATCCAAAGGTAATAAGTGAGCTAAATTAAAAATTAACGAAACATTCCTAAAACTTTTTTCCCAACAGCTAGCAAGCCCAAAAAGAATAAGCCACCTATTATCCCAAAAGTAAATTCTTTTATAAGGGAAGGCCACTCTGGCAAAACATGATGCAGATAGTCAATGTTATGAGAAAATATTCCCCCAGAAACCAATAACAAAGCAATGGTTCCAACCACTGCAAAGATTTTAATAATAACGGGTAAAGTTTTAACCAAGAACACTCCCAATTGGTTCAAAAATCCCTTTTGATTTGATTTTGCAATCAGCATAAAACCCAAATCATCCATTCGAACCACCAAGGCTACAATACCATAAACGCCAACCGTGGCAAGAATAGATACCACTGAAACCGTCAAAATTTGTAAGGCCAAACTACTTTCTAACACTGTACTTAAAGCAATAATTACTATTTCAACAGAAAGTATAAAATCTGTGGTAATGGCTGATTTAATTTTTACCTTTTCTAAAGAAGCATCTTCTTCCAACACTTCAACTGCACCGGGATGCTCCGTTTCTTTCTTATGAAAAAAATATTCGACAATCTTTTCTACCCCTTCATAAGCCAAATAAAAGCCTCCCAAAACCAAAATAATTTTAATGGCTGCTGGTAAAAATGCGTTTAATAGTAAGGCTATTGGAACAATTATTAACTTATTTAAAAAGGAGCCTTTTGTTATTGCCCACAAAACGGGAATCTCTCTTGACGAAATAAAACCAGTAGATTTTTCAGCATTTACAGCCAAATCATCCCCAAGTATACCTGCTGTTTTTTGGGTGGCAATCTTGGAAGCAACAGCAACATCATCCATCAAAGCAGCGATATCATCTAAAATTGCAAAAAAACCTGATGCCATAATTATACAAACTTGTTTAAGTAATTGATACTGCAAACTTACTTTATAAAATTGTTTATTTCACTGATATGCCAATAAGCCAAAAATTTAACAAAAACATACTAGACTGTCAACAGCCACTTTAGGCAATCCCCGTTTTTGAAACTATCTTCGCCCCCATGATTTACCTTCGTGCCGAAAATTTAATGAAGCGTTTTGGCGAGCGCATCTTGTTTGAAAAAATAGACCTTAGCATTGCAAAAGGCGAAAGAATTGCCTTAATAGCCAAAAATGGAACAGGCAAAACTTCCTTGATAAAAATCCTAACTGGGGTAGATGACCCTGACGCAGGCTCAGTTACCATAGATAAAAACATCAAATGGGCATACCTTGAACAAGAACCTGAATTTGACCCCCAACTCACTATTTGGGATGCTGTGTTCTTTTCTGACAATGCTTTACTACAAATTGTTGCCCGTTATGAACTCAGCCTCGAAAAAATGGAAGAGGATCCTGAAAACCCTTTGGTTCAAGACGAAATGCAACGCTGCATGGAGGAGATGGATAATGCAAACGCTTGGGATATTGAAAATCGCGTTCATACCATTCTCACGCAACTCAATTTACAACACCACCTATCACAAAAAACAAGTTCATTGTCTGGTGGCCAGAAAAAACGCCTTGCCCTCGCAAAAGTGCTCATACATAATCCTGATTTGTTGATTATGGATGAACCAACCAATCACTTGGATATTCAAATGATTGAATGGCTAGAAGCATACCTAAAAGTAATGGATACTACCCTACTCTTGGTTACGCACGACAGGTACTTCTTAGATAATGTTTGCAATGAAATTATAGAAATTGACCTTGGAAAACTCTTTATTTACCGAGGCAACTATGCTTATTTCCTAGAGAAAAAAGATGCAAGAGAAGCTAACCAAGCTCGTGAGGCAGATGAGGCCAGAAAGCTTGCAAAGAAAGAATTGGAGTGGATGCGCCGCCAACCAAAAGCCAGAACTACCAAAAGTAAAAGTAGAATTACAGCCTATTACGAAACCAAAGAAAAAGCCTCTTTTAAGAAAGACGACAAGCAAGTTGAAATTTTAATGAAAATGCAGCGCCTTGGAAATAAAATTCTAGAGGTACAACAACTTAAAAAATCTTATGGCGAATTACTAATCGTTGAAAACTTTGACTACCTATTTACACCTGGCGAAAGAATTGGCATCATTGGTAAAAATGGGATTGGCAAATCTACCTTTCTTAACCTTTTACAAGGTATAGAAACACAAGATAGTGGTAAGGTTGTAAAAGGTGAAACAGTAAGGTTTGGCTACTATGGCCAGCGAGGCCTAGAATTAACTGAAGATAAAAGAGTAATAGAGGTAATTACAGATATTGCAGAATACCTTGAAGTAGGTAAAGGTCAAAAAATATCTGCAATTGCACTTTTAACTATGTTTCTGTTTGACCCAAAAAAGCAACATGCTTGGGTGAGCACACTGAGTGGTGGAGAGAAACGCAGACTTTACCTGCTAACCATCATCATGCAAAAGCCTAACTTCCTAATATTGGATGAACCTACCAACGACTTAGACATTCAAACTCTAAATGTTTTAGAAGAATTTTTAGATTCTTATGAAGGTTGTTTGCTCGTAGTAACCCACGACCGCTACTTTATGGATACCTTAGTTGACAAGCTATTTGTATTTGAAGGCAATGGCTATATCAGAGATTTCAATGGCAATTATCAAGATTATCTTAACGAATTAGAAGAAAACAAAGGAAAAAAAGATAATCCCAATAAGAAAAACACAATCACCAAAGAAACCAAAGAAATTGCCCCAGTTTCAAGCAAAAAACTAAGCTTTAAAGAGCAACGCGAATTTGAACAGTTGGCCAGTGAAATAAGCGAACTTCAAAAACAAAATCAAGGTTTAGAACAACAATTAAGTGCTGGGAGCAACAGCCATGAAGAGTTGCTCAATTGGAGCAAAGAAATTGAACTTAATAAATTAAAGCTTGACGAAAAAGAATTGCGTTGGCTTGAGTTATCAGAAATGGGAGGCCAATAACTATGATGCATGAAAGACCAAAGGTTATCCCCTTTGCTGAGTTGATTATTGAGGAAGACGAAAACTTCATTTTCATCAATAAACCAGCGCATTATTCTTCTTTAGACGATAGACATGGCGATGTATTTTCCATCATTAGGCAAGCTAAAAAACATGATGAAAACCTTCAATTATGCCATCGCCTTGACAAAGAAACCAGTGGCATATTGGTAATTGCTAAAAATGAAGTGGTATACAGAGAAATGGCTATTGCCTTTGAAAAAAGATTGGTAAAGAAAATTTACCATGCCGTAGCGCAAGGCAGTTTAAATGTGAATGATTTGAGTATCAAACTCCCTTTGGGTCAAACCGCTAAAGGCATTGCTAAAATTGACCTTAAGGAAGGTAAACCCTCAGAAACCATTGTTCATACCTTGAAAAACTTTCGGCATCATACTTTGGTTCAAGCCGAACCTGTAACTGGAAGGTTGCACCAAATCCGTATTCATATGGCTTCTCAAAACTTCCCTTTGGTGGCAGACGCAACCTACGGCGGTAAAATGCCTTATCTTTCACAGTTTAAAAATAAGTTCAAAGAAAGCAAATGGGAAAATGCCGACCCTATGATGAAACGAGTGGCATTGCACGCTTATCAAATTCAGTTTACTGTATTCGACAAAGCATATAACGTAACTGCGCCTTACCCAAAAGACTTTGCGATTCTTTTAAAACTATTAGAAAAATACGATTCCTAAGCCTTATATAACAGGCTTAGGTGCAGGTTCTAATTGAAAAGTAATAGGATGCTTTACCTTTTCGGGCAACAGAGCAAAATCAATTACCTCATACATTTCTTTAACGTAATGAAAGTTAAGTTCATTTAGGTAATCAGCTTTAATCTCTAGCACATCCTTTCTATTGGCTTCGCACAATAAAATATCAGTAATACCAGCACGTTTGGCTGCCAAAATTTTCTCTTTCACACCTCCAATTGGTAATACTTTTCCGCGCAAGGTTATCTCGCCTGTCATGGCCAAATGGGGTCTAATTTTTCTTTGAGTAAATACAGAGGCCAAAGAGGTAAGCATGGTAACACCAGCAGAAGGACCGTCTTTAGGGACCGCACCTGCAGGTACATGAATATGCAAATCGTATTGGTCGAAAATACGCTCATCAATCGCCAATTTATGGCAATTTGCTTTTAGATAACTCAAGGCAGTAATGGCAGATTCTTTCATTACTTCGCCTAAATGGCCAGTTAAGGTAAGTTTTCCTTTTCCTTTAGAAAGAATACTTTCTACAAACAAAATCTCTCCGCCAACACTAGTCCAAGCCAAGCCGGTAACCACGCCAGCCACGTCATTTCCTTGGTAAATTTCTTTTTCTCCGCGTTCTGCACCTAAAATCTTTACCAACTTCTCAGCGGTAATTTTTTTAACGTATTTTGAACCAAGCACCTTTTCGCGGGCAATATGTCTTGCTACTGAAGCAATTTGTTTTTCTAAACCCCTCACGCCACTTTCGCGAGTATACCCTTCGATAATTTGGGAAAGTATACTGTCTCCCAATTCAAAGTCACCTTTCTTTAAACCATGGTTTGCCTTTTGTTTTGGTATTAAATATTTCTTAGCAATTTGAACCTTTTCTTCCATGGTATAGCCGTTGATTTCAATGATTTCCATGCGATCAAGCAAAGCCGGCTGAATACTATCTAGTGAATTGGCAGTTGCAATAAACATAACATGCGACAAGTCATATTCAATTTCTACATAATTATCATAGAAAGTCCCATTTTGCTCTGGGTCGAGAACCTCTAACAGCGCACTGCTAGGGTCACCTCTAAAACTGGTACCCATTTTATCAACCTCATCCAAAACAAAAACTGGATTATTGGTTTTCACCTTTTTTAGGTTTTGAATAATTCTACCAGGCATTGCACCAATATAAGTTCTGCGGTGACCTCTAATTTCACTTTCATCGCTTAATCCACCAAGTGCAACTCTTGCATATTTTCTACCCAATGCTTTGGCAACGGATTTCCCTAAAGATGTTTTTCCCACACCTGGAGGTCCGTAAAGGCAAAGAATCGGACTTTTCATATCGTTCTTTAACTTAAGCACTGCTAGGTATTCAAGGATTCTTTGCTTCACCTTTTCGAGGCCAAAGTGGTCTTCATCAAGTATTTGTTCAGCATGCTTCAAGTCGAAATTATCTTTGCTATAGTCATTCCAAGGAAGGTCTAAAAGCAATTGAAGGTAGTTGAGTTGAATGCTATAATCGGGTGCCATTGGGTTTGTCCTTCGCAGCCTATCCAATTCTTTGTTAAAAGCTTCAAATACTTTGGCATCCCATTTCTTTTCTGAAGCAGCCTTATGAAGATTTTCTATGTCTCGTTCAGGATTATCTCCACCTAGTTCCTCTTGAATGGCTTTTATTTGTTGGTGAAGGAAATAATCTCTTTGTTGTTTGTCTAAATCGCCGCGCACACGGCTTTCTATTTGGGCCTTAAGTTCTGTAAATTGGTAATCCTTTTTTAGGGCTTCTAAAACTTTATGCGCTCTGCTATTATAGTTTAACTCCTCTAAAATTTCTTGTTTAACGCTAAGTTCAGCATTTAGGTTAGATGAAACAAAATTAATAAGGAAGGTAGGGCTTTTAATTTTCTTAAGCGCATTACCGGCTTCACTAGGAATATGCGGTGAAACGTTGATGATACGCTGTGCAAAATCCTTGATAGACTCTGACATTGCGCGGGTTTCTTCGCTTTCTATTAAATCTGGCTCTTGTAAGGCAATGATATTGGATTTTAAATAGGGTTCAGTAACCATTTGGCCAGTTAATTTGAACTTACGCTTACCCTGAATCACAGCCATTGTGCTGCCGTCGGGCATTTTAATCATGCGTAAAATAGTTGCCATGGTTCCAATTTCATATAAATCTTCGCGCAGTGGCTCTTCAATTTCTGAAGATTTTTGGGCTACCACGCCCACTAGTTTTTCAGTAGATTTATTGGCTTCTTTAAGTAATTGTATAGATTTATCTCTGGCTACTGTAATTGGAATTACCACGCCAGGAAATAAAATGGTATTTCGAAGCGGTAAAATTGGCAGCATCTCCGGCATATCTTCCTTGTTCATTTGGTCTTCTTCCTCTTGGCTCAATAAGGAAATAAAATCTGAAGAATCTCCTTCATCTGAAAGTATATTGCTAAAAATCAAGGAATCATGCTCTTTGTTCATATCTTGTATATTGTAATTTTTTAAAGGCAGAGATTAAAGTTGCAATTGCTATGCCAAGCATTAAAAGGCCTGACCAAAATACCGGTCTACCAAAATTGTTGCAGCCATAGCAGCATTTAAACTTTCGGCATTGCCTCTTTTTTCAATGGTAATGGATTGGTGAATATAGTCCTTTAATTCTCTACTGATGCCCTGTCCTTCATTTCCTATTAATAAAATGCAATTTTCTGGAAAGGAGAATTCACGAGCGGCAATACCATCCATCTCTGCGGCAACTACTGGCAATGCTGCTTCCGAAAACCATTTAGCCAAATCACCATAAAAAATATTTACCCTGCCTATAGAACCCATTGTAGCTTGAATGGTCTTAGTATTGTAGCAATCAACGGTTGGTTCAGAACAAAGTATTGTTTTTATGCCATACCAATCTGCCAATCTTATAATCGTTCCTAAATTTCCTGGGTCTTGTAAAGTATCAACTGCAAGGGCTAATCCTTCTAAGGTTTTCGGGTTGAACCAAAGCGTTTGCATCTCACATATTGCTAAAACCTCCCTAGTACTCTTTAAGGTAGTAAGCTGGTTAAGGTCTTTTTGATGGATAAAAGTAATTTCTATACTTTTTGGCAAGTTCAAATAATTTTGGTTGAACCAAGGTTCTAAACAAAAAATTCGGCTTACCTTTATACCCGAGGTAAGAATATCTTGAACCGATTTGTTTCCTTCAGCAACAAATAGCTTATTTGCATATCTAAAACTTCTTTCACCTAAAGATTTAACAAACTTAATGTCGGCTCTGGTAAAAATACGCTCTATATATGTTTTGCTTTTGCTCACTGTAATTATGCAGGCCTGCAATTTACCAAAACTTGCTCGAAAAGAAGGTGCATTTTTATACGAAAACAATTTAAAAGTTGAAGGTAACAGAGACGGCAAACTACTTAGTTCTAATTTTAACGACTATATTAAACAAAAACCAAACAAAAAATTGCTTGGTCTAACAAGGGTTGGATTAAGGTCTTATAAATTGGGAGCAAGATTTCCGAACACCAGATATAGCAGATTATTTCAAATTAGGATTGGTGAAGCTCCAGTTATCCTAGACTCCTCATTAATCGAGTTATCTGTTATAGGCATCAAAAACTACTTAAAAACACAGGGGTTTTATACGCCAGAAATAAGCTATGAAGTTAAAGGTAGGATTCACAAAAAAAAGGTAACCTATATTGTAAAGCCAAATAACTTCTATAAAATAAAAGATGTTAGCCTCCACATTGCAGATAAAATACTAGATTCAATCGCTAGGAGAAACATGGATGATTCTTATACTAAATACACTTTCAGAATTTCCTTTGAACGCTTCCTAAAAGAAAAAGCAAGATTAGCGGAGGTTTACAGAAACCATGGATACTTTGATTTTACGAAAGAGAATATTAGTTATGACTTAGACACCAACCTTGGAAACTTTCAAGTGAATTTAGGCATAAACATTCCTAATCCACCCAACTTTAATAGGTTCAAACCCTATAAAATAAAACAAATAGGTATTAGGATTGAACCCAATAAAATTGACTCAAATCTTTGGGGAAAGGACAGCTTGCTTTTCAAAGATTTCTATTATTTTCCAAATACCTATAAACTCAACCCAGAAATCTTACAAAATACCATCCTATTTAAGCCTGGAACAGTTTTTAAAGAAGAATTGGCAAATGCCAGTTTTAATCGGCTTAACGATTTAAGAATTTTTAAATCTGTAAATTTAAATGCAATTCCAGAAAACTCAGGAACAGATAGCGCAAGTATTAGTTATTTTATACGGCTTCAGCCAGCAAGCAAATATGATTTTATCATAGAACCACAAGCCATTACCTCAGACCAATCCAACTTAATTTCAAATTCAACTGGTCGTAACTATGGAATTGCTTCTCAAATAACACTTTCAAATAATAATATTTTTAGAAATGCAGAGATTTTACAACTAACCTATCGCATCTCTATTGAAGCCCAGCAAGGAGAGAATATTCCCAAACGTCCTTTGTTTAATAGTTTTGAATCGAACCTCAACCTAAGCCTCATTTTCCCAAAACTAATTTTCTTAAATAGATTCAAAGGCAAACGCCTAAACGTTACCAATAGAAGTATACTTTCTGCAACCACTATTTGGGAAAAGAATGTAGATTGGATACGCAATGTGTACGGTTTATCTTTAACCTACCAAATAACAAAAAAGCGATTTAGCTACTATTTTTCTCCAGCAGAATTCAGTTATATAAAAACTGGTTTCAATAATCCAGACCTTGAGGCGCAAAGTAAAAACGATCAGTATTTGCAAAGTGTCTTTAGCAATAACTTTGTTACAAGTTTCAAAGGTGGATTTATTTACAACAATCAAAATGACCCTAAACGAAAGAATTTCACCTTTATAAAGTGGGATGTACTTGAGTTAGCAGGAAGCCTATTAGAATTAGGAAATAGAACGTTTGGCTTTGAGCCCAATGACAGTGGATTTAGGAGTTTTTTTGGGGTACGTTACTTTCAATACATTAAAACTTTTGCAGATTTGCGATACAACAAATACCTAGATGTAAACAATAGGGTTGCAGGAAGGCTTGCTATGGGTTTAGCAGTTCCATTTGGTAATTCACCAGATTTTATACCATTTGATAAACGATTCTTTGTAGGCGGAGCAAACAGCATTAGAGCCTTCTTACCTAGGTCTATTGGACCAGGGGGTTACGATGCCGAAGGGGGTTTGGATAGAAGCGGAGATGTTAAGCTGGAGGTCTCTTTAGAATATAGGTTCAATATTTACAATCATTTTATAGAGGGTGCAGTATTTACTGATGCTGGAAATATTTGGAGAATTAAAGATGATGGAAGAGAAGGTGCCGTTTTCAATACAAAAACCTTTTACAAGCAATTGGCTATGGGCGCTGGCATTGGCATTCGGCTAAATTTAGATTTTCTTATCCTTAGGGTAGATGCTGCAATACCTATCTTTGACCCAAGAATGCCAGAAAAAGAAAGATATGTGCTAGATGATTATGGTGCCTTGGATAAGTTTTGGTACAAGACAATTTTTAACCTTGGAGTTGGATATCCATTTTAATTTATATGATAGAAACACTACTCAATAGTTTAAGCTCTCCGATGGTTCTCGCATTTGTGCTTGGCGTTTTTGCAACTATTATTCGAAGTGATTTAAAGTTGCCTGAAGGTATGTACCTAGGGTTGACGGTGTATTTATTATTTGCCATTGGCATTAAAGGAGGAGTTAAATTAACCCATACACCCTTTGTTGATTTTTATAAATCAGGAATCATTGCAATACTAATGTGCTTAGCAATTCCGATTTATGCCTATCACATTCTAAAGAGACTCGCTGGGTTTGATTCCATAAATTCTGCAGCAATGGCAGCACATTTTGGTTCTGTAAGTGTGGTAACTTTTAGCCAAACTTTGGTTCATATGGAAACTAATAATATTCCTTATGAAGGATTTGTAAGTGCATTACTTGCCATTATGGAAGTGCCCGGCATTATGATGGCGCTTTACCTTGCCAAACGAAATCAACCTGGAGAGCAAGAAACACTAAATTCTCAACAAGAGATTTTAAAAGAGCTACTTACTGGAAAAGGTTTTGTTTTACTCATTGGTGGATTACTCATAGGATTAGCCAGCGGTGATAAAGGATATGAGCAGGTTAGTCCGTTTTTTGATGCGCCATTTAAAGGGATACTTTGTTTATTCCTTTTAGAAGTAGGTTTGGTTACGGGTAGGCGACTTGGAGACCTTAAAAAAGTTGGACTTCGATTGGTTTTAGCCGCTATTTTTATTCCAATTCTAAATGCATTTATAGGAATTTGGTTGGCCTCCTTCATTGGATTAAATGTAGGAACCGCCACCATTTTTGGTGTTTTATGTGCGAGTGCTTCATATATTGCGGCACCAGCAGCAGTAAGAATAGCCATTCCAGAAGCTAATCCTGGTTATTACTTAACCGCCGCACTAGCGGTTGCATTTCCGTTTAATGTTACCTTAGGAATTCCACTCTACCATTATTTTGCAACACTATTATGCCAATAAATATGAATCTAGTTACACTAAAACTTGTTACTATTATTGCCTTAGATGCCTTACAGCATAAGTTAATCAAAGACATCAAAGAATGCGGTTGCAAAGGATATACCATTGCAGAAGTTGAAGGCGAAGGCATTCATTCTAAACACTTCACCGATTGGGAAGGCAGAAATATCAAAATAGAAACTTTAGTAAAGGAAGAAGTAGCCCTAAAAATTATGGAAACAATTTCTGCCAAGTACTTCGACAAATTTAGCATCGTAGCCTTTATCAGCACTGTGGAAGTGCTTCGTAAAGAAAAGTTTGTTTGAACCTAATTAATCGCGAATCAAAGTAATGGTTCCATGTACATTTTTAGATTCCAGCATGTTGGCCAATTGGTAGTTAAACACAAAATAATAAGTTCCTTCTGGGCATTCTTTTCCAGTATTATTTACCTTCCCATTCCAATTAATTCCATCATCTCCAAATCCATCTCGGGTTGATTCATATACTTTTTCTCCCCATCTGTTATAGATATCTAGGCTGTATTTAGTGATACCAATAGCATCAATATCATAATTGTCATTTACCTCATCTCCATTAGGTGTGAAAACATTTGGTATCTTGATTCTAATCTCTGCTGGAAAGGTTAGCTTGCATATAGAATCCATGCAATCTTGTGCATTAAACGCCTTTAAACAAACCATAAACGAACCTGAATCGCCAATGAAATTGTGTGTTGGGTTTTCTAAAATAGAAAAGTTCTTTTGCCCAGACGAAGGATGCCCAAAATCCCATTCATATCTAACTGCACCTAAAGATTTATTGGTAAATCTTACCAAAGGTAATTCTGTTTGATCCATTTCAAAATCTGCAAGTACATCTGTTACTGTAATAAATTTGAAACTAGTATCTGTGCATTTATTTCCACTAAGTAAAGGAAACATCTTAACCCTGTATCTACCAATTCTATTGTAAACATGCGCAAGTACAGTGTCAGGAAATAATTCTTGCTTAGCAAGACTTGTATCTGTAACAAACCAATTAAACCCTTGATATAAGCCTCTTGGCCGGGCAATTAGGTTGAATGGCTCGTCTTTACAAACGGTATCTGGCCCAATGATGCTGGCACCTATCGATGGTAAAACCCTAATGGTTCTGCGTTCAGCATTTACATTCAAGGAATCTGGAAATACAGCCAAACATGTTTTAAAGTTTCCTGTTAAGGGATCAAATATGGTGTCTTCACCCACTACATAGATTTTGTACGTACCAGGGTTTACGTAAGTAAATTTAACATTTGTATCAAGTTTGGTGCTGGCAATGGAGTTGGATTGGTCCCTAAAATACCAAACCCAATTGATCAAAGGATAACCCGTTGTATTTTTTAAGTTCACAGTAAATGGAGCACAACCAATAGTATCGCTCACGATGTCAAACCTTGGTCTTGGACCATCGATCCAAATTGGCACGGAGGCTGAGTCTATACAACCCTTCCCTGAAGTAATTTTTAACTTAACATTATACGTGCCATTAGCGGTAAAAGCATGCACAGGATTTGGAAGTAAACTTGGTGTTTTATTATCACCAAAATCCCAGTACCAACTTGTAATTGCATCAAATGGGGGTTGCCCTAACAAAGCACTAGAATCGATGTATTTTGAGCGATCTTCAAAAGCTAAAATTTGGGGGGCGCATAAATACCTTGCTTGCATGCTTTTAATGGCTGCTTGCACATCTATTACTTTCACCAAAATGCTATAAATAAAGGTATCTCTACAACCAACACTATCCACTGCAACCATTCTTAATCTAAAATTGCCTACTTTAGGATATTTAAACTTAGGGTTTGGTCCAGAAGTAGCAAAGCCTCTTCCGTCACCAAAATCCCAGTAAAGTTGTTCTTTACCAGCCGTTGCCCTTGCCGGATTCTTCCAAAAAGGCACCGTACTATTATAATAACTTACATTGTCTCTTAATTCAACAGAATCTCCCAAACAAACAATTTCTTTATCAGGTTGAAAGGTTTTAAAGAATCCAAAAAATATGTCTTTTTGAAAATCCAAAATACAACCACGGGTATTGTATAGCTCAAGTTTTATTCTTTTTATTCCGGGTGTTGGAAAGGTAAAATATTGGGTTGGAATAATTGAATCACCTAGATTAAAAGTAAGGGTTCTATTCACACTACCAGAAAAAACTGCTTTTACCAAACTATCTTGAATACTATCATTCATGGTAAGCTTGATACTAAAAGGTCCACATCCAGTACTGGTAGTTTTTATATCAAAACTTGGGTCAAGCGGAAAAAAGGTAAACATTACAGGGTAGTAAGCTGTATCATAGCAAGGATTTCCATTTTTATCTAACCCATTTTTAATAATTAATCCAACGGTAACTTTACCATCTTTGCTACAAGTTGATTGATAAGAATATTCATACGTATTCGAAGTTGAATCAATTTTTATCCAAACAGCATTGTCACAGGCTGTATCTGGCATTATCCAGGCTTGCTCTCTACCACAAAGCGGAAGCGTTTCTTCTATATGAAACGTAATACCAGATTTTAAACATGCAACACCTTTATAATATAATCCTCTTCTGATAGGCGAAATTGTGCTATCCCAACCTGCATCTGGGGCTGTAAGTTTTAAGCCAACCGTATCATAATGGGTGCATCCACTATTTAAATCTGTTAAGGTTAATTTTGGATAATAGCAACGTTCCTTTCCAGGTGTATATCGATGCTTAACATTCATGCTGTCTTTGCTATATCGACAGTTAAGTCCGACATTTTTATTTAATTTAATATCGGTGGTACAGGCAGGCGCAAATGGGTCATCAAAATCCCAAATGCGAAGGATATTACTATTTTGATAAAAACAACTTCTATCTGCTGGTGGAGGGCCTCTAAAAATTACTGTGTCATGAATTTCGCATTGAATGCTATTTGTAACTTTATCCAAAGGAGTTTCCATAACTGCTTTTGGCCCTAAGACTTCTAGTAAGGTATCTCTTCTAAATGAACAATTGCCTAGTCGAACATACATCCTTAATTGAAATTGCCCACAATCTGTAAACGAAACACTATCCATATTGGTATAGGTTAAGGTATCAATCCTAATAGGATTTCCTACTTTATAGATAGCCCAATTTACCATGGCACCTGGGTAAAAATTCCTAGATACGAAAGTAAAACTGTTCTTATTATAACAAGTTTTTACCTTATCTAGGTAAATGGTAGAATCTAATTTATAATTTTCTCCTGCCGGTGAAACAATAGCTGTATCCTTACAGCCATTTAAATCTTCTACAATAAGCCTAGCTGTAAATATGCCTGATTTGGTGTAATTCTTTGTAAAGTTGGTCCATGGACTTGTGGCCGTTGTGCTATCTCCAAAATCCCAAATATAACTTTTCACTTGAGATTGCGGAATTTTAGATGTGTTGGTAAATAGCGCAGGTGTAGAAAAGCACTGGGTAGTATAATTGGTTCTAAAACTTACTTCCTGCATTTTAGAAAATACAGTTATGGCATCCTTTCTTTCTTTTCTAGCAGAGCAATTATTGGTATCATACACTTCAATGGTTAAGGTATAAACGCCACCTAGCGGGTTTGTGTAAGTTTGGCAAAGTGAATTTCCAACGGGTGGACTTTGATTAGAAAACGCGCCATCACCCCATAAAAATAAGCGGGTTTGTATTGGGGCATTGTCTGGCCCTGGAGTAGTTAAATCTGTAATACAAGTTTGATTGTTCTTAAAACATTGGGATAAAGCTGTAGTAATTTGAAAATCTGCATTAGGATTTCCAACCACTCTAATTGGCTCTCCGCTAACTGTGCAAGAACCACCACCCATAAAATTAATGGTTACTGTTGGGGTAAAAACACCTCTTAAGGGATATTGGTAAACTGGACTGGCCTGTGAGCTGGTAGCAGCGTTTCCAAAGTTCCAAGCATAAGATTGTGCTGTAAAGCCAGCGTCAAATGTAACTGTAAACAACATTGTGTTTCCTAGACAAACCTTATTGGTTCCAGTGACAATTTTACAGTTTTGAGCCAAAGCCAACACTGGTAATAGCCAAATAAAAAATACTAGTATTCTTCTTTTCATTCAAGGGGAAATATACTACTTAGTCATTAATTTCAATGAATAGGTAGCATAATTAATCCTTAAAATTACAAATATCTTTGCTTGTGGCTTTGAGATTTTAGGGTTACTTTTGCGCCCCAATTATGTCTAAATCAGTTGCTTTCTATACCTTAGGTTGTAAACTAAACTTTTCTGAAACCTCAACCATTGGCAGATCCTTGCTTGCAGAGGGTTATGCTAAAGTTCAGTTTCAAGAAGGAGCAGATGTTTATGTAATTAACACATGCTCTGTTACAGACAATGCCGATAAGAAATGCAAACGCATTGTGAAAGAAGCTTTGAGACATAATCCTGCTGCTTTTATCGTGGTTATAGGTTGTTATGCGCAGCTTAAACCGCAAGAAATTGCAGCCATCGAAGGAGTAGACTTGGTTTTGGGTGCTGCAGAAAAATTTAACCTGCATCAATTCCTTGGTTCAACCCGAAAAAAAGAAATTGCTGAAATAAGGGAAGGTAAAATAAAGGAAGTTTTAGAGTACCATTCCTCCTACTCTATTGGCGACAGAACCCGAACTTTCCTTAAAGTTCAAGATGGTTGCGACTATTTCTGTTCTTTTTGTACCATTCCGCTAGCCCGTGGCAAAAGCAGAAGCGATACCATTGAAAATGTGGTAAAGCAAGCCCACGAAATTGTTGCGCAAGGCACCAAAGAAATTGTGTTGACGGGCGTAAATACTGGCGAATTTGGGATTGGTTCAAACCAAAACTTTTACCAACTTTTGCAAGCCTTAGACCAAGTTGAAGGCTTAGAACGTATTAGAATAAGTAGTATTGAACCCAATTTATTAAGTGATGAAATCATAGAATGGGTGGCACAATCACCTAAAATTGTTCCTCATTTTCATATCCCATTGCAAGCTGGGTCGGATACTTTGCTAAAAAGCATGCGCAGGAAATACCTAACTGCTTTGTACACTTCGAGGGTTGAAAAAATTAAGCAACTTATGCCACATTGTTGCATTGGAGTGGATGTAATTGTTGGCTTCCCAGGCGAAACTGAGGAGTTGTTTTTAGAGACTTACCAATACCTAAACGAACTCCCAATTTCTTATTTACATGTATTTACGTATAGCGAAAGGGAGAATACCACAGCCTTTAAACTACCGGGAAAAGTACCCATGCATGTGCGTGCAGACAGAAGCAAAATGCTGCATATTTTATCGGATAAAAAACGCAGGGCATTTTATGAAGAGCATCTTGGAAATACCTATCCAGTGTTGTGGGAAGCCGAGAGTGATGGCAATACCATGTTTGGATTTACGAGTAATTATATAAAAGTAAAAACGGCATACGACCCTGCTTTGGTAAATGAAATTTCATTGGCCAAGCTTACCAGCATTGATGCTGAAATGGTAATGGAATGCAAGAATTTTCTGTTTGAACCCATCCCTCATTAGTGGATAGCCATGCGCAATTGCGTATAAACTTTGAAACCTTTACTTTTTTCGCCACTTACCACTTGGCTTAATACAGATTCCATTAAGCTGTTAATTTTAAGCGCTTCGCAACTGTCTTTTACCTGGTCGAAATCTAACTGCTCTTTGATAGAAACAAAGGTATAGCCTACAAAACTACCAGGTTCGTAAACCACCACACTTTGCTCTTTGTAGTTTCTTCCTTTGCCTACAATGTAATATGTTTTTTTATCTGCAAGTAGTTGGTCAAAGAAGGCTTGTGCCTTAGTGTTGTATGCTGCTACATTTTCTTGAACCAAGCAATAGCCATCACAAATTTCGTTTTTAACTGAAATACAAGGGCCCGTGTTGGTTTGGCTGTTGCATAGTTTCGGACATAAGCCGTAAACATCTATCATGCTATTGAGGTATTGCAAAGCTGCTGCATGAGAGCCAAAAGTTACAAGTGGTTTTAGCTCTTTTCTAACCCTATCTACCCCAAACCTAATTTTATTGTTTTGGTCGAGGTAATC